>NZ_AADV02000010.1 GCF_000167195.1 Crocosphaera watsonii WH 8501 | reverse complement strand
GGACGGCAGGGCAGCTGCATGCTGCAGGTCGATCTAGCAGGACCCTTGTACATTTTAAATGTTGGATTAGTTGGAGATTTCTTGACCATATAAAGCACTATCACAAACCATGATACTATCAAACTTTATTTGCTTTTTGAATTCTACTAAAACTTTTCCAAATACAGCTTTATCAGATTCATTTCCATCTCCTACTCTCACAAATAATGGAATATCTCCATCTTGGCTTGTTATTAAATCCAAGACACATTGTTTTAAGTCTGGTCTATGATCCCGAGAATATCCTTTCTTAATAAAAATTGGTCTTTCTTTAATAATTTTTTCTTCTTCCTGTTTCTCTTTATCTTCTTCCCTTTTATATTCTCCATCTAAATGAAATGATGTGGAATCTAAATGGGAGTATTTAAGGTCTATTTTAAATTTTTTAATTACTTCTAAAACTACTTCAATAAAAATATCATTTAGTCCATATTTATATAATTCATCCATTACTCTCCCAATTTTATCATCATTAAGGTAATCAGGTTTAATTCTTTCTCCTAACAATTTCTCAATGGCTTTATCTTGAAAAAACTGACTGAATAAAGATAGAGGTCTTGAAACAAATCCTAGTCCATTGATTAAAATAGACTTAACTACTGTACCTGCTGAGATTTTTTCTCTAACATCTATTCCTAATTTATTATTAATTATTTTGACTATTCCTATTTCATCAATTAAACCAGTTACTATCCCTAAATGGTCTAAATTTTTAACTTGTATTTCTTCTAAATAAGACATTTTTCGCTCTTTTTTTACAGAGGAAACAACTTAAGCAATTATCCCACTTTTTTGTCTTCAAGAGCTTAAGCAATTATACTTAATTATTAACCCCAGGCTTGTAGTATTTAATGCTACTTTTTGAAGTGCGGAATCTGGGATCTAGCTATCTTTAGGTTTAACT
Organism: Crocosphaera watsonii WH 8501; assembly: GCF_000167195.1. Classification (GTDB taxonomy): domain Bacteria; phylum Cyanobacteriota; class Cyanobacteriia; order Cyanobacteriales; family Microcystaceae; genus Crocosphaera; species Crocosphaera watsonii. The sequence goes on along the minus strand of NZ_AADV02000010.1, from coordinate 44,867 downwards.
TGTGTCTATTATTAGAGCCTTTTTTCTTATTCCTTAATCTACGTTGCAGCAACTTCCGCTTGCGTTGTAGTCGGTTTAAGAAGCGAGGTCTATCAACAAGTTCTCCATCTGAAGTAACTAAGAATTTATCTAAACCTAAGTCAATACCTAATGGGTGTCCAATCCCCCCTTTCATTCCCCCCTTCATAAGGGGGGTTAGGGGGGATGGAATATTGACATCTAATTGCATGGAGAGCATCACAAAGTAGCCCGATGCCTTCCTAACAATACGAGCTTGTTTTATCTCAAAACCATCAGGTATCTTTCTAGATTTTCGAAACTTTATCCACCCTATCTGCGGTAACTTAATCTGATTACCCTTGAGACAATCTTTTAGCATCTGAGGGTAAACAAAAGACCGCATTCTATACCTATTCTTAAAACGAGGAAAGCCAAAGTTTTTCGACTTCATATCATCAAAAGCCCTGTCTAAAGCTCTAAGAACTTGCTGTAGAACTTGGGCGTTAACTGACTTAAGAAGCTCGTTATTTTTCTTAGCTTTTGTTAGGGCTAAGGCTTGATTGTGGTAGCTAGGATAAGGAGTATCTGGAGGTATAATATACTCTTGCTAAGAAGAGCATTGCTGTACAGGAGATTTTCTAGAGTTTAACCAATCCTTACGCTCACGCAAAGCATGATTCCAGACGAAACGGCAAACGTTTAAGGTGTGTTCTATGACCTCAATTTGCTGCCTGTCTGGAATGAGCTTGTACTCGTAAGTTAAGGTTAGCAATTTCTCGACCCCGTAATCATGCTTTTATTAGCTTATCATAATCTACACGATATTTAAAACCGTGTAAATCGTCTCCCGTTGGTTGGTTTATTTATTGGTTGCTATTCATGAGGGGCTGTGGGCGGAAGTGGTTCCGCCCACAGCCCCGTCTCGCCGTTAAGCTACGCGCTCAACGGGAGTCCAAGGCGCAACAATTAAGATAGAATTAGAAAAGAGTTGGCGCGAGAGTTGCGCATGGGTCATTTTAACCCATTCGAGGAAAGTCCGGACTCCCGAAAGATCAGACTTGCTGGATAATTCCCAGTGCGCGTGAGCGTGAGGATAGTGCCACAGAAAAATACCGCCTATGGCAACGTAGGTAAGGGTGCAAAGGTGTCGGTAAGAGCGCACCAGCAGTATCGTGAGGTACTGGCTCGGTAAACCCCGGTTGGGAGCAAGGTCGGAGGGGCAAAAGGTTGGTCTTTTTCCTGTCCCGTTTTAGGTGTACCGCATGAGGCGTTTGGTAACATACGTCCCAGATAGATAACTCTCCATTGAACAGAATCCGGCTTATGTCCAACTCTTTTCTTTTAATCATTCTATCAAATTTTTAATTGTCATTCCGAAGAACGAGGAATCTCTTTAACAATTAACAATGAATAATTGTCATTCCGAGGAACGAGGAATCTCAGTAACTTCCTAAGCATAATAGATAATATAATAACAAATCATAAGTTATTAATCAATGCTTGTTTAAAAGTTTCTGCCTCTTTAAAATGTAATTCAGGATTATCCTGTAAAGCAAGATCAATAATATTAGCTAAAACATCAGGAATATTAACATTTCTTTGACGAATAGACACCGGAGAATCTTGTAAAATAGCTAGAAAAGGATCTTTATTATTTAAGTCACGGGGAAAGTATCCTGTTAACATATAATACAGAGTTGCTGCCGTCGCCCAAATATCCACTTCTGGTTGTACATATTTGAAGTTTAACACCTGTTGACGACACATAAATAGGGGAGTCCCTGCTTTATTTCCCGTCATTGTTCGTCCGCTTAAACCAGCTAAATCAAAGACTTTTGATAATCCATAATCTGCTAATTTTACTATATTTTTGCCTTGACTTTTTACTAAAAATATGTTAGCAGGTTTAATATCTCGATGAACTAAACTTTGACCTTGTTTGATGCTTCCATCAGCTTGTTTTATGTTAGGAATATCTGCATGATGAGCATAAATTAAAGCATCCAAAACCTGATAAATAATGTTGAATGCTTCCTCAATATTTAGTTTACCACCTCGTTGCTGCATTAAGTCTTCTACTGTTCCCCCATTGCAATATTCTAGGGTAAAGAAAAAGGTTCCTTGATCATATCCTGTATCTCGTAATTGTACAATATTGGGATGGTTTAAAGCTTTAGTATTTTCTGCTTCTCTTAGGAATGATTGTACAGCATAATCATTAGCAGCAACTTGGGTAAGAGCATTTTTAAAGCAACCTTTTCTCCCGTCTGTTTATTCCTAGCTAAAAATACTTCACTAAAACCCCCTTCTCCTATTTTTTCGATAATTTAATATTCTTTTAAATTGCTTAAATTTTCTTCTGTTTGCGCACGTTTTAAGAGATTTTGTAAGAAGTTGAAAAAGTTAAATTTATTTGAGTTTTCTATGGGATCAGGTTTCCAAGTTGTAGCGATTTTCTTTTCTATTTCTATAGAGACTTGAAAAATAGTTTTACTTAGTTTTAACTCATCTCCTCTTTTTAAATCATATTCAGGAAATTTTATTTTTGCTGCTTCTTCTGGGGTTTGGTTTGCTTCTCGTTGTCCTATTTTTTTATTGTTAACATAAGTCCCATTTTTACTCCCAAAGTCTCGTACTCGAATATCGGGGGGATTAATATCTAATAAACAATGATAACGAGAAATTGTGTTATGATCTGCATCATCAGGAAGTTTGGGATAACAGTCAAGATGTCGACCTATAATACAAGTTGTTCGATCTGTAAATTCAAAGGTTTTTCCTTTTAACTTTCCTTCAATTATTGTTAATTTTACTTTATTCATTGTTCTTTTTTAATCATCAGGTAAGGTTAAAATTTCATCTCCAATTAAATCAGGTAGATTTTCGGTATGTACTTTTAAATGAGTGATTGCACCAGTTAATTCTGCTAAGATATCACCTTTTTGATCATCGGTAAGATTGGACAGTCTTAGTTGACTGAGTAAAAATAAAACTGTTTCACATTCTTCTCCTAATTCTAATAATAAAGTTGCTAGTTTTGAATTTACTTTTAAGGGTTTTCCATCAATATTAGATAGCATTATTTACCTCTTTTTAATCTTTTTTCTGCTTGTGCGATACTTTTTTCTAATCCCATAATTTCTTTTCTACAATAATTAATTAAGTTGTGATAAGGAGACTCTTTCTTTTCTTCATCAGCAATTTTTTGATGATGTCTGAGAATTTGATAACGAATACTTTCAACAGATAAACTAGACTCCGGTAATGCTTCGATTTCTACTATGATTTTTTCTTTAGTATTCATCGTTAATTTTTATTTTGGCTGCTTTTAAGTTTAATTATACAATATATTTTTTTAGGAAAGTTGACTTAATAACGTTTGAGTCGTCCAAGTTGGACATCCACACCCGAAAAAATCATAATCCTGTGTCCAAATGGATGCTGGTAACGCTAAAGATAAAGCAACTGTTTCCCAGTCATTAGGATCTCTGGGAATGCGTTTTCTAGCTTCTTCTTCAAAAGATTGATAATAAGATAAGGGAATAGTCGTTATTTTCTGATTAATTAAAGTTAAAGATGTTTCTAACTGTAATTAACCTAAATATTCCGTTAAATCTGTTTTATTAACTATAATTTTTATCCGCTTTTTTAGCGCATATTCAACTTCATTTCTCATCTTTTCAGCTAAAAATAAGTCTAGCAAATCTGAACTAATCAAGTCTCTTCCTCGCTTTCTCAGAAGTTCAGATATTAAGATATTTGTATCAACAACTAAAGGTATGAGTTTTCTTGTACATTCATAAACATTGAAAGATATTCATCTTCAGTTAAACCTGTCTTAGCTAATACTTTTTCCATAATAGTATCTAATTTTTCTTTAGCTACTTTAACTTTATCATGATCAATAGCAGGATAATAATAGCCTACAAATTTTCCGTTATGCTCGATAGAGATAGGTTCTTTTTGTGTTAATAAAGCTTCTTTTGTTAACTCATCCAATTTAATGTTTTTCATTATAATTAATAAAATTATATAAACAAATGATTCTAAATACTATTATTATACAACACGATCAAATATTAATCAGAATTAACCCCTGATAGACAACACATAAAATGATGGGCTTAACGAAGTCAGAAGTCAGAAGTCAGAAGTCAGAAGTTGTTTTTGAAACAGAGATTTATGCTCCGCTTCAAAAACTATGCGCCTTAAAAGGCGGGGTTTTAGACCCAACTATTTTCGATAATAATATTATGCCCCTACAAACATATATTCTTAAAATTCATCTACAAGCCTTATATGCTAAACTTTACAAGTCTTCACGCGAGAGAAGAGATGTGATAAAACCTCCATCACCACCTACTTCGACTATAAAATAGAAAAAAAATCTAAAACTCGGAAGGTGTCCCACTGGTGCTGATGTATTATATGTAATATGATCGTGCCACAACCAACTTCCTCCTTTACACCATCCTACCGCATCACCGAAGGCTATCCATATTTCCTCGTTATAGTGTCTTGTGCCTCCTAAACGGTGGTAAATTTCCTTTTGGACAGAAAAGCCAAACTTACCCCCACTATAGTCTAACCAAAGCTGATTGATGGTGCGTAAATCAGTACAGGGCAGGTTATCTATATCCTTATGCCATCTAGCGTTCACACCTTTGCGATTTGTTGCTTTATAGATCACTCCCACCGTACATATATCTGCTTCTTCCCATTTTCCTGCTTTTAATAAGTCTCTTAACTTACTATAATCTACACCCCTATCTGATGATAAATCATCCTTTTTGGGTTGAGGTATTTGTACAGGTTTAGGTAATAATAAATATAAAAATTCTTGAATGGTTTGCGGACGACTTTCGGGTTTTAATTCCATCCCTTTAAGAATAGCATTATTAACGCGATCGCTTATTTTATTATTAAACTGTTGGGGAGGAGGTAAAGTAGCATAACTACGAAACTGTGCAGGAAGAGGAACCTCATCGGTTAATAAGTTATATAAGGTTGCTGCTAAAGCATAAACATCTGTATAAATGCCTCTTTTTGCTCGTTCTTCGTATTGCTCAGGAGGCGAATAACCATCCTTTCTATAATTAGTATGGGTTTTGGTTTCTCCTGCGGTAAACTCCCTCGCTATACCAAAATCAATTAATTTAACAGTATTTATAGACAATAAAATATTATTGGGTTTCACATCTCGATGCAAAAAACCTTGAGAATGAATATAACTTAATGCTTCTCCTATTTGTTGAATAATTGGTAAAGAACTCGCTTCATTAAACACACCGTTTTTTTGTAAGTAAACCGCTAAATCATCCCCTTTGATATATTCCATGACCATATACCAAAATCCATCCTTCTCAAATACATTATGAACGCTAACAATATGAGGGTGACTACATTTTGCTAATAAAAAAGCTTCTTTAATAAACTTATTTTGTAAATCGAGAAAGTTGTCTTTTCCTTGTACTGTTGCATTTAATGTTTTAATAGCTATTTGCTCATTTGATGGGTTTTCTGTTGCTAGATAAGTAATCCCAAAACCACCAGCACCTAAAATAGAATTAATTGTATAACGTCCATTTTGGAGATTTTCTCCAGTATTTAGATGTCTCATAGAAAATAAAAATTAGTAAATTATTCAATAAATACAGTAAATTTTAAGATAATTGTAGGGTGTATTAGCTTAGGATAATACACCAACATTAACCATCTATTATGAAATAGTATAAATAAAATTTTTGAAAATATGAGTCTTATTTATACTATTTACTTTGTTTTAGATAGTTAGAAAATTCAGATATTTTTTATCCATTAAAACTCATCGTTTCCTCCTGAATAACCACTGACTAAACCAGGCTCATTATCTCTTTTAGAACCCAATAAATCTAAACGAGAAACATTAATAACAGGTTTAGAACGTTCAGCATTTGTGTTTCTATCTGTCCATTTTTCGATTTTTAAGGAACCTTGAACAGCAATTAAACGACCTTTCTTGACATAATTAGCTGCTACTTCTGCTGTTTTATCCCACATCTCTAAATTAAACCAGTCCGGCTCATCACTATTACGAGAACGACGATTAACTGCTAAGGTAAAAGTACATTTTACTTTTCCTGATTCAAAATATCTGACTTCGGGATCAAAGCCGACACGTCCCACTAAATTAACAACATTTAAGCTCATAAATCTTTGCTCAACTTTATTGGTTACCAGTATCTCTATTATATCATTAACAAAGGTTGAGTAACACAGGGAATATCGGGATATTATTATGGAAAAGATGATATTCTAATTAATAACGTATCTTTAACCTTTCACCCTCAAAAGACTATGGAAACAGTTGTTGAACTACGAGCCGCTAAAATACCTTTTATTGGTTTTATTGCCGTTCATTACTGGTATGTTATTATCAGAGGAAAGCAAAAAGATCGATGGGAAGTTTGGCAAACTCAGTCTCTTTCTCAAGATAGTTGGGGTCACTTACATAAAAATTTAATGCCCTCTGAAAATGGGGTTGGTAATGGGGCAAGTTGGTGCGAAACTATCTGGACAGATACTTTAGGGAATAAACTAGCTGAAACTATTGAAAATAGTCCGATTATTTATCCTTATAATTACTCTTATCGATACTTTCCCGGCCCTAATAGTAATACCTATGTTAAGTGGATTTTAAAACAAGCAAACTGTGATTATCGACTAAGTATTAAAGGTATTGGTCAACACTATTGATTTTGTAATTCATGCCAGGAACAAAAATAAGTTTATCTTAGTCTATCATGAAGTTGTTGATTATTTATCCCTGTTCATTAATTAATTAATTTGGAACATTGTGAAAATTTTAGATGTCATAGAAACTGTACTATTTGAACAAATTAGTAGACTTAACCTTGTCATTTACTATTATTTCTTCAACCCCCGGTCTCACAACAAAAGAGAGAGTTATGAACTTAGTCTCAACCCATCCTGAAGGGATAACTGCAAAAATATTGAGCGCTCGCTTAAATCGTCCTATTTCTATGATAAACTACTGTTTAAAAGACTTAAAAGGAGCAAAATTTATACAAGGAAAATTAAACAAGGAAAATCAACAATGGATTTATTATCCTGTTAGTTTTATTAATTAATTTATCAATAAAATTGGAATTAAAGTATTATATATTATTATTTTATCATGGACTAGATAAACACAAATTAACCTATGTCTGTAGTAAGTCCTTTAGGACAGAAAAAGCTTGTAGTGAAGGCTTAAGCCTTCACTACAAGCTTTTTTATTTTTAATACTTATTGCCTCATTTTCTCTTCTTCTTCTTTTTTCGTGGTGGGGTTTGATGAGAGCCAAAATACTTTTCACTCCGATAACGCAGCCAAACTCTCAACACTTGGGGTATTTTTTCTTTTTCTTGTTTACTTAAACGATTATATAATAGTAATGCCTTTTCTCTTTCTCGTCGACAAGCTCTATTATTATGAGCATCCCAGTAGCTTCTGGCAACTCGAATACGACGACAAACTTCTTTAATCAAAGCTTCTCCTTTTAAGGGGTTTTCTTCTTTAAACATAGACATTTTTAGATAATATTTTTACTTCAATAATGACAAAAATTATAACTCAAGGAGAAACCATCGCAGCGATCGCCACGGCCATTGTCCCTCAACAGGGAAGCATTGGTATCATTCGTTTATCGGGAAATAAAGCTCTGAGTATCGCTAAAACCCTATTTATCGCCCCAGGAAACCCAAAATGGCAGTCTCATTCCATCCTTTACGGTTATATTCGTCATCCCCAAAGCCAACAGGTGATCGATGAAGCCTTACTATTAATCATGTTAGCTCCTCGTTCCTACACCCGTGAAGATGTGATAGAGTTTCACTGTCATGGGGGTATTATGCCCGTGCAACAGGTGTTACAGTTATGTATTGAACAAGGTGCTACCTTAGCCCAACCCGGAGAATTTACCTTGCGTGCTTTCCTAAATGGTAGAATCGATCTCACCCAGGCTGAAAGCATCAGCGAATTAGTCGGCGCGCGATCACAACAAGCATCCCAAATGGCACTGGCCGGGTTACAGGGAAAACTCGCTCAACCCCTGCAAAAATTACGCCATCATTGCCTAGATATTCTCGCCGAAATTGAGGCCAGGATCGACTTTGAAGAAGATTTACCACCTTTAGATAAAAAAGCCATCTCTCAGGGCTTAGAGACGATTTTAGAGCAAGTACAGACCATTTTAAACACCGCAGAGCGAGGGGAACTATTGCGCAATGGTTTAAAAGTAGCTATAGTTGGTCGTCCCAATGTGGGAAAATCAAGCTTATTAAACGCTTGGAGTCGTAGCGATCGCGCCATTGTCACCGACTTACCAGGCACAACCAGGGATGTTATCGAGTCCCAGTTAGTGGTAGGGGGTATCCCCATCCAAGTCTTAGACACAGCAGGTATCCGTCAAACAACGGATCAAGTAGAAAAAATAGGGGTTGAGCGATCGCAGTTAGCGGCCAGTCAAGCGGATCTCGTTTTACTCACCGTTGATGCTACTGTGGTATGGAGTAATCAAGACAATGAAATTTATCAGGCAATAGAGCATCGTCCCGTTATTTTAGTAATTAACAAAATTGATTTAGCCACCCCAGATTTAGCTCAATTTCCAACACAAATTAGCGAAATTGTCAAGACTTCTGCTGCCAATAATCAAGGAATCGAAGCCTTAGAAACAGCTATTTTAAAAGCCATACATCAGGATAAATTAACAGCTAGTAACCTAGACTTTGCCATTAACCAAAGACAATCGGCAGCCCTAACCCGTGCCAAAATTTCCCTAGAACAAGTACAAACCACTATCAAGGAAGAATTACCCTTAGATTTCTGGACTATTGACTTACGCTCCGCTATTCAAGCATTAGGAGAAATTACAGGAGAAGAGATCACAGAATCTGTTTTAGACAGGATTTTTAGTCGTTTTTGTATTGGTAAATAGTTGATTAATAAAAAATTAACATAATAACTTATTTCTTAACCTAAAAAGCCCTTCGATATGACTGAATGTTAAAGAAATCTGGAAAAATCATTAATGACCTTGCATTTAAGGAAAATTACTGATAACTTGTAGTCAATTTCAACGAAAGTTCATAGAAAATTGAATCATGAACAAAAAATATGTAGCTGAATTTTTTGGTACATTCTGGCTAGTGCAGCTTAGCAAAAATAATCTACCAGTCACTTATGATCTTTAAAGCCCTTAAATTTCCAAACGAACGGCTTAGCAAAATGTTGATTAAAGTAATCAATAAAATTGAGAATTTTTTGGGATAGTTCTTCAGTTGAACGGACAGTAATTCTTTTGAGTAAACGCCGGACTAAGATCGAAAACCAACACTCAATTTGATTAAGCCACGATGTATGTTTGGGAATATAAACAAAGCGAATTCGATGAGATTCATCTGATAAAAAATCTGCTCTGCTGTCCATAGATTGCAAAATCCCCTCCTTTCCTTTTCTCCCCAAATCAATAGTAATTCCACAGCTTTCTGCTACTAATTTGACTAAGCTTTCCGATTTATGAGTGTTGAGTTTATCTACAATAAAAATCCATTCTGCTTTTTCATCAATCTTAATCGTTCTCTGGATATGTTCAGAAAAATCTTGTTCTGTTCTTGTCGGTCCAATAGAGGGACTAACAACTTTTCCTCTTGCCACATCCCAGTTCGCAATCAAGCTTAAAGTTCCGTGTCTTTCATATTCAAATTCGATTTTTTCTACTTGTTTAGGCTTGATTCTTTTGTTCGGAAATAATCTCTCAAGAGCTTGAATCCCTGTCATTTCATCTGTACTAATTAAATGAATTCCTTGTTCTAACAAAGTTTTAGCTTCTTGATGAAGTTCACAGATATATTTGACTTGCTTTTTAAATTTTAAGGGATCATCAATTTTGGCATTTAACCAGTAACGAACGAGATGTGGTGTAATGTCGCTTCTTTTTAAAAAACGCCCCACACTACGGGGGGAAATCTTTTCGACAATTCCTCTTTTTATGGCTTCATCCGCCAACTCTGAAGGTGTCCAATGGCTCACTGGTCTGTCTGATTTTTCACATTCTTCACAAGCGATCGCTACAATCTGGACTACTTGTTCGACCGTAAAGGATTTTGTTGTTCCAGGTCTTGGGCGATCGCTTAAAATTCCTTTGATCAAGACCATTAATGCTTTCTCCGTTACCTGTTGTTCTTCGGCGGCACTCAGTTTTTCTCTCTCCTCAAACCATCGCGATCGCCACTGACGCACTTGTACTCGGTCTAATTCTAATCTTCGACTAATCGAACTATTGCTCTCTCCTGATGCTGCGGCTAAGATTAGCTTGGCTCGTCTAACAAGGCGATAGGGGTTTGTTGTCCCTCTCACTATTTGTTGGAGTACTGTTTTCTGTAGGTTGGAGAGGTTAATTGGCAATGCTTTTATCATGGACATCAACTTCGAGATTCTTCCGTTAGTTTCATTGAAACACATTGTCGTGGCTAGTCACGAAAGTTTCTGTAAAAATCTGGTGGATTACTTTCGCCAAGCTGCACTAGGGCGATTCATAGCACTACCCATTATAGTTAAGCTAAACCCTCTCCCCGTCAGTCACTGCGGAGTAATTGAACTGCTACTCGTGCCTTTGCTTAAACTACAATATTGGATCAAAAGTATAAACAACAGTAAACCAGCAACATATTTAAGGGGATCGGGGACAGAAGGGTTAGGGGAAAAAAAGCCCTCAATAATTCCTGCAATGAATAATAGAGGAACAATCCCAAAAACCAGTTGTGCTGCTTGTAATCCGTAGATTTTCAAGGCATCGGCCCGTTTATATTGCCCTGGAAACAGTAACGCTCTAGCAATCAATAAGCCGGCCCCTCCTGATAAAAAGATGGCGGGTAATTCCAGGGAACCATGAGGAAAGACAAAGGCCCAGAAAGGATAGGCTAAATTATTTTGTCCCACAAGCGTGGCAATGGTGCCGATGAGTAAACCGTTATAAAACAGAATAAATAGGGTCAAAATACCAGCAACAATACCACCACTAACCACTCTAAAGGACACTGACATATTATTAATCATGATGCCACTGGAGGCTAGGGGTTCCACCCCAATAATTGATCCCATCCATAACTCTTGATCATCCCGAACTTTGGTGATTAACTCTGGAGGAGCTACCATCGCGATAAAATTAGGATCGCTCCAAGCATACCACCAAGCGATCAACCCACCGACAATAAAGGTGAGAGTTGCGATCGTTGTATATGGCCAGGTTTTCTGCACCGTTTCAGGGAAACCCCAACGGTAAAATCTCCAAATACCCCCCCAGTCTTGACCACGGGGTGCTTGGTAAACTTGACTATAAGCACGGGTGGTTAACTTGTGTAAGTCTTCAATGAGAATAGTCCCGACTTTGAAGGTTTTAGCACGGGCGAGATCGGCGGATACAGAGCGATACAGTGCTGATAGTTCTTGAATTTCTGAGGCTTTTAAAGATTTAATGCCTTTTTTTTCGATTTTTTTTAACAGGAAATCCAGTCTTTGCCAATAGGGTTCCCGTCGTGCAATCCAAAGTTGAATTTTCATTATATTTTTCCTAAATTTACCTAAAATGTCGGATGAATGCCCCTGCTACATTTTTCCACAAAATGCTAACTAAAATTAGCGGGGGATGAAATCCGACCAATAAATTAACGCAAAGCAACGATTTTAATTCTTGCACTTTTATGTAAACTGTGTTAAACTTAGTTTATCCAAGGTCGAAGATTCATAAATGCTAGTTGTAGAAGCTAAACTGAAAAACGGAACACCACAGCAATACCAGAGACTGGATGAAGCCATTAGAACGTCTCAGTTTGTGCGGAATACCTGTGTTCGTTATTGGATGGATAATAAAGGGACAACCCGTAATGACCTCCAAAAGCTTTGTTCTCAATTAGCGAAAAATAAAGACACCCCTTGGGTGACTTTATTAAACTCTCAAGCCCGTCAATCCGCTGCTGATCGGGCATGGCAGTCTATTAATAGATTTTATCAAAATTGTCGTGCCAAGATATCAGGCAAAAAAGGTTTTCCTCGGTTTAAAAAATACACTCGTTCTGTTGAGTATAAACTAACGGGATATAAGCTATCTGATGACAGACGTAAAATTAAATTCACCGATGGATTTAAAGCAGGGGAATTTGATCTATGGTGTAGTCAAAGAACGTTAGTTTATTATTCAGAACAACAGATTAGACGGGTAAGAGTTGTGAGACGTTGTGACGGTTATTATTGCCAGTTTCTTATTGATGTAGAACGTCAAGAAAACCATGAACCAACGGGACAAGTAACAGGAATTGACTTGGGCTTAAAAGAGTTTTATACTGATGCCCAAGGTAATACTGTTGATAATCCACGCTATTTAAGAAAGTCAGAAAAGCGTCTTAAAAAAGCACAAAGACGATTATCAAAACGGTTCCGTAAAGGAAAGAAACAGTCTAACAACTATCACAAGCAACGGGTTAAAGTTGCCAAGCTTCATCTTAAAGTATCAAGACAACGTAAAGACAGAGCAATTAAAGATGCTTTGGCGTTAGTCCAGTCTAATGATCTGGTGGTCTATGAAGCTTTAAAAGTTAGAAACTTGGTTAAAAACCGTAAACTTGCTAAATCAATTAGTGATGCGTCTTGGTATCAATTCACTGAATGGTTGAATTATTTTGCGAAGATTTATCGCGTCGTTTGTGTTGCTGTGCCTCCCCATTTTACAACTCAAGATTGTTCAGTTTGTAGCACAAGAGTTCAAAAATCATTAAGTACCAGAACTCATCAATGTCCTAACTGTAAAGCAGTCTTAGATAGGGATCATAACGCAGCAATTAATATTCTAAAAAAAGGGTTGAAATATTTGGGAAATTATCTCAACGGTAGTGTAGGGCATACACAAACCGACCCCAACGCCTTGGGAGAGTCCGACCTCTGGGTTCTTAATGGCAACATTAAGGATTTAAGTCGTCTCGTTGAACAAGGAATTTCCAACAGCGATGTGGAAAGAATCCCCCGTTAAACTGCGTTGTAACGGGGGAGTATGTCAAAGTAACTTGCCTTAACATAATCATAGGTTGCTTTTCTGCATTTTTTTCCTGATTATCTCTGATGTCTAACCCTTCTCCAGATTACCAATCTCCTGGCCCTTTGAGTGTTGGTAATATCATTAATGCTGCTGCTCGTATTTATCGCGATCGCTTTGTTGTCTATTATAGGTTAGGCCTACTTGCCTATTGTTGGTTAATTGTCCCCATTTATGGATGGGCAAAATTCATGGCTATTTCTGGTTTATTATCCCGTTTAGCTTATGGAGAAGTTAGTGGACAACCAGAAAGTGTTAGAGACGCGCGTCGTCATATTAATCCCCGTTTGTGGACGTTTTTTGGAACTGCATTCTTAATTGGTTTAATCTTCTTGGGATGGTATATATCCTTTTTATTTATTTTTGGTATTTTAGTAGCGATTGCTACTCAGATTAATTCCTGGTTTTTGTGGGTATTTTTTGGTATTTTTGGAATACTAGCATTGATGATTTTTATTGTTAGTTTATTCTGGCTTAATTCTCGATTATATCTAGCAGATTTAGCTATAGCTGTTGAAAATCAATCTTCATCAACTAAGGCAATCAATCGTAGTTGGCAACTAACTAAACAATTTATTGGGCGAATTATATTAATTACTTTTATTGCTTTTTTAATAGCGATTCCTGTCTCCTTAGTGCTACAATTAATTGATAGTTTGATACGCTTGCTACTAATGGCAGTTTTTACCCCTGATTCTACTATTTTCGGACTTATTTATTTACCCTTATCTTTAATACTTTCTTTTTCTTTCTCTGCTTTCTTAGTTCCTTTTTGGCAAGCAATTAAAGCTGTACTTTATTACGATTTACGGACTCGTAAAGAAGGGATTGATATACAACTTCGTGATTCAATTTAATTCCTAAAAAAGTGGTATGCTCTCAACTATTCTTACTAATATATCTTCAAAACTATGGATTTTTTCAATCAATTTAAAATAGAAACTCCCGAAAGTGTTGAGTTAGAGTTTACCTTAGCAGGAATTGGCAACCGTGTCTATGCTTTCGTCATTGATATGATTATTTTAGGTCTAATTATCACGATCTTATTGATTATTGCTGCTTTCTTTTTATTCAATATTCCTATTATTTCTAGTCTTTTTGGTATCGAAGAAGAACAAGTTAGTCTATGGATCTTAGCGATTCAATTTTTCATTATTTTTGCAACTTATGTGGGTTATTTTGTTTTGTTTGAAACCCTATGGCAAGGTGAAACTCCAGGAAAAAGGTTTGTTAAAATTCGAGTAATTCAAGATAATGGTAGACCTATTACTTTACAACAAGCAACCCTACGCGCTTTATTCAAACCCGTTGATGATTTATTCTTTTTGGGGCTGTTGTTTGTAATTTTGGGTAAACGAGAAAAACGCATTGGCGACTGGGTAGCAGGAACCCTGATTATTCAAGAAGCAAAAGGCAAAAAAGGCACAGATTTAACTGTTTCACAAGAGGCAGAAAACTTAACTAAATATCTACAAAATAACACAGATTTATCTAGATTATTACCTGAAGATTTTGCCGCCCTTCGCAGATATTTACAACGAAGAGATGAAATGTTTACTGAGGCGAGAATGGAATTAGCACGAAAATTAGCCTATCAAGTTAAAGATATTATTGGTCTTCAAGAAATACCAGAAGGAACTACTAGCAATCTTTTTTTAGAAGCGGTTTATTTAGCCTATCAAAAACAGGTTTAAGAGAGTATTTGTAAAGAAAAAATGATCCCCCTCAATCCCCCTTACTAAGGGGGAAGTTTCATCATTTGCCCCCTTAGTGATCCCCCCTTTAGTTCCCCCCTTACAGAGGGGAGTAGGGGGGTTAGGGGGGATCAAAAGACTTAAGATTGACTTAACAAATACTCTCTAATAGTTATCAGTTGTGAGCATTAACTATGAATATAAGGGAACAGGGAAAAGATGAGAAAAATGATTAAAAACTGTCTAGTTTTGTTCTGTTTGTGATGGTAACTCCCCAAACATAGCTTGATAATCTCTAATAAAATGACCTAAACTCCAGAAACCAAACTGATTAGCAACTCTAGCGATAGTAATTCGTTTTCGATCCCTTACCTTCAGGTGTTGTCGTACTGCATTAAGTCGTCTAACTTTAATATAGCGCATGGGACTCATCCCAAATAAGTCCTTAAACCCATAGGATAAGGCGGAACTGCTAGATCCTAAGTTTTCAGCTAGTTGTTTTAAGGTGAGAGGTTTTTCTAAACTGTTTAATATTTGTTTTTCTGCTTGGATAATCAACTTTGCTCTTCGGGAAGGTTTTACGAAAGACTTGGAATTCAATTTGATGGGAATCTGACTAATTAACAAAGGAACAAAATCATCGCTTATCAGTTGCTCAATATGAGGTTGTTGTAACCAAGTTGGGTTGTATATTGCTAAGGCCAATATTTGTTTTAGATAATCTTTAATTTCTTTCATCCCAGTTGGTAACAAATTCACATGATTTTTACTCCGAAAATCATCGTCTATATCGTGGCGTTGTAGTTGATCTGCATAAGTATCAAAAGTCTCAATAGGGATGACAATCTGTGTTAATGCTCCACCTTGAGGAAATATTTCGTGTGCTTCGGTGTTATTGAAACCAAAAACATTACTTTGAGGTTTGACAGGGTGATGGGAGGTTTTTTCGGTAATGGAAGTGATTCCCAATCTAATCTAAAGTCATTTTAGATCCCCATAAATCTTGTGCCATAAATGTCCGATCTTTGGGCAAAGGAGCAACGGGATCGGTTAAAGTAAACTCTCCTTTTTCAATCCAACTTTTCAACTCTTGCGCTACTTTACGAGATAAGGCAATACTCGCTAAGGGTGCAACCCGAATACTTCTCCCTTCAATAGTCATACGGCCTGTTTTTAGTTGACCATAACTGACTAAACCAAAGGTAGGACGTACCCGACGGGGAATAGAAAAATCAATCACCGGTGCAACCACATCTTTATCCCCAACGGCACAATGTTCGATCACTTTACGATCCAACACAGGAAAAGGAATACCCACCCCCAACATCAACGAAGGACCATAATGCTTAAAATAACACCCTCTCACCCATTCAGGTGACATGGTTTTGGCATCCCCAACTAAGGCTAAAGTGGCGGCCGGACCGATAGGGGTACGGTTAGATAGGCGTTTCTGTAACGGGAAATGTTGAGTACCTTCCCAAGCAATATAACCCACACCACCCCCCAAAAAAATACGACTACCGATGCCAATTAATTCTAAGTCAGGATCGTTGAATAAAGGGGCGATCGCACCTGGGTTAGAATAGACAGCATTACCTAAACTGGGTTGCAGTGGACCTAGATAGGTATGAAGAAGGCGATCGCCACCATTAACCCCCACAATAAAGTTTTGATAAAGGTTACGAGGGTTATATAGATAAAACTGGTTGATGGTTTTACGGGTAATGGTTGTTTCAAAAGAGGATCGAGGATAACAGTCGGTAACTTGACCAATAGCTTTGAGATTGACTGGTTTTCCTGCGATTAAGTCTTCGATGACATGGCCTCCACCCCTTTCCACAGTAACACTTCCTGAACGGCTATCATTATCATTGATCTCAGCGATGACCTTATAATCAAGCATAGCAGTAGCCCCTAGATAGAGATCCACCGCCCCAAACCCGGCATAAGCAGGAACCCCGTCTAACCAACATTGCCGTATCTTAATGGGGGGATCGGTGTGACCTAAGTTAAGAATAGCCCCAGATGACTCCATCGGTTCAAAAGTACCGCTACATAAAACATCAACGGTTTTAAAAGCTTCATCAATTCCTATTTCTTTAACCCGTGTTTTTAGTTCTTCTACAGTCCAAACTGTTGCCTTTTTTTGGTTAATTTTTTCGTTTATTTCTGAAATTGTTCGCATTGCTGTCAGGGTATTTTATTTGCTTGATAAAGAGTAATTTTCAATTTTCAATTATGAATTGTGAACCTTCCATCGGTCTAAAATATCTTTAACTAATACTTCTTTTAACCAGACTTGACTTACCAAGGCCAAAGGTAAGGCTAAAAAGAAGCCCAAAACACCGAAGAAACTAGCAAAAAATACTTGTGAGAGTAAGGTTAGTGCAGGTAATATGGATTTTCTATTTTTTATAACTAAGGGAGTTAGTAACTTATTTTCTATCATTTGAATAACGATATAAAAGATAATATAAAGAATAAAGACGGTAACGGACTTCCAAGAGTTTTCTAATAAAGCGATAGTCACAGGTGGAATAAGACTCAACACAGGTCCGATATTGGGAATAAAGGTTAAAATTCCTGCTAACATTGCTTGTGCCAAAGTTAAGGGCATACTTAAAATTGATAAACCAATAAAACTTAATAAGGAAATCATCACCATCTGAAATAATATGCTAGTTAGTACCCCTTGTAATGAGCGATCGCATTCTTTCAAAATATGGTTTATTTTTGGGCGATAAAATGAGGGAAATAAACGAATAAATCCTTGACGGTAAGCACTAGGATTAGCTAGTAACATAAAGGTTAAAGCAAATAACAATAGTAAAGTTAAAGGAATACCTAAAGTTGCATAAAAAACCAATAATCCTTGACCGGCGATTTTTTTCAATAATGGTTGTAATGGTTCAATAATTTCTTGATTAGTTGGTAAAGCATCAATTAATTTTGGATCGAGCCTTGATATAAAGTCTTTAGTGCTGATAATTAATTGATCAATTCCTAAAGCAACTAACTTGAATAATTCTGGTAATTGTTCGGCAAAGGGGGGAATAATGAGCCAGAAAAATGCTGACAATATTGCTAATAATAAGAGAATAGATGATAATACTGCATAGCCCCGTTTCATTCCCATTCTTTGTAATAGTTGAACACCATGATTAAGAAAATTGGCAATGATGGCAGCAGTAAACAGTAAAAGTAATAACTCCCTAATTTTCCAAAGAAGGTAAATACAAAATGCTAAGATTACAAAACCAACCCATTGAGAAAATTTCAAAACTACCTCTCCCTCTCCAGAGATTATTTTTTACTTATGAATCAGAATCCTTACTCAACATTTTTTTACCTAAAAGTAAAGCAACTGTCAAGGGAAGTATCATGACTATAATCAGAGCATTAACATCAGTAGGAGGGATAGAAATCAAAAGTCCTGAATATTTGATAACTAGAGATAATATCAGGGAAATAATAGTCAGCTTAACTAGAAAACTAATGGTTTCATTCATCTTAATTTTTATCACTCCTATTATTTTTCTTTTAGTTGTACTGAGCGGTTTAACAAATTCATAACCGTAGAAATAATCAGGTTAAAAATCAGATATGTTGCCATAACAACTAATAACATTTCGATGGATTTTCCTGTTTGATTAGAAATGGTATTAGATACGGCATAAATATCATTATAACCAATGGCAACCGCTAAACTAGAATTCTTAGCTAAGTTTAAAAATTCACTGGTTAGAGGAGGAATCATCACCCGTAATGCTTGAGGAAAAATGACCAAACGCATAGCTAAACCCGAGTTTAATCCTAACGCTTTAGCTGCTTCCCATTGTCCCTTAGAAACGGATTGAATACCCGAGCGCACTACTTCAGCAATAAACCCTGCGGTGTAAATGGTCAACCCCGCTAATAAGGTAGCAAATTCAGGGGAAATATTCAAGCCATCTTGGATACGTTTTATTTGAGAATCATAGCTAGGAAATTCCCAATCAAAACCTAAGATAATAGTTAAAATTGAGACAATTATAATTACAATTAAAGCTAGATTATAAAAATTTCCAGTTGTTCCTTGTTGTATAATTGTTTGGGTTTGTTTACGCCAAATCAAAAAAGCAATAACTCCACCAAAGAATAAGGTTAAGATAGCTAAAAAAGTTTGTAAATTAGCCAAAGGAAAAGGTACATAAACTCCTTGATTAGAGAGAAAAACAGAATTAAATATAATTAGAGGTGCATCGATTTTAGGGAACTTTAGAAAAACAGCAAAATACAAAAAAAATAGTTGTAGTAATAAAGGAGTATTGCGTATTATTTCTACATAAACTGTCGCTATTTTTTGAACTAACCAGTTATCTGATAATCGTCCTAGTCCAATAATCACCCCTAAAATAAAAGCCAAAATGATCCCAGTAATCATAACTCTTAATGAGTTTAATAAGCCAACTAAAATGGCTCGATAATAGGGATCAGTTGGTTGATAAGGAATGGGACTATCACCAATATTAAAACGGGAATTTAACTCAGGATCAAAAATAAAGCCGAAACCAAAAGTTAATCCCAACTGTCTAAAATTATTAACAAGATTGTTCCCAAAAAAAACTAAGAGCAGTAATATAACACCAATAACTAAAACTTGTATAACAACTTTAATAATTCGTGAATCACGCCAAAAAGGAATCTTTTCTTGATTAATATTAGACATAAGACTATGTTTGATCTATATTATCTAAACGGTGGAGAATATAATAACCCCCCTTCTGTCCATAACTGATTTGGTCCGCGTTCTAACCCCAAAGGTTTACCTATATTTCTATCATAAACTTCTCCATAATTACCAACGTGCTTAACAACACGACTAGCGAAATCGTTGGGTAATCCTATGCCTTCCCCTAATTTATCATCTAACCCTAAAAACCGTCTGATATTGGGATCTTCGCTCTTTTCAAATGTTGCTAAGTTTTCAGAATTAATTCCAAATTCTTCGGCTTGAATCAAAGAAAATGTGATCCATTTAACTGCATCAAACCAATCAGAATCATTATTTTTAACCGCCGGACCCAGAGGTTCTTTTGATAAGACCACATTGAGTATATTATGGTCATTAGAATTGGGTAAAATAGAGCGACGGGCAACTAATTGAGAGCGATCGGCTGTTACCCCTTCGCAACGTCCTTGTTGATAGGCAGCATAAAGAGCGTCCACATCATCAAAGGTAACAGGATTATAGTCAGTTATGCCTTTTTTTCGCATTTGGTCGGCTAAATTCTGCTCTGTAGTTGTTCCTGCCAAGACACAGATGGATTTACCAGCTAGTCCTTGTATATCCGTCACACCACTAGCTGTTGTTACCATAATTCCTTGACCATCATAAAAGATAGTTGGGGCAAATTCCATGCCGTTAGTGGTGTCTCGACTGATAGTCCAGGTAGTGTTACGATTGAGAACATCTACTTCTCCCGATTGAACAGCAGGAAAACGCTCCTGTGCGCTTAATTTGCGGTATTCTACCTTCTCGGGATCATCGAACAAAGCAGCAGCGATCGCCCGACAAACATCCACATCTAACCCCGAATATTGACCATTTTCGTCCACAAAACTGAACCCAGGGACTTCCCCATTCACCCCACAGATCAAAGTTCCTCGTTGTTTAATGGTATCAAGACGACTGCTACTTGTCGGGGTGGGGTTGTCAGAGGTTTGACTACCTCCTCCACAAGCGGTTAAGGGCATGGTTAACAACAATGCTATTAAAATGAAATAGGGTTTGTTGAACATAGATCAATTGTCAAAACTGGAGATGAATAAGGGCTTTCGTTTAGTCTAAACGACAGAGCCTTAATTATCAACGATCAATTGTCAATTATTTTGCTAAATGACCACTGAAAAGTACAAACAATAGAGTTGACAACTAGGAAATGCTTCTTTTCCTTGCAATTTAACTAATCCCATACTTGCTAGTTTATAAGCAATAATTGTTTCTAACTGCATAGGCTTTTTCGCTTTGATTACTTTAGCAAAAGCAGCAGCTAGCTCAGGATTATTTTGTAGAGTAATTAGGTGATTTTGTAGATGATGATCATAGATACCTGTGGGAGTGGGTGCTTCTTCTAACAATTGTTTCATAGTTATTTTATCTTGGTATAAATGATAAAGAGCTAGACGAATTAAATAGGGATGTCCCCCCACCATTTTCATCAAATTTTTTAAAGGTTCACTACCTTCATTATCGATAATATTTGAAAGAGAATGAAACTCGGCCAAAGCTTGAACTTGTTCTAAATTAAATTCGGGTAGTTGGATCGGAATACCAACATTAAAAGGAGATTGTTGTAATTTGAGCGGAATATAAATTTCTGTGGAATGGACAATAATTAAGCGTAAATTCTGCCAAATCTCAATATTATTCCCTTCCTCATGCCAAAAACGCAGCAGAGGTAAAAATTCCTGGGCAATATCTCCATACTCAAAAAGATGATTCACTTCATCGATAGCTAAAACCAAAGGATTATCAAGAGATTCGAGAATATATCCTTGTAAATAAGCATTACAACTAACTTTGCTCCCTAGTTCTTCATCCCAATAGTCATCCAGTCTCGGTTCTTTGTTTAACTGATGAGCAATATTAGCACAAATCCAACGTAGAAAGGGATCTAAATGGGTGAATAAGGTGTTATTTGCTTGTTGTAGGTTTAAGCGAACGGTATAGTAGTTATTTTCTTTGGCATAGGCTAAAATTCTCAACATTAAAGAAGTTTTACCCATTTTAGAGGGTGCTTTAATTCTTAATAAAGCTGCTGGTTTGATAATTTCAGCATAAGCACGCTGTTCGATGGGAGGACGTTCTATATATAGTGGGGAGTTTCGTGGTACAGTGCCATCAGAAAAAGGTAGTTGACCCAAAGGACTTATGGATAGAGACGGTGTCTTATTGAAAGACTGTCTCAAAACCGTCTGAATGTTACTTTTTGTGATCTTCACCCCGAGAGTATCCGAGAGTAGTTGCCAGAGTCTAGACCCCGCAACCTTTATGTAATCAGCATCATAGCCATTTTCTTCTGCAATCATTTGATAAGTTTTCCCTAACCAACACTGACGAAACACCAACCCTTGAAGATCGTTGAGATAGTTCGGTTTTAGGATAGTTTCTACGAAAGTAAAAGCTTCTTCTTCAGATAACATTTTTCACTGTTTGAAAATGGCTTACATTTTATTCTATTTTCTCACAGACAAGTTATTTATTAATTTATAAACTAAATATAGAAGGTTAAAAACCAGTTGTTTTTCTCTTTAGCTCCTGTTTTCTTAACTGAGTAACATAACTGCAAAATTACATCTTCTCATTGATTTTGCTGTTTTATAACACTGTGCATTAATAGTCGGACAGTTATGACATCCTACTGCTCCTTGTTCCCTTTTACCAACGTCTATCTGTCCAAACTATTTTTTATGTGCTATAACAATGATGTGATATTTTATTTGAGGGTATTCCTGGTTATCTCAGAATGAAAATTAAAGGGAGAAAGAATTGATAACTGTCTGAGAACGGCAAATATTTCTTGTTATGTCTGATGAATAACTCTCCTCAAGATAAAAATAACTTTTTTATGGCTTTAACACAACTTAATCTAGAGTTTACTGATTTCAACCCTGTTACTTGTCCGCAAACACAAACCATAATCAATACTATTCGTGATAGTGTTATTTTACTGGACAAAGACTATAAAATATTAATGGTGAATCAAACAACTCTCAATTTATTAGACTATTCAGAACAGGAATTGGTTAACCGATCTATTTTTGACATTTTAAATGAGAAAGATTTTCATTTATCTCTTGTTGAGAATAGTATCAACAGAATCATAGAAACCACTTATCTCAAGAAAAACAATCAAAAAGTTCCTATGTTTTTATCCAATCAACCAATTTTATCTAACCAACAAGACATTATGGCTATTATTTGTACTGCCAAAGATATCAGTGAAGTGAAAAAAATTGAACAATTAATCAAGGATAATGAAGCAAAATTATACCATGAGTTTTGTAATGATCACTTAACAGGTTTACCCAACAGACAAATATTTATTGAAGAACTAGAAAAGTCTTTACAAAAAACTCATGAAGATACAAGTTCTTCTTTTTCTGTTTTACTGATAGACTTGGATAGCTTGGAAATAGTTAATAATATTTATGGTTCTTTGGTGGCAGATAATCTTTTGACTAAAATTTCAGACAGATTAAAAAAATATCTCAACTCTCAAGATACTTTAGCACGGTTAGGAGGAAATAAATTTGGAGTTATCTTAAACCATTCTAGTAATTCAGAGGGTAGCTTAGAAGTAGTAAAGGTGATTGAAGAAAGTTTTTCTCGTCCCTTTCAATTGAATGATTACGAAGTTTATATTAGTGTCACTATGGGGATGACTACCAGTAAGGAAAATTATCAAAAAGTTGAGGATATTGTACGAGATGCAGATGCAGCGTTGAACTATTTTCCCTTACCTAAGTTGTCAATTAATAATTGATTAATTTAACATATAGCATAGTGAAGATATCAGGCCAAGGTCATTTTTAATTATTGATAGTTAATCATCCTTGGTTGTTTTTGAATTAGAAACTTCATTTTCTAATAAGACTGTTCTTTGATCATTGGGGAGGAAGTTTTTGTCTAATATTTCTTCGAGGCTAAAAGGGAGCATCCCATTTTTGGAGAAATAAAGCATTATTCGCGGAATTTAATCGCGAAATAATTTTTTGATTATCTACTTTTATGTTCTTCATCATAAGCGATATCAACGACACAGCTTTTCAAAGAAACAAGGGAAGACTGTAATTCGTTAACAATGGTTCTTCTGAGGACTCCCATGACAGCATCGACATGGGCAATTGTGCCACCTTTGCCCAAATGTTGATATTTACTGAGAGATTCACCATTTTTCTGTTCAAATATGGGTCTATCTGCTTGTAACTTGTAATACCAATAAATTTTTTCTTTTTGCCTCACTTGATAACGAACTACCCAACAACCATCTTCAGCTTGTTTTCCCTTATCATCAAAAAACTGTAAATATGACTCTATTTCAGCAATAGCTTCGGTTAATCTTTGTATTCTATCTAATTTGTCCTGTTCAGTCTCGACATATCCTCTACGTCCCATAAATATTGAACTCCATGCGAAATTAATTCGCTACTATAATACGCGAAGTTCTACTCTACTTGTCTTCATTTTTATTATTTAATTAGAATTAAATAGCTAGTTGACCATTGAGATAGGCACAACTTATTGATAGAATATTATTAACGGTTTTAGCTTTCCATTGTGCGCCAGTTATTTTCACACGATGTGCTATTTGTTTTACGGCTGACTCTACGGCTCCACTGCCAATTGAACAAATTTTTTGCCAGCTATAATAATGATAATTAATGATGCGATATTTTCGTTTAATCAGATAGTTGCAAAACTGATTACCTCCCACCGGGTCCTGGTTACGTAAATAGCTAATAGCTGACGAGGTTTGCCCCATCCATAAATAAGCTTTAACTTGTTCAAGTTGGTATCTTTTTCCCTCAACTTTGTAGAGATTTTCCATTAAATGATACCAGTCAATAATCTCTATTCTTTGGTTTTCATCCCCAATTTCAGCAATTATGTTCCAAATTCCATCATGACCATCTCCTAAATAATAAAGCGGATTAGTTAACTTCTGACTATTAACCCAATCGATTAAAGATTGATTATCCTGAAAAAAAGCACCGTAATATATTCCTTGTAATCTAGCAGTTTTATATTCTTTCCAATAACTTTTTTCCCCGTCTTCTCCTCTTAATCTGATTTTCCCTCCATCTACAGCAACCTCTGAACAGCCTTGTTTTACTTCTGGTAATAAATTGTCGATTCTCTGGACTTTTCGATGATGGGTTGAATGTCCAACTTTAAAGCCCATTAATAATAACATATCCTTCTCCGCATTCTGATAAGATTCATTGGCACTTAAGAGCAAACAACACTTTTCTAGAAGGGGACTATGACGAGTATAAGGATTAACGCCTAAGCGGTCACATTGTTTTTCAGTTATTTTTAATTGTCCCACACAACTTTTTATTTTCCGATTTCTTCCTTTTCTCGTTTTTGTTTTTCTTTCGATAAAAAAAGCGGTGCGAACCCGCGTCGTCTTACGGCGCAAGGGAAGGCGCACCAAGACGGGCTATTTGTGGACTAACATTCTCTAAAACATGCTCCCTCACAGCAGTTTCGATGTCTTCAAGAGTCTCTAAAGAGTCAGGGTCTGCATTTTTATAAAGTATTTCACTTGCTCTGTTTATACAAGCTTCAAGTTCAAGTCTTTCTAATGGAGTCATAATGAGATAATTCTCAATGTTTACACCCCCATTATGTCAGAATTAATTGATGGAAGGTAAATATTTAAACTTATTCGCGAATAAGTTTCGCGAAGTATCTGCATCCTTTTAAACTGTCTAAATACAAAAATGGGATGCTCCCTAGATTTTTCTAGTTTTAGGAGTTTGGAGTTAGATATTAAGTTTACCTCATGAGTCCAACAAACCCTATATATAACTAACTATTAGGTAGGCAAAATTACAGTTTTCTTTTGTGTTGATAATCATAATCATAATAGCTTAACGGCCGTTGATCCCCAGAAAAGAAATCGTAACTATTCTTTATAAAATTCTTTTTGAGATCATTTTTTGTCCCTTAACTGAGGGAAAATAACCCTTTTTTGTTACATTACTTAATTTTTAGCTGTTTTGTACTAAAAAATTATGGCAACAGTAAACTTCTATAAGCTTTATATAATCATAGTTTTAGTGATTTTGTCTTGAAGATATGCGATCGCTTCAATTATAAAATTTTCATATTGTTCCTAATTATTAAAATGCGGAAGACAAAATTTTATTTAAGATCTTTTTCAGAGTTTTAAAGTTTTTAAAGGCAATTTTTACTATTTTAATCTTATTTATAAAATAATACTTGATAATACTAGCCTATTTATTCTGAACTCCTCTTGGAATTCATAGCTAGTTGTTCCATAATGCGAGTAATGAGGTTGACAAACAGACTCAGGTTACAACCCAGTCATAACAAGCATTATTTTGAACGCAGGAGACTAAACCCTTGACTTTAACACTCGCAGTTTACGGAAAAGGTGGGATCGGAAAATCAACCACCAGTTGCAACATCTCTACAGCATTGGCTAAACGAGGTAAAAAGGTACTACAAATTGGCTGCGATCCCAAACATGATAGTACATTTACTCTGACAGGTTTTCTTATTCCCACCATTATTGATACCCTACAAGAGCAAGACTTTCACTACGAAAATATCTGGCCCGAAGACGTTATCTACAAAGGATATGCAGGGGTTGACTGTGTAGAAGCAGGGGGGCCTCCAGCAGGGGCTGGTTGTGGTGGTTATGTGGTAGGAGAAACGGTTAAACTACTAAAGGAACTGAATGCGTTTGATGAGTACGATGTCATTTTATTTGACGTATTAGGGGACGTAGTTTGTGGTGGGTTTGCTGCACCTTTAAACTATGCTCAATATTGTTTAATTGTCACGGATAATGGGTTTGATGCGTTGTTTGCTGCTAACCGTATTGCTGCATCGGTGAGGGAAAAAGCACGTACCCATCCTTTACGGTTGGCCGGGTTAATTGGTAATCGTACTTCTAAACGTGATTTAATCGACAAATATGTACAAAGGGTTCCTATGCCAGTGTTAGAAATTCTACCCTTAATTGAGGATATTAGGGTATCACGGGTTAAGGGACAAACCTTGTTTGAAATGGCAGATAATGACCCTTCTCTTGACTATGTTTGTAACTACTATTTAAACATTGCGGATCAGTTATTAGCTCTACCAGAAGGGGTGGTTCCTAATGATGCTCAAGACAGAGAATTATTCAGCTTGTTATCTGATTTCTATCTTAATCCTCAAGCTCCAAAAACAGAAGAGGAAGAGTTAGATTTGATGATGGTTTAGGCTCCGTCGTCAACGCTTTAGCGTTAGTTAGGGTCTAAAGACCCTACTACGAAACGAAACTTTTTGATTTGTTCACTTAAATGATATCTATCCTAACTAATAAGGGAATACTGTCTATAGTAACTTTTGTGCTTAGGATTAAATTGATGATGACTTTTGAACAAATCAAGGCAACTTTATCTGATAAATGGTTAGATTATTATCAAATTAATCGGTGTTGGATTCAACCTTTAATGGACTCTAAAAATTGTTGGTATAACACTCCTGATGGTGGGAAAAGACCTTCTGCTGAAATCATTTTAGGAGCTATTACAGCTTTAGAACCAAAATTATCTTTTTGGATGCCACCCTTTTGTGAACTCAGTTCTGATTACAACAACCTCATTAAAGTTCTAGGTTTAAATTTTAATCCTGAAACTGAACTCAAAAAAAGGGAAGAAGAAAGAGCCAAAAATCCACAATTAAACTCTTCAGATACTGACGAAATTGAACGCATTAGACAACAATTACAAAAAGGAGAACTCTAAATTATGACTGCCTTACAAGAACCCACATCCTTACAATTTGACTGCGAAAGTGGCAATTATCACACTTTTTGCCCTATTAGTTGTGTCGCTTGGTTATACCAAAAAATAGAAGATAGTTTCTTCTTAGTTATCGGCACAAAAACATGTGGTTACTTCCTACAAAATGCCATGGGAGTGATGATTTTTGCCGAACCCCGTTATGCTATGGCAGAATTAGAAGAAGGAGATATTTCTGCTCAATTAAAAGATTACGAAGAACTGAAAAGATTGTGTTTACAAATAAAACGCGATCGCAACCCCAGTGTAATCGTTTGGATCGGTACTTGTACCACAGAAATCATCAAAATGGACTTAGAAGGATTAGCCCCTCAACTAGAGTCTGAAATCGGTATTCCTATTGTTACAGCAAGAGCCAATGGTTTAGATTATGCCTTCACTCAAGGAGAAGATACAGTCTTGGCTGCTATGGCTCATAAATGTCCTAAAAATGTCAAAGTAGAATCAGAAAAAGAAGAAAGAAATGCTATCCATAAACTATTAAATTTCGGCAGAAAAAAAGAAGATATTAAACAAGAAGAATCTGAATATAAAGAACATCCTTCCTTAGTTTTATTTGGCTCTTTACCAGATCCAGTTGTTACCAATTTAACCCTAGAATTGAAGAAACAAGGCATAAAAATTGATGGTTGGTTACCCGCAAAAAGATATACAGAATTACCCGTAATTGATGAAGGTTATTATGTTAGTGGAGTTAACCCATTTTTATCCCGAACTGCTACTACTTTAATGCGTCGTCGTAAGTGTAAATTAATCGGCGCACCCTTCCCCATTGGTCCCGATGGTACTCGTGCTTGGATAGAAAAAATATGCTCCGTTTTCAATATTGAACCCCAAGGGTTAGAAGAAAGAGAAGCCAAAATTTGGGAGAGTCTAGAAGACTATATTAAACTTATTCGAGGTAAGTCTGTTTTCTTTATGGGTGATAATTTGTTAGAGATTTCTTTAGCCCGTTTCTTAATTCGTTGTGGGATGACTTGTCCAGAAATTGGTATTCCTTATATGGACAAACGTTACCAAAAAGCAGAATTAGATTTTCTAGAAAAAACCTGTAAAGAAATGGGTGTACCTGTGCCTAAGATTGTCGAGAAACCTGATAATTATAATCAAATTCAACGTATTTATGAATTAAAACCTGACCTAGTTATCACAGGAATGGCACACGCCAACCCTTTAGAAGCAAGAGGAATAAATACTAAATGGTCAGTAGAATTTACCTTTGCACAAATTCACGGGTTTACCAATGCAAGAGACATATTAGAACTAGCAACTCGTCCCCTCCGTCGTAATAATAACCTCAAAGAATTAGGTTGGGAAAAATTAGTCAAAGAAGAAGCTAAAATCTAAATAGTTTCCTAAAGTTAAGCTACAAATTTCCGTAGGTGTCAACGGCCGTTGACCCCTACAACCTTAACATATGTAGTCTCAGTTGATGAAAATAGTATTATAGGGGGTTAAAGACTTTGTTAAACCCTGCTCTTGATTTTCTCACAACTAAAACCTGATTTCTATATAAAGATTCTTAACCCATAATTAAGTAAAATTAAGTAAAATTACTGCTATCATTATTCAAGAAGTCCCTTAATTTTACCTATCATAAGATTAAGTGGCACTATTCCTGTCATAACCGAGAAGTCTATGAAACCAATCTTAAAAACAGTTGTATCTCTTGCTTCCGGAGTAGCTATTGCAGCAACCATGAGTTCTACTGCTATAGCCTTTGATTTCACGCGAGACCCAGAAAACAAGAATGAATTCTTTGTAGAAAATCAATATATCGGCGAATTCATGAGTATGTTGGGCGAGTGGTTCGAAGAGGAGAAGGTGATCTTCACTGGTGACGTTACATTCACTTTCAATCCCCCAGATAGTGTTCTTGTAGAACTACCAGAGAATACCCAGTGGTTTCTTGATTTGTCTAATGAATCAACTGGTATTACAGAACTGGATGATATTATCAGAGAATCTACTGATCTACCTCCTGCCAATACCGCAGAAACCGTTTCTGAACCAGGTACTATTGCCGGGTTATTGACAGTTACGGCTCTCGGTTTAGTGAGTCGTCGCAAGTCAAACTCAAAGTTAAACGAAAAGGAAGAATAACACGAGTATTATTCCTGTTATTCTAAATTATACTTATGGCTTTTAGCCTTGGGAATATAATAATATTATGAGTTGATTTAAACCCCTATAAAGGGGTTTTGTTTTTGTAACTTACTCTATTTTTTCATAAACATTCATCATAAAATTATCTAACTTCCATGTTCCTACTAATCTTTGAAAAAACTGTAAATTATAATTGTCATCTAAGACAGTTTTAACCCCTTGTTTTTGCTCTTCTGTGCTTGGTTTTCCCCACACAGGTCGTTCGCTATCTAACCAGAGAATTCGTTGATACTGCTCAGAATCTTTACTTAAGTTTTCTGCTAAAATAGGGGATAAATTATCAGAGTTTTGCGCTAGTAAACTAATAGGGAAAGTGGTAGGTAGATAATAAGCTAATCTTAACACATGACCCCAAGCTTGAGAATTCATAATAATTAAAGTAGGTTGATTGGGCTGTTCATTAATAATATCAGCTATTTGATGGAACATTTGACGAGAACGTAAACTAAAATCGGCCATATTAATTACTAAACACAATAATATTAAGCTTAAAATAGTAATATTTTTAAATTTAATAACTCCTTTTTCTAGGAAAGTTGCTAACAATAACAAGCATCCAGGTAACACAAAAATAACGGAACGACCAAACCCGAAAGCCAAGGTAAATTTTCTCGTTACAATATCTAAAAGCAACATTAATAATAAAGGAAATAAACCTAATAATAAGCTAATAATTAATAATTTATTTTGATTATTTTTATATAGTTGCCATATACAATAAACCAAACCAATAAAAACAAATAATCCAGCAATTGTCACTAGATAATCAGGTAAAATACTCGACCAATCACCAACTAATAAATGAATGCCTAGCACATCAAGAAATTCTTGTAAATGTCTAGTCATAGCAGCTATAAAACTATCTTGACTGGAAAACCTTCCTAAGTCAGCATTCCTTAATTGTTGCCTCGTTCCCCACCAAACCCAAGGAATGGTAATAATAATACTACTGATTAAATACAAGGCATACTGCCACCATTTTTGTCGGTCTAACCACAAAACTAAGGTAGCAAAGATCAAAAAGAACACACCAAAATAGTAAAATGTCATCAACCCTGACGCTGCGGATAAAATCAATGATATTGTCAAAAAAATCTTAGATTTATTAGAATAACTATTTTTAGTTTCTGAAGTATTTAGGGTAATTAATTCTAGTAAAGATAAACTACTAAGTAAAACCCAAAATACCAATGAACAATACATCCTGATATTTAAAGAATGGAATAGATAATAAGGATTTAATCCTAATAAAGCAGCAAATAATAAACCCCCTTGAAAACCTAATAATCTTCTTCCTAAACCATAAGCACACCCCATAGAGCCTAGACTAAATAATACAATAATACTGCGCATTGCTGCTTCAGAATTACCCCATATTCTTAACCAAAAATGTTGTTCTAAAAAGAAAAGAAAAGGATGAGGCTCAGCCACCAATCCTTTCAGAAAAGCTATTTTCAACAGGAATGTTTAATAAACGGGTATAATCTGCTAAGATAACAGGGATATCTTGAGGGTTTTGATATTGTCCTTTTTGTCCAGTGGATAATAGTAGAGATAAGACCTCATCGTACCAAAATTCTCGACTTCCTAAATTAATTATCCTGAGAATAACAGCACAAGCGATCGCAGCGAAAAGAATGATATTAATAGTTTTAGTCGAAATTTTCATCAATTAATTAACCTTTTTACAATAATCCAATATTTGATATAATGGGTTAAGAATACTTATTTATTTAAAATTTTGTATCCTCCTATGATTAATCAAATAAAAACAATACAACATATTTTAGAAGATGTAGAAAATGATAGGGAACTATCTCAAAGCGATGGGTTTATGCTTCTATCTCAAAGCGATGAAACCATAATTAATGCCATTCGTCAAACAGCAGATAAACTTCGTCAAAAGCAAGTAGGAAAGACAGTAACATATATTATCAACCGTAATATAAACTTTACCAACATTTGTGAGCAACATTGTAACTTTTGTGCTTTTCGGCGAAATGCAGGGGATGACGGAGCATTTTGGCTAAATACAGAACAAATTATCAAAAAGGCAACAGATGCAGTCAAAAGAGGGGCAACAGAAATTTGTATGCAGGGAGGTTTAAACCCCGAAGCTAAAATAAGAGGAAGTTCTCTACAATATTATCAACAATTAATTATCAGTCTCAAACAAACATTTCCTAACCTCCATTTACACGCTTTTTCCCCCCAAGAAATTCAATTTATTGCCAGGGAAGATAAAATTAGTTATACTGAGGTGATTATGACCTTAAAAAATGCTGGTTTAGGGTCGATGCCAGGGACAGCAGCCGAAGTCTTAGACGATAAAGTAAGACGTATTATTTGTCCCGAAAAAATCAATAGCAAAACCTGGTTAGAGATTATTAGTTTAGCCCATTCTTTGGGTTTATACACCACCAGTACCCTATTATCTGGACATATCGAAACCCCCCAACAACAAATACAGCATTTAAGTCAATTAAGAAACCTACAAAAAATAGCTATTGAAAACAATTATCCAGCCAGAATAACAGAATTTATTATCTTACCTTTCGTTGGAAAAGATGCGCCTTTACCCCTAAGAAAGCGTGTAAAACGAGAGCAACCTAGTGTAAAAGATACCTTATTATTAACCGCAGTGTCTAGAATTTTCCTCGGAAAATGGATTCCTAACCATCAACCAAGTTGGGTAAAATTGGGCTTAGACGGTGCAAAAGAAGCCTTGCGATGGGGTTGTAACGATATTGGTGGGACCCTCATGGAAGAACATATTACTACGATGGCAGGGGCTATGGGGGGAACCTGTATGGAAGTAGAAACCTTACAAGAAGCGATCGCTTCCCTTAACCGTCCCTATCAGCAACGAGGGACTTTATATGATGAATATTCTAGTTATTGTTAGGACAGTGAGCATCCTGCTCACATCCCCTAGTATCAAAATTGTTGCAAACCACTTTAGATAAGGAAAAAACAGTTAGTAGTTTCTGCAAGATTAATCCGATGGAATGGTCATTTTACTTTGGGGTAATGTGACTTAATCCCCAAGTTTGTCATGGTTTAGGCGACAAACTTTTAACGGACTTCACTTTTAGCAGGTGAACTAACTGCTCCACTGTTGTTCCCTAACCACTTATATGATTAAACTTATCTCTTGAAGATACAACCTAAGTTTAGGGAGTTAAGCCAGAAGTTAAGCAATTAAACTTAAAAATTGCTCTAACCCAGTTATATAAGCTATTTCAAGCATTGGATCACTAGCTGAGTGATTAGCTTAAGATATTATCAGGGTTAGTTAAGTTAGGAAATCTCTCAGGCTTATTTTTGAAAGAGTCCAAAAAAACTTTATCTGATAGTCCACTTATTCAAAAAATCTTGTAGTGGCTGATATGGTATTCTCTTGAGTTTACCAAAATTAGTATCTTTTTCGTAGTCATTGTCCATTAGTGTTTGACCTAATTGTAGTTTTTTTCTACCTTTTTGACTCACTACTTTAGGAATACCATTAATCCACTTACCACCAGTATCTAACAATCGTTTATCTCTTGCCCTAATACACTCTACCATTGAAATAACTTCAATATCAACAATGAAAGGTGAGCAAAATCCATTATCTTCTCTAAGTTGGATAGCTGCAATTAATAAAACATCTCTTTCACTATCTATCGTATCTATTGTTATATTTTCTTTTAACCTTGCTGAAGGTTCTCTTCGAGTTGGTGGTCTTTTCAATTTGAGAGTAATATTATCTACAAATAAACCTTTTAACTCTACTCTTGTCCCAGAAACATGAATATAGTCAGGATAACTTTCCCTTTCCCCTATGTTACTAGGTGATTTTTGTAATCCAATATTTTTTAGTTTTTCTTGGTTTTGCTCATTGGTTGAAATGAGTTGAATCTGAGGTAAAATTCCATCTAAAAGCGTATTAATGATCACAGCAATTTGACTAGGTTCAAAACCTTGTAAAGCTCGATCAGGAATAGTTAACCAGTCTATTTTAATCCCAATCAGTGGAGCAAAAGTATTTCGTAATTCTTGAAATTTTTGGTGTGAAATCTCAGGCATAATGCTCATCCAACGAATTAGTTTGTTTGATAATTTTTCTACAAGTCATAAAGTTAATCCAAGATTGTTCGGCGATTTCTATTAAACTATTATTAATTTTCTCACGTTCCCTTAATATGGGAACGCTTATAGGTATTTTTTCTAAATTATCAACACTAACTCTTGGACGAGTACCACCACTTCCTGTAGGAATTTGATTAAGAAATAACGATGACTTTAAATATCCCCACCAAAAATAGAGTAATTTATCTTTAGGAATGATCTGAACAAACTCAGAATTAATAGGGTAAAATAAAGGGCTTCTTTTGCCTATCCAATTTGCTTTTGGTGTTACTAAAACATTACCGAGATAAGCACGCATAGTACCAAATAATAAAACCTGTTCACCAACCAGACTATAACGCCCTTCTTCTAAAGAATTATCTTCTAACGAGAATGTTAGTAATTCACCTTTGGGAATATTTTTATATTCAATAGGAGCAAATTCGGAAATACTAATGTCTTGTTTATTATTTTTTATTTTTTTAATATTAGCAAAGTCGGATAAAGTATCATTAGATTTATTTTCCTTATAATGATAAGGATTCCAGACCCCTGATTCTATTTGACAAGTATTGGCTATTGTAAAAAATGTGT
Source organism: Crocosphaera watsonii WH 8501 (assembly GCF_000167195.1). Lineage (GTDB taxonomy): Bacteria > Cyanobacteriota > Cyanobacteriia > Cyanobacteriales > Microcystaceae > Crocosphaera > Crocosphaera watsonii. The sequence continues at coordinate 10,586 of NZ_AADV02000010.1, read as the reverse complement.
AACCGTTTTTTTTCATGGTTAATATTCTTAATGATTTTAAATTCCTAGAATTTCTGATACTTTACTATTTTTCAATAAATTTTCTAGGTCGTTAGTTGTAACTTGTTTCTGTCTATGATTTAATGGGATATCCAAAGAAGAAATATTAGCGAAAATGGTTTTTCTATTTCTATCTACTTGCTCATTTTTCTTCTTATCTAAAACAATAATGTCAGCACGAGTTGTTGTGCTTGCTGTTGATTTAAAAATACCTTCTGGTAAGATAATAACTGCGGTTAAGTACCAATCTTTTTCAACAATTTCTCTTAAATTTTGATACTCTTTATTAGAGATAATTGAATGGGGTAGTAGGCAAACTAAACGACCACCAGGCTTTAATAATTTAAAAGATAAATCAATCAACAACGCATCACTATTTCTATATCCTGACTCAAATAATCTACTATTAGAGGTAAAAATATCTACAGGTAGTGAAAAAGGTGGATTAGCTAAAATATAGTCTATTTGTCCAAAAAATGATTGTATTTGTGAATTTGGTTGATAAATATTCGATGTCAATAAAGAAGTATTTTCTTGATGATTTTTATTTATTTTTAATACTAATTCAGTTAAGCAAATTAACATTTGGTCAACATCATTTCCAATTAAATGACAAGGTATATTTTTCCATTGTTCTCTAACTGTCTTCAAAAACGTTCCACCACCACAAGTAGGATCTATAATTACAGCATTTGCTTTAACTGGAAGCATTTTAACCATTTGCATCGCTATTGGATGTGGAGTGAAAAATTTTCCACTAATATCTCGAAATCTTTTGGCGAGGAAATATTGATAAAAAATAGTTAAGTTTTCTCCATCTTTGTCTTTTTTGACATAAGAATTAATTGTTTTTTTTAAGCAATCATCTTGAAATACAATATCTGAAATCAATTTTCCCTTTTCAAGAACCCCACTAAGTTTTTCAGAGGCTTTAATGCTAAAAATGTTACTATATATATAAGCAATTGCATTGAAAACATCTTCTGCTTCGTAGCCAAACTGTCTAAATGCTGACTCTATATCTTTGAGAATTTTAGGTTCTAGCATTTCATATATTTTGAATACACTCCTTGATTATAAAGCAAGATATTCTAATTTTTTCTATATTTACCTTAGTTTAAGCATTACAAATACTAACAATCGCTTCTCCTGTCAAACTAAAAGCACGAACTTCCGTAATTTCCACCTTGATTAATTGTCCTTTTAATTCATCGATATTTCCCTTACAAAAGGTTAAACGATTGCCTTGAGTTCTTCCCATAACTTGACTATTATCTTTAGGGTTTTGATCTTCTACTAATACCTCTTCTATTCTTCCTAAATAACGTTGAGAACGTTGTGCAGCTTTTTGTGCTACTAAATGGTTTAATCTTTGTAGGCGATCGCTTTTCACTTCTTCGCTTAATTGCTGCTCCCAAAGGGCTGCCGGGGTTCCAGGGCGAGGAGAATAAGCAGCAGTATTGAGTTGATCAAAGCCGATATCATCCACTAACTTTAAAGTGTTTTCAAACTGTTCTTCGGTTTCTTCTGGAAAACCCACAATGGCATCTGCACTGATAGAAGCATCGGGCATATATTCACGAATTTTATCGATAATTTTACGATATTTTTGATGAGTGTAACCCCTTTTCATCGCCTTTAAAACATCATTATCTCCTGATTGAAAAGGAATATGGAAATGTTCACAAACTTTAGGCAATTCGTCACAAGCTTTGATTAATCTTTCGGTAAAATAACGGGGATGACTGGTAGCAAATCTTAGTCTTTCGATGCCAGGAATATCGTGTACTTGGTATAACAAATCTGTTAACGTATGTTTATGTCTTCCGCTTGCAGTAACCCCTGGTAAATCTCGTCCATAAGCATCAATATTTTGTCCCAGTAAAGTAACTTCTTTGTACCCTTGTTTTGCTAATAGTTCCATCTCCGCATAAATAGCTTCAGGAGTACGAGATTGTTCCACACCTCTAACACTAGGAACCACACAATAACTACATTTTTCATTGCAACCATAAATAATATTGACCCAAGCAGTGACGGTACTATCTCGACGGGGTTTGGTGATATCTTCTACGATATGAATGGGTTCGGTGGCAATGACCTGATTGCCATCAAATACCTGTGTTAATAAATCTTCTAAGCGGTTAGCGTGTTGGGGTCCCATTACTAAATCTAATTCTGGAACCCGTCTTAAGATTTTTTCCCCTTCCTGTTGCGCTACACATCCAGCTACCACTAAAGTTAAATCAGGGTTTTTGTGTTTACGTTTAGCCTGTCTTCCCAAATAAGAATAAACCTTTTGTTCGGCATTATCTCGGATGGTACAGGTATTATAAAGGATTAAATCAGCCCCGTTGGGGTCTTGAGACCATTTAAACCCCATATCTTCTAGAATACCGGCCATGCGTTCCGAGTCAGCTTTATTCATTTGACAGCCAAAGGTAGTGATATGGTAACGGCGTGGGGTTGAGGTCATGATTATCAGCGTATTTTAAACTTCCAACTTTTTATTATATCAAAGACACTTTTTTTCTTCTACTTTCGATAAACTTCTCTTCTGTGACCAATGCGGATTACCATAACAACTAATCTCTGATCAAAAACTTCATAGATAATTAGATAATCTTGGACACGAATTCGATAGCTATTCTCTTCTCCTACCATTTTTTTAAAATAGGGAACTATTACACTCGAACAGAGGACAAAGGCAAAGAAGAGAAAAATCTTAACATAACTCCCCTTCCCTATAGGTCAAAAGGTCTATAATGCGAAAAAACAAGATATTGAGATATGCTGATGACTAAGACGACTCAACCCATTCAGGGTAAACACTTGTTCCTAACCCTGTTTTCCCTTCCGCTTCTCTGGGGAGGAATCTTAGGTTTACCTAGTACGGCCAAAGATGTGAATATCGACGTGGGTATCATACAAAGATTCGGGGAAACAAAAGCCGAAAAACTCTCCATCAGTGCCACCAGTGGAGACAGTTTAACCCTAAAGTTTCAAGATAGTCAGGGAGAAATCCAAACCTTAACAACTACTAAACTCACCCTGAATATTGTTCAAGAATCTTTACCCCAATCTCTATTAAAAGAGTACATTGTTTTGAGCGATCATGCTACCTTTGAAACTGCCGAAGATAGCGCAAATCAATGGAAAGATAAAGGAATAAAAGCAGAAGTAACCCAACCTGGAAGATGGCAAGTATGGGCTAAAAGAGATGTTTATGAAACTCCTTTATTACGCCGTTTATTATTAAAAAATCTCCAAGAAAAAGGGTATAATGATGCTTATTTAGAATCGGCTATTTTAAACTCTAAATCTCAAGCTAATTTTACCATTGCAGGGAAACAATACCAAAGTGATTATTTAGAGATTATTCCAGGGAAAAACCCCATACAGGTTAGTCATTCCCAACAAAAAACACGGCGTTATGGGGGCAGTTTAAAGCTACAACCCAACTCTTACGGAACTTATACTTTAGTTAATGATGTTCCCTTAGAAACCTATTTGAGAGGAGTAGTTCCCCACGAAATAGGACCCAACGCACCGAAAAATGCAGCCAAAGCGCAAACAATTATAGCAAGAACCTATGCTTTACGTAATTTACGCCGTTTTAAAGCTGATAATTATGAATTATGTGCAAGTACCCATTGTCAAGTTTATTATGGGTTGAGTGGAACCAGTCCGAAAGCTGATCGGGCGATCGCAGCTACCAAAGGATTAGTTTTAACTCATAATAATGAGTTAGTAGATGCTCTTTATTCTTCTACTACTGGGGGGGTAACAGCGAGTTTTAGTGATGCTTGGAATGGGGAAGAAAGACCTTATCTAACAGCGGTCATTGATTCCCCTAAAAATGTTTGGGATCTCTCCCAAACATCCTTAGCTGATGAAGAAACATTTCGGAATTTTATTCGTTTAAGACAAGGATTTAATGAGAGTGGACGCAGGGTTTTCCGTTGGAACAAGCAAGCAACTTTAGTGACTTTGACCCGAGATTTAAAGAAATATCTAGAAAGACGAAAACATCCCCTAGCAGACATCAAGACTATACGCTCCATGAAAGTTACAGAACGCTCTGACTCTGGACGTATTTTAACTATGATTGTGCAAACGGATCAAGGTACAATTACATTACAAAAGAATGAAGTACGTAGTGCCTTTGATCCACCAATAAGCACTCTTTTTTATCTCGATCCTATCTACAATAGCCAAAAAGTATTAACAGGATATGCCTTTGTTGGCGGTGGTTTTGGCCATGGGGTTGGCTTAAGTCAATTCGGGTCTTATAATTTAGCTAATTTAGGTTGGAGTCCTGAGAAAATTCTTGCTTTCTATTACCCTGGAACAAAAATTATTCCCCTTGATAATTCAATTGTTTTCTGGAGAGAAGAAGAATAAACACTACCCCGTAGCTCAAAACTTACCCTCCTATTACCCTCCTGGGAGGGGTTAGGGGTGGGTAGGTTAAGTTAATTAAGGCCAGGGGAAAATGCCCATAGTAGTGTCAGTGAGGTCAAAACAATTATTTTGACAAGTGTTCAATTACTAGGGTTTAACTTCTACAGATAAAGAGGTTCTTGTCTGTTGATAAACAGGAACCACTGTTGCAGGAAGTCCTTGATTTTTTAGTTCTTGTACTCGTGCTTCTGCTTGTTGAGAATGTTGGAACACTCCAGCATGAATAACCCCTTCACTTTGACGAATAAAAGCCATAGGTTCGATGGTTTTAACTTGAGATAATAAAGAATGGTTTTTACCCGTCACTTCGACCCGATAAAAATTAGGGTTTTGAGTAGGTTGGGGGTTAATAGTCTTGATCTCAGAAGGTGCTGGATCTTCAGTCAGGGGTTTAGTTGGTATGGTTTGGGGTGCAGAAAAGGTGTACTCTTTAATCGGAGTTGAACTCTCTTCAGCAGGAGTTATTTGATTAACAGGAGACTCAGAAGTGACCATTTTAGGGGCAGGAGGTGGGGGTAACTCACGGTTAGAGGTGACTTGTGCCAAACTGACTGAAGTTGAACCGACGGTTAATAGGCAAAAACAGAACCAAGTTGAAGACTGTTTTAAGTATGAAGGGAACCTACCCATCTGCTCAATAGTCCTGATAATTAGGCGATCGCTGCTGATAAACATAATTTAAACCTGAAATAAACACATCCTCACACCGACAAACAACAAAAATTTTCTTTGTTATTCTTCGGTTTAATCAATATTGTAATACTGAAAATGTTAGCCTAGAGAAAGTATAGAGTTAATTTTTCAATTTTTAAGAAACGTTTAACATTGACATCCTCACTGCTTTATCTAATCGTTATCATGTTTGCCGTAATTGCAACGCGCGAAAATGGGCGAGATAAATCAAGCGTTATGGTCATTTGACTTCTCCAGGGTTTAAAAACGCCTGGATTCTAAGCGGTTAAGCTTCAATGGGCTGAAGCCACATTTCCGCTTGCTTACGATATGATCGAGTTAGACTATTAAGATCATATCGTTTGGGAAGAGTCAAAACTTCCTTGCCCACCCTGGCTAGGTTTATTCCTAGCTGTGTGGCTACCTTTCTTAAACAGTTCGCTGCGGCTTGAGTGTCGGCATTGACTAACCATCCTCTAGCGGTTTGATATAATCCACGCTTGATTCGCTTTCCTGAAAACTTGTACCCTTTGGGTTTTTCACCATGCTTCGGGACTAAATCATCATCTAAAAAGCTTGCTCGTGAACTGTACGCTTCTTCAGTTTCAGTAAATACGATACCTACTGACTCTGCTAATTCTTGAATACGGTTTTTAAGTCTTGCTGTTGGAATTTGGACAAAGTTTTGATTATTAGTCTTCCCAATATTAATTGAGTCTTTCTGCCCATCATTTCATCCGAAAACGATGTTTCCAATTTGATATTTTAAGCAGTAATTGATAATAAATCTTGCTGCTTTATTAACAGCATCTCTCATTTGACAATTACATTTATGGGTAGCTTGGTCTAATTTTTCATCCCAATACTCTTGGCTTTTCCCTTGTTTCTGTTTAGCAACTAAACGATTATACCGTTGATTAATTGACTTAATTTTTCTGCCATTAACAATAAAGGATTTACCTTTTGTTGATATGCAACTGAGCCAATTATCAACACCGTGGTCAATTCCTAGCCCCTGAGAATAATCAAGGTTAGAAGCTTTAAGCAACTGGGTTTTATAGACATATTCCGCCCACAACTTACCATTGCTCGGAATAACCCTAACCTCTGCTATATCTTCAGATTGGAAATTAACACCACTGGGAATAATAATTGATGGAGTTTCTAATTCTTTTCTTTGAGAATTAGGAATAGGTAAATAACAAATTCCCTCTAATGGTTCATAACGAATATTTTGAGAGGTAAAAGCAACTTGATAAAGACCTCTTTTACGGTAACTTGGGATTCTAGGTGTATCTTTTAATTCCCCACTAAACCACATTGGCAGAAGCTTGTTATATCCTTTAATGGCTTCCACTACTGATTTAATAGTCTGTTGTCCTTGTTGTCCTCCTATTGCTTGATAATGAACGTCATCCTTGAAATCCTTACAGAGTTGAGCGTAACTGATTTTAACTCGTCTTAAACGAGGACTTCTTCTGTAATTATCATTTTTGTCAAACCAAGTTTTGTAATTACATTTTTCAAAGTAATCTTGACGAATTGTAAATAAAACAGAGTTATATAGTTTATTAGACTGCTCACAACACCATAAAAGATAAGCGTGAGTCTCATCATCTATATTCCCTGTTAACAATATTTTCTGGGTTTGATACTTCATGTTATGATTATAGCATTCTGCAATGGCAATGCCAATATGTAAAGAAAAACTTTACAATTAGATTGAGTGACAAAAGGTTAGCTAAACTAAAACTTTATGCCCAACAAAAAGACAAAACTATGACGCAAGTTTTAGAGGAGTGTATTGATAAGCTTAAATTAAATACTGATGGTTAAAACCATCATCTCGCTCCACTGCCAGCCGTTAAAACGGACTGGCTATCTCTCGCTCGACGGAGTTTCAGGTATAATGTTGCTACCTATCAGTATGCTAGACTAAAACGGTCAAGCCGTCCTAAAAGCGCACCGCCTCGTCTGAGCTTCCCTCAGACATAGGGACGGAGCAAGAAGGACGGGGTTTCAAACCCAATTTTTTGATGAACAAGGTCGTTGTAGGTTTATCGGGTGGTGTGGATAGTTCTGTTGCTGCTGCTAGTTTACAGCATCAGGGTTATGATGTGATCGGGTTGACCCTCTGGTTAATGAAAGGTAAAGGGCAATGCTGTTCCGAGGGAATGGTAGATGCTGCCTTTATTTGTGAACAGTTGGGTATTGCTCATCATATTGTCGATACCAGAGATTTATTTACAGAGAATATTATTGATTATTTGGTCTCCGGTTACGAGTCTGGTGTCACTCCCTTACCTTGTTCTCAGTGTAACCGTGCGGTGAAATTTGGCCCCATGTTAGCTTATGCTCAAGCAGAATTAAATTGCGATCGCATCGCCACTGGCCATTATGCGCGGATTGACTATGATAAGATAACCCAACGCTATCAACTATTACGAGCAGTTGATCGCAACAAGGACCAATCTTACTTTTTGTATGATCTCTCTCAAGATATCTTAAAAGGAACTATTTTTCCTTTGGGAGAACAAACCAAAGAAGAAACCCGACGTATTGCCGCAGAATTTGACCTAAAAACTGCCAGTAAACCAGAAAGTCAAGATTTATGTCTCATTGAAGCTCATGGCTCCATGTCCACCTTTCTCGATCAATATATTAAACCCAAAGAAGGGGAAATTGTGGATCTTGAGGGCAAAGTTTTAGGGACTCACCAAGGGGTTCATCACTATACCATTGGACAACGTAGAGGGTTAGGTATTGCTGCCCCAGAACCCTTATATGTGGTTAAATTAGATGCAGTGATGAATCGGGTTATTGTGGGCAACCGTGCCGATGGAGGGCGTTCTGATTGTACCGTAGGACGGTTAAACTGGGTTTCTATCCCAGAACCTGCTTCACCTATTACGGCAGAGGTACAGGTGCGTTATCGTTCTAAAGCCGTTCGGGTGACTATTATTCCTCTGGAAGATCATCGGGTAAAATTACAATTTAATGAGCCTCAATTTGGTATTACCCCAGGACAAGCTGCTGTTTTCTATGATGGGGAGATTGTTCTTGGTGGGGGTATTATTGAACAGTAAAATAATTTAATTTTCTTGTTCAAATTGTTCGATAATAGACTCGATTACTTTATTATCAATATCTGCTTGATCGGATTTAGCGTAAATTGTAACTATAGCAATCAGGAATGATTCATGAGAACTTCGAGATCCCCCCTTCAGTTCCCCCCTTAATAAGGGGGGTTAGGGGGGATCAGAATTCACTTAATTCTCACAACTGATAACTGATTGCCATAGCACAATTTTAGTTTCTTTTTTAACGTAGTATAAAATTCGATAACCTGCACTTTTACCTTTTTGAATATCACTGTTTTTCAGACGTACTTTAAAAATTTGGTATTTAACTCCCGAAATTAGATCACCTGGGGTTTCTCCTCCTTGTAATTGGTCAATGAGAGGTGCTAAGTCTTGACGAATTGAGCGAAAGCGTTTTGCTAGTTTACTTAGGTCTTTTTTGAAACGAGATGTTAAGTAGATTGAAATCGGTTGGGATTTATTCGACATCAATTCCTTCCCACATTTGACTTATAGGAATGGTTTGATCGCTAAAAGCTTGTTTAAGTCCTTCTCTAATTCCTTCTACGATTACCTCATCAGGAGTATCATTGTCGTCAGGTTCGTTTTCCGGTTGGGAATTCATCACAATTACCACCTGATAAGTGCCTTCTGCAATGTCATGGGGTAAAGCAATATTTAAAATATGGTCTTGACCGACCTCAACTTTGGTTTGAATGGTGTGCATAGTTTTGCTTCTAGAATCACAATTGTTACCCATATATCTTAAGCTAAAAAGGGAAGATATTGAGTTTAGTCCCAATATCTTCCCTTTAAGTCCACTAAAGTTCCTTCGTGAGCATTATATATGCCACTTAGACTTATTTGTTCTTTTTGTTTTTACCTAACTTTTTCTTAAACGCTGTACCAAAGCCAATGGCTGTACCTGCACCTAAAATGGTTAGAGGTTCAGGAACTGGTCGAATGTTTTCTACTCGGACAAGACCGCCCGTTACAGAAGCAGTTTGCTCAACACCATTTTCAATAAAAGTGTCATTGGAGCCAAAAGCAGCAGATCCTGGAGTTAGATTGACAACTAAGTTAGTTTCGTCTCCTATAGCAAGGCTATCAAGGGCAGCATCAAATCTTAGTAGTAGGTTACGGAACTCATCGGACTCTAGGACACCGGAAGTGGCACTACTAGCTGAAGCGCGAAAATTCTGCTCAGGAGGAGAAAAGGGTGCGGTAACAGAATTAGAACTACTAGGACTATATGTAAAAGGATTCGGAGCCTTGCTCAGAGCGTCAGGGTCAACTGTTATATTAAAGTTGCTGTAGGTTTTGCTAATACTATCATAAGTAAAAGTCCCTGTCATAGTTCCACCACCAGAAGATAAACCATTTTGGATGGATAAATCGAAAAATGCAGCTTGTGCAGGGGAGGCGGCAGCAGCCATTAAGCCGATGCCTGTCATAAGACCTAAAGTAACTTTTTTCATTTTGAAGATTCTCCTCAATGTTGTGTATATGTACTTAACTACAGTTTATCCATTGGATGTATAACTTCATGTAAACGCAATGTATAACTTCGTGTATAACTTTATGTAGGGTTTGCTGAATAAAAGCAAAACCCTATTCTTTAAAAGGTTACACCCATATTCGCGATCGCAAAAAAGATCAGCTTTGTCGGCTACAAACCGCTATAATTGGTAGAAACACCTCCCAGTTGTTGGTCAAGAACAAATGTATCGAAAAGAGGAGCAACCTTTACCGCCCCCAGAAAAATTTGAATTACCTTTCGAGGGCAAATTGTCCCCCAATAATCGTTGGGTAATCATGGCAGAGTTGATACCTTGGGATGATTTTGAGGAAGAATATGCTAAACTTTTTTCAGCAGAAAAAGGTGCGCCAGCCAAACTATTTAGAATGGCATTAGGGACATTAATTATTAAGGAAAAATTAGGAACAAGTGATAGAGAAACTATAGAACAGATTAGAGAAAATCCTTATCTACAATACTTTATAGGTTTAAATTGTTATCAACAAGAGCCACCACTGGAATCTTCAATGCTAGTTCATTTTAGGAAAAGAATTGATGGAGAATTGATAAACAAAATCAATAAAAAAATAGTAAAAAGAGAAATAGACAAGAGTGATAAAGAAGTAAAAAAAAAGGATTGTCTCCAAGAAAAAGGAGAAAAAATAAAAAATAAAGGTAAACTAATTTTAGATGCGACTTGTGCGCCAGCAGACATCAAATACCCAACGGATTTAGGCATATTAAATCAAGCCAGAATTGAGACAGAAATAATAATAGATAATCTTTATAAACCATAAGACGTCAATGAGAAA
>NZ_AADV02000011.1 GCF_000167195.1 Crocosphaera watsonii WH 8501 | reverse complement strand
TTACCGTTGCTGCTGGGTTTTATGAGATGATGCTGGCTTGATTTAATATGCCTAAATCCGTTGGGTATTTGATGTCTGCTGGCGCACAAGTCGCATCTAAAATTAGTTTACCTTTATTTTTTATTTTTTCTCCTTTTTATTGGAGACAATCCTTTTTTTTTACTTCTTTATCACTCTTGTCTATTTCTCTTTTTACTATTTTTTTATTGATTTTGTTTATCAATTCTCCATCAATTCTTTTCCTAAAATGAACTAGCATTGAAGATTCCAGTGGTGGCTCTTGTTGATAACAATTTAAACCTATAAAGTATTGTAGACAGGGATTTTCTCTAATCTGTTCTATAGTTTCTCTATCACTTGTTCCTAATTTTTCCTTAATAATTAATGTCCCTAATGCCATTCTAAATAGTTTGGCTGGCGCACCTTTTTCTGCTGAAAAAAGTTTAGCATATTCTTCCTCAAAATCATCCCAAGGTATCAACTCTGCCATGATTACCCAACGATTATTGGGGGACAATTTGCCCTCGAAAGGTAATTCAAATTTTTCTGGGGGCGGTAAAGGTTGCTCCTCTTTTCGATACATTTGTTCTTGACCAACAACTGGGAGGTGTTTCTACCAATTATAGCGGTTTGTAGCCGACAAAGCTGATCTTTTTTGCGATCGCGAATATGGGTGTAACCTTTTAAAGAATAGGGTTTTGCTTTTATTCAGCAAATCCTAATTAATATTATCTTCTACCGTAAACTTAAGATTAGGTTGGTTACTACTTTGTAAAACATCCCCCGTATCTTTATTAATCAACTGAACAAGATTATTAGACGAACCACTATTTAAGTTGATCTCAACATCTTCTCCCACCTGTACATCGGATAAGAGATAATTATCCATGAGACGGTTTCTGATGATAGGGTGAAAATCGTCATCATTTTGATCAAATCCAGCATTAACAGAGAAATTGGTCTTGACATCTAAGGTATAGTCTCCTACTTGTAGGCGTGAAAAAGAACTAACCACAATAGCGTAATTAACATCTGCTCTGGCCTTGTAGGTAATATTTGAGGAGTAAGTGCCGTCTTCACTATTATAAGAACCTCGATTAGGCACTATATAACGTCCCGTGTCAGCATTAACCAAAAACAACATGGTATTGTAATCAGAGGAAGTAAGCTCAATATTGATGGTTTGGAAGTCAGATAAGTTAGTGATGTCGTATCGATCGGAGTACCTTCCACCCCAGAAGCGGTACACTTCATCATCCTCCGTTATACTGCCTTGAATGGTTTGATCGCTGACACCAGGGGTGAGTTGTCCTCAAGTTGCTCCTAAAGTATAGCTTCCCATGGCTGTTTCTTCTAAGGATATTACCCTCACCAAATATTCCAGATCACTGCTGCTGGTAAATGCCAGTTGTACAGGAGCATTTTCGTCGCTTTCTGTGACCTGAGACTGATGAATCACTTCTCCTGTTTCACGGTTAACTAATTGCAAGGAACCGCTAAATACTGCACTATCTAAATTAAGAATAACGGTTTCTTGATCCCCAAAACCCCTCAAAATGTATTCATCCTGAGGACGGCCTTGATAAGTAGGATCACTATTATCTAAAACTCCTGTTTCTGTATCACTAAAAATTAAGGTTTCCGTAAGTTCTCCCGAAGTGGTTGCTAAGGTATATTCTCCTGTGATTTGGTTCTCGACGGAAGTAATTCTTACCAGATATTCTATATCGTTTTCGGTGCTAAACATCACTTCATTAAAAGAAGTTCCCTCGCTTTCTATAGCATCATACTGACTGATTATCTCTCCTGTTCCACCGTTAATTAATTCTAAGGAATGACTAAAGCCAAACCCTTCTAGGTGTAATATAATAGCTTCATTATTCCCCAAACCATCTAGGCGATAGACATCGCTATAACTTCCTTGATAAGTAGGATCACTATTATCTAAAACTCCTGTTTCTGTATCACTAAAAATCAATGGTTCGGCTTCATTAATGCCAGTAATAGTATCTCCCACGTTCGTTTCTTCTGTGGTTGCCTCAGTATAAGAGCCGCTATCTGTTAGTAAACCCTGTAAGGATTCATCTACCTTGACAAAATCGGAGGTGATATCAGTCCCCATTATAGAGGACGAGGCATAAGTATTCTCAAGATTAACCAGGGGTTCTCCAGCCCCAGAATTCTCCGCCGTTGAATTATAAAAAATATCTTGATTAGATTTTGTCATTTGCTCACTCATAATTAATTCTCTCGTAAATTGTGTTAACCCTTGTTAGGATGGAAGGCTCACTTGGTTTACCTTTAAAATTTGGCAATAGATTTTTACTCTCTGTTCCTTTATTGTTAACAGTTTTATCAAAAAAGGCATCAGTATTATCAAGTATTTTTCTGCTTTTTCTTTATTGAAAATTTATTATATAGCCCATGACTTTATCGTATTCATCCATAGCTTTTGACGAGAATACGTAAATGTAATTAGTTAAAATATAAAGATTATTTAAAGTCTCTTATGACACGGATAAGTAAATATATTTAAAAACAGAAAGAAGCAAGCCTTTCTGTTTATTTATGTTTATTTATGTTTATTTAAAATATAAAATAAATTTACTTTTATAAGTTAAGGATGGCTTGATTATCAATTTTAGCCACTGTTCCATCAGCCTTGATCGCACTAAATCTCTGAAAATAATCACGAATTTCACCTGGAAAATTAGGAAAATCAAAAATGGCATCCCCTGCGGCAACATCTGACCAAAAATATCGTAAATATGGAGCCAATTTTTCTGCTTCTTCTAGAGATATTCCTAATGGTGATGCTGTTAGTAATTTGACCATGAAAGGAAACGATCGCTCCCCTAACCATAGACGAGAAATTTCCTCTAAATTATCCCATCCTGGGACACTTTTGACCCGATGAGAGGTTATATTCAGGCTCAATGAACCGTCAAAGGGTCGTTTGACTTCAATAACACGATAAGGATGGGGATAACTAACTAATGATCCCGTTGTAATTTCATACATTCCTTGATGATAAGCAACATCTTGTACATGGAGATGGCCTGTAAAAATTAATTTACAGTTAGCGGAATTCAACATTTTTAGTAATAGAGGAGCATTATCTAACATATATCTTTTACCTAATTCATGATGACTTTGATCCGGTAAATGCTCGATTACATTATGATGAATCATCACTAAAAGTAGTTGATCTTTCACCTGGGGTAATAAGTTTTCTAACCAAGTTAATTGTTGCTCATCTAAACAACCTAACTGTTTCCCTTCCTCATTAAATTCATTAGAATTTAAACCAATAATTCTCACCCCTGGTAAAATTTCTTGGGTATAATACAATTGTTGACTGCTGTAACCACAATGACCGTAATAACTCGGAAATTGATGCAAACCAATCTTAGCTTTTGTCGGGTTCACACTAGGAACATCATGATTACCCGGAACCACAAACACAGGGAATGGCAGCGATCGCAATCGTTTCCCTAACCAATCATGATTATCCACTTCTCCATCTTGGGTTAAATCCCCTGGCAAAAGGAGAAAATCTAAGTTAAGCTGTTCTAGATGACTTAATACTTTTTCTAGGGCAAGAATACTAACTTCGACTAGATGAAAACGTTTAGTATGATCGGGGAGGGTATGGGGAACCGCTACATGGGGATCACTGATAATAGAAAAGCGAAAATTCATCACAAAAATTCTTCAACTTAAGCATATATTTATCATCGAAAAATTGGGACTGAAACCCAGTCCTCTCTTGGTCGACCTGAGATGCGGAAATAAATTCCGCCTCATCCGACCGCCTTTAGGACGGCTTGACAATTACAGTATTTCGCTATATACTAGATATAAAGTGAAATACTGTTAAATATGTACGCCACTCAAAAGAATCAACTTAGACGACTTAGCCAGCAGGAATTTAAAGCCCTGACTGTATTGTGTCGTTTGAGCAAAAATCTTTTTAATGTGGCCTTGTACGAATGTAGGCAGTATTTCTTTATAGAAAGAGAACGGCTGACCTACGAATCTAACTACCATATTTGTAAGTCTAACGAGAACTATCGACTTCTGAACACCGATATCGCGCAACAGACTATGAAGGTGGTGGATAGAAGTATGAGGTCTTTCTTGGGTTTGTTTAAGGCTATTAGCATAGGACGCTATGACCAAAAACCACAACTTCCGAAATACTTGCCGAAAGACGGATATTTCCCTCTGATTATTCCGAGAATCAAAGTCAAAGATGGGGTGTTTAGAATTCCCATGTCTCGACAATTTAATAAGGAGTACGGTGAGGTTAAGATCCAACTCCCTGAAAGACTGAAAGATAAAGATATTAAGGAGGTAAGAATACATCCAAAATACTCGGCGAGATGGTTTGAGATCGAGTACATTTATGAGGATGAAAAAGTAGAGACATCTGTTACTCCTGACAAAGCGATGGCTATTGATTTGGGGGTTGATAATTTGGCTGCTTGTTTTGACACTGAGGGGCATCAATTTTTGATTGATGGGAAAAGACTTAAAAGCATTAATCAGTGGTATAACAAGCGTAATGCTGAACTTCAATCTGCCAAGGATAAACAGCGGTGCGACCCTGCGGATTCTCAATCCGCTAAGGAAAGCGCACCAAGACAAGGTATTAAAAGCTTTACTAATCAACAGGCTAGACTTTATCAATGGCGTAATGATCGTGTGAGAGATTATTTGAACAAAACGGCTCGAATAATAATTAACCATTGTTTGACCTATCAAATTGGCAAGCTTGTAGTCGGGTATAACCCTGGTATCAAACACGAGATTAATATCGGACGTTCCAATAATCAGACGGCAGTTGCTCCACTTGGGGAGACCCCAAGACCGCACTACCTCAACTTTGTTCAAATTCCTTTTTGGCAACTGAGACAGAAGCTTAAAGCTTTGTGTTCTCGCTATGGTATCGAATACTTGGAGCAAGAAGAGTCTTACTCGTCTAAAGCTAGTTTTTACGACCAAGATGAGATTCCTGTTTACAATGCCGATAACCCAGGTAAACAGAAGTTTTCTGGTAAAAGAATTAAACGTGGTTTGTATCGGACAAAAGATAAGCATCTGGTTTCTAGCGATATTAATGGGAGTGCCAATATTTTGGTTAAAAGTAAGCACAGACTCAGTTTTGAGCGAGTGTCTAGGGGGTTTTTGGCTAACCCTTTAAGGATTTTTGTCTCTTAAGAATCCACTCGCCATAAGGGCAGTGGAGTTGTCAATTAGCATAGATAGGAGAGTGTCATTTTGGCAAGAGTCCGTGTCCGTCAGCACGTTAACCCTTTAAGCAGAAAATACCGTCAACCTCTGATTTTACCTGAGTGGGATAAGATTTATTCTTGTCCCGATCGCCCCCTTCATTTAGATATTGGTTGCGCTAGGGGCAAATTTTTATTAAAGATGGCTCCATTATATCCTGAGATGAATTTTTTGGGCATAGAAATTAGAGAACCTTTGGTGATTGAAGCGAATGAACAACGGGATCATTTACAGTTATCTAACCTCCATTTTCTCTTTTGTAATATTAACCTATATATTGAACAAATATTAGAGTCTTTTCCCCCTCAAGTTTTACATTGCGTCACCATTCAATTTCCCGATCCCTGGTTCAAACGCAATCACCTAAAAAGAAGGGTGGTACAACCTGCTTTAGTTAAGGCGATCGCTACCCATTTAGTTTCTGATGGTTCAGTTTTTTTACAATCAGATGTTAAAGACGTTGCTCAAGAAATGGCCGATAACTTTCTCGCTAATACTTGTTTCCAAAAACAACATCTAGAAACTTGGTTAACAGAAAATCCTTTTCCCATTGCTACAGAACGAGAAATTGCCACATTGAATAAAAATCAACCTGTTTATCGGGTTTCTCTTCAACTCAATGCTGCTGATTAATATCTTAACTAATTTTTGTCCTGCTAGAGCTAGACAAAAAGCAAGCAAGATGCTTGCACTACTTGTACTGTCTGCTCAAAATGACAATTTACGTTATGATAATCCACCAAAGTTTATAAATTTCATATTTAAAAATTGTGTTAGATCCTTCTTACTTTTCAAAAGTTTCGACTTTTATTGAAAAAGAGTTTCATCCTCTCCGTTTTTTCTCTAGTTTTACTGCTAGTTTAATAGGGGCAACTCTTTCCATTATTTGGGCTGTTTCTTGTAGCCATTTAATTTTTGCTGGTTCTTTATCTCCTTACATTTCTATCGGTATTGCTTTAATTCTAATTAGTAACATTGTTACAGCATTATTTATTGCTTCTAGAACGTCATTACCTGGAATTATTCCCTCTATTCAAGAACCGCCTGTAGCCATTTTAAGCGTTATTGCTAGTACCATTATGGCTCAATCATCTATTGATAACATAGAAACAACTTTCTTAACCCTTATTGTAATAATTATTGTCACTGGAATACTCAGTGGAATTGTTTTTTTACCCTCGTTTTTTTTCGTTTAGGAAGTTTAGTTCGCTATGTTCCTTATCCTGTTATTGGGGGATTTTTAACAGGGACAGGTTGGTTATTAGTGTCGGGTATTATCAAAAATTATGCAGGAATTGAAATTAGTTTAAATAATGTTAGTCAATTATTTTCCTGGGAGATTTTATCCCAGTGGCTGCCTGAGTTTATATTTGGCTTTTTGTTATTAATAACCCTGCGTTTTTTCAGACATTGTTTAGTCTTACCTGGTATTATGTTTTTAACAGTATTTTCTTTCTATTTATTCTTAGGAATAACAGGGATATCTCTGGATGAAGCAAGAGGAATGGGATTATTAATGGAACCTATACAACAAAATACTTCCTTCCCAGCATTAACGGTTGATACCTTGAAAAATGCTGATTTATCTTTAGTGTTTAATTATCTTCCAAAAATGTTTTCTATTATTCTTTTAGGGGTGATAGGACTCCTTTTAAATATTAGTGGAATTGAGATAGCATTACAAAAGGATATTGCCCTAAATCATGAATTAAAAATAACAGGAATTGCTAATATTTTATCGGGCTTAATGGGAGGGGGGTTAACCAGTTATGTATCATTAAGTCGTTCGGTTCTTAATCATCGTCTAGGGGCTTCTAGTCGTGTTGTGGGTTGGTTCTTGAGTGGCTTTTGTGCCTTAGCTTTGTTTGGAGGAATGTCGATATTATCCTTATTACCAGAAGTTTTAATCGGAGGATTAACTTTATTTTTAGGCTTAAATTTTTTGGTAGAATGGCTTTATGATGGTTGGTGGAATTTATCCAAAAGTGATTATTTTTTAGTTTTATTGATTGTAGTCTCTATCGGTTTTTGGGGATTATTACAAGGTATTATTGTTGGCTTTGTTGTAGCTATGATTCTTTTTGTTATTAAATCTAGTCGTCTCAGTATTATCAAAAATAGTTCTTCTTTATTTCACTCTTCTTCCCATGTACAACGTTCATCTTTAGAAACAAAAATAATTAAAAAGCATGGCGAAAGTCTTTATATTTTAGAACTACAGGGTTGGTTATTTTTCGGCACTGCTAATCAATTATTCAATACTATCCGTAACCGTCTATATGACGGAGAACAACCTTCTATTAAATTTGTATTATTGGATTTTCATATGGTTAATGGTCTAGATTCCTCTGCTTTAATTAACTTTATTAAAATTAAGCAACTACTTAAAAGTTATTCTGTTAATTTTATACTTACTAGCTTGACTATAAAAGATCAAGAAAAGTTGGACAAACAAGTAGGTTTACAAGACGATTTTATTCATCTTGTTGAAGAAAAAAATATTGGTTTAGCTTGGTGTGAAGAAAAACTGCTTGAGGAATATTATCCGATTCATAAAACCTGTCAATTATTGGAAACACAGTTAAGTAACTATTTTCCTCCTTCTGTGGACATTCCTAAACTTATCAGTTATCTTAAACCGTTTAAACTCTTACCAGGAGAATTTTTATTTAGTCAAGGACAATTAAATTTAGGGATGTATTTTTTAGGATCAGGACAACTCAGTGTTATCAAAGAAATAGCACCGGATAAAACTAAATGTTTACGAACTTATAAAAGTGAAACCATTATCGGGGAAATGGGGTTTTATAGTCAGTCTAATCACTCTGCTTCTGTCATCGCTGATGAACATAGTTCTGTCTATTTCTTTTCCAGTCATGCTTTTAAACGCATGGAAAGAGAGGAACCTAAACTAGCATCAGCGTTCCACAAATTCATTGTTAAACTATTAATTGAAAGAGTGCAATATCGAGAACAAGATATGCAGAATCTTCTATCTTAGATATTTTTAGATCAGTTTCCTAAAGTTAAGCTACACAGTCCTGTAGGGGTCAACGGCCGTTGACCCCTACAACGTTAATACCTTTACTCAAGTAGGCTTTATTAGCTTAATTTAATACGCCAAAAAACGAAAATAGTGGGTTAGGAGGGATGATCTAAATATATTAGTCTAACCTACCCCTAAACCAACCCACTCCCGCCCCTCCCTGGAGGGGAATGGTAAGGTTAAAAATCAACCACAGGAAAACGATGGGTAGGACGAAAATAGTCCCCTACCTGATAATTCAAATCTTCATAAGTTTCATTGAGTCTTCTAACTCTAGTTTCGTACAAATCTAAGTCCAAAGTGCTAGAATCTAAAGGAGTAGAGGTTTGAGGTGTAGGAAATGGCCCCCCCACTCCCCAATCCCAATCTTCTATAGTTCTGGGTTGAACTCCTCCTAAATCTTCGCTGGATGTGTTTGCTAATGTGTTAAAATCAGAAGAACGAAGAACTTGAGCAACAGCGTTAGGTGCAACCAAAATAACACTAACAGTAATCAAAATCGAGGGGATAACTTTCATGGCATTCCTAACAGTATGATTTCTATCTCCTCATGCCACACTCTATTAATTAATCACAAAAATATTAGGGAAATATTCCCCTAATAAATATTGTAACCCGATTTTAAAGCTATTAGAAAACGAGAAAATATTATTTGATAATTATTTTATTTTCGTTACAAATTGGTAAACTTTTGTTGTTATTTAGTAACATAGCCTTCTAGGCTGTAACAATTATCTTGCTTGTGTTACGGTATATTTGTAGCTACTATTTCCTCTACAACCTTCTGAGAGTTACTAAAGCAAGGTTCTAAAATAGTAAGATACAAGTTTTTCCGAGTTTGATGATTGAGAAATTTTTGCTGTAAATTTTCCCATTCTTGCCACTTTTGATAACGACTATCTTGTAAAGTTTCGCAAAAAGTTGGCAGATTACTGAGAATATTATCATCACAAATCTCGTTAAGAAACTCAGCTAAAACAAAGCTATCTTGAATATCCCCCAAAATACTTTGTATACCTTTAACATCTGTGACATAGGTTTGATATATGTGATCATAAAACTGAGTAAACAATTCCATATTATAACGGGTTCGCTTCCCTACTTTACGTAAATCGTGTAAAATCAATTCGTCGTTATCTAATAAAGATTCTACTGCTTTTTTAGATAAATTATTCGTCTGTGATGCAAAGTCAAAACCTATTAACCATCCAGGATGTAACATTAATTGACTCACTTCTGGTAAGAGAATATCCGCTAAAATTGTCTCAATAGAAACTTGAGCAATATCATGATATTTGGGATGTTTTAACCAATGAGCAAAAGCTTGTTTTAAATCAAAATAGTTTTGACTGTTTAACGTTTCTCTTACTTTTTTAAAGGCTTTTTTTCTGTTTTTTTCTAAACTATATAATACTTCTTTTAACCGTTTTTGTTCTTTGTTGGGTAAATGAGGATAATATTTATTTTTTAAGGTGTCTTCTAAAACATCTAAATCTCGTAAATTCCCCAATGATTTAGCAATTTTACCGACTTTTTTACCCTGTCCATTTTCAGGCAAATTTAAAGCAGCAGTAAAGCCATTAATAGCACTTCTTAAGCGTCGCATACCCACACGCATTTGATGTAATTCTTCGGGATCTTTATCTTCTAGCACAGCTAATTCATGGGATAGGAATTTTTTATAATGTTTAGCAACCGCTAAATAAGCCCAATCTCCAAACGTTTTTGCTTCGTGATCTAATTTATATTTCATCTGATTATCTCCAACTAGATCGAATTATGTGAGAGTATGCCTCTTCTACATTTATTGTAATAAAAATAATTGTTCATGTTGACACAAGGTTAGAAATAAGGTGGGCACTGCCCACCTTACTAACTAAAAATTTCACCGTAGGCCGATGCACTACCCACCTGACAAGGATTAATATTTTCGTTCTTTAGGTTCAAACATATCAAGCACCACATCCATATATTGAATGTCCAAACCAGCAGGGGAATAATAAGCCAAAGTATGCTTCAAGAAGTTGGGATCATCCCGTTTTGTATAATCTTCCCGTGAATGGGCCCCACGACTTTCTTTACGGTTTAAAGCAGAGGTTAAAATCATTTCCCCTACTACCATAATACTGCGTAATTCCATGGCTTCAATTAACTCTGTATTCCAACAACTTTCTTTATCATCGAGATAAATGTTGTCGTATCGAGCTTTAAATTGTTGAATTTTCTCAATTCCTTCCTGCATTAATTCTTCAGTACGGAATACCCCACAATGTTCCGCCATAGAGTCTTGAAACTGTTGACGTAATGCCCCAATACGAATACTTCCGCCTTTATTTAACAGGCCAGAAATACGCTGTCTTGCTTCCTGTAAATAAGCTTCCTCATCCAAATCAGAAAACTTACGATCTTTTACATAATAGGCGATATTTTCCCCTGTAATTTTGCCATAAACCACACATTCTAATAAAGAGTTACTGCCCAAACGGTTGGCCCCGTGTACGGAAACACAAGCACATTCTCCCGCAGCAAAAAACCCTTCTGTGAGGCGATCTCCGCTTAACCTGACTCTACCTTGAGTATTAACTGGAATACCACCCATACAATAATGGGCAGTGGGACGCACAGGCATGGGTTCATAAACCGCATCTACTCCCACTAAACGGTGTGCTTCTTCCCAACAAAAGGGAACCCGACTCATGATCTTTTCTTTCCCCATGTGTCGCAGATCCAAATAGATAAAGGGACCCCCTGGGCTACCATCAGGATGTACACCCCTTCCAGCACGTATTTCCAGGGTAATAGCGCGAGAGGTAATATCACGGGGGGCGAGTTCCATGCGTGAAGGGGCATAATCTTCCATAAACCGCCTTCCTTCGCTATTGATAAGGTAGGCCCCTTCCCCTCTAACTGCTTCGGAAATTAAAACACCAACGGGATATAAACCAGTGGGGTGAAACTGGACAAACTCCATGTCTTCTAGGGGAACCCCAGCGATCGCAGACATGGCTAAACCGTCCCCAGTGGAAGCATAATCATTGGAGGTGGTATTAAATACCCTGCCATAACCTCCTGTTGCAAACATCACCACCTTACTGTGAATGATTTCCAAGGTTCCATCTTCGATATGATAGATGACTATGCCTTTGGCTTCTTCATCTTCAAAGATCAACTTCATCACATACCATTCATCATAAATTTTCACTCCGTTGAGTCGTAGGTTATTGACTAACTCATGAAGGATAGCGTGGCCCGTTTTATCGGCGGCGTAACAGGTACGGTTATGGGTATGGCCACCAAAGGCCCGTTGAGCAATTTTCCCATTGTCTAAACGGGAGAATAATACCCCTAAATGTTCGAGATCGATGATCACATCGGGGGCCTGTTGGGTTAGTAAAGCTACTGCGTCTTGATCCGCTAAATAGTCCGATCCTTTAACGGTATCAAAGGCATGAGACTGCCAACTGTCTTCAGGATCAACATTTTTTAGACTGGCAGCGATCCCTCCTTGGGCAGCAACTGAGTGCGATCTGATGGGGTGGGTTTTGGCAACAACAGCTACATCAATACTAGGGTTGAGGCGTTTAATTTCTAGGGCAGCGCGAGATCCCGCTAAACCACCGCCCACAATAACGACATCATGTTTTAACATTTTTTATTACGCTAGAGCTTGGTTATTTTTGACTCTAACTTATCAAGGGACTTATAGCCCCAAAGAAACCTTAAAATTTTATAAATTTATTAGGAATGATCCCATTGTGTCTCTGCTAATACCAGTAAACTCACCACCATGATCCCGGCTGTGGCTAAAAATTCCCAACCCATGACATAAGGTAAACTAAAAATACCCAATAAATGTCCTAACCCTACCAATAATAAAGCACGGGAACTTAACCCCAAGGCCGTGATAATGTACCCGAGACTACATAACCCTAACCAAAGATGGGATAGATGGATCAATAACCAACCCCAACCCAAAAAAATACTACAGTCTGTTAAGATAACACCACTAACCATCAACATCACCCAAAGGTACAAGATCCAATTAAGCTGTTGTTGCTTTACCCAAAAATGGGTGAGGATCATCATAGACAAGGTTCCGGCAAGGGTTAAAATTGACCAAACGATGGCCTGAGTTGTCCAGCTAATGGGTAAAAATTGCGCAGTCACAAATATAGCCGCCACAATAAGTCCCCAAATGATGAAAACCTGATCTAAACAGCTATATAAACCAGAATAAAGTGTTTTACCAGCAATTTTGAGATAAAGACTCACTAAAGATTGATATTCTTGGCAATAGATATCCCTCTGCTTTCGTCTTAAAATGGGTTTTGTTGAATGTAATAAATTCATTTAAAATGGACTGACGCAAATATTAAACCTTAAATGTAACGTATTTTTAATAAACTTTACAAGGATCTATCTTTTTTTTCAAGGCTATGGTACGCAATCAGCTATCCTGACAATAATTAAGAAAATATTATAAATATTGCTTATTGATGATTATTATGGTAGAGAATATAACTTAGAAATTGTCATTCTGAGGAATGGATAATGGATAATGGATAGTTGTCATTGTGAGGTACTAAGATAAATTTTGAGAAAAAAATCAAACAACTAACTAAGAGAAAAAAGAAGCAAAAATTGTCATCATTACCCAAAAAAATAACGAAATCTTAAGCCTATCTTCCTAGCAAATATATCTATGATCGATTGAGGGAGTGTCAAAAAATTCCCCCTGTGTTAAAAACTCGTGCAATAATTCCTATGGATAAACAACAACTGTGGCAACGTTACCAAGATTGGCTTTATTATCATGAAGGATTAGGGGTTTATGTTGATGTTAGCCGAATGCGCTTCGATCATGGCTTGGTAACACAACTAACCCCAAAATTTGAGAAAGCCTTTGCAGATATGGAAACCCTAGAAAGTGGGGCGATCGCCAACCCGGATGAAGGCCGCATGGTGGGACATTATTGGTTACGGGCCCCAGAATTAGCCCCCAATGATGATGTGAGAAAGGAAATAACCGAACCTTTGGCTAATATTGGCGAATTTGTGCAAAAAGTCCACGCAGGAACCATTAAACCCCCCACAGCAGACAAGTTTACTCATGTTCTTTCCGTAGGTATTGGGGGATCGGCTTTAGGTCCTCAATTTGTGGCCGAAGCATTATCGGATGTTGATCCTCCCATGGTCATTCATTTTATTGATAATAATGATCCGGCTGGTATTGATCGGGTTATCGAGCAAATTGGTGATCACCTCAAAAATACCCTAGTCCTCATCACCAGTAAGTCGGGAGGAACCCCAGAAACTCGTAACGGGATGTTGGAAGTTAAAAACGCCTATGAAAGCAAGGGGTTAGCTTTTGAACCCAACGCGGTTGCTGTTACCATGCCGGGCAGTAAAATGGACAAAGTAGCAGTGGATGATAAATGGTTGGCAAGGTTTCCTATGCAAGACTGGGTTGGGGGCAGAACTTCTGAACTATCTGCCGTGGGTTTATTACCTGCTGCCCTACAAGGGATCAATATTGATGAAATGTTGGTTGGGGCCAAGGAAATGGATGAAGCGACACGGGTTAAGGATCTCAAAACCAACCCTGCTGCTTTATTGGCTTTAGCTTGGTATCATTCTGGCAATGGTAAGGGAGAAAAGGATATGGTAGTTCTTCCTTATAAAGATAGTTTACTGTTGTTTAGTCGTTATTTACAACAGTTAGTCATGGAATCTTTGGGTAAGGAAAAGGATCTCGATGGCAATACTGTTTATCAAGGGATTGCTGTTTATGGTAACAAAGGCTCGACGGATCAACACGCTTATGTACAGCAACTAAGGGAGGGTGTTCCTAACTTTTTTGCAACCTTTATCGAAGTCTTAGAAGATGGCAGAGATACCCTTTTTGAAATCGAACCTGGAGTGACTTCTGGGGACTTTTTATCGGGGTTTTTACAAGGAACCAGACAAGCTTTATTTGAGAATAATCGTGACTCGATTACTATTACTATTCCTCAAGTTAATCCTCGTATTGTTGGGGCTTTAATAGCTTTGTATGAAAGGACGGTTAGTTTCTATGCTTCCCTGGTTAATATTAATGCTTATCATCAACCTGGAGTAGAAGCAGGTAAGAAAATGGCCGCCTCTATTTTGGACTTACAAACTAAAGTACAAACGGTGATAAAAGAAACTTCTGAAGTCTTAGATATGGCAACTTTAGCAGAAAAAGCTGGTTCTCCTGATGAGGTAGAATCTGTTTATAAAATTGTCCGTCATCTCGCCGCAAATGGTCGTGGGGTAAGTTTGGAAGGCGAGTTAACTGACTTAAAAACATTGAAAGTTTCTGCTAGTTAATTACTTGGGTGGGCATTGCCCACCTTAGTTAATCTTAAATTGTTAAACTAGAATTATGCGTATTTAAAAAGTTGAGGGAAAATATCATGACTATCGCATCAGAAAAAAAAATTTATACACCAGAAGAATATTTACAATTAGAAGAAAAATCAGCAGAAAAACACGAATATCGTCAGGGAGATATTGTTCTAATGACTGGAGGAACTACTAATCATAATCGTCTTGTTCTTGAATTTTGTACTTATTTAAACTTTGCTTTAAGGGAACAAAATGCAGAAGTATTTGCAGGAGATGTTCGTTTATGGATTCCTGATTATCGTGAGTACACTTATCCCGATATTATGGTAGTTAAAGAACAACCCATTTATCAAACTCCAGGAACCACCACTATTACTAATCCTACTATTATTGTGGAAGTTTTATCCAAGTCAACTCAAGCAAGGGATCGAGGGGATAAATTTCGTTTTTATCGGTCTATTCCTGAGTTTAAAGAATATATTTTAATCGATCAATATAGTCTATTAGTTGAACATTTTGTGAAAACATCTGAGCATCAATGGATATTAACAGAGTACGAAACAAAAGAAAGTAAATTATCTTTAGATTCCGTTGAGTTTGAAATTAGTTTAGAGGAGTTATATAAACGAGTTAATTTTGATGAAGGAGTTTAACAGTGTGTTCTTTTTAAATTTTTGTAATTTTTTCAAGAACATGGTTTTGAAATCCAGATAAACCACCGTACTGATTCCAGTATTCGTGAAACTGAGGCATTTTATTATTATCAGCTAAACTATGAGCGTGACCATCTCAAACAATGTAATCTAAACCAAAAAACTCTTTTTGATGAAGACGATCATCATCCCACATAATGCCTTTTGATGGCATCCAAACAGCTTTTACGACTCTATATAGGGTTTGCTGAATAAAAGCAAAACCCTATTCTTTAAAAGGTTACACCCATATTCGCGATCGCAAAAAAGATCAGCTTTGTCGGCTACAAACCGCTATAATTGGTAGAAACACCTCCCAGTTGTTGGTCAAGAACAAATGTATTGAAAACAGGAGCAACCTTTACCGCCCCCAGAAAAATTTGAATTACCTTTCGAGGGCAAATTGTCCCCCAATAATCGTTGGGTAATCATGGCAGAGTTGATACCTTGGGATGATTTTGAGGAAGAATATGCTAAACTTTTTTCAGCAGAAAAAGGTGCGCCAGCCAAACTATTTAGAATGGCATTAGGGACATTAATTATTAAGGAAAAATTAGGAACAAGTGATAGAGAAACTATAGAACAGATTAGAGAAAATCCCTATCTACAATACTTTATAGGTTTAAATTGTTATCAACAAGAGCCACCACTGGAATCTTCAATGCTAGTTCATTTTAGGAAAAGAATTGATGGAGAATTGATAAACAAAATCAATAAAAAAATAGTAAAAAGAGAAATAGACAAGAGTGATAAAGAAGTAAAAAAAAAGGATTGTCTCCAAGAAAAAGGAGAAAAAATAAAAAATAAAGGTAAACTAATTTTAGATGCGACTTGTGCGCCAGCAGACATCAAATACCCAACGGATTTAGGCATATTAAATCAAGCCAGAATTGAGACAGAAAGAATAATAGATAATCTTTATAAACCATTAAGAGTAAAATTGAGAAAAAAGCCGAGAACTTCTAGAATAATTGCTAGAAAGGAATACTTAAAAGTAGCTAAAAAACGAAAAGTATCTTATCAAGAAAGAAGAAAAGCTATCGGGAAACAGTTAAAATACCTTAAGAAAAATTTAGGAAATATAGAAGACTTAATTCAAGCTGGGGCTTCCCTGGAAAATCTGAGTAAAAGACAGAAAAATTGTCTAGAGACTATCAAAAAAGTTTATGAACAACAACAGTCAATGTGGGAGAATAAAACCCAGAGTGTTCCTCAAAGAATTGTAAGTTTAACTCAACCGCATATTCGTCCAATAGTGAGGGGAAAAGCAGGAAAACCAATAGAGTTTGGAGCTAAACTCTCAGTAAGCTGTGTAGATAACTATGTGTTTCTAGATAAAATAAGTTGGGAAAACTTCAATGAATCTTGTCATTTAAAAGAACAAGTAGAAAAGTATAAAGAAACGTTTGGCTATTATCCCGAATCCGTCCATGTAGATAAAATTTATCGAACTAGGGAAAACAGAAATTGGTGTAAGGAAAGAGGGATAAGAATCAGTGGTCCGAAGTTAGGAAGACCTCCGAAAAATGTCAGTGAAGAAGAAAAGAAACAAGCCCACTCCGATGAATGCTTCCGTAATGCTATTGAGGGAAAGTTTGGACAAGCTAAACGAAGATTTAGCCTAAATCTCGTGATGACAAAACGTAATTGCTCACCGCAATAAAGAATCTGTCTTGACAACATAAAGGTAAAATCGGGGATTTTTATGTATAGTGGGGGTTATGACCACAAATGCTACCATTGATTCAAAGCTAGTTAGAGCTATCGCCGATGAACAGTTGGCGAACAATGTCTTCATGATTGAGTGGCTAGTCAAGGCACAACAACAGTTATCTCTTCAACAAAGACTGATTGACCAGCAACAACAACAAATCTCTACACAACAGCAAGAAATTGAAAAATTGAAAGAAGAGAGAGATAAGCTAAAAAACCGTAACTCAAAAAACAGTTCAGTCCCCCCATCATCAGACCAACTAAAAAAGCCTTCTGACAAAAAGAAACGCAAAAAAGGATTTAAACGCGGACCAAAATATGACCACCCAGGGAAGACCCGTAATGGTTTTGGTCAGCCCGATAAGATAGTCACTTTAGAACTAGAAAACTGTCCTGTTTGTGGGGGTTCAGTGGAACGAGATGAAGTAGTTCCCGAAAAAGTCCAGCAAGTGGCTGAAGTAGTAGACCAACCCATAGAAATCAGGGAATATCGTCGCGGATTCTATAAATGTCCTAGTTGTGGATGGTCAGATTACAGTCCTGTTCCATTGGGAGTTAAAGAAGGATTCAGTTATGGGGCGCGATTAAGTAGCATCGTGGGCTGGCTTGGCTATGGGGGTAATCTTACATGGCGTAAACAGGAACATTTTATAGAGTATGTCTTTGGCATTCCCATTTCTCAAGGGAGCCTTGCCAAAATGCACAAATGGTTTCAAGAAAGTTTAGAACCCTTGACCCAACAGTGGTTAAAGTACATCCAGCAGCCAGGAATCCGATGTGTTGACGAAACCAGTTATTGCATCGATGGCATCAAGTATTGGGTTTGGGTAGCCACATCAAATGAGGTCTGTGTGTTGATGTTGGCTCCCACTAGAAGCTCCGCAGAAGTCGAGAAATTGTTAGGAGCAGATTTTAAGGGCATCCTCACCAGTGACTGCTATAGTGCCTACTTTAGACAAAGTGCGATGGCCAAACAGAAATGTCTGGCACATTTAGAACGAGAGTTAGAGTCCCTTAAAACCAGTCGTTTTCAAGCGAATCGAGAATTTGCTGCCGATGTACAGCAAGTTTTAGCAACCGCCCGTATCCATTATCGTCATTATCATGCTCGAAATTTAACCCTTGAAGACTTAGGCTCCAAAAGAACAGAAGTCGAGAACTCACTGCAAAAGATTTTTAAAGCAACTCCCAAAAAAGGATGGCCTTATGATGCACAAAGATTGATTAACCGTCTCAAACGTCATTGGGAAGAGTGGTTCACCTTTCTAACTTATCCTGAAGTCAAACCAGATAATAATGATGCTGAGAGAGCTTTACGTCCCATTGTCATTCACCGCAAAGTAAGTGGGGGAGCAAGAAGCGACTGGGGTGCAGAGTTAGTCACCCAAATGTTCAGTTTTTTAGAGACCATGAGATTACAGGGGCAAAATGCCATTGTCCAATTATGCGAATTATTTTCATTAGCTGGTCGGAGTCCCCCAGGATTAGAGATGTAAAAGGCTCCGGAGCCGATGGGGGATAGATTTTTCTTGATCCCCCTATCTCTCTGCACAAAAATACACAGGGTTAGCGGATAATATCCGCTAACAAAAAACTATTTTACTATTCTTTTTTTTCTCATATTGTCGTTTTTATTTGAGGTTTTAAAAAGACTTGATTCTGGGAATGTTAGTCATTAAAATAGCCGTAATAAATTAGCTTAAATTTTACGCTAAATCACAGGGCTTATATTTTTGTTGACTCAACTGATGTTGTTTGTAGTGCTTTTCAATAAGACTTTTTTGTTGCGGTGAGCAGTTACTTAAAATAAAGTCATAGTTTTCTGATAGATTATCATTAAATCCTCCACCAAAAAAGAAGGATGTACTAATAACATTAATTGGTTGACCATCTCTTTGAACAATACTTAATCCTTCATTGATAAATTCATTTCCTGTTATTACCCCATTACCAGGAGTTAATGAATCAAAATCAATTAACGTTAAATCTCCAGCAGCATTAGCAAAATCACTTTAATTAAAGAATTCAATGGTTGCTGCTTCAGCGATATTAGTTTGACTCAGAAATAATACAGCAGTGGTTCCCGTGATAAGAGTAGTTAAGTTGAATAAAAAATTGCGAGACATACAGATATTACCTAAGTTAAATGACTAGATTAACAGAAGAAAAATAACTTTTTCCTTACACACTAAGTATTCCCCAGTAACAAATTTTTCTATCAGTAATTACACGGAAATGGTAATATATTATGTTAACGAAGATGGTGGGTTACGACGGATTTTTATATTCTTGTGATAACCTAAATTATCGCCGTCTAACCCACCCTACAATGAGTTTTGAGATAAAATGATCTTAACGATTGATAAATAAACGCCAGAAAGTCTCTATAATTAGAGGACATCTTCAAAATTATTCTTGTCCAAATATTATTCATTAACTGTGGACAACACCAACCAACCCGACAACAACCCCTTAACCCCTCACCCTGGCAAAAAAATGGGCGGTGGTTTACCCTTAATAGAAGACTGGGCCAACTACACTCTTTCTGCTGATGGGGTGCAACTGTGGAAAACCCTATTTCACAAAAGTGCTTGTTTATCTTGCGCGTGGGGAACCGGAGGCCAAAAAGGTGGGTTTAGTAATGAAGTCGGGGAAACCCTACAACGGTGTGTTAAAAGTGTCGAAGCAATATCATCCGAGTTACAACCAGGAATAACACCCCACTTTTTTGAACAATATTCCCTCACAGACTTACAACAGTTAAACTCTCAAGAAGCAGATAGACTCGGCCGTTTAACGTTCCCTGTTATTCTACGCAAGGGGGACAGTCATTATCAACGCATTAGTTGGGATGAGGTTTATAACTTAGTTGAAACAGCATTTAAGAAACCTTCAGATCGCATTGCTTCCTATAGTTCCGGACGTTCATCTAACGAAGCAGCTTATCTCTTACAGTTGATGATGCGATCGCTTGGCTCTAATAACCTAGCAGATTGTTCTGATTTGTGCCATCGTGCCTCAGCAGTAGGGTTAAAAACCGTGTTTGGTACAGGGACATCTTTAGTCAGTTTGGAAAGCTTAAAAGCATCAGAATGTGTGGTATTGGTGGGTTCCAATGCACCAGCAAACCACCCTCGTCTGATGAATGAGTTAATTAAAATACGCGATCGCGGGGGGACAGTTATCGTTATTAACCCCGTGGAAGAAATAGGGTTAAAAAAGTTCGCTTCTCCTGCATTTCCCGTTAAGTCTCTCATCTCGGGATCAAATATTGCATCTTTATTCTTAAAACCTGATCCGGGTAGCGATCTCGCTATCTTTGTGGGGATACAAAAGTCTTTAATAGAAAGAGGTTTAGTTAAACAAGATTTCTTGCAAAATTATACAGAAAATTGGCAGACTATTCTACAACAGTCTCAAGCAACTTCCTGGGAAACTATAACAGAGACTTGTGGTGTTTCCCAAGAAGACATAGAAACTGCTGCAACTCTCATCAGCAATGCAAAAGGTGTTGTCTTTGCTTGGGCCATGGGTGTTACGCAACAGTTACACGGTGTGGAAACTATTTTTAGTATTGCTAACACAGCATTAATGACCGCAAATGTGGGAAAATTAGGTGCAGGGTTAATGCCTATTCGTGGCCATTCTAACGTCCAAGGTTTTGGATCTATGGGAGTTACCAACAACCTCAAAAAAGAGATCCAAGAAGCATTAGAAAGGTTATTAGGGCGATCGCTTAATCGTACCCCAGGTTATGACGCGCGATCGCTAATAGATGCAGCAGATGACAACAAGGTGGATACTTTGTTATGTTTGGGAGGAAATCTTTATGCAGCTAACCCTGACTTAACCCAAGCAAAACGCGCATTACATAACATCGAAACCGTTATATATCTCTCCACAAAACCCAACTTAGGACATTTTCACGGCCTCGCAGCAGAAAATACTATTATCCTTCCTGTCTATGCAAGGTTTGAAAACCCCCATAAAACTACTGTTGAGTCGGGGAATAATTTTGTTAGGTTGAATGATGAGGGGAAAACTCACCTAAAAAACGCCGATCTTATCTCAGAAATAGACTTTATCACAGAATTAGCCCATCGTCTCTTAGGAGATGATCCCGTAAACTGGCGCAAGTTACAAGACACTCATTATGTGAGAAAACTTATTTCTGAAACCATTCCGGGTTACGAAAAAATTGCCAAGATAGACGAAACAGAAGAAGAATTTACTATTTCAGGACGCATTTTTACAGAACCTAAGTTTCCCACAGCGTCAGGTAAAGCTATCATGCAGGAAACACCCTTACCCACCATTACTTTACCCCAACCCAAAGAGTTTGGCGTGTCTCAACCCTTTTCTGGGGTGGTGGTTGCATTAATTACTGGACGCAGTTATCGTCAACATAACACGGTAGTCTATCGTAACGATGATCCCTATCGCAATATGCCTCACCGTTATTGTATTTTAATGAATGTTGATGATGTGCATAAAGCTGGTTTAAATGAACATCAACGGGTAACAGTACAAGGAGATGGAGGAAAATTGCACAATATTGAGATTATTTGCGGTGAAATTAAACAAGGTGCAGCGTTAATGTTCTATCCTGAAGCTAATATCTTGATGAAAGCACATCTCGATAAGCGATCGCAAACCCCTGCTTATAAACGAGTCCCCGTCTTGGTTTACACTGTTTACTGAATAGTACAAAAAAATTATTTTTTTCGTCTTGACAAACTAGTGCAGCTTAGCAAAAATAATCCACCAGTCACTTATGATCTTTAAAGCCCTTAAATTTCCAAACGAACGGCTTAGCAAAATGTTGATTAAAGTAATCAATAAAATTGAGAATTTTTTGGGATAGTTCTTCAGTTGAACGGACAGTAATTCTTTTGAGTAAACGCCGGACTAAGATCGAAAACCAACACTCAATTTGATTAAGCCACGATGTATGTTTGGGAATATAAACAAAGCGAATTCGATGAGATTCATCTGATAAAAAATCTGCTCTGCTGTCCATAGATTGCAAAATCCCCTCCTTTCCTTTTCTCCCCAAATCAATAGTAATTCCACAGCTTTCTGCTACTAATTTGACTAAGCTTTCCGATTTATGAGTGTTGAGTTGATCTACAATAAAAATCCATTCTGCTTTTTCATCAATCTTAATCGTTCTCTGGATATGTTCAGAAAAATCTTGTTCTGTTCTTGTCGGTCCAATAGAGGGACTAACAATTTTTCCTCTTGCCACATCCCAGTTCGCAATCAAGCTTAAAGTTCCGTGTCTTTCATATTCAAATTCGATTTTTTCTACTTGTTTAGGCTTGATTCTTTTGTTCGGAAATAATCTCTCAAGAGCTTGAATCCCTGTCATTTCATCTGTACTAATTAAATGAATTCCTTGTTCTAACAAAGTTTTAGCTTCTTGATGAAGTTCACAGATATATTTGACTTGCTTTTTAAATTTTAAGGGATCATCAATTTTGGCATTTAACCAGTAACGAACGAGATGTGGTTGTAATGTCGCTTCTTTTTAAAAAACGCCCCACACTACGGGGGGAAATCTTTTCGACAATTCCTCTTTTTATGGCTTCATCCGCCAACTCTGAAGGTGTCCAATGGCTCACTGGTCTGTCTGATTTTTCACATTCTTCACAAGCGATCTCTACAATCTGGACTACTTGTTCGACCGTAAAGGATTTTGTTGTTCCAGGTCTTGGGCGATCGCTTAAAATTCCTTTGATCAAGACCATTAATGCTTTCTCCGTTACCTGTTGTTCTTCGGCGGCACTCAGTTTTTCTCTCTCCTCAAACCATCGCGATCGCCACTGACGCACTTGTACTCGGTCTAATTCTAATCTTCGACTAATCGAACTATTGCTCTCTCCTGATGCTGCGGCTAAGATTAGCTTGGCTCGTCTAACAAGGCGATAGGGGTTTGTTGTCCCTCTCACTATTTGTTGGAGTACTGTTTTCTGTAGGTTGGAGAGGTTAATTGGCAATGCTTTTATCATGGACATCAACTTCGAGATTCTTCCGTTAGTTTCATTAAAAATCTGGTGGATTACTTTCGCCAAGCTGCACTAGCAATATTACCAAAGAATTTAGGGGCGTTGTTGAAGAGGTTGCCAAAGTCAACAGTATGCCAATTATGGGTAACTTGATCCCCCGTATTACCTGCCATAAAAGCGTTGCCATCCCAGTCACCTTGTCCTGGAGAAATTGCTAACCAAGCGATGGTTTCTGCTCCATGTCCAGTATTAAGATAAGCTTCTTCTTCTTCTAAGGCAAGCTCAAATCCATTTTCGGTGATATTCTTCTGACGAGTTTGCACAAAGGTAGCATCATTGTCGGTTTGAACTTGGGTTAAAATTATAGGAGCATCGTCAAAATCATGGTTAAAGGTGATACTTTCCCAACCGGATTTAGTGGTGGCATCGGTAGTGGTAGTACCCACTTCGATAATAGTGCCGTCAGATAGTTCCCAGATACCTTTCTCAAGCACTAAGAAACCGGAAGTTTCTTTTAGATGATTGCCCTCGTTAGTCTCTTGGTTTCTTAAATTGGTTTCTTGAAGTTTTACAGAGAAGCGATCGCCTTGAATATCAGTAATTCTGATAGTGGATGCATCACTCCCATTATAAGATAAGGGTTGAGCAAAGATAACTGGGTTAGTAAACTCATGGTCAAAGACAATGGTTTGACTATTATGGTCTAAATTGCTAATATCACCTGCTTGAGCAATGATAATCTCACTGGGAGTTTCCACCATGTCGAGGATAGCATTCCCTAATTTGTTGATGTTTAAGACTTTGCCATCGTAGTCATCTGTGTATTGAACTGGACCGACAATGTCATCCCCTTGTGCGAGTACAGTTTTAATTTCATCAAAAGTTAATCTTCTGCCTAACTCTTGCTCAGCTAACTGTTGCGCTACTGCGATGGCTCCACTAACCGCAGGAGCCGCCATACTTGTTCCTGATTTAACCGTTGTTCCACCGTTTTGATTGGCGGCTCGAATACTTCTCCCGTCGGCAAAGACATCGGTTAAAGTCTCATGATGTTGAGAAAAAGAAGAAATATTTCTATTATTGTAATCATCTACGGAAGAAACCGCTAAAGAATAAGGGTTGGCTGCTGGATAGGATACACCATACTGTCCAGTATTACCCGCAGCAGAAACGACGATAACATCTTCTTGAGCTAATTGTTGTAATTCATCATGAATAATCCCAAAATTGGTGGGGTTTACATAGTTGCCTCCAGTGCTGAGGGACATATTGACACTGGCAATATTGTATTGTTGCTGATTGGCAACTACCCACTGTAAAGCTTGTTCTATATCAAAAAAATTCCCTGAATTGTTATTATCAAAAACTTTCAGGACAATAATATCAGCACCAGGAGCTATTCCTGGATAATTGGAATCACTTGAAGCAGCAATGCTGGCTACATGACTCCCATGACCATTAGAGTCGCTGGCATCGTTATCATCATTACTCGTGGGATCATTATAATTTGTTAATGGTGTTGCTGCAAAATCATAGTGGTAAACAATACGATCTGAAACTCCATCTCCATCTAAATCTGGACCAAAAAAAGGATGATCTAAGTCAATTCCTGTGTCTAGAATCACAATAGACTGACCACTGCCATCCATAAGCTGTCCCTGGTTATTAAAAATCATTTTTACAATTCCTCCGTAAATTTTTACTTTTCCGCGCAGACATTTGCCACTTTAACAAAATATTTTGCTAGTTTTCGTAGCACTTTTAATCCATGGTCTAAAATTACTGATTTTGATAAAAATAGACACTATCCCTACATTCTATGGGAGTGAACTATTATTTCACTATTTACAAAAAATTAATTTCGTCTCTAATAATCACATTGTAAATCTTTATTTTTTTTGCAAATAGTGCTCTTACTGACATTAAACATAAAGATTTAAACAATTAAAAATTCTACTACTTAAATGTTCTTACTGGAGATGAATGGAATATTTACTGATATTAAATGTAAAGATTTAAACAATTAATTTAACTGTTCCACCACCGAAGCGCATCCGTGTAACGGGGGTCTTCACCCCGACATTGAAGATAAACTGAGGAACTGTTATCTAGGCTAGAATCGTCATCAGGAATAGAGAAAGATTAAGAGGAAAATAATATGCAAAATAATGAACGTCACAATCGTTCCTCTACTGGTTTTATTGCGGGTATTCTCGCTGCAATGCTTACCACCGGAACTATAACCACTTGGTGGGCTATACATACGTTGAGTAATTCTACTGATATCACCCCCCCAACCCCTAGAGAAAACCCTATCAGTCAACCTTCTGCCAAAAACAAACAAGGACAAGTATATTGGCTAAATAGTAGAGGCGATCGCTTACAACTGCAAGAGAGTCCTTTAAGCATCTCAAAGTCTTTAACAGACGAAGACATTCTCGAAACTGGGGTCAAAGAGTTATTATCGGGGACTGAAACTGCTGAAAATTACACCACTATACCCCCAAATACTAAGTTATTAAGCCTAAAAATAGACGAAGAAGGGGTAAGGATTAATCTCTCTTCCGAATTCACAACTGAGGGTGGTAGTGCTTCTATGACAGGACGTTTAGCCCAATTGTTGTACACAGCCAGCAGTTTAGATGAGAAGGGACAAGTTTGGTTATCCGTTGAAGGGGAACCCTTAAAGGTATTGGGAGGAGAAGGTTTAATCGTAGAACAACCCATGACTCGTCAATGGTTTGAAGAAAATTTTGAGCTTTAAGGGTGACTTCATCGAATCTTTTGTTAGAATCCAAGTGATCTATTAGATTTTGATACTTTATAAGACTGTTTCAAACAGTGATAATCATGTCATTAAATCGTTTATTGCGTGGGTTAGGAGTGTTTCCGGTTTCTCTCGGTTTAGGTTTGTTTACCGTTCCTGTGGTAGAGGCCAGAGACTGGAACCAATATAGTGTCTGTGTGACACAACTACAAAAGTTCAATGTATCGGGAGATAATGCAGCTATTGCTTGTTCTGATGCACTGATTCCCAAAGAATTATCAGAGTGTGTCAGTATGATAGGAAATGCAACTCCTATCGATGGAAATAACTCTGTAAATGCTTGTTTTCAGGTGAGGCGACCTATTGATTTAGGAAACTGTGTCGCTGATATTTATAACGCTGTACCTAGTTTAGCAACGGTTGATCCCGACACAGATACAGAAGAGATTAACTTATTAACTTTATTAAATTCCTGTCGTACCAGTTCACGACCTGGTTTTTATTCTGAATGTGTTATTGCTACTGCTAGAGAAGTTACAGATATGGACCCCATTAGAGCAATGGATATTTGTTTATCAGCACAAGATTTTCCTCGCAGTTTGTTTCCGGCATATAATGAATAATCATTGTGAGAAGATGTAGAAAATTTGTAGGGGTGAACGCTTCGACTACGCTCAGCGTTCACCCCTATCTTTTTATCTTAAATGTCGAGAGAGGACTCTCGGCTATGCCGATGTGGTGAATCTCGACCAATAATAAACATATTCTAGGGCGAGTAGACTTTAGGAAGGTGAAAACAAAAATAAGTACTAAAATACTGCTCGCTGGGCGATACCAATTGCCCCTACTCTCTCGCCCCCAAAAGGGTCCGCAGCATACTTTTAGTTTTTGTGTTGGCTTCTTTTTTGTTTCGCTCAATCGGGACCTGTTGCTTGTCCTGGCTAGAACTAGGCATTTAACTAGAGCGTCCTACTACTAGGAGTTTCACCCAAATCTAGAAGTCACTGCGACTCGCCAACCAAGACATTCTAACACAAGTAAAGCCGTCCTAGAAGGACGGGGTTTCTACCCAATTTTTTGATGAAATTATTATTAACTGCTATAAGTGGTCTATTAATGGGCTTGACAACGGCTCCCTTTTCTGCTTCGTATTTAGCTTGGATAGCATTAATTCCCTTATGGTTATTTACTATATCTCATAAGACTACATCGTTAACACCAGGAGTTAAAAATAAGTTAAAAATTAGAAATATAATTGTTAATGAAAAAACATTAATTGCTTTTATTTGGGGATTTGCTTATCATGGTTTTTCTTTATTTTGGATAACGGGTATTCATCCTATGACTTGGATGGGAGTTCCTTGGTTATTTAGTTTATTAATTGCTATTTTTTGCTGGTTATTTATTACTATATGGGGAGCTATATTAGTTACCCTTTGGTCGGTTATTTTTCGTTTATTTATTGGAAGTAAAGAAATAGGTAATTCCCCCCTGCCCCCACTTACTAAGGGTGGAGAGGAACAGGGAATGGGAATTAAAAAGAAAACATGGTTAAATAATAATCTTTTTCAATCTATAAGTAGGGTTGTTTTTGGGGTAGCTGTTTGGTGTTTATTAGAATTGCTTTGGAATCAAGGTGATTTGTGGTGGACTTCTTTATCTTACACTCAAAGTCCTAATAACTTAACTATTTTACAGTTAACAAAATTATCAGGTTATTCCACAGTAACTGCCGCTATCGTAGCTATCAATGGTATTTTTGCAGAGTCCATTTTTGTTTTGGGAGTAAACAAAAAACAGTTTTCATTATTGATTTTGACAGGAACATTAGGAATAATCTTATTACATTTAGGGGGATTTTACTTATATAAACAACCTTTAATTAATGATCTAAGCAAAGAGATAAATGTGGGGATTATTCAAGGAAATATTCCTAATACGATCAAACTCTATGCTTCAGGATGGAGAAAAGCGATTGAGGGTTATACAAACGGATATGAAAAACTTAGTAATCAAAAGGTTGATCTAATTATTACACCAGAAACTGCTCTCCCTTTCGATGTAGAGTATATCATCAAAAATAGCTCTTTTTATAGTGCTATTTTAAAGCAAAAAGTCCCTGTCATTCTTGGTGCTTTTGGTAGTGAAAAGAGAAGTTATACTAATAGTTTATTTATGATGACAGAGACAGGGAATATTTTAAGTCGTTTTGATAAAGTAAAGTTAGTTCCCCTTGGAGAGTATATTCCGTTTGAGGATATTTTAGGGAAAATAATTAATAGATTATCACCATTAGATAGTCGTTTAATAGCAGGAACATCTGACCAAATATTTGAGACACCTTTTGGTCAAGCAATCACAGGAATTTGTTATGAATCTGCATTTAGTGAGCATTTTCGTCGCCAAGCAAATGCAGGGGGACAGTTTATTCTTACAGCTTCTAATAATGCCCATTATAGTGAAATTATGCCAGCACAACATCATGCACAAGATGTTATTCGTGCCATTGAAACTGACAGATGGATGGCAAGGGCAACTAATACTGGATACTCTGCTATTGTTAACCCAAAAGGAGATACTTTATGGATATCAGAAATGAATACTTACCAACTACATCAAGGTACTATTTATCCTCGAAATAGCCAAACTTTATATGTTAAATGGGGAGACTGGTTAACCATAATTTTAACTATTTTATCAGGAATATTATGGATAATTGATAATTGATAATTATCATTGCGAGGAAACGAGGAATCTCTCTAATCCCCTAGTCATGATAGCTAATGCTGTGTGATAACAAATTGATCAATATGGGGAATACTAATGTTGAGTATACTTACTATTATCAATTATGAAACTAAAACTAATTGCTTGGGGTCTAGGCATTACAACGGTTACAACTGCGGGTTTAGTGGGACTTATTTCCCTCGTTAATTTACCCTATCCTATGATACGTCGTCCCGTCTCAAAAGTTGCTCCACTGTTATTATTACCTAGTTATATCGAGATGGATCATCCTTATCGAGAAGCGATCGCCCATGTGGAACAAGCGGATCAACTTATTCATCATGTTTCTAGTTTTGAGGATATCAAATTAGGGGAAAAAAAGGTTAAACTTGCTCAAGAAAACTTAGATAAACTACCTGTTTGGTTTATTGGTTATGAACCTCAAAGATACTGTCAAATGTTTAGTTGTAGTTGGCAGTTTACCATCGATGAATTTGAAGCAGCTAGAAAAAAAATAGGAAGAATGGAAGCGATTATTTTTCAACAAAGAAATGCTTTTAATACATATCAACAAGCAGAAGAAAACCTCCAAAAAGCCAAACAAAACTATCAACAGGCAATTCAACCGGAACAAAAACAAACAATTATAAACAGTTGGCAGCAATCTTTAGATGAATTACAACAATTACCTCCTCAAACTTTTGCAGCAACGTTAGTTAGTCCAAAATCAAATAGTTATCAGGGAGACTTTCAATCTGTAACAGGAACTATAACAGATCAGCAAAGAACTAATAGAATGATAACAGCAGCTAAAAGCTTTTCTTCATCAGCCACAAAATTATGTGAAAACCCTCCTCATTCGGTGGATAAATGGCAAGAATGTCAACAACTTTGGCAAAAGGCTATTAGTCGCTTAGAGACTATTTCTCAAAATGATATAGGCTATTTAGAAACACAAGCTTTATTAGCAGAATATGAAACCAATTTAAGTATAGTTAAACTAAACAGTAAAGTTGAAAAGCAATCAGTAGCAGCCTTAGAAATTGCTAAAAAAGATATCCAGGCTATTCAAGAACAATTCGCAGATGGAGTTGAAGCGGATCAAAGAAAATTATTTATTAGTAAAATACAAACAGCCATGGAACAACTCAAAAAAGTAAAAACAGGAACTACTGCTTATGAAGAAGCACAAAAATTGTTAAAATTAGCTCAAACTAAAATGCAGGAAGCAACATAGTAAATTAGAGCTGTTTATCAATAATCATTGAAAAAAATGCTAACTTAGTTAACAATAAATAGGTAAGTTTTATTCTAACCATTTATGTCTAACCCTCAAACCACTCAAAACCAAACCTATCACGCTATATTAGAAGCATTAAATCATTTGATTAATGTGGTAGCCAAACTGCGATCGCCTGACGGAGGATGTCCTTGGGATCTGGCTCAAACTCCCCAAACTTTGATACCTTATATCATAGAGGAGGCTTATGAGGTAGTTCATGCCCTTAGAAGCGAAGATCAAAAAGCCATTGTTGAAGAATTAGGGGATTTACTATTACAAGTGGTATTACAAGCACAAATAGCCAAAGATTACGGTCATTTTAGCTTACAAGAAGTGGCAGAAGGCATCACAGAAAAGTTAATCCGTCGCCATCCTCATGTCTTTAGCGATGTAACCGTTGAAAATAGCGAAGAAGTTCGTCAAAATTGGGAAAGAATTAAGGCAGAAGAAAAAGGAGAAACCCAAGAAATGGCTCAGTTATTGAGTCGAAAATTAGATCGTTATCACCGTACTTTACCCCCTTTAATGGCTAGTAGTAAAATCTCAGTTAAGGCTGCAAAAGCTGGTTTTGAATGGGAAAATGTCGAGGGAGTTTGGGATAAATTTTCTGAAGAGTTAACCGAGTTTAAAGAGTCATTAGAAACCGATGACAAAAGCCATCAACAAGCGGAATTAGGGGATTTATTGTTCACTATTATTAATTTAGCCAGGTGGTATGATTTAGATGCTTCAGAAGCATTATCAGGTACGAATGAAAGATTTATTCAAAGACTTTCTAAAATGGAAAAAATTGCAGATCGCCCCTTAAATGATTATGCTTTAGAAGATTTAGAAAAGCTTTGGCAACAAGCTAAAAAACAACTGAATCAATAAGTTATAATTAAAGAGTAATTTTCGGTAATATCTATGACCATCGATCCAGAAAAAGAACAATCCAACTCAAGCTCAAACACCAACAATAGCATCTGGCAAACTGTCTGGGAAAATGTACAAATTTTGGTCATTGCTGTTATTCTAGCGTTCATTATTAGGACTTTTATTGCCGAACCCAGGTATATTCCTTCTGAGTCTATGTCTCCCACTCTAGAAACTGGAGACCGCCTAGTTGTCGAAAAAGTTTCTTATTATTTTCATCCACCCCAAACAGGAGATATTATTGTTTTTGAACCTCCCACGCAATTACAAATGCAAGGGTACGAAAAAGAGCAAGCTTTTATTAAAAGAATTATTGGGACTGGAGGTGATATAGTTGCTGTGGAAAATGGCATAGTCTATGTGAATAATACCCCTCTTGAAGAGAATTATATTTTAGAATCTCCTAACTATAATTTGGATTCTGTACAAGTTCCTGAAGGTTATTTATTCGTCATGGGGGACAATCGAAATAATAGTAACGATTCTCATATCTGGGGATTTTTACCAGAAAAAAATGTCATTGGTCATGCTATTTTTCGCTTCTTTCCTTGGCCACGTATCGGTAGTATTTTAAGCACAATAAATTGAGAATGAGATCAGCAGAAAAAAATAAATAGAGGGGTCAACGCTGAGCTTAGTCGAAGCGTTGACCCCTACAGTTGGAATTAATCAGATAAAAAGTCACATGGTACCGCCGAGAAATTCCTCGATTTCTTTATCTTTTATATAACAACTATGAGATTCATCATGATCAGAACTAGCTGTTAGCTTAGATATACCACTAACCACTAATTCTCGTTGTTTTAACTTATCTTCTTGTAATGCTTCAACCTGTTTTTCCAAAGCTTCAATTCTGTCGAGTAATAACCGAATTACCTTCGCTTCGGAATCAGGTAAGTTGCCATGTTCTAGGGGGTTGACTTTGACCCCGGATTGATAAATTATGCGCCCTGGAATTCCCACAACGGTACAGTCAGAGGGAACGTCCCGTAATACTACAGAACCTGCTCCAATTCTCACACTATTACCTATATTAAGGTTGCCGAGGACTTTAGCCCCTGCGCCTACTACCACGTTTTTACCAAGGGTAGGATGACGTTTACCGCTTTCTTTGCCAGTTCCCCCAAGAGTGACACCCTGATAGATTAAACTATAGTCACCAACTTCGGCAGTTTCACCGATGACCACACCCATGCCGTGGTCGATAAATACACCAGTACCTATTTGGGCCCCTGGATGAATTTCAATACCAGTAAAAAACCTTGCCAGATGGGAGATTAAACGAGGCAAGAATGGCATTCCTTGTTTATAAAGACTATGGGCAACACGATGAAGCATAATTGCTTGTAACCCAGGGTAGCAGAAAAGAACCTCCAGCCAATTGCGGGCAGCAGGGTCACGCTCAAAGATAACACGAAAATCGGCAATCATGGATGATAGCACCAAACTGAATTTCCTGACTTAAAGAATGGATCTCATACCTATTTTACCACTGGGGGCGGTTGACGGCTCACCCAGTTGGTTGATTTGACGGTTTAGGATCTCCCTGAAGGTGATTTTAGAACTGTCTACGAGAGAAAATAAAGCTAGAAATGGTCAGTAGGAGAACAATATAAATCATCCCATAAACCCCATTAACTAATAAATCAGAACTACTGGGAAGAATTCCATAAACTGCTGTATTTTTGAGGTTAAATCTTTCTAGGTTAGGCACAACTAAATAGATGCTTTCTGTTAAGGCGGTAATTTGGGGATTTTTGCTTATTTGTGCTAATTCGAGTAAGTCACTACTGAGATGTCCAATAATATAGATACCAAAGCTTAACAAAGTAGCTAAAATTGAACTTGTAAAAGTCCCAAACGTTATGGCAACGGCTGTTAACACAGCCAATTCTAGTAAGAGATAAACCTGAGAAACTAATAAACTAAAAGGAGAGAATATAATATTTGCCCAAGTTAATGCCCCTAAATAAAGCGCCGTCATAATGGCAATAACAACGGCTAAAACGCCACATAAACCTAGATGTTTACCCACAATTAATTCTGCCCGACTAATGGGTTTAGGAATTAAAATCAAAACGGTTCTTTTTTCAATTTCCTTGTTAATTAAAGCAGTTCCTACGAAAATAGCAACGATCGCCCCTAAAAAAGAGGTTAACCCTAAACCAACATCGAGAAAAATTTTACCATCTGTCCCCACCGAAATTTCAGGAAGTAAGCGCAAAGATAGGGCTAAAACAACGGCAAAAAATCCAATTATATAAAGAATGCGATCGCGAATAACTTCTCGAAATCCGTTACTAGCAATGATCCAGATTCTGATTAAATTCATGGTTATTAAAGTATCTTTCTTACTGCTGTTGACATTCTTATTATTCCCCAGTATCTGTCTAAATCAAACTTCTGTCAAAATTATACCCACCATAACAAGCTGGTGGGTTATTGCTGTAGAGCTAAAAGCAGATATTATCCTTGAGTTGTTGGAAAAGCAAGCGAGTGGCATAGAACGTTAAGCGCATAATAGCATCTTTCCCCTTAGCTTGCTTAGCGTCCTTGAAATTGTCCCATTTCTTCCCCAACTTTTTCCCTATCTCTGTATTTAACCGCTTAGGTGGTTTAGGACAAATACTGGATAGACACCATATATAATAGTGTGACCGCATCATTTTTGAGTTAAACCACCGTATATTCTCTTTATCACCTGATTGCTCAACTTGACGGGACAACCCTAAGTAGGA
Source organism: Crocosphaera watsonii WH 8501 (assembly GCF_000167195.1). Taxonomy (GTDB): domain Bacteria; phylum Cyanobacteriota; class Cyanobacteriia; order Cyanobacteriales; family Microcystaceae; genus Crocosphaera; species Crocosphaera watsonii. The sequence continues at coordinate 9,179 of NZ_AADV02000011.1, read as the reverse complement.
TTGAAAATGTTGTAAACTGCGGTTGCGCTTTTGTCTCCCATTGTTCTTAGTTTCTATCCACTCAACCACAGGAAATCCATCTACTAAGAACTTCTCGAAGGGGTACACTTTCATTAATGTTAAAGCTTCCATTCCTATACCCCACCGAAACCCCTTAAAAGCTTGTAGGTAGGGAATAAAGCACTCTTGATCCATCGCTTCATCTAACATCCTTTCTGTGTCTCTACGACGCTGCTCTATGTGATGTATAGCGTAACCGTGATCTAGAGAATATTCTGAGATGTCAATACCTAAGCTGTTAGCGACAGAATTGTTGCAATGGTTTACTCGTCTTCCGTGATGATTCTTGCCGATTAACCACTCAATTATAGGGGTCATACCGTGATCGTTCGTTTGCCATGTTTGTGCGGCCGCTTCTGGGTATTCTAAGGCAAACCGTTGTCTTAACTGATTGACCAATGTTGTTCTTAATTTGTCGAGTTGTTCTAACTCTAAAACCAATTCCCGTACACTCTCTTAAGCTGATCTCGGATTGAAGTAGAAGAAGTCGACATTTGGGGAAAGACCAGGGGAGACTTTGGGATACACTTTGATACAAATGCTCCTGGAAGTGCTGCTTGTGTCGTTATCAGAAATAAACCAGCCTGGGATGCTTTTCAGCAGATGATGAAAAACTATGAACTGGCTGGATTAGATACCGTCCCGTTAATTTTTGAGTATCAACGTTAGATTTTTCCATCGAGGGGTGTCTTCATATATAATACATAGGAAAATTTGCTCAGAAAGAATCAATGGATCTTAAAGCTTTAATTCGTGATATTCCTGATTTTCCTAAACAGGGTATTGTTTTTCGAGATATTACCACCTTACTCAGTGATGCGGAAGGTTTACGTTATACCATTGACACCTTGAAGGAAAAATGTTTGAGTGCTAATTTATCCCCTGATTATATTGTGGGGATGGAGTCCCGTGGTTTTCTATTTGGAGCTCCTTTAGCCTATCAATTAAATGCAGGGTTTGTTCCTGTGAGAAAACCAGGTAAGTTACCTGCTGCTGTGCATAAGGTAGAGTACGAGTTAGAATACGGTACGGATAGTTTAGAAATTCATCAAGATGCTTTAGAGGATCATCATAATGTTTTAATAGTAGACGATTTAATGGCAACAGGAGGAACGGCAAAAGCAACGGCAGAGTTATTGGAAAAAATTGGTTGTAATGTTTTGGGCTTTGCCTTTATTATTGAATTAAAAGCCTTAGAAGGTCGTAAAAAGCTGCCTGATGTTCCCATTATTACTCTGATAGAATATTAAGAGATTAAATTTGCTGATTTAATAAGGAATAAATTACCTAGATTAATATCTTTTCTAATTATCATGACTCAAACCCTATCCCCTGAACCTAATAAACCTTCAAATAAGTTAGAAAACTGGTTAGATGCGGAAAACATTGTCTATGTTGTAAAGCGAATTTTACAAGGCTTATTAACTATATTATTGGCTTCTATTCTTAGTTTTATTATCATTCAACTTGCCCCAGGAGACTACTTAGATACCTTAAAACAGAATCCGAAAATTGCTGAGGAAACTATCAAACAATTAACTAATCAATTTGGCTTAGATAAACCTTGGTATGTTCAATATTGGCGATGGTTTGTGCAGGTTGTTACTCAATTAGATTTTGGCACAAGCTTTGTTTATAACCGTTCTGTTGCTTCTTTACTAGGCGAAAGAATACCCGCAACCTTATTATTAGCAATTTCTTCTATTATTATTACTTGGTTAATAGCCATTCCTTTAGGAATTCTAAGCGCAGTTAAACAGAGTAGTTGGACTGATAAAATACTAAGGGTTGTTAGTTATTTAGGACAAGGATTTCCTAGTTTTATAACAGCCTTAGTTTTACTGATTATTGCTCAATATTTATCCCCGTTATTACCAGTGGGAAATATGACCAGTTTAAACCATACAGAATTATCTCCCATAGGCAAAATATTAGATATTGCTTGGCACATGATCTTGCCTACTATTGCCTTGAGTATTACCAGCTTTGCTGGTTTAATGCGTTTAATGCGGGGACAAATGTTAGACGTGATGAGACAGGATTATATTCAGACTGCTAGGGCCAAAGGACTACCAGAATATAAGGTTATCTATGTCCATGGGTTACGCAATGCTATTAACCCCTTAATTACCCTCTTAGGATTTGAATTTGCTAGTTTATTAGGGGGATCATTTATTGCCGAATTTTTCTTTAATTGGCCAGGGCTAGGAAGACTGATTTTACAGGCGGTAACGGCACAGGATTTGTATTTAGTAATGGGAAGTTTAACTATGGGTGCTACTATGTTAATTGTGGGTAATTTATTAGCTGACTTATTATTGAAAGCAGTCGATCCTCGCATTAAATTGGAAAATATTAAATAGACAAATATGCTCTCACAACTTTATTATATCGTTCGTTCCAAAGTAGATGGCAAATATTTAGTTGCCCAAATTGATAAAGGAGAAGACGAAGCCCCTGTGAGTTATGTATTGGTATTTCCAGAAAATTTTGAGGCACTAAGTTATCTTAATACTCACGGTTCCGATGTCAGCGATCGCTTTATTGTAGAATCTACATCAGGAACCCAATTAAAAACCATTTTAGAACGCTGGGATTTTCAAGGCATTGGCTTAGTCAAAGATCCCCTAGTACCCAGAATTGAATTTATGTCAGTGTGAGGAATTGAGGCTTTAGAAATTGTTTTTTATCTTCAGCCGTATTTTAAGACAAAACTTCTTCTCTTATTATTATGGATTTGAAAAATTCCTTAAAAAAAGTCTATAACAGAAGAGTTAGCGTTATCAACTAAAGTAGAGAACACAAAACTTAGGCATTACTCTATGGAACCTATTTATCAATACGCCTGGCTTATTCCAGTGTTGCCCTTGTTGGGGGCGATGGTGGTGGGGTTAGGCTTAATTTCCTTTAATGAAGCAACCAACCGCCTCAGACAAGTCAACGCAGTATTTATTATTTCCCTGATAGGGGCATCGATGGTGTTATCCTTTACCCTATTGTGGAGTCAAATTCAAGGTCATGGGGAATACACCCGTATGATCGAATGGGCAGCCGCAGGCAATTTTAGCCTACAAATGGGATACACCCTGGATCATATTAGTGCTTTGATGTGTGTTATCGTAACTACGGTAGCCTTGTTAGTGATGGTGTACACCGATGGATACATGGCCCACGATCCAAGCTATGTCCGTTTCTATGCTTATTTAAGTATTTTTAGTGCCTCTATGTTGGGCTTAGTAATAAGTCCCAACCTAGTGCAAGTGTATATCTTCTGGGAACTGGTGGGGATGTGTTCCTATCTCCTCATCGGTTTCTGGTTCGATCGCAAAGCGGCGGCCGATGCTTGTCAAAAGGCCTTTGTTACTAACCGTGTGGGTGACTTTGGCCTCCTCTTGGGAATGTTAGGCATTTACTGGGCAACAGGAAGCTTTGAATTTGATGTGATGGGGGAAAGATTAGAAGATTTAGTCTCTTCTGGAATGATTGCCCCGGCATTAGCCGCATTATTCGCTGTTTTAGTCTTTTTGGGACCAGTGGCAAAGTCAGCACAGTTTCCTCTCCATGTTTGGCTACCAGACGCAATGGAAGGCCCCACACCTATTTCTGCCTTAATTCACGCTGCCACCATGGTAGCAGCAGGTGTCTTCTTGGTGGCGCGGATGTATCCTGTATTCGAGAACATCCCCGTAGCTATGACAACCATCGCTTGGACTGGGGCTATTACCTCCTTTTTGGGGGCAACCATCGCTTTAACCCAAAACGATATCAAGAAGGGTTTAGCTTACTCTACTATCTCCCAACTGGGTTACATGGTGATGGCCATGGGTATCGGTGCTTATACTGCCGGACTATTTCACCTAATGACCCATGCTTATTTTAAAGCCATGTTATTCCTCTGTTCTGGGTCCGTTATTCATGGCATGGAAGAGGTTGTAGGTCATGATCCAGTATTAGCCCAGGATATGCGTTTAATGGGGGGACTAAGAAAATATATGCCCCTAACTTCCTTAGCATTTTTGATCGGAACCCTAGCTATTTGTGGAATACCTCCCTTTGCTGGTTTCTGGTCAAAAGACGAGATTTTAGGCTTAGCTTTTGAAGCAAACCCCAGTTTATGGTTAGTGGGTTGGTTGACTGCTGGTTTAACCGCTTTTTATATGTTCAGGATGTATTTTATGACCTTTGAAGGAGACTTCCGAGGCAATGATATGGACATTCGGGCTGAGTTATCAGCAGCAGTTGCCCCTGTGTTTGGTCCTGGGGCTATGGATGTGAAAGAATTGGAACATGATAGCGAAGATCATGGCCACGATGATCATGGCCACGGCCACAGCGAATATCCCCATGAGTCTCCTTTAACCATGACCTTACCCCTGCTTATTTTAGCCGTTCCTTCCACGTTAATCGGTTTATTGGGTAAACCTTGGGATAATACCTTTGAGGGCTTTATACACGCCCCTGGAGAGGTGATAGAAGAGGTTTCTCACTTCGACTGGACTGAGTTTGGGATTATGGCCGGAAATTCTGTGGGTATTGCTTTGATTGGTATTACCATCGCTTCTTTGACGTATTTACAACACAAAATTGATCCCAAAGCGATCGCCGATAAATTACCTTCCTTGTATAAGTTTTCCCTGAATAAGTGGTATTTCGATGATCTTTACCATAATGTCTTTATTATGGGATGTCGTCGCTTAGCCCGTCAAATTATGGAAGTAGATTATCGTGTTATTGATGGCGCGGTTAATTTGACCGGTTTAGCTACTCTAGTCAGTGGAGAAGGTTTGAAATATCTAGAAAATGGTCGCGCCCAATTTTATGCCTTAATTGTATTTGGGGCAGTGTTAGGATTTGTGATTGTTTTTAGTGTGGTTTAACTGACTTTTTTAAAGTTGGTTGGAAGGGGCAAAATTGCCCCTTTTTCTTTTACTTTTAGATCATTTTCACCAACTTAGACTAAATAAGTTGATCTTGTAGGGGTCAACGGCCGTTGACCCCTACAGAGATGTATAGCCAAACTTTAGGAATTGGTATTAAAATTAAAGGTTAGTAGATCAAAATTTAATTTTAATCCATCAAAAATGACACAATTAGAAAGCAAAAAACCTGCATCTTTACCCCCTGGAGATAAAGGACTACCCTTGATCGGTGAAAGCCTTAGCTTTTTATTTGATCCTGATTTTGGGAAGAAGAAACTAAAAAAATATGGTCACGTTTATAAAACCAATATCTTTGGTAATAACGCTGTTATCATGATTGGTGCAGAGGCCAATCAATTTCTATTCCGTAACGAAAATCAATATGTTGTCTCAACCTGGCCAAAAAGTACCCGTATTCTCTTAGGAAAATTATCTTTGTCCACTAACGATGGTACTTTTCATACTTCTAGACGGAAATTATTAGCCCAAGCGTTTAAACCCAGGGCGTTAAATAGTTATATTCCGAAAATGACCGAAATTACTCAACAATATATAGACAAGTGGTTACAAACCAAAGAGTTAACTTGGTATCCAGAATTAAGAGACTATACCTTTGATGTTGCTTGTAGTCTCTTAATTAGCATAGATAATGCTTCTCAAACAAAATTAGCAAGTTATTTTGAAACCTGGGTAAAAGGATTATTTAGGGTTTGCTGAATAAAAGCAAAACCCTATTCTTTAAAAGGTTACACCCATATTCGCGATCGCAAAAAAGATCAGCTTTGTCGGCTACAAACCGCTATAATTGGTAGAAACACCTCCCAGTTGTTGGTCAAGAACAAATGTATCGAAAAGAGGAGCAACCTTTACCGCCCCCAGAAAAATTTGAATTACCTTTCGAGGGCAAATTGTCCCCCAATAATCGTTGGGTAATCATGGCAGAGTTGATACCTTGGGATGATTTTGAGGAAGAATATGCTAAACTTTTTTCAGCAGAAAAAGGTGCGCCAGCCAAACTATTTAGAATGGCATTAGGGACATTAATTATTAAGGAAAAATTAGGAACAAGTGATAGAGAAACTATAGAACAGATTAGAGAAAATCCCTATCTACAATACTTTATAGGTTTAAATTGTTATCAACAAGAGCCACCACTGGAATCTTCAATGCTAGTTCATTTTAGGAAAAGAATTGATGGAGAATTGATAAGCAAAATCAATAAAAAAATAGTAAAAAGAGAAATAGACAAGAGTGATAAAGAAGTAAAAAAAAAGGATTGTCTCCAAGAAAAAGGAGAAAAAATAAAAAATAAAGGTAAACTAATTTTGTAACTGCTCACCGCAACAAAAAAGTCTTATTGAAAAGCACTACAAACAACATCAGTTGAGTCAACAAAAATATAAGCCCTGTGATTTAGCGTAAAATTTAAGCTAATTTATTACGGCTATTTTAATGACTAACATTCCCAGAATCAAGTCTTTTAAAAACCTCAAATAAAAACAACAATATGAGAAAAAAAAAGAATAGTAAGATAGTTTTTTGTTAGCGGAGATTATCAGCTAACCTTTTGTATTTTTGTGCAGAGAGATAGGGCGATCAAGAAAAATCTATCCCCCATCGGCTCCGGAGCCTTTTACATCTCTAATCCTGGGGGACTCCGACCAGCTAATGACAATAATTCGCATAATTGGACAATGGCATTTTGCCCCTGTAATCTCATGGTCTCTAAAAAACTGAACATTTGGGTGACTAACTCTGCACCCCAGTCGCTTCTTACTCCCCCACTTACTTTGCGGTGAATGACAATGGGACGTAAAGCTCTCTCAGCATCATTATTATCTGGTTTGACTTCAGGATAAGTTAGAAAGGTGAACCACTCTTCCCAATGACGTTTGAGACGGTTAATCAATCTTTGTGCATCATAAGGCCATCCTTTTTTGGGAGTTGCTTTAAAAATCTTTTGCAGTGAGTTCTCGACTTCTGTTCTTTTGGAGCCTAAGTCTTCAAGGGTTAAATTTCGAGCATGATAATGACGATAATGGATACGGGCGGTTGCTAAAACTTGCTGTACATCGGCAGCAAATTCTCGATTCGCTTGAAAACGACTGGTTTTAAGGGACTCTAACTCTCGTTCTAAATGTGCCAGACATTTCTGTTTGGCCATCGCACTTTGTCTAAAGTAGGCACTATAGCAGTCACTGGTGAGGATGCCCTTAAAATCTGCTCCTAACAATTTCTCGACTTCTGCGGAGCTTCTAGTGGGAGCCAACATCAACACACAGACCTCATTTGATGTGGCTACCCAAACCCAATACTTGATGCCATCGATGCAATAACTGGTTTCGTCAACACATCGGATTCCTGGCTGCTGGATGTACTTTAACCACTGTTGGGTCAAGGGTTCTAAACTTTCTTGAAACCATTTGTGCATTTTGGCAAGGCTCCCTTGAGAAATGGGAATGCCAAAGACATACTCTATAAAATGTTCCTGTTTACGCCATGTAAGATTACCCCCATAGCCAAGCCAGCCCACGATGCTACTTAATCGCACCCCATAACTGAATCCTTCTTTAACTCCCAATGGAACAGGACTGTAATCTGACCATCCACAACTAGGACATTTATAGAATCCGCGACGATATTCCCTGATTTCTATGGGTTGGTCTACTACTTCAGCCACTTGCTGGACTTTTTCGGGAACTACTTCATCTCGTTCCACTGAACCCCCACAAACAGGACAGTTTTCTAGTTCTAAAGGGACTATCTTATCGGGCTGACCAAAACCATTACGGGTCTTCCCTGGGTGGTCATATTTTGGTCCGCGTTTAAATCCTTTTTTGCGTTTCTTTTTGTCAGAAGGCTTTTTTAGTGGGTCTGATGATGGGGGGACTGAACTGTTTTTTGAGTTACGGTTTTTTAGCTTATCTCTCTCTTCTTTCAATTTTTCAATTTCTTGCTGTTGTGTAGAGATTTGTTGTTGTTGCTGGTCAATCAGTCTTTGTTGAAGAGATAACTGTTGTTGTGCCTTGACTAGCCACTCAATCATGAAGACATTGTTCGCCAACTGTTCATCGGCGATAGCTCTAACTAGCTTTGAATCAATGGTAGCATTTGTGGTCATAACCCCCACTATACATAAAAATCCCCGATTTTACCTTTATGTTGTCAAGACAGATTCTTTATTGCGGTGAGCAATTACGAATAAACCAAGGCTCTTTTTCCTGTTTGCCCTTGTATTTTCTTTTCCAATATGCTCCCACATTAAAGTTTCCAAACCCTTTATTTTTAGTGACTGAAACCCCAGTTAAAAACATCTTCATCCCAGGTTTCATTCCTAACTGCGAAAAAGTTTGATAATCTTCATCATCTTTTTTCTGGTTTGTACCTTGTTTCTGACGAAAAGCGAAGAATAACTTTTGTTTTTTACTTTTTTTGTTTCAACCAATAAGCTAATTTAACACTGTGGAATTCTCGGTCTCCAAGAATGACTAACTCATAGTTTTTTAGAAGACAAAGAACAGGTTGAATTAATGCCTGTTGTTCAGATAATCTGCTAGCTCCTCTTTTCCCTAAAAGTGTCCAATAGATGGGTAAAGCCAGCTTTTTCCAGATAACAGCAACCATGAAAACATTTTTATCTTTCCATTGGGTTCGGTCAATTGTTATAATCAGACGAGAGCCAGTCTTAAATTCTTTACAAATAATAGCTTTAATCACAGGAAACCAGAATCTGGGAATGGCTAAAGCTGACAAAACTAGGAATCTCTGGATATGTTTACGACGACTTTGATAAAGGATTGGTAAAGGAAAACAAGCTGCTAACCTTTCTATTCTAACCTGTTTATGTACTGTCAGCAACCACAGTAAAATTCTAAAAGCCTCGAACTGTGTTTGTGTTAAATGTTTGGTAAAATGAGATTCATAAACTGCTAAAAAGCTCATGATTTAAGTTATAAAACGATTAAGGACAATCTGATTATTATTAGCATAAAATCGGATTGTTTTCTCTCTTTTAGGAGTTGACGCTCGCGCATCAAAACAGTTTGGGGGGGCAGGGCAATCGCATTTAATTTTTGAAAAGCTGACTGCATAAGAGGTTTCGCGATCGCCGTTCATTTGTACTGAAACTCTAAAATCTTTACTGGATCACGCATCTCAGATTTTAATGCGATTGCCCTGTTTGGGGGGGGACCCACCTAA
>NZ_AADV02000012.1 GCF_000167195.1 Crocosphaera watsonii WH 8501 | reverse complement strand
CTGNTGGGAAGAATACGTCTAAATCTTCTTAAGTTGGGAGCCAGAATAAAGATTAGTTGTAGAAGAATTATTATCGCTATAGCTAGTGCTTGTCCTTATCAAGATATTTTGTCTATTGCTAACAAAGGAATTAAAACTATTCCTAATACTGGATAAGTAGAATAAGTTGTTTTTTAAAAAAGATATCTATCATAAGTTGTTGACTGACTGATACTTTCATTTAGTCTTATTTATCGTGGAGAAAATCAAAAGTTAATATAATTATTCCCTCTTAAACTCAATTTTTGGATAATCAAAGTCAATTTTTTTATTCATCTATATTCAAAATTTCTATTAGTCCTAAAAATTATCATTTTTTATCTCTGGATTGGGCTTTCAAATTAATTTGTGAGAAATCCGGGTCTACGGTAAAGGCAAAAACACCTACCGCATTCTTTTCACCGTCGTTGAACAAACGGTGCATATCCTCTATGTTAGGCACTCCGCACAAAAACCTCTATCCCCAGAGGATGACCAGCAACCCTAAACCTAAAGCAAATATTAAGTTTGTTGACAATACTTTGACAAAATCAACGGGGGGGGAGGATAGGAGCGTTTTCAAAACTATTTTTAGATTAATTCTAGTTTAAGAGTTATTTTGCTCTTATATAGTGATTAATCTTGTAATTTTACAGATTTTATTTTGAGGATTTGCATTCGATGAATAGATTAACTAAACTTGCATTAGGAACAGTGGCTGCTTCTAGTGGTTTGATGGTAGCTTATGCACCTGCTCAAGCTGCTTTGCTGGGTGATACTGTCAGAGCAGAATTCACTGCTGCTGGTATTGGAACATTCCTGGATGAAACAGATACGGTTGTTGACCCAGGGACTGAATTTAGTTTACCTTTCGGGTCAAATGGCCTTGAACTTGATGTCAAAAATGATTCTTTTGATATTATTTACGACCTAGGAGTAACATCAGGTGTAGGTGCTGACACAACTTGGATTTTGTCTGATCTTGACTGGGTAGATACTCCTGGAATTATTACAGGTGTGACCTTGACATCAGGGGATGCTAGTTTAATCTCTGGTATTTCTTTTACTGATGATACTATTACTATTGACTTGCTCAGCTATACAGTTCCCCCACAAGCAGCCGTTGAAACATGGTCATTTAATATCGAAACCTCGAAGGAAACTGTACCTGAACCATTAACCATTTTAGGTAGTTTAACCGCTCTGGGATTTGGAGGATTTTTTAAAAGAAAACTTAACAAGAAGCGTAATCTTGGTTAAATTTTCAGATAACAATTTAATTGATTGATTTGTAGGGACATAATAATTAAGGATTGATAGAAATTCTTTCTTGAATAATTTTTTTTAGTTTTTTCTTTAATTTTTGGTTAAGTTTATTAACATCTTTTTTAGCTTCTTTGGTAAATCAGACTTGATAGACCATCAATCAGTATCTCCCAAGACTTCATCTAGGGAGTAAGTCTCATTATTATTAATTTGTTCTAAGGATCTTTGTAAGCTTTCTCTTAATTTGGGAATAGAAAGTAATTCAATGGTTTCTTGTAAGCTTTCATAACTTTTTTGGGAAATAAGTATAGCAGAATCATTTTGATTTTGTATTTCATAAATAACATCGTCTTCAGTAACAGATTTGATCAGATTGTTTAAATCTTCTGGATTATTTGTAATGTTTAGCTTTTGTCTCATATTATTTGGTAAAATCTCTTAAAATTAAATGGTCTTGTAGAATATCATACTTAATCAATGAGATAAGATCAATTAAAATTATAGGAAAAGACTAAAAATGATATTAAAATAAAAAAAGAAACTCAAACATTGAAACTTCATGAAGACCAAAATAGAAACATGGAAATGTGTAGAAGGGTGTGGAGCCTGTTGTAACTTAGATCCAAGCGATCGCCCCGACTTAGAAGACTATTTAACCCCAGAAGAATTAGACCATTATTTAAGTTTAGTGGGAGAGAAAGGTTGGTGTATTAATTTTGAGCAAGAAACTCGAAAATGTTTAATTTATGAACAACGTCCCCGTTTTTGTCGGGTACAACCAGATAGTTTTCAAGAAATGTATGATATTGATCCCTCTGAGTTTAACGACTTTGCCATTGAATGTTGTCGCCAACAAATAGAAGGAGTTTACGGAGGCAAAAGTACCGAGATGAAACACTATAATAGAGAAATTACTCAAATTAACTAACCACAGTAAGGAGGTTCGCCCATCGATACCATTTACGGAAACCTGCAAGGGTTAAAACCCAACCAAGTCAAGCAGTTAAAACGACTTTATCATCAAAAACTACGGGGCGATCGCTTCACGTCTCCAGAGTTTGCCGAAAGACTGGCCGCCGTAAGTTCGGATCTCGGTCAAGGGGTATGCGCCTATATTAACCGTCGTGGCCAGGTTATTCGGGTAGGAGTTGGGACCCCTAGACAAACCCAAATACCTGCCCTAGAATTGCCACGTTATGGGGCTGAACGGCTTTGTGGTATTCGCTGCATTGCCACCCAACTCAAAAGCGATCCCCCCAAAGAGTCTAGTTTGACAGCAATGGTACTGCAACGTCTGGATAGTTTGGTGGTGTTGTCCATAACCTCAGAAGGGAAAACGCGACGAGGTGGTGGGGCTACAGGGTATATTAAAGAGGCTTATATTGCTCATTTACTGCCCCCTTCAGAGTTTAACCCCAACCATGCCTATTACTGGACTGTTTCCCCGGCCATGACCATAGAAACCCTCTCAGAACAAGACTTTTTTGGCTTAGTAGAAGGGTTAGAAGAGGAGTTTAGTCGGGAATATGTGGCCCAACAGGTAGAAGGAGATCACGAACGGGTTCTTATCGTTGGCTTACAAACAGATAAAATGAGCGATCGCGCGTTTGCTGAGGAGTTGGCCGAGGTAAAGCGACTGGTGGACACTGCTGGTGGTGAAACCGTGGAAACCATCCAACAAAAACGCCCTAAACCCCATCCTCAAACCCTTGTGGGAAAGGGTAAGGTAGAAGAGATCGCTTTACGGGTGCAAACGTTAAGGGCTAATCTAGTGGTGTTTAGTCTGGACCTATCTCCTGCACAAGTTCGCAACCTGGAAACCCAGTTAGGGGTTAAAGTGGTTGATCGGACTGAGGTTATTTTAGATATTTTTGCCCAACGGGCCCAGTCACGGGCCGGTAAGTTACAAGTAGAGTTGGCCCAGTTAGAATATATGTTGCCTCGGTTGGTTGGTAGGGGTCAAGCTATGTCTAGGTTAGGGGGTGGTATTGGTACCAGAGGACCAGGGGAAACCAAGTTAGAAACGGAACGTCGGGCCATTCAAAAGCGTATTTCTCGCCTACAACAGGAAGTTAATAAGTTACAGTCTCATCGTTCCCGTTTGCGTCAACAGCGTCAAAAACAGGAGGTTCCCAGTATTGCGATCGTTGGTTATACCAATGCAGGTAAGTCAACCTTGATCAATGCGTTAACCAATGCAGAAGTCTATACCGCAGATCAACTATTTGCTACCCTTGATCCCACTACTCGTCGTTTATCTGGTATTGATGATAACACAGGGCAACCTTACACTTTCTTGTTAACAGATACGGTAGGATTTATTCATGAGTTACCCCCATCTTTGGTTGATGCGTTTCGCGCTACTTTAGAAGAGGTAACAGAAGCGGATGCGTTGTTACATTTAGTTGATTTATCTCACCCTGCGTGGCAACATCATATACAGTCGGTGATGAATATTTTACAGGAAATGCCTTTAGTTCCGGGTCCCATTTTATTAGTCTTTAATAAGATTGATACAGTAGATGGAGAAACCTTAAAGGTTGCACAAGAAGAGTATCCTTTAGCTGTGTTTATTTCTGCCAGTCAACGGTTAGGTTTAGAAACGTTACGTCATAAGTTAAGTCAGTTGGTTCAATATGCGTTAAAGAATTCTAGTTTTTAACAGTTATCAGTTATCAGTTATCAGTTATCAGTTATCAATTTAAAATTGTTTGACTGTCTATCTCAATATCCCGAAAAGCTAAGGGAGAAATAACACCTTGAGTCAAGTTAAATTGTTTTAAATAACAATTATTTTCTGGTTTTTGAAAGACTATTAATTGACCGTTTTAAAGGTGAATAACCCAATACTCTTTAATCTTAGCAAGAGCATAAATTTTTTGTTTGGTATCAAGATCATATTTTAATGTGGTGTCTGAAACTTCAATCAGTAACTCAATATCTTCTGGATAAGGGTGACGATTATCATAACGTTCTAGGGGCAGTTTTGCTATGACAATATCTGGTTCAGGTTCAGAATCAAAAAGCATAATCGGATGTGCCTCAAGATGATTGCTTTTCCTCTTAATTTTTCTCTGAAATAGTCGGCAAGCTTAAAAGTAACTCTTCGATGAAAGGGTTTTTCTGGAGTCATTTTCATGATTTCTCCTGCAATTAACTCCACTCTTTTTTGTGATAGAATACCAGCAGTAATCATGTTATGATAATCTTCTATTGTCCATTTTACTAATGTTGGCATAGTCATAACTTAAGTATGATCTTAGGTTTCTTGATTATTCATAAATTTTAACACACTTTTTTATATTTACTTTCAATATGTAAAACAATACTGTACAATAAAAAGTAGTCAAATAATTAAAGGAAATTGTGACTTTTGGCTAAACTGTCTCCCGAATCATTAACCAAAATTTTTAGTTTACAAAGACGATTAATAGAATTGATTGCTGAAATAAAAATAACAGAATTTAATCTGTTTGAACAATATGGTGAAACAGAGGAGACACTACCAGAATTAGAACAAATGCAGAACTGTCTCGAAAGATTGACAAATCCTTACTCTCGCCTCCATACCTTAACTTTAAGAATTGCTGAATACTATCCCATCGCTCCTTCTGCTATCCTGGAATTATTGGATGAAACCATTGAACAAGCTGAAATATCAGTGGATGTGGTAGAAGCCAGTCTATCTGAAACTAAAAAAAACTGGGGTTTATCATGACTAATAAATCTTATATTCCCGATCTAGAAACAAGAAGTAAAAATGTTACTCAATGGAGAGAAGCTTGCAGAAAATTAGATTTAGTGACCTTGATGTTTGATGAATTAATTGCCATTATAGAAGCTGATTTACGCCAGCAAAAGTTAGAAAAACTACAAAATACAAATAAGTCAGAGAGATAAACTATTACGACTAATTTTCAAATTGATTAAAAAGCTTGTATCCATTCTTTTATTTCATAATCTGTCCAAATTCCATTTTTCCAATAGGGATCATTTTCAATTAATTCCTTGACTTTTTCGGCGTTTTCTGCATCATAAATACCGAAAACTTTAGTATTATCTTTAGTGGGTCCAATGGTAATTAAAATACCTGCTTCTTGTTGCTGTTTTAAACCTTCTAAATGATCTTGACGGTAAGGAGTTCTTTTTTCTAAAGCATTTTCGCAGTAACTACCAAATAAAACGTATTTAGGCATAATTTTAACCAATAAGAAATAATTAGGGGTCGAAAAGGTAATCGCTTACCTCTCCTCCCATTCCAAACCGTGCATGAGACTTTCACCTCACACGGCTTTCGGCAATTAGTCCCTTGTCATGGGTACTGTTAATACATCGTCTTTCCATTTATAGCCATTATCTAGCCAATCATAGAGGTAGTCATTTTTGCTTTTGACATCATGACAGTGACGATGCAGGGCTTGAAGGTTGTTGTAGGTATCCTTTCCACCTTTCGATTTAGGGATAATGTGGTCAACTTCTATCAAGTCTTCAGGCGTAAAGTGTTGCTTGCATTGAGGACATATACCTTTTTGTTTCTTTAAGAGTTTTGAAACCCTATTTGGTGTCCCAGTATATGCACCTCGTATGTATGCTCCAGTATGTCCAGTTTCCGTCATAGGGCTATGCTTCAAGCTTAACCAGTTGATGTCTCCTTATTTCCGTTTCGGCATGGTGGTAAAGGACACAATCCTTGGTTTGGAACGTCCAGAGTCCGTGTTTTCCGTTTGAGAAATATTTTCTGAGAGCTTTATTCAACGTTGTCTTTTTCTTTTTCCTGCTGACTGTCCATGCTCTAAGCATATTCCATAATATGTGGGCTTCGGATGAGAACGTTTCCTTACTGGCTACAGTTCGGTAGTAATTGCACCATCCTCTAATTATGGGGTTTAATCTTGCGATTAATGCTGCTTGTGGGGCTTTCTTGTTGGCTTTAATAACCTCTTTGATTGCCTCGTGATGAGCTAGTATTTTCTTCTTGCTTGGTTTGATTATTGTCTTGAATCCAATGATTCTGGGGTGTTTACCACCTGTATTACCTGAGTGGTGTTTCCCAACGGGGTATGACCTGATATTGAATCCAAGAAAATCAAAGCCAGGGTCAACGATTTTGCCATCCTGTTTGATACTTTTTAAGGTGTGTCTGATGGAGGTCTTTTCTTGTTTTAGTTCCAGTCCAACCTTTTCTAACCATTGCGCAATCAGTTTTTTACATTGTAGAATAACGTCGTAATCCTCATGGAGAATTACAAAATCATCGGCGTAACGGATGAATCTGGGTTTAAACCTTCGATTTATAGAGCCACCCTCCCTTTTCTTTGAATTGGGGAAGTGTTTTTCTAAATCTTTTATCATTCCGTGTAGTGCTATGTTAGCCAATAGAGGGCTTATAACACCACCTTGAGGTGTACCTGAATCGGTTTCCTCAAATATGCCTTTGTCCATAACACCACATTCCAACCATTGTTTGATGATTCTTTTGATGTTGTGTGGACACTCTACTTTGGACAGTAGGTAATCATGATTAATCTTGTCGAAGCATTTGGCGATATCAGCATCTAAAACATATTTGGGACATTGATTGATTGTCGAGAATATTCTGCCGATTGCGTCGTGTGCGCTTCTGCCTGGACGAAAACCATAACTGGTTCCTTCAAATTGAGCTTCCCATTATGGCTCTAAGGCTGATTTAACCAAGGCTTGCATTACTCTATCTTTTATGGTGGGTATCCCCAAGCCACGTTTTTCATCTCTTCCAGGTTTGGGAATCCAAACTCGTCGGAGTGCCTTTGCTTTGTAACCCTTAAATGCTAGTTCTTTAACTAACTTTAACCTTTGGTTAGGGCGTAGTGCCTTTTTCCCGTCAACTCCAGCAGTTTTCTTGCCTTGGTTGTCTTGGGTCACTTTGCGTATGGCTAAGAGCTTTGCATAATGTGACTTTAACAGTAACTTTTGAAGCTGTTTAGCTTTAACTTTATTACCTGATTTAACAGCTTGAAATATTCTTTTTTTGAAGCTTAAACACTTTTCTCTGGACTTTTGCCCAGTTGATTGTGTTCCATTCTGGCGTAGTCTTGATTATACTCGCATTCGACATATTTACCTCTAATTGAGACTATTTCTTCTAATTAACCAGCAATACGTCAGCATATCCATACTTATTGCAAGTAGGCATTAGCAACTTAATTGCTTCTCACCCCCATGACCCTTGCGCTTAAGTTTGTCACTACTTATCTACTCGACCAGTGATAAGAGCAATCATGGGGTTAATTCGTTCCGTTGGTTTGGGTGTATCGATTTTAGGTTTCATCTTTCCCCCAGGTTAATTTTAGGAATCTGTGTGGATGAGTTACCTAGCTTTCCACTTTTCACCTTGTTCTTTTTGAACGCAGCCTATCAAACAGTTTTGGCTACTTAGTTGTTTTGAGGGTTCAAGTCGAGGATTCAACGTAATGTTTAACCATGACCGATTAACTAGAGGAACGTCTTGCCATGCTGTTTCATGACGGGTTCCCCTTTTAACCCTGCTTCCATCCTGGGTTTACTATGTCCAAAACGGAGGGTTATGTCGTTACTCTTAGGATTACTCCTTTGATTCCGAGTTTGGCTCCTTTAGCCAACAAACCAACAGTTATTCAGATTTCTAGGTTCTGAACGGGCTACACGCTTATACTTTAGTACAAGATTTCTAGCCCAACGAATCGCACAAATAAGACAACTATAGCAATCAGTAATGGTTCATGAGATTCTCGAGATCCCCCCTTTAGTTCCCCCCTTAAGACCCCGTCGTTAACGACGGGGTTTGGGGGTTAGGGGGGATCAGTTTCAATATTAATTCTCACAACTGATAACTGATTGCTATAGGAGAGGATTATAACATGAATTAACACAATACAACAACGGTTAAATGTAACAGATTGGTTAACATTGACTCTCGTGATTTTAATACATTAATAACACAGGTTAATGGAAGATAAAAGTGATAATTTATTGGTTAAAAGTCTCTTGAATTAATCTTTTTATTTCAGTGGAACTAATTGTGATTTGATCTGATTTTGCATAAATAACTAAAAGTAAAATTAAGGTTGGTGAGATAACTTGATAAATCAGACGATAACCACCACTTTTGCCACTAGGAATATCACTATTTTTAGCTCTTACTTTAAAAACTGTAGCTTTAATATCAGTGATTTGTTCTCCAATCAATATCCCTTCTTGTAATTGTTTAATTATAGGAGCAATATCTTTCTGTATGCTTCGATAGCGTTTAGCTAGTTTTTTAATGCGTTTTCTAAAGGGTTCGGTAAATCTAATTTCTACCATATCTGTTATTTTAGTCTGTTTCTTGCCAAAGTTCTTCTAAAGGAAAAGTTTTACCAATTTTTCCATCTAAAAGACTTTGCTTTAAATCATTTAAAATTTCTTCTCGACTATCTTCTATTTCTTCAGATTCAGATAACTGAACTACGATAGTTTTCCAAAGTTCTAAAGGAATTAAAACATCAGTTTTTTCTCCTTTCTCATTAGTAACATAACGTATATTATCTTTTATCTCTTTAAAAATCATCATAAATAGTCCCTTTTCTAATTAACTTTAGTTGTAAGATAGATATATATAGTCTGTTATTATAGCAAACTTTTTAGTTAATATTTGTTCACCCGATCATAAAAATAATAAAATCTATCTTTTCAACAAAAATGGTGGGTTACGACGGATACTTATACTCTAATTATAACCTAAATTATCCCCGTCTAACCCACCCTACTACTACACTGTTTCTACCCAATAAAATATATCTCTCAATAATGTTTGATTAACAAGTATTAAAAACTCAAAAATATACCCTGTATTGACTCAGAGGATATTTAATCATTTTGTTAGTTTATTTTTATTAGAATTGGTTTAGGGAACAAGATTGGCAAAGAACAATTTTAAATTGCATTTTTTATTTGCTTTCTTTTCTAACGGCTTGACTAAGGCCAAAAAGACCAAAAGTTAATAATCCGATAATAGAAGTAGGTTCAGGGACTGTGGGTGGTTGTTCGTTAACACCTGCAACGGCTGTGATATTAATACCAGCAAAGAAAATATTATCATTGTTACTGGGGTTTTCGGTATCAATGACAATTTGGCTATCCCCTGCACTGAGGAAGGGCGTTAAGTCATACAATTCATCATCCGAACGGGGATTCGTTGGACCGGCAAAGGGATCAGCCGGGTTATCGGAAGAATCACCAAGTCCTCCAACAGTAATTAAGCCCCCATCACTATTTTGTATACCATCATCCTCGCCTCCTGCTGCGCTGGTAAGACGAGTGCCATTAATATCGACTAGAGAAAACTGATTATAACTGACCGATTGCTGTCCAAAACCAATCCCCAAGGATAATAGGGCTTCAAAATCTGGGTCAGCCAATTGATCCGCTGTTAAAGGTTCGGCTAAGTTTACTGAAGTAGTATCTCCGGCAGGCTCTGTACCACCATCTAAGAAGGCAATGGTTCGTTCAAGTTCACTAGGGTTACTGTAAACAATAGCTAAAACCTCTCCGTCAATATTGTTGTTAGGGCTTTCACTATTGACAGTGAAATTGAAAAGGGAGTTGCTCCCCCCGCCAATAAGAGCGGCAACCTGACTGGTAACATCAGTTCTAAATCCAGTTAAATTAAACCCAGTAAAGCTTCCTAAATTTGTCCAATCCGCCCCACTATAGATGGTCCCTTCAAAAGTGACCGTTGGGACAAAGCTATTATTATTCAAGAAAGTTGTGCTATAAAGAAAGGCTTTTTCTACGGTTGAACCTACTGGTACATCGGCTGAGATAGTACCTACTGGTGTACTGTTGCTACCCACTGCATCGATTGACCAGTTTCCCTTTCCATTAAACTGAAATGAGGACAATAAAGCTGCTTCAGCACTGCAAGCTAGAATCAGACTTCCACAAGTCAGTAACATCCCTAGTGCAGCTTAGCAAAAATAATCCACCAGTCACTTATGATCTTTAAAGCCCTTAAATTTCCAAACGAACGGCTTAGCAAAATGTTGATTAAAGTAATCAATAAAATTGAGAATTTTTTGGGATAGTTCTTCAGTTGAACGGACAGTAATTCTTTTGAGTAAACGCCGGACTAAGATCGAAAACCAACACTCAATTTGATTAAGCCACGATGTATGTTTGGGAACATAAACAAAGCGAATTCGATGAGATTCATCTGATAAAAAATCTGCTCTGCTGTCCATAGATTGCAAAATCCCCTCCTTTCCTTTTCTCCCCAAATCAATAGTAATTCCACAGCTTTCTGCTACTAATTTGACTAAGCTTTCCGATTTATGAGTGTTGAGTTTATCTACAATAAAAATCCATTCTGCTTTTTCATCAATCTTAATCGTTCTCTGGATATGTTCAGAAAAATCTTGTTCTGTTCTTGTCGGTCCAATAGAGGGACTAACAACTTTTCCTCTTGCCACATCCCAGTTCGCAATCAAGCTTAAAGTTCCGTGTCTTTCATATTCAAATTCGATTTTTTCTACTTGTTTAGGCTTGATTCTTTTGTTCGGAAATAATCTCTCAAGAGCTTGAATCCCTGTCATTTCATCTGTACTAATTAAATGAATTCCTTGTTCTAACAAAGTTTTAGCTTCTTGATGAAGTTCACAGATATATTTGACTTGCTTTTTAAATTTTAAGGGATCATCAATTTTGGCATTTAACCAGTAACGAACGAGATGTGGTTGTAATGTCGCTTCTTTTTAAAAAACGCCCCACACTACGGGGGGAAATCTTTTCGACAATTCCTCTTTTTATGGCTTCATCCGCCAACTCTGAAGGTGTCCAATGGCTCACTGGTCTGTCTGATTTTTCACATTCTTCACAAGCGATCGCTACAATCTGGACTACTTGTTCGACCGTAAAGGATTTTGTTGTTCCAGGTCTTGGGCGATCGCTTAAAATTCCTTTGATCAAGACCATTAATGCTTTCTCCGTTACCTGTTGTTCTTCGGCGGCACTCAGTTTTTCTCTCTCCTCAAACCATCGCGATCGCCACTGACGCACTTGTACTCGGTCTAATTCTAATCTTCGACTAATCGAACTATTGCTCTCTCCTGATGCTGCGGCTAAGATTAGCTTGGCTCGTCTAACAAGGCGATAGGGGTTTGTTGTCCCTCTCACTATTTGTTGGAGTACTGTTTTCTGTAGGTTGGAGAGGTTAATTGGCAATGCTTTTATCATGGACATCAACTTCGAGATTCGTCCGTTAGTTTCATTGAAACACATTGTCGTGGCTAGTCACGAAAGTTTCTGTAAAAATCTGGTGGATTACTTTCGCCAAGCTGCACTAGTTTGGATGAAAAAGGTCTAGAATATATCAAAGAAGTGACTGCGAGCTTGGATGCTTGGCACGAAGCTAAAGCTGCGATCGCAGAGGCAAGACAGATTATTCTTCATAAACTAAATTTAATGAACTGGGTAGCAAATTTTTTGGACTTTGGACAAAAAAAGTTTGTTAGCGTATATTTTACGCTAAACTAAAATCCCAAAATATCGGCTCTGTATCAGTCAATAAAATTGGCTGACAAATAGGGCTAATCTATAGATTCTGAGGAAAACTAAGGAGCTTTTAAGTTTTCAGTTGATTTTTTGCTCCCTTTCTTGATAACATCATGACGAGTTCATGGGGCTTTTTTGTAACCTTTAATACGTCCGGAAGAAAAACCTCGACGTTTGGGAAATTTGGCGAAAGTCCCCAAGGTCGTAATTATTCTTGAAAAGTCTCTTTGAACTAGACTAGGGGTGATTTTGATGGATTTATTAGTCTTCAAATACTGTTCCCAATCACGGGGTAAAACCACAGCTAATTTTCTGGCAGCCCACAAATTTACATAAGAAAGAAGTGTTAGTTTAAACCAATTTTCTTCATGATGTACATCGGGAGTTAAATAAGATGTCATCAATAATCTTTGTTTACCAAATCGAAAAAGATGTTCCATGTCATAACGTTGTCGATAACACTGATAACAATCAACTAAACTTAACTCATCGCGCCGAGAAGCAATAACAATAAGCCACATAGGTTTCCAAATACTATTTCTTTCTTGATCTCTGACAACAATCTGGAGTAAAGTAAAGGGGTGATTGTTCATTTTATAGTTTTTAGTTCCTCTCATTAACATCTGTTTCCATCCCGAAATAGTCACTGTTAATTGACGACCTTTTTTCGTTGTAAAGGGAACATGATGAACTTCATCAGGTTCAGTCCAAGTTTGGTCATCTTTAAGGTCAAATTTATCCCCATACCAACGGGGATGTCCCGAAGTTTTGGCTTGATTTGGGTCCCGAATAAATTGACGATAAAAAACTCGGTCACTTCTAACTCTTGTAATAGTAACTACGTCTTCATGCTTAACTTGTTCCCCAATAAAATCCTTTTGGCTGTAGTCACTATCAGCCACTAAGACAGATAATTTATCAGAAAATAAAGAACTTTGCCAGATTTTTTTTAGTTGTTGATTGCCTTGATTTACTCCTTTATGTTTAGAGAGGACTCGCTCTCCTGATAAGGGGACAGCCCAAGGGACTTTTTCTGTGTCTATTTGGTCAGGTAAAGCGCAGACAACGGAATAACAATGTCCAATATTAATGGGTTTATTTCCCTTAATTGGATTGGGGTAATGAATAAAGGTTTTATCCGCTAACGTTCCGGCAAACCGTCGTGGACAGGGAGTTGTGTCAATACCAAATAAGTTATAATGTTTTGAAGTGGGAGGAATTGTTCTCGATACCGCTGAAAATAAAGTCTCAATTCTCTGTTCATAATTAGGGTCAGTTTGAGTGGGTAAAAACTCTTGAATTCCTCTATATAAACTGTTATAATCTCTTCTAAATAAAGGATTGAGAGACAATTCAACGACTGAGTGAGCTTGTTGGTTACTGGAGAGGGCATCGAGTAATTCTATAATAGTTTCTTTTCTAGCTTTTAGTCCTTGGAAGAGGTTAGACCTCCACACCAGGAATTCCTCGACAGACGTAGCCGTTTCATTTTTGGTCATTTTTAAAATTTATTACCTTATAAATTAGCGGAATATATACGCTAACATCAAAAGAGGTTGTTTGTTACAGTCAAGGCTAATGTCATCACATTCCGAACTTAAGACCAGTCAAGATGTCCACCTGAGAGCCAAACAAATTAAGAGTCTAATTCGCTCTCTTAAACAGAAAATAAAGAAAATTGAACGGGAAGGGGAAGTAGCACCAGCTAATTGTCATATTATTCGTTATCAGGTTAATCGAAAGGGAACAATCTACTGGTATTATAAACTACAGGCTGCTGAATCAATTTTTCCTATGGCCACTAATAATGAGAAAAAAACCAAATATAAATATTTAGGACGAGCCGGAAGTTCTGCTCATATTGATGCTGTAGAAAAACTCACTAGAAGAAATCTCATTGATGAATTAGAACGAGTCATTCAATCTCTAACGGAAAGCTACTTAGATATCTATATTTGAACCGAAACTGAATGAAGCTATTTAATATTTAAAATCCCCTAAAAAGATGGAAAGAGAGTTTTTAAAATCACCTTAATTCTCTATTTTAGCTCTGGAGATATGTTTAGCGTAAAATTTACGCTAACAATTGTTTTTTATCCAAAGTCCAACCTTTGAGATAGAAGATAGGTTACAGGAATTAGTGGATCACGGTGATCGCTTGATTGTTATGTTAGATGAATTTGAAGCAATTAGTCGACGACTGGAAACATTTAATGACTGGGGGGAAGAGTGGCGATCTAAAGGTTGTGCCGGTCTTTTGACCATGGTAATCTTTAGTAAACGTCCTGTCAGTGAACTTTATCAAAGCTTAAGTTTAACCTCTCCTTTTGCCAATATTTTCAGTACCACTATTCTCGGTCCATTAGAAGAGAAAGCTTGGCATAATTTAGTAGAAGATGGCTTTAATAATGATGTTGCACCGTTATCATGGATTGATGAATTAGCTGGTGGACTGCCTTATTATGTGCAGATGGCAGCCTCATTATGGTGGCAATATAGGGATGATGAACAAGCAAAAAAAGAGTTTATTTTCCAAGCAACGCCAAGATTTCAGGAACTTTGGAAAGATTTAACAGAAATTGAACGTCATGCTTTACGGTATGCTGCCGATGTTTCAGGGTTAACAGTTCGCAATAGAGCTATTATTGATATACTTAAACGTCATGGTTTATTGCGTCAAGAGGGTGGTTTATTTAGTAGTGTTTTTGCAGAGTTTATCAAAAATCAACGATAAAATAATGCTAATGCAGTATCCCAAGTCCGTAGTAAAGGCTTTAGCCTTAAAAAGTCCACTACCCAGTGCTTTAGGACTAAAGTCCTTACTACAAAACTTATTATTTTAGCTAAAGAAGGGATACAAGAAAAAAATTATGACTGAAACAAAATTAACTCCGAAGGTTCCCACAAAAAGAATATTTACTGAAAATCAATGGACACAAGAAAAACTTGATCAGTGGAAAACTGAAATAGTAGAATATCGCCAGCGTTGCCAATCAATTTTTAATCGTCTTCAGCCAGAATTAATTAAAACTCACTATAATTGGTACATAGTAATAGAACCCGAAGGTGGCAGCTATATAATTGAGCAAGATAAAATGAATCTTCTTAAGAAAATACGTCAAATTTACCCCAATAAGAAAACGTTTCTCTTTCAAATTAATGAAACAGGGGTTTCTGATACACTATGATTCAAGGAACATTGAAAAATGGGGATGAGAATATAATTGTAGTGAAGTGTCTCAGCTAAAATGAGTCAATAGGAATGTGAGTATCTTGCTCACTATACTAACAAGAACAGAAATAAATTTTGTCTCATTTTTATTGAAATTAACTATACCAGCGAGCAAGATGCTCGCACTACCTTCAATCTTTTATTAACAAACATTCTATGAATCGTTTTCTGCGCGAAACTTGGGAATTATTTTATTGGGCAATGTTTTGTCCTTCCAAGCTTCAATTGCGTATTAACTTTCGTTTCCTCGCTCAGTACTTTCTATTATTACTTGTCTTCAGTCTTCCTATACTTATAAACATGGCTGTCAACAGTCAAAATGTTAATTTGTTGCACATACTCTTGGTCTTACTAGCAGGTTATGGTGCTAGTTTTTGGTGTTTTACTTTAACTATTAGCTTATTTATTCGTTTAATCTGGTTTATTGTTTATCTTCAACTAATCTGGTTTATTGTTTATCTTGAGCAACCTGAAATTTTTTTTAAATGGACTAAACAAAGCACAGGAAATTATAGCACCTTTACCTAGACTATTCATACCGTCAATCCCAGTCAGTGTGGATACAGCAATAGTTTTTTTTTATTTATCATTACTATTATTACTTGGTTGTCCAGCTTCTTTTTCTTTTTTCATAAGGATAAACGAAACGCTGGTAATGCTGGTTTGGCGATCATTTTGATACCAGGAATAATAGTCGTTGTTATGGTCGGAGCGACTATAGCAATGGCGTTAGTTGCCTCAGTCGGAATGATAGCTCTCGTTACAGTCGGAATGGCAGTCGTTGTTGCGTTCGGAGTGGTGGGAGTTACAAATTTACCCTTCCCCCTGTTTATCTTGATCTGCATTTTAGTCGCTTTTAGTCTTGCACCAGTACAAGGAAAATGGTTAGGGATGATCATAGCCGGAACATTAACTGCTCTTGGCTTTGAAAAATTCGGTTTAAATTCACTGTTAATCATTCCTATCACATTAGCCACTTATTCTCGACTGTTTCCAGATTATTTACTCTTAACAACTATCAGCGTCTTCCCATCACTCCCTTTCATTAAGCGTTTTGCCCTCAAACCCCTACAAACTTTAAAACGGCTTCCGCCCTACACAACAGAGTTACTCTGGCTACCTTTACCGAATCACGATCGCATTTTAGCGGCTGCTTTCCGTCAAGATGTTTCAGCAGCAATGGAAACCTTTAGGCAAATGCAAAGCCAACCCTTACCTGGTTTCCAAAGCACCATAAAACAAGCCTTACCCCAAATTATTGCCGATCAATTAACCACCGTCAAAACCTTGGCTGAACTGGTATCTGTTACCAAGGCAGAACATCCTTTATTACCGTTACTCGTTCCAACCTTTTATCAATCAGACAATGAAGGAGAAAACGCTCCTAAATCAGAACTTTCACCCTATATTAAAGCAGAACTTTCTATCATTTTCCCTCGCTTACAAGGGATTGCCAGGGATGTTGAGGCAGCCCTTGAAGCAAGTAATGCAGCCTTACGAGAACGGGGTTTAGAGCGCGTTCTCGTAATGCAGTTAGAAATTAGAAAGGTTATCTATGCAACTCCCAGGACTAGGACTGAAACCACCTGAGATCAAGCGTTGGCAACCTGTGATTACTAGATGGCAGCGAGTCATTGAACTTGAACTAGAAGAACAGAAAAAACAGTCCCAAGGAGAACAACTCAACCCCTTTCAGGTTGGCAACCCTGTCCGTATTAATCGCGATCGCTTATTTAAAGGTCGCCGCAAGTTCGCTGATGATATTGTACGCCGTATTCTGAATCGCGATCGCCCCACCCTCATCCTCTACGGGCCTCGTCGTTGTGGTAAAACCTCTTTTTTATATAACCTTCCCCGTATGTTTCCCAGTGACGTATTGCCTATATTCCTGGATATGCAAAGCGCAGCCATTACCAGCAGTGAAGCTGATTTTTGTCAAGGTTTAGTCCGGGCTATTTATAAAGATAGCAAAAGTCAAGGGGTTTTATTACCCACACCTCCAAAACGTAACCAGTTTCAAGAGAGTCCTTACACTGTTTTAGAAGACTGGTTAGATGAAGCATTGGAGAAACTAGAAGATAGACAACTGTTACTTAATTTAGACGAATTTGAAAAGATTGGTACAGCTATTAATGAAAAACAAATAAGCTTAAGATTGTTTGATGAACTGCGTCATCTGATTCAACATTACGATCAATTATGGTTTCTTTTTTCTGGTGTCAAAACCCTAAAAGAAATAGGACCAAACTGGAGTAGTTATTTTATCAGTGTGGTTCCCATGGAAATGCTTTATCTTGAACCAGAGGAAGCAAGAGAATTACTATTAGATCCCGATCCAGACTTTACATTGCGTTACAATGAAGGTATTGTGGAAGAAGTGTTGAAACTGACCCGTTGTCAACCCTATTTATTGCAACTTTTGGGGGCCGCAATGGTAACTCAAGCTAATCTTCATCACACCGATACTATCACCCCAGAACCATTAAAAGCTGCTATCGAAGACGGTTTTATTAAGGGTGAACCCTATTTTACGAATATTTGGACAGAGTTTACCGGTGAGTCAGAAGAGGAGATTTTAGCAGGACAAAGTTTACTGTTGAAGTTAGCTAAAGGAGAACAACCGAATAAGAATAGAGATGATATCAGCGAAAAAGCTTTACAATATATGTTAAGACATCACATTATTGAGGAAATAGATAGTCTATATGACTTTGAAATTCTCTTAGTTAAAATGTGGGTAAAACAAAGGGCGAACGCCTAGTAATGATTAATTATCCATCATTGAAGCTTGCCTACCGCACAAATGAAAGTCATACAGACTTTTTGATTATTTAACATACCTGTAACATGGAATGAGAGGGGATACTGCTGGGCTTAGATTGTGGTTTTTCTTCTATCACTTGAGTTTCTAGAACATAGCAAGAAATATTGATCTCCCTGACCATGTTTTCCGCTTGTTCTTTAGACAAACAAACATATAAGGGGTAATTTCCCAGTTCGTTCATAATTACATATCCTTTCATGAGTCATCATCCTTGGAGGTTTCAAATTTGGTGTTAACTGTCAGGGAAGGAAATGAACAACAGTGCAGTGTTTTGATTTGGTTAAGATTTCTGATAAATAATATATATTAAAACACTATATACCAATTAGTCCATAGGTTATGAAAAAAGACAACCCAAGTTTAGGAAGTTAAGGAATAATTTAAGTAGTAATTAGAGGTGGGCAAGTCAGGAATAGACTCAAAGCCATCATAAAGCCCTAAAATGCTTGCCCACCCTACAAGTTGCGGTTATTCAGCAGCTACAGGATAAACGCTGACTTTTCTGCGACTTTTGGTTTTATACTCAAAAGTAACAATACCATCAATTAAAGAGAAAAGGGTATCATCTTTACCCCGCCCTACGTTGTTTCCTGGGTGAACTCTAGTTCCCCGTTGACGAATGAGGATGTTCCCTGCTTTGACCACTTGGCCACCATAGCGTTTAACCCCCAGTCGCTGGGCGCGAGAGTCCCGTCCGTTTCTGGTACTTCCTGTTCCTTTCTTGTGAGCCATAATTCAGTTATCTCTCTTGTAATATTAGTTCTATTTTAGAGTTATTCTCCCTCGGTGGTATCTGGAGTTGTCTCTGGAGTAGTGTCTGGAGCAGTATCTACAATAACAGAACCATTAACACTGATAGAATTAATCATCAAACGACTTAATTCTTGACGATGACCCCGTTTTTTACGGGTTTTCTTTTTAGGACGCATTTTATAAACGATTATCTTACGTCCCCGTCGTTCTTCCATCACCGTTCCTTCTACCGTTGCCCCCTCAATAAAAGGCTGTCCAATGGTTACCTCATCGTCATTGTTGATCAATAAGACCTTATCAATAACATAGGAACCATCTTCGTTGGCAGTGAGACGATTGAGATCATAAAAACGGCCAGGCTCAACACGGAGTTGAGTTCCTCCAGCCTCAATGATTGCATAACTCATAATTTTGTTCTTGTTGTAGTTGCCGTACAGGTAGCCCAAAGCTAAACTTTTTGATAGCTTTGTGCTTTTTAGTTATGTCATAACCTGATCCGAGCATCGAATCAGACACACAATCTATTATCGTAAAACATTTTAGTTAATTACGTCAAATTTGATGTTCATGGCTAAAATTAATAAAGACCATCCCTGTTTTCTTATCGCTCAACAATTTTTTATACTTCTCGTAAATATCTATCCCTGGAATGGGTTCTTTGAAGGCTTTAGGCTGTTTATATGTCCCGAAGGGATACTCTTTACGAATACTGAGAATAGCTTGATAAGGTTTATACCATTGTCGCAGCACTCTTACTAAGTCATTAAACTTTAAATAGAGAATTCCATGACGATTATATAGAGCTATAAATTGAATCATTAAAGCGTAGGTTTCTGGGGTACTTTGGTTTTGATCGAGTTCAATAACATCCCGTAATTTTTCAAACATACTATAATTATGATTTACCAAGGAAACTAAATCCTTAATATCTAATAAATCACGTTTGTCTAGATTACGAATAAAATTAGAGATGACCCGTAAAATAGAGTAGTCATCCAGTTGATAGGCTTTAAAACGGGATAACAATTGTAGCCCTAATTCGTTGTTCGATAATTTATTAAGATATTTAACGTAGTTTTGGAAGGCTATTTTTTCTTCCTCTGTTTTAATTTCGGGTAAAGTATCAGTCAATCTAATCTGAAGTTGTTCACGGAACGCATTTGTATTTTCATGGTCATCTAATAAACGTTCTACAAAATTATAAAATTCTTGTTGTTTGAGACCACGATAGCGCAATTCAACTTGATCAATAGAGATAAAATAATGTTTAGCATCAATGGCCGCTTTCAACAATTGTAAACTCTCATAAAGTCCCTCATACTCATTGATATCGTTGCGCATTAAATAGTTTATCTTGGCAAAAGCCAAAAACTCTTTTTCAGCAAACTTCTCATCATCAATAGCTTGGGCCGTTTTCCCAAAAACCTTAAGCTCAGTCATGTGCTGGGTATGGGAGAGGAGGGTATCTTCTGGGACTTCTTGGGTACCAATCTTTCCTAGCAAGTCATCCATAAGACCATCTTTTCCCATAACGGAACGATTCCACCAAGGTGCCTCTTTATCGGAGTTTTGGGAAATAGATGTTACGGGAGTATCAGTGCTTTTATTCATGGGGTTTCTCTTCTAGATTCAAAGATATAAATATCAATTAGAATTCATCACGAGTCGCTTGAAATAGCCATCAAGATACTTGAGCTAATCAAAGCACCCAGGTTTTTACCTTTTACTAAAATATGGCTAGGGTTGATACAGTAGTCTTATTGTTCTCATAAATTACCAGGAAGTAACATTTTGATCTACAAACAGTCTAATTGATTAACTTTCATCCCCAAGATCAAGAAAAACCATACCTGTCTTCTTATCGGTTAACCACTTCTTGTACTTTGCGTAAATTTTCACCCCTGGAATAGCTTGTTTAAAAGCTTTAGGTTGCTTATATTGACTGGGGGGATGTTCTTGGCGAATACCAATCAAAGTTTGGTAAGCTTAATCCCACTTTTTCATCACATTCATTAATTCCTTAAACTTCAGATTAGAAAGACCATGTCGATTGGATAAACCAATATACTGAATCATTAAACCGTAGGTTTCTGGGGTACTTTGTTGTTCAGTAATTCCAATGATATTCTGTAATTTTTCAAAAACATCATAATTAACTCTTACCAATGAAAGTAACCCGTTAAAGTCCAATAAATCCCGTTTACCTAGACTTTGGATAATTTCAGAAATAACTCGTAAAATGGAATAGTCAGCTAGTTGATATCTTTTGAAAAGAGACAATAATTTTAATCCTAATTCATTATCTGATAATTGCTCGATATGTTCAGCGTAGCTTTGCAAAGCAGTTTTGCCTTCCTCTGTTTTGATTTGAGGGAGACTATCAGCTAATTTCAGATGAACTTGTTTTCTAAATGCTGCTTTATCTTTGTGATCCCATAATAAACTTTCCACAAACTGATAAAACTCTTGCTGTTTTTTTCCACGATACTGTAACTCTGTTTGGTCAATGGCGATAAAGCAATCTTTAGCATCAATAGCTACTTTAAGCAGTTTTAAACTCTCATAGATTCCTTGATACTCGTTAATTCCTTAACTCAATAAATACTTCATTTTAACAAAGACTAAGAACTCTTCTTTGCCAAACTTCTCACTGTCAATAGCTTCTATAGTTTTCGCAAAGACTGCCAGACTCATCATTTCCCGACTATACAAAAACACTGCACTTTCTGAGACTTCTGGTTTACTAAATTGTCTTGTCAAGTCTTCTAGCAGACTATCTTTTCCTATCACAGAATGATTCCACCAAGGCACGTTACTATGAGAGTCGACGGAGAGGGATGTCATCGGGGTGTATATATTTTGATTCATTGGGGTTTTTTCTCTAGAATCAGAGATTAGATATCATTTAGGATTTCATCTTTAGCATTCCCATAAATTCCCCTAAACTAACGCCCCGACCGAAACTGATCATAATTAGTTCGTTTTAGCTCATTTCTTGGCTATTTTTTGTCTTTAGCAATCCTGTCCAGAAAATTGGTTTAATAATCTGTTAATCTGTACTTAAATCTATTCACCATGTAATAGCCTAATGAATCAATTTCAATCCCCTCCTGTCATTAGCGTCGAGGAACTAGGAATACGGTTAGACCAAGACCCTGATGGGTTACAATTAATTGATGTTAGAGAACCACAAGAAGTGGAGATCGCCTATATCGAAGGATTTGAAGTATTGTCTTTAAGTAAATTTGAACAATGGTCACGAGAAATTGCTCAGAATTTTGATCCCCATAAAGAAACCCTCGTTCTCTGTCATCATGGAATGCGATCGGAACAAATGTGTCTTTGGTTACTCAACAACGGTTTTACCAATGTTAAAAATATAACGGGAGGTATTGCTGCATACTCTGCTAAAGTTGATAGGAGGATACCTCAATATTAATGACTAAAAACTGCTTTAATATTAACAATAATTTGATCAAGTCTTAGATTGACTGCTCTAACCATTATGAAAGTTACCACTTTATTAAATCAACGTCATCAAGACATTTTAAGAGCTACAGTAGAACATTATATTGCCACGGCCGAACCGGTTGGCTCAAAAACTTTAGTAACAGAATACGATTTTAGTGTGAGTTCTGCCACTATTCGTAACACTTTAGGAAAACTGGAAAAAGCTGGTTTTTTGTATCAACCCCATACCTCAGCAGGTCGTATTCCTTCTGATTTTGGCTATCGAATTTATGTAGATAATTTAATGATACCTGATCAAAAAAGTGCTAAGCAAATAAAACAAAATCTTAGTCAAAAACTCAAACAAAAAACCTATAATTTTGAAACAGCTTTACAAAGAGCAACGCAAATTTTAGCCAACCTGAGTGGCTATATTGCCTTAATTACTCTACCCCAAACTTCTCCTAATCAACTACGTCATCTGCAATTTATCCCCGTTTCTTCAAAACAAGTGATGTTACTGGTGGTAACAGATAGTTATCAAACACAATCTATTTTAGTTGACCTTCCTGCTACTTTAGTTAGAGATAATGAAGAAGCTCAAGAGTGGTTAGAGGAAGAATTAAATATCCTTTCCAATTTTTTAAACAGTGAATTAAAAGGCAAATCTCTATTAGAATTAAGTAATTTAGATTGGCAGCAAATAGACCAAAACTTTGTTAGTTATGCTGACTTTTTGAAAGGGTTACTCAAACAACTCCAAACTTATTTAAAAACATCTATCTCTACACAGATAATGATTCATGGAGTGTCAGAAGTTCTGAGACAACCAGAATTTTCACAGTTACAACAGGTTCAAATGTTGTTACATTTACTGGAAGAAGAACAAGATAAACTGCTACCTTTAATTTTAGATATTCCTGAATCTGAATTATCAAATAGACGAGTTACAGTAAAAATTGGCACAGAAAACCCTTTAGAGTCTATGCGTCCCTGTAGTCTAATTTCGGCTACTTATAGTCAAGGAGATGTTCCTGTGGGAAGTGTAGGATTAATTGGACCTACTCGAATGTTATACGAAAATACAATCCCCTTAGTAGAGTCAACTGCGGACTATTTATCAGAAGCTTTAGCCGCCATCAATTGAGGATAAATTAACATAAAATTGTTATCAAAACTATTAAAAATATATAAAATTGCCACGATTTCCCCTGTGCTGTATATTAGAATGCTAATCAGTTGAAATCGAGGTCAACCTTTGCAAAAGTTACTAAATATTGCCAAAATTATCGATACTATCAACGAATGGGTGGGAAAATTAACCTATTGGTTACTTCTTCTCATGATATTGGTTGGGGTTTGGAACGTTATCGGAAGATATTTAGGGAGATTGATTGGACAAAATTTAACCTCTAATGCCTTTATTGAGGTGCAATGGTATTTGTTTGATATTGTCTTTCTCTTGGGTGCTGCTTATACCCTGAAACACGATGAACACGTTAGGGTTGATCTTTTCTATAAAGATTGGTCACCAAAACGCAAAGCTTTAGCAAATTTTATCGGAGTTTTTATCTTTTTAATTCCTTTTTGTTTAATGATTATTTATTATTCTTGGGGCAATATTATTAATTCTTGGAAAATTTTAGAAATGTCTCCTGATCCTGGGGGACTTCCCCGTTATCCTATCAAGTCCATGATTATTGTTAGTTATGTTTTACTGATTTTTCAAGGAATCGCTGAAGCTATTAAAAATTGGGCCATCTTTACCGGTAAATTAAATCCCCAGGAGGAACACCATGATCCTAGCGTATGATTGGTTAGGCCCTTTAATGTTTGTTGCGGCCTTAATCTTACTTTCTTTTGGTTATCCTGTTGCTTTTTCTTTGGGTGGCGTTTCTATTATTTTTGCTATTATTGGAGTTATTGTCGGAGCATTTGACCCCATTTTTTTGAGTGCCTTACCTAGTCGAATTTTTGGCATCATGGGGAACTATACTCTTCTAGCTATTCCCTATTTTATATTTTTGGGTTCGATGTTAGAAAAGACAGGTATTGCCGAAAAATTACTATTAACGATGGGAATTTTATTCGGTAGGTTGCGCGGGGGAATAGCTTTAGCTGTGGTTATTGTAGGGGCTTTATTAGCAGCAACTACTGGGGTTGTGGCAGCAACTGTGGTGGCGATGGGGTTAATTTCTTTGCCGATTATGTTGCGTTATGGTTATAACAAAGAGTTGGCCGCAGGGGCGATCGTTGCTTCAGGAACTTTGGGACAATTAATCCCTCCGAGTATTGTTTTGGTTGTGTTAGCTGATCAATTAGGTATTCCCGTGGGTAGCTTATTTATTGGCTCAATTATTCCAGGGTTAATGATGGCTAGTGCCTTCGCCCTTCATGTTATTATTGTATCTTTAATTCGCCCAGATGTTGCCCCAGCTTTGCCTCCAGAAGAACAAAATATTGGTAAAAAAGCATTAATAAAACAGGTTGCTCAAGCCATGCTTCCTCCTTTATTATTGATTTTCTTGGTGTTAGGAAGTATCTTTTTTGGCGTTGCTACACCAACGGAAGCAGGGGCAGTGGGTGCTTTGGGAACCATTATTTTAGCTGCTTTTAATAAGGAATTAAATTGGCTAACTTTAAAACAGGTTTGTGATGCAACCTTACGCATTAGTACCATGGTGATCTTTATTCTCTTTGGCTCAACTGCTTTTAGTTTAGTCTTTCGAGGAGTTAATGGGGATCATTTTATGTTAGAAATTTTAACAAATTTACCAGGGGGACAATATGGATTTTTAGCCGTGAGTATGTTTACAGTATTCATTTTGGGCTTTTTTATTGACTTCTTTGAAATTGCCTTTATTGTTATTCCCATTTTTAAACCTGTTGCTGAAACCTTAGGGGTAGATTTGATGTGGTACGGTGTTATTTTAGCTGCTAACTTACAAACTTCTTTTCTAACTCCTCCTTTCGGTTTTGCCCTATTTTACCTCAGAGGTGTAGCACCACCAGATCTAAAAACAGAAGATATTTATCGCGGTGCTATTCCTTTTATTCTACTACAACTTTTGGTTTTAATGTTAATTATTATTTTCCCTTCTCTTGTTAGTTTTTTACCTTCCTTAAGTTCAGCACGAGGTTAAACTTATCTAATTTTAATCATAGAAGAGGATACCCAACCGATTTCGCCTTTTAACCTTCCTTCTAAAATTTCGACTTGTGTGACGAATTTTAGAATGCTATTTGTTGACAGTTCACATAATATTTTGACCTTAGCCCCAGATTCAATTAAACCTAGTTGATCCTCTGTTTTACTAATAACAATATTGGTTTTTTTCCAGGCCAAAGTTGCCCCATTCACAGGATTTTCTACAATGCCAATTCTATTATTCATTTGGGAAGATTGTTCCTCACACTCAGGAGGAGTTTCCGTATTTTGAGCATTAACGGGATAAGATATGGATACAAGAAGTAGTAAGCTGAGATAAGATGCTTTTGATTTCAGTAAATTCATGATACTCTTAAAAAACCTAATCCTTTTCAGAATATCTCAACTTTTTAAACAAAGATAAGCAAGAGATCAGCGCTATTTCATGATCTTGATCACTAATAAATATAGAGTTGACAAATACGCTCGAATGTGCTGGTAATTAATAGGACGTTAAGATTTGTAAGCATTAAACAGATTTCTCTAAGAAAGCGATCGCATTTTGATATAAGTAGAAACATGAGACAGTCTTGATTGCAGCTAGGACGCTACAAGGCTCGACACTGGAACTGGCTAGTTGCTATTTGTTTAGTAGGAGACATATTAGATGGTTAACCCATTAGTTTACGAAATTAGTTCGTTAATAGTTGTGTCAGGTGTTTTTGCTATCACCTATCTACGGTTTCGTAAGAGTCATTTACAACGAGAAGAAACTCTATTATATCAACAAAAACAGTTAACTCAAGAAAAAGGAAATCTTACAGAAAAATTAGATCATCTTGATAGCATTAATCAAGAGTTGACCGACAAAAATGAGCATTTACAAGAAAATTATGGTTACATCAAGGAAAAAGTAACAGTATTAGAAAGTAATATTAGTCAATTACATGGAGAGAAAAATAGTTTATCAAAAATACTTAAACAGGAACAAGATAAATTTATTATATCTGAACAAAAAAATCAATCTTTGTATGGAGAAAAAGAGCAGTTGCAACTAACTTATAAGAAAGAGTTGACTCAGGTTTACCAACAACTAGAAATTGTCAAAAAGGAACAAAAGAAAACCCATAGTCAGTTACAAGAAGCGACTCAAAATAATGGTTCTTTAAACCAAGAGTTAAAAATAGTTATAGCTAAACGAGAAGAATTAGAAAGTAGTTTAAGCAAACAACAGGAAACTATATCTTCTTTAGAGAAGCAACTAGAAACTACATCTCAGGAGAAAAATAGTTTAGAAAAAGAACTGCAACAGCAAATTAAAACTATTACTGAGGAAAAACAATCTTTAGAAAGTAGCTTAAGCAAACAACAGGAAACTATATCTTCTTTAGAGAAGCAACTAGAAACTACATCTCAGGAGAAAAATAGTTTAGAAAAAGAACTGCAACAGCAAATTAAAACTATTACTGAGGAAAAACAATCTTTAGAAAGTAGTTTAAGCAAACAACAGGAAACTATATCTTCTTTAGAGAAACAAATAGAAACTACATCTCAGGAGAAAAATAGTTTAGAAAAAGAACTGCAACAGCAAATTAAAACTATTACTGAGGAAAAACAATCTTTAGAAAGTAGTTTAAGCAAACAACAGGAAACTATATCTCAGAAGGACAATGGTTTAGAGAAAGAAGTACAACAGCAAGTTAAAACTATTACTGAGGAAAAACAATCTTTAGACAATAGTTTAACTCAACAAGAGGAAACTATATCCCAGGAGGACAATGGTTTAGAGCAAAAACAGTTAACTAACAACGAGAAAGGTGAAGCTATTTCAGAAGTCAAAAGTGAATCGGCCGAAGTAGAAGAAAGTAAAGAACAAGTTAAAAGTGAACTTGTTTTAAAGTCGAAAAAACTGGTAATTGTTGGCAGTTTAGACAGTATGAATAGAGAAAAAGCTAAATCTTTAGTGCAGCAAGTAGGAGGAAATTTAACCAGTTCTCCAAGTTCTAAAACCAACTATGTTGTTGTTGGGAAAAACCCTGGAGATAAGCTAAAAAAAGCCAAAAAATTCGGCATTGCTCAACTCTCCGAAACCCAGTTTCTAGAAGCATTGGCAGCAGCAGGGGTCACAGAAATAAACTAAGAATAAAAGACCCCAAAAGTGTGTTTTTAAAAGTGTAAAAAACTACATAGTTAAAATGGTGGGTTACGGTGCAGATAAAAACTTATAATGTTTTTATCCCATTGAACTACCCCACCCTACGATCAGGCCGAACTTGTTATCAAAACTGGAAAAATGATAGGCTTGAAGATAAAGTTTATTATTTAAAACATCTTAAGAATAACCTATGAGTGCTTGGGGCGATCGCCTGAACAAATTTACTGGAAAAACCCGTTATGTGGTTTGTCGCATCTTTGTGCATCTTGCCGGAGATGATATTGCTCCGTTATTAGGAGTCCTCAACCGCGCAGGAAGAAACGCCATCGACGCAGAAGGGGACTTAGAGGTGATTGGAGAGGGTTTAGTTGAAATTTCTCAAAATCTTCTACAAATGAGCCTTTACTGGCAATCTGCTGGGAATGAGGGAGACTTTTTTTGGAAAGAGGGAGAAGCAGGGGACTATGTTAACGAACTGTTTACCGACTCGGCCCAACGTTATCTAAGTGAAGTTTCCTCCTCCTCAGAAGATGAAAACACCCCTTTATCTTTGCCAGTGACTCGTAACTTGGTAGTGATGATAACCGTAGCTTTTAAGGGGGAAGAACCCGACTTAGAAACAAATTTAGCCGATAGAGAAGCGTTAGAATATGGATTAAAAGCCTTAATAAACCTTCACTATAGCCAACGGTTAGAAGCCATACAGGTTCACTATTCCCCGGCACAGTTTGGGGACCAACTCACCAATGATCAATTATTAATGAATTTTTCTGAACTCATACCCTTATAATGCGTAAATTACTAGCCATTTTCTTATCCATAACCCTGTGTTTGACCACGGTTGGTTGTGGTTCTTCCAACTCCGTTCAATCTTCTGCTCCTCGAAACAATAACGCCACTGTAACCCCTCCCAACCAAGTCAATGAGGGACGTTATCCGGTTCAACAAGCAGAATATGATGATGGTGACGGAACCTACAGTTTAATGTTGTTAAATACTCCTGCAGGAAAACCCCCCATTTATAAGACTCAAAACTTACAAATGGCGAGGTTAACCCCCGAAGACATCGAAAAAGGGGAAACCACTTATCTAGAAGTGACGGGGGATGAAGCAGTGATGTACCTCACCGAAGATTTTAAAATAGAGTACGTTCACACTGTCACCGAAACCCAAACTAACCCCCAAACAGGACAACCTCAAACAGTTGTTGTGCGTCGAGAATCCAATTTTTGGACCCCCTTTGCAGGTGCATTAGCTGGTCAAGCGTTGGGTAGTCTGTTGTTTAGGCCACAATACTATGTACCCCCCATGTACCAACCTGGAGGGGTGATGACTGGTTATGGTGGTTATGGCAATACTTTCACCCAAGCTAGTCAACGCTACCAAAGTAAGTATAATGCACCTCCTGCAGCCGTAAAAAATCGTCAAACCTTACGGACAAGCGGAAACCTCAACCGTTCCTCTTCTGGTTCCACTAGCACCCGTAACAGACAGTCTCCTAATGCTAGTAAGTCCAGTGGTTCTGGGTTTGGCTCCAGTCGCTTAGATAGTAGTGGTAAGTCCCGATCTAACGTTCAACGTCGCTCCGGGTTTGGTAGTAGTCGTCGTTCCCGTTCCCGTAGTATGAGACGAAGACGCTAAAGAAACTGATTAAATTTTAGAGGCGATCGCTTGATGAGAGGCGATCGTTTTTTCTGTAGCTATAAGGATATAGCACTACGCGTTATGGTTAGGACATCTATAAAATTGCAAAACCTTGTAGGCCGATGCACTCCCCACCTTAAAATAATGTCCTAATCTTTTTTTGTACTGCTATAGATCAGCAAACTAGCTAGTTTGAGCGAAAGTGCAAGATGTTAGTTTAGAGGTCAGAAATATTGAAAACATGATAATTTTTTATCTGTACAATCAAAAGAGCAACTCTATTTTTTCAATTTTCCTTTAATTCGAGACAGTAACATATAAACTTCTGGTAATTTTAATTGAATGGATAAGATTATAAAAATAGTAAAAGCAGTAACCACAGATAACAGTAATCGTAACAATTGTAAGAAGAAATTATTATCAGGATAAAACTGTTCCCAACCCCAACTAACACCATAACTACCTACACCAGCTAAAAAACTAATTCCTGTTAAAGCCAATAACGCCTTACCCCATTCTTGTAAAGGTAAACCCCCTAAACGATTATTGAGAATGCCTAAGAAAATAACCAGAGAAACTATATTAACCCCAATAGTTGCAAACACTAAACCAGGAGTTTGAAAAGGTTTATATAACAGAAAATCTAAAAAACCATTGAGAAAAATATTAAAAATACTAATTCTAAAGGGTGTTTCTCCATCCCCTAAAGCATAAAAAACCCTAACTAAAACATCCCTAGCCAAATAGAAAAACATTCCGATTCCATAAGCCATTAAAACAGGAATAACCAGATCAGCATCAGCAGATTTAAAAGCACCTCGTTGATAAACAACCCGAATAATAACAGGGGCTAAGGCTATAAAAATAGCCGTTAACGGTAACATAGTTAAAGCCGTTAATAATAACCCTTGACGAATTCTTACCTTTAATTCCGGCCAATTTTCAGGGGCAGTTAAACGAGAAAAAACCGGCATAAACGGCACTAAAATCATATTAGAAATAATACCCAAAGGCGTTAAATAAATAAAATTTGCATAACGCATAGCAGCCGCTGCATTGGGGATAAACGAGGCAAAAAAGAAGTCAGTATAAGTATTAATCTGTAACATCCCTGATGATAGAGTAGCCGGGCCCATCACCTTCATCACATCCATCACCCCAGGAATACGCCAATTAAAGCGTAACCTTAGTTTACCCATTCCTGCTTGCCATTGGGCCCATAGTTGCGCTAACCACTGTAAAACCCCTCCTACTAAAGTTCCTCCGGCTAAAACCATGGCCCCTAAATACCAATTTTCGGGGTTATTCAGATTAGTTCCTAACTGCCACATTAAGGTCACAACACCAATAACAATGGCCACACTAGAAAACAAGGGGCTAATACTGGGTAAGAGATATTGATCCGCAGCGTTGAGGGTTCCAAAACCGATGCCAACCAGCCCTGCCAACAAAGCTAATGGGGCCATAATTTGTAATTGTTGAACAGCGATCGCTTTAACCTCACCTCCCAACCCCGGGGCCAACATAGAGATAAAAGTATCCGCAAAGACGATTAAAACCACCGTAACCAACAATAAAACCAGACTGACTAAGGTAGTTACCGTTTCCACTAAGGGAGCAGCTTCTGACTTATCTCGTTTCTCTAAAACACTAATTAAGGCACTATGAAACGGTCCATTGATACCCCCCAGTAAAATTAATAAAAAACCAGGGATAACGTAAGCGTAGGCGTAAGCATTATAGACGGAGCCTACCCCGAAAGCTGCTGCGATCGCCTGTTCACGGACTAAACCAAACACTTTACTAACCAGGGTAGCCACAGCTACAAGGCCAGCAATACTCACTAAAGAACGGGACTTTTTTTGATTAAGAGACACAGCACCCCTCATGACAAATCGTCATCGTGAAATATGCGAGTGGAAACCCCGTCGTCTGAAAACGTCGGGGAGGAAACGAGCATCAACTAACAAACAGTTGCTCCAACGAAGTCCGCTTCCTGTTTACAAATTAACCCCGTAGAGCGTTGGAGCAACACTACTTTCGAGGCAGTAAATTGTCCTAGTCTTTTCCAATCAAAATTGGAAACTGAGACTTGTTTAGCCGTATCACCAGAACACCAGCCATAAAAGACTTTCCCAGCCTTAATAGCTTTAACAAAATCTCCTTTTCTGATGTTATGACGAGTAACTGTCCCTCCGTACTTTCGTCTTTTACCTCCTTTAATTGGTAACATTAAGTGAAGTTGACGACGACTAATAGGAGGACGTTTAATTACCATGAATTGACAAGCAGTAATAGTTACATTGCCTTGCCAAATATGTCCATGATTATTACCCGAACAATGGGCTTTATACTCAAGAAATTGATAACAAGCCAAGGTAACACCATCTACAGCATGGGAACTAGCTGTTTGTTTAGACTTATTTTTAGATTTATCTAACCTAAGATGTTTTCTAAGATTAGAAGTTTGCCAACCGTAAATAGTATGAACATTGCCCAACTTTTCTAATTGTTTGAGCATCCATTTCTGTCCTACCATAACGGCTGAAAATCCTTTCCCTGACTTAGCTCCTTTCCGTCCAGATGTTAAATCAACATCTGCTTTGACGTACTCAAAGTAAATATCAGTAATAGGAAATACTTTGCACAGTTGTTGAATAACTCTTAACTCAAGTTGTCGATTAGCTTTAATTGACGGTGGTAACTTACTTTGTTTTCGGTTTGAAAATCGCTTTTGACGATGCGCTCTTAGATGAAAAGGTAATTTACGATTAATGCGTCTCCCTCTTCTTCCTCGTCGCATCATCCGACGATTATTCATCCGTTCTCGAACTTTCTTAAAAGGTAGTTCAAGATGTGCTGTAAATAAAGTATATTTTGAGGATTGAACACCAATACCAGAAAAATGCTTACCTGGATCTATTCCTACAGAAACAGACTGAGTTTTGGTGTCAGATGATTTGACTAAAAGTTGAACATAAAACTGCCCTAAATCGTTGAATTTTCCGACAGCTTTCCCGTCAGATATCCATCGTCTAACTCGACTTGCTTTGGTCGGCATTAA
The DNA here is from genome assembly GCF_000167195.1 of Crocosphaera watsonii WH 8501. Lineage (GTDB taxonomy): Bacteria > Cyanobacteriota > Cyanobacteriia > Cyanobacteriales > Microcystaceae > Crocosphaera > Crocosphaera watsonii. The sequence continues at coordinate 10,599 of NZ_AADV02000012.1, read as the reverse complement.
TGGGGTTCCGTCTGGTGATAAAACAGGGACTCTTAACATGGAGATAATCCTCAAGAGTAAAGTTGTGGTCTCTTTGCCCACCTAATCTAAGATGTCTTGCCATTACGCCCGTCTTCCCAAAAAGACTTAAAGATAATCCAAACTAGAGAAGTATTTGGAAGTTTGTGCCAAGATTAGGCGAAAAAGGGCTATTCAACACTTAACGTTGCTAACTTTGGGTTTGGCAATCCCTAACTTCAACGCAGCGTAGCTTCGTTCAGTTAGGGTTGTTGAATTATTATTCAAGATTCTGTGACGTGACACAAGAGGGTTTAGATCGGATTTTCTCTAAGTACAGGAATTTCTCTGATATCGGCATTACCTCTCCCATTTTCATCCTCATTATTGTCTGTCTCTGGTATATCCACCGTTGGTGCAACTAAATCTTCTATACCGTTGACCACTGCCCCCAAAACAGGAACCTCTGCATCCGATAATTGATCAATAGCCTCGTTTAACAAACTAGAGCGAGTAAATCCGGGTCTAGTGATCAAAACTAAGCCATCGGTTAACGACTCTAATAACAGAGCATCATTACAGCGTGAGAGGGATGGAGAATCAATAATCACCATATCGTAGCGTCCTCTGGCATCCTTTAAGAGTAATTGTAGCTCACTGGATTCCATGATAGCTGCTGCCTGACGTTGGGGACCGGGACTAGGTAAGAGGTATAAATTAGCCACTCCAGGGACTAAACTAACGGCATCAGTGCGATTATTGTAGAAACGTAGGGGTTCTAAATGATTATTGGGGTTGGGGGTAACTTCTAACCATTGGGCTTTAGAAGGGGATCTTAAGTCAGCTTCTACGAGCAAAGTGCGTTTTCCTGCTTGTGCTGAAGCAATAGCCAAATTATAAGCCGTTGCACTTTTCCCTTCTTCGTTACTAACACTGGTGATCATCACAACTTTAGACACATCCGACCCCAAGCGACGCAAGTTACTACGAAACCGCTCATAGAAACTTAAATCACCTGCGTCTCCATCCAATAAAGCAGGACTAAGATCCTCTCGGTAAAGGGAACTATAGATAAATGGTAATTGACCCAAAACTGGAACTTCACGGTCAACCAGAGAATCTCGCAGTTCTTGGGGTGTGTGTAGGCGATCGTCAATTAAAGCCAGTAGGAGAATGACCCCTAACCCTGCGACCAAACCAACACCACCGCCAAGTCCTATAATTAATACTTTGTTTTTTTGTTCGGGTTGTGGGGGAGGAGAGGGGCGATAATTGGCAGGAACCGCCACTGATAAACTGCCTACTGTTTCGGCTTCTGCTGATTGTGCATCCACTAATGCCGTCAGAATGTTTTGATAAACAATCCTCTGAAATTCAACTTCTTGAACCAATTTTGCTTGTTGTAACTGTTTATCTGGAAATTTTTCGTACTGTTCCCGTAATTTTTGTTCTGTTGCAATTACTGAATTTAATTGTCTGAATAATCCAGCACGTCTGGTTTCCAGGGCTAAGAGTTGATTGGCTAACCTTTGTCTACTGGGGTCTAAACTACTATCTTGACGAATTTGACTGATAGGAACCGGAGCTAAGTCTCTGGCTCCAATTAATTCTTGCGCCCTTTGTTGAAAAAGGGTTTCATTGACTTGTTTTTCCTTAAGGAGTTTTACAATAGTGGGGTGTTCCGGTCGCAAATCTAGTTTTAATCTTTCGAGTTGTTGTTCTATCCCCAGAATTTGCCCCCGTAAACCCGCTAAAATCGGGTCAGCACTCAAGGCAACTGAGGCATAAGCCTGCTCTGGTGTCAACCCCAATTGGTTGATTAAACTGTTGATTCGACCATCGATTTCTTGTAGGGCTAATCCTAATTCCCGTTGTCTCTGTTGACTGCTGGTAATTCCACTGACAAGACTACCATATTGAATAGCCAGTAAATCTGAACCTTGCTGGGAAACGTAGCGATAAAAGCGGTTTTCTGCTTCAGTTAACTCATTTTTAACTTGCTCTAGTCGTCTACTCAGGGCATCAATCCGACTTCTCAATTCAGATGTGTTTAACCAACGGCTATTATCCACCATCTCTTCCATAAAAACCTCTAAGATTAGTGTGGCACGAGTGGGGGATTCCCTGTCGGTGTATTGTAATCTAATTCTCCCTACTTCTCCTTCTTCGGGTACGTCTACAACTAAATTTCTTTCTCGCATCTTACGAATCTCTTGAGGTGATAGCTTTACCCCATTTTTCTCCAGTCTATTTGTAGCTCTCTGAAATACCCGTCCAGACAAGAGGGTTCCTTTACTCAAGGATATTCCCCGTCCTTGAGCTTGTAGTTCGTTTCCTGTGGTGGTGAAAGCCGGTGGTAGTTCTTTAGGGATCAATTGTCCAAACGCTGAGTAGGTAGGGGCTGGGGGTGGTGCAGGTGGTTGTAAGGCGATTAAACCCGATACCCCACAACCCGCTACCAGGGTCAAAAATCCTAACCAGTAGTTTTGTTGGAAAGAAATAGCAAATCGTTTAACAATTGGGGGAGCCATAACATTTTAATAATATTAATATAGATGCTACTATTGTATAGAGTTTTAGTTTTACATGATAGCTACTATTAGAGCTTGTTTCAGTTGAATCTCTAATACGATCAGGGGAAAGTAGGGGAAAAATGCCCATGACACAAGACTTTCCAGTTTGTTAATATTTTTTTTAGTTTTGTTATTGTAACTACTGTTATCATTGATAGCACGATTGCCCCAAGAATAATTAATGCCCTATCTAGGATTGTCTAGGTTTTCGTCTTCTAGAAAAAGCTCACCCAGGCAGCAAAAATAGGAATGACACCATGAAATTAAGTCGTAGTTTAACTCTTTTCTGTTTGATTTTTTTGTTCTTATTGATTTCTATGAACTCTGCTGCCGCTTTTTGTGGTTTTTATGTGGCAAAAGCTGATAGTAATCTCTATAATCAAGCTTCTCAGGTGGTTATTGCCAGGGACGGAAAACGCACTGTTTTAACTATGGCTAATGATTATCAAGGGGAGGTTGATGACTTTGCCATGGTGGTTCCAGTTCCTGTTATTTTAAAAGAAGAACAAGTCAAGGTAGGGGAACCAGAAATTATTGAAAGATTGGATGCTTTTAGTGCGCCCAGATTAGTAGAATACTTTGGTGAAGATCCTTGTGGTCGTTCCTATTTAGAAGACGAAGTTTTAAGGGCTCCGACGGCTCCTCGATCTGCTCCAGAAATGAGTTCCAGTCGTGATAATGCTTTGGAGGTAACGGTTGAAGAAGAGTTTACCGTGGGAGAGTATGATATCGTTATTTTGAGCGCAAAAGAATCCAATGGTTTAGAAATTTGGTTAAGGGAAAATGGCTATAAAATTCCTAACGGAGCGAGTACAATTTTACGTCCTTATATTCAGCAAAATCTCAAATTTTTTGTAGCTAAAGTAAATTTAACCGAATACGAAAATACAGGGTTTAAATCTCTTCGTCCTTTGATGATGGCCTACGAATCTCCTAAATTTATGTTACCCATTCGTTTAGGAATGTTGAATGCTCAGGGAGAACAAGATTTAATCGTTTACTTGTTATCCCCTAAAGGACAAATAGAATTAACCAATTATCGCACAGTTAAAGTTCCTTCTAATTTAAAAATTCCCGAGTTTGTTCAACAAGAATTTGCTCCTTTTTATAAAGCTATGTTTAGCAAAAGTTATGAATATAATGGCAAAAAAGTAGCTTTTATTGAATATGCTTGGAACATGGCTAATTGTGATCCTTGTTCGGCACAACCTTTAAACCGTGAAGAGTTAAAAAAAACAGGAGTATTTTGGTTGAATAATAACCGTTTTAATAATGTATTTATTACCCTTCTTCATATTCGTTATCAACGGGAAAATTTTCCTGAAGATTTGAAGTTTCAAGAAACGGCTAATAATCAGTTCTTTCAAGGAAGATATATTATTCGTCGTCCTTTTCGAGAAAAACGTAACTGTGATGCAGCTAAAAGTTATTATCAATCTGTTCGAGAAAGACAAGACAAAGAAGCTATAACTCTATCTCGTTTAACAGGATGGAATATTTATGATATTCGTAAAAAAATTGATTTTATTGACTTTGAAGATGTCCCTTGGTGGCGACAAATTTTCGGATTTTATATAAAATCAAACTAAAAGCCCCCCTTAGTAAAGGGGGTTGGGGGGATCAATCTTATGAACTATTTACCATACAATAAAAACCTAGTATCAAGGGCTAAAGAATTAAGAAAAAATCTGACTTTAGCTGAGAAAAAAATTTGGTACAAATATTTAATAAATTATCAATATCGTGTTTATCGACAGCGGCCTATTGATAATTTTGTTGTTGATTTTTATTGTCCTAAGTTAAAGTTGGTAATTGAAATTGATGGTGATAGTCATTACAGGGAAAATGCTCAGGAATACGATAGTCAAAGAACTGAAATATTACAAGGTTATGGTTTAATTGGACTTTGGACAAAAAAAGTTTGTTAGCGTATATTTTACGCTAAACTAAAATCCCAAAATATCGGCTCTGTATCAGTCAATAAAATTGGCTGACAAATAGGGCTAATCTATAGATTCTGAGGAAAACTAAGGAGCTTTTAAGTTTTCAGTTGATTTTTTGCTCCCTTTCTTGATAACATCATGACGAGTTCGTGGGGCTTTTTTGTAACCTTTAATACGTCCGGAAGAAAAACCTCGACGTTTGGGAAATTTGGCGAAAGTCCCCAAGGTCGTAATTATTCTTGAAAAGTCTCTTTGAACTAGACTAGGGGTGATTTTGATGGATTTATTAGTCTTCAAATACTGTTCCCAATCACGGGGTAAAACCACAGCTAATTTTCTGGCAGCCCACAAATTTACATAAGAAAGAAGTGTTAGTTTAAACCAATTTTCTTCATGATGTACATCGGGAGTTAAATATTGGACTTTGGATAAAAAACAATTGTTAGCGTAAATTTTACGCTAAGCATATCTCCAGAGCTAAAATAGAGAATTAAGGTGATTTTAAAAACTCTCTTTCCATCTTTTTAGGGGATTTTAAATATTAAATAGCTTCATTCAGTTTCGGTTCCAATATAGATATCTAAGTAGCTTTCAGTTAGAGATTGAATGACTCGTTCTAATTCATCAATGAGATTTCTTCTAGTGAGTTTTTCTACAGCATCAATATGAGCAGAACTTCCGGCTCGTCCTAAATATTTATATTTGGTTTTTTTCTCATTATTAGTGGCCATAGGAAAAATTGATTCAGCAGCCTGTAGTTTATAATACCAGTAGATTGTTCCCTTTCGATTAACCTGATAACGAATAATATGACAATTAGCTGGTGCTACTTCCCCTTCCCGTTCAATTTTCTTTATTTTCTGTTTAAGAGAGCGAATTAGACTCTTAATTTGTTTGGCTCTCAGGTGGACATCTTGACTGGTCTTAAGTTCGGAATGTGATGACATTAGCCTTAACTGTAACAAACAACCTCTTTTGATGTTAGCGTATATATTCAGCTAATTTATAAGGTAATAAATTTTAAAAATGACCAAAAATGAAACGGCTACGTCTGTCGAGGAATTCCTGGTGTGGAGGTCTAACCTCTTCCAAGGACTAAAAGCTAGAAAAGAAACTATTATAGAATTACTCGATGCCCTCTCCAGTAACCAACAAGCTCACTCAGTCGTTGAATTGTCTCTCAATCCTTTATTTAGAAGAGATTATAACAGTTTATATAGAGGAATTCAAGAGTTTTTACCCACTCAAACTGACCCTAATTATGAACAGAGAATTGAGACTTTATTTTCAGCGGTATCGAGAACAATTCCTCCCACTTCAAAACATTATAACTTATTTGGTATTGACACAACTCCCTGTCCACGACCGTTTGCCGAAACGTTAGCGGATAAAACCTTTATTCATTACCCCAATCCAATTAAGGGAAATAAACCCATTAATATTGGACATTGTTATTCCGTTGTCTGCGCTTTACCTGACCAAATAGACACAGAAAAAGTCCCTTGGGCTGTCCCCTTATCAGGAGAGCTAGTCCCCTCTAAACATAAAGGAGTAAATCAAGGCAATCAACAACTAAAAAAAATCTGGCAAAGTTCTTTATTTTCTGATAAATTATCTGTCTTAGTGGCTGATAGTGACTACAGCCAAAAGGATTTTATTGGGGAACAAGTTAAGCATGAAGACCTAGTTACTATTACAAGAGTTAGAAGTGACCGAGTTTTTTATCGTCAATTTATTCGGGACCCAAATCAAGCCAAAACTTCGGGACATCCCCGTTGGTATGGGGATAAATTTGACCTTAAAGATGACCAAACTTGGACTGAACCTGATGAAGTTCATCATGTTCCCTTTACAACGAAAAAAGGTCGTCAATTAACAGTGACTATTTCGGGATGGAAACAGATGTTAATGAGAGGAACTAAAAACTATAAAATGAACAATCACCCCTTTACTTTACTCCAGATTGTTGTCAGAGCTCAAGAAAGAAATAGTATTTGGAAACCTATGTGGCTTATTGTTATTGGTTCTCGGCGCGATGAGTTAAGTTTAGTTGATTGTTATCAGTGTTATCGACAACGTTATGACATGGAACATCTTTTTCGATTTGGTAAACAAAGATTATTGATGACATCTTATTTAACTCCCGATGTACATCATGAAGAAAATTGGTTTAAACTAACACTTCTTTCTTATGTAAATTTGTGGGCTGCCAGAAAATTAGCTGTGGTTTTACCCCGTGATTGGGAACAGTATTTGAAGACTAATAAATCCATCAAAATCACCCCTAGTCTAGTTCAAAGAGACTTTTCAAGAATAATTACGACCTTGGGGACTTTCGCCAAATTTCCCAAACGTCGAGGTTTTTCTTCCGGACGTATTAAAGGTTACAAAAAAGCCCCACGAACTCGTCATGATGTTATCAAGAAAGGGAGCAAAAAATCAACTGAAAACTTAAAAGCTCCTTAGTTTTCCTCAGAATCTATAGATTAGCCCTATTTGTCAGCCAATTTTATTGACTGATACAGAGCCGATATTTTGGGATTTTAGTTTAGCGTAAAATATACGCTAACAAACTTTTTTGTCCAAAGTCCAAAACTCCGCGCCTCACGTAACTATTTCCCAGTCTTCGTATAATAACCCTTCAATACGTCCAAATTCCCGAATATTATGAGTCACAAGGGTTAAATTATTGGCGATCACAATGGCAGCGATTTGTAAATCATAACCACCGATGGGAGTTCCTTTTCGTTCTAAGTCTGCTCGAATAACCCCATAAATTTCTGCTGACTTATCATCAAAAGGAAGAGAAACAAAACGGCTAAAAAATTGACGTTGTTTATTCAGTTTTTCCTCTCGTTTCCGACTTTTCATTGCACCATAAAATAACTCAGATTTAACCACGGAACAAACTGCAATATCATTAGCTGATAAACTATCTAAACGAGTTCTTACCCTAGAATCAGCAAACTTTAAATAGACAATACAAGTGTTACTATCAAGTAAATAAATCATTCTAATTCCTCTCTAATAGGATAGTCTCCTTGAGGATGTCTAACAAATGTATCATCATCGATAGAACCTGCTGTTTTATCAATAAATTCATGCCATTCTAACTGACTAGCATTATCCTCCAAATTTTCCTTAATTAACTCCCTTCTCAAAATAACCTTAATTTCATCGGTTAAACTACGACCATGAGAAGTGGCTTGAGTTTCTAACTTTTCTAAAATTTCAGGGTCAAGATTATCAAGAATAATAGTCATAACGTTAATACTCCCTCAAAAAAATATCATTAATATTGTTAATTTTCAGCGCAATCTAATGGACTATTTTTGTCTAATTTATGTTATAATAGTGTAGGAGATCCTGATATACATTTTCAGGAACCAAATGAGAGATAGAGCCACCAAACTGAGCAATTTCTTTAACGGTGCTACTACTCAAAAAACTATACTCTTTACTGGTAGCCAAGAAAACAGTTTGCACCTCTTGAGCTAGAGTTTTATTAGTATGAGCCATTTGTAACTCTTTCTCAAAATCAGACAACACCCGTAAACCCCGTAACAATACCTGAGCATTGCGTAACTTGGCATAATCTACAGTTAAACCCGTATAACTATCCACCTCAACCGTGGGTAAATGTTGCGTACATTCAGTAATCTGTTCAATCCTTTTTTCCACAGAAAACAAAGGTTTTTTACTGGGATTATACATGATCGTCACAATCACTTTTTCAAACAATATAACCCCTCGCTCAATAATATCAAGATGACCAAGGGTAATGGGATCAAAACTTCCTGGATAAATAGCAATCATTTTCAGGACTCGATTTATTATTAGACTTAGTGGGGGCGGAGAGACTTGAACTCTCACGATCTCGCGATCAACGGATTTTCATTCTCTTGCAGCTTTCGCTACTGCATCATCTGAGCTTTGAGAATTGGACTCTCCCTTTACCCTCAGCTTAATCTGTTAGGGTAGCTCCCGTCGAGTCTCTGCACCTTCTAAACCCTTCCAGATTTAGCTTGGCTCAGGATTGCCTTATCTATTAGAATAGACGTAGGTTTCCCTGAATTTGAGAGCTTACACTTGTAAGATTTCTCTAACAAGGCTCAATTTTACTTAAGTCCGTAGCGTCTACCATTCCGCCACGCCCCCGTCAGGTCAGAAACTAAATTAGCTTTTTTCACCGACAATTATCTATTGTAGCACAAGATTCTCTTTTGGTGAAGAATTTTTGAATTTTTTTTTTTAGGCTGAGAATTTTTGCTGGCTAATACCCTGTTATATCGGTTCTTTTAGCATTTTCTTAAGAAAAAATTTAATCAGATACCCGAACTCTGATAGACTTTTGACTAAGGTTTAAATTTCAGACCACGCCTGAGAACTTAAGATAAGCAGATAGGGAGGACATACCTTGGAAAGCACACTAGGTTTAGAAATTATTGAAGTTGTCGAACAAGCGGCGATCGCTTCAGCCAAATGGATGGGTAAAGGCGAGAAAAATACTGCTGACGAAGTAGCAGTAGAAGCCATGCGCGAAAGAATGAACAAAATTCATATGCGTGGCCGGATCGTCATTGGAGAAGGAGAACGGGATGATGCTCCCATGCTCTATATCGGTGAAGAAGTTGGCATTTGTACCCAGGAAGATGCCAAAAATGTCTGTAACCCAGAAGAATTGATTGAAATTGACATCGCTGTTGACCCCTGTGAAGGAACCAACCTGGTTGCTTACGGACAAAACGGTTCTATGGCTGTATTGGCTATTTCTGAAAAAGGCGGTTTATTTGCTGCCCCTGACTTCTACATGAAGAAGTTAGCCGCTCCTCCTGCAGCGAAAGGTCACGTTGACATCAATAAATCAGCTACCGAAAATCTCCAAATCTTAGGAGACTGCTTAGAACGTAGCGTTGAGGAATTAGTAGTTGTGGTGATGGATCGTCCTCGTCACAAAGAATTAATTCAAGAAATTCGTGCGGCTGGCGCAAGAGTTCGTCTCATCAGCGATGGTGACGTTTCTGCTGCTATTTCCTGTGGGTTCGCTGGAACCAATATTCACGCCTTAATGGGTATTGGTGCTGCTCCTGAAGGGGTAATTTCAGCCGCTGCCATGCGTTGTTTAGGCGGTCACTTCCAAGGACAATTAATTTATGATCCTGAAGTGGTCAAAACCGGATTAATTGGAGAAAGCCGTGACGGAAACTTGGCTCGTCTCAAAGAGATGGGTATCGAAGACCCTGACAGGGTTTACACCGATAGTGAATTAGCCAGTGGTGAAACTGTCTTATTTGCTGCTTGTGGTATTACTCCAGGAACCTTAATGGAAGGTGTTCGCTTCTTCCACGGTGGTGCCAGAACCCAAAGTTTGGTTATCTCCAGTCAGTCTCAGACAGCGCGCTTTGTAGATACCATCCATATCCAAGAACAGCCTAAGTATATCGAACTCAAATAAGAGCCTTTTCAAGATAGGAAATCAAATCCTATCTTGATACTTTGAACCCCCCAGTTCCAATTAGTCATTGACTAAGGGAGCTAGAGGGTTAAATTCTTTTTGGCGGGTCTCTGGTTGAAACCTAACTGCCGGAAGGAACTCCAGCCTAGGTTAGATCCAAGGGGACTTAACTTCTAGAGTACGGCCCCGGCACACAGCCGGCTAACTTCAACCAAGAGACCCACGATTTTACTACTACTATCTGACATGGGCATCAACTCCTGTTTCCCTGAACTGTTTTTACTTAATGTTTACTTGTGCTTAGTCTTAGCGCAGGTCTCCTAAAAAATCACGCGTAGAACGAAAAATTTTTCAGATATTTGGGGACAACCCCAAATGTTGATGTTCATGGAAGCGTGAAAATGATACAGTGCCCTCCCTTCCCCATAAATCAACCTATTTTCCTGGCACGGGTATGACTAACTAAGGCTTGTCCGGGCAAAATTTTACTTCGACGTATGAAATATTACCCCAAAGGTTTTCCCTTGATTAACGAAAATTTAACCGGTAGACACCCTGTTTTATACCGGGTAATTCTGACCCATAGCGGCTGGGGAAAACCCGTGGCGCAAATTTCTCAAGATAATGTTCT
>NZ_AADV02000013.1 GCF_000167195.1 Crocosphaera watsonii WH 8501 | reverse complement strand
ATTCAGCTCTTGAGAGATTATTTCCGAACAAAAGAATCAAGCCTAAACAAGTAGAAAAAATCGAATTTGAATATGAAAGACACGGAACTTTAAGCTTGATTGCGAACTGGGATGTGGCAAGAGGAAAAGTTGTTAGTCCCTCTATTGGACCGACAAGAACAGAACAAGATTTTTCTGAACATATCCAGAGAACGATTAAGATTGATGAAAAAGCAGAATGGATTTTTATTGTAGATCAACTCAACACTCATAAATCGGAAAGCTTAGTCAAATTAGTAGCAGAAAGCTGTGGAATTACTATTGATTTGGGGAGAAAAGGAAAGGAGGGGATTTTGCAATCTATGGACAGCAGAGCAGATTTTTTATCAGATGAATCTCATCGAATTCGCTTTGTTTATATTCCCAAACATACATCGTGGCTTAATCAAATTGAGTGTTGGTTTTAGATCTTAGTCAGGCGTTTACTCAAAAGAATTACTGTCCGTTCAACTGAAGAACTATCCCAAAAAATTCTCAATTTTATTGATTACTTTAATCAACATTTTGCTAAGCCGTTCGTTTGGAAATTTAAGGGCTTTAAAGATCATAAGTGACTGGTGGATTATTTTTGCTAAGCTGCACTAGGTATAGCATCATCATTGCTGATGAAGGCGGCTGCCCGCAAAGCTAACCTCAAAAAGATTAGCGCAGTGGTTAATTTGGAGTCTCCTTTTTCTGTTTGCAGAAGGTTGAATCTACTTTTTTGTAACAAGTTTACGGATGGCAGAGCCTCCTTGGTTTTTAGTAACTGCTCACCGCAACAAAAAAGTCTTATTGAAAAGCACTACAAACAACATCAGTTGAGTCTAGGAGTTACGCATTGACAAATTAACTTAAATATGAGTAGCTTTAAAGAGAGACAACGATCGCTAATTATTAGAGTCATTAAAATTGACGTAATAATAACAATAACTAATCTATAAATTAGGCTGATAATTTCAAATTTATTTGCTCTAAAATAAAATTCCGATTAACTTCAATAGACAATTCTCTTTGGAGTTGATACCAATTATCAATTAACTCATTAGCTCTCATTAATTCAAGTTTAATAAAAGCCCGTAAAGAACTAAAGAAATGGGTCAATATAGCTTCTGATTTTCTGACTATAAATTTATTGATACCACATAATTGTTTGAGCGCACGATGGTAACATTCAATAATCCAATGAGTTGTTTTCAACAAAGTAAATAGAGTTTTATCTGTTTCTCTTAAGTCTTTATTTTCTTTGTCAAATAAAATATAAAAACGAAGCATCCCGTTTTTGAAATGTTTCTTAAATACTTTAACTTCGCCAAACTCTTTTAAGTAAACAATTGTCCCATTTTCCTCTATTTCTAAGCTTTCAACGGATTGATATTGTCCTTTAACGATTGATACTTGTCGATTTTTAGCTATTCCTATCATGAAACCTAATTCTTGTTTTTTCAAAATTTTAAGGTTCTCTTTAGATGAATACCAACTATCACCAGTTACATAAATTGGCCTCAGTCCCCAAGCTAAAACTTCCGATAGCATCATCCGAAAATAATCATTTTTAGACAGATTATCTTCTTTATCATAAAGTCGATAATTTAGAGGGACTGAAATTCCATTAGGGTCAGTATATAATAAAGTAACTAAATTAATTCCTTTGATAGTTTTATGTTTATTTCCTGACCAGAAATAACCAATAAATTTACTTAATTTAGGATTACTATAAAGTTTTTCAATGACTGTATCATCAATACTTAAGGTTCCCCCACTCAGTTCAATGTGCTGTTTAAATTCATTGAATAAATCAACAGGTTTATAGCTTTCTCTTAATAAAAAACGGTTAACACTATCATGAGATAAATCCTCAAATATCTCGGATAAACGATTACAACCCGAATATTTGGATTCAGCAATTAAATAGTAAGTATAGAGTTCTAAATGACATTTAGCCGTTGATTTCTTCGTTATAGTTCGGATATCTACCTCCAGTTCTTATAATCCTCTCTATTTTATCAGTTTTTTGCTTTTTGTTAACAGCGATCGCTTTCTCTGTTTGGACTATTCACATTGTAAACCATCTGTCAATGCGTAACTCCTACACTAAAATAATCCCATAGGTTTGCAAAGATTCTGGTAAAGCCACTTCAAATGGCCAACCTTTCTGACGGCTAGTAATGGGACAAATCAAAATAAGTTTAGATATGCGATTGTAAGCTAACGGTGAAATAACTAAAGCGGGACGATAACCAGCTTGTTCGCTTCCGGTACGAGGATTTAATTCTAATCGGATAATATCACCTCTTTCCGGTACTCTATCATCAATTTTTACCAACTCTCTTCTCCTATCGCTTCTCCCCAATTAGTTTCTTCATGTTGTTGTTGGGGGGTTGCTTCTTTCAATAAATCCTCAAGACAATATTTGGGTTTAGTTGCAGAAACAATAATAGAATTGTCTTCCATTGATAGGGTAACTTTGATTCCCTCTTGCCATCCTAACTGCTTAATAATCTCTTGAGGAAGTCTAATTCCCAAAGAATTCCCCCATTTTGTGATTTTTTGAATTATCATTCTTTTCTGAGTTTATGTTTATACAATGAATATATCATAAGATAACTGCTGATAACTGTTGCGCTATAGTAACCACTACATAAGTTAACCTTGTAGGGGTCAACGGTCGTTGACCCCTACTTTAGGCAACTGGTATAACCACCTCAAAACTAAGCGCACTAGGGTTATAGTTTCAATAATTTGAGCTTAAATAAATTAGATTTTAATCAATCTTTGATACTGAGGTTGAGGAATTGGATCACCAAATTCTTGTGCAGTTTCAATCCATAATTGAATCGCCTCTTGACTGTTATTTAAAGCAGACATCTGGGTGTTTCCATGAGCAATACAACCTGGTAATTCAGGAACTTCAACAATAAATACCTGATCTTCTTCACTCCAATACATAAACAATTGATATTTATACATTACATTTTATCTCCTAAATTATATTCAATAATAATGTCTCTAATTTGACGAACTTGATAAGCTTTTGCTTTATTCCCATCTTTTTGTAGATTGGGTTTTTCTTTAATACCCTCTCGTCTAAAAATATGATGTCCTCCGCGAACTCTCTCTTCAAACCCTAAACGTTTTAACAACTGACATAATTCCTCAAAAGGAATGTTAGCATCAGCAGTTCCTTGAACAATTTTTTGTAATAACTTTTCATATTTACCCAAAGTTCTTTATCATCCTAATTCTGTAACTATTATATAATAATTTTAGGGAATATGTCATAATAGATTATAAATAATGGCATAAACCTGAAATAAAAATGACCAGTGTTAATTTGTCTATTCCTTTTGAAGCATTAGTTAAAGCTATTAAATCCCTTGATTTAGAACAACAGCAACAACTATTAGAAGTTTTAGAAGAGCAAATTTTTGAAGCAGAAGAAGAATGGGAAAATAGTCCAGAAATTATTGCTGAGGTTGAAGAAGCTAAAAAAGCTTATCAATCAGGAGATTATTTAACCCTTGAAGACTTTATAGCAGGTTAATCTTAGATAAGTTAATGTCTTATACTATAATATAACTACTTATAACTGTGTGATATCATATCATTAAAGTATCATGTACTTGGATTATGAGTAATTTAGAGGTTCATCAAAAAGTCCAATCTTATATTGAGCAATTATCACCAGAAAAACTGTTAGTTGCTGCTGATTTTTTGGCTTATTTGGTAGAAAGAGAAGACACAGAGGCAACTTCTGAGGATGAGCATCAATTTTGGGAAAATAGTAGTCAAATTTCCTTAAATGCTGTTTGGGATAATCTGGAGGATGATATCTATGGCGAATTACTGGAAAAATGACGTGATTCTAGTTCGTTATCCCTTTTCTGATTTATCTAACAGCAAAATTAGACCAGCAATAATTGTTAGTTCTCCTCACACTTCCCAGGATGTTTTGATTACTCCTTTAACCAGTAAAACCCAATTGCTTCTTGAGGGAGAATTTATTTTATCTGATTGGAAAAAAGCAGGTTTAAATGTTGAAACAGCAGTAAAACGGGGAATTTATACAATTTATCAAGGCTTAATCCTTAAAAAAGTGGGAAAATTAGTGGATGCAGATACAACCAAGTTAGAACAGTCTTTGCGTCAGTGGTTAGGGTTGTCATAGTAGCAAGCGATCGCTGTTTATATAACTGCTTATAACTGTTGCGCTACAGTAATAGTAGAAAAACTCTGTTAGGTGATTTCCACACTTGAATATACCTGCTTTTCCAATTATTCCCCCCTTTTTAAGGGGGGTTAGGGGGGATCGTAAGGGATCTCCTTTATCAGAAATCACCTTACTACTTAGAAAATAGTTCATCAAAAATACGACGACGTTTATAAGGGGACTCAGGAGTTAAATAACCCCATAAAGACTCCCAATAGAAAAAAGAAACACCATCAAATCCTTGTTTTCTCACTGTTTCAACTTGCTCTTTAATTTGTTCTATTTTCACAGTATTGTTAAGAGTCCCTGATAAAATGCGAATACTAACAGGAATTTTTTTACGAGCTAATTTAACAGCAGATTGATGTAACTCTCGATTAAAACTATTGAGATCATTGCGATATACTTGTAAAACTAATTCATCGATCAATCCTCGTCTTACCCAAGTCTTCCAATCTTGTAAATAATTTTGATAAGAAAAAGGATGAGAATTAGGAGATAAAGAAACTATAATATCAGGATTAATTGTTTTTATTGTTTTCACTAAATCCGTCATAAATGCAGTCATTTTAGCTGCTCTCCACCTCATCCACTCGCCATTATGGGTATCTTTTGGGGGACTTTTTCCTCTGTGTTCTTGTTGATAAATTTTAACCGTCAAAGGATCATATCCTAATTCTACAGGCATTCCAAAATGATCATCTAATTGAACACCATCTACTGGGTAATTCATGACAACTTCTAACATTAATCCTTTGATTAGTTGCTGCACTTCAGGATGAAGAGGATTTAACCATGCTAACTGACTGACTTGCCTTTCATAAGCAGATTTTCGCCAACGCTGAATTAAATTACCATTATTTTTTTCATTTTTAGCTTCTAACTCATCTTGAAAAAATGTATTAGCTGAACCCTCTTTACTTTCGGTTAACCAATCTGGATGTTTTTGCGCTAAAAGTGAACTTCTAGGAATCATTAATCCATACTCAAACCAAGGAAGAACCTCTAATCCTCTTTGGTGACTTTCCTCTATAATAACCTTTAAAATATCTACATTACCCCTTGTCCAATTTATAAACGGTTCTTGAGGTTTGCCAATCATTTCTTTTGCTAAAGCACTAGGATAAAAAGTATAACCTCGATTCCAAACAACAGGATAAACAGTATTAAAATGATGTTCAGCTAACTGTTTAATGGCACGCTGGCTACTACCAGGAACAAATAAAACAGCACTAGCAACATTAGTTAACCACACCCCTCGTCTCTCTTGAAAAGAAGGAGAAGCCACTTTTCCTGATGAGGGAAACCGGATTTTGTCACTAAAACAACCAATAAGATAATAGTGGTTAAAACAATACAGATTAAACGATTACGCCAAGCAAACAAATTTCTATTCATTATATTAATTTATTGATCTGTTCAATGGATAGACTTTAAAGATAAGATGTAGTCAAAAATTGTTAAATAGAGCAAACAGCTAGGTAAAAGTACAGTATAATGACAAAGATGAGCCTAGATTAGTTGCCAAAGTGGATAGAAACTTGCTATGATGTTAAATCCGATAGCAATCATCATCATTGTAACTAGCAAACCTCTTCTGGATTAAAGACTGTGGCCAATTCAAAGTCTGCACTAAAACGTATTAAAGTAGCCGAACGCAACCGACTCCGTAACAAAAGCTATAAGTCGGCGGTGAGAACCCTGATGAAAAAATACTTCCAAGCAGTAGAGGAGTACGCTGCTTCTTCCACCGAAGAAAAGGAAGAAAAAGAAAAAGTGGTACAGCAAATGATGTCAGCCGCTTACAGTAAGATAGATAAAGCAGTAAAACGTAATGTTTTACACCGTAATAACGGAGCTAGAAAAAAAGCCCGTCTAGCTAAAGCCCTAAAGAAAGTTGCTCCAGCTTCTTAAAATAGGTCAAACCTCCCTAAATAGGTCGTTTTTGAAGCTATTATGAGATGTAAATGTCTCACGTTTGAGCCTCTTAAATTACGAATAAGAGATAATTAAATGGGAAAAAGGAGACAACCATCACCATAAGTTATCAATTATTACTAGAATAAGACCAAATCAGAGGAGACCAATGCAACTGATAGACACCCATGTTCATATTAACTTTGATGTGTTTGAGTCTGATCTCGAAGACATCAAAAATCGTTGGCAAGAAGCAGAAGTTGTTCACCTAGTCCATTCCTGTGTCGAACCCAAGGAGTTTCCAAGCATTAAAGCATTAGCAGATCGCTTTGGGAACCTATCCTTTGCAGTGGGGTTACACCCCTTAGACGCAGATAAATGGACAGGCAACATGGGAAAAGAGATATTAGACTATGCTAAATCTGACCATCGAGTGGTAGCCATAGGAGAAATGGGGCTAGACTTTTACAAAGCTAGTAACCAGAAAAAACAACAAGAAGTTCTAGAAGCACAACTGAAAATTGCTCACCAACTGCAAAAACCAGTTATTATTCATTGTCGAGATGCGGCCCAAAAACTAAAAGATGTTTTAGAATTATTTTGGCAGGAGATCGGTGAAATAAAAGGGGTTATGCACTGTTGGAGTGGAACACCAGAAGAAACAAAATGGTTTTTAGACCTGGGGTTTTACATTAGTTTCAGTGGAGTTGTCACCTTCAAGAAGGCCCAAACCATTCAAGAAAGTGCAAAAATAGTCCCCAGCGATCGCCTCTTAGTCGAAACAGACTGCCCCTTCTTAGCCCCTGTACCCAAACGAGGAAAACGCAACGAACCAGCCAATGTCCGCCATGTCGCTGAATTTTTGGCAGAACTACGGGAAGTACCCCTAGAAAACTTAGCCCAGCAAACAACCCATAACGCTTGTCAACTGTTTAACTTATCCCTTGCACCCTAACCAGGATACCCCATAACAACGGCCAATAGAGCAACCCATGACTACTAATCTGATCTATAACTATAACCTGCTACCAGACCTAATTGAAATTCAACACGCGAGTTTTCGTTGGTTTCTCGAACAAGGACTAATAGAAGAACTCAATAGCTTTTCCCCCATTTCAGACTATACAGGAAAATTAGAACTACACTTTTTAGGAGAAAATTATAAACTAAAAGAGCCAAAATACGACGTTGATGAAGCTAAGCGACGGGATGCCAGCTATTCCGTGCAAATGTACGTTCCTACCCGTTTAATCAACAAAGAGACGGGAGAAATTAAAGAACAAGAAGTGTTTATTGGGGACCTACCCCTAATGACAGATCGGGGAACCTTCATTATCAACGGCGCAGAAAGGGTGATCGTTAATCAGATCGTTCGTTCTCCAGGAGTTTACTACAAAGCAGAAACCGATAAAAACGGCAGAAGAACCTACTCAGCTTCCTTGATACCCAACCGAGGAGCTTGGTTAAAGTTTGAAACCGATAAAAACGGCTTAGTCTGGGTGAGAATCGATAAAACCCGTAAATTATCCGCTCAAGTCCTCCTCAAAGCCATAGGACTCAGCGATAACGAGATTTTAGACTCCCTACGTCACCCAGAATTTTATCAGAGAACCCTAGACAAAGAAGGCAACCCCACAGAAGAAGATGCCCTACTAGAGTTGTACCGCAAACTGAGACCAGGGGAACCCCCCACAGTTAGTGGTGGACAACAACTCCTAGAATCTCGCTTTTTTGATAGTAAACGCTATGACTTAGGAAGAGTCGGAAGATATAAACTCAACAAAAAATTACGTCTGAATGCGCCAGATGTCATGAGAACACTGCGTTCAGAAGACATTTTATCGGCCATCGACTATTTAATTAGTCTAGAATTTGATATAGGTACCGTAGACGACATCGATCACTTAGGGAACCGTCGGGTGAGATCCGTAGGAGAACTACTACAAAACCAAGTCAGAGTAGGGTTAAACCGCCTAGAACGGATTATTAGGGAAAGAATGACCGTCAGCGAGTCTGATAGTCTTACCCCTGCCTCTTTGGTTAACCCCAAACCCTTAGTAGCTGCCATCAAAGAATTTTTTGGGTCATCTCAATTGTCCCAATTTATGGATCAAACCAACCCCCTAGCAGAATTAACCCATAAACGGCGTATTTCCGCCCTGGGACCAGGAGGACTCACCAGAGAAAGAGCAGGGTTCGCTGTACGAGACATCCACCCCTCCCATCATGGGCGTATTTGTCCCGTAGAAACACCAGAAGGACCCAACGCAGGTTTAATCGGATCGTTGGCTACCTATGCACGGGTGAACAACTACGGGTTCATTGAAACCCCTTACTATCGTGTGGAAAATGGTCGGGTGAGACGAGACTTAGACCCGGTTTATCTAACAGCAGACGAAGAAGACGATCTACGGGTTGCCCCAGGAGACATTAGTACCGACGAAGAAGGGAATATATTAGGAAACGCCGTTCCTACCCGTTATCGTCAAGAATTCTTCATTACCGGCCCCGCTCAAGTGGACTATGTTGCCGTTTCCCCTGTACAGATTATTTCTGTAGCAACCTCCATGATCCCCTTCCTGGAACACGACGACGCTAACCGTGCCTTGATGGGGTCAAATATGCAACGGCAAGCAGTACCCCTATTACGTCCCGAACGTCCCCTAGTGGGAACAGGTTTAGAGGCACAAGCAGCCAGAGACTCAGGGATGGTGATCGTTTCCAGAACCGAAGGTATAGTTACTTATGCCGATGCCAACGAAATTCGGGTTAAAGTGACAGGCCCTGAAGGCCACGAAAAAGTTGGCCAAGAAATTCAATATATCCTGCAAAAATATCAACGGTCCAACCAAGATACCTGTTTGAATCAACGGCCTTTGGTGTATGTAGGGGAAGACGTAGTACCCGGTCAAGTATTAGCCGACGGTTCCGCCACAGAAGGGGGAGAACTAGCCTTAGGACAAAACATTTTAGTAGCTTATATGCCCTGGGAAGGCTATAACTACGAAGACGCAATCTTGATCAGTGAAAGATTGGTTTATGACGACGTTTATACCAGTATTCACGTCGAAAAATTTGAAATCGAAGCCCGTCAAACCAAACTCGGTCCCGAAGAAATCACCCGTGAAATACCCAACGTCGGGGAAGACTCCCTGAGAAACCTCGATGAACAAGGCATTATCCGCATTGGTGCCTGGGTAGAAGCAGGAGACATTTTGGTGGGTAAAGTCACCCCCAAAGGAGAATCTGATCAACCCCCAGAAGAAAAGCTCTTACGGGCTATTTTCGGAGAAAAAGCCAGAGACGTACGGGATAACTCCTTGAGAGTTCCCAACGGAGAAAAAGGCCGGGTGGTAGATGTACGGGTGTTTACCCGTGAACAAGGAGATGAGTTACCCCCAGGGGCCAATATGGTAGTAAGGGCTTATGTTGCCCAAAAACGTAAGATCCAAGTCGGGGATAAAATGGCAGGGCGACACGGTAATAAGGGAATTATCTCCCGTATCCTACCCATCGAAGATATGCCCTATTTACCCGATGGACGACCTATGGATATCGTCTTAAACCCCTTGGGTGTACCCTCACGGATGAACGTGGGACAAGTGTTTGAGTGTCTTTTAGGTTGGGCAGGAGAAAACTTAGGGGTACGGTTTAAGATTACTCCCTTTGACGAAATGTACGGGGAAGAGTCATCACGGAAAACCGTTCATGGGTTATTGGAAAAAGCCTCCAATAAACCCCGCAAAGACTGGGTTTATAACGAGGAGCATCCCGGAAAAATAGACGTTTATGACGGACGAACCGGAGAAAAATTTGATCGCCCCGTCACCGTTGGCGAAGCCTATATGTTGAAACTGGTTCACCTCGTAGATGATAAGATCCACGCCCGTTCCACCGGTCCCTACTCCTTGGTAACACAACAACCTCTGGGTGGTAAAGCACAACAAGGGGGACAAAGGTTCGGAGAAATGGAAGTATGGGCCCTAGAAGCTTATGGGGCAGCTTATACCCTACAAGAACTATTAACGGTGAAATCAGACGATATGCAGGGACGGAACGAAGCCTTAAACGCCATTGTTAAAGGGAAACCTATTCCCCGTCCAGGAACCCCCGAGTCCTTTAAGGTGTTAATGCGAGAATTACAATCTTTAGGCTTGGATATCGCCGTCCATAAAGTAGAAACCGCCGACGACGGAACCAGTCGAGATGTGGAAGTTGACCTGATGATCGATAGTCAACGTCGCGCCCCTAACCGTCCCACCTACGAATCTTTGAACAACGAGGAACTCGAAGAAGAAGAAGTGTAAACAGTTAACAGTTAACAGTTAACAATTAACAGTGAATAATTAATAGTTAATAGTGAAAAATAATAGTCATTTATTAACTATTAATTATCGATTACAACCTATCAACTACTCTCATATTTTCTGATGACATTCTATAACCAAATTGTTGACAAAGGCCGTTTAAAGAAATTAGTAGCTTGGGCGTATCGTAACTATGGTGCAGCCCGTAGCTCTCAAGTAGCGGATAACTTAAAAGACTTGGGTTTTCGTTACGCCACAAGAGCCGGTGTTTCTATTAGTATTGATGATTTAACAGTTCCTCCCACAAAACGGGGAATGCTCGACAGCGCAGAAAAAGAAATTAATAGCACAGAGGCTAAATATGCTCGGGGAGAAATTACCGAAGTCGAACGTTTCCAAAAAGTAATCGATACCTGGAATAGTACCTCAGAAGAATTGAAAGATGAGGTAGTCAGGAACTTTAGACAAACAGATCCCTTAAACTCCGTCTATATGATGGCATTTTCTGGGGCGAGGGGTAACATGAGCCAAGTCCGTCAGTTAGTGGGAATGCGGGGCTTAATGGCAGATCCTCAAGGACAGATTATTGACCAACCAATTAAAACCAACTTCCGTGAAGGGTTAACGGTGACAGAATACGTTATCTCTTCCTATGGAGCGCGTAAAGGGTTAGTAGATACAGCACTACGGACAGCAGACTCGGGGTATTTAACCCGACGCTTAGTAGACGTTTCTCAAGATGTGATTGTTCGAGAAATAGACTGTGGAACCCATCGCAGTCTCAAAGTAACCGCCATGAAAGACGGTGAACGGGTGAAAATAGCCCTGGGCGATCGCCTCTTAGGACGGGTTTTGGCAGAAGATGTGGTAGTGGGTGATGAAATCATCGGCTCTCGTAACCAATATATAGACGGAGATTTAGCAGCAAAAATTGGCAAAAGTGTAGAATCCGTCAGAGTGCGATCGCCTTTAACTTGTGAAGCAGCCCGCTCGGTTTGTCGTTATTGTTACGGTTGGAGTTTAGCCACAGGGCGACCCGTAGACTTGGGAGAAGCGGTTGGTATTATTGCAGCACAGTCCATCGGAGAACCAGGAACCCAGTTAACCATGCGGACTTTCCACACAGGAGGGGTGTTCACCGGGGAAGTAGCCGAACAAATTAAAGCCCCAGACGAGGGAACTGTTAAATGGGGCAAAGGTTTAAGTACCCGTAAAGTTAGGACTCGTCACGGGGAAGATGCTTTCCAAGTTGAATTAGCAGGAGACTTAATTTGGACTCCTTCGGGTAGTGGCAAGAAAAAGACCTATTCTGTTACCCCGGGGTCCGTTCTCTTCGCTGCCGATGGGGATAACGTAGAAAAAGAGCAGATGTTAGCCGAAGTAACCGCCGCTAAGTCAACTCGGTCTACAGAACGGGCTACAAAAGACGTATCCACCGATTTAGCCGGGGAGGTTTTCTTTGCCAACTTAATCGCCGAAGAAAGAACCGATCGCCAAGGCAATACTACCCATATCGCCCAAAGAGGAGGACTGGTTTGGGTTTTATCAGGGGAAGTTTATAACTTACCCCCAGGGGCTGAGGCGGTGGTAGAAAACGAAGATACAGTTACAGAAGGCACTATATTAGCAGAGACTCAGTTAGTTTCCGTTAATGGGGGGGTGGTTCGTTATCAACCCGAAAGCCGTGAAATCGATATTATTACCGCCTCCGTATTGTTAGACCAAGCTGAGGTTCGTAAAGAAAGTAGCGCGGGTCATGAACAATATGTGATTGATACTGCTGCGGGTCAACAGTTTTTGTTAAAAGCTACCCCCGACACTAAAGTACAAAACCACGCCATTATCGCCGAGTTAATTGACGATCGCTATCAAACCAGCACCGGAGGAATATTACGCTACGGTGGGCTCGAAGTGGCCAAAGGCAGCCGGAAAACCGGTTACGAAGTGGTGGAAGGGGGAACCTTACTCTGGGTTCCCGAAGAAACCCACGAAGTTAACAAAGATATCTCTTTATTGGTGGTAGAAGATGGGGCTTATGTCGAAGCCGGAACCGAAGTGGTTAAAGATATCTTCTGCCAAAGTTCAGGGGCGATCGAGGTGGTACAGAAAAACGATATTCTCCGAGAAATTATTATTAAACCAGGAGAATTTCATTTAGATGTCGACCCCGAAGAAGTCCCCTTTAAAAACGAGGATTTGATCCCACCTGGGACAGAAGTATTGCCTGGCGTGGTGACAACAGATATGCGTCAGGCCGAATGGATCGAAAGTACCGAAGGGATGGGGTTATTATTGCGTCCCGTGGAAGAATACCCCGTCAGTAACGAACCTACTGTACCCTCCCAAGGCTCCATCAACGAAGAAGAAGTAGAACGACACATCGAACTGCGATCGGTGCAACGCCTGTTCCATAAAGATGGGGAACGGGTGAAATCTGTAGAAGGTATTTCTCTGTTAAGCACCCAATTACTGTTAGAAATTGAGACAGGAAGCGAACAAAGTGCAGCGAATTTGGCTGCAGATATTGAGTTAAAAAACGACGAAGACGAAGATTGTCAACGGCTACAGTTAGTTATCCTCGAGTCTTTAATTTTACGTCGGGATCTCGATACCGATCCCCACGGTGGCATCATTAACACCAGTGTTTTAGTTACAGATGGTGATCAAATTGCTCCAGGGGCAGTGGTGGCTAAAACCGAAATTCAGTGTAAAGAAGAGGGACAAGTTCGAGGCATTAAAAGCGGTGCAGAGGCAGTTCGTCGGGTTTTAGTGGTGCAAGAGGAAGACCTAGAAAATATTACCCTCCAAGATGAACCAAAGGTGGCCAAAGGCGATTTGATTGTTGCTGGTACAGAGTTAGCCCCTGGGGTGAAAGCCACTGAGTCGGGTTTTGTGGTGGCTATTAACCAAGTTGATGATGGTTATGAGCTTAAATTACGGTTAGCTCGTCCTTATCGAGTCTCTGCTGGAGCCATTTTACATATTGCCGATGGTGATCTGGTACAACGGGGTGATAACCTGGTTCTGCTAGTGTACGAACGGGCGAAAACAGGGGACATTATCCAAGGTTTACCAAGAATTGAGGAATTGTTGGAAGCTCGTAAGCCCAAAGAAGCCTGTGTTCTTGCTCGTAAACCAGGGGTTTGTCAGGTAGAGTATCTAGAAGACGAAAGCGTTGATGTCAAAGTCATCGAAGATGACGGCACAGTAAGCGAATATCCTGTTTTGCTCAATCAGAATGCCATTGTTTCTGATAATCAAAAAGTCGATGTGGGGGATCATTTGACCGATGGGCCTGCTAACCCTCACGAATTATTAGAGGTCTTTTTTGACTATTATGTGGACAAGAAAGGGGGTTATGAAGCCGCTTTGGTTGGTTTACAAGCAGCACAAAAATTCTTAGTGGATCAAGTGCAAATGGTTTATCAGTCCCAAGGGATTGATATTTCTGATAAACACATCGAAGTGATTGTCCGTCAGATGACGGCTAAAGTTCGGGTGGATGATGGGGGAGATACCACCATGTTACCCGGAGAATTAGTGGAATTACGGCAAATTGAGCAGGTTAATGAGGCAATGTCCATTACAGGGGGTGCGCCGGCACGATATACCCCCGTATTGTTGGGGATCACCAAAGCTTCCTTGAATACCGATAGCTTTATTAGTGCAGCCTCCTTCCAAGAGACAACCCGTGTCTTAACCGAAGCGGCTATTGAAGGTAAGTCCGACTGGTTACGGGGTTTGAAAGAAAACGTGATCATCGGTCGTTTGATTCCTGCCGGAACGGGTTTTAATGCCCATGAAGAGATGGTTATGGGAACCCTCGATAATGGGGAAGACAGTCTCAATAATCGTTATGGACAAGGAGAGCGAGACAAAAAGAAGAGTAAGAAAAAGTCCAGCAATCGCTTGATTGGGGGTACTCTTGACGAGGTAGACGAAAATATGATTCTCGATGATAATATCGCTCGTGCTTACACTGAGGCAGATACCCCTTGGTCCGATGAATCTAAAGGAAAGAAAGGTAAGAAGGGTAAAAAATAGAAAGCTTCTGAGTGACAATTTTATAGAACTGTAGATTTATCGTTGTTAATCTACAGTTCTTTTCTTTGGTTAATTTTATATAAAACGTGCTTTCTTAGGTGATTTCTGATAAAGGAGATCCCTTACGATCCCCCCTAACCCCCCTTAAAAAGGGGGGAATAATTGGAAAAGCAGGTATATTCAAGTGTGGAAATCACCTTAAAGAATGTCCTTCTGGTAATAAAGGATGCTGGAATTCATCAATAAATCTCATCCCTATTCTTTCCATAACCTGACGAGAACGCAAATTTTGAGGAACGGTAAACGAGACAATTTCTGATAAATTTAGTTCATTAAATCCATAATCTAGAGAGGCTTTTGCTCCTTCTGTTGCGTAACCTGTTCCCCAATAATCATAAGCCAATCGCCAACCAATTTCCACACAAGGTGTAGAAAAAGATTGAAACTTTGGGACAGATAAACCAATTAAACCAATAAATGTTTGATTTTCAATTAATTCCACAGCAAAAAAACTATATCCATCTTTTTTAAACTGTCCTTTTATACGTTCAACAAAATTATCACTTTCTTCTCTCGATAATAGTTTTGGCATAAATTTCATAACTCTTGGATCAGAATTTAGCCTAAAAAATGGTTCTTTATCTTCTTCTTGCCACTGTCTTAATTTTAGTCTTGGTGTAACAATTTCTCTCATCTTTATAAAATTAACAATTAACAACCTGAGTTCGGAGTTCGGAGTTCGGAGTTTTTTCTATGAGATAATTAGGGTTTAAGACTCTTGATTTTGACCAGTGGCCTATAAATTTCCTTATATCGAACTCAGGTTAACAATTAATAATTATTAATTAGGGTTTGCTGAATAAAAGCAAAACCCTATTCTTTAAAAGGTTACACCCATATTCGCGATCGCAAAAAAGATCAGCTTTGTCGGCTACAAACCGCTATAATTGGTAGAAACACCTCCCAGTTGTTGGTCAAGAACAAATGTATCGAAAAGAGGAGCAACCTTTACCGCCCCCAGAAAAATTTGAATTACCTTTCGAGGGCAAATTGTCCCCCAATAATCGTTGGGTAATCATGGCAGAGTTGATACCTTGGGATGATTTTGAGGAAGAATATGCTAAACTTTTTTTCAGCAGAAAAAGGTGCGCCAGCCAAACTATTTAGAATGGCATTAGGGACATTAATTATTAAGGAAAAATTAGGAACAAGTGATAGAGAAACTATAGAACAGATTAAAGAAAATCCCTATCTACAATACTTTATAGGTTTAAATTGTTATCAACAAGAGCCACCACTGGAATCTTCAATGCTAGTTCATTTTAGGAAAAGAATTGATGGAGAATTGATAAACAAAATCAATAAAAAAATAGTAAAAAGAGAAATAGACAAGAGTGATAAAGAAGTAAAAAAAAAAGGATTGTCTCCAAGAAAAAGGAGAAAAAATAAAAAATAAAGGTAAACTAATTTTAGATGCGACTTGTGCGCCAGCAGACATCAAATACCCGACGGATTTAGGCATATTAAATCAAGCCAGAATTGAGACAGAAAGAATAATAAATAATCTTTATAAACCATTAAGAGTAAAATTGAGAAAAAAGCCGAGAACTTCTAGAAAAATTGCTAGAAAGGAATACTTAAAAGTAGCTAAAAAACGAAAAGTATCTTATCAAGAAAGAAGAAAAGCTATTGGGAAACAGTTAAAATACCTTAAGAAAAATTTAGGAAATATAGAAGACTTAATTCAAGCTGGGGCTTCCCTGGAAAATCTGAGTAAAAGACAGAAAAATTGTCTAGAGACTATCAAAAAAGTTTATGAACAACAACAGTCAATGTGGGAGAATAAGACCCAGAGTGTTCCTCAAAGAATTGTAAGTTTAACTCAACCGCATATTCGTCCAATAGTGAGGGGAAAAGCAGGAAAACCAATAGAGTTTGGAGCTAAACTCTCAGTAAGCTGTGTAGATAACTATGTGTTTCTAGAAAAAATAAGTTGGGAAAACTTCAATGAATCTTGTCATTTAAAAGAACAAGTAGAAAAGTATAAAGAAACGTTTGGCTATTATCCCGAATCCGTCCATGTAGATAAAATTTATCGAACTAGGGAAAACAGAAATTGATGTAAGGAAAGAGGGATAAGAATCAGTGGTCCGAAGTTAGGAAGACCTCCGAAAAATGTCAGTGAAGAAGAAAAGAAACAAGCCCACTCCGATGAATGCTTCCGTAATGCTATTGAGGGAAAGTTTGGACAAGCTAAACGAAGATTTAGCCTAAATCTCGTGATGACAAAACTCCCTGAAACCTCCATTACATCTATTGCTATTACATTTTTAGTTGTCAATCTTTCTAAACTTCTGAGGCAGTTTTTGTCGCTTTTTTTGTCCTTATTTACTAATAATAGAACAGGGAAACTCATCAAACCGCCTTTCATTAATTTTGATTATACTTTAAACAATTTTTATGTACTAAAACTTATTGATTTGTCAGAAAATTCTTGGTCAAAAGTGGCATAAATTTTGGAGAAACTTTTTCAGCAAACCCTAATTATATTAACTTTTGATTTTCTCCACGATAAATAAGACTAAATGAAAGTATCACTCAGTCAACAACTTATGATAGATATCTTTTTTAAAAAACAACTTATTCTACTTATCCAGTATTAGGAATAGTTTTAATTCTTTTGTTAGCAATAGACAAAATATCTTGATAAGGACAAGCACTAGCTATAGCGATAATAATTCTTCTACAACTAATCTTTATTCTGGCTCCCAACTTAAGAAGATTTAGACGTATTCTTCCCACAGTTGCTTTAGCCAATGAAGTTTTTTTTAAACAGTGTTGACGAAAAGAATTTATGAGAACATAAGCCCAGGAATGTATCCATAATCTTAGTTGATTACTTTGAAATGTTTGAGTTGAAGTTCTATCAGCTGACAAGTCTAATTGTTGTTCTTTAATCCGATTTTCCATCTCGCCTCTCGGACAGTATTTTTTTGTATAAAGTTTTGAGGGTGGAATTTTTGAAGCGGGCAAAGATGTCACCACATGGCGCATTTTTAACCCATCACTTCCATAACAAACTTTTGTCACTACTCTTCTTTGACAACTCCATGACTTTTCTGTTTTATAACGAATAGAGCGATACCAAGTAGAAATTGGTACTAATTTTTTAACTTCTTCTAAATCTTCTTTTTTCTGAAATAAACTATCCATTAATTCAGTTATTGGAGCTAGTTTTTTTTCATATTCATGTTTGGCTTTTTCAATTACATCATCCGCTCGTAACTTAAGAACGCCATTTGTTCCCATAGCTATAACATAATCAACTAAAGGCTGATTTTCACAAAAATAGAAGATTTCTTCACGGGCATAGGCACTATCACCCCTAACTAGGATATGAGTCTCTGACCATTTTTCTCTAATTAGTCCGATAATTCTTTGTAATTCGTCTAAGGCTCCATCGGCTGGATCTACATTAGATGAACGAAGTTTAGCAACTAATAAATGATGCCCACAGAAAATATATAAAGGAGCATAACATACTCCGTGATAATAACTATTAAAAAATGCCCCTTCTTGATTACCATGTACTTGGTCATCCGTGACATCTATATCTAATATAATACTTAAGGGAGGTTTTTTATAAGACTCTAAAAAAAATTCGACAAAAGATTTTTCAATGGCTTCAAAGTTGGGTTCTATTTTATGATAACGACTCGTTTTTTGGTCGAGAATAGTCTCAGGACAATATTCCAATCTATTAATTGTACTTTTTCCAGCTAACCATCCCTTTTTATCTTCAAGTTCATTAAGCTTTTCTAAAGCGATCTTAAGGGCAGGATCGTGACGTAATTTATCATGGTCATTGACATCTTCATAGCCTAAAATAATTCCATAAAGCCTTTGTGCTAATAACTCATGAACGGAATGATCTACATAAGATTGATGACGATGATCTTGAAAACAGTTACCAAACTTCTCGGTAATTCCCAGTTTTTTATCCAACTTAGCTATCCAGACAATCCCCGCATCTGAAGTGATTAGTCCCCCATCAAAATTAGCGATTATTTCTTTTCCTTTCTGTTTACTAAAGTTGATTACTTGACGAAGGGTTCGGGGATGACTGGGACTCATTAAATCAGTTTAAGGTAAATTGCTTTAATAATTAAATTATAGCATATTTTATTCTAACAATCTAGTACTATTAGAGATTTTATTAATAATTTTTTTGGAAAAATGAGTGATTGATTTATCTTCTCATCTTTGTCTAATTCGGGTTGATTTTAACTTAAAATCTGACAACAGACTGTTGGTTGGGGAAATCTGCGATCGCTCTGTTCAAACCCACTTCCTGTAAGGCTTCTGTGTTTGGCGATCGCAGATTTTGTGAGAAATTCGGGTAATCTATAGCTATGTTGTTTAGAAAAATTCTAAATTTTAAATAAACATCATTCTAAATTTGAATCTGACAATCTATCTATAAGGGGATTTTGCGTATATGGCTGATGAGGTGCTAATTAAAGTTGATAATGTTTCAAAAAAATTTTGTCGTGATCTCAAACGCTCTTTGTGGTATGGGGTTCAAGATATCATGTCAGAAGCCACTGCCCGTAAGTATGATCACGAACTTAGAGAAGACGAATTTTGGTCAGTCAATGATGTTTCTTTTGAGTTGCGTCGAGGGGAGTGTTTAGGGTTAATTGGACCAAATGGGGCTGGAAAAAGTACCCTCTTGAAAATACTCAATGGACTAATTAAACCCGACAGAGGAAGAATTGAACTTCGGGGGAGAATATCCGCACTAATTGAATTAAGTGCTGGATTTAACCCGATTTTAACAGGTAGAGAAAATATATATGGCAGGGGAGCCGTTTTAGGATTCACCAGTGCAGAGATTGACAAAAAACTAGATGCCATTATTGACTTTTCTGAGCTAGAAGAGTTTATTGATACACCAGTAGTCAATTATAGTTCTGGGATGAAAGTTCGTTTGGGGTTTGCTGTAGCATCCCAGATGGAACCCGATGTCCTTTTATTAGATGAAGTCTTAGCTGTTGGAGATGTGGGCTTTCGAGCTAAGTGTTTTAACAGTATCTATAAGATGATGGAAAATGCTGCAGTAGTTTTGGTCTCTCATAGTATGCCCCAAATTAACCGAGTTTGCTCTGATATTTTGGTTATGAATCATGGACAGCCTGTCTTTCAAGGAAAAGATGTACCTAAGGGAGTTGATAAATTTTATTCTTACTTTCAAGGAGAAGAAAAAGGTATTGTAACTGGGAGTGGTCGAGCAATTATTCATGATATAGAATTAGAGAGCAATGGGGAAAAAGGTATTCAGGAAATCAATTATTTAGATGAATTAATACTTCATATTCATGCTACGATAGACCCTGATATTAAGTATCCCAGTGTAGGAGTTACAATTTTAGGTCAAGAGCTACAAAATATTGTACAGTCAAACTCGGCTTATCATGGGGTAGAAATTTGTAATTCAGGAGAAGAAATGGAGATTATTTTGAACTTAGGTAGAATTAACCTAAATCCTGGGAAGTATTCTCTAGCATTAAGTATTCAATCAGAATCTGTCGGAGAGGTACTGGTCAAATGTTACAATTATAAAAGTTTTAGAATCATTGGTAACTTCTTTGGCTACGCATTTGTTCAAATTCCTGGAGATTGGGAAATTAAATAAAAAGTTAGAGGAAAATTAGAGTGAGTTTACTTAAACTTGATAGACTAAAACAAAAGATAACTGGAATATTTGTCAATGATTCTAGTCCAGAAGAATTGCCAAAACGTAGAGCTAAGCATCAATGTTTTAGACATAGTGATATATTTTTAGTGTCCTATCCTAAAAGCGGAAATACTTAGATGCGATTTTTAATCGCTAACTTAACAAAACCAAGTGATTTAGTCTCCTTTGAGAATATAAATAAAATCATTCCTGACTTATACAAAACTTCTACCCAAGAACTTCAAGAGTTACCAGATCCAAGAATTATAAAAAGCCATGAATGTTTTGATACCAGATATAAAAAGGTAATCTATATAGTGAGAAATCTATATAGTGTATCTGTATCCCTTTACCATCACCTAATAAAGTACAAAAGAATTTCTCAAGAGCTTGAGTTCAAAGAGTTCCTTCAAGATTTTTTACAAGGTTTTCGTGAAACGACGATAAGTGAGTGGTATAGGAACTTAGGCAGTTGGTCAGAGAATGTTACAAGCTGGTTAGATAGTGAAGATTATGCTAGCGGGGATTTTTTGCTCATCAGGTACGAGGATTTAATGCTCGATCCGTTGCAAGAAATGTCGAAAGTGAACCGTTTTCTATCAAAAGGTGCCGATGATGTCCAAATTCAAGAAGCGATTCAAAAAAGTAACTTCAAGTCTATGAAAAATATTGAAAATAAACAGAAAAATGTAGGTATGCTAGCAGAAACAAACAGTAATATACCATTTATCAGGTCAGGAAATTTAGATGAATGGGAGCAGTATTTTGATAAAGAAAGTATTAATTTAGTCAACGTTAAATTAGGCAAAGTTATGAAGAGACTAGACTATGAGACATACTAAATGAGCCGAAATATTCCTCCCCTCAATCAGATTAATCAACTTAGTATTAAGTGATGTTTACATAAATAGAATTGCTAAGACATTTTTAATTTAAAGTATATGCTTAAAATTGCGCACATTATTAATCCGGTTGCTGTAAATGAATCATCAGATTTGTTTATTGCTCAACCAGTCACATTTGAAACTATGCTTGCTGCTCAGAGTTATGCTAAGTCACATGACATAGAAGTACAGCTTTTCACCACTCAGTTTCCTGAAGACCGTCACATAATACCTCAAGGGTTTAATATTGCACCGGATCTAGATAAGTCCGTTCTTGATTATGGTGACTTTCAGGTTCAACGCAAACTGCCTCTAATTAAAGATATTATGGATAGGCTGTTTTATGAAGCAAGTGATGCAGACTTTCTGATATACACTAACGTTGATATTGCTGTGATGCCGTATTTTTACACTTCTATTCTTCAAATTATTGAAGAAGGTTATGATGCTTTTGTAGTCAACAGAAGAATTATTTCTAAAAACTATTCCTCGCCAAAAGATATCCCTTTAATGTACAGTCAAGTAGGAGAAAAACATGCTGGACATGATTGTTTTGTCTTCAAGAGAGATGTGTACAAAGACTATCAACTTGGTTCCACTTGTATTGGCGCACCTCTAATTGGCAAAGTATTTTTACTCAACCTAATTTGTAATGCTAAAAAATTCCAAGAATTCACCAATCTTCATCTTACTTTTCACATAGGCAATGATGAGATTTGGAAGTCTTCTTCTTCTTTAGAATATAGTCAACATAACTTACATCAGTTAAGACAAGTATACCAGCATTATCAAGAACAAGATGCAATTGTAGAGCATCCTTTAATTGCTCAGGCAATATATGATAAATTCATTATCAATTCAGAGGAAAAAATTAATGCGCATCTTCACAAAAAAGTGCCTGGAGTACAAAAACAAACTGACCATAGTTTAATCAAAAGAATAAAAAAACAGTTCAAATCATTTTTTTAGAGGATCTAATCGAATGTCTTTGCCTTTGTTTATAATTGGAGTGCCTCGTTCTGGGACAACACTACTAAGAATCATGTTAGATTCTCATCCTAACTTAGCCGTCGGACCAGAATGTCCGTGGACAGCTAGTAGTTACGGCAACATAACTTCTTTTAAAGATTTATATCATTCTTTGGTCGAAGATAAACGTGGCCCAGTTGTTAACTTTAGTGGATTATCAGAGGAAGATATAGCTTCAATTTTAGGAGAAGCATTTGCTAAAATTTTAAATTCTTATGCTCAAGCAAAAGGTAAAAAAAGATGGTTAGAAAAAACCCCTGATCACATCACTGAAGTTCCCTTTCTTGTCAAATTATTTCCAAATAGTAAATACATCCATATAGTTCGCGATGGTCGAGATGTAGCTTGCTCATCCTATAAAGAAAAAGAGACCTGGGGAAAAAATTTAAACCTCTCAAACTCCCGAGGAAAAATTATAAATACCCGTTTGAATGCGCTGAAAAGATGGTGTTTATGGATAAAACAATTTGAAAAATGGCAGCAAGAATATGAACTAAATGTTTGTCAAATTCGTTACGAAGATTTAGTTAAAGAACCTCGTATGGTTTTGGAAAAAGTTCTTTCTTTCATAGATGAACCTTGGTCAGACGATGTTTTGAGTTACGGAAAGAAAAAACACGATATTCCTGACTGGGAAGCAGGTTCCCGCGATGTTTCACAAACATCTCAGATTACAGAAAAAGGAGTGGGACAATGGCAAAGTAAATTTACTAATACTGATAAACGGCAGAAATCAAAACTATTGTCAAAAGTTTGCGATGGCATCCTAGTTTAATTCATATAACTTATGTTGAAAATCAACTAGGAATTTTACAAAATTGGAAAGGCCGTTTAGCTTGTAAAATTATTGGCACATCCCACCAACCCGCAGGATGGTGGCGTTTAGTCCATCGAAATACCCAAAATCTTGCTAATTTAGATGCTTTGATAGTGGTTGGGAGTCGGGAGGTTGAATATTTTGAGAAGTATCTACCTGGAAAAGTTTTTTTTATTCCTCATGGGGTTGATACAGATTTCTTTTGTCCCTCAGAAGAAAAAAATACTGCTAAAGATACGATTAGATGCGTTTTTTCAGGTCAATATTTACGTGATATGGATACATTATCTAAAGTAGTTGATAACGTCTTGAGCATGGACAAAAGCATACCGTTTGATCTAATCTTTCCCAGAAAAAGACGAAATATGAAAGATCCGACATTAATGAGATTAGCACGTCATGAACAAGTTCATTGGTATGCTGATATTTCAGAAAAAAGATTACGAGAAATCTATCGCAATGCTAGATTGCTGATTTTGCCTTTTATTCATTGTACAGCTAATAACTCCTTACTGGAGGCAATTGCCTGTGGTTTACCAGTGGTTTCTAATGATGTCGGTAGTATTAGGGATTATGCAAAAGATGAATTTGCTGATCTGTTGCCTCCTGGAGATGCAGATGGAATGACAGAGGCTATTTTTCGCTTAATCAATAACCCAGAAGAAGCCAGAAAAAGAGGTCAAGCAGCCCGTTTATTCGCTGAAAAACACTTAAATTGGGAAATTATAGCCAATCAGACCATGAGTGTATATAATAAAATTATCGAAAATTAACTATTTAAAAAATTAGGAATTAAATGATTGGACTTTGGATAAAAAACAATTGTTAGCGTAAATTTTACGCTAAACATATCTCCAGAGCTAAAATAGAGAATTAAGGTGATTTTAAAAACTCTCTTTCCATCTTTTTAGGGGATTTTAAATATTAAATAGCTTCATTCAGTTTCGGTTCCAATATAGATATCTAAGTAGCTTTCAGTTAGAGATTGAATGACTCGTTCTAATTCATCAATGAGATTTCTTCTAGTGAGTTTTTCTACAGCATCAATATGAGCAGAACTTCCGGCTCGTCCTAAATATTTATATTTGGTTTTTTTCTCATTATTAGTGGCCATAGGAAAAATTGATTCAGCAGCCTGTAGTTTATAATACCAGTAGATTGTTCCCTTTCCATTAACCTGATAACGAATAATATGACAATTAGCTGGTGCTACTTCCCCTTCCCGTTCAATTTTCTTTATTTTCTGTTTAAGAGAGCGAATTAGACTCTTAATTTGTTTGGCTCTCAGGTGGACATCTTGACTGGTCTTAAGTTCGGAATGTGATGACATTAGCCTTAACTGTAACAAGCAACCTCTTTTGATGTTAGCGTATATATTCCGCTAATTTATAAGGTAATAAATTTTAAAAATGACCAAAAATGAAACGGCTACGTCTGTCGAGGAATTCCTGGTGTGGAGGTCTAACCTCTTCCAAGGACTAAAAGCTAGAAAAGAAACTATTATAGAATTACTCGAGGCCCTCTCCAGTAACCAACAAGCTCACTCAGTCGTTGAATTGTCTCTCAATCCTTTATTTAGAAGAGATTATAACAGTTTATATAGAGGAATTCAAGAGTTTTTACCCACTCAAACTGACCCTAATTATGAACAGAGAATTGAGACTTTATTTTCAGCGGTATCGAGAACAATTCCTCCCACTTCAAAACATTATAACTTATTTGGGGTTTGCTGAATAAAAGCAAAACCCTATTCTTTAAAAGGTTACACCCATATTCGCGATCGCAAAAAAGATCAGCTTTATCGGCTACAAACCGCTATAATTGGTAGAAACACCTCCCAGTTGTTGGTCAAGAACAAATGTATCGAAAAGAGGAGCAACCTTTACCGCCCCCAGAAAAATTTGAATTACCTTTCGAGGGCAAATTGTCCCCCAATAATCGTTGGGTAATCATGGCAGAGTTGATACCTTGGGATGATTTTGAGGAAGAATATGCTAAACTTTTTTCAGCAGAAAAAGGTGCGCCAGCCAAACTATTTAGAATGGCATTAGGGACATTAATTATTAAGGAAAAATTAGGAACAAGTGATAGAGAAACTATAGAACAGATTAGAGAAAATCCCTATCTACAATACTTTATAGGTTTAAATTGTTATCAACAAGAGCCACCACTGGAATCTTCAATGCTAGTTCATTTTAGGAAAAGAATTGATGGAGAATTGATAAACAAAATCAATAAAAAAATAGTAAAAAGAGAAATAGACAAGAGTGATAAAGAAGTAAAAAAAAAGGATTGTCTCCAAGAAAAAGGAGAAAAAATAAAAAATAAAGGTAAACTAATTTTAGATGCGACTTGTGCGCCAGCAGACATCAAATACCCAACGGATTTAGGCATATTAAATCAAGCCAGAATTGAGACAGAAAGAATAATAGATAATCTTTATAAACCATTAAGAGTGAAATTGAGAAAAAAGCCGAGAACTTCTAGAAAAATTGCTAGAAAGGAATACTTAAAAGTAGCTAAAAAACGAAAATTATCTTATCAAGAAAGAAGAAAAGCTATCGGGAAACAGTTAAAATACCTTAAGAAAAATTTAGGAAATATAGAAGACTTAATTCAAGCTGGGGCTTCCCTGGAAAATCTGAGTAAAAGACAGAAAAATTGTCTAGAGACTATCAAAAAAGTTTATGAACAACAACAGTCAATGTGGGAGAATAAGACCCAGAGTGTTCCTCAAAGAATTGTAAGTTTAACTCAACCGCATATTCGTCCAATAGTGAGGGGAAAAGCAGGAAAACCAATAGAGTTTGGAGCTAAACTCTCAGTAAGCTGTGTAGATAACTATGTGTTTCTAGACAAAATAAGTTGGGAAAACTTCAATGAATCTTGTCATTTAAAAGAACAAGTAGAAAAGTATAAAGAAACGTTTGGCTATTATCCCGAATCCGTCCATGTAGATAAAATTTATCGAACTAGGGAAAACAGAAATTGGTGTAAGGAAAGAGGGATAAGAATCAGTGGTCCGAAGTTAGGAAGACCTCCGAAAAATGTCAGTGAAGAAGAAAAGAAACAAGCCCACTCCGATGAATGCTTCCGTAATGCTATTGAGGGAAAGTTTGGACAAGCTAAACGAAGATTTAGCCTAAATCTCGTGATGACAAAACTCCCTGAAACCTCCATTACATCTATTGCTATTACATTTTTAGTTGTCAATCTTTCTAAACTTCTGAGGCAGTTTTTGTCGCTTTTTTTGTCCTTATTTACTAATAATAGAACAGGGGCACTCATCAAACCGCCTTTCATTAATTTTGATTATACTTTCAACAATTTTTATGTACTAAAACTTATTGATTTGTTAGAAAATTCTTGGTCAAAAGTGGCATAAATTTTGGAGAAACTTTTTCAGCAAACCCTAACTATTAATTAAATATCCTTTCAGTTTTCAGGGAAAAGATTTCTCATCTTTTCCCTTTTGTTTTATTTGTGAGCAAATCATTTTATTGACTGCTATAAATTAGCAATCCAATTACCATGAAAACCACCAGGAACACGAACTGGTAAATGAACCGTCGCTATGGGGTCAGATTCAAAGTTTTTTGGATCAATAATTACAAAATCACTGGTATTAGTATTTTCATTATAAACAAAAGTAACTACATAACCATCTAATTCGGATTGACCCTTTGTACTGGGAATAAACGCTGCTTCACCTCCATAACATCCTGGTTTAAATTGATGGATTTTATTAGTTTTCTTCACTAGATCATACTGCACAAGAGAGGGTGATAGATTAGGAATTTTTTTGCGAGACGATAATTCAATATCGTAATAAGATGTATAACCAAACTGGTAATTTTTGCCTAGATAATTTTGATTAATAGCAGGTAATTCCACAAAGCGATCATCTAAATCTTCAAATTCCATTCCATGGGTTTGTAAATTTATAGTTAATCTTCGCAGATTAGATTTATGAGTTAACATAGTTTCCCAGTTATTTTCTGCCTGTATTTTAGGATAAGCTATAAAATCTATAAATATTTGATTATCGGTTTCAAAACTATTCAGAAAATGCCAAGTCCAAAAAGCATCGGTTTTTAGATAAATGGGTTTTTTAGCAAAATTATGTCGATCTACTAAAATAATCGTTGTTCCTTCTTCTTCTTGCCAAACAAAAGGAATACTATTATTTCTAGCATTGGTCATACTAAACACCAATGGACAGTTAACAAAGATAATATAATTTTCAGTGATTGCCATATCATGAATCATAGTTGGTTGCGGAATATCAATGGCCAATTCTCTAATTATATTATGATTCCTATCGGCAACATAATAATGTAAATAAGGGGTATTGAAAAAAGAATAACGATAAAAATGCAATTCTCCCGTGTTAGGATCAATTTTGGGATGGGCGGTCATTGCTTGTTCTAATTCATGGTTAAAATCCCATTCTCCTATGGTTTCTAAATTTTTATTGACTTCATAAGGTAAACCGATCTCGTATAATGCTAATAGTTTATTTCCATGAGAAATAATGTTAGTATTAGCATAATTTTTAAACTTTAATTCTGTTAATTGTTGTCCTTCAAACATTTCATAAGCAAGGCCACTGGTTTGAATCCAACGGTTTTTATAAATCACTTCTCCCTTGTTAAAATAAACCCCGTGCAACATCCCATCTCCCTCAATAGGATAACTATAAGATTCTGGTTTAAACATTGGGTTAGGTCCATTTCTAACATACATTCCCTCTAATTCTTTAGGAATATTACCCGATATTTTAAAATTAGTAATCTCCACTTCTTCAAACACAGGTGCATTAATTCCCTGTAAAAAAATATTATTACTCTTCCAACTTTTATAGGATTTATACTGTTTATAAATAGGAGTCGATTGACTAGGTAGTTGATGGGAAGCGATCGCTGTCATCGCTGCTAGGGATGATTGAATTAAAAACTGTCTTCTTTTCATGATAAATTCCTTTAAAATTGACTATTTTGCATCATTTTTGTAGCAAGTTCTGTATCAATAGACATTCCTTCTGTGGGAAATGCTTTCATAATATCGATCGCTGTCCATCCTTCTTCTGGTTGATTAATCGCTGCTGAAATTAACGCTCCACGAATGGCATAAAATCCGTTATGATTCGGATGGGTACTAAATATTTCTCCCATACTTTTTAATAAGTCTTCCATCAGCGGAGTTTTCAATAATCTAGAAAACTTCACTCCATTTATTTTGTGTCTTTTTCGTAAAGTTTCTCGTAATTCCGTTAAGTTTTTTTCATCAAATTGACTGGCAAAAAATGCAAACTCTTTGGTAATTCTTCCTTCCTCAGCATAAATTTCTAAAGACTCCACAGACAAAGGAAACTTTAACGGACCATAAATAAAATATAGAGTTTCTGCACTTAAAACAGGTCGAGGTATTAAGGGAATCAACGCGAAAGAAATTCCTAAGCAAATACGAGTTAAATAATTCATTATTTGTATAAAAAGTTACTGTTTTTAGTTAACCTTTAGGGTCTCTGTTAACTTGTTGAGTGTAAAGTAATTTTTAGGGTTGACCCCTATTTAATAAGGAAAATTTAATACATAAAAAAACAACCATAAGTTATGGTTGTTTTGAGAGTTTATATGTTAGGAATTTACAGTAGAGAGCGTAATTGGATAGAAATTCGAGTATTTTTACCTACTACTAAAATCGCTGATTCACCGAACTTAGGGGGGCCGGTTGTAATGACTGGGTTACTAGAAAAGCCGAATTTTTCCGTAGGAATTCCTAGAAAATTGCGATTAAGTTCCTCATCTTCATTATCGTCCCAGAAAACGGCCACTGCGTAGGTTTTCGGTTCTAAATTATCAAACGTGACTTCTAATAATTTATCGGTGACTTTAACACATTGGGTGTTAACCGCGTCATCTTTACTATTGGGAAACCCTTTTCCACTGGAAAAGAGACTAAAGCAGACTTGTCCTTTGGTGTTGCTTAAACCCTCAACCTCAACCGTCAGGTTACTGCTTAGAGTAGCATTTGCTGGTTGATGTAACATTAAAACTGTCCCTGTGGACAAGAGTAGATTAGTTAGCAGATAAGAAGATTTCATTACTATTTTTGAAAATGTTAACAATAGAATTGACGAAAAGTATTATTTCAAGATTGGGAGATCCTGGAGTCGTTACGAATCTTTATATTATCTTAAGATAACCCTGAATCGAGGAAATGACAAGTAATTAAAAACAATGTAAATCATCTAAAATAATCTATATTAGAGTAATTTAGGAGTATTTTAGAACTATACTAGGGTTTAAATACATCATCCTCAATTCCTACCCACCATTCTCCCAATTTCATTAATTCTTGGTGTAACTCAGATAATTTTTCTAAATACTCCTCAGATGAGAGATTATGACGATTTTCTGCTAATTTTTTGAGTCTCAACTGTATCAACAACCAGGGTTGTGATATTTTGTCTGTTTCTTCGATATATCGGGCTAATTCTTCGCTGTTCATAATTTAATTAAATGTTCATTGTTCATTGTTAAGCGGTTGGTATTGACTAGCGACTAAAGCAACCATAAACCACCATAAAGTATTAACTTGGGGACGATACCAAACCGTATCAAACAACCCTTGGGCCATTAATCCGGCCATAGCAGCGATCGCAGCTATTAACCACATACCAGCAGGATTATTTTTATCCCGTAACCGTTGAATTTGTTGTACACCTTGATTAACGGTAATAACCAGTAACCAGACAAAAATACTTAAACCAATTAAACCAGTTTCCACTGCTGTTTCTAACAAGACAGAATAAGCACTTAAGGCACTATATTTAGGACTCATATAAAGAGGATAAATCTTATTAAAAGCAGCATTCCCCGGACCAATACCAATCAAAGGGCGATCGCGAATCATATCTAATACCGCCATCCAAACATTAATGCGAAAATTATTACTACTATCTTGTCTCCCCACAAAGATACTCATAACCCTGATTCTTAAAGAGTCAACAGACATAATAGCAGCGAACATTAAACCACCTAAGATGCCAAATACTAAAGGTAATAACCACTTACGCCAAAACGGGGATAAATTGTTTTTAAACCAAACAAAAAATAGTAACAAAAATGCTCCTACCAAAGCAATCATTGCGATCCAACCGCCACGACTTCCTGTAAAATAAAGACAGGCAGTATTAACCAAAGTAATAGTAATCGCTAAAAGTTTAGGTACTAAACCTTGCCAAACAAAAAAAGCAGCAACACCCAAAGCGATCGCAGGTAAGAGATAAGCAGATAATAAATTAGGATTACCCAAATAACTATAAACCCTAGTAGCACCAGCTAATTCTGAGGTAGGATCGTTCCAGGTAGCCAATTGTTCCACCCCAAAAATTTGTTGTCTGATACCATAAGAACCTACTACTAAACCAATACCTAAAACCACCGTAATCAACCAATTGGTTAACCGAGGCGATCGCAAAATTCTGGCACAAAATACAAAGAATACCAAATACAAAGTTAACTTAATCAACCCCGAAAAAGCGGCAGCTTTGACAGGAGATAAGGCCACCGCAACAGCAGAAACTCCCCAATAAAGAAATACAAATAAATGAATAGGACTAAACCCAGTTTTTTCCGTATCAGATAAAGTTAAAATGCCCCAATAACCTGTAATAGCAATTAACCAAACCCCGAGCAAACCGGTAGTAATAAACGGACCAAAAATAAAAATAAGACTAATTAATAAAGCGCCGATCGCCTCACCAAACCGTAATAAAAAGCTAGAAGATCGCCAAGGAGACAATAAACCGACTACACGGTAGAGATAACTGGCGTTGAGCCAGGTTTTCGGTGAAAAGTAAGAGAGGGTAATGAGATCCCAGGTTGAATTCATGAAACCTTACCAAGAAAGATTAGTTGTTAGTTATTGTGGATCAAACTTTGGTCAACCGATAACTAAAGCAGTTACTCCTAAGCAGAACCCAAAATCAAGAATTTACGTCATCATACATTAATTGTCCCCAATTCTCCTTTCCCTGTTCCCTAAAAAAGCTTTATTGTGTACCCTATAACTAAATTCTATGCTGACCTATCCAAAGGGAGATAACCCGTTGACTACGCTAATACATCCTACTGCTGTCATTCATCCGAATGCACAAATTAATCCCACAGTGGAAGTAGGCCCCTATGCTGTCATTGGTGATCAGGTGAAAATAGGCGCACAAACGACCATTGGACCCCATGTGGTGATCGAAGGACCCACAGAAATTGGCAAAAATAACCGTATTTTTCCCAGTGCAGTGATTGGTTTAGAACCCCAGGATCTTAAATATAAAGGGGTTCCCAGTGGTCTAAAAATAGGTGACGGTAATACTATCCGTGAGTTTGTCACCATTAACCGTGCCACAGAAGCCGATGAACTCACCGAAATTGGCAATAATAATCTATTGATGGCTTATGTTCATGTTGCCCATAACTGTGTCCTTGAAGATCATCTCGTCATTGCTAATGCCGTTGCTTTAGCTGGCCATGTTCATATCGAGTCTAGGGCCGTTATTGGCGGTGCTTTGGGGGTTCATCAGTTCGTCCACATTGGCCGTAATGCCATGTTAGGGGGTATGAGTCGTATTGATCGTGATGCCCCTCCCTTTATGATGATCGAAGGCAACCCCTCAAGAGTGCGATCGCTCAATTTATTGGGGTTAAAACGGGCGGGACTCACCACGGAAGATATAGGGTATCTAAAAAAGGCGTTTCGTCTCTTGTACCGTTCTGATCTCACCTTACAACGGGCCCTAGAAGAGTTAGCCAACTTCGATAACAACCAATACAGCCAATATTTACGTCATTTTCTGCAACTGTCCAGTACAGGAGAACAACGACGGGGCCCTATTCCAGGGAATAAATAAAACATCAAAATTTAAGGCTGTTTTTCTTGAAAACAGAGATTAAAAGCTGAATTAATCCATCATCCATCCATAGTTATACGCTTACAGAAGAAGTTATGCAGATTTTTATCAGTACAGGAGAAGTTTCAGGGGACTTACAAGGATCAATGTTGGTGGAGGCACTCTATCGACAAGCAGAGCAACAAAATATTCCTTTAGAAATTTTGGCCTTGGGGGGCGATCGCATGGCGGCGGCCGGGGCGAAGTTATTGGGAAATACCGCTAGTATTGGCTCTATTGGTATTGTTGAGGCTTTACCTTTTATTATTCCTACTTGGTTAATGCAGCGTCGAGTTAAAACTTATTTACGGGATAATCCTCCAGATGTGTTAATTTTGTTGGATTATATGGGTCCCAATGTGGCTTTTGGCAAATATGCCCGTAAATATTTACCCCATGTTCCCATTATTTATTATATTGCCCCTCAATCTTGGGTTTGGGCCCCCAATAATAAAACCATTGAACAATTTGCGGAAATTACTGATATTTTATTGGCTATTTTTCCTGAAGAAGCGAGATTTTTTGAGAAAAAAGGTGTAAATGTTAAATGGGTGGGTCATCCTTTATTGGATAGAATGGCTGAGGCCCCTACTAGAGAAGCTACCCGTCAAGCGTTGGGAATAAAAGAAGATCAGCCTGTGATTGGGTTATTTCCTGCTTCTCGTTACCAAGAGTTAAAGTATCATTTACCGTTAATTTGTAAGGCCGCACAGAAAATACAAGAGAGGGTTCCTGATCTTCATTTTCTCTTGCCTGTTTCTTTACAAGAATATCGTGACACCATCGAAGAAATGGTTAAACAATACGATTTATCTATTACTTTGTTTGATGGACGAGCTATAGAAGTTATGGCCGCTGCTGATTTTGCTATTGCTAAATCGGGAACGGTTAATTTAGAATTGGCTTTATTAGATATTCCTCAATTAGTCCTCTGTTTGGTTAATCCTTTAACTATGTGGATCGCTCGGAATATTCTTAAGTTTTCTATTCCTTTTATGTCTCCTCCTAATTTAGTTGTTATGGACGAAATTGTGCCAGAATTGTTACAAGAAGAAGCAACTATTGACCGCATTGTGGATGAATCGGTAGACTTATTATTAAACCCTAAACGTCGTCAAAAAACCTTCACCGACTATGAAGAAATGCGTACCCTTTTGGGAGAAGTTGGGGTTTGCGATCGCGTGGCTAACGAAATTTTACACTATCAAAAGCAATAGAAAACCCTATGGTCAAAAAATATTCAAATTAATTACTATTTGGAGTTAGAATAATTAACTGTTTTTGTTGCAGCGATCGCACCATTTCTAAGTCGGCAGAAACCTGGTTTAAAATGTCTTTAACCTTTAATTTTCCGTCACAACCTTGCATAAAATTATATTCAGCATCACTTAAACTAACTTGTTGATAATCATAATTCAAGAAACTTTGACTAGGCCAACCGTAGGAACAAGGATGAACTTCAGCAATAGCAGATAATAAGGTTTCATCCTCTGACCAATCTATCTTAACTAAAGGAGGTTTTCCTAAGAAAAATTCGTAATGAGTAATGTTCTCTGGATCGAGTAATTCAGTCAGTCTATATCGTTGGCGATCGCTTAATTTTTCCCCCCTTTTCATCAAGTCTTCTGACTCTCCAATTAACCTTTTTAAGTCCCAATATTGGGGGTTAGAAAAGCCAATAAATTCTAATCCCGATGCTTCGATTAATTCAAACAAAGTATCAATATTATAATCAGTTTCTTGGGGGTGAACATACATATCCGCAAAGGATTCATCCCGATGGTTTTCTAAACACCATTTTTCTTTTTCTCGCTTGACAAGTCGGTTATTTTCTGGTAAAGAATCAAATATTTTTCTACCCACAAAAACCCCATCTTTATAGTCCCCTTTGGTTTCAGTTTGTAGGAGAGAAATAGCTTTTTGCATCAGTTGAATTTCCCATCTTCCTAACTCTGCATAGACAAAAATATGAAATATTCCACCAGGGGCTAATTTTTTGGATAATGCTTTAATTCCTGCCATGGGATCGGGTAAATGGTGCAACACTCCCACACAGTTAATTAAGTCAAATTCACCCTCAATTTGATCGGCATTTTCTAGGGGTAAATGATGGAAAGAAATGGGATGATTATGGTTAGTTGCAACTCCTGATTGTTGAGATCGTTTTTGAGCAATTTCTAGAGCTTTTTCACTAATATCAACCCCCACAATTTCAGCGTGAGGATTTAATAATATCAAGTATTCTGTTCCCACTCCTGTACCACATCCTGCGTCTAAAATACGGATGTTTTCTCTTTCTGGTTTTCTCCCTGTACAAAAGTTATAGGCAGCGATCCAATTCCATCGCCAATTATAT
This sequence comes from Crocosphaera watsonii WH 8501, assembly GCF_000167195.1. GTDB lineage: Bacteria > Cyanobacteriota > Cyanobacteriia > Cyanobacteriales > Microcystaceae > Crocosphaera > Crocosphaera watsonii. The sequence continues at coordinate 8,053 of NZ_AADV02000013.1, read as the reverse complement.
CCTGGAGGGGGTTCATCTAATAAAGGTTCCGGGGGAAAAGGATAGGTATTATATAGTTGTTGAACGGCTGCACTTTCAGGAGAAAACTTAGTCATACAATTAGAGAAAAAGCGAGTTAAACTATCAAAACTAATTCATACTTAACTATTATCTCATCAAACGATCCCGACAATCTTATTAAAATCTTAAGATGGTTAGGGCTTTTTTATCAGGCTTTGTACAGTCTTCTAGACTGTGTTACTAAAAGACTTGCTTTTTAGAAAAGTTTGTGTAAAAATTAATAATGAAGATTAATAATAGAAATATAGCCTTATCAAAACAAAAAAACTCTATTTCCCATTATAAAACAGTATATCATAAAAGTTGACCTGGTGGATCATTGCAGCTAACCTATTTATAGCGTTTCTCGGACTCATGAGGTACACTCCAAATTCCTACCTGTTGCCTGTTGCCTGTTGCCTGTTGCCTAAAGCTAAAAAATACTGTACCTCACAAGGATGGGAACTGCTATATGATTGTTTTAATTCGATTGAAATGTTTGAAGTAACCAGCGACTGACTTCTGAGTGATTCTTTTCTCTACTTTTTTGTAAAGCTTGAACTAAAATATCTATTTCTAAGTTAGGTAATATTTGAGATTGGGTAATTCTTTTACTGCCTTTATCTTCTATTTTGAAAGCAATAATATTGATATTTTTTACATCAACTATCCAATACTCTTCTACTCCAAAATCTTCATATAAAAGACGTTTTTCTCCTTTATCATCGGCAAGGGAAGTATTAGCGACTTCAATAACTAGATTGGGGGATGGATAGATAGTTAAGTCAATAACACCAGTGCCATAAGGAATAATATCAGCATTATTTCCAATATAAAAAGATAAGTCAGGTTGTGCTTCTTTGACTCCTATTTTACGATAACTACAAGCATCATGACCATTTAAAGGGATATTTTTTATTGCAGCATAGATGTGAATAGCATAATTAATAATAGAGTGGTCTTTTGAGTGATCATTTCCTAATGGTGTAATTTCAATTCTTGCTTTTTGGTTGTAATAATAAAACTTGGCTTTTTCGTAGGATGAATCATCCCATAATTGTGAAAATTCATCCCAAGCTAGATTAATCCAACTATCGGTTATTATTTTAGTTTCTGTGGTAATCATGGCATGACTGAATAATTTTAAATGAAACGGTGGGTTACGACGGATTTTTATGTTCTCGTTACAACCTAAATTATGGCCGTCTAACCCACCCTACACTAACCTACTGGATGGGATCTGATTCACCGACAAGGATAAAACCGGCCCAGTTGACGGGATCGGGGTTAGTTTTCATGGTGCTTAACATGGCTTGGCGTAAGGCTTGGGCTTTATTTTGTCCTGTTTGTAAGTTTTTATGGAAGTCGATCATTAATTCAGAGGTTGCTGCATCCGGAACCAACCATAAGGACATTACCACACTGGGGACTCCGGCAGCGATGAAGGGGCGAGAAATGCCCACAATACCATCACTGGTGATTTCTCCTAAACCTGTCTCACACGCGCTTAAAACCACTAAATTCGCTTGTAGATCCAAGCCGTAGATTTCTCCATCTCGTAAAAAGCCGTCATTGCTGCTGGAAGAGGCAAACACTAAGCTTGTGGGATCTCCATGAGTGGCAAGGTGGATGATGTCTGCATCTTCTATATTGTTTTTAACCCGCCATTCCGTTGCCCTTTCTCCAATAAGGGGAGTTGTGTCCAATAATTCGGCGATCGCATAAGCTTCTTGTTGGGTTCCTGGTAAGGCAGCAAGACGTTGATTATTGTTACCTCTAGGCATTTCTGGGTTGCCAACAATTAAGGCTGTTTGAGAAGTTTTAGGGGTTTGTTTGGCTTGTTGTTGGGCGGTAAATTTTAATAGTTGGATGGAGGGGGCAACTCTCAGGGTATGATTTTCAATGAGGTATTGATTATTGTTGTTTTTTAGTGCAGCAAAAGGAACTTTAAAGAGTTCCCCGTCTGGAATAATAACGATTTCTTCCTCTGGGTTGCTGGGTAAATGTTTGGCGATGGGATCGATTAATATTTTGTGCAGTTGTTGTAAACAGTCGTCATCTTTATGACAGGTTCCTTCTTTTAAGTTTTCGGTAACTTCTTGGCTATTTCTTCCTCTAACTGTGGCAAAGGTATTATTAGAAAGATCGGCAATGGAACCATCAATATTATAGTTAACGTTGGTAGCAACGGGATTATTTTGGGGGATAAAGATGGTTGTTGCTGTTGCAATAGCTGTTAGGGTTAGTCCTGCGATTAAATAGGGTTTTCGGTTACGGAGGAAATATACTGTTAAACCTGTACCGATGATGAGGATAAGGATAGGAATAATGGGAAGATTAGCACCAGAAACTGATTTTTTTGGTTGAGATTAACGTTAGCAAAGTGAACTTCTCCCGTTGGTTTAACTACCCAGATATATACTTTTGGTTCGTATTCTTTATCTAGGCTAAGACTTTTAGGGGTAGAGTATTTGACTAATGTTGCATTTTGTTCTTTGGCAATAGCTTTTATTTCATCAATATTTATAGATGATTTTTGATCTTTGCTGATAGAATAAGACAGAACACGAGTGCGTCCATATTCGGCAACCTCTAAAGCATCTATGTATTGTTTTTCGTCAAGTCTTAATTCCATTAATCCTTCAGTAAATAATGAATCAACTGTCCCCATTAAGTGTCCTTCCCATAGTCCACTATAATGATTTCCGTCTATATTGAATAAATTTTCTACTGTTTGCTCCCATGATGATAAATCATTCATTTCAGCATATAAAAATTCCTGATACGCCTTCTTTTTTCTACCTTGTTTAAGATATGAAAATCCTAATCCCGATCTAAATGAAGCACTAGTGCAGCTTAGCAAAAATAATCCACCAGTCACTTATGATCTTTAAAGCCCTTAAATTTCCAAACGAACGGCTTAGCAAAATGTTGATTAAAGTAATCAATAAAATTGAGAATTTTTTGGGATAGTTCTTCAGTTGAACGGACAGTAATTCTTTTGAGTAAACGCCTGACTAAGATCGAAAACCAACACTCAATTTGATTAAGCCACGATGTATGTTTGGGAATATAAACAAAGCGAATTCGATGAGATTCATCTGATAAAAAATCTGCTCTGCTGTCCATAGATTGCAAAATCCCCTCCTTTCCTTTTCTCCCCAAATCAATAGTAATTCCACAGCTTTCTGCTACTAATTTGACTAAGCTTTCCGATTTATGAGTGTTGAGTTGATCTACAATAAAAATCCATTCTGCTTTTTCATCAATCTTAATCGTTCTCTGGATATGTTCAGAAAAATCTTGTTCTGTTCTTGTCGGTCCAATAGAGGGACTAACAACTTTTCCTCTTGCCACATCCCAGTTCGCAATCAAGCTTAAAGTTCCGTGTCTTTCATATTCAAATTCGATTTTTTCTACTTGTTTAGGCTTGATTCTTTTGTTCGGAAATAATCTCTCAAGAGCTTGAATCCCTGTCATTTCATCTGTACTAATTAAATGAATTCCTTGTTCTAACAAAGTTTTAGCTTCTTGATGAAGTTCACAGATATATTTGACTTGCTTTTTAAATTTTAAGGGATCATCAATTTTGGCATTTAACCAGTAACGAACGAGATGTGGTTGTAATGTCGCTTCTTTTTAAAAAACGCCCCACACTACGGGGGGAAATCTTTTCGACAATTCCTCTTTTTATGGCTTCATCCGCCAACTCTGAAGGTGTCCAATGGCTCACTGGTCTGTCTGATTTTTCACATTCTTCACAAGCGATCGCTACAATCTGGACTACTTGTTCGACCGTAAAGGATTTTGTTGTTCCAGGTCTTGGGCGATCGCTTAAAATTCCTTTGATCAAGACCATTAATGCTTTCTCCGTTACCTGTTGTTCTTCGGCGGCACTCAGTTTTTCTCTCTCCTCAAACCATCGCGATCGCCACTGACGCACTTGTACTCGGTCTAATTCTAATCTTCGACTAATCGAACTATTGCTCTCTCCTGATGCTGCGGCTAAGATTAGCTTGGCTCGTCTAACAAGGCGATAGGGGTTTGTTGTCCCTCTCACTATTTGTTGGAGTACTGTTTTCTGTAGGTTGGAGAGGTTAATTGGCAATGCTTTTATCATGGACATCAACTTCGAGATTCTTCCGTTAGTTTCATTGAAACACATTGTCGTGGCTGGTCACGAAAGTTTCTGTAAAAATCTGGTGGATTACTTTCGCCAAGCTGCACTAGTGTAAAAGATTTGATCATTATTTTTACTTAAATAAATTTACGAGTAGTTATATTGTAGCTATTTGTTTTAGATTTTCAAGAGAAGTTATACTTTTGAATATATTACTCGGTTAAAAGTCCTTATAATGGGAAAATTATTGCCATATTGAAAGTAATTATTTTCAATTTAGTTAAAACTGTCTCATTTTTAAAACCACCCTAACTTTGTCCTAAGTTAAAGTGGTTTGAGGTAAAGGAAAGATTTTTGAGATTGAAGTTAAACCCCGTTTTTAACTCCGCAAAGTAACAGCAAACTGTTTAACTAATGCTTTGCGAATCTTGTCATGAACCGGTTCAACATCTTCATCGGTTAAAGTGCGATCGCCGGAACGATAGGCTAAACTAAAGGCTAAACTTCTTTGTCCTTCGGGAACATTTTGCCCTTGATAATCGTCAAATAATTCCACCCCTGCTAACAGTTTCCCTCCTGCTTTATTCATGGTTTTGGTTAAGTTAGCAACGGGAACATCAAGAGAAGCAAAAAAGGCTAAATCTCTTTCCACCGCAGGATAACTAGAATAACTTTGGAAATGAGGGGTTAATAAGCTATCTCGGTTAAGAACTTTCGATAAACAACGAAAGTCTAACTCAAAAGCATACACTTCATCCATTAAGTCTTTTTCTTGTCGCAGTTGGGGATGAATTTGCCCAAAAATACCCAATTTTTGCCCTTGTAACCATAAAGCGGCCGTTCTTCCAGGTTGTAATCTTTCATCTTCACTATCTTGTCGATACTCTACCGATACCCCTAAGCGTTGAAAAACCCTTTCTAGGATACCTTTTGCTTCAAACCAGGACATGGGGTTAGCTTTACCGCTTCTCGTCCAACGACCTTGGGGTAATAAGTCGCCCCCCATGATACCAGCTATATTATCCCATTCAGCGATCTCTCCGTCAATCTTGCGGAAAATACGTCCTATTTCAAAGCCATTTAAGGCGCCGTTTCCTTGGGACTGGTTATAGGCAAAAGCGTCGATGATACCGTCTAAAAGATTGGTTCTCAGGGCGGAATATTCAGCAAATAAAGGGTTACTTAAGAATACTTCTGCTTTTTCTGGTTTAACCAAAGAATATTGTACTAATTCTGTTAAACCAACTCCTCGGAATACCTCTCTTACCTTCCGTTGGGTTTGATATTCAATAGAAAGTCCACCAGCTTCCGTTTTATCAGGAAGTTCATCACAGAAGCGATCGTAACCATAGAGACGGGCCACTTCTTCTATCAGGTCAATTTCTCGTTCTAAGTCACGATAACGATAAGAAGGAATAGTTACTGACAAAACTGTATTTTCTCCTGAAACTGGGGTTAAAGTACAACCTAAGTCGCTTAAAATACGTTCTACGTCTTCTCCTGCAATATTGATCCGTTGTCCGTCTTTTTCCACGGGACCTAATACATGATGGATGCGATCTAAACGTAATTCTATAGATTCAGCAGATCGATCCGGACGATGATCACTCATTTTTTGAGTTACCGGGGTTCCTCCTGCCAACTCCGTAATTAAAGCGATCGCCCTTCTACAAGCTAATTCTAACTCAGATTGATTAATTCCCCGTTCATACCTTGCCGATGCTTCGCTGCGTAAACTTTGACTACGAGATGATCGACGGATGGTAACTTGTTCAAATAAAGCTGCTTCTAAAAGGATATTTTGAGTCTCCTCAGCAACTTCTGTTTCTTCCCCTCCCATAACACCAGCAAGGGCCACAGGGGTATCATTAGCAGTAATCAGTAGGTTAACTGGGTTTAACTTTCTTTCTTGGCCATCCAGGGTTTTCAGGGTTTCTGTATCCTTAGCAAAGCGTGCCCTTACAGTTAAATGATCTTTATTTCCTGCAACGGTTTCTAACTTCTGGCGATCGAAAGCATGAAGAGGTTGACCCCATTCCAATAAGACTAAGTTAGTAATATCCACCACATTATTAATGGGACGAACTCCAGCAGCTTCTAAACGTTGCTGTAACCAGTCGGGAGAAGGTGCAATTTTTACTCCTTCTATAATGGTTCCAATGTAGGTAGGACAAGCATTTCCGTCGCTGACTTCTACAGTTAAAGGATAAGTTTGTGGATCGCTTAAAGTAGTTTCAGGAGGTTGGGGAAGGTTTAACTCTCCTCCGGTTAATGCTGCTACTTCCCTGGCCACACCGATCATACTCATAGCATCGGCCCGGTTGGCAGTGGGGGAGATATCTAAAATAACATCATCTAATTCCAAAAATGGTCGAGCATCTGCCCCTAATTGTAGGTTATCTTCCTCAAAAATGTGAATTCCGGCTGATTCCTTGGCCAGTCCCACTTCTGCTAAGGAACAGATCATCCCTTCCGACTTAACTCCTCTGAGTTTGGCCGATTTAATTTTTAGGTCAATTTTCGGTAAATAGGTTCCCAATGTGGCGACAGGAACGTAAATATCTGCTTTAGCGTTGGGGGCCCCACAAACAATGGTAGAGGGGGTTTCTGCGCCAATATCCACTTGACAGACGCTTAATTTATCGGCGTTGGGGTGAGGTTGACGGTCGATAATTTTACCGATCACAACCCCATCGGCCCATTGACGACGATCTTCGATCTCATCTACTTCTAACCCGGCGATAGTCAAAAGATCGGCTAATGCTTCGGGGGTGAGGGTGACGTTAACGAGTTCCCGCAGCCAGTTAACGGAAATTTTCATAGTATTTTTATTTTTGTATGGTGCGATCGGTGGCCAAATTCTAGTTTACCAAAGGTCTGACCCAATATTATTTCATGGATAAGGTTTACATTCTATTTTCTCATCAGTAAGAATAAATAGCTATATTGGAAATGATCAGAAAAAAGCTATTTTTATGACTCTCAATCAGGCAACAGAAACTTTGACTGCTCAACTTAACCTTATTAAAGTAGAATTTAGAGAATTCTGTGTAGACAATTTTGTTCTGAGACAAATCGATGATATTTTTGTTAATGCAGGTTTTACCTTGCCAGAGGAAAACTTTTTAAGTGTAATTGCTCACCGCAATAAAGAATCTGTCTTGACAACATAAAGGTAAAATCGGGGATTTTTATGTATAGTGGGGGTTATGACCACAAATGCTACCATTGATTCAAAGCTAGTTAGAGCTATCGCCGATGAACAGTTGGCGAACAATGTCTTCATGATTGAGTGGCTAGTCAAGGCACAACAACAGTTATCTCTTCAACAAAGACTGATTGACCAGCAACAACAACAAATCTCTACACAACAGCAAGAAATTGAAAAATTGAAAGAAGAGAGAGATAAGCTAAAAAACCGTAACTCAAAAAACAGTTCAGTCCCCCCATCATCAGACCCACTAAAAAAGCCTTCTGACAAAAAGAAACGCAAAAAAGGATTTAAACGCGGACCAAAATATGACCACCCAGGGAAGACCCGTAATGGTTTTGGTCAGCCCGATAAGATAGTCCCTTTAGAACTAGAAAACTGTCCTGTTTGTGGGGGTTCAGTGGAACGAGATGAAGTAGTTCCCGAAAAAGTCCAGCAAGTGGCTGAAGTAGTAGACCAACCCATAGAAATCAGGGAATATCGTCGCGGATTCTATAAATGTCCTAGTTGTGGATGGTCAGATTACAGTCCTGTTCCATTGGGAGTTAAAGAAGGATTCCGTTATGGGGCGCGATTAAGTAGCATCGTGGGCTGGCTTGGCTATGGGGGTAATCTTACATGGCGTAAACAGGAACATTTTATAGAGTATGTCTTTGGCATTCCCATTTCTCAAGGGAGCCTTG
>NZ_AADV02000014.1 GCF_000167195.1 Crocosphaera watsonii WH 8501 | reverse complement strand
TCTCGGCTTTTTTCTCAATTTTACTCTTAATGGTTTATAAAGATTATCTATTATTCTTTCTTTCTCAATTCTGGCTTGATTTAATATGCCTAAATCCGTTGGGTATTTGATGTCTGCTGGCGCACAAGTCGCATCTAAAATTAGTTTACCTTTATTTTTTATTTTTTCTCCTTTTTCTTGGAGACAATCCTTTTTTTTTACTTCTTTATCACTCTTGTCTATTTCTCTTTTTACTATTTTTTTATTGATTTTGTTTATCAATTCTCCATCAATTCTTTTCTTAAAATGAACTAGCATTGAAGATTCCAGTGGTGGCTCTTGTTGATAACAATTTAAACCTATAAAGTATTGTAGATAGGGATTTTCTCTAATCTGTTCTATAGTTTCTCTATCACTTGTTCCTAATTTTTCCTTAATAATTAATGTCCCTAATGCCATTCTAAATAGTTTGGCTGGCGCACCTTTTTCTGCTGAAAAAAGTTTAGCATATTCTTCCTCAAAATCATCCCAAGGCATCAACTCTGCCATGATTACCCAACGATTATTGGGGGACAATTTGCCCTCGAAAGGTAATTCAAATTTTTCTGGGGGCGGTAAAGGTTGCTCCTCTTTTCGATACATTTGTTCTTGACCAACAACTGGGAGGTGTTTCTACCAATTATAGCGGTTTGTAGCCGACAAAGCTGATCTTTTTTGCGATCGCGAATATGGGTGTAACCTTTTAAAGAATAGGGTTTTGCTTTTATTCAGCAAACCCTACTTACTTTGCTGATAATTTTCTTTTACAAAGGAGACCCAGTGGTCAAGTTGTAATTGGGACTTGTGATGATGCTGGCCGTTGTTCTCCTGTGGATGTTGAAGATTGTCCACTTTAAAACAAAACCCTCGTAAAGTGGGCATTGCCCACCCTACAGTAATGTTAGGATAAATGTCGAACTAAAGCATCTCCCACTATTTTCGCCTCCTCATCTGTCATCCCTGAAGTCAACGGGGGACAAATATGACGGGGACACCAATACTCTGCTTTGGGGAAACTTTCACCTTTACAAACTCCTTCAAAAACAGGTTGCAGGTGACAAGGTATCTCATAAACCGTTCCCCCTAAAAAAATATCCTCTTCTGCTAATGCTGTTTTTACCTCTTTAGGAGTTTTTCCTTCTGGGAGTAATATCATTAATTTATATTGGGCAGCCTGATCCATGTGATCAGTGGAAACAAACTTGATCCCTGCTTCTCGTAAAGGCGCAGTAATTAACTCATAACAGCTTTGTCGTCGTGCTATCATCTGGGATAACTTAGCCAGTTGAATGCGTCCTAAAACCGCATGAACTTCGCTGATACGGGTACTATTACCAAAGTCCGTATGTAACCCCCCGAAGTCCATTCCTCGCTTCCCTTGGTTTCTCAGCGATCGCGCGATATAGTCTTCTTCATCGTCGTTTAAAGTAATCATTCCCCCCTCAAAAGTAGTCATAATTTTAGTAGGGAAAAAGGAAAACGCTGCACCATCTCCTAAGTTTCCAGCTTGAACCCCATTAATTTGACTTCCGTGGGCGTGTGCCGTATCTTCTAGGACAAATAAGCCATTATCGTGACAATATTTCACAACTTCGGGAAACTCAGGGGAAATAACCCCCCCAATATGTACCCACAACACCCCGGAAATGGCCGGAGTTGACCCTTTTTCTACCGCATCTTTTACCATCTGTAGAGACGGTGCAAAAGTATTCTCATCCATGTCTAGATACTGCACCTCTCCCCCCACTCTCAACACAGCAGCAACCGTGGCAAAATTGGTATTAGTGGGGACTAAAACCGTTGTCCCTTCTGCTTTTTTCAGACGTAAAATAATTTCTAAACCAGAAGAACCTGTATTGACTGCGATCGCGTGTTTTGTCCCAACGTACTCAGCAAACGCTTTTTCAAATTCCGTTGTGTTTTCCCCTAAAATGAGCCTACCAGACTTAAGTATTTTTTTGGACTCTTCGGCGAAAAAATCGATTTCTGCTTCTGTAACGTCGAAATAGAATGGTTTAATGGGACTTTTAGTCATGGTGTCTAGAGAAATTTGGTTTTAGGTGGGTTTCTATAACAATCGGTATCTTGAGGGTCTCATGAATTATTCAGTGATTGCTACCGATATCACAGTGTAGAGGAAACCATTGAAAATTGCCACTCACTGATGATATCAATGATTAGAAAAACCCCTCCTGGAGATAAGAGATAATGACTTTGACAATAAGACAGCTATCTCAGTGGTTCATCAAAAGGGGTACATAGGGATTTTTAGTGACAAGAGCATTTCCCACAATGAGTAGGAAACCTCCTGTCAAAATAGAAGTAAAACTAGGGTTGAGAGTTCCGTTCTTTTTTGCAATAATTAGAAATGTCCAGTAAATGAACTCTAATTTACCTGATTTTTTCTACCTCAAAGCTGTTAATATTATTAGCTAATATTAGGTAACAATGGTAAACGAATTAAGAGCAAGCACTACATAATGAAAAATTTAATTGTTGCTACCGGTAATCCTGGTAAACTGCAAGAAATGCAAGAATATTTAATAGGATTAAACTGGAAATTAAAACTCAAACCCCCTGAAATTGAAATCGAAGAAACTGGTCAAACTTTTCGAGAAAATGCTATTCTCAAAGCATCCCAAGTGGCTAAAGGACTAGGAGAATGGGCGATCGCCGATGATTCTGGTTTAGCTGTCGCTGCTCTCAATGGCGCACCCGGCCTCTATTCTGCTCGATATGGTGCTACGGATGAAGAAAGAATTAACAGACTTTTAAGAGAATTAGGGGAGAATGAGAATAGAAAAGCTGAGTTTATTTGTGCTATTGCTATAGCTAGTCCCGATGGTTCTATTGCCCTAGAAACTCAAGGTATTTGTCCAGGAGAAATCCTAAAAACTCCTCAAGGAAGTCAGGGTTTTGGTTATGATCCCATTTTCTATGTTCCTCAACATCAACAAACTTTTGCCCAAATGACACCAAAACTGAAACGAGATATCTCCCATAGAGGTAAAGCTTTTGCTCTTCTTTTACCACATTTAAAAAAAATATACCCTTAATTTGATTTTGCTGAAAAAAATCTTACTTTTTTGGATAATTAGTATCCTTTACTAGAGGTGGCTAGGGAGCATCCCAAAGTTGCAAATTCTCCTTTATTGATAATAGTTGATCTGATGAATTTCCCCCCGTCTCCCCGTCTCCCCGTCTCCCCATCTCCCCGTCAAACTCCATTCATCTCGTTTTTTGCAAAAATGGGATGCTCCCGGTAGCTATGGACTTAATGACTACAACTTTTTCTAACCTATGACTGACTTTCACCAAGAAAAATTATTATTTAACCCTGTCTCTTCTGACAATAATGCTATTCCTTTAATCTTTGCCTTTCCTAATGATTATAATGTGGGAATTACAAGCTTAGGTTATCAACTTATTTGGGCAACCTTTGCTACTCGGTCTGATGTTAATGTTAGTCGCTTATTTACGGATATTCAAGAGTCGTTACCACAAAATCCTGAATTACTAGGGTTCTCCTTTTCTTGGGAATTAGACTATGTTAATATCCTGAATATTTTAGAATCTTTAAGTATTCCTTTGCAAGCAAATAAACGCAATGACCATCATCCTCTAGTTTTTGGGGGAGGTCCTGTTTTAACAGCTAACCCTGAACCTTTTGCAGATTTTTTCGATATCATTTTATTGGGAGATGGAGAAAATTTAATTAGTGATTTTATTAATGCTTATAAAACTGTTAGACACGAAAACAGAGAAACAAAATTAAGATATTTATCCACCATTCCAGGAATTTATGTTCCTAGTTTATACGAGGTTTATTATGATAGTCCTGATGGTGAAATAAAATCAATTAAACCCATTAATAATAATATTCCTGCCATTGTTGAAAAACAAACATATAAAGGTAATATCTTATCAGCTTCTACCGTAGTAACAGAAAAAGCAGCTTGGGAAAACATTTATATGGTAGAAGTTGTCAGAAGTTGTCCAGAAATGTGCCGTTTTTGTTTAGCAAGTTATTTAACTTTACCATTTCGTACTGCTAGTTTAGAATCATCTTTAATACCAGCGATTGAAAAAGGTTTACAAGTAACTAATAGAATCGGTTTACTAGGTGCATCTGTTACCCAGCATCCCGAATTTAATGAGTTATTAGACTATCTTTATCAACCAAAATATGAAAATGTTAGAGTTAGTATTGCTTCCGTTAGAACCAATACTTTGAGCGAAAAACTAGCAAAAATATTAAGCGATCGTCAAACAAAATCTGTTACTATTGCCGTTGAAAGTGGTTCAGAAAAAATTAGAAAAATTGTCAACAAAAAATTAGAAAATGAAGAAATTATCCAAGCAGCAATAAATGCTAAAAATGGAGGATTAAAAAATATAAAACTCTATGGAATGGTGGGCATACCAGAAGAAAGGGAAGAAGATATTGAAGAAACTATTATGATGTTAGAAACGATTAAAAAATCAGTACCAGGATTAAGATTAACCTTTGGTTGTAGCACTTTTGTTCCTAAATCTCACACTCCATTTCAATGGTTTGGAGTGAATAAAATCGCAAAAAAAAGACTTAAATATTTAGAGAAACAACTTGGCAAAAAAGGTATAGAGTTTCGTCCCGAAAGTTATAATTGGTCTGTAATTCAAGCATTAATTTCAAGAGGCGATCGCCGTCTCAGTAAATTATTACAACTAACTCGATCCTACGGGGACTCATTAGGCAGTTATAAAAGGGCTTTCAAGGAATTAAAAGGAAAATTACCCCCTTTAGATTATTATGTTCATGATAACTGGAAAACTGAACAAATATTACCCTGGAGTCATCTGAAAGGCCCTTTACCTGAAGCAACTTTAATCAAACATTTAGATACAGCAATGTCCGTGTCTGATCCCAATTTTAAAAAGTCTAGTGCCGCTACGCGGAAGTCAAAAGGCAAAAGGCAAAAGGCAAAAGGATTGATTAGCAAGGATTTCAGGATTTTGTAACTGGCGGGTTATTTCCGCCGCGCTGCACTAGTTTGACGGCCGTTAACCCCTAATAGACAATTCTGTAACAAATATTAACGTCTAATTAAAGTTTATGGGTTTACAATTAAGTCATAAGTTGATGACATTTCAGGTGTTTTTTAGGTATCAATTTAGGGTAGGTTAATCCTATCCTACTGATTAAAATCTATCAATAAAAAAGTAAAAAATATCTTAAAAATAATAATTTTATAGATCCGAAAAGCTAATGATGATAATATAAAAAGATGTGTGTCAGCATAATCTAATTTAACTTAGCAAATTGAAGTCAATATGTTCTTTTTATTGGAAGTCGGTACAGAAGAATTACCAGCAGACTTTATTGATGAAGCGATCGCTCAATGGCAACAGATCATTCCTAAGAGTTTAGAAGAGAACTTTTTAACCCCAGAGAACTTAGAAGTTTACGGTACTCCTAGACGACTGGCCATATTAATTTCTGGACTTCCAGAGCAACAAAAAGATCGAGATGAAGTTATAAAAGGGCCCCCTGTAAAAGCAGCCTTTAAAGACGGAAAACCCACCAAAGCAGCAGAAGGGTTTGCCCGTAAACAGGAAGTAACTCTCGATGATCTAGAAATTCGTCCCACGGACAAAGGCGACTTTGTTTTTATCGAAAAAAAGATCAAAGGAAGACAAACTAAAGAAATTTTACAAGAATCGATTCCCAATTGGATTAACAGCTTAGAAGGGAGACGATTCATGCGTTGGGGCAATGGAGAATTGAGATTTTCTCGACCCATTCGTTGGTTAGTAGCCTTGTGTGATCAAGAAATCTTACCCCTAGAAATTGTTAATGGAGATAGCACTATAACCAGCGATCGCCTATCACGGGGACATCGAATTTTACACCCAGATACTGTTAGTATTGCTCAAGCAGCCGAATATAGAGAAACCTTTCGAGCAGTCTATGTAGAAGTTGACCCCAAACAGCGTCAGCAAATTATTGAAAAAGACATAGAAACTATCTCCCAACAATTAACAGGAACAGCCGATATTCCCGAAGATTTATTAACAGAAGTCATCAACCTAGTAGAATATCCCACCGCTGTAGCAGGAAAGTTTGACCCAGAGTTTTTGAACCTTCCCACGGAAGTTATTATTACCGTAATGGTCAAACATCAGCGATATTTTGCTGTGAAAAAATCGGCTCAGGAACTACTGCCCAATTTTATCACCATTGCCAACGGCGATCCCAACAAAAAAGACATCATTGCTCAAGGTAATGAAAGGGTAATAAGAGCTAGATTAGCAGATGCACAATTCTTCTATACCTCCGACTGTGACGAACCCTTAGATAGTTATTTACCCCAACTAGAAAACGTCACTTTCCAGAAAGAATTAGGAACCATGCGCTACAAGGTCGATCGCATCATGGACATGGCGCAACAAATTTCTGAACAATTGGAAGTTAGGGAACAAGAACAAGAAGAAATTGAAAGTACAGCCCTTTTATGTAAAGCTGATTTAGTTACCCAAATGGTCTATGAATTCCCCGAATTACAAGGAATAATGGGACAAAAATACGCCTTAGCCAGTGGAGAATCAGAAGAAGTTGCCCAAGGGATTTTTGAGCATTATTTACCCCGTGGAGCTAAGGATATCATGCCGAAAAGCTTAACTGGTCAAGTGGTGGGTATTGCCGATCGCTTGGATACATTAATCAGTATTTTTGGTTTAGGAATGATACCCACCGGATCAGGTGATCCCTTTGCCCTAAGACGGGCTGCCAATGCTATTATCACCGTTACTTGGGAGGCTGAGTTACCCATTAATTTAGCCCAATTACTATTACAAGGGTGTCAAGCATTTATGGCAGATCATGGCGACAAAGAGTCTCCCCTAGAAGCGTTACAAACTTTCTTTATCCAAAGAATACAAAACATATTACAAGACGATTTCAACATTGATTATGACTTAGTTAATGCCGTTTTAGGTGAAGCGGATGCTGAATATATGGAGAGGGCATTACAAAACCTTTTAGATGTCAAAGATCGCTCAGAATTTTTACAAGAAATTCGTAGCAATGGAATGTTAGATAGAATCTATGAAACAATCAACCGTTCAACCCGTTTAGCAGCGAAAGGAGACTTAGAATATACAGAGTTAGATCCCAGTAAAGTGGTGCGTACTGAGTTATTTGAGAAGTCCTCTGAACAAGAACTGTTTAACGGTTTAATGGCTTTAGTATCTAAGACAACACAAGCACAAGATGAGGGAGACTACCAGTTATTAATAGAGGGCTTGCTAGATATCATTCCCAAGGTTAGCAACTTTTTCGACGGAGAGGATAGCGTTTTAGTAATGGACGACAATCAAAATATAAAACAAAATCGTCTCAATTTATTAGGAGTTCTTCGTAATCACGGGCGAGTTTTAGCGGATTTTGGGGCAATTGTTAAAAATTAGTCTAACCTTTCACTTTACCGTAAGCAAGAGCCGGTTTTTTAAAGTATTTCCAAGGGTCGAGTTCTAAAACTTCGATAACTGAAATTTGCCATTCTTCTTGAAGATTAGATTTAAGTTGAACAGGCTTTTTAACGTCTCGCTTAAACACAGGAATTACCTCCTTGAACTACCCTGAATGAACTCACATTACTAAAATAGGCTTTAAATACTAATCTTACAGTGATACTGTTTTTGTTCCATTTGTAATTTTCGTCACCATCAATCATGATCAGGATCACTAAGGAAAAAACCTAGCATTTTCTAAAAACTTTTTTAGTCATGAAGGGACTATTTTAGATTTTATCCATCACTATAATGAGAAAATGCTATGAACTTAGATTAATTTTTACTACTTAAATTACACTACCATAACTGCCTTTTTACTTAAAAAAGTGTATCCAATAACACAAATATTGGTCAACAAAGTCAAGGTGTATAACAATTAAGCCAAATTGCCAAGGAAAGAATGGGGCTTTCAGAAACGTACTACAAAGTTTTTCTTTTTTTGGCTATGATAAGTGAAAATGCGGAGATTATGTCTAATTTAGAGATATGATGTCTGATGCTACGGTAAGATAAGTCCAACTTTTAGGTACAATGGCCGATTCCAATCCCTCTGTTGAATCAAAATCGATTATTTTAGATGTTCTACCAGATTTTACAATTTCTGGACAACGGTGTGCCAGTCGTATTCAACAACACATCGACCTTTTACTACTTGCCCTTGAAGCATTAGAATTAGGCGCATCGGAGCAAATGTTAGCCACTGTCAAGCAATTTGACCTTGAAAGAATTATTAAAAATCGTATTGCCCTGTGGCGATTGCGTTCCACTAATCCCTGGCGACGGGCATATACACGAGATAATTTAACCATAGAACAAGCCAAAGCTTTAGTAATCATCGCTAATTATCGAGTCAAACCCTTAACCGTGCAAATTCGCCAATTATTACTGGCAGAACAGCAAATGCACGAGAAAGGTTTACCGGTCACTTGTCATTTTCTGTTAGCGGAATATTTGGATCAATTCCGCGCCCATTTTCGCAGTCGGATGAACTCTCGTCGGGCTAAGGTGTCGGTTTATTTGAGTTCAGAACAAGAGTTAAACGAACTTGCTTTATTTTTGCTAGAGCAGCTATTATTTTGTACAGGCACTGCCGGAATGCAACGCTTTTGGATTAGTTTATTTGATGGGGAGGTTGCGTGAACGTTCAACGTCAGTATAATTTGCCCAATTGTACCCTCGTTTTGGAAGGGTTAACCAATAATACTCCCACGGATGGGAGTGATCCTCGACCTATACTCTCGATTTTAGTCAATACTGAATGTCGATTCTTGGGAATTTCTCAGAAACTCCAAGGGGGATCTAGTTTATTGGAGAATTTAGTCAAAACTGTAAGTGAATATGCTCAAGGGTACCTTAGTGGTATTCCTCATCCTGTTCAGAGTCCATCAGACGAGGATAAGATCAACCTTGAGAGAGTTCCTGGTAAAAATCTTCACCGCTTGACTTGGCATCCTTCCTCTCAAACAGATAATCCCGTAGAAATGACCTTAACAACGGTACAGCTATTTGACTTAGTTGAAGCCATCGACCAATTTGTTGCTGATAGTGTTACCCTACCCAATTTAACCTTACAATTAAAACCACTATCCCGTCGTTATCGTCCTCCTGATGAACCCTTGGCACAACGAGCGGTTCCTGCCACTCTGGGTATTGCTAGTTTAGTGGTGATGGCTTTTGCTTTGTTCTTTATCCCCTCTCCTGAAGTTAGAGAACCCGAACCAGATTTATCAGTGCCAAGCACAGAAACTACACCCTTAGAAGAAAATTCTTCTGAGAGTTCTCCTCAATAAATGCTGCTGACGGGGAGACTGAGTGACAGGGAGCATCCCATTTTTGCAAAAAACGAGATGAATGGAGTTTGACGGGGAGATGGGGAAATTAATCAGATCAACTATTATCAATAAAGGAGAATTTGCAACTTTGGGATGCTCCCGAGTTACAGGGACAAGGATGATATTGTAAACACTAACCAGAGGAATCATTGTGTGAGCCAAAAAATTGTGGCAATGCTGAGCAGTTATATAGGGTTACAAAATAGGCGAGATTGGTTATGGAAACAAACTCCTCACCCCTTTGGGGTTTGGGATAACATTCAAATGTTAGGGAATGCTCCTAACCCTGATTTTCTGTTACTATATCAATTTGATTTTCCCTTACCACCTCCCCCTAAACCTTGGTGGAAAAGTTGGCGAAAATCCCAAACTCCACCCCTTAATATTCCTTCCTTACTCAGGGGTGTTCCTCAAGAGAGGATTATTTATCTATTAAGAGAACCCCCTCTACAAGAAGTTGTTAAGAGAAACTGCGCTAATTATAAGGATGCAAGTCGTTATTGTGGCTATATTTCAGGCCCTGATAACTTTGCGCCTCACCCCGATTATATGCCGGCCATCTGGTATGTTAATCATGAGTTTGATTTTTTAGATAAGGGCAATATCCCTGACAAAATGAAACGGTGTAGTTGGATCACATCCGGGATTAATCGCACAGAAAACCATCGCCGTCGTCTCGCTTTTTTACAGCTATTAAGAGATAATAATTTTGAGTTTGATCTTTATGGGAGGAATTTACCTGAGTCCAGTAAAAGTCGAGGAACCTTAGAAAACAAATGGCACGGTATGGCTCCTTACTATTACAACTTGTCTATCGAAAATTATGCCGATAATGAATGGTATGCGAGTGAAAAATTATGGGATGCTTTGTTGTGCTGGTGTTTACCCATTTATTACGGGGGCAGTGCCGCAGATAAATTATTGCCCCCAGGTAGTTTTTTACGGTTGCCTAGTGCAGCTTAGCAAAAATAATCCACCAGTCACTTATGATCTTTAAAGCCCTTAAATTTCCAAACGAACGGCTTAGCAAAATGTTGATTAAAGTAATCAATAAAATTGAGAATTTTTTGGGATAGTTCTTCAGTTGAACGGACAGTAATTCTTTTGAGTAAACGCCTGACTAAGATCGAAAACCAACACTCAATTTGATTAAGCCACGATGTATGTTTGGGAATATAAACAAGGCGAATTCGATGAGATTCATCTGATAAAAAATCTGCTCTGCTGTCCATAGATTGCAAAATCCCCTCCTTTCCTTTTCTCCCCAAATCAATAGTAATTTCACAGCTTTCTGCTACTAATTTGACTAAGCTTTCCGATTTATGAGTGTTGAGTTTATCTACAATAAAAATCCATTCTGCTTTTTCATCAATCTTAATCGTTCTCTGGATATGTTCAGAAAAATCTTGTTCTGTTCTTGTCGGTCCAATAGAGGGACTAACAACTTTTCCTCTTGCCACATCCCAGTTCGCAATCAAGCTTAAAGTTCCGTGTCTTTCATATTCAAATTCGATTTTTTCTACTTGTTTAGGCTTGATTCTTTTGTTCGGAAATAATCTCTCAAGAGCTTGAATCCCTGTCATTTCATCTGTACTAATTAAATGAATTCCTTGTTCTAACAAAGTTTTAGCTTCTTGATGAAGTTCACAGATATATTTGACTTGCTTTTTAAATTTTAAGGGATCATCAATTTTGGCATTTAACCAGTAACGAACGAGATGTGGTTGTAATGTCGCTTCTTTTTAAAAAACGCCCCACACTACGGGGGGAAATCTTTTCGACAATTCCTCTTTTTATGGCTTCATCCGCCAACTCTGAAGGTGTCCAATGGCTCACTGGTCTGTCTGATTTTTCACATTCTTCACAAGCGATCGCTACAATCTGGACTACTTGTTCGACCGTAAAGGATTTTGTTGTTCCAGGTCTTGGGCGATCGCTTAAAATTCCTTTGATCAAGACCATTAATGCTTTCTCCGTTACCTGTTGTTCTTCGGCGGCACTCAGTTTTTCTCTCTCCTCAAACCATCGCGATCGCCACTGACGCACTTGTACTCGGTCTAATTCTAATCTTCGACTAATCGAACTATTGCTCTCTCCTGATGCTGCGGCTAAGATTAGCTTGGCTCGTCTAACAAGGCGATAGGGGTTTGTTGTCCCTCTCACTATTTGTTGGAGTACTGTTTTCTGTAGGTTGGAGAGGTTAATTGGCAATGCTTTTATCATGGACATCAACTTCGAGATTCTTCCGTTAGTTTCATTGAAACACATTGTCGTGGCTAGTCACGAAAGTTTCTGTAAAAATCTGGTGGATTACTTTCGCCAAGCTGCACTAGACTCAGGAACTAAAGGCTCTTTCAGAGTTTTTTGTAATTCTGCTTTTGTTAATATATTATTAATTGGATAATCATCAGAAATTTTTTTGCGAGTTATAACATCAAATAAATAACATAGAATCGAAATGTGGACTACAATTTGAACAAATTAAGTCTCCAGACTTTAACTTTCCTCCTATGGCATTAGGAATAATATGCTCCTTATATTTATTTTCTTTAGTAATTTCATTCTCGCAAATATAACATATAGCCATAAAAAATCCTCAAATACACTCAACAAAATACAAAAATAACTTTCACCGTTTAATCCTTTTCTTACCTCTCAATTGAGTAAAATCTAGAAAAGTTACACAGATTGATAACGGGAGCGCAGTTCTAAATACACTAATAAAGCGTTAATATCAGCAGGGTTTACCCCACCAATACGAGAAGCTTGTCCAAGGGTCAAAGGACGAACTTTTGTTAATTTTTCCCTCGCTTCCATAGAAAGGGTGTCTATGGACATATAATCAATGTCTGAGGGCAATTTTTTGTTACTATGTCGGCTAATTTGTTCGATTTGAATTTGTTGACGTTTCAAATAACCTGAGTATTTAATGTCAATTTCTGCCCCTTCTTTTTCAACAGTTTTTAACTCTGTATTACCTAAACCATACTGTTCTAAATGTTCATAATGAAACTTAGGACGACGTAATAAGTCAGCTAAGGTAACAGATCCTTTTATCTTCTGTTGGGTATCATTAACAATCTTAATTCCTACTTCATCTCTTTCTTTAATTCTTGTTTCATAAAGTCGTTCTTTTTCCGCTACAATATTAGCTTGTTTTTCTTCAAATAAATTCCAACGACGGTCATCAATTAGCCCTATTTCTCGACCTAAAGGAGTCATTCTTTGATCCGCATTATCCGACCGTAAAATCAAGCGATATTCGGAGCGAGAAGTTAACATTCTGTAGGGTTCTCTTAAATCTTTGGTACATAAATCATCGATTAATGTTCCCAGATAACTCTCTTCTCTGGGGAAAATAATCATCTCCTCATTTTTAACAAATTTAACCGCATTTATGCCAGCAACAATTCCTTGTGCTGCTGCTTCTTCGTAACCAGTTGTCCCGTTCACTTGTCCAGCAGAAAATAACCCTTCAATTTTCTTAGTCATCAAGGTAGGATAACATTGGGTTGCTGGCAAAAAGTCATATTCTACTGCATAAGCAGGACGCAACATCACACAATCTTCTAACCCTGGCAGGGTTCTTAACATAGCTAATTGTATCTTTTCTGGGAGACCCGTAGAAAACCCTTGAATATACAATTCTGGGATTTCTCGTCCTTCCGGTTCGATAAAAATTTGATGGCTTTCTTTATCCGCAAACCTAACTATTTTATCCTCGATAGAAGGACAATAACGGGGTCCTTTAGAGTCAATAAACCCCCCATAAATAGGGGACAAATGTAAGTTATCTTTGATTAACTGATGAGTCTTAATAGTGGTTCGGGTTAAATAACAATTCATCTGTTCTTTTTGCACCCAAACCGCCGGATCAAAACTAAACCAACGTACTTCCTCATCAGGAGGTTGGGGTTCTAACCGAGAATAGTCAACCGATCGCTTATCTACTCTGGCCGGGGTTCCTGTTTTCAGTCTTCCTGTTTCAAACCCCAAGTTATTCAGGGTTTCCGTCAACCCAACGGCCGCAAACTCCCCGGATCTTCCTGCTTCCATGGACTTATTCCCGATCCAAATGCGACCCCCTAAAAAGGTTCCTGTGGTCAAAATAACGGCTTTGGCCTGAAAACAAGTACCAAAATAGGTTTGGATACCGATCACCTCATCGTTTTTCCCCAATACCAGATCCGTCACCATTCCTTCACGGATACTTAAATTCTTTTGATTTTCGACAATTTCCTTCATCACTGCTGAATATTCCCGTTTATCCGTCTGCGCCCGTAACGCCCAAACAGCAGGACCCCGTGAAGAGTTGAGAACCCGTTTTTGCAAATAAGTGCGATCAGCCATTTTGCCGATCTCCCCTCCCAAAGCGTCTACTTCGTGGGTTAACTGGGACTTGGCAGGGCCTCCTACTGCCGGGTTACAGGGTTGCCAAGCGATGCGATCGAGGTTAAGGGTTAACATCATGGTGCAACACCCCAAACGGGCGGCGGCTAGGGCTGCTTCGCACCCGGAATGGCCAGCACCCACAACGATGATATCAAAGCTATCTTGGAAGTCGACGGGAGTGGTAACGGTCATAATTTAGAAGTTATAAGTAACACCTGGTTTGTATCTAGCATTCAATTACTAAATCCTATAATCTCCTAAAGCTTATAATATATTAGCAGATATCGATAGGTTTTTGCCACCTAGACGGAACAGTCGCAGTGAAGTTAGCTAGTGTGGACAGTTGGGACTGATTTAAGCTAAATTGGTAACGAGTATGTTTAAGTCAATTTTAGGAAAAAATGGTCGAAGAAAACACGCAAATTCGCTCTTTAGAAGATGCTTTAAACCGTTGTCAATGTCTAGGAATGCGTATTAGCCGTCAACGTCGCTATATCTTAGAATTACTTTGGAAAACTAAAGAACATCTCTCAGCTAGAGAAATTTATAATCGACTGAGTCAAAACGGCAAAAATGTCGGTCACACATCAGTTTATCAAAATCTAGAAGCTTTATCCAGTCAAGGGATTATAGAATGCTTAGAGCGATGTGATGGACGACTTTATGGAACCATAACCGACTCCCATAGTCATGTCAATTGTTTAGATACTCAGCAAATTATTGATGTTCATGTTCAGCTACCTTCTGACTTGATTCAGCAGATAGAAGCACAAACAGGAATCACTATAACTGACTATCGTGTCGATTTTTATGGCCATCAACAACCAGAACAGTCTAAACTAGATGAAGCCTTAACCAAGCCTTCACCGGTATAAACCTTGTGAGCGATCGCCCTATATCCCTTCTCATTGTAGATAAAGATCCCATTTTTCGCTTAGGACTGGCAACGAGCTTAAGTAGTAATTCTCAATGGGAAATTTCTAGTCAAACTGATAATTTAAAAGATGCTTTAAACCAGTTATCAAGTAACACTTTTGACTTAATTATATTAGATCCTAATTTAATCAATGAGACATTAACTATTGAAACTTTCTATCAGCAAGCACAAACAAGTCAACCTGAAATTAAACTATGTTTACTAAGTTATGATCTGAGCTTGCAACAACAAGAAGAATTTAAAAAAATAGGCATCGAAGGCTATCTCAATAAAGGAACCTTTATAGAGAACTTACTGGAAAATTGGCAGAGAATCATCCAAGGTGAGTTGATTTGGCCGACCATTACTGCTGGTCAATTATCTCAAGTAAAGACAGAAACAACGCAGGAAAATTGGTTATCCAAAGTACGAAAATCAGGACTAGAACAAATTAATAATAACTTGCAAGGTCTTAATGAAAATATTAAAAACCGTCCCACATCTAAGTTAGATAAAATATTCTGGAAAGGAAGAAAAAGGGAATTGTTGACAGCAAGGTGGTTAGTAAAACAGTTGCTACCAATGGAAGTAATCCTTTTATCTCCTCCAGCAAGCAGTAGGGAAAATTTTGCGTCAACAGTAACATTAGCAGCAGAGGAAAAAGGCTTAAAAATTTTTGATGAAACTATGTATACACTGAGTAATAATCTTGATAACTTAACTAATTATTCCTTAGAGATTGATATTTTAAAGTTTGAGAAAAGAAAAGAGATATTAGAGATTGTTTTGAAACAACTTTATCGAATCATCAGTGATATTAAGTTTATCGAGAGGGATGGTGTTAAATTATCAAAAACAAGACATAGCTTATCTATCTTGGCTAGATTATGGAGAGAATCAGCTTTAATTTTTCTTAGTAAATACTGCAACGATCAAGAGAAATTTTTTCTAGAAGATATAGAAACAATTATAGAAGAAAATGAAGATATAGTTTCTCAAGAAATATTAAGAAAGATACCTCGGTTTCCAGAATTGTTTGATTTTTTATTATCAGGAAGTGAAGGTAGTATTCAGGAAATGAGCCAGGGAAAAGAAGAAGAGAAAAAAATACTGCATAACCTTCTTATACAGGTTGCAAACGCCATTATATCTTTGATATTGAACTATTTTTCTAACAATGAAAAAATTAAAGAAAGATTGTATAATTTAGAAACAGTATCATCGAGAGAGATTGCCAAATTTAGAAACCGTTTAGCCTGGGAATATAGAAAACAACAATATTGGGGAGAACCAAAAGATATTTTTGAAAGTCAGTATCGACTCTTCTTTTTCAACGAAAAAGGTATTGATTCCTCAGTCATTTATAGTCCCCGTCAAAAAGAACTAAATAGCTTAAGAGGGATAAAATGGAGCGTAACTATATTATTAGAAATTAGAGACGCAACCTCCCCATTATTGCGATCTTTAGTAGGAACAGTGGGCAAAGCATTAGTTTATGTTTTAACCCAGGTAATCGGGCGAGGAATTGGATTAGTAGGTAAAGGTATTTTACAAGGAATTGGCAATAGTTTTTCAGAAAGAGATTACCAGAAGAAACCAGCAAAACAAAAATCTAAATACTAAATCAAGGCTGGGAGACTCCCCTAGATGCTGCTTAATGGTTCATAATAAGAATTAAAGAGTAATTTTTTAACAACAGACTGGTTATGAAAGATATCTGCTCCTTGACCTCACGACAAAATCAAACTCAAACAACCATTCAGGAAAAACAACGGGACTTAACCCGTCCCCAACATAGTCGACAACGTCGTTTCAAGGGGTGGGGAAAATTAATAACCAGCACCCTTTTCCTACAATTATTGTTGATGGCCGGTCCAAGTTGGGGACAAGATAAAGAAGAGGAATATAGTTATGGCCAACTGTTAAATGATATCGATGCAGGGAAAGTTACCCTAGTGGAAATCGATCCCAGACTACAAAGAGCTAAAGTTACCTTAAGAGGTCAAGAAGAACCCCGAGAAGTTCGCTTATTACAACAAAATCCCGAACTCATTAACAGTCTCAAAGCTAACGATGTCAAGATTGACTATAATCCCTCTCCCGACAACTCGGCTATGGTGAGGTTAATGCTACAACTCCCCCCAATATTGCTCATTTTGATCATCGTTATAGCTGTTATTCGTCGTTCAGCCAGTATGTCTGGTCAAGCTATGAACTTTAGTAAATCCCGTGCTAGGTTTCAAATGGAAGCTAAAACGGGGATTTCTTTTGGAGATGTAGCCGGTATTGACGAAGCCAAAGAAGAACTAGAAGAAGTTGTTACCTTCCTTAAAGAACCCGAAAAATTTACGGCGATCGGCGCGAAAATACCCAAAGGTGTGCTTTTGATCGGCCCCCCTGGAACGGGAAAAACCCTTCTCGCTAAAGCAGTGGCAGGAGAAGCAGGAGTTCCCTTCTTTAGTATTTCCGGTTCAGAGTTCGTGGAAATGTTTGTCGGTGTGGGTGCTTCACGGGTCAGAGATTTATTCAAAAAAGCCAAAGAAAACGCCCCTTGTCTGATCTTTATCGATGAGATCGACGCAGTTGGCCGCCAGCGTGGGGTTGGTTACGGTGGAGGTAACGATGAACGGGAACAAACCCTCAACCAATTATTAACGGAAATGGACGGATTTGAGGGTAATACAGGTATTATTGTTATTGCTGCAACTAACCGTCCCGATGTCTTGGATAAGGCTTTAATGCGTCCTGGACGCTTCGATCGCCAAGTTAACGTAGATTACCCCGATATTAAAGGCAGACAACGGATATTAGAAGTTCATGCTAAGGATAAAAAGATGGATACTCAGGTATCTTTGGAAATGGTTGCTAAACGAACCACTGGCTTTACTGGAGCCGATCTCTCTAATTTACTTAATGAAGCTGCCATTTTTACCGCTAGACGACGCAAAGAAGCCATTACGATGGCTGAAATTAATGATGCTATAGATCGAGTGCGAGTAGGTATGGAGGGAACGCCCTTACTAGATGGCAAAAATAAGCGACTCATTGCCTATCATGAACTTGGTCATGCGATCGTAGCTACTATGCTTCAAGATCACGATCCTGTAGAAAAAGTTACTCTAATTCCTAGAGGACAAGCTTTGGGTTTAACTTGGTTTCTTCCAGGGGAAGAATTCGGTTTAGAATCCCGCAATTACATATTAGCTAAAATTTCCTCAACATTAGGAGGGAGAGCTGCCGAAGAAGTTATCTTTGGAGAAGATGAAGTCACCAATGGAGCCACCCGTGATATTGAGATGGTAACAGACTATGCTAGAGGCATGGTGACTCGTTTTGGAATGTCAGAATTAGGATTATTGGCTTTAGAAGACGATAATCAAGATAATTATGCTGCATTTGATAAAATGGCCGCAAAGATTGACAATCAAATTCGTTGTATTGTTGAAAAGTGTCATGAGCAAGCAAAAACTATTGTTCGTGAAAACAGAGTGGTAATGGATCATTTAGTAGAAATTTTGATTGATAAAGAAACCATTGAAGGGGAAGAGTTTCGTCAATTATTGGAGGAGTTTAAAGAACCCGTTGATTCAGGGATTGAACTTTGTAAGTCAATTTAACCGTCGTAGGGTGGGTTAGGCGTAAGGTTAGTTTTGAGGAAAACATCATAAATTTTTATCTGCTCCGTAACCCACCAACCTGAGTTCGATATAAGGAATTTTGTAGAAAACTGACTCAAATAAGAAATCTCAAACCCTCATTCTCTGATGAAAAAATAATAACTCCGAACTCAGGTAAGCACTCTTTAAGAATCAGGTGTGATAGAATCCCTTAAATGAACTTGAATCAGTTTAGGAATAGGGTTAATGGACTGAAACTGGGTAGGTAAATCACCCCATTTCCAAGCTTCCTGAAACTCAACTTGATCGCTACCACAATCTCCATCAGTTGACAATTTATCAACCCAAATACTACCAGTAAATTGAGCTAATTCTTGATCAGAATTTTTATTTTTAATTCCTAATTGATGCTGAGGGGCAACGATCAAAGCCCCTAAATTATCGAAGTTTAGGCACATTTTAGAGCCTTCATAGCCAACAATAATTAAGTTTTCAGGGGAACAATCATTAGATGATTGACATTGATGAACAATCTCGGAAATATTAGTGTCTCCAACAATATGTAAAATAATAACAGATTCACCGTGAGAATCAGAATTGATAGTTAATGAATCAATCTGCTCAATATCATCAATTAAATATTCATAGACATTTTTGATTCCTTGCTTTTCTGTTGCTTCATCTTCTTCTCTCGGTAATTCTAAAGAAATTGTTTCTTCTTGATCGTCATCATTATCATCTCTTTCTTCTTCTGTTATTGATGGAAAATAATGATGTTCTGGTAATCTCTGTTTAATAAGTTCTAACTCCGGTAATTCAGGAATTTTGATTCCTGTATAGTTAGCCCAATGTTCATCTATGTCTATTAAATTAACTTTTTCAATGGGAAAACTACAGTCATTTGCCCAAACATTTCCCTTAACATTAACTTCTCCTATGCCACCTCTTTGTTCTTTTCCCGTTAACAATAAAACAGGGACAGAGTTGGTCAAATAATTATCACTCAAATTAATATCTACCTGATATTGTGCAGAATTTTTTCTTCTATTTTCTGTTTTAATAGTAGCTATGATCTGACTACTGTCAACTTTTTGTAAATCGACTAGGGAAAATTTTCCAACTGGGATATCAATCATCTTCTGTTGAGCGAGATTTAAAATTCTTTGTTTTGTTTTTTTCCAGTCGCTGTCCTCACGACACAGACTTAAATTATGATTAAAATTACGGGATTCTTGGGAGGAATTAGGGGATTTTAAGTATTTTACCCAATCCTCAACCTCGTATTCAAGTAATTGATTATGTTCAATTAATAGAGCTTGAAGATTCACTTTTGCGGTTTGAGCCACGCTTAAATTTTGTTGACTAATAGTCACAGAAGTTTCCAAATTACGGCCTAGAGTGCTGCTTTGTGCAAGCATAGCTGCTGTAGCAAGGGTTCCAATGGTTCCCAGTGCCATAACCATCAAGATTGCAAAACCTCTATCAGAAGTGTTTTTTTTAGTGTTGAGAGAGAAGAGTAATAGGGCTAAATATTTGAACATCATAGTTACTTGTACCTAGAAAATCTAGCAATTTTTGTATTGAGATGAGATGTTTAAGCATAGAATTATAAACATTGTGTAAAAAGTTATTTTCTTGTAAGCTTCTTTACCTGTTTATTTCACTGACAAATACCAACAGTGGAGTCAAATTATATGGTTGACACTTTTAATATGCCCTTATGATACCTAAAATGTATCACCAGATACCTCTGTAAAAATCACTAAAAATTCAGGCCATATTCCTGAAAACACAGTATTGTAGCTGATGGGATAATTACGGGTTAGTAAAAATGTGCAAAAAATACTTTACTCAAACTTTAAGAACAATTTTCTATTAAATCATAAATACTACTTACAATGAAAATGGGACTTTTTAATTCCTCAGAAACGTTCTCAACACTCATATCATCTAAAAAAAATGTATCGTGATCTTTAAGCATAATAGAAGGTAATAAAACACCATCTCCTAAATCTCTATTCTTTAGTTTGGCAACAATATCCTCCCCTGTTAATAAACCTGTTACAGTAATTTCTTGTCCCCAATAGTCACTATTCAATGGGGTTAAATTGATAGTTAAATTTTCTACACTATTTAGCTGTCTAACTAAGGGTTGAAAGGCTTTCTCTACGGCATTACCTACCACCCAAGTTAAGTTTTTTTTCTCTTCTATTTTTTGGGGTAATAATTGTTTAGCTGTTTCTTGAAACTCTTTAATAAATTGACGGATAGAACCTACTCCATTCCCTATTTGGGGATAGTCTTCATAATGAGATTCTGGGGGTAATTCTTCTTGGGCAATTAAAAACCATTCATCGGCTAACCAAGCAAAATTACTATTAAACTTTTCATAAAATTCTTGTTGTAAGGTTTGTACTTGTTTAATGACTTCTTTGGCCTTTTCTTGACTAACAGGAATTAATTTATCTTCTTGAGGGCGAAACTTTGTTAAACCAACAGGAACAACTGCTGCTGATAAAACAGTAGGAATTTCTCCTAAAGAAAACTCTGCTAAATCTTGCAAAGTTTTTTCTAAATGTACACCGTCATTAATTCCAGGACAGACAACAACTTGGGCGTGAATTTGTAAACGTCTTTCTTGAAACCATTTAAAATGTTCTTTAATTAATCCTGCTCGTTCGTTTTTTAATAGTTTAATTCTAACATCTGGTTCCGTTGCATGAACCGAAACAAACAAAGGAGATAAGCGCATGGCTTCAATTCTTTGCCATTCTTTTTCGGTCAAATTAGTTAATGTTAAATAACTGCCGTAGAGAAAACTTAAACGATAATCATCATCTTTCAAGTATAAACTATCTCGTTTTCCAGGGGGTTGTTGATCGATAAAACAAAAAGGACAACGATTATTACATTGAAGCAAGCCATCAAATAAAGCAGTTTCAAACTCCAAACCTAAATTATCATCATAGTCTTTTTCTATTTCTACTTGATGGACTTTTCCTTGACTATCTAATACTTCCAAATCTAAAAATTCATCGGCGCACAAAAAATTGTAATCGATTAAATCACGAGGTTTGCTGCCATTAATAGAAACAATAGCATCCCCGACTTCAAAGCCAATGTCTTCGGCGATAGAATCCGATAAAATAGCCGTAATTTTAGCAGGGCGAATAGAAGATAAAGTCATATTTAGAGTGTAGAAATTAGAATTATAGCACTTCTCATACTTGTGAGGTACAGAGTTTTCTAGTGTTCGGAGTTCGGAGTTCGGAGGCGCGATATTAGGTGTACATATTGAGTCCGAGAAACGCTATATAAATTGTTAAGCAATTAAAGTTTTCAAAAAATTTAAGATTTTTACAATATTATCCCTAGAAAAATCTTGTTAAATTGATGGGTGTAATGGTGATAGTCCAGATTGTCATTTATCCTCACAGTTTAGGCTCTCACCATGATCATACCGAACGGGTTTGGTGTCAGGCAACAGGGAACTTTCATAGATGGTTATATCACTCCTGACTCCTAGCAAAACCCGAAATTTTGATGAACGCTTAGAAAATGTCAATGAACCTTGCTAATTTTCCTTGGTTAACCACCATTATTCTCTTTCCCATAGCAGCAGCCTTGTTAATACCCATTATTCCCGACAAAGACGGTAAAACCGTCCGTTGGTACGCTTTAACAGTGGGTTTAATCGATTTTGCTATTATTGTATACGCTTTTTATACCGGCTACGACCTCAGCAACCCCGACTTACAGCTAGTAGAAAGCTACGCTTGGGTTCCTCAATTAGACCTAAAATGGTCTGTGGGGGCTGATGGGTTAGCCATGCCTCTGATTTTATTAACCGGCTTTATCACCACTTTAGCAACCATGGCCGCTTGGCCGGTGACGTTTAAGCCCAAACTCTTCTATTTCCTGATGTTAGCGATGTACGGCGGACAAATAGCCGTGTTTGCTGTACAGGATATGTTACTGTTTTTCCTAGTTTGGGAATTAGAATTAGTCCCGGTTTACTTAATTCTCTCCATTTGGGGCGGAAAACGTCGTTTATACGCAGCCACTAAGTTTATCCTCTACACGGCAGGTGGTTCTCTGTTTATCCTCCTTGGGGCTTTAACCATGGCCTTTTTCGGGGATACTGTCACCTTTGATATGGCGACGATCGCAGCTAAAGATATCCCGTTGAAGTTACAGTTATTCTTATATGCTGGTTTCCTGATCGCCTATGGGGTAAAATTACCGATCTTTCCTCTTCATACTTGGTTACCGGATGCCCACGGGGAAGCTACAGCGCCGGCGCATATGTTACTGGCTGGTATTCTCTTAAAAATGGGAGGTTATGCCCTGATACGGATGAATGCACAAATGTTATCCGATGCCCACGCCTATTTTGCCCCGATATTGGTCATTTTAGGGGTGGTGAATATTGTTTATGCGGCTTTAACCTCGTTTGCCCAACGTAACCTAAAGCGGAAAATTGCCTATTCTTCCATCTCTCACATGGGGTTTGTCTTGATAGGTATTGCTTCGTTTACCGATATTGGCATGAGTGGGGCAATGTTACAGATGATTTCCCACGGTTTAATTGGGGCCAGTCTCTTCTTTATGGTGGGGGCAACCTACGACCGTACCCATACCCTAATGTTAGACGAAATGGGTGGTGTTGGTCAGAAAATGAAGAAGGTATTTGCTATGTGGACTACTTGTTCAATGGCTTCTTTAGCATTACCTGGAATGAGTGGCTTTGTGGCAGAATTAATGGTGTTTGTAGGCTTTGCTACTAGCGATGCTTATAACTCTACTTTCAAAGTTATTATCGTCTTTTTAGCTGCCATTGGTGTAATTTTAACCCCCATTTATTTACTGTCCATGTTACGAGAAATGTTATATGGACCAGAAAATAAAGAATTAGTTTCTCATACCAAACTGATTGATGCAGAACCCAGAGAGGTGTTTATTATTGCCTGTCTGTTAATTCCCATTATTGGCATTGGTTTGTATCCGAAAATTGTTACTCAGATTTACGATTCAACCACTACTCAATTAACCGCTTTGTTACGTCAGTCTGTGCCTAGTTTAGTGGAAGAAGTAGAGGTTGCTTCTCGCTATGATTTGCCAGTTAAAGCCCCTATAATCAAATAGGAATTAATCTTCAAATTGATAATTGAAAAGCCTACTTTATGGTGGGCTTTTTTTTCTCCTATTATTAGGATTAGAAAGATTTAAAAGCAGAGATTGAACAGGATAGCAAACAAAAGTGATACAATGTCAATGAGTTGTATTGATAAGATATTTTTCACTAAACATAAACCTACGATGAATACTCACAAAATAGAGACCACTCTCACAGAAAATGGAAAATTATTGATCGATAATATTCCATTCAATAAAGGGGAATCAGTAGAAGTTATTATTATTAAACAGTCTGAAAATCATTCTGATGTTAATCAATATCCCCTAGCCGGGAAGGTTATAAAATACGAAAACCCATTAGAATCTGCGACTGATATTGAAGATTGGGACAGTTTAAAATGATTATTTTAGATACCCATATTTGGATTTGGTGGGTTGATAACAATTCTAGATTAACTCAGAGACAACGAGAATTAATTAATACTTATCAATCTAGTGGATTAGGTGTTAGTATTATTTCTTGTTGGGAAGTTGCTAAATTAGTAGAAAATAATAGGCTTATTCTATCTTGTTCAGTGGATGAATGGTTAAATGGAGCAATTACCTATCCTGGTGTTCAATTAATTAATTTAAACCTAGACATTATTGTAGCCTCAACTCAACTCATCGGATTTCATCGAGATCCAGCCGATCAATTAATTGTTGCAACTTCTCAAGTTTATAACTGTTCTTTACTGACAGCAGATAAGAAAATTTTGGCTTATCCTAATGTTAAAACTTTAATCTAATTTCAACCAAATAAAAAAGCTGGGCAGTGCATCGGCCTAACGGTTAAAATTATCGAAGATTAACCTTGTTTTTTGCCCTTAGTCCAGTAGGGTGTATTACGCTACGCTAATACACCAAAAAACCTGGAAAAAACATAGTTTACTAAAATGGTGGGTTACGACGGATTTTTATATTCTAGTTAGAACCATTATGATAGCCGTCTAACCCACCCTACTGCTTAAAATTATTAGATATTAACCTTTTGATTTTTGGTTATTTTTTCTTAGCTTGATTTAATTTACGTTTTACACCTTTTCCTAAAGCAAAGGTTGCTAATACACCTAATCCAATCATAGTTGAAGGTTCAGGAACACTCAGGGTTGTTGTAATAGAAAGATCGAGTCCTGTAGTATCATCATTATGAATATTAGGTGAACCTAATACAAAATCTAAAATATCCCCTTCTTCAAGGGATAAATCAGTATTAAAAGAACCACTATCAAACGTACCCGATAAAAAGTCTGCATAAAGTTGAGTACCGTTTAAATAGACAAAAACATCAAGGATATAATTTTCTTTACAGAAATTGATTAGTTCTAAGATTGAAAGATGAAGTATATTAATTTTTTTTATACATTTTATGTTTTTTCAATTTGACTATCTAACGCTTGTCGAGAAATTTTAGTAACATAAACACTGACTAATACAGTAGCAATTAATCCCACAATATATAAAGCCCATTCTAAGGGTGTTTTTTCCCTTCCTCCGGCACCTAAAGTGGCAATATTACCAATGAGAGAACCAATATAAACATACATAACTGTACCAGGTAACATCCCAATCCAAGAAGCGATCGCATAATCTTTTAATGATACTTGAGTAATGGCAAAAGCATAGTTTAACACTACAAAAGGAAAGATAGGTGATAAGCGAGTTAATCCCACAATTTTCCATCCTTCTTTGGCCACTGCTTCATCAACTGCTTTAAATTTTGGATAGTTTTCTATTTGTTTAGCAACCCATCCTCTAGCAAAATAACGTCCGATTAAAAAGGCTAAAATTGCCCCTGCGATCGAAGCAATAGAAACTAATATTGAACCTTCAATTACATCAAAAATAACTCCTGCACCCAAGGTTAAAATAGAAGCAGGAATCAAAAAAACTGCTGATAACATATAAACAAAAATAAAGATTAGATAACCAATGGTTCCTAAGTCTTGTATCCATTGCAATAAATTTTGTAAACTTTCAGTAATGCTAAAAGTATCTAAAATTCCTAGCTGTTTGATAATAATTATGGTAGCAGCAGTCAACACAGTAATTCCTCCTAATTTTAAGAATAGTTGTTTGGATTTTGTTTTTTGTTGCATAATAAATCTCCTGAATTAAATACTTAAATAAATTAAATTAATGACCCCCCACAACTGGAACCACTGCCAGCAGTACAACCATAACAATAATCAGCAGTTTTGATATCGTTAATAACATCTAAATTACCAATTTTTAATAGGTTTTCTATAGTTAATGCTTCCCCATTAGGTAAGGTTGCTGGTATGTTTTCCATTTGATTAAAATCACAGTCATAAATGTTACCTAAATAATCAATTGATAGCTGGTTACGACACATAACATGATCGAGAGTTTGCTCATTATAATGAGACTCTAAAAATTCTAAATAGGGAACATACAATTCTTTATTTTGTAGGTAATTTTTTACTCTACCAATGGGTAAGTTTGTAATAGTAAAAAGTTGATTAAAGCAAATATTAAAATTATCTTTTAAAAAGTTTTTATAATCTTTTTCTAATTTTATTTGTTCTGGAGTTAAAGAGAATTTTTTATTGCTAGGAATGGGGGGATTATAGACTAAATCTAGAACTAAATTAGGATCATGTCCATAACCCAATTGATTAAGTTTTTCAATAGCACGAATAGAAGCATCATAAACCCCTTTCCCTCTTTGTCTATCTACATTGTCTTCTAGATAACAAGGTAAAGAAGCGACGACTCTTAACTCATTTTTTGCAAAATATTCAGGTAAGTGTTTAAACCCTTCCTCGAAGAATATAGTTAAGTTTGAGCGAACAATAACTTCTTTTTTGGCTTTCCTAGCTGCTTCAACTATGGGTTGAAAACCATAGTTCATCTCTGGTGCGCCCCCAGTTAAATCAACGGTTTCAAGTTGTGGAAAGAGGTTAATTAATTGGATTAGTTGTTGACAGATTTTGGAGGATAATTCTTCTGTTCTTTTGGGACTTGCTTCCACATGACAATGGGTACAAGCAAGGTTACAACGTCTCCCTAAATTGATTTGTAAAATGGTTATTTGTTGTTTACTTAAAGAGGTTTTTATTTTCTGAAAAAATGGGGTTATTTTATTAGTATTTAAAGCAATCATTTATTTTCCTCCATGATATAAATTAACAGCGATCAGTCACTGGTAACTGATCGCTGTTAACTGAATAATTAACAACACTCTCCAGGGGTACAACAGTCTATATCATCTTTTATTTCTGTGAGATGATAGTTACTGCCTTTTGTTTCTTTTGGATGACGAATTGCTTTATTTTTACAACTAAATTCTGTTGCTTCTTCTAAAGGTATTTCTTGAGAGGGAAGAAGTCCAATAATATCCTCTTGATAAGGACTTTCTGGACGGGTTAAAATCTGATAGGTTTTATCACAAACTGCCATTCTTTCTCCCCGACAAAAAGTATGTCCATCATCATCCTGTACTTGTTTCCAAGGGCCTTTATAAATAATGGATTGTTTTCTTTCTAAACAAGGGCCTTCCTTCCTTTTATAAGCACGAATAGTCATGGAACGAAATTCAACACCGTCAATAACTTGCCAAGGTTTTTCCTCTCGTTTTAGTATTTCAACACCATAAAATCCCACATTTTCAAACATTTTTAAGAATTGATCTTCTCTAAATGCTCCTGCAATACAACCACTCCATAAATCAGGATCATTAAGAATATTAGGTGTAGGATCTTCATCACAAACAATATCAGAAATAACTGCCCTTCCCCCTTGTTTTAGGACACGATATAGTTCCTCAAATAACTGTTTCTTATCCTTCGGTTGAACCAAGTTTAAAACACAGTTAGAGATGACCACATCGATGCTATTGTCTGCAATCAAAGGATCATCTTTACGAAGGCGATCGCATTCATTTTCAAACTTAGTTAAATCATCTACCGATTGAATAGGATGATCCTTTAACCAACTTTGAACTAAGTCTAAATTCAAGGTTAAATCTTGTATTTTACCCTTGACAAATTTTGTATTATACGTCCCAATTTTGTCAGCAATATTTTGTTGATATTTACGAGCAATTTTTAACATCTCATCG
Organism: Crocosphaera watsonii WH 8501; assembly: GCF_000167195.1. Lineage (GTDB taxonomy): Bacteria > Cyanobacteriota > Cyanobacteriia > Cyanobacteriales > Microcystaceae > Crocosphaera > Crocosphaera watsonii. Next base: position 12,626 of record NZ_AADV02000014.1, on the reverse strand, counting down.
TTAAAATCAACCCCAATAATTTGACCAGATTCACCTACTTTTTGAGATAAGATATAACAATTTTTGCCCGTTCCTGAACCCAAATCTAAAACAGTTTCTCCCTCGTTAACATAACGAGTTGGATCACCACAACCGTAGTCTTTCTCGATAATTTCTTGGGGTAAAATTTCTAAATAGTTTCCCTCGTATTCAGTGGGACAACATAAACTAGGTTGTTGAACTTTTGCCCCTTCTTGATAACGATCTAGGACAGTTTTTTCGATATCATAACTAATAGAATTTGAAGTGTGAGAGGTTACCATATTTATCCGTAAACTACCTTGGATTAATTACAAAAGAAAAACAAAATAGACCATTTTTTCAGGAATGTAATATCATTAAAAAGGAAAGTAATGAGAATTCACTGAGATTTGTCTTAACTTTCCTAAGATATCATCTATTTGTTACCCATAATTTATTATGTCTGAGTCTTTAACCCAAGAGAATACCCCTGATTTAGCAGAAATACTAAGTGAACTACACTCATTAAGGAATAAAGTTACTAATTTAGAAGAAAAACTGAAATTAGTCTCAGATATCAATAGATATAGTCAATTACAAGAATTTTTGAAAGCAGGAAATTTTAAAGAAGCAGATCAAGAAACCAGTAGAGTGATCCTCGATGCAGTTAACCGTAGTCGAGACGATCTTACTCCTAACGACATGAAACAACTACCTTGCACCATTTTGCAAGTGATTGATAAACTTTGGCGAGACTATAGCAGCGATCGCTTTGGGTTTAGTATCCAGTTGCGTCTTTATACAGAAGTAGGAGGCAGTTTAGACACCTTGCGCGCTCAAAATATGGGTATCCTAGAGAAATACGGCGATCGGGTGGGATGGCGTAAAAATGGAAAATGGCAGGGGGATAACTATCCTAATTGGGATTTTAGCTTATCTGCTCCAGAAGGATCTTTTCCTGCTATTTGGTGGAAGTCTCCTTATGGGTTTAAAATGGCAACTTTTTGCTTCATGCGTTTGATAGAATGTGATCTAACAAAATAGACTAGAAAGAGGAAATTGATTATTAATTATCCAAAGCATCTAGACGTTTTTGCCATTCTTGATCAATTTTATCTGCTTGTTCAATTTCTTGTTCTAGGACATCTTTTTCTGTGGTATAAGCAATGTCAGACTGTTGTATGATAGCTTGATTAGCAAATTGACTTGCATACTCTAACTTATGTTGTATGGTTTCGGTTTTATCCTGTAAAAGTTCGGTTCTTCCTTTTCTTTCACTATTCCTTGACTCAATCTTACCATTCCTCATTTGAACAACAAAGTAACGAATCAGAGGAACCCCTAAAAAGGCCATGGCGTATCCTAATAGTAACCAGTAAATCGAATTAATAAAGGCAATAAAACCCCCAAACTGTGCTACGATACTCGGATCTTTCAAAAATGATCCTAAAATCAATGCCAAAATAAAATTTAATGCCCCTAAGCCAATAGCTAACATGATTTTGTTGCTACCAGCTTCACTGAATTTATACAATCTTTCTCTTAAATAAGTAGAAATGGATTTTTGAGTTGATTCTTGAACAGTGACTTGTAACTCAGGAAAATGATAAATTAGTTCTCCATTAGGAGAAACTTCGGGGTTGCCATTAAAACGAGTTAAAACAGGTAATATATAATCTTCGTTTTCTTTATTATAGCGATCAATGTTATCTAGATATGGAGCAACTTGTTCCGCAATGATTGAACCCTTATTATTTTTGATAACGGTTCCTATTGCTTTCCAGCGACGTTCTTCTAAGTTATAATTAGGGTTACCGTCTCCGAATAGAAAGGAAAAAACTGCTTCTAGAAAATTCATCTCATTAGCATCTCTACTTTGGGATCTTCTAGAAGAACTATGATCGTAACGGTTGTAACCATAATTGGGATAAAAGATCCAAAATAAATCACCAAAGTTAGGAAAGAAAAAGAAGCCCCCACCTCGATAACTTCCTCCACGACTTCCAGAATTATTACTATTACCATCACGACTGGAATTAAGGCCAATAATAATAACCGTAATAGCAATCAATATTAAAATAATAGAAGCAACCAAAATAATACCAAAAGAAATCCGAATAATATAAAATAAAACCTTCCAAATTTTCTCCCAGGTTTCTTTTAACTGTAGTTTCCAGTATTTATTACGAAGAATCGTTCTAAAATTGTCAGGAAAAAGATAAATAATATCTCCCGACTCTGCAACTTGTAAATGTCCCGAAACATCAGAAGCTAAAGCCAGTAATCCTCGTTGCGCTAAATTAATATCTAACCCCGACTTAGCGGCCACGTCTCCCACAGTAACACGATAGCCTAATTGTTCAACAGATTGCATAATTTCAGGCTGAAGTGTCATATAGTACCCTCCTAATTTAATGAGCTACCATATCCATTATATTCAAGGCAAAATATTACAGACAAGGGGCAATAATTAGAAGTTGTTTAAGACTATAGAATCTAAAACCTGGTGACTTCTTAAATTGTGACACTTTCTCTTACTGTCTGGAAACTGCGGTCAAATTATTTTATCCTAGCTAAAATGGTAAAAGTGGAAATATTGCGAAGGATAGTATTTATAATGACACAGAACAAAAAGCTATTAAGAAAATATATGCTTATTTTTGTCTTAGCTGTCTTCGGGCTACTTTTTACTAAACAGTCAGTTCAAGCTGCTGAAAGAGTGGTCTTAAAATACAGTGTTTTACGGGAATCTGTCTCTGTTGAAGAATTAAGTAAGTTAGCCAAGACAGGAGAAACATCGAGAAGTCTAAAAACCTATCTTAAATTAGCTAATAGAAAGCCAGAAGAATTAAGATCGCTATTAAATAGGAATGTCGATGTTGATCCCGTTTTTTTATCCAAAGTTCTTAATAGTTTTGCCGGAGGAATGGTACTTAATCCCATCGGGGAAGTGATTCATACCCCATCAAAACGTGCCAACAAAGAATCCTTAAGAGGGGCGTTAGTGACCTCTGCTTTATCCGATAATAATATACGCTTAATTGAAATTTTTGAGAACTATCCCACGGAAGAAATTCATGTAGACGGAGATCGCCTAGTAGAAGTTTACCAAAATATTGAAGGGTTTCTCGACGGTTTACCTCGTCTCCCATTCTAATTACTTGATTCCAAACAGAGGTTTCTGGGACTTGCGAATATCAAGATTTCCTTTAAAATTGATACAGTTTCTTGATATATTTAATCCTCTCGAACTCCTTCTTAAAAGATAACCATGACTCAAAGCGTAGAAAAATCTTTAACCACTCCCAGCACTGTGATCGAGTTATTGTGTCTGAGGGCCCAACAAACTCCCGACAGTCACGCCTATACATTTTTAATAGACGGAAAAAAAGAAACCCCACCTTTAACCTACGCAGAATTAGATCAACAGGCTAAGGCGATCGCTGCTTTATTACAAAAATACCAAGCTAGAGGAGAAAGGGCTTTACCCGGATTTCTCACAAATTAATTTGAAAGCCCAATCCAGAGATGAAAAATGATAATTTTTAGGACTAATAGAAATTTTGAATATAGATGAATAAAAAAAATTGACTTTGATTATCCAAAAATTGAGTTTAAGAGGGAATAATTATATTAACTTTTGATTTTCTCCACGATAAATAAGACTAAATGAAAGTATCAGTCAGTCAACAACTTATGATAGATATCTTTTTTAAAAAACAACTTATTCTACTTATCCAGTATTAGGAATAGTTTTAATTCTTTTGTTAGCAATAGACAAAATATCTTGATAAGGACAAGCACTAGCTATAGCGAGAATAATTCTTCTACAACTAATCTTTATTCTGGCTCCCAACTTAAGAAGATTTAGACGTATTCTTCCCACAGTTGCTTTAGCCAATGAAGTTTTTTTTAAACAGTGTTGACGAAAAGCATTTATGAGAACATAAGCCCAGGAATGTATCCATAATCTTAGTTGATTACTTTGAAATGTTTGAATTGAAGTTCTATCAGCTAACAAGTCTAATTGTTGTTCTTTAATCCGATTTTCCATCTCGCCTCTCGGACAGTATTTTTTTGTATAAAGTTTTGAGGGTGGAATTTTTGAAGCGGGCAAAGATGTCACCACCTGGCGCATTTTTAAGCCATCACTTCCATAACAAACTTTTGTCACTACTCTTCTTTGACAACTCCATGACTTTTCTGTTTTATAACGAATAGAGCGATACCAAGTAGAAATTGGTACTAATTTTTTAACTTCTTCTAAATCTTCTTTTTTCTGAAATAAACTATCCATTAATTCAGTTATTGGAGCTAGTTTTTTTTTCATATTCATGTTTGGCTTTTTCAATTACATCATCCGCTCGTAACTTAAGAACGCCATTTGTTCCCATAGCTATAACATAATCAACTAAAGGCTGATTTTCACAAAAATAGAAGATTTCTTCACGGGCATAGGCACTATCACCCCTAACTAGGATATGAGTCTCTGACCATTTTTCTCTAATTAGTCCGATAATTCTTTGTAATTCGTCTAAGGCTCCATCGGCTGAATCTACATTAGATGAACGAAGTTTAGCAACTAATAAATGATGCCCACAGAAAATATATAAAGGAGCATAACATACTCCGTGATAATAACTATTAAAAAATGCCCCTTCTTGATTACCATGTACTTGGTCATCCGTGACATCCATATCTAATATAATACTTAAGGGAGGTTTTTTATAAGACTCTAAAAAAAATTCGACAAAAGATTTTTCAATGGCTTCAAAGTTGGGTTCTATTTTATGATAATGACTCGTTTTTTGGTCGAGAATAGTCTCAGGACAATATTCCAATCTATTAATTGTACTTTTTCCAGCTAACCATCCCTTTTTATCTTCAAGTTCATTAAGCTTTTCTAAAGCGATCTTAAGGGCAGGATCGTGACGTAATTTATCATGGTCATTGACATCTTCATAGCCTAAAATAATTCCATAAAGCCTTTGTGCTAATAACTCATGAACGGAATGATCTACATAAGATTGATGACGATGATCTTGAAAACAGTTACCAAACTTCTCGGTAATTCCCAGTTTTTTATCCAACTCAGCTATCCAGACAATCCCCGCATCTGAAGTGATTAGTCCCCCATCAAAATTAGCGATTATTTCTTTTCCTTTCTGTTTACTAAAGTTGATTACTTGACGAGGGTTTCGGGGATGACTGGGACTCATTAAATCAGTTTAAGGTAAATTGCTTTAATAATTAAATTATAGCATATTTTATTCTAACAATCTAGTACTATTAGAGATTTTATTGATAATTTTTTTGGAAAAATGAGTGATTGATTTATCTTTTCATCTTTGTCTAATTCGGGTTGATTTTAACTTAAAATCTGACAACAGACTGTTGGTTGGGGAAATCTGCGATCGCTCTGTTCAAACCCACTTCCTGTAAGGCTTCTGTGTTTGGCGATCGCAGATTTTGTGAGAAATTCGGGGTTGGAATGTTTCTAACCATTGCAAAATTTGTAGTCGATCAAATCCAGGACAACAAACCACCGAACCTCCCTCTAACAAACCTGGTAAGCAAGAGCGGAGTAAACTATGTAAATAGGAAAAAGGCATCACACATAATGAGCGATCGCTTGATGTTAATCCCATCCATTTCGCAGCTACTCCTACTGACAAGAGAAAGCTGGCCTGAGACCAAGCAACAATTTTTGCTTCTGCTGTGGTTCCTGATGTCCTGACTAAGATCCCCGTATCGTCGGCTAAACTCCCTACTACTTCTTGGGTTTGTGACGTTTTTTCAATATCAGCAAACTGCCAACAACCGGCTGGTGTTTGGGGAGCAATTTTTATGGGTAATTGAGTTAACCCGTGAGTTTTGGCCAGGGTTTTCCAGATATTTTGGCGATTATCCTCATAAATAACTGCTTTGACAGGAACCCGCTCTAAAAGTCTTTCTAGTGCAGCTTGGCGAAAGTAATCCACCAGATTTTTACAGAAACTTTCGTGACTAGCCACGACAATGTGTTTCAATGAAACTAACGGAAGAATCTCGAAGTTGATGTCCATGATAAAAGCATTGCCAATTAACCTCTCCAACCTACAGAAAACAGTACTCCAACAAATAGTGAGAGGGACAACAAACCCCTATCGCCTTGTTAGACGAGCCAAGCTAATCTTAGCCGCAGCATCAGGAGAGAGCAATAGTTCGATTAGTCGAAGATTAGAATTAGACCGAGTACAAGTGCGTCAGTGGCGATCGCGATGGTTTGAGGAGAGAGAAAAACTGAGTGCCGCCGAAGAACAACAGGTAACGGAGAAAGCATTAATGGTCTTGATCAAAGGAATTTTAAGCGATCGCCCAAGACCTGGAACAACAAAATCCTTTACGGTCGAACAAGTAGTCCAGATTGTAGAGATCGCTTGTGAAGAATGTGAAAAATCAGACAGACCAGTGAGCCATTGGACACCTTCAGAGTTGGCGGATGAAGCCATAAAAAGAGGAATTGTCGAAAAGATTTCCCCCCGTAGTGTGGGGCGTTTTTTAAAAAGAAGCGACATTACAACCACATCTCGTTCGTTACTGGTTAAATGCCAAAATTGATGATCCCTTAAAATTTAAAAAGCAAGTCAAATATATCTGTGAACTTCATCAAGAAGCTAAAACTTTGTTAGAACAAGGAATTCATTTAATTAGTACAGATGAAATGACAGGGATTCAAGCTCTTGAGAGATTATTTCCGAACAAAAGAATCAAGCCTAAACAAGTAGAAAAAATCGAATTTGAATATGAAAGACACGGAACTTTAAGCTTGATTGCGAACTGGGATGTGGCAAGAGGAAAAGTTGTTAGTCCCTCTATTGGACCGACAAGAACAGAACAAGATTTTTCTGAACATATCCAGAGAACGATTAAGATTGATGAAAAAGCAGAATGGATTTTTATTGTAGATCAACTCAACACTCATAAATCGGAAAGCTTAGTCAAATTAGTAGCAGAAAGCTGTGGAATTACTATTGATTTGGGGAGAAAAGGAAAGGAGGGGATTTTGCAATCTATGGACAGCAGAGCAGATTTTTTATCAGATGAATCTCATCGAATTCGCTTTGTTTATATTCCCAAACATACATCGTGGCTTAATCAAATTGAGTGTTGGTTTTAGATCTTAGTCAGGCGTTTACTCAAAAGAATTACTGTCCGTTCAACTGAAGAACTATCCCAAAAAATTCTCAATTTTATTGATTACTTTAATCAACATTTTGCTAAGCCGTTCGTTTGGAAATTTAAGGGCTTTAAAGATCATAAGTGACTGGTGGATTATTTTTGCTAAGCTGCACTAGCTCATCATGAGGCAATCAAAGAGGTTATCAAAGCCCATAAGAAAGCCCCACAATCAGCACTAATCGCAAGATTAAACCCCATTATAAGAGGATGGTGTAACTACTACCGAACTGTAACAAGCAAAGTAACGTTCGCATCCGAAGACTATTTACTATGGGAGATGCTTAGAGCATGGACAGTTAGCAGGAAAAAGAAAAAGACACCATTGATTAAAGCTCTCAGAAAATATTTCTCACACGGAAAACACGGATTTTGGACCTTCCAAACAACAGGAGCAATCCTCTACCATCATGCCGAAACGGAAATAAAGAGACATACACTGGTAAACCCGGATTTCTCACAAATTAATTTGAAAGCCCAATCCAGAGATGAAAAATGATAATTTTTAGGACTAATAGAAATTTTGAATATAGATGAATAAAAAAATTGACTTTGATTATCCAAAAATTGAGTTTAAGAGGGAATAATTATATTAACTTTTGATTTTCTCCACGATAAATAAGACTAAATGAAAGTATCAGTCAGTCAACAACTTATGATAGATATCTTTTTTAAAAAACAACTTATTCTACTTATCCAGTATTAGGAATAGTTTTAATTCTTTTGTTAGCAATAGACAAAATATCTTGATAAGGATAAGGACAAGCACTAGCTATAGCGATAATAATTCTTCTACAACTAATCTTTATTCTGGCTCCCAACTTAAGAAGATTTAGACGTATTCTTCCCACAGTTGCTTTAGCCAATGAAGTTTTTTTAAAACAGTGTTGACGAAAAGCATTTATGAGAACATAAGCCCAGGAATGTATCCATAATCTTAGTTGATTACTTTGAAATGTTTGAGTTGAAGTTCTATGAGCTAACAAGTCTAATTGTTGTTCTTTAATCCGATTTTCCATCTCGCCTCTCGGACAGTATTTTTTTGTATAAAGTTTTGAGGGTGGAATTTTTGAAGCGGGCAAAGATGTCACCACATGGCGCATTTTTAAGCCATCACTTCCATAACAAACTTTTGTCACTACTCTTCTTTGACAACTCCATGACTTTTCTGTTTTATAACGAATAGAGCGATACCAAGTAGAAATTGGTACTAATTTTTTAACTTCTTCTAAATCTTCTTTTTTCTGAAATAAACTATCCATTAATTCAGTTATTGGAGCTAGTTTTTTTTCATATTCATGTTTGGCTTTTTCAATTACATCATCCGCTCGTAACTTAATAACGCCATTTGTTCCCATAGCTATAACATAATCAACTAAAGGCTGATTTTCACAAAAATAGAAGATTTCTTCACGGGCATAGGCACTATCACCCCTAACTAGGATATGAGTCTCTGACCATTTTTCTCTAATTAGTCCGATAATTCTTTGTAATTCGTCTAAGGCTCCATCGGCTGGATCTACATTAGATGAACGAAGTTTAGCAACTAATAAATGATGCCCACAGAAAATATATAAAGGAGCATAACATACTCCGTGATAATAACTATTAAAAAATGCCCCTTCTTGATTACCATGTACTTGTTCATCCGTGACATCCATATCTAATATAATACTTAAGGGAGGTTTTTTATAAGACTCTAAACAAAATTCGACAAAAGATTTTTCAATGGCTTCAAAGTTGGGTTCTATTTTATGATAACGACTCGTTTTTTGGTCGAGAATAGTCTCAGGACAATATTCCAATCTATTAATTGTACTTTTTCCAGCTAACCATCCCTTTTTATCTTCAAGTTCATTAAGCTTTTCTAAAGCGATCTTAAGGGCAGGATCGTGACGTAATTTATCATGGTCATTGACATCTTCATAGCCTAAAATAATTCCATAAAGCCTTTGTGCTAATAACTCATGAACGGAATGATCTACATAAGATTGATGACGATGATCTTGAAAACAGTTACCAAACTTCTCGGTAATTCCCAGTTTTTTATCCAACTCAGCTATCCAGACAATCCCCGCATCTGAAGTGATTAGTCCCCCATCAAAATTAGCGATTATTTCTTTTCCTTTCTGTTTACTAAAGTTGATTACTTGACGAGGGGTTCGGGGATGACTGGGACTCATTAAATTAGTTTAAGGTAAATTGCTTTAATAATTAAATTATAGCATATTTTATTCTAACAATCTAGTACTATTAGAGATTTTATTAATAATTTTTTTGGAAAAATGAGTGATTGATTTATCTTTTCATCTTTGTCTAATTCGGGTTGATTTTAACTTAAAATCTGACAACAGACTGTTGGTTGGGGAAATCTGCGATCGCTCTGTTCAAACCCACTTCCTGTAAGGCTTCTGTGTTTGGCGATCGCAGATTTTGTGAGAAATTCGGGTAGTGCAGCCACCCTGACTATGACTGCTACTTCTGCTGCTGCGAGTCAATTTCAACTAAGTGGTGGGGTATTGGTCCCTGGTGGTATCAGCAATGTTTCATTAAATCGTGATGGAATAGACTTGAACTTTGACCCAGAGCCAGTAACTCCTGTTGGAATTACCTCTGCGACAGGAATCTTTACCAGTTTTAACACGGCTAATATTAGCGACATTATTTCTTTTGGTCCCCCGCTTGATGTTGAAAATCCTTTTCTGGATTTTGGCAATAGTGACTTTCTTAACGTCCCTGGTGTCACAACTCCAGGTAATGCCAGCTTAACTGATGGAGTCAATGTATTTCAACTGACCAATGCAGTTTATCAATTGTCACAAAGTGGAGCTAATGTCGCTATTGATGTATTCCTGGAGGGAACTTTTATCGTTCTAGGTAACATTATTGGACTTTGGATAAAAAACAATTGTTAGCGTAAATCTTACGCTAAACATATCTCCAGAGCTAAAATAGAGAATTAAGGTGATTTTAAAAACTCTCTTTCCATCTTTTTAGGGGATTTTAAATATTAAATAGCTTCATTCAGTTTCGGTTCCAATATAGATATCTAAGTAGCTTTCAGTTAGAGATTGAATGACTCGTTCTAATTCATCAATGAGATTTCTTCTAGTGAGTTTTTCTACAGCATCAATATGAGCAGAACTTTCGGCTCGTCCTAAATATTTATATTTGGTTTTTTTCTCATTATTAGTGGCCATAGGAAAAATTGATTCAGCAGCCTGTAGTTTATAATACCAGTAGATTGTTCCCTTTCCATTAACCTGATAACGAATAATATGACAATTAGCTGGTGCTACTTCCCCTTCCCGTTCAATTTTCTTTATTTTCTGTTTAAGAGAGCGAATTAGACTCTTAATTTGTTTGGCTCTCAGGTGGACATCTTGACTGGTCTTAAGTTCGGAATGTGATGACATTAGCCTTAACTATAACAAACAACCTCTTTTGACGTTAGCGTATATATTCCGCTAATTTATAAGGTAATAAATTTTAAAAATGACCAAAAATGAAACGGCTACGTCTGTCGAGGAATTCCTGGTGTGGAGGTCTAACCTCTTCCAAGGACTAAAAGCTAGAAAAGAAACTATTATAGAATTACTCGATGCCCTCTCCAGTAACCAACAAGCTCACTCAGTCGTTGAATTGTCTCTCAATCCTTTATTTAGAAGAGATTATAACAGTTTATATAGAGGAATTCAAGAGTTTTTACCCACTCAAACTGACCCTAATTATGAACAGAGAATTGAGACTTTATTTTCAGCGGTATCGAGAACAATTCCTCCCACTTCAAAACATTATAACTTATTTGGTATTGACACAACTCCCTGTCCACGACGGTTTGCCGAAACGTTAGCGGATAAAACCTTTATTCATTACCCCAATCCAATTAAGGGAAATAAACCCATTAATATTGGACATTGTTATTCCGTTGTCTGCGCTTTACCTGACCAAATAGACACAGAAAAAGTCCCTTGGGCTGTCCCCTTATCAGGAGAGCGAGTCCCCTCTAAACATAAAGGAGTAAATCAAGGCAATCAACAACTAAAAAAAATCTGGCAAAGTTCTTTATTTTCTGATAAATTATCTGTCTTAGTGGCTGATAGTGACTACAGCCAAAAGGATTTTATTGGGGAACAAGTTAAGCATGAAGACCTAGTTACTATTACAAGAGTTAGAAGTGACCGAGTTTTTATCGTCAATTTATTCGGGACCCAAATCAAGCCAAAACTTCGGGACATCCCCGTTGGTATGGGGATAAATTTGACCTTAAAGATGACCAAACTTGGACTGAACCTGATGAAGTTCATCATGTTCCCTTTACAACGAAAAAAGGTCGTCAATTAACAGTGACTATTTCGGGATGGAAACAGATGTTAATGAGAGGAACTAAAAACTATAAAATGAACAATCACCCCTTTACTTTACTCCAGATTGTTGTCAGAGATCAAGAAAGAAATAGTATTTGGAAACCTATGTGGCTTATTGTTATTGGTTCTCGGCGCGATGAGTTAAGTTTAGTTGATTGTTATCAGTGTTATCGACAACGTTATGACATGGAACATCTTTTTCGATTTGGTAAACAAAGATTATTGATGACATCTTATTTAACTCCCGATGTACATCATGAAGAAAATTGGTTTAAACTAACACTTCTTTCTTATGTAAATTTGTGGGCTGCCAGAAAATTAGCTGTGGTTTTACCCCGTGATTGGGAACAGTATTTGAAGACTAATAAATCCATCAAAATCACCCCTAGTCTAGTTCAAAGAGACTTTTCAAGAATAATTACGACCTTGGGGACTTTCGCCAAATTTCCCAAACGTCGAGGTTTTTCTTCCGGACGTATTAAAGGTTACAAAAAAGCCCCACGAACTCGTCATGATGTTATCAAGAAAGGGAGCAAAAAATCAACTAAAAACTTAAAAGCTCCTTAGTTTTCCTCAGAATCTATAGATTAGCCCTATTTGTCAGCCAATTTTATTGACTGATACAGAGCCGATATTTTGGGATTTTAGTTCAGCGTAAAATATACGCTAACAAACTTTTTTTGTCCAAAGTCCAATAAATGAGGATGTTATTGATATGCTGACTTTTGTTACTTTCCATGTTGATTCTAGTAAAGAAACAGCTAAAAAGATATACAATCAAGATATAAGGATTTTCGTAATGACTACAACTATATCTTATTAATTAACTTAATATTCCGTACTGTGTCACTTTCCATCCAAATGTCGTAAGGGGTTTAACTGACATGATCCCCATTACAGATTGAAGATGAATTGAATCATCGGACCTCTTAAACCGATCAATAGTTTAGCGCCCATTGCAATTACTTGTAAACCCACAATTCCCAAATTTTTTATGATCAAAGGTAGTAAGGCACCCAAAACTTTTAAAAAATTTCCGTC
>NZ_AADV02000015.1 GCF_000167195.1 Crocosphaera watsonii WH 8501 | reverse complement strand
ACCACCCCTAAACCAGGGCCGAGGTGTCCTCCACTAGCAGCAATGGTCTGTAAATGCTTTTCTCGAATTTGACGGGTAACGTCTTCTAATTGTCGAATTGATAAACCATGTAGCTGATTAGGATGAGTAATATCGCTTAAATTCATCGAAAATTTTTGTTCCCAAACCCCGTCCCTTCAGCAAGCCAAGGGACGGCTTTACAATCCCCTAACGGGGGCGAGTTTTGAAACACCGACAAGGCCGAGATCGCAACTCCTATCGTTGTATACTATTTTGACATCTTAGGCTCGGCTTTTTCATGGTGAGGCTGGGGACAAGAAAAAAATTAGGTGCACCGTTGATTGTCAACAGTTTCCCGATTCACAAATCTGCGATCGCCAAACACAGAAGCCTTACAGGAAGTGGGTTTGAACAGAGCGATCGCAGATTTCCCCAACCAACAGTCTGTTGTCAGATTTTAAGTTAAAATCAACCCGAATTAGACAAAGATGAAAAGATAAATCAATCACTCATTTTTCCAAAAAAATTATTAATAAAATCTCTAATAGTACTAGATTGTTAGAATAAAATATGCTATAATTTAATTATTAAAGCAATTTACCTTAAACTGATTTAATGAGTCCCAGTCATCCCCGAACCCCTCGTCAAGTAATCAACTTTAGTAAACAGAAAGGAAAAGAAATAATCGCTAATTTTGATGGGGGACTAATCACTTCAGATGCGGGGATTGTCTGGATAGCTGAGTTGGATAAAAAACTGGGAATTACCGAGAAGTTTGGTAACTGTTTTCAAGATCATCGTCATCAATCTTATGTAGATCATTCCGTTCATGAGTTATTAGCACAAAGGCTTTATGGAATTATTTTAGGCCATGAAGATGTCAATGACCATGATAAATTACGTCACGATCCTGCCCTTAAGATCGCTTTAGAAAAGCTTAATGAACTTGAAGATAAAAAGGGATGGTTAGCTGGAAAAAGTACAATTAATAGATTGGAATATTGTCCTGAGACTATTCTCGACCAAAAAACGAGTCGTTATCATAAAATAGAACCCAACTTTGAAGCCATTGAAAAATCTTTTGTCGATTTTTTTTTAGAGTCTTATAAAAAACCTCCCTTAAGTATTATATTAGATATGGATGTCACGGATGACCAAGTACATGGTAATCAAGAAGGGGCATTTTTTAATAGTTATTATCACGGAGTATGTTATGCTCCTTTATATATTTTCTGTGGGCATCATTTATTAGTTGCTAAACTTCGTTCATCTAATGTAGATCCAGCCGATGGAGCCTTAGACGAATTACAAAGAATTATCGGACTAATTAGAGAAAAATGGTCAGAGACTCATATCCTAGTTAGGGGTGATAGTGCCTATGCCCGTGAAGAAATCTTCTATTTTTGTGAAAATCAGCCTTTAGTTGATTATGTTATAGCTATGGGAATAAATGGCGTTCTTAAGTTACGAGCGGATGATGTAATTGAAAAAGCCAAACATGAATATGAAAAAAAACTAGCTCCAATAACTGAATTAATGGATAGTTTATTTCAGAAAAAAGAAGATTTAGAAGAAGTTAAAAAATTAGTACCAATTTCTACTTGGTATCGCTCTATTCGTTATAAAACAGAAAAGTCATGGAGTTGTCAAAGAAGAGTAGTGACAAAAGTTTGTTATGGAAGTGATGGCTTAAAAATGCGCCATGTGGTGACATCCTTGCCCGCTTCAAAAATTCCACCCTCAAAACTTTATACAAAAAAATACTGTCCGAGAGGCGAGATGGAAAATCGGATTAAAGAACAACAATTAGACTTGTTAGCTGATAGAACTTCAACTCAAACATTTCAAAGTAATCAACTAAGATTATGGATACATTCCTGGGCTTATGTTCTCATAAATGCTTTTCGTCAACACTGTTTAAAAAAAACTTCATTGGCTAAAGCAACTGTGGGAAGAATACGTCTAAATCTTCTTAAGTTGGGAGCCAGAATAAAGATTAGTTGTAGAAGAATTATTATCGCTATAGCTAGTGCTTGTCCTTATCAAGATATTTTGTCTATTGCTAACAAAAGAATTAAAACTATTCCTAATACTGGATAAGTAGAATAAGTTGTTTTCTAAAAAAGATATCTATCATAAGTTGTTGACTGACTGATACTTTCATTTAGTCTTATTTATAGTGGAGAAAATCAAAAGTTAATATAATTATTCCCTCTTAAACTCAATTTTTGGATAATCAAAGTCAATTTTTTTATTCATCTATATTCAAAATTTCTATTAGTCCTAAAAATTATCATTTTTCATCTCTGGATTGGGCTTTCAAATTAATTTGTGAGAAATCCGGGGTTAGGGCAATACATCCTTCAGTGCCATCTTCCCCGTTAGTTTTTTGGAAAGATGGGTCATAATGAATCCCTAAAGCGTATCTTCCCGTAGGAAATAGGGGTTCAATGGGGAGAAACCTCCCCCCAACTTCGGGATGAGTTCCGGCCACCACTCCACTCCCTACCTGATATTGACCGTCTGGTAGTGGTGCTTCTGTACCTGATTTGTGGCGATTTCTGTTTTGACTTTCAGCACGCCCTGTAACGGTTTCATAGGTTGCCATTAGGCGACCATTGGCATACAGTCGTAATTCATAAAGAGGGTTTCCCATGGTGTTAGGTGATTTCTGATAAAGGAGATCCCTTACGATCCCCCCTAACCCCCCTTAAAAAGGGGGGAATAATTGGAAAAGCAGGTATATTCAAGTGTGGAAATCACCTTACGGGTATTAGTGGGGGTCAAGGTCATGTAGCTACCTTGAGCAACCTGTGCATTTTCGTAGAGTTCCACAGGAGTTTGTGAATGATAGTTGTCTGGCGGTTGGGGAATATTCGGTTCTCTTTGGCCAAATTCAAAGTTTTCTTCATAGCTAGGTTGGTTTTTCTCGTAACCGGAAGGGTTCACAGGAATTGGGGTTTTTAGGGATTTTTCCGGGTTAATCCTCCCTGACCATTCCTCGTTAATTTCTTGGTTATTTAACTTAACGGTATTCTGATCTTCTCTATTGTCCAAAGGTTGTTCTTGTTGTTGTTGACCATGAGAAACATAGGCAAACATCACAACACAACTTAATAAGGCTAATGTCAGTTTAAATCTCATAATTAAATCCCCGTTTTTATCAAGGCGAAAAGACTATATCTATTGAATGTCAACAATCAATAATTGAGGTTTATGAGTCTCAACAAAACTTAATAACGTAGCAAAATTTTGGCGAGAACTCAAGCCAATACAACCGGCGGTTCCATCCTCTCCATTACCCTTATTATAGCTTGGATCATAATGAATGCCCAAAGCAGTTCTACCGGTAGAAAATCGAGGATAAACTGGTAAAAAACGTCCCCCCACTTCTACCAAGGTTCCGGGGACACTGTGGGAACTAATACCATAATTTCCATCGGGTAATGGTGCTTCTGTCCCTGCTTGATGTCGGTTTCTGTTTTGGGTGAAATGACGACCAGCAACGGTTTCAAAGGTATATAATAGTTGGCCTTGATGATACACTCTGAGAAAATAAATGGGGTTTTTTTGTTGATTGCTTATCCCCGATGGCACCAAATGTAAACAGTTATTACAAGGTTGTGCCATCTTATAAGCTATAGGTTGGGTTTCGGCACTGACAGTTAAACTATTAGTCGTTATTAAAGGGGACAACAAACCTAACACAAGGGAAGAAAATAACCAACGAGTCATCATGTTCAATTCCTTAAATTTTTATTAGCAAAACTTCATATTCCAAACAAAATCAAAGAACTAGCTTGTTAGGAACTACCTCAAATTAACCGCTAAATCTTGTTAGTCTGGAACCCACACATTTAATGAACAAATGCGCTTGTTAAATAACTCTCACACCCATTGCTAACTATCAATGTATATTTAATTTATGAATTAGCTAGGATTCTTTCTTTTTTTTTATGATTCTCTAAACCCACCCTACCCTCAATAGTGGGGAGGTTAACTAATTATTACTTTGGAGAACTGACCCATTGGTTTAATTGTCATAGGGTAAACTACACCCTTCTGGGTCGAATAAACCGTATTGTCTAAGAATTTTTTTGGGTTAAGATAAAGACAAGAAAGAAAAAAACAAGCGATAAGAACCATTAGGAGATAACAATCATGGCACTTTTACGTTATAACCCTTGGACAGAAATGAATGCTTTACAACGTCAAATAAATCAACTGTTTGACGACGGTGTATTAACTACTTCAGAACGGGGTTTAAAAGAAGCAATTTTTGCTCCTTCTGCCGAACTTTCCGAGACAGATGAGGCAGTAATGCTGAAGTTAGAACTTCCTGGAGTTAAAGCAGAAGATGTAGATATTCAAGCTACAAAAGAAGCTATCTATATCACTGGGGAACGGAAAAAAGAAACGAAATCGGAGGAAAACGGTGTTACTCGCAGCGAATTTCGTTATGGGAAGTTTTCTCGTTTTATTGGATTACCTGCTCTGATTGATAATACTAAAATTAGCGCAGAATACAAAGACGGAATTCTTAACTTAACTTTACCCAAAGCTGAAGAAGAAAAGCACAAAGTGGTTAAAATCACTTTAGGTTAGTTTGATAGGATGGGTAAGGTTAAAAATAGTATTACCCATCCCATATTTGTTTGTCTTTGAGAAGTTAAAGAACGAATATCAATAATGTAGGGGTCAACGGCCGTTGACCCCTACAAAAATATGGCTAATTAAGGATAATTCCTGTTAGAATTAAGCAGTTTTCCAAATTTCTTTGATATCATCGGGTAATACTGCTTCTATTTCTTTTCTCATTGCATCAGATAATTTCTCTTTTGTGGCAGAGAAAACTGCTTTAATAACCTTAACACCATCGGTTTCACGGGGAACACCCCCCTCCTGTTCAATGCGTTTTAAAAAAGTAGATGGTGGGTTACGACGAATGTTTACTTTTCTTTCTATCACCTTAATTATAGCCGTCTAACCCACCCTAGTAATGATAATGATTAATTGTTTTAAATAAAAACATCTCCTAAGTTTTGAGATATTT
Organism: Crocosphaera watsonii WH 8501; assembly: GCF_000167195.1. Classification (GTDB taxonomy): domain Bacteria; phylum Cyanobacteriota; class Cyanobacteriia; order Cyanobacteriales; family Microcystaceae; genus Crocosphaera; species Crocosphaera watsonii. The sequence continues at coordinate 34,300 of NZ_AADV02000015.1, read as the reverse complement.
CTCTTAATTCTGCTGTTGATAAATTAAACAATTTTTGACAAGCCATCCCCTGACTTTCTGCCATTTGTCCGTAGGAAAACACCCAGGGTAAGTCTAAACTTATTTCTGTTGTAAACCAATCCAAAATATAAGGACTTCCATAAATAATTAAACCTTTAACTATTGATTTTTTAAGCAATTCATGATAAGAGTTTTTTGTAGTTTCATTAAATCCTGCATTACCCCGAAAAGGATTACCTCTAATGAAAATTTGTAATAAGGTTTCTCTATTATCTTCTAATACATTATTAAAGGTATTCTGATCCACTAACTGTAAGTCATAGCCCAATAAATTAGGAATTGTAACCGTTGGCATTTGTCTATCTAAAAAGTCTGAATTTAAAATGTCATCAACAACAATTAAATTTCGTTTCCCTGTATTATATGTTACTTCTAAAGGTAAATATTTACTAGTTTTTAGGGAATCTCTAAGAATATTTCTTACTGTTTCTCTATCTTCTTTTTGAGACAATTGATAAATTGATATATTCTGGTGTTGAGAATTAAATATTTTTTGTTTTGCTCGCCAAATTCTCTTCAGAGATTCATCTATTCTTGCCACAGTTAATCTACCTGATTTAACAGCATTATAAACAGAGTTAATAGCTATTTCTGGGTTATCTGGCATTAATAAAATATCTGCACCTGCTTCCACTGCTTTCATTGCAATCTCTTCAGCATCAGCAAATTTTGCCACCCCTCCCATAATCAAAGCATCGGTAACAATTAAGCCGTTAAAGCCTAATTTTTCTCGTAATTTATCTGTTAAAATAGCCCTAGATAAAGTAGCAGGATTCTCTTTATCCCAGGCATCGATTAATAAATGTGCCGTCATCACACTGTCAACATTTGCGTTAATTGCTGCCTGAAACGGAACTAATTCTAAGCTTTCTAATCGTTCATTATCATGACTAATTATAGGTAAATCTAAATGAGAATCACTGCTAGTATCACCATGGCCAGGAAAATGTTTTGCTGTAGTTAAGGCCGGATAATTTTTTGACCCGGCAATAAAGGCTTTTGCTAACTCACTAACCACTTTAGGACTATCAGCAAAGGAGCGAATATTAATGACAGGATTATCAGGATTATTGTTAACATCAACAATAGGACTTAATATCCAATTAATACCCATTGCTAATGCTTCTTGTGCCGTGACTTTTCCCATTTGATAAGCATAGTTTACTGCTAATGGTAAATCTGATTTAGCAATTTCTCCTAACGCCATAGGTGGAGGAAAATAAGTTGCACCACTAAACCTTTGTCCTACACCTTCTTCTATATCGGCTGCTATAAAAAGAGAGGATTTTTGATAATTGTTGTAGCTGTTGGGTTCGTAATAATAATTCTGCTGCACTTCCCCCTAATAAAATAACCCCACCTAGATTTAAAGTTTCTAACCAATGAGATAATTGAGAGTTAGAAGCTTCCCAAATGGGGTAACGAATTTGATGATCAAACAAATAACCAGAAGCACGAACCACGATCATTTGTCCAATCTTTTCTTTTAAGGTAAATTGAGTCCAATCAGGTAATAAATTAGTCACAGAGATTCATTATTTTGTTAATCTTCTGCATTATAAGACTCATCTTCCGGAGGGATCGTTTCTCGAATTTCGTCAAGAAGATGGAGCATTTTATCACCTCTTTCGATACCATGATCCTCAAAAAATGTCACTTCTGGGGCGCGTCTTAAACGGATACGATGTGCTAATTCTTTTCTCACATATCCTTCTGAAGATTTTAAACCCTCCATAGTTTCAATTTTCGCTTCTTCTGTGCCGTAGATGCTGACAAAAATTTTGGCGTGTTGTAGATCCCCGGAGACATATACATTGGTTACACTAACCATACCAGAACCAACACGGTCATCTTTGATATCAAACAGAAGCATTTGAGAGATTTCACGTTTTATTAACGAGGAAACGCGAGAAACCCGACGACTATTAGCCATGTTCGCCCCCTTTCTTTTACTAATGTGGGCAATATTTAGGGTTTTATTAACCACTATCTAGATAGTATAGCAATCAAAACTACTTTTGCATCTAGGTTTTGGGGAAACTAATTTTAGCCGATTACCTCTTTACTTTGAATCTGAGTAACCTAGCAAAGTTAAGGTATTCAAAATTTCGATCACCCCTCGCGCATCTTCCCTCGCATTTGAATTAACTGGTGTGTAAAGCTCTTTAAATAAACAGTTTTCAGCCATACCAAATACCGATCGCATTTCATGATCAACAATCTTCCATTCAGAATTATAAGTAAGATAGCGAGCTTTAAGAATCATTCCTTCAGCCGGTCCTCCCAAATTACAACGAGCTATGCTCTCTGAAGGTTCTTGAATACCTCCTGAAAGACTGTCATAGCTAAAAGTACGCCGTAATGTCTCCAATCTTCTATATAATGGCTCAGGTACTTCAATGGATTTTCCATCTATTTTTAGTGAAAAGCTATCGTCAATAGATGTGGAATTAGGATCAATATCATTGCCATAAAACTGAATTTCTCTAGTTGTGGTTTTATCAGATTTGTATTGAAGATTCAACAATAATATTTCCTCGGCCTTGACAACATTGGGGAACATCGCCAAACAAGAAATCACGATCATATTAATATATATCAAGAACTTCATGGTCTTAACCCAGATTAAATTTTCTCTTATTTCAACTGTTTAATTATAGACTATCTTTATTTCTTTAAAGCTAAGGTTAAACCGTCGGCAATGGGAAGCATACTTAACACAATTCTGGGATCTTCATGCAATTTTTGATTAAAGTTTCTAATTTTTTGGGTGCGATTATCTTTGACATCAGAATCAGCAACTTTTCCACCCCATAAAACATTATCAATGGCGATTAATCCCCCAGGTTTAACTAACCATAGTGCTTTTTCATAATAGTTATCATAATTACTTTTATCGGCATCAATAAAGGCAAAATCGAAGGTGTTATTTTGTCCTTCTGCAATTAGTTGCTCTAAGGTTTCTAAGGTAGGGGCAAGACGTAAATCAATTTTATGAGCAACCCCTGCTTTTTCCCAAAATTGTTGGGCTATTTGTGTTGTTTCTTCGTTAACGTCACAGGCAATAACTTGACCATCTGATGGCAAAGCTAAGGCAACTACTAAGGCACTATATCCTGTAAAAACACCAATATCTAGGGTTTTTTTTGCCCCCATTAACTGCACTAATAAAGCCATAAATTGACCCTGTTCCGGTGCAATTTGCATTATAGCCATCGGCTGCTTTTCTGTTTCCTCCCGTAGCTGCTTTAAGACCGCAGTTTCTCTAACAGAAACCTGTTGTAAATACTCGGATAAGTTTATATCTAATCCCAATGTTTTATTAGCCATTTGAAACCTCATTAATTATTAATTATTAATTATTAATTATTAATTGTTAATTGTTAATTGTTAATTGTTAATTATTTAACCGCCTCCAACAATAGTAACAATTTCTAAGCGATCGCCTGTTTTTAAGATAGTATTTTCCCAGTATTGCCTATGTAAAATCTCTCCATTGTATTCAACGGCAATTAAACGAGGATTAAGTCCCATTGCTACTAAAAATTGAGGTAAATTGTTTCCAGATGAACAAGTTTTTTCCTCGCCATTCACTTGTAATTTAACTATCTCGCTAGTATTCATTGCTCATTATCCCTTTAATTTTTTCAACAATTTTGCTGTTGTTTTTTGAGGATTATCTGCTTCCATAATAGCACGAACCAAAGCCACTTGAGTTGCCCCAGATGCTATTAATTCAGTAACATTATGCTCATCAATTCCACCAATAGCAAACCAAGGAATAGGAGAATGTTGTGCCGCGTATTTAACATAGTCCAAACCTGCTGCTTGTTTATCGGGTTTAGTGGGAGTTGCATAGACGGGGCCAACGCCAATATAGTCGGCTTTTTCTGCGATCGCCTTGGCCATTTCCTGGGGGTTTGTGGTGGAACGTCCGATGATTTTATTCGGGCCTAAGATTCTTCTTGCTAGGGATATGGGGATATCTTGTTGTCCTAAATGAACCCCATCTGCATTAACTTCTAAAGCAATATCTGCCCGATCATTAACAATAAACAAAGCATCATATTTGTGGCATAATTCGGACAATTTTTGCGCCATTTCTAAGCGAATGATATCATCTACATCTTTCTTTCTATATTGAACCAAAGTTAAACCGCCTTGTAAAGCAGATTCAACAGTTTTCAACAGATTTTTTGTGGAGGAAGTTACTAGATATAAAGAGGCATTTATTAACTTTTTGTAACGATAAGATTGTAATAATTCACTTTCTAAGATATAAACTTGATAACGAATTTTCTTAAAAGCATTGCCCATATTAGGATCATAGAGTTTGCCGTATTCTTCTAAGACTCGTAATGCTTCTTGAACCCGACATAAATTTGCTTGCAGAAGTTGTTCTATATTCTCTCTTATTGCTTCTTGAGGATGGGATAAATCCGTTCCTGGATCATTAATAGTATCTCTAGCCTTACGTAAGTCTGATGTATGCCAATGGGCAATTTCTTGGCGCATTTGCTTACATTTATCTGTACAATCGCTATTTTCTAAGCCTAAGCGGCACCATTCTTCAACAACTCTTAAACCTTCCCTAGCCCGATCTAAATTAGCATCTAAAATGCGAGCAATTGCTAAATTTTTATCCATATTTTTTTGAGCTTTTTTAGCCAGAAAAGTAGCACAAGCATCTTGCTTGTAAAAATGCTTAGAAAAAGGTGCGAATTTATTAAAATAGCGCACCTTCTCCTATTACTAATTACCAGTTAAAACCAGCAATTAAGCTTCAACTAAACAAATAGCAGCCCCTAAACCTGCGGCCATTTCTTCGGGGGTAATTTTACCATCGTGGTTAATATCAATAGCATCAAAAACGACATCGGTTCCTGCCCATTCTTCACGAGTAATGAAACCATCGCCATCTAAATCATAAACTCGGAAAATATCAGCAGCAGCGTTATTAACCCGTGTTTCTCCTTCGATGCGAGTTAGTCGCTCTTTGAGCATTTCTTCTAAAGTTTCTAAGGCTTTAGTAAACCCTTTGATGCCTTCATCTAGCTTTTCATAAGCCATTTTATCTTCTTGGTGCATCTTATCAAAAATTGCTTTATCCATAGCAATTTTTGCGATATCCATCTTAGCAGCCGCTTCAGGATCTAACTTACGAGGTAAAGTTTCTTCGGTGGAATTTAACTGATCTAATAACTTAGGAGAAATAGTTAATAAATCGCAACCAGCCAACTCACAAATTTCGCCTATATTACGGAAACTTGCCCCCATAACTTCGGTTTTGTGGCCAAATTTTTTGTAATAATTGTAGATGGTGGTAACAGACATTACTCCAGGATCTTCCGTCGGAGCGTACTCTTTTCCTGTTTCTTTTTTGTACCAGTCTAAAATACGACCAACAAAGGGAGAAATTAGAGTAACATTAGCTTCTGCACAAGCTACGGCTTGGTGCATTCCAAATAGTAAAGTTAGATTGCAGTGAATCCCTTCCTTTTCTAAAACTTCCGCTGCTTTAATACCTTCCCAAGTAGAGGCAATTTTAATTAAAATGCGATCGCGGGAAACCCCTGCTTTTTCGTATTCAGAAATTAGATAACGAGCTTTTTCCAGAGTTGCCTCAGTATCATAAGATAAACGGGCATCTACTTCTGTTGAAACACGGCCTGGGATAATTTCGAGAATTTTTAACCCAAAAGCAACCGCTAAACGGTCAAAAGCCAGGGTAACAACTGCTGACTCATCGGCATCTTTCCCTAACTCTTTTCTAGCAGTCTTTAAAGTATCATCCACAATGGACTGATATTGTGGCATTTGGGCTGCTGCGGTAATTAAAGAAGGGTTAGTTGTGGCATCACGGGGGGTAAAGGTTTCAATGGCTTGAATATCCCCTGTATCAGCAACAACAACGGTAAATTCTCTCAATTGTTCTAATAATGTTGCCATATTTACTCCTTAAGGATAAAGGTAAAAATTTCAAAATCTACGCAGATAACTTAAGCTTAATCAACCTTCATGCTATCTCCCTAAAGATATCAGCTACATTTTATTTTCTGGGATAATTTCAGAAATTCCTAATAATTTATCCTTTTTTTTTAGCTCAATTAAGATTCTATTCTCAGATTTGCACCGGTTTGATCAGTACGATAAGCCCAAGTGGTTTGGCCATCAGTGGCAGTAACGCGCCATCCTTCCACTAAAGCTTGGGTACAGAATTCATCGGGGCCAGCTAACCCTAGACAACCATCAGGCCAAGTGTTAGGCTGTGTTTCTTTTACCTCTAGCTTATCGGCACTAATAGCATTATTTTTAGTGATATCATTAAAAACAGCATCAATCACTGCTTGGGGGATTTCGGTGTTATCATTCATAGTTTCTTGACTTATTGTGGGTGATTCAGTAGTGGGTTGAGAGTTATTGGAGTCGGGTGGGGACTGACACCCCCAAACAGTCATAACAATAACCAAACAACAGTAGAGAAAGAAATTTCGCATTCAGTCCTCCTTAAAAGAGTCAGTCTATAAAAATTCTCCTAATGAATAGCATATTTTGCTGACACTTTTGGGAATTCTTAATATATACTAGAGCCTACCCTCACGATCCCTTATGTCTTCTTCATGGTTTTCTCGTCAACCACGACTACTTGCACAAAACACAGAAAATTCTGCCTCATCTCCTGTAACCGCTTCTACAGGTTCTCAGACTTTTGGTGGACAACTATGGATGATCAGTACCATCAGTCTTTTAATTATCCTTTCTATTGTAGTTGCTTATGGTCAATGGCAACTCAAACAAAGCAAAAAAGCCTTAAAATTTGAAAAGTTCAAAAGTAGGGATCTCAAGAAAAAGTTAAAATTAGCTCTCGTTACCATCAGGAAAATGGAAGGGAACCCCGATCTAGTCCATGCGAGGGAGTTCAACCTAGATTATTTACGAATGCGCATGGATGAAGAGGTCTTTCATTATGTGGTGGTTAATCAGATTAAAATGAAAGTGACTCAATTAGTTGGTGCCGCCTTACGTCCGAGTACAGATAAAGTACAGGCCGGGGTTATTGCCGGGGGACGGAATATTGATGAAAGTTTTGATGTCACCTACGAGGTGGAAACCCAAGAAGGAAAATGGAATAGAGGGGTATTATTTCGCATTTCCATCAAATTGATTAAATTACCAACTCAGTCAAGTGGTGCAACGGTTACTCAAATTATAGAATGTGTGGAAAACTTCTTAGCTCCAACGACTAATAATGAGAGCTGGCAACCAGCTATACAAGGACAAGTGGTTTTAATCAGTTGGGACCAAAAAGCCAAACCAACTCCTTTATTGGTCATAGAACAATCAGAAGAAGGATTGAATATTACTCGGAAAAATCCTGTACCTTCTCATCGCAGTTCATCCCATCACTAATTATTGGTTCAGAAACATTGCTATAGCAGAATAGAAAAGCTAAAAAAGTAGAAATAAGTGGAAATTTAGGGAAGTCAATTGTTCACTTAAAAAACTGTCATATTTACTTATCCATCATCTGGTTATTGCCCTTAAAGTTGAAACAGTTGTAGATCAACATCGTCATCATAATTATTCAATGAACAAATAACTATTCAACCAGATGAAAACCTTAATTAAAGCATCGGGATGTGGTTTAGGACTAATAATTCTTGTTTCTGCTTCTGCAGTTAATGCTAACCCCTTATTTGACTTTCTTAGAGACTATAGAAATTATCAAACCCCAGACCCTCAAGATTATGATTATAACGTAGCACAACAAACCCCCGACGATATCATTATCGATACCAACCCCCAGACAACTCCCCCACCTCCTCCTGTCAATACCGGTTCTAGTGATACTCGTTTTGACTGTCAATATCATGAGGGTAGATATAAGGTCATGTATCGTCCTCAGTCTCAGTCGATGGAACCCTATCCTTGGGCGATCCCTAGTAATATGGGAGATGGTTGGACTGCAGAACGTCGTTGTAATGAAATCAGTCGCCGTTTAGAAATGTATCGACCCGATGGCCTCTTAGAATTAAGAACTGGTCAAGAAAATAACTACGATACCATTTGTGTCACCACAGAAGTTGATCCCCGTTGTCGCATCGTCTTGACGGTTCCCCCCGGAAAAAATCCAGAAATTACCCGTGATCAAATCTTTCAAACCCTAGTAGCAGCAGAAGACGGACAATACACCCAAGGAGTTAACGCTTTTACTGGGGGTAGTGGGATCGGCAACCCCCTCGGCCAAATTCTCAACGGAACCATCCCACAAATAGGTCAACCTTCTTCTCCTCGTTCTAACGGTATTAACTTACGTCCTTTCTTGGATGCGACTGATGGGGGAACCGGAGAAAAATTAGAAACCAGTCCTACTACTCCCACTAACTCTAACCAACGTCCTTCTAATTCTCGCACGTTAAACCCTAATCTTTTTCGATAAGATAGAAACAGTCCTCAAGATGGTTTATCTTGAGGACATAAATAATTTTATAGCGTTTCAAGTGGAGGACACGGATGGCGAAGCGTCTTCGCCATCGTGAGATGTCCGTGACCCGCCTTTCATCCCGACGCTGACTTCGTACAGCGCGGGGCTTCTCGGCGGTAAGCTAATTTCGTTGGTGTAAAATAGGGGCAGGTTTTTTTGAAGGCTTTTTTGGGATAGGAGAAAAAGGGATTTTTAGTTCAACAATTAGTGTGGCAATTTGCTGTATTTGTTGTAAATTTAACTTATTTTCTTTGTGGGTTAATAGTTGTCTAAGTTCGGCTAGACAACGACAAACCGGAACAGAGCATTCTCTTACTTTTAGCCATTTTGCTACCGGAAAAACCACTGGAGCCATTACCAAGTCGCTATTAAATCCTGATAAAGAATGATTAAGCCATTGCTGGAACATTTTTTTATGATATACACTTTGTTGTGTAGGACTGTTTTCGATAGGAATCCATTTATTCCTTTCTCTTCGCTTCCAATTATCTCTATAGGCAGTCCATGAACCTTTCCAAGTTTTGACTTCTATAAAGAAAACACCTGGTTCTCTAATTAATAATAGATCAATTTCTGTTAGTTTCCCTTTAGTAGTTGGAATAAGTGCATTTTTTAGCATAAACCAATTTTCGGGTAAAGAGATAGCCAACATTGATACTAAATTTTCTCCTATAGTTCCTTTAACTTGATTTTTCATTTGTTCAAACTGAAATAATCCTGCACCAAAGGCTCCTAAAACTCCACCCCCCAAGCTCTCATTTACCCCTTGACGTTTAGCTGTCACTTTTCGGTCAATTTGTCTATCAAAGTGTTCTTTAAGTAGTGGCGATTGCTTCAGTATTTTCATAATTTTTTGCGAATAACTATCCGAAAACCACATCGGCTCAAAATTGGTCATGGTTATCTTACTTATAATTCCCACATTGGAATTAAAAAGAGCAATTGCCATTCAGATTAAAAGGATAAAGAGCGTTTTTTGTGGTGAAGTTAACGAAACAGAGAAAAAGGAGATTGGGTTAATTGAATCTAGAAGAGAAATGATTCATTTTTCCAACCATTACCAGAGACTTTGCAGGTTATAATTAATCATGGACTCGACACTATGAGTCCTTATGAGTATTTACCTACCTTTAACGATCATGACTTCAGACTCCGCTGCCCCCAAGGGTTCTCAAATTTCCTTTTCTATGGATGACTTTACTCAAGCCCTTGATGACTACGATTATAAATGCGAAAAAGGCCAAGTGGTTCGGGGGAAAGTGATACAACACTCCGATGATGGAGCTTATGTTGATATCGGCGGTAAATCGGCCGGGTTTGTTCCCATCAATGAAGTTGATTTAGAGTCCCGTCCCGACTTAGCTGAAATTTTACCCATTGATGAAGAAAAGGAATTTATTGTTATCAGCGAACAAAACGCCGATGGACAAGTTAAACTATCCCGTCGTCAACTACAACTCAAAGAAGCTTGGGAAAATGTGGAAGAAATAGCTGAAATGGGTCATTCTGTACAAATGCGGGTAACTCGAACCAATAAAGGGGGTGTAGTTGGTGAAGTAGAAGGGTTACAAGGGTTTATTCCGCGATCGCATCTCATGGAAAAAGAAGATTTAAACGGTTTAGTGGGACAATTATTAACCGCAACTTTCCTAGAAGTTAATCAATCCACTAATAAATTAGTTCTCTCCCAACGTCGGGCGATCGCAGCAGCGAGAATCGATAAATTAGAAGTTGGTCAATTAGTCAGTGGAAAAGTTGCCAGAATTCAACCCTATGGTATTTTTGTCGATTTTGAAGGGGTTTCTGGCCTATTACATATCACGCAAGTGAGTGGTTCCCGTGTGGATGATTTAAACCATGTGTTTAAATATAATCAAGAAATTAAAGTAATGATTTTGAGCATTGATGAGTATAAAAATCGTATTGCTTTATCCACTAAAATTTTAGAAAATCATCCAGGAGAAATAATTGAAAATCTTGAGGAAGTTATGAAAACTGCTGATGCAAGAGTCGAACAAGCTAGGGAAAAAATGGAAAAAGAAGAACAAAATTAGAGCCTTTTTTGAGGCTGATTTAAGTCAAATTTTTGGTTGCTTATCAGTCGTATTGGTTATGTCACTACATACATAAGTGACCAACATTGTTTATCAATACCACTGATTTGAATAACTATTTTTTGATTCGTGGCAACCTGAGTTCGATATAAAGAAGTTTCTAGAAAGCTGACTCAAATGAGAAGTATCAAACCCTTATTCTCCCGTTAAAAAAATCATAACTCCGAACTCCGAACTCCTAACATCGAACTCACGTTGGTAATAAAGATGATGACTCTCTCTAATGTTTTAATGTTAGCCAATTTTGAGGCTACAAAAGCCCTTGGACAGAAATTAGGTCAAAATTTACCTGAAAGGTCTGTTTTGTTGCTTAAAGGGGACTTAGGTGCTGGGAAAACTACCTTAGTACAAGGCATAGGAGAAGGTTTGGGTATTACTGATGCCATTGTTAGTCCTACGTTTACCCTGATCAATGAGTATCATCAAGGCCGTTTACCCCTGTATCATTTAGATTTGTATCGTCTCGAACCGGAAGCTGTGGCAGAATTATATTTAGAACAATATTGGGAAGAAGGAGAAGCATTACCGGGTATTACCGCTATTGAATGGCCAGAAAAATTATCTTATCTTCCTTTAAATTATTTACAGATTCAATTATCTTATAGTGAGGGTACAGGTCGTCAAGCTATCTTACAACCTGTTGGTGACTTTTGTGTTAATTTAAGTCCCATTGTTCAACCCTTTCTCTAAACTTTATTTTCAATATGTTTTTTCAGAAAAATAAGTTAAAACTTAAGGCTTTTTCTTGTGTAATAATATTGACAGCATTTTCTAAAATAGCTGTTCCTGTTTACAGTCAAACAACTGATTCTAGTTCCGAAAATCCCCTGGATCTGCCCCCAGAAATTATTAATAATAGTCCGGTTTTACAACGATGGATGAAAAAGGTGCCTAACGTTTTAGAAGAGATTAATCATGATCCTAGTTTTCGTACTAGAATAGGCATAGGATATGCAGAATTTCCCTCTACTCAACACGATGGAGGTATTAATATTTCTGTCAATGATATTTTTATTGGTCGCACTGGTTTAACTATTAGTGGAGACTATGAAACTTCTTTTGGTAAACGGGACGCAGGAGGGGTTAATTTACAATATTATGTATTACCTTTAGGTTATTATGTTAATGTTGCCCCTGTGGTTGGTTATCGTTCTATCAGTACCAATAATTATTCAGAAGATGGGGTTAATATTGGAGGGAAAATAATCTTTCCTTTATCTCGATCTGGTACTGCTGATTTGTCTTTTTCTCAAACCTTTATTTCTCCTGGTGATGATGATGAAGTAGGGGTGACTAATGTTTCTTTTGGCTATGCTATTACTAAACAAATTCGCCTAGCAACAGAAATTGAAAAGCAAAATTCACGGGTGAAAAAAGATAGTCAGTTTAGTATAATTATAGAATGGATGCCTTAAAGTTTCAACATGAAAAAAATTATCGTTTATTTGAAAGTTTTAAAGTTATTTTGGTCAACTGCGATCGCAGCAGAATTAGAATATCGCTTAAATTTTTTAATTGCTGTCTTTAGTAGTTTAACCAGTTTAACAGGGAGTATCTTTACTTTATCTTTATTTTATCGTACCAACTATACTTTTCCTGGATGGAGTTGGAATGAATCTTTAATTGTTTTGGGAATGTTTACCTTATTACAGGGAATTTCTGCTACATTATTAGTACCTAATTTGAATCGTATCGTCGAACAAGTACAACAAGGAACCCTCGATTTTATTCTACTAAAACCCATTAATAGTCAGTATTGGTTATCCCTCAGAATTCTCTCTCCTTGGGGCTTTTCTGATATTCTTTTTGGTTTATTTATTATCATTTATGCCTGTTTTCAACTAAACTTAAATATTCCTAATTATTTCTTAAGTTTAATAACAGTGGTGTGTGCTACCATTAGTTTGTATAGCATTTGGTTTATGTTGGGGGCTACCAGTATTTGGTTTGTCAAAATTTACAATGTAACAGAAGTATTAAGGGGGCTATTAGAAGCAGGAAGATATCCCATTTCTGCTTATCCTGCTGCCTATCGAATATTCTTTACCTTAGTGGTTCCTGTTACCTTCTTGACAACAGTTCCGGCTGAAACCTTACTGGGAAGAAATCAAGGAACATGGCTGTTGTTTTCAGGGTTATTAGCTATAGTTTTGTTGATAGTTTCTCACTGCTTTTGGCAATTTGCCTTAAGATTTTATACCAGTGCTTCTAGTTAAGTTATCCTAAATTTAAGTGAGGGAATTTGTTACTATTTAATTATGCACCATAATCCAGTATACATCAAAAATCTTAGTCATCGTTATCCTGATGGGAACTTAGCCCTTGATAATATTAATTTATCAATTAAAGCTAATGAAAAAGTTGCCTTAATTGGTGCAAATGGTTCGGGAAAATCTACCTTACAATTTCATTTAAACGGTATTTTCTTACCTCAAACTGGAGAAGTAAGCATAGGAGAATGGACAATTAATGATAAAAATTTAGTTCATATTCGTAACTTTGTGGGTGTAGTATTTCAAAACCCTGATAATCAATTATTTATGCCCACAGTTTGGGAAGATGTCGCCTTTGGTCCGATGAATAAAGGAATAAAAGGAAATGAATTAAAATTAACAGTAATTGAAGCAATGGAAGCGGTTAATATTGAGCCACATCTCTATGGTGATCGTAACCCAGATAACCTTTCAGGGGGAGAAAAAAAACGAGTAGCGATCGCAGGTGTTTTGGCCATGAACCCCCAAGTATTAGTGTTAGATGAACCCTCGGCACAACTAGATCCTCGTTCCCGTCGTCAACTGATTAATTTACTACATAAATTACCTTTAACTCTCTTAGTAGCAACCCACGATCTTGATCTCGCTTGGGAACTATGTGAGAGAACTATTATATTAAGTAAAGGAAAAGTAGTTTATGACGGAAAAACTGATAGAATTATGAGTGACCATACCTTTCTAGAGAAACACGCCTTAGAAGCACCTTTAAGCTTCAGTCGTGCTTATTGTAACCTAGAAGATAGACCGAATTTAACCCTAGCAAATAATCATCAATTGTCCCTTATTAGTGATTAATTAATGAAGCCAACTTTTAAGAATACTATAGACTGGGAAAAAGCCGATATACTAATGCAACCTGCTTTTATTCGGGTTATGGATAACCTTCGTAAAGAACTAGAAAAAACAAATTTAGTGGCTACTTATGAAGACATTCAAGAACCCTTTCCTGGTTATCAGTTAATCTTAACTAAAGAGAATAATTCAGTTAGTATAAGTATTTGGGAGATTTGTTTTCAAGTTTGTTTTACAGATTATCAATTTTCTTCAAACAACTCATCTCAAGCTAGTATAATGGTAGAAATTGATGAAAATCTTTTTAACGGAGATAATGAAATTAATTGGCAGCAACTAGAAATAAAAACACAACAAACTATCCAAACTATCATCAATAACTTCCCTAAAATTTGAAATAGTAACTTCAAGAAAAATTATGTTACAAGAATTAAGAGAATTACAAAAAAAATCCGGTGCTATCTTAACAGAAGACGAAAGCATTATTGAAAGTTTTGGCAATGATAGTCAAGGTTTTAATAGTGCTGATAATGACGTGGTAATTTGCGATCGCAGTCATTGGGGACTATTACAATTAACTGGAAGCGATCGCTTAAGGTTTCTCCATAATCAAACTACCAATAATATTAATAGTCTGCAACCTGGACAATTATCTGATACTGTTTTTGTCAATTCTACAGGAAGAACCCTAGATTTAGTAACCGCTTATGTTACAGAAGATAGCATTTTTTTATTAGTTTCTCCCAACCGTCAGCAATTTTTATATGAGTGGATGGATCGTTATATTTTCCCGATGGATAAGGTAGGAATTAAGGATATTTCTGATAAAAATGCAATTTTTACCATTATCGGTTCTGAAGCTACTACCAAGTTAAATCAAGGGGATATAGCTAATAATGCTATAACTGAATTATCCCCCAATAACCATAAATTTGTAACAATTAATGATGAGAAAGTTCTTATTGGTGAAGGGACTGGTTTAAAGCTGCCTGGTTACACATTAATTTTTCCAGAAAATCAAGCTAAGACAGTTTGGGAAACATTAACTAATTTAGGAATAATTCCCGTAGGCGATCGCGTCTGGGAACAACTAAGAATTAAACAGGGACGGCCTTATCCAGATCAAGAATTAACAGAAAATTATAACCCCTTAGAAACTGGTTTATGGTCAACTATTTCCTTTGATAAAGGTTGTTACATTGGACAAGAAACCATCGCTAGATTAAACACTTATCAAGGGGTTAAACAACGTCTCTGGGGTGTGAAATTAAATCAAGAAGTCAAAGCAGGAAATACAGTTACACTAGATGATAAGAAAGTTGGGATTTTAACCAGTTCTATACAAATAGAAGATGAATATATTGGCCTAGCTTATGTTAGAACAAAAGCAGGAGGAGAAGGATTAAAAGTTACTATAGGAGAGGCTATCGGGGAATTGATAGCTGTCCCATTTTTAAGCCATGAATATTATAAACCCTGAATCAAATACATGAACAATTAAAGTTCCAATTGAATTATCTATTGGGCAGGACATAATAGTATTATGTCCCTACGAATACATTCTTGTAGGGGTTTAACACTGTTAAACCTCACGGGGTGACAAGCCCGTTAAAACCCTGATTGAAAGAGGGTTTCAGCCGTGGCGATCGCTCTATAAATTGTCAAAAACTAGAGGGCTTATTGAGAATAAACAATAATGATAATCATTCTTGCCGTGTGTGTGGGGGGGAGGACGGTGTAACCCTCCTCCCCCCCACAGGGTTGATGCTCAAAATCAACCCCTTGGGCAATATTAGTTTTTATTAAATAATAAAAATTGGTTTATTTTGGATAGTTACATCTAAAATAAATCATCTTCCACTGGTTATTTTATGTTAAGATAAAATAGGGGAATTAAGCCGTCTTATCTATTATGGACATGGCTTGTAACCCTTTTTTATAATTGTTGAGTTTCTGGGGATTATTGCTCATCATAATTGAAATAAAATCAGAGCAAAATTCCCAAGCGTGAATCTAAAGAGAGCCATAAAGTCCTATCCAAAAATTACTATGTCTTCGGTCACGTCTTGATTTTTCAGTTAGACTAGCAATATATTTTCCTTGATTGGTTTGTCGAAATGTTTTGCCTTTTAAAGAAGTAGCAGTGTAAGCGATCGCTATTAATAAAATCAAGGAATTTAGTCGTTTATTATTGGCTTTACTTCCCTCCAAATTATAACCCCCTGTCTTACAATCCTTGAACATAGCTTCAATACCTGCCCTGGCTCGATAGACTTTCAAGACCTCTGATAAACTGTCTAAGTTGGTAAGAATAAACCAAGGCTCTTTTCCTGTTTGCCCTTGTATTTTCTTTTCCAATATGCTCCCACATTAAAGTTTCCAAACCCTTTATTTTTAGTGACTGAAACCCCAGTTAAAAACATCTTCATCCCAGGTTTCATTCCTAACTGCGAAAAAGTTTGATAATCTTCATCATCTTTTTTCTGGTTTGTACCTTGTTTCTGACGAAAAGCGAAGAATAACTTTTGTTTTTTACTTTTTTGTTTCAACCAATAAGCTAATTTAACACTGTGGAATTCTCGGTCTCCAAGAATGACTAACTCATAGTTTTTTAGAAGACAAAGAACAGGTTGAATTAATGCCTGTTGTTCAGATAATCTGCTGGCTCCTCTTTTCCCTAAAAGTGTCCAATAGATGGGTAAAGCCAGCTTTTTCCAGATAACAGCAACCATGAAAACATTTTTATCTTTCCATTGGGTTCGGTCAATTCCCGGATTTCTCACAAATTAATTTGAAAGCCCAATCCAGAGATGAAAAATGATAATTTTTAGGACTAATAGAAATTTTGAATATAGATGAATAAAAAAATTGACTTTGATTATCCAAAAATTGAGTTTAAGAGGGAATAATTATATTAACTTTTGATTTTCTCCACGATAAATAAGACTAAATGAAAGTATCAGTCAGTCAACAACTTATGATAGATATCTTTTTTAAAAAACAACTTATTCTACTTATCCAGTATTAGGAATAGTTTTAATTCTTTTGTTAGCAATAGACAAAATATCTTGATAAGGACAAGCACTAGCTATAGCGATAATAATTCTTCTACAACTAATCTTTATTCTGGCTCCCAACTTAAGAAGATTTAGACGTATTCTTCCCACAGTTGCTTTAGCCAATGAAGTTTTTTTTAAACAGTGTTGACGAAAAGCATTTATGAGAACATAAGCCCAGGAATGTATCCATAATCTTAGTTTATTACTTTGAAATGTTTGAGTTGAAGTTCTATCAGCTAACAAGTCTAATTGTTGTTCTTTAATCCGATTTTCCATCTCGCCTCTCGGACAGTATTTTTTTGTATAAAGTTTTGAGGGTGGAATTTTTGAAGCGGGCAAAGATGTCACCACATGGCGCATTTTTAAGCCATCACTTCCATAACAAACTTTTGTCACTACTCTTCTTTGACAACTCCATGACTTTTCTGTTTTATAACGAATAGAGCGATACCAAGTAGAAATTGGTACTAATTTTTTAACTTCTTCTAAATCTTCTTTTTTCTGAAATAAACTATCCATTAATTCAGTTATTGGAGCTAGTTTTTTTTCATATTCATGTTTGGCTTTTTCAATTACATCATCCGCTCGTAACTTAAGAACGCCATTTGTTCCCATAGCTATAACATAATCAACTAAAGGCTGATTTTCACAAAAATAGAAGATTTCTTCACGGGCATAGGCACTATCACCCCTAACTAGGATATGAGTCTCTGACCATTTTTCTCTAATTAGTCCGATAATTCTTTGTAATTCGTCTAAGGCTCCATCGGCTGGATCTACATTAGATGAACGAAGTTTAGCCACTAATAAATGATGCCCACAGAAAATATATAAAGGAGCATAACATACTCCGTGATAATAACTATTAAAAAATGCCCCTTCTTGATTACTATGTACTTGGTCATCCGTGACATCCATATCTAATATAATACTTAAGGGAGGTTTTTTATAAGACTCTAAACAAAATTCGACAAAAGATTTTTCAATGGCTTCAAAGTTGGGTTCTATTTTATGATAACGACTCGTTTTTTGGTCGAGAATAGTCTCAGGACAATATTCCAATCTATTAATTGTACTTTTTCCAGCTAACCATCCCTTTTTATCTTCAAGTTCATTAAGCTTTTCTAAAGCGATCTTAAGGGCAGGATCGTGACTTAATTTATCATGGTCATTGACATCTTCATAGCCTAAAATAATTCCATAAAGCCTTTGTGCTAATAACTCATGAACGGAATGATCTACATAAGATTGATGACGATGATCTTGAAAACAGTTACCAAACTTCTCGGTAATTCCCAGTTTTTTATCCAACTCAGCTATCCAGACAATCCCCGCATCTGAAGTGATTAGTCCCCATCAAAATTAGCGATTATTTCTTTTCCTTTCTGTTTACTAAAGTTGATTACTTGACGAGGGGTTCGGGGATGACTGGGACTCATTAAATCAGTTTAAGGTAAATTGCTTTAATAATTAAATTATAGCATATTTTATTCTAACAATCTAGTACTATTAGAGATTTTATTAATAATTTTTTTGGAAAAATGAGTGATTGATTTATCTTTTCATCTTTGTCTAATTCGGGTTGATTTTAACTTAAAATCTGACAACAGACTGTTGGTTGGGGAAATCTGCGACCGCTCTGTTCAAACCCACTTCCTGTAAGGCTTCTGTGTTTGGCGATCGCAGATTTTGTGAGAAATTCGGGTAATCCTTCTTCGTTGCGAATCACTTTAACTTTTCCATATTTAATGGCAGCTAAAGCGTCCCCAACCAAGGATAAACCTGCAATACCGCAGGCCATTGTCCGATAAACATCGCGATCGTGCAAGGCCATTTCTACCGCTTCGTAGCAGTATTTATCGTGCATATAGTGGATGACATTGAGGGTATTAACATAAAGTTTAGCCAACCAAGCCATCAACAGGTCAAACTTTGCACTAACCGCTTCATAATCGAGATAATCATCGGTTATAGGTGCATAGGGTGGGGCGACTTGTTCCCCTGATTTTTCGTCTTTACCCCCATTAATGGCGTAGAGTAAGGCTTTTGCAAGATTAACCCTGGCCCCAAAGAACTGCATTTGTTTACCAATTTTCATGGCAGATACACAGCAAGCAATACCATAATCATCCCCAAATTCTGGGCGCATTAAATCGTCGTTTTCGTATTGAATGGAACTGGTATCGATGGAAACCTTGGCGCAGTATTGTTTAAAGGCAGTGGGTAATTTTTCTGACCAAAGAATGGTTAAATTTGGTTCAGGGGAAGGGCCTAAGTTGTAGAGGGTATGAAGGAAACGGAAACTATTTTTAGTAACCAGGGGACGGCCATCTACTCCCATACCTCCAAGGGTTTCGGTGATCCAAACCGGATCAGCAGCAAATAACTGGTTATATTCCGGGGCGCGTAAAAAGCGAACCATCCGCAGTTTCATCACGAATTGATCGATTAATTCTTGCACTTCGGCTTCGCTGATCACACCTAATTTTAAGTCTCTTTCGATGTAAATATCGAGGAAGGTAGACACACGCCCTAGTGCAGCTTAGCAAAAATAATCTACCAGTCACTTATGATCTTTAAAGCCCTTAAATTTCCAAACGAACGGCTTAGCAAAATGTTGATTAAAGTAATCAATAAAATTGAGAATTTTTTGGGATAGTTCTTCAGTTGAACGGACAGTAATTCTTTTGAGTAAACGCCTGACTAAGATCGAAAACCAACACTCAATTTGATTAAGCCACGATGTATATTTGGGAATATAAACAAAGCGAATTCGATGAGATTCATCTGATAAAAAATCTGCTCTGCTGTCCATAGATTGCAAAATCCCCTCCTTTCCTTTTCTCCCCAAATCAATAGTAATTCCACAGCTTTCTGCTACTAATTTGACTAAGCTTTCCGATTTATGAGTGTTGAGTTGATCTACAATAAAAATCCATTCTGCTTTTTCATCAATCTTAATCGTTCTCTGGATATGTTCAGAAAAATCTTGTTCTGTTCTTGTCGGTCCAATAGAGGGACTAACAACTTTTCCTCTTGCCACATCCCAGTTCGCAATCAAGCTTAAAGTTCCGTGTCTTTCATATTCAAATTCGATTTTTTCTACTTGTTTAGGCTTGATTCTTTTGTTCGGAAATAATCTCTCAAGAGCTTGAATCCCTGTCATTTCATCTGTACTAATTAAATGAATTCCTTGTTCTAACAAAGTTTTAGCTTCTTGATGAAGTTCACAGATATATTTGACTTGCTTTTTAAATTTTAAGGGATCATCAATTTTGGCATTTAACCAGTAACGAACGAGATGTGGTTGTAATGTCGCTTCTTTTTAAAAAACGCCCCACACTACGGGGGGAAATCTTTTCGACAATTCCTCTTTTTATGGCTTCATCCGCCAACTCTGAAGGTGTCCAATGGCTCACTGGTCTGTCTGATTTTTCACATTCTTCACAAGCGATCGCTACAATCTGGACTACTTGTTCGACCGTAAAGGATTTTGTTGTTCCAGGTCTTGGGCGATCGCTTAAAATTCCTTTGATCAAGACCATTAATGCTTTCTCCGTTACCTGTTGTTCTTCGGCTGCACTCAGTTTTTCTCTCTCCTCAAACCATCGCGATCGCCACTGACGCACTTGTACTCGGTCTAATTCTAATCTTCGACTAATCGAACTATTGCTCTCTCCTGATGCTGCGGCTAAGATTAGCTTGGCTCGTCTAACAAGGCGATAGGGGTTTGTTGTCCCTCTCACTATTTGTTGGAGTACTGTTTTCTGTAGGTTGGAGAGGTTAATTGGCAATGCTTTTATCATGGACATCAACTTCGAGATTCTTCCGTTAGTTTCATTGAAACACATTGTCGTGGCTGGTCACGAAAGTTTCTGTAAAAATCTGGTGGATTACTTTCGCCAAGCTGCACTAGCCACTCAATCATGAAGACATTGTTCGCCAACTGTTCATCGGCGATAGCTCTAACTAGTGCAGCTTAGCAAAAATAATCCACCAGTCACTTATGATCTTTAAAGCCCTTAAATTTCCAAACGAACGGCTTAGCAAAATGTTGATTAAAGTAATCAATAAAATTGAGAATTTTTTGGGATAGTTCTTCAGTTGAACGGACAGTAATTCTTTTGAGTAAACGCCTGACTAAGATCTAAAACCAACACTCAATTTGATTAAGCCACGATGTATGTTTGGGAATATAAACAAAGCGAATTCGATGAGATTCATCTGATAAAAAATCTGCTCTGCTGTCCATAGATTGCAAAATCCCCTCCTTTCCTTTTCTCCCCAAATCAATAGTAATTCCACAGCTTTCTGCTACTAATTTGACTAAGCTTTCCGATTTATGAGTGTTGAGTTTATCTACAATAAAAATCCATTCTGCTTTTTCATCAATCTTAATCGTTCTCTGGATATGTTCAGAAAAATCTTGTTCTGTTCTTGTCGGTCCAATAGAGGGACTAACAACTTTTCCTCTTGCCACATCCCAGTTCGCAATCAAGCTTAAAGTTCCGTGTCTTTCATATTCAAATTCGATTTTTTCTACTTGTTTAGGCTTGATTCTTTTGTTCGGAAATAATCTCTCAAGAGCTTGAATTCCTGTCATTTCATCTGTACTAATTAAATGAATTCCTTGTTCTAACAAAGTTTTAGCTTCTTGATGAAGTTCACAGATATATTTGACTTGCTTTTTAAATTTTAAGGGATCATCAATTTTGGCATTTAACCAGTAACGAACGAGATGTGGTTGTAATGTCGCTTCTTTTTAAAAAACGCCCCACACTACGGGGGGAAATCTTTTCGACAATTCCTCTTTTTATGGCTTCATCCGCCAACTCTGAAGGTGTCCAATGGCTCACTGGTCTGTCTGATTTTTCACATTCTTCACAAGCGATCGCTACAATCTGGACTACTTGTTCGACCGTAAAGGATTTTGTTGTTCCAGGTCTTGGGCGATCGCTTAAAATTCCTTTGATCAAGACCATTAATGCTTTCTCCGTTACCTGTTGTTCTTCGGCGGCACTCAGTTTTTCTCTCTCCTCAAACCATCGCGATCGCCACTGACGCACTTGTACTCGGTCTAATTCTAATCTTCGACTAATCGAACTATTGCTCTCTCCTGATGCTGCGGCTAAGATTAGCTTGGCTCGTCTAACAAGGCGATAGGGGTTTGTTGTCCCTCTCACTATTTGTTGGAGTACTGTTTTCTGTAGGTTGGAGAGGTTAATTGGCAATGCTTTTATCATGGACATCAACTTCGAGATTCTTCCGTTAGTTTCATTGAAACACATTGTCGTGGCTAGTCACGAAAGTTTCTGTAAAAATCTGGTGGATTACTTTCGCCAAGCTGCACTAGATCCCAACCTTTGTCATTAATTTGAGAAAGGGCCTGACGTTCGTTATAGGCAGGTTCTAATTCTACGATACTATTAAGTTCTGTTTCGAGATATTCTTTCAATTCTCTGTATTTTTCTTCTAATTTTTCATCTTCTCCAAAGCTAACTACACCTAAAGTGATACGAGAGGGAAACTGTTGTCGTGACTGACAACCAAACAAGGTAAAAACAATGAAGACTAAGTATAAATAACGAAATTTCATAGGTAATCAACAAAACTTAAGGTAACAACATTCTTTTTATTTTTTTGGTCTGCTCCAAGTAACTATGAAAGTTTTAGTAATTTTCTGGGCATACTACTATCATGATAAGCCTTGAACTAACCTCAGAGGAGATTATAACTCCATTTTCAGCAATATTCTTAATATTTGTTGATAATGGGTTCTCCAATTTCCTCCATTTCTAGGGTTTTGGCTCAAAGTCTTTGGCCATGATTGGTTAGTTTATCGATATATTATCGTCTTTTTTTATGCTTCTCAGACTAAAACTATGTTTAAAGACAATCATCTGCTCAAGAATCTTAAAATTGCCACCAAATTAAATGTTTTATTGACCGTTATTGCTGTGATTACTGTTTTTCTAAGTGGTGGGGTTTTATCTTTGATCCTCTCTCACAACGCGGAAGGAGTCGTCACGGATAAAGCCTTAGTTCTTATGGAAACCATGAGTGCTGTTCGTAATTATACTAGCACCAGAGTGAACCCTGAATTAGCGTCTAGATTGGAAACAGATTATCAATTTTTACCCCAAACCGTTCCAGCTTATTCTGCTAGGGAAGTGTTTGAGTATTTTCGGGAACAAGGAGGTTATAAAGACTTTTTCTATAAAGAAGCAACCTTGAACCCTACTAATTTACGAGACAAAGCTGATGAATTTGAAGCAAAAATTGTTGAGAAGTTTCGTAATGATGAAAGTCTAGAACAAGTTTCGGGCTTTCGTTCTTTCAATAGTGGTGATATTTTCTACATTGCTCGTCCTTTAGAAGTTTCAAAAGAAAGTTGTTTGCGCTGTCATAGTACCCCAGATGTTGCCCCTAAAAGCTTATTAACAACCTATGGTAGAGAAAATGGCTTCAATTGGAAACTACACGAAATCGTTGGAGCGCAAATGATTTTGGTTCCTGCTGATGCTGTGTTTGAAAGTGCGAAAAAACTACAAGTTTCTGTTACTAGTATTTTAATAGTTTGTTTAGCTTTAGCGATTATTTTAATTAACTTTTTCTTGAGATTCTCCGTAACCACTCCTTTAAAGAAAATGGAACAGTTGGCACAGCGTATTAGTACGGGAGATTTAAGTAAAGAATTCGCCCATCCTTATAACGATGAAATGGGAATGTTAGCTGCTTCTTTAAACCGTATGAAAGTTAGTTTAGATATTGCTATGAGTATGTTAAATTCTGAGACAGAGTAGAAGCAATTAATAATTAATAATGGGTAATTAATTAATAGTAATTATCCATTATTAACTTTTAGTTTAAACTTTTAGGCGGATTTCTAGAGCTTTTCTCGCTTCTTCTCGATCATCAAAATGGATCTTTTCTGTGCCTAAAATTTGATAATCTTCGTGACCTTTTCCGGCAATTAAAACCCCATCTCCAGGGTTGGCCTGCAAAATTGCTGTGTTGATAGCTTTGGCGCGATCGCTAATAACTAAAGGTTCGATCGTTTCAGGAATTCCTGTTAAAACATCCTCTAAAATTCGCTGAGGATCTTCCGTTCTAGGGTTATCAGAGGTTACCACCGAAACATCAGCTAATTGAGCCGATGCTTGACCCATTAAAGGGCGTTTTGTGCGGTCACGATCCCCCCCACAGCCAAACACACAAATCATTTTACCCTTAATAAAGGGACGGGCAGCTTTCAGTAAGTTTTCTAAACTATCGGGAGTGTGGGCATAATCAACAATCACACTAATATCTTGTTTATCGTTAATTTGTACCCGTTCCATTCTGCCTGGAACCCCCAAAAAGTGCGGTAATTTTTCTACAACTTCTCTTACATCTAAACCAAGATACAAAACCGTTGCTACCGCTGCTAAAACATTGGATAAATTAAATTGTCCCACTAAAGGAGAAGTAAATTCGATGTTACCGAATGGGGTGGTTAATGTTCCGGTAACTCCGTTAGCTTGATAGGTTAAATTACTGGTATAAAAATCAGCCTTTGTATCCTCAACACTATAGGTCCAAACTTGCTCAGTCTGGAAACTATCAATTAATCGTTTACCGTAGGGATCATCTAAGTTAACAATGGCTTTTTCTTGTAAATAATCTGGGGTAAATAAAAGCCGTTTTGCTGCAAAATAATCTTCCATATCTTTATGAAAGTCAAGATGATCTTGCGTCAAATTAGTAAAGACACTAACTTGAAAAGGACATTGTTTAACTCGCCCTTGGACTAAAGCGTGGGAACTAACTTCCATCACACAATATTCATTATTAGCTGCCACTGCTTCGGCCAGTTGTTCCTGTAACTCAGGGGCAAAGGGTGTGGTATGTACAGCAGTTCGCTCAAACCCTGGCCAACGAGTATATAATGTCCCAATTAAAGCAGTGGGTTTTTGACATTGGTTCAAGAAATATTCAACTAAATGGGTAGTTGTTGTTTTGCCATTGGTTCCTGTTATACCAACCATTTTTAATTGTTGGGCCGGATAGTCATAAAAAGCGGCGGCTATTTGGGCAGCAACAGTAATAATATCCTCCACAATAATGACACAATCATCATCTTTAGGGGGAAACTTCTGGGCAGCTTGGGGACTAATAATAGCAGCAACTGCCCCCACTTCCATAGCACTTTGCCAAAACTCACCCCCATCCACACGAGTTCCTGGCATACCGATAAATATATCTCCAAGTTGACAAGAATGGGAGTTGGTCGAGATTCCTTTAACCTCTCTTTCTAGGGCAGAATGATTGGGAAGAGAGGGAATATTGGAAAGGTTATTTAATAAATACTGAAGTTTTTTGCTCGTTAACATAATGGTTGAATAACTAACAGTTGAATAAAGTACAAAGGATGATTATCTCTACCTAAAAGGCCAGAGGAGCGACAAAAATGAAACTTTGGGGTTTTTCTTGTTGTCAGGAAAAGTTGTCCAGAGAATTAATTAATTATAAGTTAATTAAGCTACGGTTCAAGCAAGGGATTAACGCTTATCGTAGACAGAAGAATAAATAACCACCAGCTAGAGGGAAAGCAGCTTTCTCTATTGGTGATCAACGAAGTAAAAAAATTATAAAGTGAGATTATGACCATTTTTGAGGGAACCTTTGCCCAAGATTCGTCTGCTTTGCGTTTTGCCATAGTTATTGGTCGTTTTAATGATCTAGTGACGGACAAACTTTTATCAGGGTGCCAAGACTGTTTAAAGCGTCACGGAATTGATGTTAACCCCCACGGAACCCAAGTGGACTATGTGTGGGTTCCTGGTAGTTTTGAAGTTCCTTTAGTGTCCCGTCAATTAGCCTTATCGGGAAATTATGACGCTATTATCTGTTTGGGGGCAATTATTCGCGGTAACACCCCTCATTTTGACTACGTCGCGGCAGAAGTGGCTAAAGGGGTGGCAGCAGCTGCTTTTCAGACAGGAACCCCAGTGGTGTTCGGCATTTTAACCACAGATACCATGCAGCAAGCGTTAGAAAGGGCTGGTATTAAGAGTAATTTGGGCTGGAATTATGCCTTAAATGCCCTAGAAATGGCTAGTTTAATCGGTCAACTTCGGGGTGAACTTCCCGCTAATAACGCTCAAGCGGCCTTGCCTGTGTCTCAGTTAAAGAACCCCATGCTTTCAGAGTGAAGTACCCCAACCTAAGACGATGTACAATTAACAATTAATAATTGTTAATGGGTAATTTTATGGTAGATTTATCCGTTTCCTGGGAAGATTATCATCGTCATATTGAGACTTTAGCGGTAAAAATTTATCAATCTCAATGGCAATTTAACCAAATTGTTTGTATTGCTAAAGGGGGTTTACGGGTGGGAGATATTCTCAGTCGTCTTTATGATCTTCCTTTAGCGATCGTGGCCGCTGCATCCTACGGGGGAGAAGATAAACGTTCTCGCGAAGAAATAAAAATTGGTCAACATTTAGCTATGAGGAATGATAAGTTAGGAGATCGTATTTTATTGGTGGATGATCTGGTTGATTCTGGGGTTAGCTTACAGACAGTAAGTCGATGGTTAAAAGATTATGCTTCCCCGATTGAAGAACTTAGGACTGCTGTTATCTGGTATAAAAGTTGTTCCCAGTTTCAACCGGATTATCATGTGGAATATCTAGCAGATAATCCTTGGATTCGCCAACCTTTTGAACGTTACGAAACCATGAGCCTTGATGACTTGATCAATTAAATTTTCAATTGTGTCATAATGGGATCATTTGGTTTTTTGATCTAGAAAGCCTAGTTAAATAGCGTCTAAGGATTGTTTTTGTAAAAATCGAGGTTGAATGTAAACCATTGACTCAAAGTAAGGTAAAAGCTACATCTGAACACCACCATGATCATGGTCACAATCATGTTCACAGTGAAACGTCTTTAAAGCAGATTATTAACCGTCTTTCTCGCATAGAGGGACATATTAGAGGGGTCAAAACAATGGTTTCGGAGAGTCGCCCCTGTCCCGAAGTTTTAATCCAATTAGCTGCGGTTAGAGGAGCCATTGATAGGGTGTCCCGTCTTATTTTAGACGAACATTTGAATGAGTGTGTTGCCCGTGCTGCTCAAGAAGGAAATATTGAAGAGGAATTACAAGAGTTAAAGTCAGCTTTAGACCGATTTTTACCCTAATTAATAACTGAAAAAAGTACCATAAATATTTACTCAAGGAGTTTGCTTGTTCATGGCAGAGTTATATGTCTTGACTATAACAAACTCTATATATTATAGGGGTCAACGCTTCGACTGCGCTCAGCGTTGACCCCTACGGAAAGTGATAATAGTTATTATTAGCGATCGCTTTCAAAAATTAATCTTAAGCGGCAGGGAGAGATTTCTGGGTGTTAATCGTCCCCAAATTATTATCTGATGGTCGATCAATTTCCAGAAGTAAATTGCGAACTAAACGGGTAACTAATTTCTGTACTAATCCTTCAGCAATTTTATGCCCCATTTGTTGAGTTTCGGGTTTTCCTAACAGTTTCATGATTAAAGGAACCACCTTCATTGGGTCAAAACCAGGGGTATTTTGAAGAATTTGCAAAATATTTTGCAAATGTTCAAAACTTTCACTATTACCCTGTAAATCTTGAGGAGTTTCTTGAACAGCTAATCCCACTTGTTCTCGTACCATACTAGACATATTAAACCAGGTACGACGGCTAAACATATCTAAAGCATTAGTAATTTCATTGACTAACCTTTCTCTTATAAATTCTCCTCTTGCAGAGAAGAGAAAATCCGCCGCTTGATCCACCACTTTATCGATATCATAATCTTGGGAATCTTTAGCATTTCTCATCAAATTCTCTAAGCGATTCCAACGAAAACCTCCTTCTTTAAATAATAAATCTTTTAAAGAAGCCCGTAATTCTGGAGAAGGATCGGTTAGCAACCGTTTTGCTACATAAGGATAGGCTTTACTCAAAACTTTGAATTCAGGATCAATGCCGATGGCAATTCCCTCTAAGGTTACCATTGAGCGTAGAATTAAAGCATAATAAGCCGGAACTTTAAAAGGAAATTCGTACATCATTTCCGACATTTGATCCGTAATACTTTTAAAGTTTAGTTCCGCAACACTAGAACCCAAAGCATTGCCAAATACTTCTGTTAATGCCGGAACAATGGGGGTTAAATCGGTTTCAGGTTTTAAAAAGTCTAATTTAACGTAGTCATAAGCCAAAGCATCAAAATCTCGATTTACTAAATGGACAACTGCCTCGATTAAGCCATATCTCTGATAAGGTTTTATTCGGCTCATCATGCCAAAATCGAGATAAGCTAAGCGTCCATCTTTCATGGCCAATAAGTTACCTGGATGGGGATCAGCATGGAAAAAGCCATGTTCCAATAGTTGACGTAAGGAACAGTTTACCCCAACTTCTACTAGGTGTGTAGCTTCAATTCCTTGTGCTTGAATTTCTTGAATATTAGTTAACTTGGTACCCTCAACCCACTCCATTGTTAGGACTCTTCTACCCGTGTATTCCCAATAAATTTTAGGGACATATATCTCTGATAAATGACCATAAAATTTAGCAAATTCTTCTGCATTCTTTCCCTCTTGAATATAATTAATTTCTTCAAAAATACGCCCCGCTAACTCATCGGTAATGGCGACTAAATCTGAACGAAGGAAAGTAAAGGTTTTTTGCGCCCAAGTGGAGAGGTTACGCAAAATATAAATATCTAAAGTAATTCGTTTAATTAAATCGGGACGCTGAACTTTAACGGCAACTTTTTCCCCTGTTTTTAATTTCCCCTTATAGACTTGACCCAAAGAAGCAGCAGCAATGGGTTTATCTGATAATTCTGCATAAATGTTTTGAGGCTTTTGACCTAATTCCTCTTCAATAAAACTATAAGCAACTTCATTGGGAAAAGAAGGTAATTGATCTTGTAATGTAGTTAATTCATCTAAATAAACAGGAGGAACTAAATCTGGTCTCGTGGATAAAGCTTGTCCCACTTTAATATAAGTTGGTCCCAACTCTGTGAGCATTTCCCGTAGATGAATCGCCCGTTTTCTTTCTTCTTTGGGGTTTTTCCCTCTAATCTTATCCCACCATAAGCCCAATGCGAAACTAGCAAATAACAGGAAGACATTGATGAGACGACGAATCACCTGGAGAAGACGTTTGCGATAGTAGTCGTTGATGGTTTCGGGACTATACTGCCAACTTTCGGGAGACATATCATTAATAGGCCCCAAGTCTTCGCTGTGTCCCCGGGGAATGTGACGGGGTTGTACATCGATAGTGATGGTGTCAGCCGTAGGGGTATCTGGGCCAAGGGTTGATTGAGACATAAAGATAATTGTTAAGCTCAGTAAAATATATCCTTTTGTAAATTATTGTAACAAATTTTGTTCATTTTGTAATTAATCTTTTGCTGCCCTGGTAGTTAACGGTGGGATTGATATCAGAATCTTTGCTATTTTTCATCTCATCATATAAAAATCAAAATCGTATCCGTAAATAACCTTTCCTTGAACCCTTTATCCTAAAATGTCGGACCCTCGACCCTCGATTTCATCGAAGGGATGAAAATCGGACAAATATATTAACTGCGTAGCATCTATACATATTTGACATCTTGTGCCAAAATGGTTGGCATAACAATATAGTTGGTCAAGGTCGATAAGCTATGATTGTCTTAGAAATGAAAGCAATAGCTCAACAATACCAGCAGAATGCCATCGATGAAGCTATTAAAACTGTACAATTCATCCGAAACAAAGCATTGAGACTTTGGATGGATGCTAGTCAAGAGGATAAGATTGATAAATATGCTCTCAATAAATATTGTGCAGTCTTGGCTAAAGAATATATCTTTGCTAAAGAGTTAAACTCAACAGCAAGACAGGCATCTGCTGAAAGGGCATGGGCTGCTATTAGCCGTTTCTATGACAATTGTAAGAAAAAGGTTAAGGGTAAAAAGGGTTATCCTAAGTTTCAAAAAAATAATCGTTCTGTTGAATATAAGCAGTCGGGCTGGAAGTTGTCTGATGATAAAAAGAAGATAACTTTTACTGACAAAAAAGGTATTGGAACGATTAAATTGAAAGGAACAAGGGATTTGAACTTTTACCCCATTGACCAAATTAAACGAGTTAGATTAGTACGTCGTGCTGATGGATACTATGTTCAATTTTGTATCAATTTAGATATTAGGGAGTATAGAAAGCCATTAGAGCCAACAAAACACTGCACAGGGATTGATGTAGGACTTAAATATTTCTATGCTGATTCTGATGGAAAAACAGTAGAGATACCTCAATTTTACCGTAAAGCAGAAAAGGCTTTGAATCGCTTAAACAGACGTAAATCTAAAAAGTTTGTTAGAGGTCAAAAACACTCAAGCAACTACAAGAAAGCTAGAAAGAGATATGCTCTAAAACATTTAAGAGTAAGTAGGCAACGTAAAGGTTTTGCTCAAGAAAAGGCATTGCGCGTAATCCAATCTAACGACTTGGTAGCCTATGAAGACCGCCGACCCAGCTTGAATTTAATTCAAGCTGGAAAGCGGCGGTGCATTCCGCACTTGAATGTTAAAGCCATGGTAAAAAATCAACGTCTAGCTAAATCAATTAACGATGCTGCATGGTCAACTTTTAGAGAATGGTTAGAATATTTTGGGGTCAAATATGGGAAAGCAACTGTTGCTGTCCCTCCCCATAATACATCTCAAAATTGTTCTAATTGTGGTGAAAAAGTCAAAAAATCACTATCAACTAGAACCCATATTTGTCCCCATTGTGGATATGTAGAAGACCGTGACATTAACGCAGCAATAAACATCCTCAAGAGAGGATTAAGTACCGTAGGGCATACGGAATCTAAAGCTTGGGGAGATTTGCCCTCTGGCTTAGTTGGAGAAATCCTGCTAGGTGATGGCGAGTCGGTGAACTAAGAATCCCTCGCGAAAGAGCGAAGGGAGTGTCAAGATATCTTGGAATCGTAAAACTTAACCTTGTTGTTTGAAAAATTATTTCTGATTGCAGCAATGACTGATTCTTCCTCAATTATTCTCGATGCTAAACAGCTATCTAAAAGCTTTGGTGGCTTAAAAGCTGTCAACAATGCTGATATACAGGTGCAACAAGGTAGTATTACTGGGTTAATTGGCCCTAATGGTGCTGGAAAAACAACTCTGTTTAACCTCTTGTCCAATTTCATTCGTCCCGATGGAGGGGAAGTCCTTTTTGATGGGGAGCCTATTCAGCATTTATCCCCTCATAAAATAGCCCTACAAGGCTGTATTCGTACTTTCCAAGTAGCTAGGGTGTTATCTCGTCTTACCGTCTTAGAAAATATGTTACTCGCTACTCAAAAACAGACGGGGGAAAATTTTTTACAACTTTGGTTAAAACGAGGACAGGTTAAACAAGAAGAACGAGAAAATAAAGAAAAGGCTCTTGATATTTTAAAATCTGTCGGATTAATTGAAAAACGCCACGATTACGCCGGGGCTTTATCCGGGGGACAGCGTAAACTCCTGGAAATGGCTAGAACCTTGATGACTCGTCCCAAACTCATTTTACTAGACGAACCTGCCGCTGGGGTCAATCCCACTCTGATCGGAGAAATTTGTGAACACATTATTACTTGGAATAGAGAAGGGATTTCTTTTTTAATTATTGAACACAATATGGATGTGGTTATGTCTTTATGTAATCATATTTGGGTATTAGCTGAAGGAACCAACTTGGCTGATGGAACTCCCGAGGAAATTCAACAAAATGCCCAAGTTCTCGAAGCTTATTTAGGAGATTAAGATAAGATAGATAAGACTAAAACCGTTATTAATAATTAAAAAATGGATAAATTAATGGATTGGAGTAAATGGACTTTATGGGGGTTATTAGGCTTAATCATAAGTTTTTTGATAAGTTGTAATGGAGGACAAGCTCCCACTACCGGCCAAGAATTAGAATTTTGGACGATGCAGCTACAGCCGAAATTTACTCCTTATTTCACGGAATTAATCGAGGAATTTGAACAAAAACATGAAGGGGTTAAAATTAACTGGGTTGATGTTCCTTGGTCAGCTATGGAAAGCAAAATTTTGACGGCAGTTTCTGCTAATACTTCCCCAGATGTAGTCAATCTCAATCCTAATTTTGCTTCTAAATTAGCTAGTCGTAACGCTTGGTTAAATTTAGGGGAAACTGATTATATTTCTTCTGAAGAAAAAGAAACATATTTGACCAATATTTGGGAAGCTGGAACCGTAAATAATATTAGTTTTGGCTTTCCTTGGTATTTAACCACACAAATCACTATTTATAATCAAGAATTACTCAAACAAGCTGGAATTGAAACAGCGCCGACAACTTTTATAGAATTACGGGAAGTGGCTGCGAAATTAAAAGAAAAAACAGGAAAATATGCTATGTTTTTTACCTTTGCTCCAGGAGATTCTGGGGAAGTATTAGAGTCTTTGGTGCAAATGGGAGTTAACCTAATAGATGGTGAAGGAAAAGCAGCGTTTAATAGTCCAGAAGGATTAGAAGCCTTTCGTTATTGGGTGGATTTATATCAACAAGAATTATTACCCCCAGAAGTTCTAACCCAGGGACATCGACACGCCATAGACTTATATCAATCAGGAGAAATTGCTTTATTATCAACCGGGGCAGAGTCATTTCCAGTAATTATTAAAAATGCCCCTAGCATTGCCGAAGTTTCCGCAGCTTCTCCTCAAATAACAGGAGAAACTGGGAAAAGAAACGTAGCAGTTATGAACTTAGTAATTCCCAAAAGTACCAAGAAGCCCAAAGAAGCAATTGAGTTTGCTAAATTTGTGACTAATACGGAAAATCAACTGAAATTTGCTAAAGAGGCCAGTGTCTTACCCTCAACCATAAAGGCAGTTGAAACCTATATTAATGAACAGGAAAATTCAACGGATAAAACCCCATTATCACAAGCGATCGCAGTTAGTGCTAAACAACTAAAAGATGCTCAAGTATTAGTACCACCCCAGGATAATATTAACCAATTACAAAAAATTATCTATGAAAATTTACAAGCTGCTATGTTAGAGCAAAAAACAGTAGAACAAGCATTAGAAGACGCTGCTGATGCTTGGAATAGTCTGAATAACTGATAACTGTAAACTCAGATATAACCGCAGTTTTCATTGATACATTAAACATTAAAACGTCAATACTTCCCACACTCACTCAACCGAAAAATTCATACACTCAATTGAAAACTGCTATAATTAAGGGTGGTAAATGGGGCTGTGGCTCAGCAGGATAGAGCAAGCGCCTCCTAAGCGCTAGGTCGCCGGTTCAAATCCGGCCAGTCCCTTCGTTAAATGAGGAATATTTTCAATATCCTTTTACCAACACTCAGTTAAATTCTGTTTTAATAAACCTTAGCATCATGAGATTGTTTGGAGTTTGGGCATGGGCTGTGACGACTGAGGTTGGGTTTTTGGCTTATCTTGTGGCATTTCCTATAATGTTGACTACTACGCGGGTTGCGATGTGGGCTGATAATAAACTAATAGAAGAAAATTTTAGCAAAGATCATATATATTTCATCCTTTCATGTGTTAGTTTGAGTGGTATAGGAATAGGTTATTTAATCGGTTGTTTAATTGGATTTTAGGGTGGGCCATGCCCACCCTTACTGTTCTTTATTGTAAGCCTTCTTTTAGCTGTTGTTTAGCAGTTGATAAAGCTTCAGATAACTTACTGGGATCTCTTCCTCCGGCCTGGGCTAAGTTGGGACGGCCACCACCCCCACCGCCGCATATTTTAGCAATTTGACCGATAAATTTTCCGGCCTGTAATTGCTTTTCTTTATTGACTTTTTTACTAAAAGCTGCTACCAAGCTAACCTTTCCTTCTGAGGGAATAGAACCTAAAATAACTGCACCTTCCCCTAGTTTTTGTTGTAATCTTTCGGCTGCGGTTTGTAGGGCTTTAGCATCCATTTCTCCCATATCTGAAACCAATAGTTTAAACTCACCAATAGATTCAGCTTCGTTTAATAATTGGTCAGATTTTGCTATTGCTAACTCTTGTTTAACCCCTTCTAATTCTTTTTGGGTGGTTTTTAGTTCAGACTGTAAAGTAGTTATGCGATCGCTAATTTCTTCGGGTTTAATTTTAAAGCGATCGCAGAGATCCTTAACCACAGTTTCCCGTACTTTCAAATATTCTAAAACAGCAGGGCCGGCCACCGCTTCAATACGTCTCACCCCTGAAGAAATACCGCTTTCAGACATAATTTTAAATAAACCTATTTCGGCAGTATTTCTAACATGAGTTCCTCCACACAATTCCATAGAAACTCCAGGTACATCTATCACCCGAACTTCTGCCCCATATTTCTCACCAAACATAGCGATCGCACCCTTTTCCTTAGCGGTTTCTATGGGCATAACTTCGATTTCTGTATCGTGTGCCTCAGCGATCCAAGTATTAATTAAATCCTCAATTTC
>NZ_AADV02000016.1 GCF_000167195.1 Crocosphaera watsonii WH 8501 | reverse complement strand
GGTGGACAAGTCTGAGTATAAATGAAAAGCAGCAACTAAAGAACATCCAAATTAAAGTTGATAATGGACCAGAAAATAGTGGAATAAGAAGGCAATTTTTGAAGAGAATGGTAGAGTTTGCCGACCAAACTAAGAAATCTATTCAATTACTATATTTTCCTCCTTATCACAGTAAATATAATCCCATAGAAAGATGTTGGGGAATTTTAGAGAGGCATTGGAAAGGAACACTTCTGAGAAATGCTCAAACGATGTTAGCTTGGGTAAAAACTATGACATGGAAAGGCTTAAATCCGATAGTTAAGTTAAGTAAAAAAGTTTATCAAAAAGGCATTTCTTTAACGAAAAAAGAGATGAAGGAAATTGAGAAACGTTTAGAACGTAATCCTCACTTACCTAAATGGGATATTTTGATTAGACCCAGTTAGTCTAAAAAGTTAATAAGAGTGTAAAATTAAGTGAATTTCCTTTTTAAAAATAGTCAAAGCTAATTTAAAAGTTAGCGTATTTCTTTCTTTTAGATAGGGAGGTTTTTGTTCGCGGAAAGTATCCGCGAACAACTTTTTATTTTTCCCTTTTCGCTTATTTGAGATGTTCTACAAACAGATTCTGATAATGGGTGGGAAACTTTTTCTTGGAAATCACCTTGTAACGAAAGTTTACGCTTTTATGACAATACGCATATGTTTGGTCAAATGAATAAGATTTTTGGCTGGCGATATGCGCCGGGATCTTTCTTTGATAACACCATTGCTAATGATGGTAAAACCATAGAAGCGGTGTTATGGGATGGTCTCAGACAACAAACCGCAGGACCCAGAATTCGCACCCCAGACCTTGTTAGCCCCTTTAACTCCTCTTTATCAGGCAATCCTGACTATATTCGCACTCAACCCCCAACCATACGCGATCGTCGGTTTGAAGAACAGCGAATCCCTATTATTCCTCAATAAGATCTTGGGGTGGGTTAGACGGCTATAATTTGAGTTCTAATAAGAATCTAATAATCAGTCTTAACCCACCATTTTCAATATGTAGTTAGGGTTTTATAAACCTAGACAAAACTAGACAGACTTCGTTCTAGTAAGGGTTGTAGGTTACTCCTTAAGTGGGACTTATCGCCCCCTACTAAAATTAAGTGAAAATACGGGGGCGATAAGTCCTGCGTCTGTCTAGTTTTGTCCTAATTTTTGCCAAGGGAGGTTGGGTAGAGGAACGGAACCCAACTCATACGTTTGACCTTCGAGACAAAGCGGTAAGTTATGATAATAAATAGTAATCCCCTAGACAACATCTTTAGAAAATTATAAAGTGAATAAAACGAATCAATATAGCTTATTAGACTTATTTTCTGGTTGTGGCGGACTTTCCTATGGATTCCAACAAGCAGGTTTTGAGGTAATAGCAGGTATTGACAACTGGAAAGATGCACTAGCTACTTTTCAAAAAAATCATCCTACATCTCAAGGGATTTTAATGGATCTTGCCGTTGCTTCTTCCTCCAAGATATCACAACAAATTAACAAATCAATTGATGTCATCGTAGGAGGGCCTCCCTGTCAAGGGTTTTCAATCTCAGGGAAACGAAATCCTGATGATCCACGCAATTTACTTTATAAATCTTTTTTAAGAGTTATTGATTATTTTCAGCCCAAGGCAATAGTCATGGAAAATGTACCCAATATGGTATCAATGGCTCAAGGAAGAATTAGAGAACAAATTTTGACAGATTTGGGACGTTTAGGCTATCAAGTACAATACAAAATCTTGTTAGCTTCTGATTATGGGGTTCCACAAAACAGACGTAGAGTGATTTTTGTTGGAGTTCCAAAAAATTATGAATTTAATTTCCCTATTGGAGATTTTACTGAGAACAAAATAACCTGTAGTCAAGCCATGAATGATTTACCCGAAGAGTCAATGACAGATGGTGAACCCTATCCTATTAATCCTCTTTCAAGTTATCAAAAATTGATGCGTATAGGCTCCGACCAAGTCTATAACCATCAAATCACAAAACATTCCCAAAAAACAATCAATACAATTGCTATGGTTCCCGATGGAGGGAATTATAAGGATCTTCCTAAACATCTACAAGGTACACGAAAAGTAAACATTGCTTGGACACGATACTCTAGTCAAAAACCTAGTGCAGCTTAGCAAAAATAATCCACCAGTCACTTATGATCTTTAAAGCCCTTAAATTTCCAAACGAACGGCTTAGCAAAATGTTGATTAAAGTAATCAATAAAATTGAGAATTTTTTGGGATAGTTCTTCAGTTGAACGGACAGTAATTCTTTTGAGTAAACGCCTGACTAAGATCGAAAACCAACACTCAATTTGATTAAGCCACGATGTATGTTTGGGAATATAAACAAAGCGAATTCGATGAGATTCATCTGATAAAAAATCTGCTCTGCTGTCCATAGATTGCAAAATCCCCTCCTTTCCTTTTCTCCCCAAATCAATAGTAATTCCACAGCTTTCTGCTACTAATTTGACTAAGCTTTCCGATTTATGAGTGTTGAGTTGATCTACAATAAAAATCCATTCTGCTTTTTCATCAATCTTAATCGTTCTCTGGATATGTTCAGAAAAATCTTGTTCTGTTCTTGTCGGTCCAATAGAGGGACTAACAACTTTTCCTCTTGCCACATCCCAGTTCGCAATCAAGCTTAAAGTTCCGTGTCTTTCATATTCAAATTCGATTTTTTCTACTTGTTTAGGCTTGATTCTTTTGTTCGGAAATAATCTCTCAAGACCTTGAATCCCTGTCATTTCATCTGTACTAATTAAATGAATTCCTTGTTCTAACAAAGTTTTAGCTTCTTGATGAAGTTCACAGATATATTTGACTTGCTTTTTAAATTTTAAGGGATCATCAATTTTGGCATTTAACCAGTAACGAACGAGATGTGGTTGTAATGTCGCTTCTTTTTAAAAAACGCCCCACACTACGGGGGGAAATCTTTTCGACAATTCCTCTTTTTATGGCTTCATCCGCCAACTCTGAAGGTGTCCAATGGCTCACTGGTCTGTCTGATTTTTCACATTCTTCACAAGCGATCGCTACAATCTGGACTACTTGTTCGACCGTAAAGGATTTTGTTGTTCCAGGTCTTGGGCGATCGCTTAAAATTCCTTTGATCAAGACCATTAATGCTTTCTCCGTTACCTGTTGTTCTTCGGCGGCACTCAGTTTTTCTCTCTCCTCAAACCATCGCGATCGCCACTGACGCACTTGTACTCGGTCTAATTCTAATCTTCGACTAATCGAACTATTGCTCTCTCCTGATGCTGCGGCTAAGATTAGCTTGGCTCGTCTAACAAGGCGATAGGGGTTTGTTGTCCCTCTCACTATTTGTTGGAGTACTGTTTTCTGTAGGTTGGAGAGGTTAATTGGCAATGCTTTTATCATGGACATCAACTTCGAGATTCTTCCGTTAGTTTCATTGAAACACATTGTCGTGGCTAGTCACGAAAGTTTCTGTAAAAATCTGGTGGATTACTTTCGCCAAGCTGCACTAGCAATAGTAATGGCTAAAGTTCCGTTTTGAATACCCACTTCACCCGGATTTCTCACAAATTAATTTGAAAGCCCAATCCAGAGATGAAAAATGATAATTTTTAGGACTAATAGAAATTTTGAATATAGATGAATAAAAAAATTGACTTTGATTATCCAAAAATTGAGTTTAAGAGGGAATAATTATATTAACTTTTGATTTTCTCCACGATAAATAAGACTAAATGAAAGTATCAGTCAGTCAAAAACTTATGATAGATATCTTTTTTAAAAAACAACTTATTCTACTTATCCAGTATTAGGAATAGTTTTAATTCTTTTGTTAGCAATAGACAAAATATCTTGATAAGGACAAGCACTAGCTATAGCGATAATAATTCTTCTACAACTAATCTTTATTCTGGCTCCCAACTTAAGAAGATTTAGACGTATTCTTCCCACAGTTGCTTTAGCCAATGAAGTTTTTTTTAAACAGTGTTGACGAAAAGCATTTATGAGAACATAAGCCCAGGAATGTATCCATAATCTTAGTTTATTACTTTGAAATGTTTGAGTTGAAGTTCTATCAGCTAACAAGTCTAATTGTTGTTCTTTAATCCGATTTTCCATCTCGCCTCTCGGACAGTATTTTTTTGTATAAAGTTTTGAGGGTGGAATTTTTGAAGCGGGCAAAGATGTCACCACATGGCGCATTTTTAAGCCATCACTTCCATAACAAACTTTTGTCACTACTCTTCTTTGACAACTCCATGACTTTTCTGTTTTATAACGAATAGAGCGATACCAAGTAGAAATTGGTACTAATTTTTTAACTTCTTCTAAATCTTCTTTTTTCTGAAATAAACTATCCATTAATTCAGTTATTGGAGCTAGTTTTTTTTCATATTCATGTTTGGCTTTTTCAATTACATCATCCGCTCGTAACTTAAGAACGCCATTTGTTCCCATAGCTATAACATAATCAACTAAAGGCTGATTTTCACAAAAATAGAAGATTTCTTCACGGGCATAGGCACTATCACCCCTAACTAGGATATGAGTCTCTGACCATTTTTCTCTAATCAGTCCGATAATTCTTTGTAATTCGTCTAAGGCTCCATCGGCTGGATCTACATTAGATGAACGAAGTTTAGCAACTAATAAATGATGCCCACAGAAAATATATAAAGGAGCATAACATACTCCGTGATAATAACTATTTAAAAATGCCCCTTCTTGATTACCATGTACTTGGTCATCCGTGACATCCATATCTAATATAATACTTAAGGGAGGTTTTTTATAAGACTCTAAAAAAAATTCGACAAAAGATTTTTCAATGGCTTCAAAGTTGGGTTCTATTTTATGATAACGACTCGTTTTTTGGTCGAGAATAGTCTCAGGACAATATTCCAATCTATTAATTATACTTTTTCCAGCTAACCATCCCTTTTTATCTTCAAGTTCATTAAGCTTTTCTAAAGCGATCTTAAGGGCAGGATCGTGACGTAATTTATCATGGTCATTGACATCTTCATAGCCTAAAATAATTCCATAAAGCCTTTGTGCTAATAACTCATGAACGGAATGATCTACATAAGA
Source organism: Crocosphaera watsonii WH 8501 (assembly GCF_000167195.1). Classification (GTDB taxonomy): domain Bacteria; phylum Cyanobacteriota; class Cyanobacteriia; order Cyanobacteriales; family Microcystaceae; genus Crocosphaera; species Crocosphaera watsonii. Next base: position 33,605 of record NZ_AADV02000016.1, on the reverse strand, counting down.
TTGATGACGATGATCTTGAAAACAGTTACCAAACTTCTCGGTAATTCCCAGTTTTTTATCCAACTCAGCTATCCAGACAATCCCCGCATCTGAAGTGATTAGTCCCCCATCAAAATTAGCGATTATTTCTTTTCCTTTCTGTTTACTAAAGTTGATTACTTGACGAGGGGTTCGGGGATGACTGGGACTCATTAAATCAGTTTAAGGTAAATTGCTTTAATAATTAAATTATAGCATATTTTATTCTAACAATCTAGTACTATTAGAGATTTTATTAATAATTTTTTTTGGAAAAATGAGTGATTGATTTATCTTTTCATCTTTGTCTAATTCGGGTTGATTTTAACTTAAAATCTGACAACAGACTGTTGGTTGGGGAAATCTGCGATCGCTCTGTTCAAACCCACTTCCTGTAAGGCTTCTGTGTTTGGCGATCGCAGATTTTGTGAGAAATTCGGGAATTGTTATAATCAGAAGAGAGCCAGTCTTAAATTCTTTACAAATAATAGCTTTAATGACAGGAAACCAGAATCTGGGAATGGCTAAAGCTGACAAAACTAGGAATCTCTGGATATGTTTACGACGACTTTGATAAAGGATTGGTAAAGGAAAACAAGCTGCTAACCTTTCTATTCTAACCTGTTTATGTACTGTCAGCAACCACAGTAAAATTCTAAAAGCCTCGAACTGTGTTTGTGTTAAATGTTTGGTAAAATGAGATTCATAAACTGCTAAAAAGCTCATGATTTAAGTTATAAAACGATTAAGGACAATCTGATTATTATTAGCATAAAATCGGATTGTTTTCTCTCTTTTAGGAGTTGACGCTCGCGCATCAAAACAGTTTGGGGGGGCAGGGCAATCGCATTTAATTTTTGAAAAGCTGACTGCATAAGAGGTTTCGCGATCGCCGTTCATTTGTACTGAAACTCTAAAATCTTTACTGGATCACGCATCTCAGATTTTAATGCGATTGCCCTGTTTGGGGGGATATTAGTTTTTATTAAATAATAAAAATTGGTTTATTTTGGATAGTTACATCTAAAATAAATCATCTTCCACTGGTTATTTTATGTTAAGATAAAATAGGGGAATTAAGCCGTCTTATCTATTATGGACATGGCTTGTAACCCTCTTTTATAATTGTTGAGTTTCTGGGGATTATTGCTCATCATAATTGAAATAAAATCAGAGCAAAATTCCCAAGCGTGAATCCAAAGAGAGCCATAAAGTCCTATCCAAAAATTACTATGTCTTCGGTCACGTCTTGATTTTTCAGTTAGACGAGCAATATATTTTCCTTGATTGGTTTGTCGAAATGTTTTGCCTTTTAAAGAAGTAGCAGTGTAAGCGATCGCTATTAATAAAATCAAGGAATTTAGTCGTTTATTATTGGCTTTACTTCCCTCCCAATTATAACCCCCTGTCTTACAATCCTTGAACATAGCTTCAATACCTGCCCTGGCTCGATAGACTTTCAAGACCTCTGATAAACTGTCTAAGTTGGTAAGAATAAACCAAGGCTCTTTTTCCTGTTTGCCCTTGTATTTTCTTTTCCAATATGTTCCCACATTAAAGTTTCCAAACCCTTTATTTTTAGTGACTGAAACCCCAGTTAAAAACATCTTCATCCCAGGTTTCATTCCTAACTGCGAAAAAGTTTGATAATCTTCATCATCTTTTTTCTGGTTTGTACCTTGTTTCTGACGAAAAGCGAAGAATAACTTTTGTTTTTTACTTTTTTGTTTCAACCAATAAGCTAATTTAACACTGTGGAATTCTCGGTCTCCAAGAATGACTAACTCATAGTTTTTTAGAAGACAAAGAACAGGTTGAATTAATGCCTGTTGTTCAGATAATCTGCTGGCTCCTCTTTTCCCTAAAAGTGTCCAATAGATGGGTAAAGCCAGCTTTTTCCAGATAACAGCAACCATGAAAACATTTTTATCTTTCCATTGGGTTCGGTCAATTGTTATAATCAGACGAGAGCCAGTCTTAAATTCTTTACAAATAATAGCTTTAATGACAGGAAACCAGAATCTGGGAATGGCTAAAGCTGACAAAACTAGGAATCTCTGGATATGTTTACGACGACTTTGATAAAGGATTGGTAAAGGAAAACAAGCTGCTAACCTTTCTATTCTAACCTGTTTATGTACTGTCAGCAACCACAGTAAAATTCTAAAAGCCTCAAACTGTGTTTGTGTTAAATGTTTGGTAAAATGAGATTCATAAACTGCTAAAAAGCTCATGATTTAAGTTATAAAACGATTAAGGACAATCTGATTATTATTAGCATAAAATCGGATTGTTTTCTCTCTTTTAGGAGTTGACGCTCGCGCATCAAAACAGTTTGGGGGGGCAGGGCAATCGCATTTAATTTTTGAACCCAGATTCCGCACTTCAAAAAGTAGCATTAAATACTACAAGCCTGGGTTTAATAATTAAGTATAATTGCTTAAGCTCTTGAAGACAAAAAAGTGGGATAATTGCTTAAGTTGTTTCCTCTGTAAAAAAAGAGCGAAAAATGTCTTATTTAGAAGAAATACAAGTTAAAAATTTAGACCATTTAGGGATAGTAGCTGGTTTAATTGATGAAATAGGAATAGTCAAAATAATTAATAATAAATTAGGAATAGATGTTAGAGAAAAAATCTCAGCAGGTACAGTAGTTAAGTCTATTTTAATCAATGGACTAGGATTTGTTTCAAGACCTCTATATTTATTCAGTCAGTTTTTTCAAGATAAAGCCATTGAGAAATTGTTAAGAGAAAGAATTAAACCTGATTACCTTAATGATGACAAAATTGGGAGAGTAATGGATGAATTATATAAATATGGACTAAATGATATTTTTATTGAAGTAGTTTTAGAAGTAATTAAAAAAATTAAAATAGACCTTAAATACTCCCATTTAGATTCCACATCATTTCATTTAGATGGAGAATATAAAAGGGAAGAAGATAAAGAGAAACAGGAAGAAGAAAAAATTATTAAAGAAAGACCAATTTTTATTAAGAAAGGATATTTTCGGGATCATAGACCAGACTTAAAACAATGTGTCTTGGATTTAATAACAAGCCAAGATGGAGATATTCCATTATTTGTGAGAGTAGGAGATGGAAATGAATCTGATAAAGCTGTATTTGGAAAAGTTTTAGTAGAATTCAAAAAGCAAATAAAGTTTGATAGTATCATGGTTTGTGATAGTGCTTTATATGGTCAAGAAAATCTCCAACTAATCCAACATTTAAAATGGATAACGAGAGTTCCAATGACCATAAAAAAAGCAAAAGAATTAGTGCAAAATATAGAGGTGGAAGAAGTAAAAGATGAAGATAAAGAAAAAAGAAGTGACCTAAATTTAGAAAGTTATACCTGGAAAGAAGAAATTGTTACTTATGGTGGAATCAAGCAAACTTGGTTAATAGTCTTGAGTGAAAAAAGACAGAAAAGTGATTTGGAAAAACTAGAAAAACAACTTTCCCAAGAAGAGAAGAAATCCCAAAAATTTCTTAAAGAAATACAATCTGAAGAATTTGAACATCCTCAAGCTGCTCGATATAAATTAAAAGCTATTAATAAAAAATTGAGATTGTTGGAAATAAAAGAAGTTGAACTGATTGAAACTTACTCGAAAAAAAAGGAAAAGATTTATAAAATGATTAGTCTGATCATCAAAAAAGATGAAGAGATAAGTAGAAAGACTAAAGAAGAAGGAAAATTTATTTTAGCAACTAACTTAGTAGAGGAAAATAAATTAGAAGCTAGTGAAATTCTGATAACTTATAAAAACCAGCAATCTACGGAAAGAGGATTTCGATTTTTGAAAGATCCCTTATTTTTTACTGATAGTTTCTTCGTTGGAAAACCAGAAAGAATAGAAACAATGTTATTTTTAATGTCTTTGTGTTTGTTGATTTATAACTTGGGGCAAAGAGAATTAAGAAATTGTTTAAAAAGAGTCAAAAAAGCAATAAATAATCAAGTAGAGAAAGTAACATTGCGTCCGACTTTGAGGTGGATATTTCAATGTTTTCAAGGTATTCATTATGTGATTTTAAACGGAGTTAAACAAATTGTCAATTTAACAGAAGAAAGGCGTTTTATATTGAGTTTATTACCTGCATCTTGTCAAAGATATTATCTATAAATTGAATTGGATAAAGCAAAAATAATAAAAGAATAAGAGTCTAATGATATCAAATGAGAAGAGGAAACTCTCCTTCGTTTGTGCTGAGTCTTGCTAAGTTTTCAATGAGTATAAATCTTCTTAATTTGATTATTTTTCCTAAAAATTTAATGAAAAGAGAAATATTCTTGCCCAGGTATGATTTTCGGACTTTTTAAAACTATGTATTTTTTTATACTACATTTTGAAGTGCGGAATCTGGGATCTAGGCTCATCACCCCCGACACCTCGACTTGACAGACGGTTTCCTTTCCTCTGAGTCCCAGAGTAGTAGTTTCTATTCCTCGATTACAAATTTCTTGCGCTGATGCCACGTCTCTATCACAGCGATAGCCACATTCAGGACAATCATGAATCCTATCAGAAAGGGTTTTCCTCATCTCTGCACGACAATTAGGACAAGTCTGGCTAGTTCCTCGGTGATCAACTAATCCAAAATATTTGCCCCTTATCTTACAGACATATTTGAGAATATCTCTGAATTGACCAAAACCTGCATCAAGGGTATGCTTACCCAAAAAGCCTTTAGCCATTGTACGAAAGTCAATATCTTCCATAAAGATAGAGTCTCCCATGTCACAGACAAAGTGAGCTAATTTGAACTGATAATCTTTCCGTTTGAAAGCAATATGATTGTGTTGCTTTTCTACTCGTTTTCTGGCTTTCTCGTAGTTGAAAGAACCCTTGCTTTTTCTACTTAAGCGACGTTGCAGCAATTTCAGCTTGCGGTGTTCGCTTTTGAAGAATTTTCGTCCTTTTTCTATATAGTTATCACTGGTCGCTAAGTAACTAGAAAGCCCGACATCTAACCCTAAAGGATGCCCAAAAGGAGCCTCAATTTCAGGCAGATTTATGTCAGATTGAATGCTAATTACGGCAAACCACCCCATTGCTTTCTTGACCACTCGTACCTGTTTGATAACAAAACCATTGGGGATTGGACGATGAAGATTTATCTGGACTTTTCCCAATTTTGGTAATTTGAGTTGCCACCCTGTCAAAGGATTGCTTCTAAATTGAGGAAATAATAAAGACTTCATCTGTCCATATTTCTTGAACCTTGGGAAACCAAAGCCCCGATTACGAAAAAAGTCCCAAGCATCATGTAGTCTTCTGACATTAGTTTGTAAAACTTGGCTTGGAACTAAAGCTAATCCAGAAAATACTTTTTTCGCCTTTGGTAACTGATTTTGTTGCTGATGATAACTAGTGCAGCTTGGCGAAAGTAATCCACCAGATTTTTACAGAAACTTTCGTGACTAGCCACGACAATGTGTTTCAATGAAACTAACGGAAGAATCTCGAAGTTGATGTCCATGATAAAAGCATTGCCAATTAACCTCTCCAACCTACAGAAAACAGTACTCCAACAAATAGTGAGAGGGACAACAAACCCCTATCGCCTTGTTAGACGAGCCAAGCTAATCTTAGCCGCAGCATCAGGAGAGAGCAATAGTTCGATTAGTCGAAGATTAGAATTAGACCGAGTACAAGTGCGTCAGTGGCGATCGCGATGGTTTGAGGAGAGAGAAAAACTGAGTGCCGCCGAAGAACAACAGGTAACGGAGAAAGCATTAATGGTCTTGATCAAAGGAATTTTAAGCGATCGCCCAAGACCTGGAACAACAAAATCCTTTACGGTCGAACAAGTAGTCCAGATTGTAGAGATCGCTTGTGAAGAATGTGAAAAATCAGACAGACCAGTGAGCCATTGGACACCTTCAGAGTTGGCGGATGAAGCCATAAAAAGAGGAATTGTCGAAAAGATTTCCCCCCGTAGTGTGGGGCGTTTTTTAAAAAGAAGCGACATTACAACCACATCTCGTTCGTTACTGGTTAAATGCCAAAATTGATGATCCCTTAAAATTTAAAAAGCAAGTCAAATATATCTGTGAACTTCATCAAGAAGCTAAAACTTTGTTAGAACAAGGAATTCATTTAATTAGTACAGATGAAATGACAGGGATTCAAGCTCTTGAGAGATTATTTCCGAACAAAAGAATCAAGCCTAAACAAGTAGAAAAAATCGAATTTGAATATGAAAGACACGGAACTTTAAGCTTGATTGCGAACTGGGATGTGGCAAGAGGAAAAGTTGTTAGTCCCTCTATTGGACCGACAAGAACAGAACAAGATTTTTCTGAACATATCCAGAGAACGATTAAGATTGATGAAAAAGCAGAATGGATTTTTATTGTAGATCAACTCAACACTCATAAATCGGAAAGCTTAGTCAAATTAGTAGCAGAAAGCTGTGGAATTACTATTGATTTGGGAAGAAAAAGAAAGGAGGAGATTTTGCAATCTATGGACAGCAGAGCAGATTTTTTATCAGATGAATCTCATCGAATTAGCTTTGTTTATATTCCCAAACATACATCGTGGCTTAATCAAATTAAGTGTTGGTTTTCGATCTTAGTCCGGCGTTTACTCAAAAGAATTACTGTCCGTTCAACTGAAGAACTATCCCAAAAAATTCTCAATTTTATTGATTACTTTAATCAACATTTTGCTAAGCCGTTCGTTTGGAAATTTAAGGGCTTTAAAGATCATAAGCGACTGGTGGATTATTTTTGCCAAGCTGCATTAGGCAACCGTCGTGCTGGAATAGAACCATCAAAAAATGCGGTTAAGTATTACCAGAAACTAAGAAAAAAGCATAAGAGGATAACCAATATTCGAGAGGATTTTCTGCAAAAAATCACCACATTATTAGCTAAAACTTATCAACATATTCTCGTAGAAGACTTAAACATAAAAGGCATGATGGCTAATCATAAGTTATCTGATGCCTTATCTAATTTAGGGTTGTATCGTTTTCGAGAATTGTTGAGTTATAAACAAGAATGCTTTGGCTTTTTGTTCACTATAGTAGATAGGTGGTTTCCCAGTTCAAAAACTTGTTCCGTGTGTGGAAATATACAAGATATGCCGTTATCTGAAAGGGTATATCATTGTCAAAATTGTGGTCAAGTTATGGACAGGGATGTCAACGCGTCAATTAATCTCGAAAGTTGGACAAACAATGCCGATGGCTTATCGGTAAACGCCTGTGGACAAGAAGGAGCCGTCTCCCTTGGTTGAAGCAGGAATTGAACATCAAGCCTGTCTAGGTTTGTCTAGGTTTGTCTAGGTTTCATGAAGCAGATTGAAGCATGGTTAATTTTAAAATAAACCAAGGAACTTTAATATCTGGGATCAAAGAAGCATACTGTTTTAAAGCAGGGATAGCTGAGGGTAAAAGAAAGCGCAGGGAACGTAAGGAAACGGGACGATTATCTTTTTCATCCACAATCTTATATCGTTTGGCTAACTCAGCAATAATCTGTACTTTTCCTGTTGACTTCATAGTATTATTATCAGCAGCTAAAGCAGCAATAACTCTCCCCGTAAATAAGGGAGTTTCCCAGTTATAATAGTCCTCAAAGGTAGCATTTTCTGCCTTACTATCATCATCTTGCTCATTTATCCGTTGAGAAAACTCAAACATTTGTTCCGTTCCCACAATACCTGGCCAAAGAGAAATAGAAGTAATATTATCTGCTTTTAACTCCACTGCCATATCTGCGGCCAAGCGATCGCAAGCTGCTTTTCCTACTCCATAAGCTGCCCCAAAAATATAGGATAAACCACCCCAAGAAGAAATAGTAAAAATTAGTCCTTGTTGATGTTTACTCATCAAACGGGCTGCAAAAATACTGGCAACATAGTGACTACGAAGCCCCACATTATTAATACTATCCCACAAACTAGGGTCATGTTTCCAGAAGGGTTTACCATAAGCATTGCTAAGAGCTTTTACCCCTGAAAAAACATTATTAACTAAAATATCTAATTGTCCATTTTGTTCATTTTTAATGCGTTCAAATAATAACCTAACTTTTTCATCATCACCATGATCAACTTGCACCGCAATACAGTTGCCCCCCGCTTCATTTACTGCTGCTTGGGTTTCTAACAAAGTTCCTGAAATATTATCATTAATAATATCCCCAAACTCCGAACTCTGAACTCCGAACTCCGAACTCCTATTATTGGTTAAAGTACGTCCCGTAATATAAACTGTTGCCCCTGCTTCCCCTAAACCGATGGCGATACCTTTACCAATACCTCTGGTTGCACCAGTTACTAAAGCGACTTTTCCTTTTAAATTTGTCATTTTCTTGTTGATGATACTTGGGTGGCAAAAAACAGAAAGGGCTTAATATTATTAAGCCCCTACAAATATTATGTCAAAAGTCTCCTAACTCCTAACTCCTAAGACTTCTTACTGGCTAAACAAGCTAACCCAACACAAAGGAAAGCATTAGCCCCTAAAAATGCTCGAGCAACGTCTAGAGAGGGCATTGCCATCACCGCAGGAGACATAATAGCATGAACAGTTAAACAGGCAGCTACCCCTAAACTGGTACCAATAGCAAACCATTTCCAGCTATTATGACCTAACAATATAGCCACCAAGGCAAACGGTATTAATACACTAGCCAAAAAGGGATTTAATAAACTTGTCCCCTCGATAGAATTAGCTAATTCTGGGATAGAACTACCCATGACACGAAACGGCCATTGAGGTAGGTCAAACACATAAATTCCTTGTAGGAAAAATAAACCAGAACTACCTAATACTAAACCCCAATTAAAAGGACTTGTGAAAGCAAAGGGGAAATAGTTGCGTAACAAGAAGGCAAGTAAATAAGACCCTAAAACCATTAATAGTTTTGGTAACAATGCAACCATGCCACCATCTATCCAAAAACGGGGGTTTAAGTAGCCACTATCCCTTAACCAACGGAAGAAGTCACGAAAGGTAATTTGTCCTTTAACCGCTAGTTTAACCGCCTCTCCTGCGTCTAGTTGACCGGAGCCATAATAGTTAAACTTATCCTCTTCTACTTTGCGAGAGGACTGGGTTAACACTGCGAATACTTCTTCGGGTTCCTTAACTCCGGTTGCTTTGATTAAAGCAGCAACTCCAGCCACATGAGGGGCAGCCATACTGGTTCCTTGGAAACCTGAAAACACCGCTTGTCCTGTACTGGGATCGATGGTTTCTTGAAGAATTTTACCCTCTTCGCTACCACCTGGGGCAGAAATGTCAACCCCTGCGCCATAGTTGGAGTAAGGTGCTTTTTTACCAGTTGCATCTAAGGCGGAAACACTGATTACTTTTGGGTATCTGGCAGGATAAGAGGCAGCATTTTGGTTACTGTTGCCAGCAGCAGCAATGATCACCACACCTTTGTTGTAGGCGTAGTCGATGGCATCTTTCATCACCTGACTTTCGCCACCACCCCCTAAACTCATGTTAATGATGTCCGCTTCGTTATCTGCTGCGAAGCGAATGGCATCAGCAATGTCAGAGACGCTGCCCCCACCTTGTGCGGATAAAACCTTTAACGGCATAATTTTGGCCTGGTAGGCAACCCCGGCCACACCATAGTTATTATTGGTAGATTGGGCAATAGTTCCGGCGACGTGGGTTCCGTGGCCGTTATCGTCTCTAGCATCTTTGCGATCGTTGACGAAATCATAACCGGGAACAAATTCCGTTTGGCGTAAGTCCGGGACACGACTGACTCCGCTATCGATAACCGCAACGGTGATACCTTCACCTTTGGTTTCTTCCCAGGCCCTTTCTACGTGGATATTATGCAAGTTCCACTGTTTGCTATAGTCGGGGTCGTTGGGTGTTTCTAAGGCACTATAAATGTAGTTGGGTTCGATATAATCTACATATTCGTTTAAAGGAGACTTTTTGAGATTCTTTAATAGTTCTTTGTCTCCTGTCAAAGTATAAATGTGTTCGTCGATCGCATAGACACTATTGAGACTCAGAGACTGGTTATAGTTACTGGCGATCGCTTCTATTTGTTCACTGAGGGTTGTGGTGGAAACATCTTCACGAAAATTAACAATAATTGATTCATAGTCGCCTTGGGTTGCTAGTCCTTTAAAATTGGCTAGAGCCACCCAGAGTCCTACTATAAATAGGAAGAGGAATAAAAGTTTCTTCATGGCTATTACTTTTTCTTCTTGGGACTGATGATTTTAAGAATAGCGTAAAAGATTGACAAATTCAGAGTTTTTACCGATGAGTTTGGCTTCTCTTCTGAGAGTTTTCGGTAATGACTATCAATTTAACAAAAATGTCAAAAGAAGTCCCTAACTAAAAATTCTATCAGAAGCTCCCATATTTTAGGTAGGGATGAATTTTGACCAGCATATTGACGTGCGACAGCACATCCTCTTGTTATAACTTAGACTACCATCTTGTTATTCTTATGGTAGAATCAATCTATGACTCTAACACTAAACTACACATACAGGATCTATCCTGACAATAAACAAGAGGCAATGTTGTCTGAATGGCTAGAAATTTGTCGCCGTTCATACAACTATGCTTTGCGTGAGTTGAAGGATTGGATCTCTAGTCGTAAGTGCCTAGTAGATAGATGTAGTTTGGAGTCAGAATATATCATGGAGGCAAGTTATCCTTTCCCAAGTTATCATCAGCAACAAAACCAATTACCAAAAGCTAAAAAAGTATATCCTGAGTTAGCTAAAGTCCCAAGCCAAGTCTTGCAAACTAACGTTAGAAGACTTCACGATGCTTGGGACTTTTTTCGTAATCGAGGGTTCGGCTTTCCTCGGTTCAAGAAATACGGACAGACAGAGCCAACCTAATCAATATGTTCCCAGTTCATTTTTGTTTTTATAATCTTTTTGTCTAGTGCTATAGCATTACCCATTATGGGAACGGACATTGATACAATGTGAAAACCAAGGAGGGTGAGCATTGCCCACCTTCCAGTAATGTCATAATATTTCTGTGTACTCCCATAAAGTAAAAGTGAGGAATGATGTCGGCAAAATTTCCTATCTGGTTTTTAGGTTTATTGTTAATTCTAACAGCAACGGCAACCACTCAATATTTTCAATATTCCATGATGGGATTGACTGTTTTTGTATTAGCTTATTTAACCAAAGGAATACGACGACAGAAAAAGTCTCTAAAATAGTCAGTCAGGACACTGGTTCTTAAGAAAAATGGAATTTTCATCTTAAGTGAGATTTAGCTACTAAAATATTAAACTGAAATGATTATTACCTTGAGACAATTTTAAAGTCTTAATTTTTGATAGCATGAATACTCCTATTACTATTATTGGTGCAGGCCCTGCTGGATTACTATTAACCCATTATCTTTTGCGTCGAGGTTATACTAACATTGAGATTTATGAAAGTCGTCAAGATCCTCGTCTCTCATCTCCTGATACCCAAAGAACTTTTCCTTTAGCCCTTCAAGCAAGAGGCAGACAAGCATTGTCAAAAATTGAGAATTTAGAAGAAAAAATCGCTCAAAAAGGAACCTTTTGTCAGGGGACATTACTCCACAGTCAAAAAGGTAAAACCCGCTCAATTCCCCGTAAAAAACCTCTTTTAACTATTGATCGCTCCGTTCTTTCTTATATTCTCTTAGAAGAATTGTTTCAAGGAAATAACCAATCAAAATTAAAAATTCATTTTAACCATAAATGTATTAATATTAATTCCCAAGAAAAAAGCATTTCTTTTGAAATAGAAAATCAACAAATAACTAACAAGAAATATAACATATTGATAGGAGCAGATGGAAGTAACTCACAAGTTAGACACTATTTGGAGAGTCTCTCTAGTTTTAAATGTACAAAAAATGCGCTACCCGATGTTTATAAATCAGTTTATTTACCTTTAAAAACTGCGGATGAATCATTATGTTTAGAACCAGATAAAATTCATAGTATTCAGTTAAGCGAAAAAGTCAGAATCTTACTGGTTCCTCAAGGAGAAAATAATCTTCATGGGGTGATTATTTTTGATAAAGATAATAGTCCTTTTGAGCAATTTAAAAATTCTTCAGAATTGCTCAACTTTTTCCAAGAAAATGGAGGAAAAATAGGACAATTATTTGATCTACAAGAAGTAGAAAATTTGCTGAAACGTCCCGTTGCTAAAGTTACAACCATCGAATGTAATCAATTTCATGATAGCAACAATATTCTTATTTTAGGAGATGCAGCCCATGCTGTTTCCCCTTCCTTGGGACAAGGATGTAATTCAGCTTTAGAAGATGTTATGATCATTGATGAATTATTAGATAAATATCAAGATAATTGGGATTTAGTAATGCCAGCATTTACAGAAAAAAGAGTCCCAGATGCCGAGGCTTTACAACAACTCTCTAACTATACTTTTCCTCGTAAAAAATCATTAATATTTGAATATTTTTTACGTCTAAGAATTTCTCGTTTATTAAATCAATGGTTTCCCAAGAACTTTTATCGTCCCATATTTGAATTAGTAACAGAAACCACTCTTTCTTATCAAGAAATATTACAACTTCATCAGGGATGGATTAATAAGGTTAAACAATCTCAATAGTTCTTAGAATTATACTCAGAGGATACGAAAGGAATCAAAAAAACTGACGATATATTCTGATTATTATAACTTTGCCCACCTGCCAAAACATAAACCCTATTATCAATTAGATAAACTCGAAAACTAATCAATTCGTCCTCATCTTTCATGGTTAACCTTTTCCCGTTATATTGTCGCCAAGTTATATTTTCGTCTGTTAGTAAAGTAAAATTAGTTTCTTTGATGATTCCTTCTATAACTTGATTAAGTAATTGTTCTGAATCTGAAATTTTATTGGAGTCCAAACTATCAGAATAAGCAGCCACAAAGCGATAATTTTGGGGATGAGATGCTACAACCTCAAAGGATAAAGTCTCCTTATCTAAACTAATGATAACTGTTTCTGAACTTTGTAATCCTTGGGGTATCCAAACGGAAAAATCTCCATCCTGAAAGACAAGTTTTTGCCAGCGAAGTTGTTCCGTATCAATAGTAAGGAGTTGAGAGGGATGTTCAACATTATTAGGTGAAGATTGCCGTTGTAATCGTTGAATTTCTTGATCCATTAAGAGTTGGCCATCCCGAAAAAAACTGGGACGATCAAATCCTCCTTGAGCTAAAATTTGTTCACCAGGATAATAACAACAACTAAAAATAAGTAAATATTTGATAATTTTTATCATGGTTTTATCCTCGAATATTAAGTAGGTTTGCAAAAATGAAAGTAAGTCTTTTGTAAGTTCTTTAGGAGTTAGAAAGCTATAATCAAGGCTGAAGCCAAGACTTACGAACTTCTTATTCATAATCTAAAATAACCTGTACCCATTTTGGAGGACGAGGAATAGGATTGCCTAGTTTATCTAACACTAATAAAGACACCAAATGGACTGCAAATAGATAGATAATACTGTTGAAAAAAATAATAAAAATTGCTAGAGATTGGATAAAAACAGAACTTGGTTGCGCTAAAATTCCTAAGCGTAAAAATATCCATTCGGCCAAACCTGTTATCTGATTGATGATGTATTGCCATAAATCTTCTCCCAAGAGAATGGAGAATAACCAGAAGCGGAAAAAGAAGCCAAATGTTCCCAATAAAGCTCCTGTAATCATAGAAAACTCCCAAGGAAGATTTCTACGCCAAAATGCCCCCAACTGAACCCCCATCAGTCCATAGGGAATCAAAAAGACAATGCTACGAGTGGGGCCCATTAATACTGTTAACAATAATCCTGATACTAAAGCCCCCATCCAAGCAGCACGCTTTCCCCTCCTTAGATAGAGTAAAGCAATAGGAATGGGAAAAAATATCCTTATAAGAGGGCCAATGGGAAAATAATAGTAAATCAACCAAATTAAACTCCCTGCACTGGCTAAAAAGGCAGTTTCCACCATAGCCAAAGTTTGAAGAATCTTAGCTGATTTTGGGTTCAACGGAGGGGTAGGGGTTGTGGAAGGGGTAGGTTGACGTTGATTGATTAACTCATCCCCTTCATCTACCCAGTTGGAATCATCCATTTTGTTACGAAATAATTTGTTCTAGAGAGTCCAAAGAGAAGATACAGAAGATGTCATCTTCTCGTTTGATTAGACGTTTTTTTTCTAATTTAGTCAGGGATCTTGTCACTGTTTCTCTGGCTAACCCACTAATACTACTTAATTCTCGATGAGGTAGATTAGGAATTTCTACGCCTTGAGTAGTTTCTTTTCCCTGTCCCTCAGCCAAGAATAAGAAGGTATCAGCTACCCGTGAAAGACTATCCGCTTCCCTTAACCTTAATCGTCGGTTGAGTTGGCGCAAACGCTTAGACATAACTTGGGCTAGTCGAACACCAGCAAGGGGATCACTGTTAAGTAGATTAACAAAATCTTGTGCAGGAATGCTACTGATAGTGGTAGGAGTTAGGGTGATTGCATCGGTTGAGCGAGGAGCTTCTTCTAAGGCCGCCATTTCACCGATAACTTCTCTTTTGCCCACAATATTGAGGGTTACTTCTTTGCCATCAACATTGTGGGTGCGAATTTTTACCCATCCGTCTAGGATAAAATATACGGAGCCTCCCCAATCATTTTCTAGAAGAATTACACGATTGGCTGGATGACTACGGAGTACCGCATGACTCATCACCAATTCTAAACTTTCTTCTGGCAACTCACTAAAAAAGGGTGCTTTTTCTAGACTCTCCCGGAGATCTGGAGATTGGTTACGATAGTTTTTTATATCTTCCATAAGCTCAAGTAAGCAGACTCTGAATTTATCTGCTATGCTAAGCCTATCAAAAATCGTAGACTTAATGCTCAATGTTATAGCAATAGACAGGCTAGTTAGGACACATAAATTATATTTTAGGGGAACAGGGAACAGGGAACAGGGAACAGAAAAATGTCCTGCGGAGCCTTGGCCACTGCTATACCTATTTTTTCTGTTTGAGAAATTATTTAAACTTAAGAGTTTTTACTGATAAATTTATTCTTTAATAGAGATTAATTATGCTGGTATTAGTGGGTATTTTGTGATATAATATGCGCTCTGTCAAAAATCAAAAATTACGTTAGATAAATGCTAAAGCAACAAGCAATTATATATAGTTCAATCTTAGCAACTTTAGTCTCTGGTACAGCAGCCCAAGCTGCATTTCTAAATGTTTCAGGTAAGCCTCCTATAGACCTACAGGGCGAGGTTAATGGCCATACCTTCGATTATACAATCAGACCCCTTGATGAACTCTTAGACGGCGGTGTACCCACTGGAGAATATCGTTATGATATCCTTGACCCCTTTTATGTGAACCTGGAGATTGGAGATGTCAGCACCACAGAGCCAGTGGGTGTTGACAATGTGCGTTACAATAGCTTTGAGGCCATTTTGGACCCAAGGGGTGCATTTGGTGCTGTTTTTACAGATCATGGTGACCCTAGTGAATTCACTCAAACCTTTGATTTCCCTGAGTTTGATCCCACCTTGTTCACCTCACCAACGGAGCCGATATTTTTCGGCGCTTCTATAGGCGGGGCTATAAGTGACATCAATGGTTTGGGTGTAAGCCTTGAGCCCATCACTACCATTCAACCTAAGACCCTTCGTGCGACACTCTTTGACGTAGATGACGATGAAGTAGCAACTATTGATATCGGTGATGCGCTAAACGAACCTGGTGTGGGTACTGGTACTTTCGTTTATGGACCTTTTAACTTTCCTGCAGCGGATAACCCTGTTTTCGGTGTTTGCGCCGATGGTTGTGGAAGAGTAGAGTTGTCTCTGGCCTTTGAAGGTTCTGGTGGTGGCGACATTTATGTTTTAACAGGTACTTATGATGTATTTGGTAGTTCTACCAATCCGGAAACCGTTCCTGAACCTTCCACAGTGGTTAGTTTGATTAGCCTTAGTGTTTTAGGTCTTGCTTTTTCACGTCGTAAGCAGGGATAGAGATTGTGACATCCTCGTCGAAGGTATATCGGTCTTGGGAACCAGGATTGCTGCTGAAGGAGGGGAAGTAAGACCAAAAGGTGGGCGTAAGTCTGTCTTGAGGCATTCCCCTGTGAGTTCAGAAGCCCAAACTATAGCATTAGCTTAGTCTGGGTAGTTCACAATAGTCTAGTGATACAAATAACTTGCCTAGTTGCGTGACCTCAAAAATGACCATTAACGATATTCCTGAAAGCTTGAACTCTAAACCCCGTACACCCCTGCCGAAAATAAAGCTATTCACCATGTTTCGGTTAGGTTTATTCCAAATGGGACTAGGGATCATGTCTCTGCTGACTTTAGGGGTGATCAACCGCATTATGATCGATGAATTAACTGTACTACCCTGGATCGCAGCTACGGCGATCGCCATGTATCAGTTTGTTAGTCCGGCAAGGGTGTGGTTTGGACAACTCTCAGACACAAAACCCATTAAAGGCTATCATCGCACAGGATATGTGTGGATCGGGGCTATTCTCTTCACTTCTCTCGCCTTTATTGCTCTACAAGTGGTTTGGCAACTGGGAAGCAGTATCCAAGCAACGGGATGGAGTTGGAGTAGTTACGCTTGGGCGATCTTATTAGGGGTGATTTTTGGCGGTTACGGTTTAGCCTTGAGTATAAGTTCCACTCCCTTTGCTGCTATGTTAGTGGATGTATCCGATGAGGATAACCGATCGCAGTTAATTGGTATTGTTTGGTCGATGTTAATGGTGGGTATTGTGGTAGGAGCGATCGTCAGTTCTCAACTACTCAATACCCCAGAAATTTGCGGTCAGGCCATTTTATCCTACGATCCGACAGCTACAACTAAAATAGCTAATATTCCCGCTTTAAAAGCAACGGTTAACCCTGTATTTATCATTATGCCAGTGGTGGTCTTAGTTATGTGTTTTTTGGCTACCTGGGGAGTAGAATCTCGTTATTCTCGCTTTGGGATGCGATCGCAAGCAGTACAACGGGAAGATCAAATCGGTTTCAAAGATGCTTTAAATGTCTTAACGGCCAGTCGTCAAACGGGACTCTTTTTTAGCTTTATTTTGATTCTAACCCTCAGTCTATTCATGCAAGACACAGTGATGGAACCCTATGGGGGTGAAGTATTTGGGATGTGCATCTCTGAAACCACCCAACTGAACGCCTTTTTTGGCACAGGAACCCTCTTCGGTATCGCTTCAACGGGATTTTTAGTAGTTCCCCGTCTAGGAAAACAGCGCACCACCAAACTAGGTTGTATCCTCGCTGTGGGTTGTTTTGTCCTCATTGTTTTAGCTGGTGCTTTCCCTAGTCAAAGTTTACTAAAATCAGGATTACTGTTTTTTGGTTTAGCATCAGGAATGATTACGGCCGGAGCTACCAGTTTAATGTTAGATTTAACTGTGGCAGAAACCGCCGGAACCTTTATCGGTGCTTGGGGGTTAGCTCAAGCCATCGCTAGAGGACTGTCTACGGTTTTAGGTGGTGTAGTTCTCAATTTTGGCAAAATGGTGTTTACGGCTCCTGTGTTAGCCTATGGCTTAGTGTTTGTTATTCAAGGGTTCGGGATGATTTTAGCTATTTGGTTGTTAGGAAAAGTCAATATTCAAGAATTCCGAGATAATGCTAAATCTGCTCTTTCTGTGGTTATAGAAGGGGAGTTGGATGGGTAAATTCAGTTAGCAGTGAACAGTCATCAGTGATCAGTTGTGAGGAGTAATGGACGAAATTAAAACTTTAGTCGATAAAATTCGTCAAGAGGCAGAAAGAGAGGACTTTCCCGTTGATCTTCCTATTTATCAAGGGGCGGGTAAAATTCCAACCCAACCCATACTTTATGCAGGAAATTTAGATAGTAATATTTGCTTTTTTGGGCGAGACTTAGGGAAAGATGAAGTGGCCCAAGGACAACCTTTAATCGGTTCTGCCGGTAAAATGCTTCGCAAAGGATTTTATCAGGGAGTTTATCATCAACAACCCTCTTCTCCTGAAGATTTACAATCTATTTGCGATCGCGCCATATTGACGAATACCGTTCCCTATAAACCCCCCGGTAACAAAGCTTATACCATCAAGGTGAAAGAGCGATTTCGTCCCTTTATTGCACAATTGTTGGCGATATATTGGGGAGGAAATCAAATCGTTACTTTAGGGACAGAAGCGTTTAAATGGTTCGCTCCTTACGGGCCAAAAGAGAAACTTGAGGAATTTTGGCAACGAGGCGATCGCTATGAAGCACAACTTCCGATAACCCTAGAAGCGGTTGATTTTCAAGGAACCAAACATCAGCGTCAAGTGTCCTTACTTCCCTTACCCCATCCTTCCCCGTTGAATAAGCGATACTACGCTAAATTTCCTCAAATGTTACAACAACGTATTAATCAATTTGAGTTCTAGGCCAATTGGGTAAAAACAAGTTAAAATGGAGTTCGTGTTATGGGTGTGTAGCTCAATGGATAGAGCAACAGCCTTCTAAGCTGTCGGTTACAGGTTCGAGTCCTGTCACACCCGTTTCCCGTATGGGCTTAATAGTATTAAGCCCACACATAATTAGGAGTTTCGCATTGACAAAAGAGCGTAAATATGCAGATGATGTTTTCAGGTGATCGCTAATGAAGGAGAAAAATCATAAGACTTCGGAGTAAACCATCAACAGCCCAATGTAATCTAGATCAATATACATACTTCTTGCTCTCAGAGCCAAAATACACAGGTTGCTGCCGTTTAGCTGAGATTTTAGAAATTTCTCGTCATAGCACCAATAGATTCTTACTAAGAGAGCAATATGAACCAATAGATTTATTTAGAGAAGTTCAAGGAAACCTTAATTTGATTGGAGGAGTGTTAAGTGGGGATGATACCGTTATTGAAAAACACTACTCTCAAGTAGGAAAAGCTCATTTAATCAACTATTATTGGTCAGGAAAACATCAAAAAGCCATCAAAGGAATTAACTTAATTACTTTGTATTATACTGACTATGATGGAAAATCAATGCCTATTAATTATCGCCTTTATGATCCTCTAGATAATAAAACAAAAAATGATTACTTAAGAGAGATGATCGTAGAAGTAATCAAGTGGGGGGTAAAACCTTCTACTATAACGACAGAATGTTGGTATTCTTCTAAAGAGAATTTAAGATTTTTTAGAGACAAAGAACTGAATTTTCAAGTAGGAATAGCCAAAAATAGACAAGTAAAAGTAGAAGGAGGTAAATATCAAAGAGTAGAGGAGTTGGAAATTCCTAATAATGGATTGATAGTAATTATCAAAAAATTCGGAAAAGTAAAAATATTTAAGAGGACTTTTAAACACGGAAGTTGTCGTTATTATGCTACTTTTCTATATGATGAATCTAAACTTATGGATTGGAAGCGCGATGATTTTAGAGAGTTACAAACTATTCATTGGGGAATAGAATGCTATCATAGAGCTTTAAAACAATTGTGTGGATTATCTAAGTTTCAAGTAAGAACGACAAAAGCTATTGTTACTCATATTTTCTGTTCTTTAAGAGCATTTTGTCAATTGGAACTGATGAGAATTAAAGCAACTATAGAGTCTTGGTATTCTCTCCAAAGAGAGCTTTCTTTAAAAGTGGCACGGGAGTTTATTTTAGAACAATTATCTCCCACTAATTCTTTGACAGCATAATTTTTATTTTCTGTCAATGCGAAACTTCTAACAATCACCACAGCATCCAAGTCAAGTTTTTCCTTGACAATTTACCAATTTGATGTTAAGAGAATCGATTGAGAATCAAGAGAAAACTTGTGCTGAATAGCCTCTAAATTATCAGAACTAGGATCAGCGATCGCCACCACTTCTGCTTGAGGATGGGCTAAAAAATTGCGCACTAAATGGGTTCCCCAACGTCCAACCCCTAAAATAGCTAGTCGAGTTTTCAAAGACAGTTATTCCTTTCTCACAACTGATTTGTAGTTTACATCATTCCCTTGGATTATCTAGATAGGTCCGAGTCGCAGGAGAGGAGTTGGCCTGATTTGAAGAGTAATAGGCAATAACCAAGATCGGCACTATGAGGGTTAACATAGCGATCGCTATTCCCATAACGTTAGTCCATCTATGGGCAGGAGGTTCGGGGACCTTCCCTGACGGGCTACTAGATTCCATAAAATGATAGTTCTGATAATAAAATTTCTCCCTTTTATTGTACTGATTTTTTTTAGAGATTGATAGGGAAATATTACAGATTAGCAACAAAAAACCGCCACTGAAAGGTAGGGCGGTTGCACTGACATACTTCTGCTGTTAGGCGAGAAGTTTCCTGTGCCGACACTTGCCATCATTACTCAAAGTGCCAACTCCGTAATCTTGGAACTGATGACCACTAAACTGCTTAAATGTCTCAAAGACTCCATTTCCCAGGTTTCCCATTGATAAGAAGCTTGACAATGATGAATCCAGAGAATGCCCCAGAGTTTGTCTTTAAGCAAAAGGGGGATCAAAGTCAAATTTTTTAGGGACAGTTGTTCCAAAGTAGTTTTTTCTTCCTCAGATAAAGCAATTTTTTCCGAGAAATCGAGGACAATGGTTTCTCCTTGTTCATAGCTAGATTGATATAGCCTTAGCAAAGTAATCTTTTTCCATTCTATGGTCTTAACAGAAGGATAACCAGGGGCAATAGCTTCAGCCATGAGTTTTCCATCCATCCGATGAATACCCAATCTTTCTGCCTCTAGTGGGTTTCGTAGTTGCTCAAGACAATCTTGAAACAGGGATTTAATCGGAAACGATCGTTGCCATTGATAACTTATTTGATGTTCTAGACGTTGCCATTGCTTATATTTAGTCAAGTGAGATTTAACCCTAGTTAACTCTTTTAAAGTCTGACCCATAAATAAAAGATAGTTAACCCGTTGTGATAAAACAGACCAAAAAATAGGTTTAGTAATATAATCCGTTGCCCCCGCAGCAAATGCCTGATCGATGGAGTCCTGATCATCAAGTGCTGTAATCATCAAAATAGGGAGATTTTTATTATCTTCAAGAGAACGTAATTTCTGGCAACAGGTAAATCCGTCCATTTCTGGCATAATGGCATCTAACAACACTAAATTAGGCTTGTGATCCTTGTATTCTTGGAGACATTGATCCCCATTTTTAGCTTCGATCGCTCGATAACCTTCTTCTTCCATGGCAATCTTAAGAAGATTTCTCATAGTACGATCGTCATCAACAATCAAAATCAAGCAGTCTTCTCGTTTAAAGTCAGATTTATTCACAATAGGGGTGTTAGGGTAACAACTTGCTTAGGATATGCCGCCAAATTTAACCATGGGTTCGGGTATGGGTTCGGGTATGGGTTCCCGCATAAGTTCTTTTTTCAGGGCATAATAAACCCGATCATACTCAATTGTAATCCCCAAAATTCTCTCTGATGCCTCCTCAAGACTTCCCTCACGAGCGATTGTCTCCATTTCCTTACATAAGTAGTAGAGATTAGTAGCTCCTAAATTGCCACTGGGCGATCGCAGAGCGTGAGCAGCTTGATATAATTGCTCAGTATCCCTCTTCTCAATGGCTTTGTTCATAGTCTCGATGCGTAGGGCGGTATCTTGCAGATAACCCTTAATAATCTCATTGGTTCGCTTCCCTGCTATATTGCGTAATTGGTTAAACATTTTTGGTTCAATAGCCAGAGACTCTGAGCGAGGTTGACAACGACTTAAGGCTTCTTGTAATTCTTTGATACGCACTGGTTTACAAATGTAGTCATCCATTCCCCCAGCTATAAATCTCTCGCGATCGCCTTCCATTGATTCTGCTGTCATGGCAATAATTCTAGGGCGTTTATCAGGGGCGTAGTTTTGACAAATGTGATCAGTGGCAGTTAACCCATCCATTTCTGGCATACGGATGTCCATTAAAACTACATCATAAGCGAAATTTTTCAGAGCTTCTAATACTTCTTGTCCATCACTGACAATATCTGCACAATAACCCAATTTTTCTAACAGTAAATGAATTACCTGTTGATTGACCACCACATCTTCGGCCACTAAAATTTTTAAGGGATGAGTTTGTCCCATTAAAGATTTTTCTGAACACTGCACGGATTGGGATTGGGTTACTCTAATGGGTGCTCTGGGTATTTCTGAGAAAATTTCCATCAGAACATTGTACAGTTGGGAGCGTTGCACTGGTTTACATAACACTGCCACAAATTCCTCTTCACTGCTTTGAAATGTTTTTTCTGTCTCCGTAATGGCACTGAGCATAATCAAGGGTAAACGAGTGCAGTTGGGTTGTTTACGAATTTCACGAACTAACTCTAAACCATTCATATCAGGGAGATTCATATCCAAAATAGCTACATCAAAGGTTATTCCTCGTTTGAGCCATTCCAAAGCTTTTTCTCCAGAATCCACAGCGCAGGTAAACATTCCCCAAGATTGTGCCTGATTGATTAAAATCTTTTGTGAGGTAAGATTATCGTCAATAATCAATACTCGCTTACCCATTAACTCACTTTCCCCTTCTTGGGAAGTCACTGGAGAGGAACTTGTCGCAGCTTTTGCACGAAGGGTGAAGTTAAAGGTCGATCCTTTGCCCTCTTCACTATGAACCCACATCTTTCCCCCCATTAGTTCGCTTAATCGCTTACTAATGACTAATCCTAGTCCAGTACCGCCATATTGTCTGGTGGTGGAAGCGTCTACTTGGCTAAAGGGTTGAAACAGTCGATGGCAACGCTCTTTAGGAATACCAATACCCGTATCTTTGACGGCAAACCGCAGTTCATAATTGGGGTTTACTTCTCCTTCTCCACCCTCAATTACCGTGGAACTGACATAGATAACCACTTCCCCTTCAGGGGTGAATTTGACGGCGTTACCAATCAAATTAGCGAGAATCTGTTTTAAGCGGGTACTATCCCCCACAATGCCACTGGGGGTATTCGGTTCCAGTAAATAGGCTAATTCTAGTTTCTTTTGTGATGCTTGGGATACGAATAGACGTAAAACTTCTTCGATACAAAGGCCCAGTTCAAAAGGTGCTTCTTCTAACTCTAATTTATTGGCTTCGATTTTGGAAAAATCGAGAATATTATTGATCATAGTCAATAGATTTTCTCCACTATTGCGGATAATATTGACAAATTCTTTTTGTTGATCGCTTAGTTCCGTATCCAGCAATAATCCCGTCATTCCTGTGACAGCATTTAAAGGGGTACGAATTTCATGACCCATCATCGACAAAAATTCACTTTTAGCCAGATTGAGTTCTTCAAGGGCTTTTTCTGAAGCCTTTTGTTCGGCTATTTCTTCCTGTAAATATTGAAGCTCTTGAAAGTAATCACCTAAGCTAATAATCAGCTTTTCTAGTTGATACATTTCATCCCATTGGACCAATTTTGGCCGTTTTTCTTCCGGTAGTAAAGATTGGGTTTGACGAACCAATTTCCCTAAAGGCAGTTGTACTTCTCGCCGAAACATGACGAACATAATCAGAATTAGGATACCACTGACAATAAATGAAGCGATTAATATTTTGCCTGCCGATTCTAGATTCCTTTCTTAGAGGGACTCTAAGGTATAAGCAATACGAACCTCCCCCAATGACTTTCCAGAGGAGATGATTGGTTGCCGTATTTCTCTAACTTGAGGTTGTTGGCTCAGTTTTTCTAGTTTTGATTCTAGTTTGTCTTGTTCTAGTTGAGAAAGGGCCGTGGCAATAGTAGGATTTTGCTGATTGAGATAGCTAACCACTGGTTCCCTTTGCTCGTTGACAATGATACTGTACAACAAGTCTCTTCTCATACTTGACTGTTTCATTAGCCTTTCTAAGGTACCATCATCCAGTTTTAGTTGAGAATCTTGAGAAATTATCCGAATTTCCTGGCTTAAGTCCTGCATCTTCGTTGTCAGATTCTCCACTCGTTGATAATACCGCCAACGAATCTGAATAAATCCAAACAGCAACTGAGCAAGCAATAAACCCAGACTGGTTAACCCTAAATATCTTATGGTGATTTTATTCGGTGTGAGGTGGCTCAAATTCATAAACTTTATTAATACGGATATCAATTATCGGTTTTTATACGATTCATGGTTCTTAGAAAAACTCTTCTGAGAAGGGATAACCTTTTTTCTTCGGTAGCTACAATATTTTATAAAACTTCATATTTTGTTAATTTTATCAAGATTTGTCCTCTCTAATTTTACAATACTTAATATACACAAAAATCAGATTACAACAAAATTAAAGTTCAGTGACAGTGAAGAATGGATTAGATTAGTAGAGGTTTCCTTCTCAAGAAGAGGAAAGACTTTACCCGAATTTCTCACAAAATCTGCGATCGCCAAACACAGAAGCCTTACAGGAAGTGGGTTTGAACAGAGCGATCGCAGATTTCCCCAACCAACAGTCTGTTGTCAGATTTTAAGTTAAAATCAACCCGAATTAGACAAAGATGAAAAGATAAATCAATCACTCATTTTTCCAAAAAAATTATTAATAAAATCTCTAATAGTACTAGATTGTTAGAATAAAATATGCTATAATTTAATTATTAAAGCAATTTACCTTAAACTGATTTAATGAGTCCCAGTCATCCCCGAACCCCTCGTCAAGTAATCAACTTTAGTAAACAGAAAGGAAAAGAAATAATCGCTAATTTTGACGGGGGACTAATCACTTCAGATGCGGGGATTGTCTGGATAGCTGAGTTGGATAAAAAACTGGGAATTACCGAGAAGTTTGGTAACTGTTTTCAAGATCATCGTCATCAATCTTATGTAGATCATTCCGTTCATGAGTTATTAGCACAAAGGCTTTATGGAATTATTTTAGGCTATGAAGATGTCAATGACCATGATAAATTACGTCACGATCCTGCCCTTAAGATCGCTTTAGAAAAGCTTAATGAACTTGAAGATAAAAAGGGATGGTTAGCTGGAAAAAGTACAATTAATAGATTGGAATATTGTCCTGAGACTATTCTCGATCAAAAAACGAGTCGTTATCATAAAATAGAACCCAACTTTGAAGCCATTGAAAAATCTTTTGTCGAATTTTTTTTAGAGTCTTATAAAAAACCTCCCTTAAGTATTATATTAGATATGGATGTCACGGATGACCAAGTACATGGTAATCAAGAAGGGGCATTTTTTAATAGTTATTATCACGGAGTATGTTATGCTCCTTTATATATTTTCTGTGGGCATCATTTATTAGTTGCTAAACTTCGTTCATCTAATGTAGATCCAGCCGATGGAGCCTTAGACGAATTACAAAGAATTATCGGACTAATTAGAGAAAAATGGTCAGAGACTCATATCCTAGTTAGGGGTGATAGTGCCTATGCCCGTGAAGAAATCTTCTATTTTTGTGAAAATCAGCTTTTAGTTGATTATGTTATAGCTATGGGAACAAATGGCGTTCTTAAGTTACGAGCGGATGATGTAATTGAAAAAGCCAAACATGAATATGAAAAAAACTAGCTCCAATAACTGAATTAATGGATAGTTTATTTCAGAAAAAAGAAGATTTAGAAGAAGTTAAAAAATTAGTACCAATTTCTACTTGGTATCGCTCTATTCGTTATAAAACAGAAAAGTCATGGAGTTGTCAAAGAAGAGTAGTGACAAAAGTTTGTTATGGAAGTGATGGCTTAAAAATGCGCCATGTGGTGACATCTTTGCCCGCTTCAAAAATTCCACCCTCAAAACTTTATACAAAAAAATACTGTCCGAGAGGCGAGATGGAAAATCGGATTAAAGAACAACAATTAGACTTGTTAGCTGATAGAACTTCAACTCAAACATTTCAAAGTAATCAACTAAGATTATGGATACATTCCTGGGCTTATGTTCTCATAAATGCTTTTCATCAACACTGTTTAAAAAAAACTTCATTGGCTAAAGCAACTGTGGGAAGAATACGTCTAAATCTTCTTAAGTTGGGAGCCAGAATAAAGATTAGTTGTAGAAGAATTATTATCGCTATAGCTAGTGCTTGTCCTTATCAAGATATTTTATCTATTGCTAACAAAAGAATTAAAACTATTCCTAATACTGGATAAGTAGGGTTTGCTGAATAAAAGCAAAACCCTATTCTTTAAAAGGTTACACCCATATTCGCGATCGCAAAAAAGATCAGCTTTGTCGGCTACAAACCGCTATAATTGGTAGAAACACCTCCCAGTTGTTGGTCAAGAACAAATGTATCGAAAAGAGGAGCAACCTTTACCGCCCCCAGAAAAATTTGAATTACCTTTCGAGGGCAAATTGTCCCCCAATAATCGTTGGGTAATCATGGCAGAGTTGATACCTTGGGATGATTTTGAGGAAGAATATGCTAAACTTTTTCAGCAGAAAAAGGTGCGCCAGCCAAACTATTTAGAATGGCATTAGGGACATTAATTATTAAGGAAAAATTAGGAACAAGTGATAGAGAAACTATAGAACAGATTAGAGAAAATCCCTATCTACAATACTTTATAGGTTTAAATTGTTATCAACAAGAGCCACCACTGGAATCTTCAATGCTAGTTCATTTTAGGAAAAGAATTGATGGAGAATTGATAAACAAAATCAATAAAAAAATAGTAAAAAGAGAAATAGACAAGAGTGATAAAGAAGTAAAAAAAAAGGATTGTCTCCAAGAAAAAGGAGAAAAAATAAAAAATAAAGGTAAACTAATTTTAGATGCGACTTGTGCGCCAGCAGACATCAAATACCCAACGGATTTAGGCATATTAAATCAAGCCAGAATTGAGACAGAAAGAATAATAGATAATCTTTATAAACCATTAAGAGTAAAATTGAGAAAAAAGCCGAGAACTTCTAGAAAAATTGCTAGAAAGGAATACTTAAAAGTAGCTAAAAAACGAAAAGTATCTTATCAAGAAAGAAGAAAAGCTATCGGGAAACAGTTAAAATACCTTAAGAAAAATTCAGGAAATATAGAAGACTTAATTCAAGCTGGGGCTTCCCTGGAAAATCTGAGTAAAAGACAGAAAAATTGTCTAGAGACTATCAAAAAAGTTTATGAACAACAACAGTCAATGTGGGAGAATAAGACCCAGAGTGTTCCTCAAAGAATTGTAAGTTTAACTCAACCGCATATTCGTCCAATAGTGAGGGGAAAAGCAGGAAAACCAATAGAGTTTGGAGCTAAACTCTCAGTAAGCTGTGTAGATAACTATGTGTTTCTATACAAAATAAGTTGGGAAAACTTCAATGAATCTTGTCATTTAAAAGAACAAGTAGAAAAGTATAAAGAAACGTTTGGCTATTATCCCGAATCCGTCCATGTAGATAAAATTTATCGAATTAGGGAAAACAGAAATTGGTGTAAGGAAAGAGGGATAAGAATCAGTGGTCCGAAGTTAGGAAGACCTCCGAAAAATGTCAGTGAAGAAGAAAAGAAACAAGCCCACTCCGATGAATGCTTCCGTAATGCTATTGAGGGAAAGTTTGGACAAGCTAAACGAAGATTTAGCCTAAATCTCGTGATGACAAAACTCCCTGAAACCTCCATTACATCTATTGCTATTACATTTTTAGTTGTCAATCTTTCTAAACTTCTGAGGCAGTTTTTGTCGCTTTTTTTGTCCTTATTTACTAATAATAGAACAGGGGAACTCATCAAACCGCCTTTCATTAATTTTGATTATACTTTAAACAATTTTTATGTACTAAAACTTATTGATTTGTCAGAAAATTCTTGGTCAAAAGTGGCATAAATTTTGGAGAAACTTTTTCAGCAAACCCTAAATTAGGGTTTGCTGAATAAAAGCAAAACTCTATTCTTTAAAAGGTTACACCCATATTCGCGATCGCAAAAAAGATCAGCTTTGTCGGCTACAAACCGCTATAATTGGTAGAAACACCTCCCAGTTGTTGGTCAAGAACAAATGTATCGAAAAGAGGAGCAACCTTTACCGCCCCCAGAAAAATTTGAATTACCTTTCGAGGGCAAATTGTCCCCCAATAATCGTTGGGTAATCATGGCAGAGTTGATACCTTGGGATGATTTTGAGGAAGAATATGCTAAACTTTTTTCAGCAGAAAAAGGTGCGCCAGCCAAACTATTTAGAATGGCATTAGGGACATTAATTATTAAGGAAAAATTAGGAACAAGTGATAGAGAAACTATAGAAAAGATTAGAGAAAATCCCTATCTACAATACTTTATAGGTTTAAATTGTTATCAACAAGAGCCACCACTGGAATCTTCAATGCTAGTTCATTTTAGGAAAAGAATTGATGGAGAATTGATAAACAAAATCAATAAAAAAATAGTAAAAAGAGAAATAGACAAGAGTGATAAAGAAGTAAAAAAAAAGGATTGTCTCCAAGAAAAAGGAGAAAAAATAAAAAATAAAGGTAAACTAATTTTAGATGCGACTTGTGCGCCAGCAGACATCAAATACCCAACGGATTTAGGCATATTAAATCAAGCCAGAATTGAGACAGAAAGAATAATAGATAATCTTTATAAACCATTAAGAGTAAAATTGAGAAAAAAGCCGAGAACTTCTAGAATAATTGCTAGAAAGGAATACTTAAAAGTAGCTAAAAAACGAAAAGTATCTTATCAAGAAAGAAGAAAAGCTATCGGGAAACAGTTAAAATACCTTAAGAAAAATTTAGGAAATATAGAAGACTTAATTCAAGCTGGGGCTTCCCTGGAAAATCTGAGTAAAAGACAGAAAAATTGTCTAGAGACTATCAAAAAATTTTATGAACAACAACAGTCAATGTGGGAGAATAAGACCCAGAGTGTTCCTCAAAGAATTGTAAGTTTAACTCAACCGCATATTCGTCCAATAGTGAGGGGAAAAGCAGGAAAACCAATAGAGTTTGGAGCTAAACTCTCAGTAAGCTGTGTAGATAACTATGTGTTTCTATACAAAATAAGTTGGGAAAACTTCAATGAATCTTGTCATTTAAAAGAACAAGTAGAAAAGTATAAAGAAACGTTTGGCTATTATCCCGAATCCGTCCATGTAGATAAAATTTATCGAATTAGGGAAAACAGAAATTGGTGTAAGGAAAGAGGGATAAGAATCAGTGGTCCGAAGTTAGGAAGACCTCCGAAAAATGTCAGTGAAGAAGAAAAGAAACAAGCCCACTCCGATGAATGCTTCCGTAATGCTATTGAGGGAAAGTTTGGACAAGCTAAACGAAGATTTAGCCTAAATCTCGTGATGACAAAACTCCCTGAAACCTCCATTACATCTATTGCTATTACATTTTTAGTTGTCAATCTTTCTAAACTTCTGAGGCAGTTTTTGTCGCTTTTTTTGTCCTTATTTACTAATAATAGAACAGGGGAACTCATCAAACCGCCTTTCATTAATTTTGATTATACTTTAAACAATTTTTATGTACTAAAACTTATTGATTTGTCAGAAAATTCTTGGTCAAAAGTGGCATAAATTTTGGAGAAACTTTTTCAGCAAACCCTAATTAGTATAGTATGTGCGTAGAACCCGTTACACTGCTAAATAAAGATAAATACCTAAAAAATAACCAAGATTCCCTTGATCCCTGTAATGTAAAGTTTGATTGCGAAAACTAGGAGATGTACAAATGAGATGTTAGATTAAAGATAAAGCTAATAAAGAAAGCTTCCCTGGCAGATAACTAGCAAGGTAAAACAACAAGTTCAAAGGAGAATGCCCTGTATAAGGTAATTGCTCACCGCAATAAAGAATCTGTCTTGACAACATAAAGGTAAAATCGGGGATTTTTATGTATAGTGGGGGTTATGACCACAAATGCTACCATTGATTCAAAGCTAGTTAGAGCTATCGCCGATGAACAGTTGGCGAACAATGTCTTCATGATTGAGTGGCTAGTCAAGGCACAACATACAGTTATCTCTTCAACAAAGACTGATTGACCAGCAACAACAACAAATCTCTACACAACAGCAAGAAATTGAAAAATTGAAAGAAGAGAGAGATAAGCTAAAAAACCGTAACTCAAAAAACAGTTCAGTCCCCCCATCATCAGACCAACTAAAAAAGCCTTCTGACAAAAAGAAACGCAAAAAAGGATTTAAACGCGGACCAAAATATGACCACCCAGGGAAGACCCGTAATGGTTTTGGTCAGCCCGATAAGATAGTCCCTTTAGAACTAGAAAACTGTCCTGTTCGTGGGGGTTCAGTGGAACGAGATGAAGTAGTTCCCGAAAAAGTCCAGCAAGTGGCTGAAGTAGTAGACCAACCCATAGAAATCAGGGAATATCGTCGCGGATTCTATAAATGTCCTAGTTGTGGATGGTCAGATTACAGTCCTGTTCCATTGGGAGTTAAAGAAGGATTCAGTTATGGGGCGCGATTAAGTAGCATCGTGGGCTGGCTTGGCTATGGGGGTAATCTTACATGGCGTAAACAGGAACATTTTATAGAGTATGTCTTTGGCATTCCCATTTCTCAAGGGAGCCTTGCCAAAATGCACAAATGGTTTCAAGAAAGTTTAGAACCCTTGACCCAACAGTGGTTAAAGTACATCCAGCAGCCAGGAATCCGATGTGTTGACGAAACCAGTTATTGCATCGATGGCATCAAGTATTGGGTTTGGGTAGCCACATCAAATGAGGTCTGTGTGTTGATGTTGGCTCCCACTAGAAGCTCCGCAGAAGTCGAGAAATTGTTAGGAGCAGATTTTAAGGGCATCCTCACCAGTGACTGCTATAGTGCCTACTTTAGACAAAGTGCGATGGCCAAACAGAAATGTCTGGCACATTTAGAACGAGAGTTAGAGTCCCTTAAAACCAGTCGTTTTCAAGCGAATCGAGAATTTGCTGCCGATGTACAGCAAGTTTTAGCAACCGCCCGTATCCATTATCGTCATTATCATGCTCGAAATTTAACCCTTGAAGACTTAGGCTCCAAAAGAACAGAAGTCGAGAACTCACTGCAAAAGATTTTTAAAGCAACTCCCAAAAAAGGATGGCCTTATGATGCACAAAGATTGATTAACCGTCTCAAACGTCATTGGGAAGAGTGGTTCACCTTTCTAACTTATCCTGAAGTCAAACCAGATAATAATGATGCTGAGAGAGCTTTACGTCCCATTGTCATTCACCGCAAAGTAAGTGGGGGAGCAAGAAGCGACTGGGGTGCAGAGTTAGTCACCCAAATGTTCAGTTTTTTAGAGACCATGAGATTACAGGGGCAAAATGCCATTGTCCAATTATGCGAATTATTGTCATTAGCTGGTCGGAGTCCCCCAGGATTAGAGATGTAAAAGGCTCCGGAGCCGATGGGGGATAGATTTTTCTTGATCCCCCTATCTCTCTGCACAAAAATACACAGGATTAGCGGATAATCTCCGCTAACAAAAAACTATCTTACTATTCTTTTTTTTCTCATATTGTTGTTTTTATTTGAGGTTTTTAAAAGACTTGATTCTGGGAATGTTAGTCATTAAAATAGCCGTAATAAATTAGCTTAAATTTTACGCTAAATCACAGGGCTTATATTTTTGTTGACTCAACTGATGTTGTTTGTAGTGCTTTTCAATAAGACTTTTTTGTTGCGGTGAGCAGTTACATCTAAAGCATTGATTTTAACGATCACAATATAAGGTTCGGGTTCGTAATATTCGTTGTAAATCAACAACCATATTATACAGTACCCGAACAAATAACTAGAAGCTACAACAATATTAAAGGGTGCTAGAATCTAAACTTTCTGCTGCTCCAGGAGACAAGTTTAAATGGAGGCCACACTCTTGTTTAACACCATGAAAACGACTATCTCTTTCACTTTCATCATCAGCCATCAACGGACGACTAGAATGCCAGTCTCCTACCGTAACATAGCCTTTATCAAAATAAGGATGATAAGGCAAATCATGAGCAGTTAAATAATGATAAATATCGCGAGAATCCCAGGTTAAAATAGGATAAACTTTGTACTTTTCCCCTTGTAATTCAACTTTTTCTAAGGACTGTCTATGTTCCGTTTGTTGACGACGTAACCCCGCCAACCAAGCAGTGGCTTGAAGTTCTTTCAAAGCTCGTTGCATGGGTTCTACTTTTCGGAGAAAATCGTAACGATTAAGAGAATTTAGATCGTGTTGATTCCAGAGTTTACCATACAGTGCTTCCATTCTCGCAGGGGTGAAAGGAGACTGATAAACCTTGAGATTGAGTTTGAGCCGTTCGGTTAATTCTTCGGCAAAGCGATAGGTTTCAGCAGGAAGATAGCCTGTATCCACCCAGATAACGGGAATATCTGGCACTACTTCGGTCACTAGATGCAGCATCACAGCAGCTTGAATACCAAAACTGGTACTCATGACTAATCCTTCCCCAAAGGTCTCCCTAGTCCATTCTACAACCTGTTGAGCGTTGGCATTTTCTAGGCTTTGGTTAACTTCTTTTAAGGATAATTCAGGTTTATAAGCTTGATGAGTTTGCTTGTTGTAGTGATGTTCGGAAACCTGATGGTTATCTACATGAGAGTTGATGAGATGTAGATTAGATTGGGGCATACAGTAACTTTTCCCTTGCTTTCAGTAATCTTGCTCTAGGGTGGCACAACAAAGATTGATGATTACCAATCCTGTTGCTATTGTATCGTGAATTATCAAGGTAAATTGTATCAATTACGATGATTATCTTAAGTTTTGTGTGATATATAAAGCATTGACAATTTTAATCTTCACCTTGTAATCCAGGTTTACCAAATTCTGACCATAATGTTACTCCTAGCCACCCAATGACACCAATTAGAGCTAGAATACCAAATTGCGTGATCCAGTGGATTAATTCTTGCAAGGGTACCAATTTCCCCACAAAAAAGGATAAAGTAACCATAATTAACACCCAAACTGTCGCCCCTCCCAAGTTACACAATAAGAATCTATAATAAGGCATTTGGACAATACCTGCGACGGGACCGGCAAAAACTCTTAATAAGGTGACAAAACGCCCAAAAAAGACGGCTTTATCGGCGTTTCTACTAAACTTTTTCCTAACTTCTTCGAGTTTTTGGGAGGGGATGTTAAAAACACTACCTACTTTAATTAATAGCGGCCAACCTCCCCAACGACCAAGCCAATAGCCGAAATTATCGCCTATGACAGCACCAGCGATCGCACTTTCTAAGACGCTCCAATAGCCCTAATTCTCCGCTTCCAGCTAAAAAACCGCCTACCATCGTTTATGGTTTCACCCGGGGATAGGGGATTCCAGTATTTTCTTAGGGCAATGCCCAATAATACCCGCCCAATACCCGTAATTTGACGGGCAATTTCCTTGAATGTTTTCGAGTTGACGAAAGTTTCTTTGACCTCTAAAGGAAAATTTTACAAAAGGTTAACGTTGAATTAAAATTTTTGACCCATTTTTGCGGAAAAAGGGTCAATGAATTGGGGAAACATGGATACTTTTTTTAACCCCCTTTTGGGAATTGTTCCCCGAAAAAAAAGATTTCAAAAATTTTCCCCTTGTTTGAATTTGGGCGCCATAAAAAATTGAAGGTGTACCCTATTTTAAAAAACTCCCAGGGATATTTCCCCAGCAATTAGAAAATCTTAAAGTTTTCTCTAGAGGATTCCCCAAAGTATTCCCCCCC
>NZ_AADV02000017.1:0-38567 GCF_000167195.1 Crocosphaera watsonii WH 8501 | reverse complement strand
GGGATGGCTGGTACCATATTTTTTCTTCTTCCTGTTTCTCTTTATCTTCTTCCCTTTTATATTCTCCATCTAAATGAAATGATGTGGAATCTAAATGGGAGTATTTAAGGTCTATTTTAAATTTTTTAATTACTTCTAAAACTACTTCAATAAAAATATCATTTAGTCCATATTTATATAATTCATCCATTACTCTCCCAATTTTATCATCATTAAGGTAATCAGGTTTAATTCTTTCTCCTAACAATTTCTCAATGGCTTTATCTTGAAAAAACTGACTGAATAAATATAGAGGTCTTGAAACAAATCCTAGTCCATTGATTAAAATAGACTTAACTACTGTACCTGCTGAGATTTTTTCTCTAACATCTATTCCTAATTTATTATTAATTATTTTGACTATTCCTATTTCATCAATTAAACCAGCTACTATCCCTAAATGGTCTAAATTTTTAACTTGTATTTCTTCTAAATAAGACATTTTTCGCTCTTTTTTTACAGAGGAAACAACTTAAGCAATTATCCCACTTTTTTGTCTTCAAGAGCTTAAGCAATTATACTTAATTATTAACCCCAGACTTGTAGTATTTAATGCTACTTTTTGAAGTGCGGAATCTGGGATTAAAGAAAGACCAATTTTTATTAAGAAAGGATATTCTCGGGATCATAGACCAGACTTAAAACAATGTGTCTTGGATTTAATAACAAGCCAAGATGGAGATATTCCATTATTTGTGAGAGTAGGAGATGGAAATGAATCTGATAAAGCTGTATTTGGAAAAGTTTTAGTAGAATTCAAAAAGCAAATAAAGTTTGATAGTATCATGGTTTGTGATAGTGCTTTATATGGTCAAGAAAATCTCCAACTAATCCAA
Source organism: Crocosphaera watsonii WH 8501 (assembly GCF_000167195.1). GTDB lineage: Bacteria > Cyanobacteriota > Cyanobacteriia > Cyanobacteriales > Microcystaceae > Crocosphaera > Crocosphaera watsonii. The sequence goes on along the minus strand of NZ_AADV02000017.1, from coordinate 37,692 downwards.
CATTTAAAATGGATAACGAGAGTTCCAATGACCATAAAAAAAGCAAAAGAATTAGTGCAAAATATAGAGGTGGAAGAAGTAAAAGATGAAGATAAAGAAAAAAGAAGTGACCTAAATTTAGAAAGTTATACCTGGAAAGAAGAAATTGTTACTTATGGTGGAATCAAGCAAACTTGGTTAATAGTCTTGAGTGAAAAAAGACAGAAAAGTGATTTGGAAAAACTAGAAAAACAACTTTCCCAAGAAGAGAAGAAATCCCAAAAATTTCTTAAAGAAATACAATCTGAAGAATTTGAACATCCTCAAGCTGCTCGATATAAATTAAAAGCTATTAATAAAAAATTGAGATTGTTGGAAATAAAAGAAGTTGAACTGATTGAAACTTACTCGAAAAAAAAGGAAAAGATTTATAAAATGATTAGTCTGATCATCAAAAAAGATGAAGAGATAAGTAGAAAGACTAAAGAAGCAGGAAAATTTATTTTAGCAACTGACTTAGTAGAGGAAAATAAATTAGAAGCTAGTGAAATTCTGATAACTTATAAAAACCAGCAATCTACGGAAAGAGGATTTCGATTTTTGAAAGATCCCTTATTTTTTACTGATAGTTTCTTCGTTGAAAAACCAGAAAGAATAGAAACAATGTTATTTTTAATGTCTTTGTGTTTGTTGATTTATAACTTGGGGCAAAGAGAATTAAGAAATTGTTTAAAAAGAGTCAAAAAAGGAATAAATAATCAAGTAGGGAAAGTAACATTGCGTCCGACTTTGAGGTGGATATTTCAATGTTTTCAAGGTATTCATTATGTGATTTTAAACGGAGTCAAACAAATTGTCAATTTAACAGAAGAAAGGCGTTTTATATTGAGTTTATTACCTGCATCTTGTCAAAGATATTATCTATAAATTGAATTGGATAAAGCAAAAATAATAAAAGAATAAGAGTCTAATGATATCAAATGAGAAGAGGAAACTCTCCTTCGTTTGTGCTGAGTCTTGCTAAGTTTTCAATGAGTATAAATCTTCTTAATTTGATTATTTTTCCTAAAAATTTAATGAAAAGAGAAATATTCTTGCCCAGGTATGATTTTCGGACTTTTTAAAACTATGTATTTTTTTATACTACATTTTGAAGTGCGGAATCTGGGTACTAAAACGATCCCGATACAATAAGCGGTTCCCTTTGGTAGTATCTTGATGAGATAATTGACAGCCTCTGCTGTCAGCTTGAGAGGTTCCGTTGTCGGTTTAGGAGAGGTTTCTGTTGATTGGCTCATGCCATCAGTATCTCAGATTTGCACTACTGGTACCTAGCGATCGCCCCTCAAAATGGTAAAACACGAGAATACTGTACCCACAAATAATGAACGGGTTAAGGCAGGAAGGGAACTGATACTAATGGCAATAGAACTAACATCAACTTCACTATCACTGACCGCACTTAAAATTAGATCATCTGTTGTTTTAATAAAGGCACCATCAGCAATTTTTACGTTAGCGGTGGGGTTACTTTCTGCATAACCAAAGGCAACAGGAAGGAGTATACTTAGAGGGGTAATCTTTGCCTGGGTATTAGCATTAGCCGTAATACTAACTTTATTTCCTTCAATTCTAGTGTTTTCTTTAATATTGATATTAGCGGTTGCATCCGCTTGCACTGAACCAATAAAAGCGGCAGGAACTGTTCCTAAACCACTAGATATATCGGACATTGCCTTTGTGAAATCGTTTGATGCGTTGTCGTCTGCTTGTTGTTATCCTGTATAAAGGTTGGTAGAATTAGCTGTGCTTTGAATCGTAATATTATTCCCTTTTATCTCTGCACCATCGTTTAAATTAAAAGAGGTGTTTGAGTTAACAACAAAACCAAAATTCTCAATAAATTCTCTAGTTTGCCTAGTGGTAATGGTAATATTCCCAGGGTTATACTGAGAATTTGTATCCACGTGAGAAAATAATTCAGCATTATTATCAACAGTAACATTTACCCCCGTAAAGCTGAGATTACCTGACTGACCAACGGAAATGCCCCCTAAATGGTCGGTGCTTGTTCCAATATTCCGAGTTGAAACAGTAAAGTCAGAATTTACATTAATTGTTTCTGCGTTTACACTTAAATTTTTACCATTGGTGAAAATATTTTTATTAAAAGTAACTGTATCATTGCCACTTTCCGTATCAATAGTTAATCCATATCCTGATAAGGAGGTAGAAAAAGCGATTGTATCATCTCCTCGACCGGTTTTAATCACAATATTGCTTATTCCACTTAAAGATTGAGAAATAGATTCAGGCGGAGAAATAGATCCAGTCGGAGGAATAGATTTAAGGGTTATATTTCCGTTATTAATTCCAATGTTTAAGTTGTCCCTAAAATTGCCAAGGGTGCTAGTGAAAGTGACAGTATCTCCTACTACATTGGTAGAAAATTTTGTGGTTAAAAGTCCGGCAAAATCATTAACTGCGATCGCTTCTGTTTCAATCTCACCTATTTCATATTCTAAATCCCAATCTCCCCCTAAAAGACTATCCCCTGTTAAGTCATCTGATACTTGTACATCTGCCCCTGTAATATCACTGATTTGTTGTAAAAATTCTTGTCCTTGTAGTTCGTTTCCTACATTACAACCATAAAGAAGAATATCTCCAGTGTCTCCTAAAGCATTACCCCATCCCGTTAAAGTATCACCATATTCTTCTAAATTTTCTGATGTTAGTGAAGTTGAGCCTATTTGCAGTAAATCGGTATTTCCATGACTATAAAGATGGATAGCTTCGAGGTTTTCTTGTTGTGACAAAAAGGCTGAAATATTATCTATTTCGTCATAAACGTAAATTTGATTATTATTTGCACTAAAATGGTTAGCTAAAGAAGCTAAACTGGAATCTATTAAAATGACCTCATTGGGATTGATAGAAAGACTATCGTTTTGTCCCGATAAAATACTGTGGTCATGGGAAGGGTTGTCAAACATCAGTGATTATTACGATTTTGTCAAATAAAGAGAGGATACAATCCTCCTTATTGGTTTGGGATATGGTACTTTAATAATAATTCAAAACTCAGGAAAATGCCATAATAGTAAGCTGACTGTGGAAGCTTAACGAAGTCAGAAGTTCCTCACTCCGTTCCGGCGCTATGGTCCAGAAGTTGTTGAAAGAAACAGAGATTTATGGTCCGCTTCAAAAACTATGAGCATTCAAAGGCGGGGTTTTAGAGACTGTTTGTAAGGGAGCATCCCATTTTTGCAAAAAACTTAATTCTTGGAGTTTGACGGGGAGATGGGGAGACGGGGAGACGGGGGGAAATTCATCAGATCAACTATTATCAGTAAAGGACAAGAAAGCAACTTTGGGATGCTCCCGTTTGTAAAGTAAATCTTAACAAAACTGTAGGGTGCATTACGCTACGCTAATGCACCAAAAAGCAAGTTTTCGGTGCATTACGGCACAAAAAAATTATAGGGTCAACAGCCGTTGACCCCTACTACCAAAAAAATATAGTTGTCCTAATGCACCCTACTTAATATTTTGTTTAGGAACAGTCTCTTAGACCCAACTATTTTCGATAAACCGGATTTAGTATAAAAACTTGAGCGGTTAACATTCAAGAACGCTTTTAGTATCAGAAATTCAGTTTTGTCTCAAGAAAAAAGTAGTCTCTTGAACAATAATCCAAGTCCGAATGTTGATATTAGGAAAAGGGAAGAAGGTTCATCAACTTGTGTACTAAAAGAAGTAACTGTTCCTGAATCGATAAATCTAACTGACATATCATCAAAGTTTTCTTCTTGAGAAGTCGTTAATAAAATTGTTTCCGTATTATCAGTTAAATTACTCTCAAAATCTAGTGATAAATCAAAATAAAAATCAAAGTTACTAATAACAAAACAGCTTGAATTCCCGAAAATAAACCCTTCGTCTCCTGTATCTGAATAAGATGCAATAATATTATCGGACGAGTCTGTTGTCTGAAAATTTACGTTAGTATAATTATCGTTATTAAAATCAAAAAAACCTGATATTTTTCCTCCATCCTCAAACATTCCATTGACATTAAATGTCATTGCTGAAGTTTCTGGTACAACTGATAAGGTAAAAACTGTGCTAAGAAGCATCGAAGATGTAAGCATCAAAGGGATAGATTTCATCAGAAAAATGGTAAAGTTAAAACTGCTACACCTATAATATCCTAATTTTTTAGAGAATACATCAGAATAAATTCTAAATAATGATATAGCACTTCTCATACTTGTGAGGCTTCGCCGTGAGCGCGGCTCCGAACGGTACACAGTTTTCTAGTTTTAGGAGTTAGGAGTGATGAACATAATCTTGACCAGCTTTTGCACTAATATCAACTGTTGAAAAGTCAACCGTTACCACATCTTCTGCTGGTTTATCAAGATTAATGGTAAATGTAAGAGAATTACTATTATCAAGATTACGATTGAGTTCAACATCGTTTTAGATTTTGATGAGGAAGGTAAGTTAGTTGGAATTGATATTGATAACGCAAGTTTAACAGTTGATATCACTCGTTTGGAAGCGCAATCTTTACCTATTCAAGCAGTTAATTGAATTTGAGTATAATATAAAGTAGGGTGCATTAGGCTAACTATTTATTTTGATGATAAAATAGATTTGATTTCATGCCGTAATGCACCAGATTAACCTAAGATTATTAAGATACCCGTATGTCTTAATTCTAAAAAATTTCTTGAAGATTACAACTAAAATTAGGCAATAAAGGACTGGTTAATTGATCAGCATTGTATAAAGTCATTCCCTTTTTTAAGATACCCTGTTCACGACGATAAACCTCTATTAATTGTTGTTGACGATCAATAATCCAATATTCACAAACTCCATGAATTGAATATAATTTTAACTTTGTTTGTCTATCTCGTTTAATATCTTTTTCAGACGTAGATAAAACTTCTATTATTAATTCTGGTGCAACCGTAAGATGTCCAGATTTATCTGTAAATCGATTAAGCTTTTCATTACTAACCCAAATAACATCAGGAATCACTGCATCAGTTTCAGAAAAGATAATTCCTGGAGTCATAAAAGCTTTACCTAGCTGTTTTTTTCGTGACCAATTTCTTAATTCTGCATATATATTTCCAGCAATATCTTGATGATCTAAATGAGGTGCGCGAGTCACAAGTAATTCTCCATCAATGATTTCATAACGGTTGCTATTATCAGGTAATCCCTCTAAATCAGAAATTGTCCAACAAACTTGATCGGTGGTTATAGACTTCATAAACTAATTAGTCCTATTCAGAGTCCTATACTATTTTACAACAACATTTAATAATTTCTAATTTTCCTCGTTTTTGTTCTTTTGCTTGAATCTTAGTAAAGTAGGGTGCATTAGGCTAACTATTTATTTTGATGATAAAATAGATTTGATTTCATGCCGTAATGCACCAGTAAAGTAGGGTGCATTAGGCTAACTATTTATTTTGATGATAAAATAGACTTGATTTCATGCCGTAATGCACCAAATTTAACCAGTAAAGGTTTAGGTGTGTTACGCATTAGCTAACACACCCTACAATATTACTATTGAAAAATATATTTCTCTGTTAATTCAAGAAAGCTTAGAAAATAAAGACAAAAACAAATCAAAAACTTTAGAATATGAAGCATGGGAAGAAAAGTTAAATCAATTGATTAACCCTTCGATTGATGTTAATATTATATAATCACATGATCCTACTGTTATACAAGGGCAAAAATGAAACTAAATGTAATTTTAGAACCTAGCGATGAGGGAGGTTATACTGTTTATGTTCCATCCCTTCCTGGTTGTATTAGTGAAGGAGATAATATTGAAGACGCTTTAAACAACATTAAAGAAGCAATTGAACTTTATTTAGAATCAGAAACGAAAGCTAAGTATTATAATTAATGTTGAAGCGATCTAAGTAATTCAATTTGAGTTAGGAGGACATTTTTGAAAACGACTCGCTATTTTGAAGAACAAGTCTTAATCAAAAGACCTTATCTTAAGCGAGAATGGTGTGAGCAAGCAATTCAAAACCCCATTATAAAAGTGGTTGAACCCAATGGAAGAATTCGCTACTAGTGCTATATTGAAGAGTTAGGTAAATATCTACGAGTGGTGACTTTAGACGATGGAGAAACCATTCATAATGCTTTTCCAGACCGAAATTTTAAGGTATAATTATGAAGTTTAACTATTATCCTGAAACCGATTCCCTTTATATTAGTTTATCTGATAAAAGTAGCGTTGATTCTCAAGAAATTGCCCCGAACATTGTTTTAGATTTTGATGAGAAGGGTAAGTTAGTTGGGATAGATATTGATCAGGCAAGTTTAACAGTTGATCTCACTCGTTTGGAAGCTCAATCTTTACCTATTCAAGCAGTTAATTGAATTTGAGTATAATATAAAGTAGGGTGCATTAGGCTAACTATTTATTTTGATGATAAAATAGATTTTATTTCATGCCGTAATGCACCGACGAACAATTAAAGCTTAGGTGTGTTACGCATTAGCTAACACACCCTACAATATTACTTAGGTATTAAACAAGCAATTGAACTTTATTTAGAATAACCTCATTCTCCTATTTACTGATATAGTTTATTTAACCAATTAATAAAAGCTTGGATAATTTCATTATCATATTTCAATACGTTAGCTGTTATTGATAGTCCCATTGGCCTTCCTGGTTCTTTTTGCCAAGCTAACCAAGTATGAATAAAAGCTTTGGATCTGTCATCTTTATTATAGCCATTAATTTCTAATTTTTCAAGTTCATCTAAAATTTCGTTAGCTTTATCTTTTAATTGATCATCATCAGGAATTAAATAAGCAACAAAATCTTCTAACTCTCCTATTAATTGATTATTTGGCATTATCCAAACCCCAATTTTAGGGAGTTCATTTTGTTCATAAATCCAACCTTCAGCGCCGGTATTTTTAGGAATATTATCATAACCTACTGACTTTAGCTTATCACTAATTCCTTGCCATCTTGCTTGTAAATCTTGATCAGCATCAACAACTATTCCTAATGTTTGCAAGTTAACGTCTTTCAAAATAATAGGTAAACTTAATAATAATGGTTCTACTCCTTGTGTTTTCCTTTTATCAGGACGTGGTATACAGAATGTTTCAGGTACATTATATTTTTCACACAATGCACAAATAACATGAAAATCATTCATTCCTTCTACTAAAAGTTGCTGTGGATGAGGTTTATTTCTTTTTGTCATTTAACGCACCTCAATATCTTGGTTAATAGCAATAGAAATCTCATCTGCTTTATATTCTACTGCCCTAAGTTTTCCGTATTTACTATCTAGTCTAAACAGTTTACCCACTGATTTATCTTCTATGTCTTCTAATGCTTCTTGATAAGCACAAATACAGTCCCAACTATGGGTAGTCGCAAAGATTTGTACATTTAATTCTTGTGCTGTTTTTATGAGTAAACGCCACATATCTGTTTGTGCTTTGTAGTGTAATCCTGTTTCTATTTCATCCACTAATAATACTCCATTTTCGCTTCTTATTATTAACATCCCTAAGATAAGTATTTTAGACATTCCTTGTCCCATACTGTTAATAGGAATATAATGATTCATGCCTTTAATTTTTAGAAAAGGAAATCTAGGAATTTGTTTAATAGGTAGATGTATTTTTTCTATATTAGTATCTATGATTTGTAAAGCTTCTATGATTTTCTCTTCTTTAGCTTCTAAAATAATAGAATCCCATAAGTCTTCAATTTTGTACTTGTGTTGGTGATCATTAAATAAGAAATTACAGTTACAAGGATAATGAAAAGCGTTTTTAATTTCATTATTAAATGCGAAATAATTATTTTTTATATTTTGGTATTTGACTTTAACACGATTATTAATACTGTTTTCCTCCGGTACATATTTATCAACTGAATGTGTTATATATTTTCTCAATTCTTGCTCTTTACCTATTTCTTCAAGAAACGAAATAGATAGATCACTGATTAAGGTATTATCGACATCAATATAGAGCCGAATAGTCGAGTGGATAGATTGCTCTTTCTCTGATGAAATTGATATTATATATGCTTTTTGGGTATCAAATTCATCAGGATATCCATAATATAAATTATTTAATATATAGTTGTCTTGAAAATGAGATATTTCTCTTCTATTATTACCTGTAAATTTATGAGTTCTTTCTTCTATCATTTCTCCCCTATGTTCTAAAATATCAACTAATGCTACTTTCTCATTTTTAGTTTTTGGTTGATTGACTAAAAGATAAATAGCTTCCAAAAAACTTGTTTTACCACTGTTATTATCACCAACAATTAAATTAACTTGTGCTAAACCATCAACATAAAAATCTTCAAAACAGCGATAATTTTTAATGCTTAAATCTCGTATCATTTTGTTTTCCTCCTTATAGTTATATAATTGATGATAAGTAAGGTGGACAAAATGCCCACCCCACAGGGTTATTTAGGAACGACAAAGTTAACTAATTTTCCAGGGACAACAATCACCTTTTTAACCTCTTTTCCTTCTAAGTTTCGTTTACCAATATCAGAGTCACGGGCTAATTTTTCTAACTCCTCTTTACTGGAATTAGCAGGGACTTGAATAGTTCCCCTTGTCTTACCCATAATTTGAATAACTAGGGTGATTTCATCTACTACTAAAGCATCGGGATCAACCTCTGGCCAAGTTTGTAAGTGGATTGAGTTTTCATGTCCCAAATTATGCCATAATTCCTCGGCAATATGAGGTGCAAAAGGTGCGAGTAAAATCAATAAGATTCCGATTCCTTCTTGATAAACCCCAGAATTAATAGATTTAGCATCATTCAAGGTATTACTTAACTTCATCAACTCTGAAACTGCGGTATTAAATTGATAGTCTCCTTCTAAGTCTTCGGATATCTCTTTAATAGCAGTATGGATGGCACGTCTTAATCCTTTTTCTTCTTTGCTTAACTCCTTGTTACTAATAACTTCAGGCTGCTTTTCTGCATAACCATTGACCAAACGCCACACCCGATTTAAAAAGCGAAATTGTCCTTCAACATCCGCATCATCCCATTCTAAGTCTTTCTCTGGTGGTGCTTTAAATAAGATGAACATTCTGGCGGTATCTGCCCCATATTTTCCTAATACTGTTTTGGGATCAACCCCATTATATTTCGACTTAGACATCTTCTCATAAAACACCTCTAAATCATCTCCTGTATCGGGATCTTTGGGACTTTCAGGGTTAACTTTATCTACAGGAATATATTTACCTGTTTTAGGATTTTTGTAGGCCATTGCTTGTACCATTCCCTGTGTCAAAAGACGGTTAAAAGGTTCATCTACATTGACTAAACCTCTGTCTCGCAATACTTTAGTAAAAAAGCGAGAATATAAGAGGTGTAAAATAGCGTGTTCAATACCTCCCACATATTGATCCACATTCATCCAATCATTGGCTTTTTCTAACTTAAATGCTTCCTGATCATTGATAGCATCGGTGTATCTTAAATAGTACCAAGAGGAATCAACAAATGTGTCCATTGTATCTGTTTCACGCTTTGCAGGTCCACTACAATTAGGACAAGGAACATTGATCCAATCGTCCATTTTTGCCAAAGGGGAAGCCCCACGCCCTGTAAATTCGACATTTTCGGGCAATTTAACCGGTAAATCTGCATCAGGAACCGGAACCGTTCCACAGTTGGGACAATGCACCACCGGAATAGGACAACCCCAATAACGCTGCCGAGAAATCAACCAATCTCGCAAACGATACTGTATCCTTGCTTTCCCATAACCCTGTTTCTCAGCATAGTCAATAATAGCGGTTTTGCCTTCTGTGGACTGCATTCCATCAAAATCACCAGAATTAACCATAATTCCAGGTTCGGTGTATGCTTCGGTTAACGTGGGGTTATTATCCTCAGAATTTTCAGGAACAATCACCACCTTGATCGGTAACTGTTTCTCTGTAGCAAACTTAAAGTCACGGGTATCGTGTGCAGGTACACCCATCACCGCACCAGTACCATATTCATACAATACATAATCCGCAATCAAAATGGGGATTTCTTCGCCGTTGAAGGGGTTAATAACAGTCCCTCCGGTCAATATACCCCGTTTGGGTTTATCCTCTGCTGTGCGTTCTATTTCGCTTTCGTTAGATACCTCTTCAATGAACGCATCAACTGCTGCTTTCTGTTGCGCAACAGTAACTTTTTGGGTCAAAGGATGTTCAGGGGCCAACACTACATAAGTCACTCCATAAACGGTGTCGGGACGGGTGGTAAAGACAGCTATTTTCTCATCACTATCCTTGACAGGAAACTCTAAGTATGCACCCACAGACTTCCCGATCCAGTTTTCCTGCATTAACTTAACCCGATCTGGCCATCCTGAGAGTTTATCCAAGTCGGTTAATAACTGTTCTGCATAGTCCGTAATTTTCAAGAACCACTGACGCAGCAGTTTCCGTTCTACTTTAGCACCCGATCGCCAGGAATACCCTTCGCTGTCCACCTGTTCGTTAGCTAACACGGTTTGATCGATGGGGTCCCAGTTAACTGCTGCTTCCTTCTGATAAGCTAACCCTGATTGATAAAATTGCAAGAATAACCATTGCGTCCATTTGTAATAGTCGGGGAAACAGGTTGCCACTTCTCGGTCCCAGTCGATAGACAGTCCCAAAGTTTGCAACTGTTGCCTCATTTGGGCAATATTTTGCTTAGTCCAGTCTGCGGGGGGAATATTGCGATCGATGGCTGCATTTTCCGCCGGAAGTCCGAACGCATCCCACCCCATAGGATGTAAGACTCGGTATCCTTGCAATCTTTTGAGACGGGCGATCACATCTGTAATAACATAGTTGCGAACATGGCCCATGTGTAGGTTTCCGGATGGGTAGGGAAACATGGATAAGGCGTAAAATTTGGGTTTATCACTGTTTTCTGGGGTCTTGTCTAACCCCTGCTTAACCCACTGCTGTTGCCATTTTTGTTCGATCGCTGCTGCGTTATATTGGGACTCCACGAATGTTTACTCCACTGCTATTTTCATAATTAATTATCCCTGATCTCATTCAGTTATCGGTTATCGGTTATCAGTGAGCAGTTTTTTGTATTCGAGAGGCGATCGCCTTATTGATCAGAAATAACGGTGATCTCTTTTCTTGATTCATGTTATACTACATACATAAAACATTTTTTAAAGAGTTAATAGATATTATGAAGATACAGAAAACAGAATCCTCAACATTTGAACTAATCGATCCTCAAATTGAAGATAAGGTTATATATTTTGGTGAATCTGTTATTAAGATTTTAAGAGAAGAAGGAAAGTTAGAGAAAGAGATTAACGAATCCTCCTTAGATGAATGGGATATTAAGTGTTTAAGAGAAGAAGGAAAGTTAAACAAAGATATTTATGAGTTAGCAGGAATAGGAAAATTTCATTTTAAGCTTGATCAAGATTGTAAAATATGGACAATACTTGAATCAAGTCATAGTCTAATTGAGGGAGAGAATGATTATGTTTGTTATTCCTCTAACATAGGATTTTTTGAGCATTATAATAAAGAAGAGAACAGTATCATTTGTTCTTATTACCCTGAATATAAGAAACTCCAAAAAATCCTAAATGATGTATATAAAAATTTAATTGAGGCTAAATATTATATAAATGTATCTAAAAAGTTAATGACTGAAAAATATAAAAATCCCCAAAAATTATATAATGCTGATTTTTTTTGGTCAATGACAATAATAGCATTTAGAAAACTAGGTATTTTATTATTAGCTACAGTTTACGATAATGATAAAAATAGTATCAGTTTAAATAAGCTTTTAAATATTATTTCTTCTATAAACGGTAAAAAATTATTATCTCATTTTTCAGATTTAGACCAAAAAGAATTAGACAGAGATAAGGAATATTTAGACAAAAATGAAAATGAATTATTACAAAAATTATTTAATCAAAGAGATAAAGCTTTAGCACATCATGATAAAGATGAGTTGTTTAAACTTGAGACAATACTCAATATAAAGAGAAGAAATGAGACTAATAAATCTATTATGGATACACTCGACTCTAGCTTAGAAAAACCATCGGAAAAAACACAAAAATTAATGCAAAGATTAAATACACAAGAATCAAATCAATTAATTGATAAAGGAATAGAGATATGTAATAAGTATAGTAATATTATTAATTATGATCTACCAGATTATAATATTCCCGAAGATTATCATAATTTACTAAACTACAAAAATATCAGTTATTTGATTATATCTTTCTTACTTATCTTGATTATTATACTTACAATATTTTCCTTTTTGAATTAAGGTGGATACTGTATTTTATATATTAATGTGTTAGTTATGAGGGCATAATATTATTATGCCCCTACGGTAATTATGATGTTTCGTAGGGGTTTAACACTGTTAAATTCAATATATTAAGATCACTCTTTAGTTTGATTCCTCTGTATTCAAAGATGAATTAAGTTGCTCAATTTCTTGTAAATTTAATCCCGTTAGTTTAACAATATCCTCCATATTCATGCTGTTTCTAAGCATATTTAAAGCAATATTTTGGATAGCTTGTTTTTCGCCTTTAACTTCACCTTCATGGAAAATTTCTTGATACATAACTGATTCCTTCATAATATCGCTCCTAAGAATTCGTTTAATACTGTCTTGATCTAATTTTAACCCAGATAAAATGGCTGTGGATGCACTGATATCACTTTGCTGTTGTTTATTGGGCATACTATCAATAATAGCAGCAACTTGGGTTAAGGTTTCTCTAGGGTTATCTGTACGAGTTAGTACAGCGAAAGGTAATAAACCTGAGTTATTCAGAAAACTATCTGTTGCTTGTTCCCAAAGACGAATAACATTAAATTGATGGCGTAAATTCGTCAATTCAAAGGTATTTTGATACACTAATTCTGAATTACTAGGTTTCAAATAGATCACCACTTGATACATTTCCTTGTTAGGATAGCGACGATAAACCCGTAAACGATAGTCAGCCATTCTAAAAGGTATGTCTTCATCGGGTGAGGTTTGAAACTCAATATGTAAGACAATATCATCTGATTGCAAAAAGATTAAAGAATCTGCTCTAATAGGATTTAAAGATAGTTCTGTGGGTTTTAATTCTGTGAGTTCAATGGGTTCATTTAATAACCAGTTAGCAAAGTCACGGCTAAATCTTTCTGCTAAGAATTTACAAACGTTATCATACATCAGCAACAAGAATAATTTAACAATATTAGAGTATAATAATATTATAATCTGATGGTAATTATAATGTTTTGTAGAAGTTTAACACTGTGTTTTACCCAATTTCGATAAGTAGTTAAGTAGAAATGCAGTAATCAGCTATTTTCTATCAACCCAATAATTAGGTTGACGTTGAAGGTGCATAATAGCAATAATAAAAATCTCTGTTTCTTTTAATTGATATATAACACCATAGGGAAAAGTCAAGACTCGACATTTATGAGTATTTTTTGATAGTTGTGGCCAAGCTTCTGGAAAATTTTCAATACGTTCTCAAGTTTTTTGTATTTCTAAGATAAACTGATCCCCTAATGCTTCACTAATACCATCATAATAATTGACAGCATCTTCTAATTCTTGTTGCGCTTGTGGGTGAAATTCAAAATTCATTATTTTCGCTTTAAATTAAGTTGCTGAAATACTTCATCTTTACTAATAGTTTTGATTTCTCCTTGTTCTATTTGTTCAACTCTTTTTTCTGCTTCTTCTGACCAAATTTTTTCAATTTCTTCTTGCTTATCATCGTCTAAACTCTTTAATAAATGTTCAGCCAACATTACTTTTGAACTAGGAGATAAAGATAATGCTGCACTGAATATATCATCATAAGTTTCTGTATTCATTTTTAGATACCTCAATGAATTATCTTAAAAAACTGTATGTCATTCCATGATAACACAAATTTTTATCGTGTGTAACGCTTTAATAGAAGTATCAGCATCCAAATGTAATTTTAACTTACTCATTATAAATAGATTCAAGAACTTTATCAGTGGCGATCTCGAAGAGATCCGCTTCGCGGTGCGCTGTATCAATTTCTTGACGATGTTGTTCATAAAATGCCATAACATTATTAACTTTTTCTTCGCTTATTCCATATTCATCAGCAACTTGTTGAGGGGTTAATTGCCAATTTTTCACCGCAACTACTAATGTTTTAACTTGTATATTTGTTCCTCGTAATTTAGGAATCATTTCACCTTCTTGATTACGAGAATAGACAATATCTGGAAAATTATTATTATCTAAACTTTGTTTTAAACTGCCAATTTTTTCAGCGATCGCCCAAATAATTAGATTATCTAATGTGATACCTTGATCAGTGGCATATTTTTCTGCTTCTTGTTGTAATTTAGGCGGTAATTTAAGAGAATATTGTGTCATGATTACAAAATACCAAAAATCTATATCTTGAGTATAGCTTAATTTTTCTCTTATTTTAGTTCAACTAACATTTTAGCTAAATCTGAAGCAGTTTCGATCACTTCTTCAATGGTGTTACCTTCAGCAACTAAACCTTGTATTTGATCCCTAGTTGCGACAAAATATTCTTTTCCTTTTTCTTCAAAATTTTCTATTTTTAATGTGATTAAAGTCTTCATAATCAAAATGTTAAAAGATATCCTAATTCTGTCCGAACTTCTAAACAACCAATAATAGCATCTTTAATATTATTTAATGCTTATTCTTTTGTTTCACCTTGACTAATACAACCAGGAATACTTGGACATTCAACAATCCACATATTATCTTCATCTTGTTCAAGAATTACATTGAATTTCATCTTGTTTAGCTGAATTTTGAAACTAACTTTTAGTGTAACATAAATTTTTAAGGGCATAATATTATTATGCCCCTACGATAATTATAATATTTTGTAGGGGTTTAACACTGTCTTGATCTAATTTTAACCCAGATAGAATAGCGGTGGATGCACTAATATCACTTTGCTGTTGTTTATTGGGCATACTATCAATAAGATCAGCAATTTGGGTTAAGGTTTCTCTAGGGTTATCTGTACGAGTCAGTACAGCAAACGGTAATAAACCTGAGTTATTCAGAAAAATATCTGTGTTTTCTTCCCACAATCGAATAACATTAAATTGATGACGTAAATTAGTTAATTCAAATGTATTTTGATGCACTAATTCTGAATTACTAGGTTTCAAATAGATCACCACTTGATACATTTCCTTATTGGGATAGCGACGATAAACCCGTAAACGATAGTCAGTCATCCTAAAGGGTATATCTTCATCAGGTGAAGTTTGAAACTCAATATGTAAAACAACTTCTTCTGATTGCAAAAAGATTAAAGAATCTGCTCTAATAGGATTCAAAGATAGTTCTGTGGGTTTTAATTCTGTGAGAGCAATAGGTTCATTTAATAACCAGTTAGCAAAATCACTACTAAATCTTTCCGCTAAGAATTTACAAACATTATCATACATCAGCAACAAGAATAATTTAACAGTTTTAGGGCATAATAATATTATGCCCCTACGGTAATTATAATATTTTGTAGGGTTTTACCCAGTTTTGATAAATCTATTAACTCAACCTACCTAAGAAATATAGATGACTGATGGCACATTTTGAGAAAGAATCACTTAAATTCACGCTAACAATATTTATCCATTGAGAAAGCATTACTAGATTTTCTCGTCTTAAACATCAACAATTACGATAAAATCAAAAATGGTGATTTATACAGATGATTTTGATGAAATACTTATTAAGACTGACTCTTGTTGTCTTTTCCTTGCTATGGTTAATGACACCTATAGCCAACGCTGCTAGTTCTTCCTCCGTAACCGGTGCTAGTGCATCCTACGAAGATGTTCAATTGATTGGGGAAGACTTTTCAGGAAAAAGCCTAACCTACGCCCAGTTTACCAATGCGGACCTCACAGACTCTAACTTTAGTGATGCGGATCTCAGAGGGGCTGTCTTCAACGGATCTGCTTTAATAGGCACCGATCTACATCAGGCTGACTTAACCAATGGTTTAGCCTATCTTACCAGCTTTGAAGGGGCAGATTTAACCAATGCTGTGTTGACCGAAGCCATTATGATGCGCACTACGTTCAAGAATGCTAACATTACAGGGGCTGACTTTAGTTTAGCTGTCTTAGACCTTCAGCAAGTGGCTGAACTCTGTAAGCGCGCTGATGGCGTTAACTCAAAAACTGGCATCAGTACCCGTGAGTCCTTAGGATGTCAATAAGATCCCGTGGTTAACGACGGGTTTTAAATAGGGTGGGTAAAAAGCCCACCTACAAACAGTATATTAACTAGAACAAACAATGAGTAATAAGCGTGTTGGTGTTATTGGTGGGGGTCAACTGGCCTGGATGATGGCTATGGCCACCGAAAAATTAGGGGTGAACTTATTAGTACAAACCCCTCACTCCGATGATCCAGCAGTGGCGATCGCAGATGAGTCCATTTTTGCAGCTATTGATGATGCTGATGCAACGAAAAAATTAGCCAAAAAATGCGATATTATTACTTTTGAAAACGAATTTATTAACTTAGATGCTCTCAAAAAATTAGAAGCAAGTGGGGTCATTTTTCGTCCCAAATTATCAGCTTTATCCCCTTTATTAGACAAATATGAACAAAGAAGTTATTTACAAAGTATTGATCTTCCTGTCCCAAAATTTACGACCCTAGAAAAATTATCATTGAATGATTTTAACTTTCCTTTAGTTATTAAAGCCCGTCGTCATGGTTACGATGGTCAAGGAACTTTTATTATTGATAACGAAAAAGAATTAGAATCTTTATCATCATCTGAAACTAATTCTTTAATGGTAGAGGAATATATAGAGTTTGACCGAGAGTTAGCGATTATGGCTGCCCGTAGTACAACAGGAGAAATTGTTACTTATCCTCTGGTAGAAACCTATCAAAAAGACCAAGTTTGTCATTGGGTTATTGCTCCGGCTAATGTTTCTGAAACTGTAGAATTAGAAGCAAAAAAAATGGCTGAGCATCTATTAACGAAATTAGAAGTAGTGGGGATTTTCGGTATTGAATTATTTTTGACATCAGAAGGAACATTGTTAGTCAATGAAATTGCTCCCAGAACCCATAACTCTGGTCATTATACCCTAGATGCCTGTGATATTTCTCAGTTTGAAATGCAGTTAAGAGCAGTGATAGGTAAACCATTAGGAACAACAAAATTAAATGCTTTAGGAGCCGTTATGGTGAACTTACTAGGATATGAAAATATCCATGATGATTATCTAGAAAAAAGAGATAAAATTGCTCAATTTCCTGATACCCATATTCATTGGTACGGTAAAACAGAATGTCGCCCTGGTCGAAAATTAGGTCATGTTACTGTATTAATTAAAGATGATAATATCAACCCTGAAAACATTGCTAAAAAAATAGAATCAATTTGGTATAATTGAAGTTACAAGAAAAAACATGAAAGATTATTTTCTGGAGAATTACGAAACCCATTGTTATTGGATGAAACAAGCATTAAACTTAGGTCAAGAAGCAGCAAAAGCAGGGGATGTTCCCGTGGGTGCAGTCATCATTGATAGTCAGGGAAAATTGATTGCTCAAGGGTTAAATTGTAAAGAACAAAATCACGATCCCACTGCTCATGCTGAAATAATAGCTATTCGTCAAGCAACTCAGAAATTACATTCTTGGTACTTAAATAAATGTACCTTATATGTTACTTTAGAACCTTGTATTATGTGTGCTGGTGCTATCATTCATTCTCGTTTAGGATTGTTGGTATATGGTGTAGATGATCCTAAGTCTGGAACCATTCGTTCTGTCCTTAATTTACCCGATAGTGCTGCCTCTAATCACCGTTTATCGGTGTTATCTGGTATCCTAGAAGCAGAATGTCGTCAACAATTACAAGACTGGTTTAAACAGAAAAGAAACATGAATATAAAAGAACAATAATAACTAATAAAACTTATTATTTTAACCCGATAAAAAAATCTTATCTAAGCGAGACCACGCCTTTAATAATAACTTAAAATTTCTCAAGAGTTTTTGAGCGATCGCTAATTGTTGGAGAAACCTTCGATATAATTGTCTTAATTGAGCCGTTCCCCGCTGTCCCCTCAAAATTATACCAGGAGCCTGAGAAAATAATTCATTTATTTGTACTTCAATATTGGTTAAGTCAGAGGTTATCTTTTTTAAAGAAGTATATAATATCCAGAGTTTTAACACTAGATAAAAATTGATACAGGTAATAACTAAGTTAAATATAATGATAAACAATAGCATTCAATGTTATGATTAAAAGGAGTAAGCAAACAAGGGGAATTAGCTCAGTTGGTAGAGTGCTGCGATCGCACCGCAGAGGTCAGGGGTTCGAGTCTCCTATTCTCCATGGCCTACCAGTTCCGTTCACTAGCTAAAATCTATTATGTGACTCGATTACAGCTAGTTTGAAGTTAAGACAAGAAAGTTTATTCAGAGCATGAAATCTAAATATCTTTCCTATCCATTTCATTCAGAATCAATGAGACAATTATAATCTCAGACACTAAAAATATACTCTTAGTTTTTTCTGCTACATTGAATATGTCTTTCATTTTAGGATAAATTGTATTAAGTTCACTGTTAAATCTACCCTATTTTGCTATCCGAGTCACCTTCGTTCCTTAACGCCTTGTTATCCTTACGATACCCCATCAGCTTAGTTATCCTCTACCTTGGGGTAATTATCGCTTTAGCTGAGGGATTAAACCGTTTATGGGGAACCAATTCGGAATTTACCCGAAAAATTGTCCACATTGGGTCAGGAAACGTTGTTTTAATCGCCTGGTGGTTACAGTTGCCATCTTGGACATTAATTGGTGCTTCCTTTATCGCCAGTATTATAGCTCTAGTTTCCTATTTTTTGCCCATTCTACCCAGTATAAATAGTGTCGGACGCAAAAGCTTAGGAACCTTCTTCTACGCAGTGAGTATCGGGGTTTTAGCCCAGTTGTTTTGGTCAAAAGGAGAACCTCAATATCTGGCGATCGGTATTTTAATCATGGCCTGGGGAGATGGGATGGCCGCTATTATCGGGCAGAAGTTTGGAAAACATTGCTACGAAGTATTAGGGGTCAAAAAAAGTTGGGAAGGTTCATTGACCATGATGGGAGTGAGTTTTTTGGTCACCAGTATTATACTTTCGTGGGTAAGTGTACCGATCTTGACAGTGGTGATTGTTTCTTTGATGATTGCTATAGTTGCCATGGCATTAGAGGCTTTTTCTAAACTGGGAATTGATAATTTAACGGTTCCTCTTGGTAGTGCCTTTGTGGCCTTTTACTTGATTAATCAATTATTGTAGTCATCAAGAACAACTATGAGCTTTTCAATTTCTGTCAACCAAAATCAGTATGTTACTTATACTCTCTCGGATGAAAGTGCTTCTTCTCGTCTCGAAGTTGTTCCTGAAAGAGGTGGAATTGTTACCCGTTGGTCTATTCAAGGACAAGAGCTTTTCTACCTAGATCAAGAAAGATTTACTCATCCTGAATTAAGTGTTAGAGGGGGTAATCCCATCCTTTTTCCTATTTGTGGTAATTTGCCTGATGATGTCTATGCTTATGATGGCAAATCCTACAGTTTAAAACAACATGGGTTTGCTAGAAATTTACCGTGGGAAGTGGTTGAACAATCTACAGAGTCTTCTTCTAAACTCACTATCAGTTTAAAGAGTAATGATGAAACTTTGGCGGTTTATCCCTTTGAATTCCAGGTAAAGTTTGTCTATGAACTAGAGGGAAAAACCTTAAAAATTCACCAAGAATATATCAACCAATCTGATAAAGTGATGCCTTTATCTTTTGGATTTCATCCTTACTTCTTGGTTCCAGATAAAGAAAAATTATCTTTAGATATTCCGGCCTCCACTTATCAAGCTAAAGATAGTACAGAAGTTGTCTCCTATAAGGGTAGTTTCGATTTTAATGAGGATGAAATCGATGTGGCACTCAAGCCTTTAAATGGGTCTTCTGCCAGCATTACCGACTCATCTAGAAGCCTAAAAATTAACCTCAAATGGTCAGAAGATTTTTCTACCATTGTCTTCTGGACTGTCAAGGGCAAAGATTTTGTCTGTTTAGAACCCTGGAGTGCGCCCCGTAACGCTCTCAACACGGCTGAAAACCTCACTGAACTGCAACCTGGGGCAAGTTGTGAAGCGTTAGTAGAAATCGATGTAACCTCACTTTGAACATGAATTTTTGCGCAGTCCCCATCTAAAATCTTTGATTTAGATGGGGACCGGCAAAAAGCACAACTCGTGTTATGATACTAGGTAGGGCATATTTACTAGGTACGGTAAAGAATTTGATTCGGAGACACGACCTTTTGCCTATAAGTAATCATCTACATCGATAAGATTGCTTTTACTGAGGGTAGGCTACGCAAAAGTCTTGCGGTCCGGTGCGGACACCACCTTTCTCGGTAACACCTTCACGGGCGTGCAAAAAGAATCCCCAACTAGAATCTTTGATGAGCGTTGGTGGAGTGTTCAAGAGGGGTTAGGGGTTTCACAAGAAACTATTCTTCTAAAACCCCTTGCACTTTCTAAAAAGTGATGGTATATTAGTAAATGGTGTGCAAAGCACACAACGGGTCGCTAGCTCAGCGGTAGAGCACTCGGCTTTTAACCGATTGGTCTTGGGTTCGAATCCCAGGCGACCCATTTTTTTGCTTATGTTACGTCGGTCAATAGGCAGTCCCAGACTAAACGTGGTTGTACGTAACTCAAGAGTTGTTTTTTCGCAGCTTCTAACTTTTTTAAAAAAAGCTGATCCTGGGATTTTTGCCAGTAAGAATATTGTAGATAATTAATTAACCATAACTGTGCATCATTATCTAGTTCTGTGGTAACCTCTTTAGACAACTGTAGAGCATCCAGAGGGGTTTCAGGCATTTTTTTTAACTTTTGTCGTAGTTCAAAAGGGATATTTTGTAACTGTTGCCAAGCGGCGATCGCCTCTCCTGGACTACCTTGACTCAAACCAATGATATCAGAATGATCAATAATTTCCTCGTAACCCAATCGACCCAAAATCGTCTTAACATCGCGATCGCAAAGACGATAAAAAGGAATCCTCTGGCAACGAGAAACTAAAGTAGGTAACAAAGAATCAACACTAGGCGCAATCAAAATTAACGTCGCTTTCCCTGGTTCTTCTAGGGTTTTCAATAAACCATTAGCGGCAGCTTCGGTCATAGTTTCTGCTGCCTCTATGACTACCACACAGCGAGACGCTTCTAAGGGAGGACGACTCAAAAATTGAGTAATATCACGAATTTGTTCGATACGAACTTGAGGAGGAGCTTTACGTTTTAGTCCGTTTTCTTGTGCTTGTTTCGCTGTTAATAATTGTCCCTGATGTAGATAAGTCGGCTCTACCCAGTACAAGTCAGGATGATTTCTTTCCCATACCCGTTTTTTGAGCTTAACTTGCTTTTCCTCCGATAAACCCAAAGATAACAGTAATTCAGTAAAACACTTAGCCCCCAAAGCTCGTCCAATACCAGGGGGGCCAGCAAAAAGATAAGCAGGAGCAATACGGTTTTTAGCGATCGCCTGTTGTAATAAAGAAACACCCGCAGCTTGTCCGATCAGTTGTCGAAAACCATTCATCGATCCTGTTCTTTGGTATCTTCATCATAATCCATCATCGCAGGGTCAATCAGAGTAATATCAAAGGGATCGTTACTGGGTAGAGTGGGGAACTTATCTCGCCGTCGATACTGGTAAATAGCAAATACCTGTGGACCAAAAACAATTTCATCCCCATCCTGGAGATCGTGGGAGTCTTTTTTTATTTTAGCCTGATTGATCAATAACCCATTAACACTCCGTTTCCTGTCGAGATCACCATCGACAATACGATAGTAACTCGAGCCATCTTCTCGAATGCGTCGATAGAGGGTAGCATGATGGCGAGAGACGAACTGAGAGCGCAGACGAATATCACACTCTTGCGATCGCCCCACGCTGTAGCTGGGTTCTCGCAACAGTATTTCCTGTCTGCCTTTATCATCCTCGATAATCAAGAAATGTTCTCTTTGGGGGAGTACAGATTTTTCAGCCATCGCTAAACCAAGTTTAAATTAGAGTGCTTTTGATCAACCCAAATTTTCGATAACGAAGTAATAAAGAATTGGTCACCACTGTCACCGAACTAAACGCCATGAACCCTGCGGCCATTGCCGGACTCAGCATCAACCCTAAACTGGGTAATAAAACTCCTGCGGCCATAGGTATAGCAAATGTATTATAGCCTAAAGCCCACATTAGATTTTGCCGAATTTTTCTAAATGTCCCTAAACTGAGATCCATGGCTGTGATTACATCCCAAAGTTGATTGCTCATAAGGACAATATCGGCGGTTTCCATAGCCACCTCGGTTGCTCCTTGTAAAGAGATGCCGAGATCCGCTTGAGCTAAAGCCGGAGCGTCGTTGATCCCATCTCCTACCATAGCTACTTTTTTGCTTTTTTGTAACTCCTCGACCACAGCAGCTTTGCCACTGGGAGGAATTTCCGCTAAAACTTGAGTAATTCCTACTTGACTGGCAATAGCTTGAGCTACTTCGGGGTGATCCCCAGTCAACAAGATTACCTCTAAGCCACGTTTTTGCAATTTTGAGACGGTTTTCTGGGCATCAGTTCTTAAATTATCTTTGAGGGCTAAAACCCCTTGTATAGAGCCTTCTATCCCCAAATAAACCACAGTTTTACCGGCTCGGTTTAAGGAACCAATAAGCTTGTCGTGATTCTTGTCTAAACTCAACCCTTGATCTTCTAACCATCTTTGATTCCCCAACCAAACCATTTTCCCTTCTACTTGTGCTTGAACCCCAGATCCTGCTTCTGTGTAGAAATCTCTAGCAGACAGTAAAGGTAATTCTTGTTGTTGGGCTTTTTCTAGGATAGCTAACCCTAAAGGATGATTTGTCCCACTTTCTACCGTTGCTGCTAATTGCAACAAAGATTCAGGCTTGATATCTCCCCAGGAGATACAATCGGTGACAGTGGGATGGCCAACGGTTAGGGTTCCTGTTTTGTCAAAAATCACTCCTTCTAGTTGATGAACCTTTTCTAGAACATCTCCCCCTTTAATTAACAGTCCCCTCTCTGATCCCATACTGGTTCCTACTAAAATGGCGGTGGGAGTGGCTAAACCCAAGGCGCAAGGGCAAGCTATCACCAACACTGCGATCGCCAGTTTTAAACTGAGTAGTAAAGGAGAGGAGGACATTCCCAGAGAATCAAGGTTTAATACTTGGGGATACCAATGTGTCCCGAAAATGTACCAAAAAAGAAAGGTTAATGAAGCTAAAACCATTACCCCGTAGGCGAAATAACCAGCTACTGTATCAGCTAACTGTTGAATGGGGGCTTTACGGGTTTGTGCTGTTTCCACAGAAGCGATAATCTGGGCTAAGGTGGTATCTTCTCCAACTTCTGTGGTTTTGAGGGTAATCACCCCAGAATGGTTCAGAGTTCCTGCGATCGCCCGATCTCCAGGGTTTTTGGCTATGGGTAAAGATTCCCCTGTTACCAAAGATTCATCAATAGCTGTTTTCCCTGTAATAATCTCTCCGTCAACGGGTATTTTTTCCCCTGGTAAGATTTTGACATATTCTCCTACTCGTACTTGCTCTACGGGAATTTCGATGCTAGAACTATCCTCAGAGAAGGGATCACCCACCAACCTAGCTAGGGATGGTTGTAAAGCTATTAAAGCTTCTAGGGCTGAGGAGGCGCGGTTTCTGGCTTGTTTTTCTAGGGTACGTCCCAAGAGAATAAACCCTAACAACATCACTGGTTCATCAAAAAAGCATTCCCAACCCAAAATAGGGAAAAGAAAGGCCACACAGCTAGTTATATACGCACTGAGGGTTCCTAAACCCACTAACGTATTCATGTTAGCCATACCGTGGGACAATGCTCGCCAACCATCTATGATAACCTCTCGTCCAGGTATCAATAGGGCCATGGTAGCTAGTCCCCAATGAAACCCTAAACTACTGATAATGGGAAGGGTTGGACCGCCAAAATGTTCTAAATGGCCCAGGGCTGAAAATATTAGTAAAATTGCGGCGGTAATGAGATTAATTTTTTGTTGTCTTGCTTCTGCTTCTCGTCGTTGACTCTGGTTAAAATGGATTTGTTGAGGGGTGAGAGTTTGTGAGGTGCGAATATCGGAAGTAAAGCCAATTTTCGTCAATTTTTCGGCTAGAGTCTCTGCTTGAACCGTTTGCGGTTCGTAGTTAATCACCGCTACTTCTGTCATTAAATTAACGCAAGCTGAAACCACGCCAGATTGTTGTGTGAGTTGTTTTTCTACTGCGCTAACACAACCAGCACATTTCATTCCTTGCACATCAAGGGTAACGGTTTCTACTAAGGGTTGAGGGGTGGTTGATTCTGGTTTTAAGGAGAGTTGTACCATATTTTGCTGTCGTCAGCGATCAGTGTATTCTGCTGATCTCGTTGATCTAGTTTCCTCAATTCTAGGGTAACGATTAATTTTCAACCGTTATGAAACTTTAAATTTATGTTTTCTTTAAGGATTAAGCTTGTAAATGTTCCATTGGTATTGACTCATTACTACTCTAAATCCAAATATCCCTAGACTGCTTCATGTAGCCCAACTCCCACCCCAACCTACTGTTAAGTGATATGATTGACCAGTAAAAACACTTGCTTTTCTAAAAATATCAAGTCTAACAAACACAATAATCATTTACTTTTTTGAGGAAAAAACAAATGGGTGAGGCAAAAAGGAGGAAAAAATTAGATCCAACTTTCGGACAAAAGAGGCCAAAGGATAAAATTTTAACCAGAGAAAGGCAATATGATTTAGTCCTGTTGAACCAAAGAGATTTTATCAGAGATTACTTAAGTGAAGAAGTAATTATAGATTACCATTAATTCATCAATTATTATTCTCTGGGAAATTTACCCTCATGGGTTTATCATATTTATCCTGAGTGGTTAACAGATTTGGATGATGACAATTGTTCCGATGAATTTGTATTTTTTGACGAAATTTATGGGAATCCTATCAAAAAAGTTTGTCAAGAAAAAAAGGGGGAAGAATGGTTTACTCTGTATCAAGAGATTGCCGATATTCTCTCTGAATTCATGTTAAATGTTGAAGAACTTGAAACCTCAGAAGACCACTATGGTGACCAGAGCAAAAAATATGTTGATCAGCTGTTTTTTCTAACTTGTTATGGATTAGTTATTCAGAAAGACCAGATTGAAGAAGCAAGGCAAAAGTACACTACAATGACATCTTCATTAATTGAGGCTGACATGAATGAAAAATAATTAGATAATATTCTTATAACAACACACGGGATGTTCAAAACGCCTGTTTTTAAACAGGTGATGTAGAACCACTCGGCATCGCAGCGCATTCCCTTGCGCCCTAAGACGGCGCGGGGTCGCTGCTCATTTTTAAATGCCGTGAATATGGTCAAATAAAGTCAGTCAGTACAAGACTTAAAAACCTACCGGGGGACTCTCGGAAAGTACACGCCCAACACCTGAATTGGCAGGGTTTAAGGAAATATCACTACGCCCTTTGAGGCAAACGTGGTGAGCCTGGGAACTTGTGAAAACAAGATAATAACCATCCCGACAGGGATTCGTTATGAATCTCCTGCGCTTCAGCCAGGAGAGCGTCAAAAGTTTAATAATATTTAGGGGAAGATATTTCAAGAAGTATCTTCCCCTTATTGTGATGTTATTAATAGCTCAAAAGTAGTGATCGTTATTTACAACTCTCTCGGCTCACAGTAAACTTTTCCTCCTTCATCGGGAACCACATGACAAATGTTGTAACCCCGAATAAACGCCTCTAAAATGGAGTAATCTGACTTACGATAATATTCACCTAAAACAGGCTTAATGGCTTCCGTTGCTGTTTTTAGATGATAATGAGGCATGGTCAGAAAGATATGGTGAGCCACATGGGTTCCGATATTATGATGGATATTATTGATAAATCCGTAATCATGATCCACTGTGGATAAAGCCCCTTTCAAAAAGTACCAATCTCTACCCCGATACCAGGGAACATCGGGATCAGTGTGGTGTAAGAATGTTACTAAATCTAACCAAACTACAAAGACAATATAGGGACCCAAATAATATTTAAGTAACCACAAAAAGCCGAACTGATAGGTCAAAACGCCTAAGAAAGCCACCATTAAACTACAGCAAATTGTACTGGTTAAAACATCCCATTTTTCAGAGGGACGAAATAGATCACTTTTGGGATCAAAATGAGTTCCTTTTCTGCCTGGGGAACGCTTAAATAGATAAAGAGGATAGAGAAATAAAACCAGTTTAAAACGGGCAAATTTTTCTAACCAGTCCATCTCATCATATTTAGACTCCGTAACAGGATACCAACTTTCGTCTGTGTCGAGATTACCTGTATTTTTATGATGGGTGCGATGACTAATACGCCAACCATGAAACGGGACTAAAATAGGGGTATGGGAAAGATGACCCATAAGATTATTTAACCATTTGTAGCGGGAAAAAGAACCATGGCCACAATCATGTCCTACCACAAATAACGCCCAAAACATAGTTCCTTGCATGACCCAAAAAATAGGCCAAAAAAACCAAGAATCTAGATAATCAGCGATAACATAAAGAACAGATATTACAAAAATATCCCAAAAAAAATAAGCTAAGGATCTT
Organism: Crocosphaera watsonii WH 8501; assembly: GCF_000167195.1. Taxonomy (GTDB): domain Bacteria; phylum Cyanobacteriota; class Cyanobacteriia; order Cyanobacteriales; family Microcystaceae; genus Crocosphaera; species Crocosphaera watsonii. Next base: position 10,872 of record NZ_AADV02000017.1, on the reverse strand, counting down.
ATGGCAGAGGACTCAAAACAATGGGGAGGAATCGCCTCTTTAACATCTTTTAAGCTAAAGGGAAGGTCGACCACTTTGGGTTCTGGCCTATTGACAGTCATTGGTTGCTGCATTCAGTCTCGAATCTCCTTTTTATCGGTGGTATGAAGAAATGATGGAAAAACTTAATTTTTCTTAATCGTTCCCATTATACTATTTAATACTGCTTAAAGAAACTTTAAATCCCTCCCTTGTCATTCCAAGGCAGGAAAAATGTACTTAACCTTATATCAAAGAATTAAGAGGAGTCTAATTTAGACTATCTGGATTATCCTACGGGACTGACGGGATTCGAACCCGCAACTTCCGCCGTGACAGGGCGGTGCTCTAACCAGTTGAACTACAGTCCCTTGTTTTTTGAGCCGATTAGTATCGTAACAAGCTATAGCCAAATTTGTCAAGTGTTTTCAGGAAAAAATTTTAAAATAAGTTTGAGACACACCGAGTGTGAGCATACTTCGACAAGCTCAGCACAAGTCCTGCTCACTATGCTAATATCAATTTTCTCTCATTCTGGTAACACATCTTTGTAGGGTTCAACGGCCGTTGAACCCTACGATATAAACATCTCTAGTATGGATCAAGTCCCCTGACAGTGTGGTGTAACCCAGATTCCGCACTTCAAAATGTAGTATAAAAAAATACATAGTTTTAAAAAGTCCGAAAATCATACCTGGGCAAGAATATTTCTCTTTTCATTAAAATTTTAGGAAAAATAATCAAATTAAGAAGATTTATACTCATTGAAAACTTAGCAAGACTCAGCACAAACGAAGGAGATTTTCCTCTTCTCATTTGATATCATTAGACTCTTATTTTTTTATTATTTTTGCTTTATCCAATTCAATTTATAGATAATATCTTTGACAAGATGCAGGTAATAAACTCAATATAAAACGCCTTTCTTCTGTTAAATTGACAATTTGTTTGACTCCGTTTAAAATCACATAATGAATACCTTGAAAACATTGAAATATCCACCTCAAAGTCGGACGCAATGTTACTTTCCCTACTTGATTATTTATTCCTTTTTTGACTCTTTTTAAACAATTTCTTAATTCTCTTTGCCCCAAGTTATAAATCAACAAACACAAAGACATTAAAAATAACATTGTTTCTATTCTTTCTGGTTTTTCAACGAAGAAACTATCAGTAAAAAATAAGGGATCTTTCAAAAATCGAAATCCTCTTTCCGTAGATTGCTGGTTTTTATAAGTTATCAGAATTTCACTAGCTTCTAATTTATTTTCCTCTACTAAGTTGGTTGCTAAAATAAATTTTCCTGCTTCTTTAGTCTTTCTACTTATCTCTTCATCTTTTTTGATGATCAGACTAATCATTTTATAAATCTTTTCCTTTTTTTTCGAGTAAGTTTCAGTCAGTTCAACTTCTTTTATTTCCAACAATCTCAATTTTTTATTAATAGCCTTTAATTTATATCGAGCAGCTTGAGGATGTTCAAATTCTTCAGATTGTATTTCTTTAAGAAATTTTTGGGATTTCTTCTCTTCTTGGGAAAGTTGTTTTTCTAGTTTTTCCAAATCACTTTTCTGTCTTTTTTCACTCAAGACTATTAACCAAGTTTGCTTGATTCCACCATAAGTAACAATTTCTTCTTTCCAGGTATAACTTTCTAAATTTAGGTCACTTCTTTTTTCTTTATCTTCATCTTTTACTTCTTCCACCTCTATATTTTGCACTAATTCTTTTGCTTTTTTTATGGTCATTGGAACTCTCGTTATCCATTTTAAATGTTGGATTAGTTGGAGATTTTCTTGACCATATAAAGCACTATCACAAACCATGATACTATCAAACTTTATTTGCTTTTTGAATTCTACTAAAACTTTTCCAAATACAGCTTTATCAGATTCATTTCCATCTCCTACTCTCACAAATAATGGAATATCTCCATCTTGGCTTGTTATTAAATCCAAGACACATTGTTTTAAGTCTGGTCTATGATCCCGAGAATATCCTTTCTTAATAAAAATTGGTCTTTCTTTAATAATTTTTTCTTCTTCCTGTTTCTCTTTATCTTCTTCCCTTTTATATTCTCCATCTAAATGAAATGATGTGGAATCTAAATGGGAGTATTTAAGGTCTATTTCAAATTTTTTAATTACTTCTAAAACTACTTCAATAAAAATATCATTTAGTCCATATTTATATAATTCATCCATTACTCTCCCAATTTTATCATCATTAAGGTAATCAGGTTTAATTCTTTCTCCTAACAATTTCTCAATGGCTTTATCTTGAAAAAACTGACTGAATAAATATAGAGGTCTTGAAACAAATCCTAGTCCATTGATTAAAATAGACTTAACTACTGTACCTGCTGAGATTTTTTCTCTAACATCTATTCCTAATTTATTATTAATTATTTTGACTATTCCTATTTCATCAATTAAACCAGCTACTATCCCTAAATGGTCTAAATTTTTAACTTGTATTTCTTCTAAATAAGACATTTTTCGCTCTTTTTTTACAGAGGAAACAACTTAAGCAATTATCCCACTTTTTTGTCTTCAAGAGCTTAAGCAATTATACTTAATTGTTAACCCCAGGCTTGTAGTATTTAATGCTACTTTTTGAAGTGCGGAATCTGGGCTATAAATGTCCTAGTTGTGGATGGTCAGATTACAGTCCTGTTCCATTGGGAGTTAAAGAAGGATTCAGTTATGGGGCGCGATTAAGTAGCATCGTGGGCTGGCTTGGCTATGGGGGTAATCTTACATGGCGTAAACAGCAACATTTTATAGAGTATGTCTTTGGCATTCCCATTTCTCAAGGGAGCCTTGCCAAAATGCACAAATGGTTTCAAGAAAGTTTAGAACCCTTGACCAAACAGTGGTTAAAGTACATCCAGCAGCCAGGAATCCGATGTGTTGACGAAACCAGTTATTGCATCGATGGCATCAAGTATTGGGTTTGGGTAGCCACATCAAATGAGGTCTGTGTGTTGATGTTGGCTCCCACTAGAAGCTCCGCAGAAGTCGAGAAATTGTTAGGAGCAGATTTTAAGGGCATCCTCACCAGTGACTGCTATAGTGCCTACTTTAGACAAAGTGCGATGGCCAAACAGAAATGTCTGGCACATTTAGAACGAGAGTTAGAGTCCCTTAAAACCAGTCGTTTTCAAGCGAATCGAGAATTTGCTGCCGATGTACAGCAAGTTTTAGCAACCGCCTGTATCCATTATCGTCATTATCATGCTCGAAATTTAACCCTTGAAGACTTAGGCTCCAAAAGAACAGAAGTCGAGAACTCACTGCAAAAGATTTTTAAAGCAACTCCCAAAAAAGGATGGCCTTATGATGCACAAAGATTGATTAACCGTCTCAAACGTCATTGGGAAGAGTGGTTCACCTTTCTAACTTATCCTGAAGTCAAACCAGATAATAATGATGCTGAGAGAGCTTTACGTCCCATTGTCATTCACCGCAAAGTAAGTGGGGGAGCAAGAAGCGACTGGGGTGCAGAGTTAGTCACCCAAATGTTCAGTTTTTTAGAGACCATGAGATTACAGGGGCAAAATGCCATTGTCCAATTATGCGAATTATTGTCATTAGCTGGTCGGAGTCCCCCAGGATTAGAGATGTAAAAGGCTCCGGAGCCGATGGGGGATAGATTTTTCTTGATCGCCCTATATCTCTGCACAAAAATAAACAAGGTTAGCGGATAATCTCCGCTAACAAAAAACTATCTTACTATTCTTTTTTTTCTCATATTGTTGTTTTTATTTGAGGTTTTTAAAAAACTTGATTCTGGGAATGTTAGTCATTAAAATAGCCGTAATAAATTAGCTTAAATTTTACGCTAAATCACAGGGCTTATATTTTTGTTGACTCAACTGATGTTGTTTGTAGTGCTTTTCAATAAGACTTTTTTGTTGCGGTGAGCAGTTACAATATAAAAACGAAGCATCCCGTTTTTGAAATGTTTCTTAAATACTTTAACTTCGCCAAACTCTTTTAAGTAAACAATTGTCCCATTTTCCTCTATTTCTAAGCTTTCAACGGATTGATATTGTCCTTTAACGATTGATACTTGTCGATTTTTAGCTATTCCTATCATGAAACCTAATTCTTGTTTTTTCAAAAATTTAAGGTTCTCTTTAGATGAATACCAACTATCACCAGTTACATAAATTGGCCTCAGTCCCCAAGCTAAAACTTCCGATAGCATCATCCGAAAATAATCATTTTTAGACAGATTATCTTCTTTATCATAAAGTCGATAATTTAGAGGGACTGAAATTCCATTAGGGTCAGTATATAATAAAGTAACTAAATTAATTCCTTTGATAGTTTTATGGTTATTTCCTGACCAGAAATAACCAATAAATTTACTTAATTTAGGATTACTATAAAGTTTTTCAATGACTGTATCATCAATACTTAAGGTTCCCCCACTCAGTTCAATGTGCTGTTTAAATTCATTGAATAAATCAACAGGTTTATAGCTTTCTCTTAATAAAAAACGGTTAACACTATCATGAGATAAATCCTCAAATATCTCGGATAAACGATTACAAACCGAATATTTGGATTCAGCAATTAAATAGTAAGTATAGAGTTCTAAATGACATTTAGCCGTTGATTTCTTCGTTATAGTTCGGATATCTACCTCCAGTTCTTATAATCCTCTCTATTTTATCAGTTTTTTGCTTTTTGTTAACAGCGATCGCTTTCTCTGTTTGGACTATGCACATTGTAAACCATCTGTCAATGCGTAACTCCTAGACATCTTGGTTGACTTCGGTGGCAGCAACAGCATCTACTTGATTTTGTTCATCAGGGGTCAATGCTGTGTACGCTTTTTTAGAGTAGGGATTTTTCTTGTGGAGATTTTTCACCACAACTACCATCCCTTGACAAGCTAACAGCAAGGCTTTTAGTTCGTCAAGGGATGGTAGTTGTGGTGGAATGGAATGGCTAGATGGATGAGTAGCCCAAATTCGAGACAAATAATCAGGGTACTTTTCTTTAAATCCATCCAGGGCATTGATTTTTTCTTCTGCTTGGCTAGTTAACTCAAGCCATTCATCCTCTGTGTGGATAGAATTATCTTGTTCTAACTCCTCTAATAACTTCATCAACCACTCAATCTCTACATTGGCTTGGTTTTGTTCAACATTGTTTTGTTGGGACTGTGGGATCGTGTTGAAATCACTGTCTAATGACGGACTGATGCTGGTTTCACTTATTGTTGGCCATGTTGTAATTGTTGGGGGGGTAAAAATTCCCGAACTAAAACTAGGTATAGTGCTTCCAACAGTTCCAACAATTCCAACAAAACTGTTGAAATTATTATCTAGACTGTCTTTTACCCATTCTGTTTTTTCCAACAATTTGCCAACATTTGCCAACAATACTGGTGTAAGTTCAGGTTCAGATTTGGAGATTCCCGAGAGAGTCTCATCAAAGCTAGTTGTTGTTGTTGAGTTATTATTTGTACCATTGGGAGATTGGGGCAAATCTTGATTAACTTCGTCCCCATCTAAAAGAGAGTCAATCAATAAAGCTAAACTACGTTTATGTTTAACTAACTTGGCTTTACCCATAGCAGCTATATCATTGAACATTTGTTCAATGCCTTTGGATTTGAGGTTTTTGAAGACTCCACTACGGGTACTTTGCACCATACGCACGGTTAAAAATTTACTCTTATGAGCAACTCGTTTAGCTATGTTGAGAATCTGGGAGTAAACCGCACTTAAACCATCTTCCCGATGGGGATTCGCCAATCCCAATTTTCGGATCAAATCAATCTGGGATAAGAAAAATTGTTTGATCTTAATGGCGGTTTTGATGGCGATCGCAGGAATCACAGGGGTTACAGGACGATCATTAATTAAACAATTCATCCAATGCAGGTTGAGGGCAATACGCACTACTTCCCCACTGGCCTTGGAAAGAATGGCGCGCCATCCTGGTTGTAAACTTTCCCACCGTTGATCTTCTAATTTGTTGATAAATTGTTGTAACAAATCAAGACCAACTTGATCTAAATGGCACTCAACAGGAGCCGCATTTAAGGCTTTTTTGTACAGGTTATAAACAATATCGGACACATCGATTTTCGGTTGGCTTAAATCGGTATAAACTCGTTTTTCGGTAGCACATACGAAATTAAACCTAGCCCATTGTCCGTCGGGATCTGATAAGTCTCCCATCTCTGATAAGACTATGTCTGGTTGATATCCCCCCACAATGGAAACGGCAGTTTCTTCCACAATGATACGTTCGGATTTTAAGGAACGAGCGATGGCTTTATTGTCGTACAAATTATTAAGAAACTGACGATCATCCCCTTTGCCTTGACGATACATATTTTGCGCCCGTTGAATGGCTACTAATTCCTCTTGGTGTATTAGGAGTCCATTGGGGTTATCAGCATGGTTTTTGACAATGCCCTCCCTTGAATACTCATTGATGACTAAAAAACCATCTCGGATGGTGATATATTCATCCTTTCTGGGTTTAGGTCCTCGTTCGTCAGGGTGTTGTTTTTCCCATTGTTCAATTGCTTGGTTATATTGCCTTTCTTGTTGTTGGTATTTCTGCAATCGTTCGTTTTGCAGCCTGTACAGGGGATCTAGTAAGATGCCACTAACAATACTTTTCCCGTTACCTGATTCTCCGACCATACTTATATTGATATTACCTCTGAATTTACCCAAGACAGGGACATCACAACTGCCTTTGATGCCCATCAGTGAGGAAAAGGGAGAGAAAATACTTAAAAAGTATTGTGGCTGAATTTTTTGGTTAACACGACAGAGGTGTTCAAATTGTTTCTGGGTGCTTGGGGAATCATAGAATAAATCAGCAAAGGGGATATATTCATGATTTTCTTTCGCTTGTATTTCTTCTAGTTCGGTAAAGCGTTCAGAAATATTATCTTCACGTTCCCTTTCATTTATCCGTTTATTGGCGATTTCTCGAATTTCCTTGGCATTAAAGTTACTAAATTGTTTGGCTAATTTATTCAGTTCTAGGTCTTGGATCGCCTCATCGAAATTTTTGTCAAGGATAGCGTCGATATGTTCTATGGCTAGTTGTTCGGGGACTTGTTCATAAATATCAGGTGATGGTTGCTCCGACTTTTGCGAAGAGGATGAGTTTTGTGTTTTGACCCTTTGATTATGTTCCTTATCAACACCAGGGGTAGTTGAGGTGTTGAACTCTTTGAGTCCATTTCGTTGTTGGGGTTTAATAACTTCTCTCCAGTACCATCCTTTTATACAGGCAGCAATGGCATCTGGTGGGCAACTGGGGTCACTATTGGTTTTGTTGCACCATTGATAACGTTCCTCTTCTTCTGATGCTGTCATACCGCTACGTTGACAGAATTCATGGAACAACGACACTGCTGAATCTGTGTAGGATTGTCCTATAGTTTGCAGATATCTTTCCACCGCAATGAGTTCTAAGCCTACATTAATGGCCATATCGTTGCGTTTACACCCTTTAGGGACTCCTGTGGCCACCAATTCCCTGACTTCTTTCCGACAACACTGCAACAACGGCACCGGTGCTGGTACCGGAACACTTATAAAGTCGGGGTGTCGTGGTAATGTAGATGGGTCTGAACAACTGTTTTGTTCTTTGGCTGCTTCTACTATTGGCAGCCGTTCTTTTTGCTCTGGGATGATTTCTCTGAGTTCTTCATAACTATATGTCTTGGCTGATGCAGAGATAATTTTGGTTTGGTTGTAGATAGGGTTGCCATCCGGGTCATGGGAGATGTGCCAGCCCCCGGCCATCCTCATTACTCTGGCAGGGTTCTTAATTGAGCGATCTCCATTGGTATATTCTAGTAAGTCCCTTTGTAGGACGGACCATTTTTCTACTGCGATCGCTTCTATCAATACCCAGTACGCATGAATTGATTTACCCCCCGTATCTACTTGAAATGTGGGTTCAGGGAGTCCCAAACTTTTCCATAAGTTACGTTGGATATCTTTGGGCAAATCGTCGTGTTCGACGAAAATTGCACGGCCTTGGGTAACATCATCATTTTTATGCCCCCCACCATTGACAACAAAATAGGCACCACGACCTTCTTTCTGGTAGTTTTCGATTTGATTCCAGTTAACTTGGTCTGCTTTACGCCCTGCATCCCCATCTTTTCTTGGATCATCACTGGGGTAGAAAAAGCGTAAATACACTGGTTTGTTGATGTTGTGTCCGAGTAGGGCTAACTGACGCTGAGCTAAATTGCGATCGATCTCTGGGAATTTCATGAATTTTTTCTCCTTACAGTGTTGATGTGTTTACTGCTGGAGATGCCCTGTTATTAATGGATAATGGATAATGGATAATGAATAATTGAGTTATTTGGGGTAAAGCCTCAATTTAATTCTTCTTTTCGTTAATAAAAGAGGTAATTGTTCATTAATCAATTGTTCCATAGTCCATTGTTGAACAGTGATGTTCCAAATCCTGGATCTTAATCCTTTCAATTTCCCTGCAACCAAAGATAGTATTTAAAAGTATTTGTTTTGGGTGGCTGGAATTTTCACATCTCAGCCTTGGTTTGTGTTGACGTTCTCAATGACATCAACTGGTTACTTTGGTAGTGGGTTCGTTGAAGATTCAGTCACGATAACAAGGCATTTCCAGCTTTTTTCTTTTTTTCAACCGAATAGCCATTGCTGTTAACCGATAAAGTCACTCAAGAGAGGTTTAGGATTATCTAGCAAATTGCCAGAGGTTGTCTGAGTGATCGGGTTACAGCTAATAACTATGCAATCGATGAATATGCTTGGTGACCGAGGCTTCTGCCACGTTAACGGCAGGAGGCAGGGGGCAGGAGGGTTTTTCTTCATCCCTTCCCCCTCTGGGACAGGTTCCCCGTCTTTTAAGACGGAAGGGGTTTGGTGGGAGTGCAAGCTCCGTGTCCTTACAATAAACCTCCTGCTGGGTGCCTTTCAACTCCTGCCTCCTTTTGACTAAATGACACCTGTTGGGATTGCTGGTTGGACGATATATTCTTATAGTCTAAAAACGAGTATCAGAAACATATCTAATCAATTAGTCAGATTTCCAAGCACGAAGCCTTTTTTCGCTAATTAACGTTAAATTTTCCCTAAAAGCATAAATTTTTGACAAAAAGCTTGCGAAGACCACAACTTTCTCTTATGATAAGAGTATTGTGGCTAAAAATTTATAGCCTTAGCGTCTCAACGCTAATTCGCTTCAAAAATTGAATAACTTCCTACTTTCTCATTAGTCACCTCCTTCGACTAAACAGAGAACTCTCAGTAAGAAGCGATATGAAGAAACGTCCGTCCAACTTCCCCAAGCTGACGGCGTTTCGGCGTTTATATGGCTTCTTTTATCTGCGAAACTCTGTGTGTACATTTTTAACCCTATGTTTAGATGAGGATTACACTCAGTCTACCTTAAAATCCCTCTTGGGGGAATAGTCAGCAGTAAGTTTTTTTATTAACCTTGATGGTTAGTTCCCGATTTGGCCATAGCCAAATTGCCAAACCCTTTTGCCTTCTTAGACGGTTGAGAACCATTAGGGGTCAAAGAATTAACCTCAGAGAAGAAACTGTTTGGTTTCGTTTTTGCTTTCTGTTGAGACAACCCATCATTCATTAATTGCTCTAGTTTAGCAATTCTTTGCTCCTGTTGCTCCATTATGGCTTGGTGCTGTTGTGCCTGTTCATTGAGCTTCTGTTCGTAAACTTGAGCTTGCTGTGCCAATCGTTGGTCTAACTCTTCGCTAAGTTTCCGTTCTGTCTCTAAACGCAGAGAACGCTCCCTATCAATTTCTGCATCTTTTTGGCTCAGCCACCAAGTGGTGCGATCCCCGGATTTCTCACAAATTAATTTGAAAGCCCAATCCAGAGATGAAAAATGATAATTTTTAGGACTAATAGAAATTTTGAATATAGATGAATAAAAAAATTGACTTTGATTATCCAAAAATTGAGTTTAAGAGGGAGTAATTATATTAACTTTTGATTTTCTCCACGATAAATAAGACTAAATAAAAGTATCAGTCAGTCAACAACTTATGATAGATATCTTTTTTTAAAAACAACTTATTCTACTTATCCAGTATTAGGAATAGTTTTAATTCTTTTGTTAGCAATAGACAAAATATCTTGATAAGGACAAGCACTAGCTATAGCGATAATAATTCTTCTACAAGTAATCTTTATTCTGGCTCCCAACTTAAGAAGATTTAGACGTATTCTTCCCACAGTTGCTTTAGCCAATGAAGTTTTTTTTAAACAGTGTTGACGAAAAGCATTTATGAGAACATAAGCCCAGGAATGTATCCATAATCTTAGTTGATTACTTTGAAATGTTTGAGTTGAAGTTCTATCAGCTAACAAGTCTAATTGTTGTTCTTTAATCCGATTTTCCATCTCGCCTCTCGGACAGTATTTTTTTGTATAAAGTTTTGAGGGTGGAATTTTTGAAGCGGGCAAAGATGTCACCACATGGCGCATTTTTAAGCCATCACTTCCATAACAAACTTTTGTCACTACTCTTCTTTGACAACTCCATGACTTTTCTGTTTTATAACGAATAGAGCGATGCCAAGTAGAAATTGGTACTAATTTTTTAACTTCTTCTAAATCTTCTTTTTTCTGAAATAAACTATCCATTAATTCAGTTATTGGAGCTAGTTTTTTTTCATATTCATGTTTGGCTTTTTCAATTACATCATCCGCTCGTAACTTAATAACGCCATTTGTTCCCATAGCTATAACATAATCAACTAAAGGCTGATTTTCACAAAAATAGAAGATTTCTTCACGGGCATAGGCACTATCACCCCTAACTAGGATATGAGTCTCTG
>NZ_AADV02000018.1 GCF_000167195.1 Crocosphaera watsonii WH 8501 | reverse complement strand
ATTCAAGCTCTTGAGAGATTATTTCCGAACAAAAGAATCAAGCCTAAGCAAGTAGAAAAAATCGAATTTGAATATGAAAGACACGGAACTTTAAGCTTGATTGCGAACTGGGATGTGGCAAGAGGAAAAGTTGTTAGTCCCTCTATTGGACCGACAAGAACAGAACAAGATTTTTCTGAACATATCCAGAGAACGATTAAGATTGATGAAAAAGCAGAATGGATTTTTATTGTAGATAAACTCAACACTCATAAATCGGAAAGCTTAGTCAAATTAGTAGCAGAAAGCTGTGGAATTACTATTGATTTGGGGAGAAAGGGAAAGGAGGGGATTTTGCAATCTATGGACAGCAGAGCAGATTTTTTATCAGATGAATCTCATCGAATTCGCTTTGTTTATATTCCCAAACATACATCGTGGCTTAATCAAATTGAGTGTTGGTTTTCGATCTTAGTCCGGCGTTTACTCAAAAGAATTACTGTCCGTTCAACTGAAGAACTATCCCAAAAAATTCTCAATTTTATTGATTACTTTAATCAACATTTTGCTAAGCCGTTCGTTTGGAAATTTAAGGGCTTTAAAGATCATAAGTGACTGGTGGATTATTTTTGCTAAGCTGCACTAGGACTGCAGCCTATGGAGGGAAGGTAAGACTCGCTATTGTTCGCAATAGAAAGCGCATCCCTGTGAAGTGGGAAGCCTCGCATGGCGAATAAGACCGCCCTGAGTGCTGTAGTTGGACTTCTCGGTTTCGGCTTGGAAGCCCCAACTATAGGGTAGCTTAGTTGGGGTAGTTCACCTATTCATTCTCTTCTTAAAACCCCTGCCCGACAATCTTTTAACCACAGTTTAATCCCTTGACCGATCGCACCATTGATGGCATCTTGAGGGGGTAAAGGTAGATCAGCTTGTTCTAAATCCGCCAATTGAGAAAACAATAAAACAACTCGCCAACCGTCGGAACTGGGGGTTAAAAATAACCAATAATAATTTTGCAATAAAATCGCTTCTGTTTCGGTGTATTGTCGTTCTAAGGTAGTAAAAAATACCTGTTTGGTTTCATCGGGTAATTGAGGTTCATATTGTAAATTACTCAGAGGCAAAGGCTCAAAGTCAGGGTTTCCTGCTACCAAGATATAGTTATAAACTTCAACACTGCGATCGCCTCTTCTCGCCCGTTGTGTCACTCGGTTGCCGTAACTGGGTAAATCTTTTAACATCCGAGTCATCAAAGTTTCTATATCCAAAGAACAAGCAGTGTCACTTTTCGGTATAGTTTGGCTTTGAGCCATAGCAGGCCATAGAAAACAGGCCATAGTGAGGAGTCTGAGAACTAAGAGCCACAAACTATTAGATAATCTTGTTCTTCTCTCTGTGGGTATTTGATTTTTAGCTACTAACTTCATCAACAATACGGTTCCAAGCCATAACAGGATCATCTGACATTGTAATAGGTCTACCAATGACTAAATAATTTGCCCCTGCATCCAGGGCCTGTTTAGGTGTCATTACCCTTTGCTGATCCCCTGTTTGTCCCCAACTAGGACGAACCCCAGGACAAACTAAGACAAAATCTTTCCCACAAACTGCTCTCAGTTGAGCTACTTCCTGAGGAGAACACACAGCCCCATTTATGCCGCAATCTTTGGCTAATAAAGCCATCTGTAGGGCGTATTCTGGCAGTTCTAAAGGAATTTTCAGATCAAAGGCCAGGTCCCGTGCATTGAGGCTAGTGAGCAAGGTTATGGCTAATAATTGAGGGGGTGAGGCACTGTGGGCAATAGCTTCTCTCGCTGCTTTGAGGGCATTTTTGCCAGCAGTAGCATGAAGGGTTAATAAGTCTACCTCGTATCTAGAGGCACTACGGCAAGCTCCCATTACCGTGTTAGGAATATCATGAAATTTCAAGTCAAGAAAAATCTTTTTTTTCCGCTCTTTGAGGTGTTTAAGAATAGTCGGCCCCGTGGCCACGAATAATTCTAACCCCACTTTCCAAAAGCTAACTTGAGGTAAACGATCCAATAAGGCGATCGCTGCTTCTTCTGTAGGAACATCTAAAGGAACAATGATCTGATCAGCAACAGACATAAATCATTAAAAAAAGAGAGGTAATCAATTGTAAGTCTAACAAAGACTAAAAGTATTGACCCTCTCTCCAATAAACATGAAAATTTAAGCTTCTTTGTTAAAGAATCCTTGAATTTGTCCAATAGCGGCTGCTGCGATATTAAAACCGGCCCAACCGGCCGCGATGAGAATAGGTCCTACTACGACTAAAATACGCCAATCCATTTTTTGTTTCCTCTGTTACTTTTTATGGTAATTTAATGAAAAAATTATCTCTTTATTTATAACTTATCACGATTCATTTGTGAATCCCAAATTATTTCCTTTGTTGGCATGGACTAAAGCAAGTTGTTGATAACGCTTAGCGTGTTCGATCATTTTGTCTGCTTCAGTCTCGGATAAATCCCGGGCCCGTCTCGCTGGAACCCCTACCACCAGGGATCTCGGTGGTACATTTTTATTGACCACAGCACCGGCACCGATCAGGCTGCCCGTTCCCACCCTAATACCGTTCAAAATAACCGCCCCAATACCGATTAAACAGGCTCTTTCGATATGGGCCCCATGAATTACTGCTCTGTGTCCAATGGTGACGTATTCTTCTAAACAAGTTACTTCCCCGGGATCACCGTGGAGAATGGCTCCGTCTTGAATGTTGCTGTAGGCTCCAATCTTAATTTTTTCCACATCAGCGCGCACCACAGCAGAATACCAAATACTAACCCCTTCAGCAATTTCTACATCCCCCACAACCACCGCATTCGGGGCAACAAAAGCAGCTTGCGAGAGATCCGGCGGTGGCCAATAAGACGGAAATGAACATAAGGAGTCTGGCATAAATCTAAGCTAAATCTAAAATCTCGCGGTAGGATCGAGGCGACTTGGAATTAGTCGATATAATAGCTACTAGCAACGGTTATTAGGAGATCACCAGCAGAAGTTAAGAATTTCTTTTCTTTTCTTGCTAAGTAAAAACTCCGGTCTGTCCTGCTGCTTGAAACACACACAACCTATTCAGCACAGCTATTCAGACCATCCAGTGCAGTTATAAACAACTAAAAACAGATGACTCTAAGTTTACAATACCCCATTTATGGGCCAGAAATCCAATGTCCCCATTGTCGTCAAGTTATTCCTGCTTTGACCTTGACAGATACTTACTTATGTCCTCGTCATGGTGCCTTTGAAGCTAACCCGAAAAATAATGAGCTAGTTCATTTACAGTCAGGTAGGCATTGGCGACGGTGGGAAGGGGAATGGTATCGACAACACACCCATCCCGACGGTATTCGCTTTGAGATTCACGAAGCCCTAGATCGACTTTACACCCAAGGGTATCGGGCTACTAAAGTGATTATTGCCAATCGCTATAAAGAGTTAGTTAGTACCTACTTGGAGCGTAACACCTCCTGGCGAGGAAGCTCTCAATCGGTGCCTCGGTTGTATGGTTTACCGGTAGAATTTAGCCCCGATATTCCCAGAGAACCCCAATGGGACGTTATTAACTTCGATCTAGAAAAAGAGCCTGGGGTTCCTAAACGTTATCCTTATTTTCGACTGTTTGAATAATCATGCACCACGCTTCCATTCGCACGGCTAATATTCATCAAGCCATCGCTTTTTATGAACTGTTAGGTTTTACAGTTAAAGAACGGTTTACTACGGGTTACACCCTGGCTTGTTGGATGGAAGGTTTAGGGGGCAGAATCGAGTTGATCCAAATTCCTGAACCCAAACCAGCACCCGATGCTTTTGGGGACGAGCATTACGTAGGCTATTATCACTTATCCTTTGATTTAAGCGATCGCATCTCGGATCTTGCTCTTTGGTTGACTGCTTTAAAAACTAAGTTAAGTGAACTCTCTCAAAAAGATCCGAGCCAATTCTCCCCCCTGACGATTTTACTAGAACCCCAACAACAAATGATCGGCCACACCGTCTATGAAGTGGCTTTTATTGCTGATTGCGATGGTTTGCCTTTAGAGTTTCTGAGAATTTTGAAACAGTAGTAGTTGTTATTCAAATTGTTACAGTTCTTTACTAATGTAGGTAACAGAGTATGACGAAATGATACTATTTCCTAAAATACCTTTTTTCTGAGGGACATAAAAATATCATGGCAGAAGAACTTAAAGGAAGCCTTCCTAAATTCGGTGGTAGCACCGGCGGTTTACTCTCGAAAGCTGAACGAGAAGAAAAATATGCCATCACCTGGACTAGCAAAAAAGAGCAAGTCTTTGAAATGCCTACAGGTGGTGCGGCTATCATGAATGAAGGAGAAAATCTCCTCTATTTGGCTCGAAAAGAACAATGTTTGGCTTTGGGAACCCAGTTACGGACAAAGTTCAAACCCAGAATTCAAGATTATAAAATCTATCGCGTTTATCCCAGTGGTGAAATTCAATACCTTCACCCCGCTGATGGTGTCTTCCCCGAAAAAGTTAACGAAGGCCGTGAATACAACGGTAAAATCGACAGAAAAATTGGGGATAACCCTGAACCTGTTACCCTTAAATTCTCTGGTAACGCTCCTTACGATGTTTAATTGTCGATAAATTAGCTAACCGCGCCCGTAGCCCCGCACTGTACCGTAGGTCAGTGTCGGGATGAAAGGCGGGTCAATAATTGGGGTTTGATGCCCCAATTATTGAAAAAAAAGTAAGTTAAAATATAATAGAGTTATCGGTAAAATTAATGAAGTAGTCATTAACAACCAGATAACTGGTTACTGGCCACCGCTCATTTTTAGCTAGACTTATGATTTTTCCTGACTTTGAGCAGTTTTCCGTATTAGCACAACAGGGTAATTTTGTTCCAGTTTATCAAGAATGGGTGGCGGACCTAGAAACCCCAGTTTCCTCTTGGTACAAAGTTTGTGGCGATCGCCCCTACAGTTTCCTCTTAGAATCGGTAGAAGGAGGAGAAAACTTAGGCCGTTACAGTTTCTTGGGTTGCGATCCCATGTGGGTGTTATCTACTCGAGGAAATATCACCACCCAAACCTATCGAGAGGGTGAGGTCAAAACTTTTACAGGAAACCCCTTTGATATTTTGATGGAATGTTTAGCATCCATTAAACCAGTTACTCTACCGGAACTACCCTCTGGTATTGGCGGTTTATTCGGGTTTTGGGGCTATGAGTTGATTAATTGGATCGAGCCAATAGTTCCTATTTATCCTATTACTGACGATGATCTTCCAGACGGGATCTGGATGCAAGTAGATCATCTGCTTATTTTTGATCAGATTAAACGAAAAATTTGGGCCATCGCCTATGCTGATCTACGAGATGAGACGATCTCTTTGGAAGAAGCTTATCAAAAAGCTTGCGATCGCATCACCAAGTTAGTCTTAAAGCTACAACTGCCCTTACCAATTCAAGGCAAAACTCTAGAACTAAATCTTAATTCAGAAGAGACACAACCCTTAAGCTACACCAGCAACACAGAACCCTCTCAGTTTCACAAAAACGTGGGTCAGGCCAAAGAATATATCCGTGCAGGGGATATATTTCAAGTAGTGCTATCTCAACGGCTACAAGCTCATTATGACGATGATCCTTTTAATCTTTATCGTTCCCTACGGTTGATCAATCCTTCCCCTTACATGGCTTATTATAACTTTGGAGATTGGCAGATTATTGGCTCCAGCCCCGAGGTAATGGTTAAAGCAGAGCAAACCGAAGACGATTCTTTAACCGCCATTTTACGACCCATCGCAGGAACAAGAAAAAGGGGCAAAACTGCTAGGGAAGATCAGGCTTTAGCAGAAGACTTATTACAAGATCCCAAGGAAATAGCTGAACACGTTATGTTAGTGGACTTAGGCCGCAACGATCTGGGCCGTGCCTGTTGTCAAGGGAGTGTGACAGTTAATGAGTTAATGGTCATTGAACGCTATTCCCATGTGATGCACATTGTCAGTAATGTGATCGGAAAATTAGCCCCCAATAAAACCCCGTGGGATTTATTTAAAGCTTGTTTTCCTGCCGGAACCGTTAGCGGTGCGCCTAAAATTCGGGCCATGGAAATTATCAATGAGTTGGAACCCGAACGCCGAGGCCCCTATTCTGGGGTTTACGGTTACTATGATTTTGAAGGACAGTTAAACACTGCGATCGCCATTCGGACAATGGTGGTGCGTCCCCTCGAAAACGGTCAACATTTGGTCTGTGTTCAAGCAGGAGCAGGTTTAGTAGCTGATTCTGATCCCGAAAAAGAATATGAGGAAACCATAAATAAGGCCAGGGGGTTATTAGAGGCCATTCGTTCTTTAAGTTAGCTTCCTATCGCTGTTTAATTATGAGTAAATAGTGAAGTTTTGTTAAGGGAGAGAACAGGGTAAGTACCCTCTTAATGATAACCTTAAGATAATGTTAAAATTTAGTATTCAGGGGAACAAACCAATGGTCAGACCTGATGTTGTGCTTCATGCTTTTAATTGGAAGTATCAAGAGATTATCGATCGATTGGGAGAAATAAAAGAGGCAGGTTACGGTGCCATTTTAATTCCTCCACCCCTTTATTCAGATGTCCACAGTGACCATTGGTGGCAATGTTATCAACCCAAAGATTATCGAGTGCTTCTCTCCCATTTAGGGGGAAAAAAAGAGTTAGAAGAATTGATTAAACAATGTCATAGCAGTGAGCCTCAAATAAAGCTTTATGCAGATATTGTTATTAACCACATGGCTAATGAAGATCGAGGCGATCGATTAGATTTTCCAGGAGAAGCTGAACTAGCAAACTATCGCCATAATCGAGATTTATTTGAAGCCAATAAGTTATATGGGGACTTAAATGAGGGCTTATTTTCTGGTTTTGATTTTAATCGTACAGGAAATATTCAAGAACATGAATGGTGGGATCGAGAACGAGTTATTTATGGAGATTTAAGCGATCTACCAGATTTAATGGACTCTCCTTGGGTTTTATTACAGCAAAGAACTATGTTAGCAGCTTTAGTTGACATGGGTTTTGATGGCTTCCGTATTGATGCCATTAAGCATATTACGACGAGAATGATTGATAATTTTGCTGATAGTGAAGCTTTAGCAGGAAGCTATTTGTTTGGGGAAGTTTTGACTACTAATGATGAAGAAGAACGGATCTTTTTAGACCCCTTTCTTCAGGAAACTTGGATATCTGCCTATGATTTCCGTTTATTTCAAACTATCCGAAAAGCATTCGAGATGGGGGGTTCCCTGAGAAAACTGGCCCGTCCTGAAAATGAGAATAATGGTTTACCTTGGGATCGGGCTGTAACCTTTGTGGTTAATCATGATCTCCCCCATAACGACGATTTTCGTGAGTTTCTGCTCGAGCCAAGGGATGAACATTTAGCTTATGCCTATATTTTAGGGAAAGATGGCGGACTGCCTTTAATTTACTCAGACCATAACGAGTCGGTTCATAGGTATCATCAAGATCACGATCGCTGGTATGATGCCTTTAAACGAGAGGATATTAAACGCATGATTCGCTTTCATAATGAGGTTCAGGGAAAAGAGATGACTATGTTATATGAAAGTGACTTAGTGTTAGTGTTTGGAAGGGGAGATTGTGGTCTTGTTGCCATTAATAAAGGGGGTGAGCATACTTCCGTTGAATTTAGCACTCATTGCTTAAAAAAATCCAGTGTCTATAAGGATTTAATTAATAATAACGAAATGACAATTAGTGGGGATTGGTTTACTCTATCTATTAACCCGAGAACCGCTCAAATGTGGTTATGTCAATCAGACCTCGCCGTTAACGACGGGGTTTAAATAAATTACTAGGGGTCAACGGCCGTTGACCCCTACAGTATTGTAGATTGTAGGGTGTATTAGCGTAGCGTAATACACCAGAGTTTAGTTGTTCGGTGCGTTACGGCATAAACTAAATTGTGGCTTATCCCAATAAACAATAGTTCGCGCTTAGCGCACCCTACAAATATGTTCACCCCCTAGAAACAGAATCAAGAGAAGTATTACTTTCCATCACAGCAACAGGAGATAAACCAAGATCCTCCTCTTCCCCTTCATGGTGTTCAGCAAAAGATCCTTCCGGTTCTTTGAGAATAAACCAACATAAGAAAGCAACAATAACCGCCATAATACCCATTATCTGGAAAAATGCAGTATTCGCTTGAGCAATAATAGCAGCACTAGGATCTTTGCCTCCTCCCAACCATTCCGGTAACAAACTAAAAATGGTTAAATAAGCCACTGCACCCACATTTCCGTAAGCCCCCACATTACCAGCAACTTGACCAGTAATACGACGTTTTACCAGGGGTACAATAGCAAAAGTTGACCCTTCTCCAGCTTGCACAAAAAATGAACAAGCCATAGTTAAAATAATGGCACCGGGTAGCCACCAACTACTACTAACAGTCCCCATCATCAGATAACCAATACCCATACAGAGAGTTAACACAGCCATAGTATTCTTACGACTGCCCAACTTATCGGAGATCAAACCACCACCCGGACGAGACATCAAGTTCATAAAGGCATAACTAGAAGCGATCATCCCTGCTTGTGCCGGGGTTAAGGTAAACGTCCCTTCAAAAAACGTCGGTAGCATAGAAACCACTGCTAACTCTGACCCAAAGTTAACAATATAGGTTAATTCCAGAATAGCTACCTGAGAGAAACGATAACGATCTTTAGCTGGATATTGTTTCTTACCGGTCATTAAATCTTTATTTACCACCCAACAGTTATAAGCTTGGAACAGATATAAACCTATTAAACAAGCCCAAACAATGTACATGGTATTGACACCATAGAAACCCACTTTTGTCAACCGCCAAGCTAACACCATGAGAATACCGGATAAAGGCGCATTCATCACCATTAAGAACCAAAAATCACGCTTTGTCGTAACTTCGATCCCTCTAGCACTTTTGGGTTTACGGTAGGTTTTTCCAGGGGGATAATCTTGGACGTTATTGTAGTATAAAATCCCATACAGCGCTGCGATAATGCCCGTTCCAGCGATGCAAAGCCTCCAGTTGAAGGGGATCACCTGCGGGGGAAAGTGCGCCAAAGGCGAACCAACCGCCGATGGTGGGCAGGGTAAAGGCAGCAGCAGCAGATCCAAAGTTACCCCAACCGCCATAAATACCTTCAGCTAGTCCTATTTCTTTGGGGGGGAACCATTCTGCAACCATGCGGATACCAATAACAAACCCTGCACCAACGATACCCAACATTAATCTTCCGATCACTAACTGGGTGAAACTTTGTGCCGTGGCAAAGATTAAACAGGGAATAGCGGCATACATCAACAATAATGTATAGGTGATTCTCGGTCCGTAGCGATCCAATAACATTCCGATGATAATGCGCGCAGGAACCGTTAAAGCGACGTTACAGATAGCTAAAGTTCTGATTTGACTGACTTCTAGTCCAAAATCAGCTTTTACTTGAGTTGCTAAGGGTGCTAGGTTAAACCAGACCACAAAGGATAAAAAGAAGGCAAACCATGTCATGTGGAGGATCTTATATCGCCCACGCAGTGACCACATTTCTCCGAGCATTTTTAATTTTTCCTCTCTATTAAGGTTAGATAAGATTTCAAGTCAAGTGTTAGGGAATAGGGAACTTCTGAACAGGGAACAGTTGGTTTCTGTAGGGGCTAACGGCCGTTAGCCCCTACGGGAGTTTTCGTTTTGCCCCGAAATTTTCGATTAAGATATCGGTCAAAACAGGGATTAAATCGTCGCAAGCGATCCTTTTTTGCACACAAGTGCCTAAATGAGCATCTTTTCCGACTTTTCCCCCCATATACAAGTTAACCCCTTCGACAGTTTGGCCGTCTTTGCGAACTTTCGTCCCCATTAAACCAATGTCTGCAACTTGGGGTTGGCCGCAGGAGTTGGGACACCCTGTCCAATGAATACGAACGGTTTTGGGAATTTCTAAGGCTTCATCTAGTTCCTTAGCCAAAGCAACGGCACGATTTTTGGTTTCAACTAAAGCAAAGCTACAAAATTGCGCTCCAGTGCAAGAAACTAAGGCTCTTTGTAAGGGTTTTGGGCTAATACTGAATTTTTCGAGGATGGGTTCCTCTAAAAATGTCTCTAGGTTTTCCTGGGGAATATGAGAAATAAGGACATTTTGCTCAACAGTGAGGCGAAGTTCACCATTTCCATAGACTTCTGCCAGTCTAGCAAAGTCTAACATATCCTCAGCATACAAACGACCCACAGGGACGTGCATCCCCACATAGTTTAAACCTGCTTGTTTTTGGGGGAAGACACCGAGATGATCCCGTTTTTCCCAGTCAATAGCGTCTTTTTCTGCTTCTGTCTCCAGTTGATAGCCTAATTCTTGTTCCACCTCGGCACGGAACTTATTTAAGCCCCATTCATCAATCAACCACATAAGACGGGCTTTTTGACGGTTGCCTCTTAAGCCATTGTTCCGAAATATTGTTAAAATGGCACGGCATAGGTCGATAACTGCTGCTTCTGTTGGGGGAACCCACGCATTAAGGGGAATGGCAGCATCACAACGACTGGCGGAGAAAAAGCCACCAACCACGACATTAAACCCTAATTCACCGTTCTTGTAAGCAGGAACAAAGGCAATATCGTTAATTTCAGCGTGAACCGAGTTATCTCGTCCCCCTTCGAGCGCAATATTGAACTTTCGGGGTAGGTTAGTAAAGTCATAATTACCTGCACCGTGATTAGTAATCATGTCCTGTACTTTCTGGACTAACTCACGGGTGTCGATCAGTTCATCCGCATCTAACCCGGCCATGGGTGAACCCGTAATATTACGGACGTTATCCATTCCCGACTGCATAGAGGTTAGGTTAACCTCTTGGAGACGGTTAAAGATGTCGGGAATATCTTCGAGACGAATACCCCTTAGTTGTAGGTTTTGTCTGGTGGTAATATCAGCGTTTCCATCTTCCCCATAGCGTTGTACGATATGACCAAGAACCCGCATTTGTTCGCTGGTGAGGATACCATTAGGCATCCGCAGACGTAACATGAACTTACCAGGGGTGAGGGGACGGTAAAAAATGCCCACCCATTTAAGGCGAAGTTCGAGATCGCTTTTGTCCATGGCCTGCCAACCGATCTCGGCAAAATGTTCTAACTGATCTTTGATATCTAGTCCATCTTTTTCGGCTTTTAGTTTTTCAAATTTATTTAATTTTACTTTCTTTTTAGGTTGGGTACTCTGCACCACTATTAAAACCCTCCTCTTGCTTGAGTTGTATTTAATTTAAACTTCACAATAGGAGAATTTATGTAGCTAATGTAACAAAATGTTAAATTACATTCGTTTTTTGCATTTTTATTATGTTTTTCTTGCATATCTGTTACGTTTGATTACCTACGGGTAGGGGTGAACGGCCGTTCACCCCTACAGGAATGGGCTTGAGGGTAAAATCAGAGATAGATTGAATTGTTAATTGACTATTTTAGCTAAAATAGCTATTCTAGACTTAATGATAGTAACTAAATTAAAAAATTGATGAAAAAGTTAGCAGCATCTGACGCAAAAAACCGTTTTGGTGAAATGTTAGATTTAGCCAGAAGAGAACCAGTACACATCACCAAAAAAGGACGTAATGTTGCTGTTGTTCTTTCTACTGAAGAATTTGAAAGGTTAACAGAATTAGAAGATAAATTATTAGCTATAAAAGCTAAAGAAGAAGGCTTTATTCGGGTTGAAGAAAGCGAGAAACTTTTACAGCAGTTAGCCTCTACATCAGCAGTGGTTTGGTCACCTCAAACTGATAAAAAATCAATTGAAGCCTTATCAGAATTATTAAAAACTGTAGAGGATGAAGATACATGACTAATGGTCAGCGTTTTCCTTATTTCTGATCATCTTCATCTTGTTTGATTCTTTTTCGTTCTCTAAACTTTATACCAAACTGTTCATAAATAGCTTGTCTAAATTTCTTATTTTCTTCAATTGTAACTCGTCTTGCTTTATTGAAATGAAACTCATTTTTTTTGTTCATTATATCAATAATATTTAACTTATGGTACGAATTAAAGCTATCAACGAAACCTCTCCATATTTACCTGAAGTAAATAAGCTTGGTGATGCAAACAAAGCTACTTTAGGCTTCTTTTATAAGGGGGCTTTTGAGGAAAAAGCAAGAAATAAACAGATTTTAGTTGCTCTTTCTGATAGTGGCGAGTTTATGGGTTATTTAATGTACAGAAATGTTAAGAGTCATAATCGAATTAGTATTATACATCTATGTATTAAAAATAATTATAGAGGACAAGGAATCGCGAAACAACTCTTAAATTATTTAAAAAGTATAACATCTCAATATAGGGGGATAGAATTGCGATGTCGTCGTGATTATGGTATCGATAATATGTGGCTCAAACTAGGTTTTTGTGCTGTCTATGATAAAAAAGCAAAAACAAAAGGAAAACTCCTTACATATTGGTGGTTAGACTACGGCTATCCTAATTTATTGTCACTGATAAATGATCAAAAATCTGAATCAAAGTTATCTATTATTATAGATTACTCTATATTTCAAGAAATTTATTTATATAATCATTCATCTAAACCTCAAGAAGAAAAAAGTAAGGATTCTAAAGTTTTATTAGCTGATTGGCTTGAGCCTAACATAGAGATGTGGGTTAGTAAGGAAATTTTAAATAAAATTAACCAAATAAATGATTATCAAAAAAGACAATCTATCCGAAATATTTTTTCTCAATTGAGTTGTATTAATTATACAGATCAGCAATATCAAAGGTTCTTAATATCAATAAAATCACTTATTCAGGAAAATAACTTACTAATAGATGAATCTTATCTTCGTCATATCGTACAATCTCTTGCTTCAGGGATTAATATAATTTTGACTAACAATGTAGATATTTTGAAATTATCTGACCAATTCTATGAAGAATTTAAAGTTATTCTCATAAGTCCTAATGACTTTATAAAACGTTTTGATGATATTGAATAACAAAAAAATTATCACTCCAGATTTTTTGCAGGAATTCACTCATTAAAACAACTTCCTATTAATCTAGAAGAAGTAAACAAACTGAGACATGATTTAGTTAATAGTTGCTCAGAAGAAGAACAGCAATATTTTTTAGAAAATCTTAGAAATTTTATTTTTAAGAAAGATACTCATGAGTGCTTAATAATTAAAGATGAAGATAACGAAGCAATAGCTTTAATTGTCTATAATAGAAGTAAAAAAGATCAGCTAGAAATTACTATGATTAGAATAAGTGAACATTATCTTGCTGAAACAGTAGCAAGACATTTGTTATTTACAAGTATTTCTCTATCAGCACAAGAGGGACGACAATTAACTAAAATTACCGATAAATACCTTCAATATGAAATCATTAATATAATTCAAGAAGACTATTTTATAGAAACAAACAATGAATTATCAAAATTAAATTTATCTTTAATTGATACAAAGAAAAATATTGCAGACAAATTGAATAAGTTGGAAAAAAATACCAGAATTGACTTTCTTTTTTCAAAGGTTCTCTGAAAATCTTAGAAAAAATAACTTAAATGCAGAAAATATTTTACTGATTGAACGTTACTTGTTTCCTCTAAAAATTATTGATCATGATATTAAGAATTTTATCATACCAATTGAACCTAAATGGGCAGCTGATTTGTTTGATCAAAAATTAGCTGAACAAACTTTATTTGGTTTTAGTCAAATAAAACTAGCTCTTAACCGAGAGGCAGTGTATTATAAGTCTAAAAGATCCCCTAAACAATTAGCTCTAGGTATAAGTGGTCGAATTTTATGGTATGTCAGTAGTGGTAGTAATAGAAAAAAATTTTGTCATGTTGGTCGCATTAGAGCTTGTTCTAGACTAGATGAAGTTATTATTGATACTCCAAAAGAACTACATCGTAAATATCGTCATTTGGGTATTTATGAATTGTCTAATATTCTTGAAGTTGCTAAGAATGATGAGCAGACAGAAATCATGGCAATTAAGTTTAGTGATACTGAATTATTTGAATACCCTGTTAGTTTAAAAGAAGCTCAAGAAATACTTAAAAATAAAACAACTTTTATATCTCCTACCTATATTAATAATGAAAAGTTTGCTATAATTTATAAGCAGGGAATGAAAGGTCAATAATTCAAACATTATGTGTAAAAATTTCCTTCTTATTTCTATTAAGCCAGAATATGCACAGAAAATTCTGGACGGTGAAAAAACAGTCGAATTACGAAAAACTAGGACTCGATTAAAACCTGGGGACATAGTTTTAGTTTATGTGTCTTCACCTCAACAAGTAATAGCCGGTTTTTTTGAAGTGAAAAATATTGAAATATTTGAAAATCTTCCTAAACAAAAAAATAATTTTTGGGATAAAATTAAAAATAAAGCTCATATCAAAGAAAAGGATTTTAATGATTATTACAAAAGGGCATCTATAGGAGTAGCCATTTTTATAACAAAAGTACATAAGTTTGATAATACTGCTAAACTTATTAAACTTAAACAGAAGATTAAAAATTTTACTCCTCCCCAAAGTTATAGATACTTAAAACCCAAAGAGATTGAAATTTTAGAATCTATAGTTAAAGAAAAAATTTTAGTCACATAATAAGGAAAAGATAAAATGAAACAAGAAAAAGAACATATAATTAAAAATTTATTTGAGGAGTTTATTGATTCTTATTTTTATAGTCCTGAATTTCTAGAAACTCAGAATATTTATGATCATAATCATAAAACAATACATAATAGTTTTCAAAATATTGAAACAAAATTAGAATTAATAAACGAAGAAGATTTTATTAATGGAGTCTTGAAAGATTTACTTTGTTTAAGTGATCAGGAAACTTGGATAAAATCATGTAAAACTTATAAGATAGATCAAACTTTTACTAATGACAGGGAACAATGGAATATATTAGCGGAAAAAGTATATAATTTTATTCATGATTTGTTAATATACCCTGAAAATTTGCAGATTATTTGTAATAGATATCTAAGCTACGATTTATTTAAAAGTATTCCTCTCTGTTTAATTACTCGAATCTTAAATGCTTTAAATCGTCAAAAATTTTTTATGGTTATTCCAACTTCTCTAAAATTAATTAATTATTTATCAGAAAGTTCCTATAATCTATCTCTTAGGGATTATCCATCTATTAATTTTTTAAGTCAAAAAATAATTACAATTCTGAAATACTCTAAAAATTTGTCTAGTATTCCATTTCTATCTGACAGTGAAATTTTTTACTACTTTTGTGATTGGTTATATAGAATTAAAAAAATTGATAAGACTTCACTACTATTGGATAAAAACCCGACAAAACAATACACAATGATGCAGCTTATTGAAGATACTAACTTAGAAGAAAATGAATTAAACCAATACATCAAAACTCTAAAACGTAAAAAACATATTATCTTTCAAGGTTCACCAGGAACAGGAAAAACCTACTTAGCGAAACATATTGCTAATCATTTAACCAGTAGTGAAAACAATGGATTTTATGAACTGATACAATTTCATCCTAGTTATAGTTATGAAGACTTTATACAAGGTATTCGTCCCCAAACTTCAACCGATGGAAACCTAGAATATTCCATGATACCTGGACGTTTTTTAAACTTCTGTGAAAAAGCAAAAGACTGTGAAGGGATGTGTATTTTAATCATTGATGAAATTAACCGTGCTAACCTCTCTCAAGTGTTCGGAGAATTGATGTATTTACTAGAATATAGAGAAGAAGAAATACAACTTGCAGGAAGCGATCAAACTTTCAAAATACCCGAAAATGTTTATATAATTGGAACTATGAATACTGCCGATCGCTCAATTGCTTTAGTAGATCATGCTTTGCGTCGTCGCTTTGCATTTATTCCCATCAAACCTAACTATGACATCCTCAGAAAATACCATCAAAAAAATAGCCCAAACTATGATATTGAATCCTTAATCAACATTTTAATTGAACTCAATAAAACTATTAATGATCCTCATTATGAAATTGGTGTTTCTTTCTTCTTAACTGAAAGCTTACTAGATGAGCTCGAGGATATTTGGACAATGGAAATAGAACCCTATTTAGAAGAATACTTTTTTGACGAAACCGATAAGATTGAGCAATTTCGTTGGAAAAATAGATGATATGTGTACTAATACGATAGAATTAACTGAATATAAACCTTGTAATATTCCCCGTGATCAAATTCCACAAGAGATTATTGATGAGTTAAAAGAAAAATATAAAAGTAAATTACAAATCAATCTAAAATATACAAAACAAGGGGATCAGTGGCTAATTATTTCTCAAGGATGGGTAGGTTATATCCCTATTAATAATGACTGGAATTTTCAGATTAACCCGAAAGTTCCTATTAGGAATATTTTTTAAATGTTAGAGTATGCTTATAACATCAAAAGTTTTCAATTTTTAGATGGTTTAATGACTTGTGAAAGTTTACCCGACTTTATATAACCGTTTAGCAACTATTTTTGCTCATCGTATCTTAAACCGTATTCAAAAAGAACTCTATTCAACCTATATAAAACAATCACAAGAGTTAAATTATGTCAAGGGTAAAATAGATATCAAAACTATGATTAAACATCCCTGGAAACCGACACTAACTTGTCAGTATGATAACTTTACCCAAGACATAGAAGATAATCAGATTTTACTATGGACAATATATATCATCAGTCGTCAACAAATCTGTCAAGCAAATACTCGTATATTAATTAGAAAAGTTTATCACGCATTACAAGGTTATGTAACCCTATCACCCGTTACAGCAAATGATTGTATTAACCGAAAATGTAACCGTCTCAATGAAGATTATCACGGTTTACATTCCCTGTGTCGCTTCTTCTTAGAAAATACAATACCCAGTCATGACAAAGGAAACTACAACAGCTTACCTTTTTTAGTTGATATGAATCAATTATATGAAAAATTTGTCGCAGCATGGTTAATACAACATCTTCCCCCACACTTAGGAATTAAAACACAGCATCGTGTAGAATACGATAGTTTTAGTTTCAAAATTGATTTAATTATCTACAATAAAGAGACACAGGAAAATTTATATGTACTGGATACGAAATATAAAACAAAAATCAAAACATCTGATATTGAGCAAATCATTGCCTATACTTTTCAACAAAATTGTAATCATGCTATTATTATAGAACCCACGAATAATAAGCCCATTAATGCTAAAATAAATAATATGTCTATTCGTAGTTTAAACTTTTCCCTAGATAAAGATATAGAAGTCTCAGGAAACAAATTCTTACAACAATTAATTACACTAAATTCAGTCCAAATAACATAAGTTATGGTGGGCAATTCTAACAATGATATTAACTAACAATCATTTTAGCTATAGGTTTTCTCGGACTCATGAGGTACATCTAACTCCGAACTCCGAACTCCGAACTCCGAACTCCTAAAAATAGAAAACTGTGTACCTCACAAGTATAAGAATTGCTATAGTATTGCCCACCCTACAGTTATCGCGATGATATAATTAGACTACAAGGAAACAATCAAATAATTATTCTGAAACTTTGCCCCTTTAACTGATTGTCCCGCTAAAGGTGAAGGTAATTCAATATTACGTCTTTGATCCCCTGCTTCAATGGTTAATTCTGGTCCATATTGAGTTAGTTTAACCTGTTTTTTCTCAAACCCAGGTAAAAACACCTTAACTTGACGATTTGCAACATCAATGGTGACAGGTTTAGGAGCTTGAGAGTCCCCTAAAAATTGCGGTAAAGCGTCCATTAATGGTTGCCAGTCATGCCCACCCATTTTAGGTAGAGAAGATAGGTTTAAGGGTTCAAATTCGTTGGCTAAAGCGTTTGTTTGACCTTGGTTGACAATGATACCCCGAACTGATAAACCCACTTGTTGCGCCCCACCCCAATAATATTTAGCTGCGGCGATCGCAGTTTCGTCTTCCGTTGTCACCAAATAAGCAGCTACTCTGTTACCATCGGCTAAAGCAGCCTTACCAGACTGTAAAATATCATTAGCAGGAGTATCATTGAGATCATCCGCACTCCAAGAAACATTTAAAATAGCACTGGTAATGGGTTGCACAAAGGGAGCCAAAGTTTTACCCACATCTGACTCCGTTAATACCTTCTGAAACCGTCGTACATACCAACTCATCATTTCTGGAATGCTAAACATTCTCAGGGTATTTAAAGCACTATCCCCGTCATAAACAATGACATCGTAATCCTTACTTTGTTCGTATTCCCGTAAAGTATCCAGAGCTAAGGCCCCATCCATTCCAGGTAATATCCCTAATTCCTGTCCATAAACATTTTTTATGGTAGGCGATCGCAAATATTTCGCCTCTAATTCCTTGACATCTTCCCATCTTTGTGATATTAGTTGTGCTGATTTTAAAGCCATCCCCTTTAAGTTAGGCTCAATTTCTGTGGGAACTGCTTCTAGGGTAGTTCCCCATAAATGATTCAATACTGGGCTAGAATCTTGAGACAAGAATAAGACACGAGATCCCGTGGTTGCTAGTTTTTTAGCTGTAGCGATCGCTACTGTAGAACAACCACTACCGCCTTTGCCCAAAAAGGTTAAAATCAAAGCCATGAGTTATCAAAAATATTGTCTTTAGTAATTAGCATAACCTCGTAGGGGCTTAATAATATTAAGCCCCGAATGAAGTGACGAGTGCGACTTCGTTAATCGATCGCTTTGAGTTCATCATCAAAAAACCAAGTTTCTGATTTATCAGAAAACTCGACTATTGCTCCGACTCCACTACCATCAGTCATTTTGAATTCCTTGATAGTGCCTTCCTTTCCAAGTTTATCCACAACCTGTCCAGAGACGCGATCTCGAAGACGGATCACCTTTACTTTCTGCCCGATTTCCATACCCAAATTTATTATTATATTAGTTAACCATTCCTTAGTTTAGCGGAATTCGGGCCAAGGTTAATGATTAAAATTTTCTTAATTCAACGGGAACAACTCGACAAAACTATCTGACATTTAATACAATACCCCTAAAAATTCGTAATTTATTGGTATTGATAATCCATTATGACCATTAGCCTAAAAGCGAGCCTTCAGGGAGCGTCACTCAGACGATACCTAGAGTTGCTGCGAATGTTAGTAGAAAGAAACTTAAAAGGACGGTACCGAGGCTCATTTTTAGGGGTGTATTGGTCGCTGCTAAATCCCCTGATTATGACGGGGTTGTACGCTGCAATTTTTGGTACAGCATTTGCACAGTATTATGATAATTCAACCTTTAACTATATTTTAGCCGCCTTTACAGGCTTGATAGTGATCAATTTTTTCTCATCTTCCACCAATCAAGCTCTAGGGAGTGTAGTAGGTAACGGAGCTTTGTTAAATAAAGTTCGTTTACCCATAACTATTTTTCCAGTGTCGATGATTGTGGCCAATATTTTTCAATTTGTTATGGGTCCACTGCCCTTATTGGCCATTGTTACCTTAATTGTTTCTAAAAATCCTCTCAATGTTATTGCTCTAATATTCCCTTTGATCGCCCTCAGTTTTGTCTGTACAGGGGTCGGTTTTTTCGTTAGTGCTTTGTATGTATTTTTCAGAGATTTACCCTATTTTTATGAGCTAGTTTGCTTTGTTCTTTGGATTAGCTCCCCTGTCTTTTATCCGGCGGAAATTGTTCCTGCTTCGGTCAAATCTTTCTTACTCCTCAACCCTTTAATCCCTATTATTGAAAGTATTCGCCAGATATCATTATCTGCGGCTTTACCCGATGTAACCTTAATTTTACATTCATTTTTTAATGGTTTCATACTTTTAGTGTTAGGCTGGATCTGTTTCCGCTCCTGGCAAAAAAACTTTATGGATTTGCTTTAAAGGTTAAATGGTAGAAGCAATTAGACTCGATCACGTTTCCCTCTGGCGTAGAACCCAAGAGGAGTTTTCTTATGACTTAAAGAAAACTATCCTATCTATTTTAGAAGGGAAATACCGTCAACCCTCAAGAAAACTGATTCTTGATCGCATTGATTTGACGGTTCATGCTGGGGAGAAAATCGGTATCATTGGCTCCAATGGGTCGGGAAAATCCACCCTACTCAAAGTGATAACAGGAATTTTACAACCTACATCTGGCCAGATTCGTGTTAGGGGAGACATTGCCCCTTTGATTGAATTAGGTGCTGGATTTGACGCTGAATTGTCCGTAACTGATAACATAATCCTTTACGGGGTAATGTTAGGGTTCCCTCGTCAAGAGATGGAAGCTCGCGTTACTTCGATCTTAGAGTTTGCCGATTTAACAGATTACTCCTTAGCCCCCGTAAAAGCCCTTTCATCAGGGATGACTGCCCGTTTAGGGTTTTCCATCGCCACCGATGTTGAGCCAGATATTTTAATCTTGGATGAAGTCTTATCGGTGGGAGATGAAAGCTTTAAACACAAATGTAAGAAACGAATGGATAGACTCTGGGGACATAATACGACTATTTTAGTGGTGTCTCACGGATTAGATTTTATTCAACAAGCTTGCGATCGCGTTATTTGGCTAGATCGGGGTAAAATTCGCTTTATTGGTGATACCGATGAAGGGATTAATCGTTATCTTCTCTCTGTTCAAGAACATTCAACACTAGAATTACAAAACCATCTATGAAAATTTTAATTACAGGGGGAGCCGGCTATATCGGCTCAATTTTAACCCCAACTTTATTGGCAAAAG
The DNA here is from genome assembly GCF_000167195.1 of Crocosphaera watsonii WH 8501. Taxonomy (GTDB): domain Bacteria; phylum Cyanobacteriota; class Cyanobacteriia; order Cyanobacteriales; family Microcystaceae; genus Crocosphaera; species Crocosphaera watsonii. The sequence continues at coordinate 16,393 of NZ_AADV02000018.1, read as the reverse complement.
GCTATGAAGTCACTGTATTAGACAGTTTTATGTTTGGTCAGAATAGTTTGGCTGATTGCTGTCAGTACGATACTTTTAACGTGGTGCGTGGGGACTGTCGTAACGAATCTTTAATCAAAGAATTACTACAAGATGCTGATGTAATTATCCCCTTAGCTGCTTTAGTGGGTGCGCCCTTATGTAGTCGGGATGAAGTGGGAACCCGTACAATTAACTACGAAGCGGTGAAATTGATTTGTGATTTAGCTAGTCCTCAACAACGGATTTTAATGCCTGTAACTAATAGTGGTTATGGCATTGGAGAATCAGGAAAATTCTGTACAGAAGAATCCCCCTTACGTCCCATTTCCCTCTATGGAACCACTAAAGTTGACGCAGAAAAAGCGGTTTTAGAAAGGGAAAATAGCATTACTTTTCGACTAGCTACCGTGTTCGGAATGTCCCCGAGAATGCGGGTTGATCTCTTGGTTAATGATTTTGTTTATCGTGCCTTTTATGATCGGGCTGTGGTCATTTTTGAAGGACACTTTAAACGGAATTATATTCATATTCGTGATGTAGCTAAGGTGTTTGTTCATGGAATTGAAAATTTTGAAACCATGAAAGGCAAACCCTACAATGTGGGTTTAGAAGATGCCAATTTATCTAAGTTGGAATTGTGTGCTGAGATCAAAAAATATTTACCCAAATTCACCTATTTAGAAGCTCCCATTGGCGAAGATCCCGATAAACGGGATTATATTGTTTCTAATGCCCGTATCCTCAAAACAGGATTTGAGCCAGAATGGCCATTAGGTCGAGGAATTCGGGAATTGATCAAAGGCTACACTATCCTACGCAATAGTGTTTATTCTAACGTTTGAAGCAGATGGTGAGGGTAGTTGAGTAATTAATAATTAATTGATATTTTGCTCTCCACACTCCCCCATCTCCCCACACTCCCCACACTCCCCACACTCCCCCCAGTCTCCGGTGTCCCCCAGTCCCCGGTGTCCCCCAGTCTCCGATGTCTCCCCATCCCCCAGTCTCCCCAAAAGTTTCACCCCAGTTCACCTAATAAGGTACAATGACTAACTAGAGCTAAATTTCAGACGGTATCAACCGTAGTCGACCGTTAGGTAGATAAGCGTGGACTTGACTCAAATATTCAACACGACCAACCCAGTTATTGGAGTTGTTCATCTCTTACCCCTTCCCACGTCTCCTCGTTGGGGAGGGAGTTTAAAAGCAGTGATTGAGAGGGCTGAACAAGAAGCCACCGCCCTGGCCGCAGGGGGAGTTGATGGCATTATTGTCGAAAATTTTTTTGATGCCCCCTTTACTAAAGAAAAGGTCGATCCAGTGGTAATCAGTGCTATGACTTTGATTGTCGATCGCATCAAAAACTTAGTGGTGGTTCCAGTTGGGATCAATCTCCTCCGGAATGACTCTGTAGGGGCAATGGCCATCGCTTCGACCATTAATGCCCAATTTATCCGTGTAAACGTTTTAACGGGTATTATGGCCACGGATCAGGGGTTAATTGAAGGCAACGCCTACGAACTCCTGCGTTATCGTCGTCAATTAGATGCGGAAGTGGCTATTTTAGCTGATGTGTTAGTTAAACACGCCCGTCCTCTGGGAACCCCTAATTTAACTACTGCCGTACAAGATACCATTGAACGAGGATTGGCCGATGGGGTGATTCTCTCAGGTTGGGCCACTGGTAGTCCTCCCAGTCTCGAAGATTTGGAACTGGCTAAGGCCGCAGCCCAGGAAACTCCTGTGTTTATCGGAAGTGGGGCTGATTGGGATAATATCGGAAAATTGATGACGGCAGCGGATGGTGTGATTGTAGCCAGTTCCCTCAAACGTCAAGGAAAAATTACCGAAACCGTTGACCCCATTCGAGTTGCTCAGTTTGTCGAAGCAGCCAAAGAAACCACCATATCTAAAGAAAAAACGAAATCTCAGCAACCGTTAAGATTGAGATCATAACCCCTTGTTAGAATCAGGAATAATTGATTATTTAAAGAGAAAAAGGATTATGAGTCGTATTAGTAGACGTTCCGTTCCTTGGCTCCATCGTTGGTCCCGTCCTATGATTGGGGCGATCGCCATTGCAGGGGCTGTTCTAACCGCCTATCTTACCATCACTAAACTAACTGGGGGAGAAGTGGCTTGTGGTGCTGGGGATGCAGAGGCTGTGGCCAGTGGCTGTAAAAGTGTCCTCAATAGTCCCTATGCCACTGTTTTCGGTTTACCCTTAAGTTTGTTTGGTTTTTTGGCCTATAGCAGTATGTCCGCTGCTTCTTTGGGACCTTTCTTAATTCAACCAGAAGGGAAAAAAAGCTTTAGAAAACAACTTGATGAATGGACATGGTTGTTCCTCTTAGCCGGGGGTACTTCGATGGCCGTGTTTAGTGGTTATCTGATGTATATTCTAGCCACGGAATTACAATCGGTTTGTTACTATTGTATCGGTTCGGCGGCTTTTTCCCTGAGTTTAATGGGGTTAAGTATTTTTGGCCGCGAATGGGACGAAATAGGTCAACTTTTCTTTATACCTATTGTGGTGGCTATGATTACTTTGGTAGGAACTTTGGGAGCTTATGCCCATCTTAACCAACCCCCCCCAGCTACCACTGCCGATGGCCGTATTGTCATCCCATCACCTGACACACAACCAGAAGCACCCTATGGGTGGGAAGTAAATACAGAGTCGGGAGCCTCTGAAATTGAATTAGCTAAACATTTAACCTCCGTAGAGGCAAAAATGTACGGGGCTTTTTGGTGTCCCCATTGTTTCGAGCAAAAACAAGTTTTAGGGAAAGAAGCGGTTAAGGAAATTACCTATATTGAGTGTGATCCCAGGGGAAAAAATCCGCAACCAGAAGCTTGTCAAGCTGCTGGGATTAGATCCTATCCTAGTTGGGAAATTAATGGTAAACAATTATCAGGGGCGCAAGAGCCTGAAACTTTAGCTCAAGAGTCTGGTTATACAGGGCTAGATGACTGGAAATATACCATTCGTGGACGTTAGTTATTAAGTAGAGGGTTTAATATCATTAAACCCCTGCTATGGCTTATTTGAGAACAATTTAGGTTAAAAAAAATGATGCAATTTGGTGAGTCTGTACCAGATAATTCAGAAAATCAATGGCGATATCAATTAGACCGTTTTGTAACAGAAAATAAACAGGCTCTCGCTGCCTTAGCTTGGGGTTTAAAAAATGAATGGGAAAATGACCAGGATGTGTTAGGGATTGATTTAGAACCGGAACCCCATTTCATCCGTTGTTCTCGTCAATCTCTTGACGAATTAAATCGTAATGTTGAAGGAAAAATACAAGAAGTTTTAGGTATTGTTGACAATTATAACTATAACGAAGAAGTAGCGATGATTGCCATTAATGAAGGTCAAATTAAATTGATTTATTATCAGTGTGAACAGTCTCCTTCTGTTTTTTTTGATGAGGAGAATATGAGTTTAGATGGTTTGATTGAACAACTGGAAAGTACAATGAAAGCCATCAGATGGAAGAGATAAGCTGTAATTCTAAATTCTGATTGACACCGGAGAGGGGGTGACGGGGAGACTGGGTGACTGGGTGACTGGGTGACTGGGAGATTTTTCTACCCCTTCTAAAAGATAAGATGGGTTTGAAAATCGGATTTAATATTAGCTCAAACTTGATGGTGACACATCAGATCAATTATGATAATAGTTAGTGTTAACTCATAGCATAGTGAAAACTATGGGTAACAAATTCAATTACAATATTCACAACAAGGAAAAGCTATGACGGTACTGGAAAAAGGTAATATTACCATTCATACTGAGAATATTTTTCCCATCATTAAGAAGTCTCTCTACACCGATCACGAAATCTTCTTACGGGAATTAATTTCTAATGCAGTGGATGCTATTTCTAAGCTAAAAATGGCCTCTTTAGCAGGGGAACTATCTGGGGATGTTCCTGAACCAGAAATTACCATTACGGTAGATACAACTAACAAAACTCTTTGTATCTATGATAATGGTATTGGGATGACTGTTGATGAAATCAAAAAATACATCAACCAAGTGGCTTTTTCTAGTGCGGAAGAATTTGTTAAAAAATACCAAAAAACTGCCAATGATTTAATCGGACATTTTGGTTTAGGTTTCTATTCTGCTTTTATGGTAGCCAAACAGGTAGAAATTGATACTTTATCCTATAAAGAAGGCTCAGAAGCTATTCATTGGTCTTGTGACGGTTCCCCTGAGTTTGAGTTAACTGAATCTTCGAGAACTCAAATCGGAACAACAGTTACTTTAACTTTAATGGACGATGAACAGGAATATATAGAACCCCAAAGAATTCGTCAATTGGTTAAAACTTATTCTGATTTTGTTCCCGTTCCGATTAAGTTTGAAAACGAATCTATTAACAAACAAAAAGCTCTTTGGAAAGATTCGGCACAAAATTTAACGGATGAGGACTATTTAGAGTTTTATCGTTATCTTTATCCTTTCCAAGAAGATCCCTTATTATGGGTACATTTAAACACGGATTATCCCTATCTTTTAAACGGGATTTTATACTTTCCTAAATTGAGACCCGATGTTGATGTGTCACAAGGACATATTAAACTGTTCTGTAATCAGGTTTTTGTTAATGATCACTGTGAAGAAATTATCCCAGACTTCTTGATGCCTTTACGGGGTGTTATTGACAGTCCTGATATTCCCTTAAATGTTTCTCGAAGTGCTTTAACTAATCATCGGACGGTTCGCAGTATTGCTAACCATATCGCCAAAAAGATAGCTACACGGCTCAAATCTATCTATGAGGACACCCCCGAAGAATATGTTAAGTGTTGGAAAGATGTGGGAACTTTTATTAAATATGGTTCTTTGAAAGATGAGAAGTTCAAGAAACAAGTTGAGGATATTCTCATCTACAAAACCACTTATAAAGCGGATAAAGTTGAGGCAAAATCTGACCCTGAAACCCCACAAGTTCAAGTAGAAGGTGAAGGGGATCTCTGGGAAAATGTTAAAACTAAAGGAGAAAGTGAGGAGAAATTTAGTTACGAAAGCGAAGGTTATACTACCTTACCTGCTTACCTAGAACGTAACAAGGAACGTCATGAAAATCGGGTCTTTTATTGTACGGATACCGATACCCAAGCGACTTATGTAGAACTCTACAAAAATCAGGGTTTAGAGATCCTATTTATGGACTCTTTCATCGATACTAATTACTTTATTCCTTTCCTGGAAAAAGAGTATTCTGAGGTTAAATTTTCCCGTGTAGATGCGGAGTTAGATGATACCTTAGTTCAACAAGATAAAGCGGATGAAATTGTTGATCCGAATACGAATAAAACCCGTAGCGATCAAATTAAGGAAATTTTTGAGAAGGCTTTAAATAATTCTAAAGTCAACATCAAAACCCAAGCATTAAAGTCAGATACTCCCGACAGTACACCCCCTGCGATGGTATTATTACCAGAAGCAATGAGACGTTTACGTGAGATGATGGCCGTCTCTCAACAACAGGTTATGGACTTCCCAGATGAACACGTTTTTGTGATTAATACTACCCATCCATTGATCGAGAATATCTATCAGTTGAGTCAGGGAAGTATTATCCAAGCAGGGGGTGATTCACCTTCGGCAGAAATGGCTAAAATGTTGTGTCAACATATCTATGATTTAGCTTTAATTGCTCAAAAAGGACTCGATGGTGAGGGTATGAAGTCTTTTGTTGAACGATCTAATCAAGTATTAACTCGTTTGACGAAATAGTGAGGAGGTGAGTTCGGAGTTCGGAGTTCGGTCTTTTTTAAGGAGAGAATGAAGGTTTGATACTTCTGATTTGATTCAGTTTTCTTGCTTATATCGAACTCCGGTTGAGTAATTAATAATTTCTAACAGTAGGGTGGACATTGTCCACCTTATTTTGTTTAAAACAGTAATAATTTTTGCAAAGTAATTTCGATCTCAGGAAAAGCTAAAGGTAAAATAATCCCAGATTGATATGTAACCAGTTGTAAGTATTTATTATCCTGGGGTTGGGTATGAACGATGACTTGTTTATTTTGTAAGTCAATTACCCAATATTCGGGGATACTATTACGCGCATAGGTAAAGCTTTTTTGTTCTAAATCTTTCTTGAGAGTTCTTTGGGATATTTCGATTAACCAATAAATATCTTCAGCGTAGGGATGATGATTACGATAAATAGTTTCTGGGAGTCTTACTATAGCTATATCTGGTTCCGGTTCGGAGTTATCTAGGGTTATAGGATGGGATTCTTTGACGTGAGCTAAATTTGACAGTAAATTTCTCAGGTAAATAACTACATTTTCGGTAGTATAACTATGTTCAATCCCTTCTGGACTCATATTAACGATATTATGCTCTAATAATTCTACTTTTTGTCCGTCTAGCACCCCAGAGTTAACCAGTTCGTGCCATTTCTCAATTGTCCATTTATAGGTAGTTACCGTCATACATATATAGGAGAATTATTGATTTGACTACTTTAATCTTAGCTTGGGAGTTGGTACTGTCAAGTTAAGCAAAGATTGTTGTCTCAGAGTGCAATATTAGAATTCTCACTTTGACGTGTAACGTTATCCGTCAAGGTGAGTTAGGAGTTAGGAGTTCGGAGTTCGGAGTTATGATTTTATAATGATAATTTTGACGTGTAACGTTATCCGTCAACAGAGTTTGATCATTAACCCCTAGAAACTAAAGCATTAATTTGATTATCGCAACGTTCTACAATCGGATTGAGTCTCATATCTTGATACAATTAACGGGCGTTATGAAAGGATTCTTTTGCCTCATCTTTTCATTGAACCTTTTTAAAGCATAAATCTACATTAAACAAAGCCTTCGCTTCACCTGGTTTATCGCCGATTTCTTTAAAAATAGCTAAGGACTGTTGATAGTATTCTCTTGCTTGTTCATATTGTCCCAGAAAATAGTAAGCATTCCCCAAACCAATATAGGAATTAGCTTCACCGTTACGATCGCCTATTTCTCTAGTGATAGCTAAAGACTGTTGATAGTATTCTCTTGCTTGTTCATATTGTCCCAGGGAATTGTAAACACTCCCCAAATTATTATAGGAAGAAGCTTCACCGTTGCGATCGCCGATTTCTCTAGTAATAGCTAAGGACTGTTGATAGTATTCTCTTGCTTGTTCATATTGTCCCAGAAAATAGTAAGCATTCCCCAAATTATTATAGGAATAAGCTTCACCTTTGCGATCGCCGATTTCTCTAGAGATAGCTAAAGACTGTTGATGGTATTCTCTTGCTTGTTCATATTGTCCCAGAGAAGAATAATTGGACTTTGGACAAAAAAAGTTTGTTAGCGTATATTTTACGCTAAACTAAAATCCCAAAATATCGGCTCTGTATCAGTCAATAAAATTGGCTGACAAATAGGGCTAATCTATAGATTCTGAGGAAAACTAAGGAGCTTTTAAGTTTTCAGTTGATTTTTTGCTCCCTTTCTTGATAACATCATGACGAGTTCGTGGGGCTTTTTTGTAACCTTTAATACGTCCGGAAGAAAAACCTCGACGTTTGGGAAATTTGGCAAAAGTCCCCAAGGTCGTAATTATTCTTGAAAAGTCTCTTTGAACTAGACTAGGGGTGATTTTGATGGATTTATTAGTCTTCAAATACTGTTCCCAATCACGGGGTAAAACCACAGCTAATTTTCTGGCAGCCCACAAATTTACAGAAGAAAGAAGTGTTAGTTTAAACCAATTTTCTTCATGATGTACATCGGGAGTTAAATAAGATGTCATCAATAATCTTTGTTTACCAAATCGAAAAAGATGTTCCATGTCATAACGTTGTCGATAACACTGATAACAATCAACTAAACTTAACTCATCGCGCCGAGAACCAATAACAATAAGCCACATAGGTTTCCAAATACTATTTCTTTCTTGATCTCTGACAACAATCTGGAGTAAAGTAAAGGGGTGATTGTTCATTTTATAGTTTTTAGTTCCTCTCATTAACATCTGTTTCCATCCCGAAATAGTCACTGTTAATTGACGACCTTTTTTCGTTGTAAAGGGAACATGATGAACTTCATCAGGTTCAGTCCAAGTTTGGTCATCTTTAAGGTCAAATTTATCCCCATACCAACGGGGATGTCCCGAAATTTTGGCTTGATTTGGGTCCCGAATAAATTGACGATAAAAAACTCGGTCACTTCTAACTCTTGTAATAGTAACTACGTCTTCATGCTTAACTTGTTCCCCAATAAAATCCTTTTGGCTGTAGTCACTATCAGCCACTAAGACAGATAATTTATCAGAAAATAAAGAACTTTGCCAGATTTTTTTTAGTTGTTGATTGCCTTGATTTACTCCTTTATGTTTAGAGGGGACTCGCTCTCCTGATAAGGGGACAGCCCAAGGGACTTTTTCTGTGTCTATTTGGTCAGGTAAAGCGCAGACAACGGAATAACAATGTCCAATATTAATGGGTTTATTTCCCTTAATTGGATTGAGGTAATGAATAAAGGTTTTATCCGCTAACGTTTCGGCAAACGGTCGTGGACAGGGAGTTGTGTCAATACCAAATAAGTTATAATGTTTTGAAGTGGGAGGAATTGTTCTCGATACCGCTGAAAATAAAGTCTCAATTCTCTGTTCATAATTAGGGTCAGTTTGAGTGGGTAAAACTCTTGAATTCCTCTATATAAACTGTTATAATCTCTTCTAAATAAAGGATTGAGAGACAATTCAACGACTGAGTGAGCTTGTTGGTTACTGGAGAGGGCATCGAGTAATTCTATAATAGTTTCTTTTCTAGCTTTTAGTCCTTGGAAGAGGTTAGACCTCCACACCAGGAATTCCTCGACAGACGTAGCCGTTTCATTTTTGGTCATTTTTAAAATTTATTACCTTATAAATTAGCGTAATATATACGCTAACATCAAAAAAGGTTGTTTGTTACAGTTAAGGCTAATGTCATAACATTCCGAACTTAAGACCAGTCAAGATGTCCACCTGAGAGCCAAACAAATTAAGAGTCTAATTCGCTCTCTTAAACAGAAAATAAAGAAAATTGAACGGGAAGGGGAAGTAGCACCAGCTAATTGTCATATTATTCGTTATCAGGTTAATGGAAAGGGAACAATCTACTGGTATTATAAACTACAGGCTGCTGAATCAATTTTTCCTATGGCCACTAATAATGAGAAAAAAACCAAATATAAATATTTAGGACGAGCCGGAAGTTCTGCTCATATTGATGCTGTAGAAAAACTCACTAGAAGAAATCTCATTGATGAATTAGAACGAGTCATTCAATCTCTAACTGAAAGCTACTTAGATATCTATATTGGAACCGAAACTGAATGAAGCTATTTAATATTTAAAACCCCCTAAAAAGATGGAAAGAGAGTTTTTAAAATCACCTTAATTCTCTATTTTAGCTCTGGAGACATGTTTAGCGTAAAATTTACGCTAACAATTCTTTTTTATCCAAAGTCCAAGAATAAACGATACCCAAATTATTATAAGAAGTTGCTTCAACTTTGCGATCGCCGATTTCTCTAGTGATAGCTAAGGACTGTTGATAGTATTCTCTTGCTTGTTCATATTGTCCCAGAAAATAGTAAGCATTCCCCAAATTCTTATAGGAACAAGCTTCACCGTGTCCATCTCCTATTTCTTTAAAGATAGCTAAAGACTGTTGATTGTATTTGATCGCTTCTTGATATTTAGCTAAATAGTTATAAATAATACCTAGATTTTGTAAAGAATTCCCTTCTCCATATCTATCCACAACTTCTCTGGAAATATCTAATGCTTGATAATAACAATGTAAAGCATTTTCTTTTTCATCAGGAAAACTAACTGCTACACCACTTTTGATGCGATTAAAATAAACATCCCCTAAACGATTATAAAGGGTAACTAAATTAGGATCATTTTTGCCTCTTTTGTTTTCAGTATTGCTGATAAGTTCTTCTAAATCTTCCAAAGATAAAGAATGTGAATCATCTTCTTTCAAATAATCATCAGAAATAATTCTATTATCTGGTGGTAAAACAGGAGTTAAAGAAGCTTCAGGAATAAAATGAAATACCCCTTTTCTCCAACTCCAAAAATCAGGTGCTTTTCTACTTAAATTAACTAAAATTTGATTTGTCACCCATAAAAGAATGGGATAAGGAAATTCTCTTAACCCTTCCCTTGTCCATTGTAAATAACCAAAAAATTTCTCTTGTTGTGATTTTTCCCCATTATTACGAATAAAGAATAAATCTTCTGCACCTGTGATATTTAAAAGAGTATATTTTTCATTTTTTTTGAATTCTTCTGATGGAACAATTTTATAAATAGCTGCTCTTAAACTGGGTTCATTTTGGTCAAGACGAGCATGATAACTGGCAATATTAGGTAATAATTCTTTTTCGCAATCTTCTATAATTTTATCTCGTAAATTTCTATCATCACAAACAGCAATTAATATACTTAAAGTGTTTTCGCTTGCTTCAATAAGACTTAATAACCCTTGGTAATTAAGATTATTTTCTTTGCTTAGTTTTAAAGTAGTTTCTAACGGCATAATTTATTAACCTTTATGATTCTAATAAGTAACCTTTACGATTCAATAAATAAATAACAATAGGATGAAGATCGTACCATAAATTATCATTAATATATTCTAAAATATAAACGTTATGTAATAAGTCTAAAAACTGATCTTGATCACTTTCATCATCGGGATTAAATTTATGATAAATTGTTGTTAAAAGCTTATACTCATTATTAGATAAAGGTCTGGCCATATCATTTCTTAACTCTCTTAATGCTGTATCTAAAATATCTTTATTGATTTTTATGTTTGTTTGTTCAGGTTCCATCCTAATTAATACTAAACATTCAGAACAACATTGATTCATAATACGAATAGCTTCTCGTAAAACACCTCCGCTTTTTAAAATAATTTGTTCTAAAATCTCAGTTTCAATTAAATTATTATCAATCCTTTTTTCTACTAATTTGCGAAAAGTATTCACATTTTTTTCATTGGGAAGAGCATCAGAGTTATGGCTTTCTTATTTACTAAAAAACTTAGAAATAGGCATTAATTTAACTTGATTATTACTTTCATCTTGCATAATTGTTCGTAAATTTTTATCTCGCATTGCTGCCATTGGAACTGTATAAATAATTCTAAACTTGGGACGCATTAAAACTTTGATATGATCGCTGAAAATTTCTCTAACAAACCCTAAATCAAGTTTATCTAGATCATCAATAATAACTAAAATTTCTTTATCAGTTTGCTCTCTAATAACAGTAGCAATAAGATCCAATTGATCAGTTAATTCAGAAATATTACGTTGAAATTCTTGTTTGATTTCATTACGAGTGGTATAATTAGTTGTTAATTGGGTTTTTATCCAACTAAATAAATTAAATTTTAATCCCAATTCTCGTTTTTTTTCTTCAAGATTGGTTTTTGTTTTTGTAGCAAACCATTGATAAAATTTTTGCTTTTTTGACTCTTTTATTTTAATCTTATCTTGTTCAGCTTTAGCCATCATTTGCACTGCGATTGCAAACAAAATATTAATATGATTCACATCTGACATTTCTATCATGTCAGCAATAGAAAAAAAGACTACAAAATAGTTATCTCGTATTTGACGACTAAAATAAGCGAGTAAGGTTGATTTTCCACAACCTCGATGTCCTGTAAAAATTACTTTATTATTAATATCAGTACAATCTTCTAGCACTTGTTCTAATTCTAATCTAACACGAGTTCCATACTCAATTCTAAAATCATCTAATTTATCATCGGTTACTAATGGTAGAAGTTGAAAATTTTGATAAGTTTGGCGAAACGCTTCTAATAGATTACTGGTTGCCATAATTGAATAAATTAGACACTATTTCTATTATAATTCAAATTAGAGTAAGGTGGGCATTGTATCTGCCTACAAATTTCGTCTCTAAAACTGATGGCTTTCATCAAGCAAAGCGTTAAAATTAAATTAATGGTAGTGGTAGGCATTAAATGTTAGAAATTGAGTACCTGAAAGATCCAAATGGTAAACCGACAGCGGTTATTATCCCAATCGAAGTGTGGAAACAAATATTTCCTGAAGAAGAAATTTCCTTAGATGAGTTATCGGATAGATTAGAAGATTATTGTCTCAATCAAGCAATGGATGAAGCAAAATCAACTCCTTTATTAGACAGCAAAACAGCATTACAATATTTGGAGGAATAATTTGCAAGTTGAGTATCGCCAATTATTTTTGAAAGATTTAAAGAAGTTGAAAAAACAACCGATATATAAGCGAATCTTTGAACTAGCTTTTGAAACTATTCCTTTAGCTGATAATTTGGAAGTTTTAAGCAATATTAAAGCAATGAAGGGTTATTCTAATCGCTATCTTATTCGCATTGGTGATTATCGTATTGGAATAGAAGTACAAGGCCATCAAGTAGAAATGATGCGTGTTCTACATCGAAGAGAATTTTATCGTTATTTTCCTTAATTCTAGTGTTCAAGTAAGGTGGGAATTGCCCACCCTACAAGTTTTAATTTTAACTAAAAAAACTGTTCACTGTTCACTGATCACTGTTAACTGTTCACTGATAACTGATAATAAACTCCCCAGATGGCCATAGCTCTTAAATAATGACAAGCACGATAGGTTCCCACTGCGGTTATTGCTTCAGGTGTCCGAAACTGTAACCCATTTTCATACACTTGTTTAACCACTGTTTCGGTTAATTTTAGGGCTTCATTTTTCATCCCCATTTGTATTAGAAATGAAGCTATTCCAAAATTAATTCCTGTCCAAACTTCTTGGGGATGAGTTGAGTTAGGATCTTCCGGTGTACCATCGGGTTTCATGCCGTTTGCTGCCCCATATTTTCCGTTTTGAAACTTTAAAAAACAAGCTTCATAAACCTTATTCAAAGCTGATAGGGTATATTCAGACTCAACTACATCGGATAAACCCAATAAACGGGCATAAAATTGACCACATAATTGATCCGCCATCACTATATCAGAACCGCTTTTACTATCTAAATTATAGTATTCTCCGTTCCATAATGTACTGTGATAAATAGCACGAGATTGTTGTAACCAATTATTGTATTTATCCAGTTCCTTTTCTATAGATTCGGGATAATTTTCAGGTTCTAATTGTGGATTATTAGGAGAATTTTCTAACAATATTTCTCCGATCTTAATTGCTGCTTCTAAAGCTGCGATCCATAAACCACCACAATAAGCACTAATACCGCTTAATTTCCAGTCATCAAATGTCTGATCTGGTGCGCCAGAATTTTCAGGAATACCATCATTATCTAAGTCAAATTCTTTGAGATAGTTTAATGTTTCTGGAATGGCAGCCCAACATTCCCATAAAAAGTCAATATCATCGGAACCAGTTAACAAAAAATCTCGATAAACTTGTAAAACAAAATCACTCCCTAAATCTTTCCAAAGATTACAATCTTGATAGCTTGTATAGTTTGTTTTCTCCCAAGGATGTTCATTAGGCGCACCTAAATCATGGGGAGTTGCACCTTTAACTTTTCGGAACCCTTCAGCCTGATTATAACCAATAATTCTAATAGTATCGTCACTACTGGGAATTGCCCGTGCAAAAGCTTCCATAACTGCCTTTTCTAAACCAGGCCATAACATCAATAACCCAAAAGATCCATATAATCTTACATCTAAGCTTTCATACCAACAATAATCTAAACATTCTAACACCCCAAACTGTCCTACAGGATCAGTCTCAGATGCTGCTGTCCATAGAGTTCCCCCATCGGTTAATAAATATAATTCATTGAACAAAGCCATCTTTAACCAGTCGGGTAAATTATCATTTTTTAAGATAGAGTTATGCCATTCTTCTACTTTATCTCGCCAAACATCAGAATGTTTTAAAGCCGTTCTCACCATTGCCCAACCGTTGTTACCATTGCGTCCAAAAAAGTCAGTATAACGACGATAGTATTGTACTCCTGGGGTAAATTCTGTTACTGGTAAATCCCAGGCTAAGATAAAGGGAATCTTCTTAACTCTTCCTGGTTTAACAGTAAAACGTATTGCCATAGCTGCCGCTATTTGTTCCCCAGGTTCTGCTGGTGTTTCATCCTCTTGATCAGGTAAAGATCCATCCATAGCAAAATAGTCCCAAACCTCAGAACCATCTCCGTCAGGATTCCATTTACCCAGATTAAAAACCTCTACACTAGGATTAGTAACACTGGCAATACAAATCTGTCCTTCTCCCTCTTGTACCTGTTCATGGGGTTGTAATCTATTGAGAATAAAACCCACCCGAAAATTATCTTGTACCCACTGATTAAAATTTCCCGTACTATGACCCCATCTCGGTTGATATTCGTACTCTGGACTACCATCATCCCTAACAGTAATTTCTGGGGATTTAATAGCATTAGTAAACCAACCCACAATATTTTGCCAAGTAAGCATAATGCTGAGGGTAATGGGTTTATCAGTAGGGTTTTTTACTGTCCATTCAAATACCCCAATAGGATAACTTGTTTCCTGATAGTTATCTGGAATAATAGGAGAAAACTGCTCACAATAAATCTCTGCTTGAAAAACCCCCTCATATTGATACCAACTACAGGGATAAAGTGCAGAGTAAGTTCCCTTTTCTGTGGGATACCAAGACCAACGAGATAGGGTTTTATCCTCTGGGGGTTCCGTTGCTAAAGCATAAGCTTGCGCTGTACCATCTTCTAATTGTTCAAAAATACTAAACTGACAAGATGGGATACTCTTAAAAATATGTTCACCCCCATCTAAATGCCAAAGGTTAAAATCACCACGAGGCGATCGCCCAATACATCCTGCACCAAACCCACCGAGAGGCATTCCGTGCCAAGGGCCGTCATCTAAATTACTAGCATAGCGTACTGTATAAGGGTTATCCCATCCTTGACCGATGAGACGTTTCCAAGCACAAGAGGGGATGTTGGGGAGGGAAAATAAAGTCTTCATGGCATAAATTTTAGGATATAACGGTCAAAACAGTTCACAAATGCTAAAAATAACTATGTGTAGGCTACATATTTTGTAGAGGTCAAAAAGTTTTGACCTCTACAAACCCTATATTGTTTCTTGAAAATTCTTTTTTCTAGAAATTTAAGTTAAAAAATCAAACCCACTTAATTTCACCAGAGATCCCAAATGGGTTCTATAGGGAAATATCTATGATAGTTTAATAATATATTTGTACTTTTTTTAGTTATACATGAAGTTATACATGAAGTTATACATGGCTGTGTAACAATTATGGTGTTGAAACTTTTTTCTATGAGGAGTCTAATGATCAATTTTAAGTCTGTAGTTACGACATCAGCTTTCTCTCTATTATCACTAGCTGCTGCACCTATGGCATCAGCTATTACCATCACCTCTAATGGGACATGGACTGGAGTCCAAGGAAATCCATCCGGGGTAACCACAGGACTTGGCACTTCAGAAGTGAGATGGGGAAACCCAGCTCCTGGACAACCCACTAATACCCGAATTTCTCACAAAATCTGCGATCGCCAAACACAGAAGCCTTACAGGAAGTGGGTTTGAACAGAGCGATCTCAGATTTCCCCAACCAAGGTGATTTCCAAGAAAAAGTTTCCCACCCATTCTCAGAATCTGTTTGTAGAACATCTCAAATAAGCGAAAAGGGAAAAATAAAAAGTTGTTCGCGGATACTTTCCGCGAACAAAAACCTCCCTATCTAAAAGAAAGAAATACGCTAACTTTTAAATTAGCTTTGACTATTTTTAAAAAGGAAATTCACTTAATTTTACACTCTTATTAACTTTTTAGGCTAACTGGGTCTAATCAAAATATCCCATTTAGGTAAGTGAGGATTACGTTCTAAACGTTTCTCAATTTCCTTCATCTCTTTTTTCGTTAAAGAAATGCCTTTTTGATAAACTTTTTTACTTAACTTAACTATCGGATTTAAGCCTTTCCATGTCATAGTTTTTACCCAAGCTAACATCGTTTGAGCATTTCTCAGAAGTGTTCCGTTCCAATGCCTCTCTAAAATTCCCCAACATCTTTCTATGGAATTATATTTACTGTGATAAGGAGGAAAATATAGTAATTGAATAGATTTCTTAGTTTGGTCGGCAAACTCTACCATTCTCTTCAAAAATTGCCTTCTTATTCCACTATTTTCTGGTCCATTATCAACTTTAATTTGGATGTTCTCTAGTTGCTGCTTTTCAGTTATACTCAGACTTGTCCACCATTGCTCCAAGTTATCTACCATGAAATCACTCGTTTTATAAGAACTTCCAAAAGTTACATAAAGTTGCCCTGTATCTTCATCTACAATCCCACAAGGAAC
>NZ_AADV02000019.1 GCF_000167195.1 Crocosphaera watsonii WH 8501 | reverse complement strand
CTACTCCTCGGATAAAGTTCCGAACATACATCAATTGTTTCTGCTCTAATCTTTCTCGCAATTGAGGATTAAGTGAGCGATAAATTTTACGACAATCCACAATTGGAGTTTCGCCTCCTTGCTCTGCTGGGTGCATACAGAAAAACCAAATTTTCATCGGCCAAGTTTGTAAATGGGAGCTTTCATTGTGGAATAAAATAGATTTATCTGCTGGGTAAACAGTGGCTCCATAAACCTTTCCTTCGGAATTTTCACGAGGTAAATCTCCATATTCTCCAAATAAATTGGGACAGATAGCACTTGCGAAGTTTTCAAATTCAGTTGCTGAATCAATTTTAAAGTCTCTGAATAAAATTGCTCCATGTTCAAGTAATTTGCTTTCAATAAATTCTTTCTGATTTTTAGCCCATCCTGCTAGTTGAGTATCTTCGTGATCAGGTTCTATTACTAGGGGTAATAAGTTATCTGGGTCAAGCAAAGAGGTATTAACTAATTTTTTTGGAACATTGACTGCTTTGGGTTTAATCTTAGTTAACTTCATTAACCTGGCTTTTTTGTTTTTAGTCTGTGCTAATTTCATTTTGTCTTGTTCCTCTTTTGTTAGTATTTCTAAGGATTCAATACTGGTATTTGGTTGATTAACAATGTTATTAAGAAGGGTCTCAAATTGTGCTGAGAGGCGAGTCATTGTGGAAAGATCGAAAAGATCGCTGTTATATTGCCACATCCCTTTCAAACCTGTTTCTGTCTCTGAAACAAATAAAGCCATATCAAATTTACTTGTTTCTGTATCAACCATGAGAGGCGTAAATTTTAGACCAGAAACTTCTAATTGAGGTATGGGGGTATTATTAAGAACAAATAAGACTTGGAATAAAGGTGTACGGCTGAGATTCCTTTCTGGACGCACAGTTTCTACTAATTTGGTAAAGGGAAAGTCTTGGTTTGCATAAGCTCCCAAAGTCACCTCGCGTACCTGTTCTAGTAATTCTCGAAAAGTGGGATTACCAGAAAAATTAGCCCGTAAAACCAAAATATTGATAAAGAAACCGATTAATGATTCAACTTCTTTATAGTTACGATTAGCAACATCCGTTCCCACCAAAACATCTTTTTGTTTTTTATATTTGTAGAGTAATAGTTGCAACGTAGCCAGCAAAGTCATAAATAAAGTGACCCCTTCTTGACGACTTAAATGGGTAACCTTTTCAGATAATTCGGTAGATAGGCTAAACTCGCTAACTGCACCTCGAAATGTTTGAAGCTCAGGTCTGGGTTTATCTGTTGGGATATTAAAGCTATCAGGAACCCCACTCAGTTGTTGTCTCCAGTAAGCCAGTTGTTTGTCTAATTTTTCGGCTTGTAATGGTTGTCGTTGCCAAACAGCAAAGTCTGCATATTGGATGGGAAGTTCAGGTAATTGTACCGGCTTGTCATTGACCAAATTTTCGTAAAATGTTGCTAATTCTTTGACCAATACACCCATTGACCAAGCATCAGAGATGATGTGATGTATGTTAAGTAACAATACATTTTTTCTTTCCCCTAACTGTAATAGACTGATTCGTATTAATAAACCATCTGCTAAGTTAAAAGGTGTTTGAGCTTCTTCCAATGCCAGTTTCTGCACCTGTTCCGTTTGCTCATTAACATCTAAATTATGCAAGTCAATGGTTGTAATTTTGATGCTTTGTTCAGGCGCAATTATTTGTATGGGACCATTTTCTCCCATAGCAAAGGTAGTACGTAAAGATTCATGGCGACGGATAATTTCGTTAAAGCTTTGTTCTAAGACTGCAACATTAATAGAACCTTCAACTTCTATCGTACTGGACATATTATAAAATGGACTGTCTGGTTCTATTTGTGCCAAAAACCATAGTCTTTGTTGAGCAAAAGATAGGGGTAATTCTTGCTCACGAGAAACTCTTTCAATACTAACGACTTCAACCCCTACATCTGAATTAATTACTTTTTCTATTTCTTTTGCTAACTCAGCAATAGTAGGTTTTTCAAATAAATTACGCAGGGGAATATCTACGTTAAATACTTGTCGAATTTGGGACATAATACGAGTAGCAATTAAGGAATGTCCTCCTAATTCAAAGAAGTCATTATGAATCCCTACTGTTTCTATCCCCAATATTTCAGTCCAAATACCTGCTAATAACTCCTCTATAGGTGTTGAGGGAAGCACTATCTCATTTGATGATATTGGTGTTTTTTCAGGTACTGGTAATGCTTTACGATCAATCTTGCCATTGGGTGTTAGGGGTAATTTTTCTAACATGACAAAAGCACTGGGAATCATATAATTAGGCAGTTTTTCTCCTAAAAATTCCCTCAACTCACTGGGATTAACTGCTAACTCTTCTTGAGGAACAATATAAGCTACTAATCTTTTATCCCCTGCTATATCTTCCCTCGCTATTACCACGGCTTCTTTTACTGCTGTATATTGAGCTATTTGTGTTTCAATTTCTCCTAGCTCAATACGGAAACCTCGTATTTTAACTTGGTTGTCTATACGACCAAGATATTCTATCTCTCCATTGGGTAAATATCTGGCTAAGTCCCCAGTTCTATAGATCCGACTTTCTTCTTCACTAAAGGGGTTATAGATAAATTTTTCTTTATTTAACTCCCGACGCTGAAAATAGCCTCTTGCTAATCCCTCCCCACCAATACATAACTCTCCTACTACCCCTACTGGTACTAATTGACTTGATTGGTCTAGGATATATAGTTGTGTGTTGGCAATACCATTACCAATGCTTATCAGTTGACTATCTGTCTTAATCTCAGATACGGCTGACCAGATAGTGGTTTCTGTTGGACCGTACATATTCCATAATGATTCACATCTTTCCAATAATTCGCTGGCTAGTTGTGAGGGTAAGGTTTCACCTCCACAGAGAACTTTTAGTTGCTCATTCCCCTCCCAACCTGCTGCTATGAGTAGCTTCCAGGTGGCAGGTGTGGCTTGCATCACGGTGGTTTTTGAGTCTGTTAGTTTGGCTAATAACTGGGTTCCGTCTGCAACTATCTCCTGAGAAGCGACTATTAAACGTGCGCCAACTATCAAGGGTAAGAATAATTCTAAGGCGGCAATATCAAAGGAATAAGTGGTTACTGCTAACAAGGTATCTTTTGAGCTTAACCCTGGTTCTTCTTTCATGGAGAACAAAAAGTTACTTAAGGAACTGTGGGGAATTTGTACCCCTTTGGGTTGCCCTGTGGAACCTGATGTGTAGATGGTATAGGCTAAATTATCAGTTGTTAAGTTTGAAATAAGATTGTCTTGACTTTGTTGTTCAATATCGGGACTATTCTTCTCTATACAAACCAACTGCGCTGTGTTTTCTGGCATTGTATCCATAAGAGATGCTTGGGTTAGCAATACTGGGACTTGGGTTTCTTCTAGGATAAATTGGATTCTTTCTTGAGGATAATTAGGGTCTAATGGTAGATATGCTCCTCCTGCTTTAAGGATGGCTAATAGCCCAATCACCATTTCTAAAGAACGTTCTACACAAATTCCTACTAATACCTCTGGTTTTACTCCCAAAGAACGCAGATAATGAGCGAGTTGATTAGCTTTTCTATTCAGTTCGTGATAAGTTAATTTTTGGTCTTCAAATTCTACTGCTACTGCTAATGGTGTTTTTTCTACCTGAACTTCAAATAACTGATGAACGCATAAGGAAGAATATTCAACTTTTGTCTCATTCCATTCAGACAATAATTGATGTTGCTCTGGTTCACTAAGTAAAGGTAAGTCTGACAAACGCTGTTCGGGGTTAGCAACAATGGCTGACAATAATCTTTCTAAATGTCCCACCATTCTCGTAATTGTCTCTTCCTCAAATAAATCTGTATTGTATTCAAAACTACCCACTAAACCTGATTCTGTTTCTGTCATGTACAGACTTAAATCAAACTTAGCTGTCTGATGCTTATTTTCTAATGAGGTTAAAGTTACACCTGGTAATTCTAAGGCTGACATGGGTGCATTTTGAAGCACAAACATCACTTGAAAGAGTGGACTATGACTTAAATCCCTTTCTGGTTGTAGTCTTTCTACTAATAACTCAAAGGGTACATCTTGATGGCTGTATGCTCCTAATGTTACTTCTCTAACCTGTTCTAATAATTCAGAGAAACTGGGATTTTCTGCTAAGTTTGTTCTCAATACTAAGGTGTTGACAAAAAAGCCAATTAGCCCTTCTATTTCTCCTCGATTACGGTTAGCAATTGGGGAACCTACTACAACATCTTCTTGTGCCGTATAACGCCATAGCAGTGTTTGGAAACCTGCCAAGAGAGTCATAAATAAGGTGCTTCCCTTCTGCTGGCTCAATTTATTTAGAGCTAAAGAGAGTTCTTTTGATAACTCGAATGAATGGGTTGCACCATTAAAGGTTTGAATTGCAGGTCTTGGCTTATTTGTGGGTAATTCTAATAGTTTTGGTGTGTTTTCTAATTGTTTGAGCCAATAAGAAACTTGATTTTCTAGGACTTCTCCTTGTAACCATTCTCTTTGCCACGCTGCAAAGTCTACGTATTGTATTGGTAGTTCTTGGAGGGAAATGGGTTCTTGGTTACAGAAGTTCGTATAAAGTGTTCCTAGTTCTTTGATGAAGACACCCATTGACCAACCATCAGAGATGATGTGGTGCATGGTCACTAAGACTATATTTTCTTCTTCTCCAAGATGTAATAGTTTTATTCTGAGTAGAAGGTCTTTGCTAATATCAAAGGGTTTTTCTGCCTCTTTTGTAATCTCTTGTCTTACTTTTTCTTCTTGAGTTGAACCATTGAGAGAGCTAATATCTACTGTTGATAGATTTAAGGGTCTTTCAGGGGAAATTACTGCTACTGCTTGACCGTCTCTGGTTTGGAAATTGGTTCTCAGGTTTTCATGACGACGGACTATTTCGTTGAAGCTTTGTTCTAAGGCTTCTACATTTAATTGTCCTTGTAATTTAACTGCCCCAGAGATGTTGTAAAAGGGACTATCTGGTTCTAGTTCAGCTAAAAACCACAGTCTTTGTTGGGCAAAGGATAGGGGTAATTCTCTATTCCGAGAAACTCTTTCAATACTAACGAACTCAACCTCTACATCTGAATTGATTACTTTTTCAATTTCTTTGGCTAACTCAGCAATGGTCGGTTTTTCAAATAAACTACGTAAAGGAAGTTCTACGTTAAATACTTGTCGAATTTGGGAAACAACACGAGTAGCAATTAGGGAATGTCCTCCTAATTCAAAGAAATTGTTATGAACCCCTACTGTTTCTATGCCCAATATTTTTGACAAAATACCTGCCAATAATTCCTCAATTGGTGTTGAGGGGAGGACTATTTCTTCTGATAATATTTCTGTTTCTTGAGGTTCCGGTAATGCTTTGCGATCAATCTTGCCATTGGGTGTTAGGGGTAATTTTTCTAACATGACAAAAGCACTGGGAATCATGTAATTAGGCAGTTTTTCTCCTAAAAATTCCCTCAACTCACTGGGATTAACTGCTAACTCTTCTTGAGGAACAATATAAGCTACTAATCTTTTATCCCCTGCTATATCTTCCCTCGCTATTACCACGGCTTCTTTTACTGCTGTATATTGAGCTATTTGTGTTTCAATTTCTCCTAGCTCAATACGGAAACCTCGTATTTTAACTTGGTTGTCTATACGACCAAGATATTCTATCTCTCCATTGGGTAAATATCTGGCTAAGTCCCCAGTTCTATAGATCCGACTTTCTTCTTCACTAAAGGGGTTATAGATAAATTTTTCTTTATTTAACTCAGGACGCTCAAAATAGCCTCTTGCTAATCCCATCCCACCAATACATAACTCCCCTACTACTCCTACTGGTACTAATTGACTTGATTGGTCTAGGATATATAGTTGTGTGTTGGCAATACCATTACCAATGCTTATCAGTTGACTATCTGTCTTAATCTCAGATACGGCTGACCAGATAGTGGTTTCTGTTGGACCGTACATATTCCATAATGATTCACATCTTTCCAATAATTCGCTGGCTAGTTGTGAGGGTAAGGCTTCACCTCCACAGAGAACTTTTAGTTGCTCATTCCCCTGCCAATCTGCTGCTATGAGTAGCTTCCAGGTGGCAGGTGTGGCTTGCATCACGGTGGTTTTTGAGTCTGTCAGTGTGGCTAATAACTGGGTTCCGTCTGCAACTATCTCCTGAGAAGCGACTATTAAACGTGCGCCTACTACCAGGGGTAAGAATAGTTCCAAAGCAGCAATGTCAAAGGAGTAAGTTGTTACTGCTAATAAGGTATCTTTTGAGCTTAACCCTGGTTCTTCTTTCATGGAGAACAAAAAGTTACTTAATGCACTATGAGGAATTTGTACTCCTTTGGGTTTGCCTGTGGAACCTGATGTGTAGATGGTATAGGCTAAATTATCTGTAGTTACTTCAGAGGTGATGTTTTCCTGACTTTGCTGTTCAATATCGGGACTATCCTTATCGATACAAAGCACTTGCGCTCTGTGTTTCGGCATTGCATCCAGAAGAGATGCTTGGGTTAGCAATACTGGGACTTGGGTTTCTTCTAGGATAAATTGGATTCTTTCTTGAGGATAATTAGGGTCTAATGGGAGGTATGCTCCACCTGCTTTGAGGATGGCTAAGAGTCCAATCACCATTTCTAAAGAACGTTCGACACAAATTCCTACTAATACCTCTGGTTTTACTCCCAAACAACGCAGATAATGAGCGAGTTGATTAGCTTTGGTGTTTAGTTGCTGATAAGTTAATTTTTGGTCTTCAAACTCCACTGCTACTGCATCGGGTGTTTTTTCTACCTGGGCTTCAAATAGTTGATCAACGCATAAGAGAGAATATTCAACTTTTGTATCATTCCATTCCCACAATAATTGATGTCGCTCAGTTTCTGTTAATAAAGGTATTTCCCTTACTCGTTGTTGAGGATTTTTAACTATTGCTGAGAACATAGTCTCTAAATGTTCTGACATTCGCTCAATGGTCTCTGATTCAAAACGAACCGTATCGTAACTAACCCTAATCAATAACTGCTCTCCAGGTACGGCCATTACAGTTAAGGGATAATTAGTTTGTTCAAAAGACTGTATTTTGCTTATTTCTAATGCACTATCTTTTGTTAAAGAACGGCCTATGGGATAATTCTCAAACACCATAATCGTTTCAAACAGAGGCATTCCCCCAGGCACCTCACTTACAGCTTTAATATCAACTAGAGGTGTGTAAGCGTAATCCTGTGCTTGTGACATTAACTGTTGGATTTCTTCCAACCAAGGAATTAACTGCTGTTGGGGGGGGATTTGAATACGCAATGGTAAGGTATTGATGAACAATCCAACTCTCTTTTCTACCTCAGGCAAACTAGGGGGACGACCTGAAACCGTCACCCCAAAGACTATATCTTCTTCCCCACTGTAACCACTTAAGAGTAAACCCCAGACCCCTTGCATTATGGTGGATAAAGTCAGATGATATTTCTGGCTTAGAGCTTGTAATTCTCTGCTCAGTTGAGGAGACAAACGTAATTCAATTTCTTGATAATTTGATTTATTTAGTTGAGTCTGATACTGACTTTTTTCTACTACTAGAGGAGTGGGTGCAGTGAATCCTTGTAAGGTTTCTTGCCAAAACTGAGAAGCGGTTTCTTTATTTTGAAGTTTCAACCAATCAATATAATCTTCATAAGGACGCGGTCTTGGTAAGTTAAAATTTTTCCCTTGAATCTCAGCTTCATAGATACTTAAAACTTCTTTAAAGATAATTGGTAAACACCATCCATCCATGAGAATGTGGTGGCTACTCAGTACAAATTTGTAGTTATTTTCACTGAGTTCAATTAAGATACACTTCATCAAGGGGGCTTGGTTTAACTGGAATCCTTCGAGTCTTTGACTTGATAATAATTCGTCTAGTTGTTCTTGTTGTTTCTGTTGAGATAAACCTCTCCAATCCATGTTCTCCCAAGGTAGTTTCACTTGTTTAAGAACGATTTGTAATGGTTTTTCTACATCTTCGGCAACAAAGAATGTCCGTAATACCGAATGTCTATCTACCACTTTTTGCCAAGCTGATTCAAAGGCTAATAACTCGATATTACCTGTTAATCCCAATGCTATTTGCTGAAAATATACCCCACTTTCTGGTTCAGAAATTGTGTGGAATAACATTCCTTCTTGCATGGGAGATAAGGGATATACTGAAGAGATGTTTTTAGTTTTGAATCCAGCTAACAACTCATCGATTTGTAATTGATTCAACTGAGCAGAGGGGAAATCACTTGGTGTGTACCCAAAAGTTTCTTCTTGTTGACAATGTTCTATTATATTTTCGAGAGTCTTTAGATATTTTTTGGCTAACTTTTCAATAGTTTCCTGACTATGAAGATTCTTATTGTAAGTCCACTCTATCTGTAATTTTCCTTCTATTATCAAACTATTAATATCAAGAATGTGGTCACGATTCTGCTTTAAACTCTGATTAACTCCTTTTGGTTCTTTAGCAAATTTCCATCCAGTCTCTTCTCCTACTTGGTCAAATTGTCCTAAGTAATTAAAACTTATCTCCCCCTGGGGAATTGCTGCTATTTTTTCCTTTATATCAGGGGATTCACTCAAGTAACGCAAGATTCCGTAGCCCATTCCTCGATTGGGAATTTCTCTTAGTTGTTCTTTTATTGATTTAATAATTTCTCCTATTTGTATCTGTTCTGGTGTTTCCAATAGCACTGGGAATAAACTGGTAAACCAACCCACTGTTCTTGATAAGTCCACTTCCTCAAATAGTTCTTCTCTGCCATGTCCTTCTAAGTTTATTATTACGCTTGAGGAATTTGTCCATTCCCCCAATACTATTTTTAAGGCACTTAGTAGTATGTCATTAATCTGTGTATTGTAAGCTTCATTTACTTCTCCTAGTAATTTTCTGGTTGCTTCTACACTCAGTTTTCTCGATACTTGAACTACATCTCCTACTAGATTTTCTGGTTCTTTTTCTTCACAATCTAAGGGTATTACTCCAGTTTTTGTCCAATTTTTATATAGCCAATAGTCTAACTCTGCTTCTACTTCTTCAGTT
This sequence comes from Crocosphaera watsonii WH 8501, assembly GCF_000167195.1. Taxonomy (GTDB): domain Bacteria; phylum Cyanobacteriota; class Cyanobacteriia; order Cyanobacteriales; family Microcystaceae; genus Crocosphaera; species Crocosphaera watsonii. Next base: position 27,904 of record NZ_AADV02000019.1, on the reverse strand, counting down.
TGTGCATACTTGTTTAATTCTTCTGCCCACTTGATAAATGCTATTGTTTTTTCTCTTAGTTTGGCTGGCTCTTGTGCTGTTAGTTTTTGTGATATTTCTTCTAGATCTGATAATAAAATTCGCCAACTCACTCCATCTACTACTAAGTGATGAATAATAATTAGCAACCGATTGTTATCTGCTTCTCCTAGATTGAATAGCACAACTTGCATTAATGGACCATTTCGCAAGTTTAGACTTCCTTGAAATTCTGTGGCTATTTCTGCTATTCTTTCCCCTTGATATTCTTTGGGGGTTGATGACAAATCTACTATCGTTAATAGGTTTGTTACTCCTAAACCTTCGTTTATTTGTTTATCTTCTAATGTTTCTCTGTTGAACCTTAACCGTAGGGCATCATGATGTTCTAATAATTTTTGAACCGATTTTTCTACAATTTCTGCTTCGATTTCCCCTGGAATTTCTAATATTACTGATTGGTTAAAATGATGAGCTTCTTTAGGATTTTTGTCTAAGAACCATTTTTGAATTGGTGTTAGAGGGGCTATTCCTGTTACTATCCCTTGTTCAGCGATGGTTTCTGTTTTTATCTTGGCTACTAGAGCTAATTCTGCTATGGTTTGATTTTCAAATATTTGTTTGCTTCTTATCTGTAAACCTGCATTTTTAGCTCGGGAAACTACTTTAATACTAAGTATTGAGTCTCCACCAATTTCAAAGAAGTTGTCGTGGATGCCCACTTTTTCCAGGAGCAAAACTTCTTGCCAAATTTTGACTAAGGTTTCCTCTATTTCTGTCTCTGGAGCTACATATTCCTTGCTTCGGCTGATTTCTTCTTGAGATTCTAATAATATTTTTCGGTCAACCTTTCCGTTAGGAGTTAGTGGTAGTGCTTCTAAGGTGACAAATGCACTGGGAATCATATAATTTGGTAATTTTGCTTTGAGAAATTGTCTTATTTCCTCAATTTTGATAGTTATTTCTGGTCTTATCACCAGGTAAGCTACTAAGCGTTTGTTCCCAGGTGTTTCCTCTTTAGGTATGACAACTGTTTCCAAAACTTCCGGATGAGAAGCTAATAAAGTTTCTATTTCCCCTAACTCAATGCGGAAACCTCGTATTTTAACTTGGTTGTCTATACGACCTAAATATTCAATATTGCCATCAGCAAGATAACGGACTAAATCTCCTGTTTTGTATAAACGGGGGGAGCTAAAGTCTTCACTAAATGGATTTTCAATAAATCTTTCTGCTGTTAATTCTGGCCGGTTTAGATAACCCCGTGCTAACTGCACACCCCCTAAATACAATTCTCCTGGTACACCCACCGGAACAGGTTGCAAATTAGCATCTAAAATGTATGTCTGAGTATTAGCTACTGGACGACCAATAGGTACACTTGATAGCTTACTGTCTACTTGGCACTGCCAGAAGGTGACATCAATAGCTGCTTCTGTTGGCCCATAAAGATTGTGTAATTCTGCTTTTAGAATGCTCAAAAACTTCTCTTGCAAGGCAACTGTTAATGCTTCTCCACTACAAAATACTTTTCTCAAACTACTACATGATTCCTCATCTGCTTCTTCGAGAAATATCTGCAACATCGAAGGCACAAAATGAAGGATTGTTATTTGTTTTTCTTTTATCAACTTGATGAGATAGGATGGGTCTTTATGTCCTTCTGTTTGAGCTACCACTAAACAAGCTCCTGTCATTAATGGCCACCAAAATTCCCAACCAGATACATCAAAACTAAAGGGAGTTTTTTGTAAAACTTTATCCCTGGAGGTTAGTTGATAAGTCTCTTCCATCCAAAGTAAACGATTAACTACTCCTTGATGAGTATTCATGGTTCCTTTTGGTTTTCCTGTGGAGCCTGAAGTATAAATAATGTAAATTAAATTATCCCTTGATAATCCACTAACGGGGTTATCTTTTCTCTCAATAGTCATCAATTCGGGGTCTGTATCTAAAGAGATAATACGCCCTTGATACTCGGGTAAGGTTGTTATTAAATGGTTTCGAGTTAATAAAATAGCAACCTTTGAATCTTCCAGGAGGTACTGAATACGCTCTGTGGGATAAGTTGGCTCTAGAGGAACATAGGCTCCACCTGCTTTGAGGATGCCTAAGAGTCCAATCACCATTTCCAAAGAACGTTCAATATAAATTCCTACTAATACTTCTGGTTTGACTCCTAAAGAACGCAAATAATGAGCGACTTGATTGGCTTTTTTATTAAGTTCTTGATAGGTTAATTTTTGCCCTTCAAACTCTACTGCTACTGCCTCGGGAGTCTTTTCTACCTGGGCTTCAAATAATTGATGAATACATTGATTTTGAGGATATTCAACTTTTGTTTGATTCCATTCCCACAATAATTGATGTCGCTCTGGTTCACTAAGCAAAGGTAAGTCTGACAAAGGCTGTTGTGGGTTAGCAACAATGGCTGACAATAATCTTTCTAAATGTCCCACCATTCTCGTAATTGTCTTTTCTTCAAATAAATCTGTATTGTATTCAAAGTTACCCACTAACCCTGATTCTGTTTCTGTCATATACAGACTTAAATCAAACTTAGCTGTCTGATGCTTATTTTCTAATGAGGTTAAAGTTACACCTGGTAATTCTAAGGCTGACATGGGTGCATTTTGAAGCACAAACATCACTTGAAAGAGTGGACTATGACTTAAATCCCTTTCTGGTTGTAGTCTTTCTACTAATAACTCAAAGGGTACATCTTGATGGCTGTATGCTCCTAATGTTACTTCTCTAACCTGTTCTAATAATTCAGAGAAACTGGGATTTTCTGCTAAGTTTGTTCTCAATACTAAGGTGTTGACAAAAAAGCCAATTAGCCCTTCTATTTCTCCTCGATTACGGTTAGCAATTGGGGAACCTACTACAACATCTTCTTGTGCCGTATAACGCCATAGCAGTGTTTGGAAACCTGCCAAGAGAGTCATAAATAAGGTGCTTCCCTTCTGCTGGCTCAATTTATTTAGAGCTAAAGAGAGTTCTTTTGATAACTCGAATGAATGGGTTGCACCATTAAAGGTTTGAATTGCAGGTCTTGGCTTATTTGTGGGTAATTCTAATAGTTTTGGTGTGTTTTCTAATTGTTTGAGCCAATAAGAAACTTGATTTTCTAGGACTTCTCCTTGTAACCATTCTCTTTGCCACGCTGCAAAGTCTACGTATTGTATTGGTAGTTCTTGGAGGGAAATGGGTTCTTGGTTACAGAAGTTCGTATAAAGTGTTCCTAGTTCTTTGATGAAGACACCCATTGACCAACCATCAGAGATGATGTGATGCATGGTCACTAAGACTATATTTTCTTCTTCTCCAAGATGTAATAGTTTTATTCTGAGTAGAAGGTCTTTGCTAATATCAAAGGGTTTTTCTGCCTCTTTTGTAATCTCTTGTCTTACTTTTTCTTCTTGAGTTGAACCATTGAGAGAGCTAATATCTACTGTTGATAGATTTAAGGGTCTTTCAGGGGAAATTACTGCTACTGCTTGACCGTCTCTGGTTTGGAAATTGGTTCTCAGGTTTTCATGACGACGGACTATTTCGTTGAAGCTTTGTTCTAAGGCTTCTACATTTAATTGTCCTTGTAATTTAACTGCCCCAGAGATGTTGTAAAAGGGACTATCTGGTTCTAGTTCAGCTAAAAACCACAGTCTTTGTTGGGCAAAGGATAGGGGTAATTCTCTATTCCGAGAAACTCTTTCAATACTAACGAACTCAACCTCTACATCTGAATTGATTACTTTTTCAATTTCTTTGGCTAACTCAGCAATGGTCGGTTTTTCAAATAAACTACGTAAAGGAAGTTCTACGTTAAATACTTGTCGAATTTGGGAAACAACACGAGTAGCAATTAAGGAATGTCCTCCTAATTCAAAGAAGTTATTATTAACTCCTACTGTTTCTATCCCCAATATTTCAGTCCAAATATCTGCTAATAATTCCTCAATTGGTGTCGAGGGGAGGACTATTTCTTCTGATAATATTTGTGTTTCTAAGGGGTCTGGTAATGCTTTCCTATTAATCTTACCATTGGGGGTTAAGGGTAGTGCTTCTAAAGTAACAAACGCACTGGGAACCATGTAATTTGGTAATTTGGAAAGGAGGAACTCAGGTAGTTGCGAAATCAGATTTCGATTCGACTCTTGCTGCAAAGGATTGTTAGCATAAGCACTCCATGGTTTAACAGCAGAATTAACTCCAAAGTTAGGAATTATCTTCTGTTGCCCCTGTTGGGATTCCTTCCGCACAAAAATGACATCATAGCAACTATTATCACCAAGAGATGACCAATTAATATGTACTGAATAAGGGAAATCCTTGTCTAAACCCCATAACTCTTCTGGTTCTATTCCAACAAGTTTTTGCTGTTGCAAGATATCACGCAATTGACCAACGGTTGCTTCTGCAATAGCTTGAGAAAGCTCTTTTTCCAAGGTTACTTCCTTGAGCAAACGAGCATTTGGTATATTTCTTACACCGATAATTTCTGGTTGCTCATCAACTAAAAGTTGCTTAATAGCGCCTAAATTTAAACCGTCTTGGTCATAGTTGAGCCATTGAGGGGTGACTGGATTCGACACTCCTTGGGCAACATGGAGTATTACATCATAACGGTACAAAGTAAGTTCATTATGATAATCACCTTGTTTTAGCTGTATTTCCACCTGTGTGATTTGGGGGAAATGCTCCCTTAACGCTAGGAAAAAGGCCGGGTCAATGACCAATTCTTTCTCTTGATTGAAAGAAGTTTTTATTTGCTTTCTGAATTCGTTAATGCTTAATGAATCTGAAGCTCTCTCAAAATTGATGGCTGTATGGAAAGTTTCTAATAAGGGTAAACTACGAACATCGCCGACAAATATGCGGCCTCCTTGTACCAAACTGTTAACTGCACCTTGTAAAACCTCTACTAAATAATCAATATTGGGAAAATACTGTACAACTGAGTTGATGATAACAGTATCAAAGCTACCTTCTTTTACATCCGTAAAATCATGAGCTAGTTTTTGTTGGAGACTGACATTAGCGAAACTCTCTCCTAATTTCTTAATTTGCCCCCCAACATAATCTAAAGCTGGTGCGCTCATATCAGCCCCATAATAACTCAAGCAACGAGGGGCAATCTGGAACAATAACATTCCTGAACCACAACCAATCTCTAAAACCTGTTTTGGTTGTAATGTTAAAATCCGCTTGACGGTGTTATCGGCCCATTGATACATCTGCTCAACGGGGATGTCCTCACCTGTATAGCTACTTTTCCAACCGATGGTGTTATAGGTGGGTTTTTCAATGGTTTCTGACTCCCCATCGCTCTGACCATATGTTTGTTGCCAAAGTTGTTGCCATTGGTCGATTTGTGATGATTCTAGTTCCTCGGTAGGTTGAGATTGATTTTTTCCGTCGCAAACTACATAGGCAATAAGGCGTTTATTCCCTGGACCATCTTCTCGGGGAATGACCACAGCTTGTTGAATTTGGGGATGACTATCAAGTGCTGTTTCAACTTCCCCTAATTCTATGCGGAAACCTCGTATCTTTACTTGATCGTCGATTCTTCCCACAAACTCAATATTTCCATCTGCTAAATATCTGGCTAAATCTCCTGTTTTATATAATTTTTCAGCAGAGTTCCAAGGGTTACTAATAAATTTTTCTGCTGTCAATTCAGGTCTGTTTAAATAGCCTCTGGCTAACCCATCTCCTCCTATGTGCAGTTCACCTGATACACCTATGGGTACTGGTTCTAAATTTTTGTCTAGAATGTAAACTTGTTGATTAGCAATAGGACGACCAATGGGAAGTTTTTCTAAGTCTTGTTGATATTCTCCGATTGTGGCACAAACTGTATCTTCTGTTGGACCATAACCATTAAACAAGTCTCTTCCTTCTTGCCATAAAGCTGCTAATGTTCCTGGACAAGCTTCTCCTGCTAGTATGATTGTTTTGACTTGGGTTAAATTTTCAGGAGACATTACGGTTAAGGCTGAAGGAGGTAATGTTATGTGTGTAATTCCATACTCATTCAGGGTTTTCTCCAGATTTTCTCCTGGCAATTTTTTGTCTTTGTCTGTGATGACTAATCTTGCTCCTGATAGCAATGCCATCACTATTTCCCAAGCACAAGCATCAAAACTAAAGGAGGCAAATTGAAATATTCGACTTGAAGAGTTGACTTTAAATCGTTCTCTTTGAACTTGGGCTAAGTTACAAACTCCTTGATGTTCAATCATGACACCTTTTGGCTTGCCTGTGGAACCAGAGGTATAAATTACATAGGCTAAATTCTCAGCATTTATCTCCTGATTGAGATTGATGTCACTTTTGGTGGCGATCTGTGACCAATCAGTATCTAGACTAATAATTTGACTATTATTCTCAGGTAATTTTTCTACTAATCTTTCTTGAGTCAATAAAATATTAACTTCTGAATCCGTTAGCATATATTCTATTCGTTCTTGTGGATAATCAGGGTCAATAGGAAGGTATGCTCCTCCTGCTTTTAAGATGCCTAATACCCCAATAATCATCTCCAGAGAACGTTCTACACATATTCCTACTAAGCTATCGGGCTTCACTCCCAACTTGATTAAATAATGGGCTAATTGATTGGCTTTTTTATTCAGTTCTTCATAAGTTAATTGTTGCTCTTCAAACACCACTGCTATACCATTTGGTTTTGTTTTAACTTGTTCTTCAAACAACTGATGAATACACTTATTTTGAGAATATTCAAGTTCTGTCTCATTCCATTCTACTAATAACTGATGACGTTCTGTGGCTCTTAGTAAGGGGATTTCAGAGACTTTTTGTTGAGGATTTTCTACTATGGCTGATAATAGGGTTTGAATATGCCCTGCCATTCTTGAGATTGTCTTTTCCTCAAATAAATCTGTATTATATTCAAATTGCCCTGCTATCCCTGACTCAGTTTCTGTCATGTATAAGATTAAATCACACCGAGCTATGCCACTATCATTCCGCAATACAGTTAACGTTGCATCCGGTAAATCTAAATCTGACATAGGGGTATTGAGAAGGGCAAATACCACCTGAAATAGTGGATTATGACTTAATTGTCGCTCTGGTTGCAGTCGCTCCACTAATAAGTCAAAGGGTACATCTTGATGGGCATACGCTCCCAGTGCTACCTCTCGTACCTGTTTTAATAGTTCTTCAAAGCTGGGATTTCCTGCGAGGTTCGTTCTTAATACTAGGCTATTGACAAAAAAGCCAATTAGCCCTTCTACTTCTGCTCGATTACGGTTAGCAATGGGGGAACCTACCACAATATCTTCTTGTGCCGTATAACGCCATAGTAAGGTTTGGAAACCTGCTAATAGGGTCATAAATAATGTGGTTCCCTGTTGCTCACTCAATTCATTTAGAGATGTAGACAGTTCTTTTGATAGGTTAAAGGAGTAGATTTTCCCACGATAGCTTTGAATAGCTTGCCTAGGGTTATCTGCTGGTAATTCCAATACTTCTGGCGCATTTTCTAGTTGCTTTAGCCAATAAGACATCTGATTTTCGAGGACTTCTCCTTGTAACCATTGTCTCTGCCAAGCGGCAAAATCTACATACTGTATTGGTAGTTCTTGAAGGGCAAGAGGCTCTTGATTATAAAAGTTAGTATAAAGTGTTGTTAACTCTTGTAGTAAGACACCAATTGACCAACCATCAGAGATGATATGATGCAGGGTCACAAGAATGAGATTTTCTTCTTGTTCAAGGCGTAATAATTTGACCCTCAACAAAGGGTCATTGCTGATGTCAAAAGGTTTTTCTGCCTCTTCTGCTGTTTCTTGTTTGACTTTTTCTTCTTGAGTTGAACCACTTAAAGAACTAACATCTACTATTGATAGTTTTATTGGTCTTTCAGAGGCAATTACGGCCACTGCTTTGCCATCTCTGGTCTGAAAATTGGTTCTGAGAGTTTCATGACGACGGATAATTTCGTTGAAGCTTTGTTCTAATACTTCCAAGTTCAAATGTCCTTGTATCCGAACCGTACCAGAAATGTTGTAGAAGGGATTATCTGGTTCTAGTTCTGCTAAAAACCAGATTCTTTTTTGAGCAAAGGATAACTGATAAAAATTACCATCTCGGTGAGTTGGAATGATTGCTCTTGATGCCTCTACAGGTGTATCAAGTTGAGCTAATATTTGATTACAAAGTGATTTAATATTTAATTCAGCAAAAAAGTCTTCTATGGGTATAGTGACTCCCATATCTTCCTCAATCTTGTTTTTAAATTCAAATACTTTTATAGAATCTAATCCTAAATTGGTTAATGGTGTGTTTAGATCAATATCTTGATCGGTTCTTCTCAGGATAGATAAAATAAGCGATCGCAAATAGATTTCTAATTCTGATTGAGATTGTTGCTTAGATAGTTCTAAAAGCTCTCTCCTTGTTAACTTCGTCTCTATGCCAACAACTTTCTCTGTCTCTAGAACACTATTAGCAACGATATCCAAAGTACCTTTTAAAAACATTTGACGGGTTGCCCTGCGTTGAATCTTTCCACTGGAGGTTTTTGGAATTCTCCCTGGTTTAATCAAGACTACGCTATAAACTTCGATTTCATGAAATTCTGTAACTGCTTGTCGGATAGCAATGAGGACTTCTTCCAGATTGGGTTTAGCTCGAAACTCTAATTCTTGGATAATAACTAATTTTTCTTCTTTATTTTCCTCAACTACAAAAGCTGCATTACTTCCCAAACGTAAAGCCTGATGACTGGTTTCTGCTGTGAGTTCAATATCTTGAGGGTAAAGATTACGTCCCCGAATAATAATTAAATCCTTCAACCTACCAGTAATAAATAGTTCACCTTCTTCGTCTAAAAAACCTAAATCTCCAGTTCGTAAAAAATAATCTTTTTCATTGTTTGTTAAACGAGCTTTAAATGTTTGTTCGGTCTCTTGTATTCGATTCCAATAACCTTGCGCAATACTTTGACCACGTACCCAAATTTCTCCAACAGAGTTAGGTTGACACTTAGTAAATGTTTCAAGATTGACTATAGCAATTTCTTGCCCAGGAATGCTTTCACCACAACTCACAAAATTCTGGGGAACATTTCTTATTGTGTCTGTCTTCTCAGGGATAAGTGATTTACCAGCATCATTTTCCTGTTTAGCTTCCACAATGCGATCTTCGGCTAAAGCGGATCTGTCGATACTTTTAGTTTTATAAGAGGGGTTGCCACTGTTGTTGTCTTCTCTGCTCTCCCTATTCTCTCCGGAAACAAGTAGAGTTGCTTCTGCCATACCATAACAAGGATAAAAAGCTTGAGAACTGAAACCACACTCAGCAAAGGTATCACTAAAACGTTGTAGTGTTTCAGATCGAATAGGTTCAGCCCCGTTGAAAGCCATTTGCCAACTTCGTAAGTCTAAGGAAGACCGTTGTTCGGCGGTAATTTTTTCACAACAGAGTTCATAAGCAAAATTGGGTCCACCGCTAGTAGTCTCACCATAACGGGAAATTGCCTGCAGCCAACGATAAGGGCGTTGCAAAAAAGCAGTTGGAGGCATCAAGACACAGGTGAAGCAGCCATAAATAGGTTGTAGTATCCCCCCAATTAATCCCATATCATGATAGATAGGCAGCCAAGATACAAGTTTACTTTCAGGAGAATATTTCATCCAACGATTGGTCATTGCTGCGTTATGCAGCATATTTCCATGACTAACCATTACTCCTTTCGGTGTTCCGGTCGAACCAGAGGTATATTGTAGAAAAGCAATTGTGTTTTCACTTAACTCTAATTCTTGCCAGGTATTTTGAATACTGTTATCCAGATTATCTGTGGTTAGCCACTGCAAACTATTCTGAGTTTCTGTATTAGAAAACCAAGATTTTATTTTTGATAGTAGAGTATTAGTTGTTAAAATAACTTTCGCTTCCGAATCAGCGACAATTGCCTCTATTCTGGATGTTTTTCTTTTACTTCCTGGGGGATATGCCGGGACAGCAATCACCCCTGCGTAGAGACAACCAAAAAAAGCAGCTAAATAATCAAATCCTGAAGGATAGAGTAGTAATGCTCTTTCCCCTTGTAAGCCGAATGCTTGTAATGTCGCGGCGATCGCTCTCGCCCTTTCATCTAACTGTCGGTAAGTCAGGGTTTCTGTCTCGGTTTCGCCATCTTCTAAAAATAAAAATGCTGTTTTATGAGGCTCGGAACAAGCTCTATGTTTCAAAAGTGCTATTAAAGTTGAGTATTTGTTTGTCATAAAACCCCTAGAATACATACTGATTTATAAATAATTAATGCGATATTTTTGGACTATTTATGCTTGTTTAAGGCATTTTTTTGACAATGATAACTAAATAATGTTCCTGTTTCTTAATAGACCACGTCCCACAAAAATTGATTATTCAGTGTAAAGAACAAACTTCAGTGAGTTCATATACAGATTATATGAACGTAGCTTTGTCTGATTGACGATGTTTTTTCGATGAATGTAATTTATCAGAGCTAGTTTTTCAAGTCAACACCAAAAGTTTATTCAACTAATACAATATCTAAGCAGACGTAAACATATTTCTCCTAATCTTTACGGAGACAGGAGTTGAAAGCCACAAAGGCGGATAAGTTAGTCACCCAGTTTAAAGTGACTTTCATAGATAATAATAAAACCTCTCTCCAAAAATGTTTCGTCTTCAGACGTTAGGGTAGCTTGTGCAAAACTTGCACAAACCTGTTAGCTTTAGGAGTTTCGCCTTGACAGAAAATCATAAATATGCGGCCAATATTAAAAGTATCAAGATATACAATTTTTTTGACTCACACTGGTTTTTGAATGCTTTATTTGCGATCAATAATTCCCTCAAACAAGAGAATCTTGTGCTTCAGTCATAGTAATAATGTACGATGCGAAACGCCTAAGCTTGTTGTTTCCCATGAAGTTTTCAGAAAATTCACTCAACAAAAGTGAGCATCTATACCAAATTCTAACATAAGTTAGCTTATTGATATATAATCTTGATTAAAATATACTGTTTTGACAAAGTCAACATTTTAGTTTGTCTAAAATCCATACGTAAATGTCAATTCATTCCTTATGATAAAGTTTTAACAAAGCAAACTCAACACAACCAAATATTTAGGTTAACATCTAATCGAAGTTAGTTTATTGCTAGACTTCCTCTATTAGAGCATAATGTTTTGACAAAGTCAACATTTATACGGAGAAAAATCAAATCGTACATAAGTACCTAAAAGTTTGCAGTCTAGGGATGGTCAAAAGAGTCTTTCATGATATGATATGGTGCTGTGGATATTTTTCATCTGGCTAAATATTGGACTTTGGATAAAAAACAATTGTTAGCGTAAATTTTACGCTAAACATATCTCCAGAGCTAAAATAGAGAATTAAGGTGATTTTAAAAACTCTCTTTCCATCTTTTTAGGGGATTTTAAATATTAAATAGCTTCATTCAGTTTCGGTTCCAATATAGATATCTAAGTAGCTTTCAGTTAGAGATTGAATGACTCGTTCTAATTCATCAATGAGATTTCTTCTAGTGAGTTTTTCTACAGCATCAATATGAGCAGAACTTCCGGCTCGTCCTAAATATTTATATTTGGTTTTTTTCTCATTATTAGTGGCCATAGGAAAAATTGATTCAGCAGCCTGTAGTTTATAATACCAGTAGATTGTTCCCTTTCCATTAACCTGATAACGAATAATATGACAATTAGCTGGTGCTACTTCCCCTTCCCGTTCAATTTTCTTTATTTTCTGTTTAAGAGAGCGAATTAGACTCTTAATTTGTTTGGCTCTCAGGTGGACATCTTGACTGGTCTTAAGTTCGGAATGTGATGACATTAGCCTTAACTGTAACAAACAACCTCTTTTGATGTTAGCGTATATATTCAGCTAATTTATAAGGTAATAAATTTTAAAAATGACCAAAAATGAAACGGCTACGTCTGTCGAGGAATTCCTGGTGTGGAGGTCTAACCTCTTCCAAGGACTAAAAGCTAGAAAAGAAACTATTATAGAATTACTCGATGCCCTCTCCAGTAACCAACAAGCTCACTCAGTCGTTGAATTGTCTCTCAATCCTTTATTTAGAAGAGATTATAACAGTTTATATAGAGGAATTCAAGAGTTTTTACCCACTCAAACTGACCCTAATTATGAACAGAGAATTGAGACTTTATTTTCAGCGGTATCGAGAACAATTCCTCCCACTTCAAAACATTATAACTTATTTGGTATTGACACAACTCCCTGTCCCCTTATCAGGAGAGCGAGTCCCCTCTAAACATAAAGGAGTAAATCAAGGCAATCAACAACTAAAAAAAATCTGGCAAAGTTCTTTATTTTCTGATAAATTATCTGCCTTAGTGGCTGATAGTGACTACAGCCAAAAGGATTTTATTGGGGAACAAGTTAAGCATGAAGACGTAGTTACTATTACAAGAGTTAGAAGTGACCGAGTTTTTTATCGTCAATTTATTCGGGACCCAAATCAAGCCAAAACTTCGGGACATCCCCGTTGGTATGGGGATAAATTTGACCTTAAAGATGACCAAACTTGGACTGAACCTGATGAAGTTCATCATGTTCCCTTTACAACGAAAAAAGGTCGTCAATTAACAGTGACTATTTCGGGATGGAAACAGATGTTAATGAGAGGAACTAAAAACTATAAAATGAACAATCACCCCTTTACTTTACTCCAGATTGTTGTCAGAGATCAAGAAAGAAATAGTATTTGGAAACCTATGTGGCTTATTGTTATTGGTTCTCGGCGCGATGAGTTAAGTTTAGTTGATTGTTATCAGTGTTATCGACAACGTTATGACATGGAACATCTTTTTCGATTTGGTAAACAAAGATTATTGATGACATCTTATTTAACTCCCGATGTACATCATGAAGAAAATTGGTTTAAACTAACACTTCTTTCTTATGTAAATTTGTGGGCTGCCAGAAAATTAGCTGTGGTTTTACCCCGTGATTGGGAACAGTATTTGAAGACTAATAAATCCATCAAAATCACCCCTAGTCTAGTTCAAAGAGACTTTTCAAGAATAATTACGACCTTGGGGACTTTCGCCAAATTTCCCAAACGTCGAGGTTTTTCTTCCGGACGTATTAAAGGTTACAAAAAAGCCCCACGAACTCGTCATGATGTTATCAAGAAAGGGAGCAAAAAATCAACTGAAAACTTAAAAGCTCCTTAGTTTTCCTCAGAATCTATAGATTAGCCCTATTTGTCAGCCAATTTTATTGACTGATACAGAGCCGATATTTTGGGATTTTAGTTTAGCGTATATTTTACGCTAACAAACTTTTTTTGTCCAAAGTCCAATTGGCAGGGAAAATCCTTAAAAAAATTACAGCGATTAATGCCTACTCTGACACTAGAATTTGAATAAGTATTATGATTGATAAGCAACTTTCACCAGACGAATTAATTGAGCAAAATGAATCCCTTCAAAAAGAAATTGAAGAGTTAAAAAATGAGCAAGAAGACTTAGAAATTATGCTCGATACAGTTACAGAACATTCAACAGATTTAGAGAACGAAATCTACGAGAAAAATCAAATAATGTTGAAGTATTTGGAGCAGGTTAAATTAGTTACAGAAGCTGCTGCTGCTGTAGAGAGCGAGTCTTTTACTATTGATAGTCTTGATGGAGTTGCTGCAAGAGAAGATGAGTTGGGGCAACTGGCCAGGGTATTCCAAAACATGGCCAAACAGGTGGAAATTAGGGAAACTAAACTCCGCCAACAAGTTCAAGAATTAAAGATTGAAATCGATAGAAGTAAACAGGCAAAACAAGTGGCAGAAATTGTGCAGACTGACTCTTTTAAAAACTTGAAACAAAAATTAAAACGGTTAAAAGATTCACGGAAAAAATAGTCAATAATTACTAAACTATGTTAGTATCTTGACAATTTTGCCAACGATCAAACATTAAACCCCAACCTGCACTAACAAACCTAGCACACCAATATATTGAAAAAGTTTGAGGAACCAACCGGGAGCATCCCATTTTTGCAAAAAACTTAATTCTTGGAGTTTGACGGGGAGACGGGGGGAAATTCATCAGATCAACTATTAAATAATAATTAGGTAGATTACCTTGATGACTCTTGTTTTTCCTCATCTTTTTCAACTGGAGTTGGGGCTGCCTTTGTCTCTGTTGTAGGAACGGGTTTATTGATAGGTGACAGACGTTTCGGTAATCTAGCAGGGACTTTTTGCTCAGGAGAAAATGACTTTAAGTGTTGTTGTGGCAGTAAACTATATTCAACTTGAGCGGTGACAGATTCAATTACTTGTCCTACATATACCTGTTGTTCTAATTGTTCCGTATAAGCAACTAAATTACCCAATCCATCGATTAACTTACGAATATTTTGTCTAAAAGTAGGATCTCCTGTCAATTCTTCCACATCGGAGGTAATTTTTTGGGTATTTTCAAAAGTAACACGGGCAGAATCTAAGGTTTTCTGAATGGTTACTAATACTTCGGGATCATTGAGAGATTGGGATAAATTTTGTAAATTTTGTGCGGTTTGGGCAGCATTAGCCATTAAAACTTCGAGATCGTTGGCCAATTGTGCCATATCAATTTCATCGATCCCTTCATTAACTCGATCAACGGTTGTGTTAAAGTTCATGGCTAATAAACGCACCTGATCGCTGGTTCTTTCGATGCTGCTTAAAGTATTAACAATATTGCCCCTATTTTCTGAGACTAAGCCATCCAAATTACTAACTAAATTAGCAGCACTGCTGACAGTACGATTGAAATCGGTGCGATTTTCTGCCACCACAGTATTCACATTCAGCATCAACTGTGAGGCATCTTTAGCAGCTTGATCTGCACTACTAATTAAGTCACTCACCCCACCAATTTCGCCCCTTGCAGCTTTAGATAATTCAGTTACCTCTTGAGATAGGGTGGCGATTTTATCCCCTGCTTTAGCCACATTTCTAGCTGCTGCGTTGAGATTACCCACAAACTCAGGATCGCTGTAAGCCCGGCTCAAACGGGTTAAGGCTTCCACCAACTGCGATCCCCTTTCCCCTTTAATACCCTCATCATTATTACAGAGGATTTGCTCTGCTGAGGCACAATCTTTGCCCACGGGATCAATAGCTAAAGCCTCTTCATCTAACTCCCTGGAAGGGGTAATATCCACCGATGCTTCTCCTATTAAACCAGAGCGGTTAATCCGAACTTTTGAGTCTTTGGGAATTCGTAATTCAGCAGAAGAAATTTCTACAGCCACCGTTACCCCATTACTACTGGGTTGTAGCCCCAAAATTTTGCCCACAGCAACCCCCCGATAACGCACTGGGGCCCCAATTTGCAGCCCATCAACATTCTCGAAGTCTGCAAAAAATTGATAGGTTTGCTGGCCGAGAATACCCCCCCGTAACCAAACTACTATGCTCCCAAAGATGATTAAACCAAAAAGGGCAAATAGCCCAACTGAGCCTTCTTGAAGGGTTCGCATTCGTAACATAGTCTTGCCTCACACTGTTTCCAAAGATTTTGAGTATTTATCCCCTTATTACCATAACTTAATCAAATTGAGTTCGGAGTTGGGAGCCATTATCCATTTTTGATTAATCAATCATACGAATGGGGCCTTTAACACTGGCACTAAAAAACTGTCTAACGATAGGGTTAGTTGTGTTGTCAATCTCATCGACTTTTCCTTCCCATTGAATTTTGCCCCCATAAAGAAAGATAACGCGATCGGCAGTACGCCTAATGGTACTATCCTGGTGGGACACCATGACGTAGGTATCACAGCCTCCTGAGGCGTTTTGTAACCGTCTTACAAGGTCTTCTATCACCGTTGAGGAGATGGGGTCAAGGCCGGCGGTTGGTTCGTCATAGAGGACGATTTCCGGGTCATCTAGAGGGTTGTCTGGGTTGGCAATCAAGGCCCGAGCAAAACTGACTCGTTTTCTCATCCCTCCTGAAAGTTGGGAGGGGTAGCGATCGCTCATTCCCTGCAAACCCACCATAGCAAGTTTAGCTTCTACTAATTCCCGAATGCGGTTACGGGGCAGTTTAGAATGTTCGTAGAGAAAAAAGCCTACATTTTCATCCACGGTGAGGGAGTCAAATAAGGCTGCTTGTTGGAAAACTAGGGCGATACGCATGGGTTGATGGCCATCTTCGATAATGCCTTTTCTGCGTTTGCCTTTGATGTAAACTTCTCCAGCATCTACGGGTAATAATCCAGCAACTAGGCGTAAAATTGTGGATTTTCCGGTTCCTGATGGACCAATAATAACTAAAGCTTCTCCTCGGTAGATTGTTAAATCGATTTCATCTAAGATAGGATAGCCTCCAAACGCTTTGGAAACCCCTCTGAGTTCGATTAATGGCTCTTTTTCCATAGGTTAACAGTTTTGATACTCCTCAATAATTTGTTATATCTTAAAAAATTCTCAGATAAAGCAATTAATTCTTATTTTTAACTCAGAATTTAATCATTTGTTTTTCAGGCAAGGCTCCCATACTAAATAATAACGAAACAAAGCAACGGAGTTCTTAATAATGAAAGGTTTAGTTATCGCTGGTTTATCTTCTCTCGTTTTAGGTGGTTTTTTCGCTCCTGTTAACGCAAATGAAACAGTAGCAGTTATGTCCAGCATGGAACAAAATAACACTGCTTATTTATCTCCTGTTAATTTAGTCAGTCATGGCAGAGGTGGAACTTTTAGTGAACAAGGAATTCCAGGTTATATTCGCTTTAGTTTAGCAATTAAATCGGGTAAAATTAATGCTGAATCTTTAGTTAATGCTGCTATTGAAGCAGGGCGTTTATCTTCTGAAGTCCTTAATGATTCTAATTATTTATCTAATGTTCAATTTGAACTATCCCAAGTAGATAATGATTGATTTAAAATTTAATCTCCTCATAATTGTAACAGACTAATCTCTCTCTGAACTTGATTCCTACTATTTTTTGCGAATTGAAAATAGTAGGAATTTTGTATTTTATTGTCATTCTGAGGAACAAATAATCTTAGTAACATCTTAATCATAATGGGTGGTGCTATGGTTGTAATCAGCAAAAAGAAGTTTTAGTGCTATTTTTTCAAAAGTTTCCTAAGCATTGTATAATTACTGAATCATCATTTTTTTACAACCACTAATCTAGAAATGGCAAAACGATTTGAATTTGATCCTGAACTAAATTTATATGCTTATTCTGTTGAGGGATTAATTGAGTTATGTAAAAATAACAAAAATCTAGCTTATACTCATATATACAAAGGGAGTATTGAAACATGGTTGTTTAAAATAGGAGAAAACGAACTAAGTGATCTAGTTAATCAAACACGACACGATCCTGAATTTATGAATAAACAGAACAACTGGCAGCAAGTAGATTTCATGTGTGAAAGATTATCAAATAAATTAAATAATCGAAAATTTCTTGAATTATTAGATATAGATAAAGCTATAGAAATCACTTTAAAAGAATATGAAACTTTACGATCTGAAATATTGCAAAATGCTTCAGAAATTAGTCAACTTATCTTATTAGGTTTAGCTGCTATATTTACCATAGCATCAATTGGTTTAGCTCCATTATCAGATTTTTTAACAGAAGAAGATACTACAATACAAATGCCTTTGACTGTAGAAAATGTTTCTGAAATTATACCAGACGATGCTATCAAGGTATTTAATGACATTAAAGTAATCAAAAAAGGATTTAACAAAGAACTGAAATTACGAGACTTTAATCAACCAGTAAAAGATGAAATTGAGACAAAAATCAAAGAAGATCCTATATTAAAAAAAGGTCTAGAGGGAGAGTTAGACTTAGACAATGCGAAAGTAATCATTGTAGGTACATCAAATGAAGTTGAATATTATTTAAAAATTACAAGAGCAACTAATGGAAAAACAATTGAAGAACTAGGTCTTGTTCCCAGTATTGTTATTTTTAATTGGTTGATACCAGTTTTAAGTTTATTTTTAATATCTCGTTCATTAGGTAATCTACAAAAGAATAAAGTGATTGGGGAATATATATATACAAGAGTAGAACAAAAGCTAGTTAATTTAAGTATTCTTAGAAAGAACTATTTAAAATTTGAAAACAAAAAAATTGACGATCAAGTAATAAACAACGATTATAGGCAGTATCTCACCCATATATCTTGGGAAAATTATATTGTAGAACGGGGAAAAAATTATTCAGGTCCTTCCGATCTTGATTTAATTTTTTATTTGTTTACTCCAATTAGTGTTATTTCATTTGTTGGAGGTACTGCATTATTGATGTTTGACTTTAGTAGAAATCAATGGTTTTGGGATGATGGTCAATCAAGAGAATTTATATTGGTAGATTTTGTCATATCATTATTGCCACTATTCTTGATACTTACAATAGTAATTATAACAATTTTTATTGTTTCAGAACAAGCTAATTTTAATCAAACGAATAAAGTTATATCATTGGTAGTGGGGGATTTTCTTGGATTAATTTTGTCTTGCATCATCATTTATTTTTTTGAAGAAATAATGACTGGAGAAGATATATTAAATACATTCAAGTTTAGTTGCCTATTAGTTATTCGTTTTCTCGTTTATAGTTGGTTTGTTTGTATTTCTTTAATGAAAAAAAGCGAAGTTGATAATCAAATATTAAGAAAAAAGAAGGATAAGAATTCTAAAAAAATGTTGACATTAATCAAGTTATCCATGAAGTTATGGATGAAATGTGGGACAAAAATAGATAATAGTTTAATGTTTAATTAATGGTTTAAAAATTCAATATTTTTGATAATTCGGTTAATTATCAGTAATTAAAATTTCAAGATATAATTAGAAAAAAATTATCCATACTATTGTTAAGAAAGTGATACTTAGTTTATGATTAAAGAGATTCGGAGTACCTCGGAATGACAAATTAGGAATTTAACCCACCTCTAACCCTACCCACCCTTAACCCCTCCCAGGAGGGGAACAGGAGGGGAATGTAGGATTAATATTTATTTCATTATCCATTGTTCATTATCCATTATTAAATGACTCAATATCTAATCAAACGCCTTTTAATCGCCATTCCTACTCTAATTGCTATTAGTTTAGTCCTCTTTACTATCTTAGCATTAGCACCAGGAGATCCCCTGGGAGAATTCGCCTCTAACCCTTCTATTACCCAAGAAGTTAGGGAAAATATTCGCAGAACTCTGGGACTAGATCAACCCATTCATATTCGTTATATTAAATGGTTTTTAGCCTTCATAAAGGGAGATTTAGGCTATTCTTTTACCAGTCGTAGTCCTGTATTAGAACTCATTTTACAACGTCTTCCTACCACATTATGGGTGGTAGGAACTGCTTATATATTCAGTATATTAATAGCTTTCCCTTTAGGAATTATTTCCGCTATTAAACGCTATTCTTTATTAGACCAAATGCTCACAACTTTTGCCTTTTTAGGCTATTCCTTACCCACTTTTTTAACAGGATTATTATTGATTGTTATTTTTAGTGTACAATTAAACTGGTTTCCTTTCATTTATAACAGCACCCTAGAAATAACTAATTTATCTACTTTTATCGAGCAAATAAAACAGTCTATAATGCCCATTACTGTCTTAGCATTGTATGAATCTGCTGTGCTAATGCGCTTTATTCGTTCCGCTATTTTAGACGAATTAACCCATGATTATGTTCGTACCGCACAAGCAAAAGGATTAAATGATTTTGCCATCCTAAACAATCATATTATTCGTAATGCCTTAATCCCTGTAGTAACCTTAATTGCTATAGATATTCCCACAATTTTTACTGGTGCATTAGTCACAGAACAAATTTTTAGAGTACCAGGAATTGGCGCATTATTAATCGATTCTATTCAAAGAAGTGACACCCCTGTAGTGATGGCTATCACCTTTATTTATGGCATTTTAATTGTTATTTTTAATGTTATTGCCGATCTAACTTATGGTTTTCTCGATCCTAGAGTAAGATATTAAGAAATATTAAAGTTATTACTGGTTGTGATGAGCAAGATGCCTGTGTTACGTTACGATTTTGTTAAGTAAAGAAATTTATCAAAATGTGTGAATTCGTAGCAACTTGTTCCAATAATATAAATAGGAAAGAAAAGGAGCCGATCCTAATATGAACGCTTTATCTAATCGTCGTTGGAAGTTTCTTAGCTGGACAACCATTGTTATGTTTGCTTTAGGTTTCTGGCTAAGTAGTAGTATTCTGCTTGATTGTGTTGTGATTCCTGGTTTATCCTTATCAGGTATGATGAATCAGGGTGGTTTTGCCAGTGCGGGTTATATTATTTTTGGTTTATTCAACCGCATTGAATTATTGTGTGCAGCACTTGTGTTAACGGGATTTTTGATTTTCCGTCGTCATCATCTTCTTATTCACCTTCAGGAACGTTGGTCAATTATTTTAGCCAGTGTTTTACTAGGTATTACTTTGGTTTACACTTATTTCTTAACCCCAGAATTAAGTGCTTTTGGATTAGAAATTAATGTTTTTGAGGCGACCACTACTATGCCTTTTATGATGATTCCTCTTCATTGGAGTTATTGGATATTAGAAGGAGTTAAGTTTGTTATTGGTGTGACCTTACTACGCTGGTGTTATAGAGATTCCTGTGAATTAAGATAGCTCAAATAATAAAATTAAGTTATCGTTTCCTCCCATTTGGGGGGATTTTTTATTAACATTGAATACTAGATTGAAATTTTGACAGGAAACACTCAGGCTGGGAGTATAATTAACTTTAATGTCGGGCTAAGTCCCACGCTATAAACGAGGGGGACGCATCGAACCGTAGGTGAGTACCCCTCGTTTATAGCGTGCGGATAAAGCCCGACCAATATATTAACGTGCGACAGCACAACCTTGCTTAGATAATTTATGTTACCACTTTATTATTTTTGTGCTAACATATTATCATGACTCTAACACTCAACTACTCGTACCGAATCTACCCTGACAGCAAACAAGAGGCAATGTTAGACCAATGGCTAGAAATTTGTCGCCGTTCTTATAACTATGCTTTGCGGGAGTTGAAGGATTGGATTGCTTCCCGTAAGTGTCCAGTAGATAGGTGTAGTTTAGAGTCAGAATACATCATGTCTGCTGAGTACCCTTTCCCTAGTTATCATCCGCAACAAAATCAATTACCAAAGGCTAAAAAAGTATTTCCTGAATTAGCTAAAGTCTCAAGTCAAGTCTTGCAAACTAATGTTAGAAGGCTTCACGATGCTTGGGACTTTTTTCGTAATCGGGGGTTCGGTTTTCCTCGGTTCAAGAAATATGGACAAATGAAGTCTTTGCTATTTCCTCAGTTTAGGGGTAATCCCTTGACTGGAGCCAGTCCGGTCTTGGGGGTTTCCCCCAGGAGGAACTGGCGTGGGTGGCATATAAAACGGCCAAAAGTAGGAAAAGTACAAATCAATCTTCATCGTCCAATTCCTAATGGTTTTGTCATCAAACAAGTAAGAGTTATCAAAAAAGCTAAGGGCTGGTTTGCCGTAATTAGCATTCAATCTGACATAACTTTACCTAAAATAGAAACACCATTTGGGCATCCGTTAGGATTAGATGTAGGGTTAAATAGTTACCTTGCTACATCAGATTCTTATTTAGAAAAGGGACGTAAATTCTTCAAAACCGAACACCGTCGGCTGAAAGTGCTACAACGTCGGCTAAGTAGAAAACAGAAACTTTCTAATAACTACGAAAAAGCCAGAAAAAAGGTAGAAAAGCAACACAATCATATTGCTTTCAAGCGTAAAGATTACCAATTCAAGTTAGCCCATAAAGTGTGTGATATGGGGGACTCTATCTTCATGGAAGATATTGACTTTCGCACAATGGCTAAGGGTTTTCTTGGAAAACATACCCTTGATGCAGGTTTTGGCCAATTTAGGGATATTCTGAAATATGTCTGTAAGGTAAGGGGTAAATATTTTGGCTTGGTTGACCATCGGGGAACTAGCCAAACTTGTCCTAATTGTCGTGCGGAGGTCAGAAAAAGCTTGACTGACAGGTTTCATGTTTGTCAAGAATGCGGTTATGGGGTTGACTATTTTGTTGACCGTGATGTGGCATCGGCTCAAGAAATCTGTAATCGAGGTATCGAAACTACTACTCTGGGACTCAGAGGAAAGGAAACAGTCTGTCAAGTCGAGGTGTCGGGGGTGATGAGCCTAGATAACTGGCGTAGGGGAATACCCCTGTGGGCAGAAATATCCCGTCGTGAGTCGGGAAGCCCACGCTATACTGCCTAGCAGTTAGCGTGGGAGGATGTCACTATAAGATGTCTCTTAGGTTGCCTTATTCTCCTCACTATCAATCTTTAAATTATGAACGAAAGCAAAAGACATACGTATGATCAGGGTGTAATTGGCAATTGTTCCTATACCGCACACATTCAAAAAGATAGCGATATCACCTGGATGTGCTGGCCGAGGTTTGACAGCAGTTTCATTTTTGGTGGCTTATTGGATCAGGAAAAAGGGGGAGAATTTTCCATAAAACCAACAGATACCATCACTTCAACCCATCAGTCTTACATAGAAAATACTAATATCTTAACGACAGAGATCACCAGTAACTCTGGATGCTACAAAATCACTGACTTTGCGCCACGATTTTTTCAGCAGGATAGATACTTTAAACCCCTGATGCTGATTAGAAAAGTAGAGCGCATATCGGGAACCCCAAGAGTTGTGGTTAGATGCCATCCTAAAGGTAACTATGGGCAACTGGAACCGGAACCAAGCTTAGGGAGCAATCATATCAGGTTTCTCGGACTTGATGCTTCAGTACGACTCACCACCAATATCTCCTTAACCAATATTCTCAGCAACCAAAGCTTTGTCTTGAGTGAAACCAAATACATGGTTTTAACCTGGGGACCCCCACTAGAGGCCGCCCTCGACGAAACCTGCGAAGCGTTTTTACTGAAGACGACAAAATACTGGCAAAACTGGATCAAGTCAGCCAACATCACCAGTTTCTATCAACGTCAAGCTATACGCTCAGCCCTGATCCTGAAAATTCATCAGTACGAAGACACAGGGGCGATCGTCGCTGCAACCACCACTAGCTTTCCTGAGAGTCCAGGTAGTGGCAGAAACTGGGATTATCGCTACTGCTGGTTACGGGATACCTATTACACCCTGAACGCATTCAATAATATTGGTCACTTTGAAGAGTCGGAGAAATATTTCCATTACATCCTCAATACCACCATCGAAGAAGATAACCGCTATCAACCTCTCTACGGTATTGATGGCACTAAAGCACTGATCGAAAAAGAGTTGGATCTTAAAGGATACCTGGATAATACCCCTGTCAGGATTGGTAATGATGCCTACACCCACAAACAAAACGACGTATATGGTCAGGTATTGGTGTCCTTATTACCCCTCTTCAATGACCTGCGTATAGTCTTTGACGAACGTTTTGATGCCCCCAGTCTCATCTTCAAAACCTTGAAAATGATCGAGAGAACTTTTGAAGAAAAAGATGCCGGGCTTTGGGAATTTAGAAATCTGGCTCAGCAACATTGCTATACCTATCTTTTCCATTGGGCCGGCAGTAGTGCCGCCATCAAAATTGGAAAAACCCTAAAAAATGACAAAATTGCAGAGTTAGCAACTCAACTCAAAGCAAGATCACAACAAATGATCGAAAAATGCTACGTGAAATCCAAAAAAGGCTACGCCCAAGCAGTAGGGGTTGAGCGGATGGATGCCAGCAACCTTCAGTTGATCCTCATGAATTATCTGCCTGGTCACACGGAGAAGGCTAAAGAACATTTGCAGGCCATGGAAAACGAGCTTCATGCAGGAAATGGGCTTTTTTACCGCTATTTACACGCGGATGACTTTGGTAAGCCTGAATCCACATTTTTGATCTGTGCATTTTGGTATGTGGAGGCATTGGCCTGTGTGGGTAGAATCGAAGAAGCCATCAAATATTTTGAAAACCTAATCAAATACAGCAATCATGTCGGCCTTTTGAGCGAAGACATAACTGCTACAGATGGAAGTATGTGGGGCAATTTTCCCCAAGCCTATAGCCATGTAGGTTTGCTCAATGCAGCCAACCGCATTTCCAGGAAATTAGATTTACCCAACTTCTACTGATTAGCTAGGCTCAATAACAGTTTACGGATATCCTTAAAGTTCTCAACCCGATATTTTGCAGCCGACGAAGAAGACCCGACTTTAACGGTAAATGCGTCCTCTGGCATGGCTTTAAAGGTATCCTCATCGGTCCAGTCATCACCACAGGCAAAAGAGAAATCGTAATCGTTTTTCTTCAACCAGGAAGCGGCAGCAACCCCCTTGTTCACCCTGGCGTTTTTAATTTCGATGACCATATCACCTTCTTGGACTTGTAAATCTTTGTCGGCGGATAAATATTTTAAAAGATTGGCCAATTCTCTGGATCTTAGTTCACCCAAACCTGGCTCCACTTTCCTGTAATGCCATACCATGGAAAAATCCTTACGCTCTATAAAAGAGCCAGGGGTACGATCTACATACATCTCTAGCACTCGATCAAATTCTTCTTGCCAGGAAGTATCTAGTTCCACAAAACACTCCCACTCCTTTCCATTTTCTTTGTGCCAAACCCCATGCTCGGCGATGAAATCAACATTGAATTTTGAGAGCCATTTCTCCAAGAAATCACGGCCTCTACCACTGATGACAACTACTTGATTGTTGGTATCTGCCGTTAACTTCGTCATCAACTCCTCTAATTCTGCGTCTGGTACGGAGTCATTAGGATTAGCATAGAAACCCACCAAAGTGCCGTCATAATCAAGGAAAATGATCCGTTTTTTTGAGCTACGGTATTCTTGCAAAAGTTTATTTTTGACCACTGAAGAAATGGGTTTTGTCCGAAGATTTTCTTGCTCCTCTTTGACCTGTTCTAATCCCTTCATGAAGAGTTTTACCCAAGCGTTGATATCATATCTTTTCAATGACTTCTGCATGGTCTCCATTCGTGCAATTTGCTCCTCCTCTGGCATCTTCAGAGCCTCTTTCATGGCTTCGACCATTTGATTAGTATCATTGGGATTGATTAAAATTGCGTCTGACAACTCTTTGGCAGAACCAGCCGTTTCACTCAATATTAATACACCTTTTTTGTCCAACTTACTAGCAACAAACTCTTTACAAACTAGATTCATCCCATCCCTTAGAGGAGTAACCAATGCTACGTGGGACATTCGGTAAAAGGCACTTAGGCTATGTAAAGGATAGCTTCTGTAGAAGTAATGGATCGGCCTCCAGTTGATAGTTCCAAACTTGCCGTTGATGCTGCCAACTAGCAATTCTATTTCCTTCTTGAGATTGGCATACATCGGCACCTGATCTCGAGATGGAACTACCAGTATAAGTAAAGAAACCTCTTCCCTAAATTCTTCATTTTCTTCGATAAACTGTTCAAAAGCTCGCAATCTTTGGGGTATACCCTTGGAATAATCCAATCTATCGATGGATAATATTAACTTCACATCACCCAGAGAAATTCGATACTTTACCTCGCTTGCTAGTGTTTCGGGATCAGCTGCGGCCTGTGCGTATCGATTGTAATCAATACCCATAGGAATTGCATCTGCCATAGCCAACCTATTCCCCACATTCATGTGACCATCATTATCCGTTATGCCAACCAATCTATTGACAGAAGAGAGAAAGTGACGCACATAATCGTAGGTGTGGAAGCCAATAAAATCTGCTCCCAGCATACCTGTCAAGAGATCCGTTCTCCACGGTAATAATCTAAATGATTCGTAGGAAGGAAATGGGATATGGAGAAAAAATCCAATGCTACTGTTAGGATGAGTTTCTCTGATCATTGCCGGAAGAACTAACAACTGATAGTCATGAATCCAAATCTTATCCCCGTCTTCGATTATCTCCTCAAGTTTCTTGGCAAACTTCTTGTTTACTTTTTTGTAGGTATTCCAAAATACGTCGCTGTATACAGCATACTGATTAAAATAATGGAAGTTTGGCCATAGGGTCTCATTACTAAAGCCTTCATAGTATTCTTCTATTTCATTTTTAGTGAGGAATACAGGACTCATATTTGACTCTTTCAATCTAGAGCATATTTCCTCTTTGTCTTCAGTTTTGTTGACAGCTAATCCTGGCCACCCAACCCATATATTATCACCTTCTTTATAAACCGACCCAAGCCCTGTAGCTAGACCTCCCTCACTGGTTTTATACTCAAATTCTCCGGCTTGGTTTCTTTCGATCTTTACCGGAAGTCTATTGGAAACAATGATAGTTTTTGACATGAATTTTATGTTTTTTGGGTTGGACTTTCGGATATATTAAAGTTAAGACTATTAATTCTCACGCTTATCCTAACAC
Organism: Crocosphaera watsonii WH 8501; assembly: GCF_000167195.1. Taxonomy (GTDB): domain Bacteria; phylum Cyanobacteriota; class Cyanobacteriia; order Cyanobacteriales; family Microcystaceae; genus Crocosphaera; species Crocosphaera watsonii. The sequence continues at coordinate 1,462 of NZ_AADV02000019.1, read as the reverse complement.
AAACAAAATAGACTGAAACTTTGGAGCAGATTGAGAATAGATGTCAATAAACTATATTTGCAAAAGAAAAGGGTGAGATCCTCTCACCCCTTTCTCCTATATTTTAAACAGCACTGAAATTTAGTAAACTTCAACGTGCCAACGGTGTTCTTTCTTCAGTTGCTTAACGAAGTCAGGCCATTCTACGCCCTGTTTAGAAGCAAAGTCCCTTAGACCTTCTTCTAGACCACTTTCCATTCCTTTGAGTCCACACATATAGAGATGGGTCTTAGGATCTTGTAACATGGTCCATAACTTCTCAGCTTGTTCAGCAACACGGTGTTGAATATACATCCGGCCGCCTTCGCTATTTTTCTGTTCCCGACTGATAGCGTAGGTTAAATCAAAGTTATCAGGATACTTAGTTTGGATCTCTTCTAACTGATCTTTGTAGAGAACATTAGCAGAATAAGGAACACCAAAGATTAACCAAGACTTACCTTTGAACTTGTATTCTGGGTTGTTCTCAAAGAACATCCGCCATAAGAAGGAACGGAAAGGAGCAATTCCTGTACCTGTGGCTAACATGATGATGTTAGCATCTTCCTCATCAGGAAGTAGCATTTCTTTGCCCACAGGACCCCACATAGCTACATCTGCACCCACTTCCAGGTTACAGAGATAGGTAGAACAAACACCATAAACGGTTTCCTTGGTTTCGGGGTGTTCGTATTCTAACTGGCGAACACACAAAGAAATGGTCTTATCATCCACTTTATCCCCATGACGGGTAGAAGCGATGGAATAGAGTCTAGACTTGTGGGGTTTACCCTTTGCATCGGTTCCAGGTGGAATAATAGCAAGACTTTGTCCTTCTAAGTAGTGAAGATCACCACCAGAAATATCGAAGGTTACGTGTTGAACGATACCACTACCACCTTCAGCAACTAAAGCATAATTTTCGATACATTTGCCAACGTAGGGACTTTTTTGACGATAAATATTAGTGGGAATTTTTGTTTTCGCTTGAGTCATAGATTTACGTTTTTTTTCCGTTTGGTTGCTTGCTTGTGGTTGAGCAACTTTGGCTGTACTAGAACCATTAGAAGTGGACTTGAGGGGGGTTTCGGCATCAACAGGCTGGATACTGACAATACGACCTCCCATACGGCTAATACGACGCATTTCTTGATTCATGCGTCCGTAGGGAACGGTGATGAAGACGCTACCACTACGACGAATGGGATAGTCAAGACTATCATTGTCTGTATTTTGACTTAACCCCACCACTTCATAGACAAACATACGACTACCGTAAGCTGTTGTCTGGCCAGAAGTTGCTCCTAAAGCTGAACTGTACATGGATCTCTCCTAGAACTATCTTGCATATCATAAGTGCTCTATTTAGACTACCATCGGGTAGTAATCTTCAATGGGGATCCTCTAGATCTACAAGCAGCGAGCAGCTGCACTGCGTTGTCAT
>NZ_AADV02000020.1 GCF_000167195.1 Crocosphaera watsonii WH 8501 | reverse complement strand
ATCTAAATCTCTTACCACGATTTCGATAAGGATAAGAAAGGATTTTAAAGATTTTTAAGCGACGATTTATATGTTCGACTGTGATTCTTAATCGATTTAGTTGCCGATTATATTTTTTCTCCTCTTGGCTTAACTTCTTCCCTTTCTTTTTCTTGATGGGTGTTTCACTTAATTGATGAATTTTTCCTATTCCTTGATAGCCTTTATCAGCAAGAACTTTTATTGATGTCCCAAATTTGACCCCACTGTTTTTAAAGTATGTTCTCTTTGTTTTCCACTATAAAACTGTTTTTGTCGTTTTTTCGGCCTTTCAATTTGACTTTCCATGACATCCATTACTACCATTTCCTCTTGATAATTCGTTTTCCATAATTATTTCTTTCCAGGTAGTCGAAATTGACGAGATTTTATTAATATATTTTCGATTTTATGGACAATGCGACAAACGTTAGATTCGGACATTTTCCACGTTAGACTAATATGGTAATAAGTCCTATATTCTCTTAAATACTCAAGCATTATGAGAATGTGGTCTTCAACTATTAATTTTGGTTTACGTCCGGGTTTCTTTTTTCTTTTTAGATAAGCTTTGACAGTGCGAACCATCACTCTGAAAGTTTTTTTTTACTCCTGTCAAACGCTTGAATTCGGTCTCTTTTAACTTTTTAACTTGCCAATATTTCATTATCAAATCAATTTTCTTAGCTGAATAGTTATCTTTAATAATTATACAACGATTCTTGTTTTAAAACTTAATTGATTTTTGGGGTTCAGGCGATCGCCACTATGAGAGTGCGATCGCTTTACCAATGGTGGCTATGCAAAAAATGAATAATCTTTTATTATACCACGAAAAACTTTTGCAAGAGGTCTAATATTCCAAAAATTATTATAGTCAGACTCGTTAAAAGATATTGACTTAGTTTTCTTAGAGAGCTATTTCATTCTAGATGATAAGATATCTATATTTTTCTTATATTTCCTTGATTCCCCTAATCTGAGATAGATTATAATAGATTGACTTAAGAAAACTATCTCATTATTTTATCAATGTCCAGTTATTCAGAATCAAACCCTAACCCTAATATTGGCACCAGTGATTCACCTCATACTGATTATCGTCACCTTGAGGCTAAGAAATTAACTCCAATGTATCAGCATTATGTTGAGGTTAAAGAACAATATCCTAACACTTTATTAGTGTATAGAGTTGGTGATTTTTTTGAATGTTTTTTCCAAGATGCTGTTACTATTTCTCAAGAATTAGAATTACATTTAACCAGTAAAGAAGGTGGCAAAGAAATAGGCAGAGTTGCCATGACTGGTGTACCTCATCATGCTTTGGATCGTTACAGTCGTTTATTAGTAGAAAAGGGCTATGCTGTGGCTATTTGTGATCAAGTAGAAGACTCGGCACAAGCAGCAGCACAAGGGCGAATGGTGGAGCGGAAAATTACTAAATTATTGACTCCTGGAACCCTTACAGATGATGGAATGTTATCAGCAAAACAGAACAATTATTTAGCTGCTATTGTTATTACTGGAGAACATTGGGGACTTGCTTACGCTGACATTTCTACGGGAGAATTTTTTACTACCCAATGCCAAGATTTAACTAATCTGAATTTAGAGTTATTAAGGCTACAACCAGCAGAAATTTTAATCCCTACTAATGCCCCCGATATTAATAGTTTATTACGCCCCGGAGAGAAGTCTCAATATTTAGCTGATGTCTTACCAGACTGTTTTTGTTATTCCCTGCGATCGCAAAGTCCTTTTACGTTAAATGAAGCTAAAAGTAAGCTATTAATAACCTTTCATCTAAGATCATTAGAAGGGTTAGGATGTGAAAATTCACCCTTAGCTATTAGGGCAGCTGGCGGTTTATTAGATTACATAGAAGATACCCAAAAAGCTCATCAATTTCCCTTACAACTTTTACGTACTTATAGTCAAGTTAATTTCCTTATTTTAGATTACCGAACCCGTCGTAATTTAGAAATAACTCAAACTGTGAGAGATGGCAGTTTTCATGGTTCCTTATTATGGGCATTAGACCGCACCTGTACAGCAATGGGAGGTCGTGCTTTACGTCGTTGGTTATTAGAACCATTATTGAATATTAAAGGAATTGTTGCTAGACAAAATACCATAAAACAATTAATTGAAAATCCATCTTTAAGACAAGATATAAGACAATTACTCCGTAGTATTTATGACTTAGAAAGAATTAGTGGCAGAGTTGGTGCAGGAACAGCTAATGCTAGAGATTTATTATCACTAGCGGAGTCATTAGTCAAGTTAAAAGAATTAGCTGAATTAGCGAGTCAAGGTGATTCACCTTATCTAAAAGCCCTACAAAATGTTCCCCCAGACTTAGAGAAATTAGGTCAATATGTTATCGATCATTTAGTAGAGTCTCCCCCCTTACATTTAAAAGATGGCGGTGTAATTAGGGATGGGATTAATGGTGATTTAGACGCTATGCGTCAACGCTTAGAAGATGATCGTCAATGGTTAGCTAATTTAGAGATTACAGAAAGAGAAAGAACAGGAGTTACTAACCTAAAAGTTGGCTATAATAAAACCTTTGGTTATTATTTAAGTATGCCTCGAAGTAAAGCAGAACAAGCACCAGAAAATTATGTTAGAAAACAAACTTTAACCAATGAAGAAAGATATATTACTCCTGAATTAAAAGAAAGAGAAACCCGCATTTTAACTGCACAAGATGATCTCAATAAATTAGAGTATGAAATTTTTGTAGAATTGCGCTTAAAAGTTGCAGAGAAAGCCCAAGAAATTCGAGAAATTGCTAAAGCTGTGGCTGCCATTGATGTCTTATCAGGGTTGGCAGAGATTGCTGTTTTTCAGGGTTATTGTTGCCCCGAAATTGTCGACAGTAGAATCATAGAAATTATGGACGGGAGACATCCCGTAGTTGAACAATCTTTAGGCGCTGGTTTATTCGTCCCTAACTCAACGAATATGGGGGATAATCAAGGAGAAATTAACCCAGACTTAATTATTTTAACAGGTCCTAATGCCAGTGGAAAAAGCTGTTATTTAAGACAAGTTGGACTTATTCAATTAATGGCGCAAACCGGTAGTTTTGTCCCTGCAACAAGGGCAAAATTAGCCATTAGCGATCGCATTTTTACCCGTGTGGGGGCGGTGGATGATTTAGCAACGGGACAATCAACTTTTATGGTAGAAATGAACGAAACAGCTAATATTTTAAATCATGCAACCAAAAAATCTTTAATTTTATTAGATGAAATTGGACGGGGAACTGCAACTTTTGATGGACTTTCTATTGCTTGGGCAGTGGCGGAATATCTAGGAACAGAAATACAAGGAAGGACAATTTTTGCTACTCATTACCATGAATTAAATGAACTTGCTTCTATTCTTACTAATATAGCTAATTATCAAGTTACTGTTCAAGAATTACCCAATGAAATTGTCTTTTTACATCAAGTTAGGCCCGGAGGTGCGGATAAATCTTATGGTATTGAAGCAGGAAGATTAGCTGGTTTACCTACTTCTGTAATTAATAGAGCAAAACAAGTTATGAATCAAATAGAAAAACACAGTAAAATTGCTTTAGGATTACGGGAAGGTATTTCCAAAGTTAATCCTACAAAAAACACCAAAAATAAACAGGAGTTGATCGAACAATTAGATATTTTTGATGATTTCTAAGAGAAATAGGGCTTTTTCTTTTATCTCCAGGTCAAAACCATCTGCTAAGAGTTAGCATAGAATTAAATGCGTATTCAATGTTAAACCATGCTTGACCTGACTAAAGATATTCGTTCCCTCACTGAATTTAAGCGCAATACTAGCGAACTTGTTGAAAACCTTAAACGAACTAAACATCCCCTTGTTTTGACTGTTAACGGCAAAGCAGAACTTGTAGTACAGGATGCTGAGTCTTATCAAGCTTTACTCAACGCAGCAGAACTTGTTGAAACCCTTAAAGGAATAAAACGGGGACTCGACCAAATGAAAGAAGGACAAGGAAGAACCGCAGAAAGCTTTTTTAATGAGATGTTTGACCAGTTAGACTAAACCTAATGAGCAACAAATATCAAGTTATCATCCAACCTGAAGCAGAACAAGGCATCAAAGAGGCATATTATTGGATTAGTAGCTATTCTCCTCGCAATGCCAGAAGTTGGTTAGAAGGCATCTACAAAGCCATCATGACCTTGGAACAAATGCCCCTCCGTTGTTCTGTTGCGTTTGAGAACAATTTTTTTGAAGAAGAAATTCGGCAACTCCTCTACCCGAATTTCTCACAAAATCTGCGATCGCCAAACACAGAAGCCTTACAGGAAGTGGGTTTGAACAGAGCGATCGCAGATTTCCCCAACCAACAGTCTGTTGTCAGATTTTAAGTTAAAATCAACCCGAATTAGACAAAGATGAAAAGATAAATCAATCACTCATTTTTCCAAAAAAATTATTAATAAAATCTCTAATAGTACTAGATTGTTAGAATAAAATATGCTATAATCTAATTATTAAAGCAATTTACCTTAAACTGATTTAATGAGTCCCAGTCATCCCCGAACCCCTCGTCAAGTAATCAACTTTAGTAAACAGAAAGGAAAAGAAATAATCGCTAATTTTGATGGGGGACTAATCACTTCAGATGCGGGGATTGTCTGGATAGCTGAGTTGGATAAAAAACTGGGAATTACCGAGAAGTTTGGTAACTGTTTTCAAGATCATCGTCATCAATCTTATGTAGATCATTCCGTTCATGAGTTATTAGCACAAAGGCTTTATGGAATTATTTTAGGCTATGAAGATGTCAATGACCATGATAAATTACGTCACGATCCTGCCCTTAAGATCGCTTTAGAAAAGCTTAATGAACTTGAAGATAAAAAGGGATGGTTAGCTGGAAAAAGTACAATTAATAGATTGGAATATTGTCCTGAGACTATTCTCGACCAAAAAACGAGTCGTTATCATAAAATAGAACCCAACTTTGAAGCCATTGAAAAATCTTTTGTCGAATTTTGTTTAGAGTCTTATAAAAAACCTCCCTTAAGTATTATATTAGATATGGATGTCACGGATGACCAAGTACATGGTAATCAAGAAGGGGCATTTTTTAATAGTTATTATCACGGAGTATGTTATGCTCCTTTATATATTTTCTGTGGGCATCATTTATTAGTTGCTAAACTTCGTTCATCTAATGTAGATCCAGCCGATGGAGCCTTAGACGAATTACAAAGAATTATCGGACTAATTAGAGAAAAAATGGTCAGAGACTCATATCCTAGTTAGGGGTGATAGTGCCTATGCCCGTGAAGAAATCTTCTATTTTTGTGAAAATCAGCCTTTAGTTGATTATGTTATAGCTATGGGAATAAATGGCGTTCTTAAGTTACGAGCGGATGATGTAATTGAAAAAGCCAAACATGAATATGAAAAAAAACTAGCTCCAATAACTGAATTAATGGATAGTTTATTTCAGAAAAAAGAAGATTTAGAAGAAGTTAAAAAATTAGTACCAATTTCTACTTGGTATCGCTCTATTCGTTATAAAACAGAAAAGTCATGGAGTTGTCAAAGAAGAGTAGTGACAAAAGTTTGTTATGGAAGTGATGGCTTAAAAATGCGCCATGTGGTGACATCTTTGCCCGCTTCAAAAATTCCACCCTCAAAACTTTATACAAAAAAATACTGTCCGAGAGGCGAGATGGAAAATCGGATTAAAGAACAACAATTAGACTTGTTAGCTGATAGAACTTCAACTCAAACATTTCAAAGTAATCAACTAAGATTATGGATACATTCCTGGGCTTATGTTCTCATAAATGCTTTTCGTCAACACTGTTTAAAAAAAACTTCATTGGCTAAAGCAACTGTGGGAAGAATACGTCTAAATCTTCTTAAGTTGGGAGCCAGAATAAAGATTAGTTGTAGAAGAATTATTATCGCTATAGCTAGTGCTTGTCCTTATCAAGATATTTTGTCTATTGCTAACAAAAGAATTAAAACTATTCCTAATACTGGATAAGTAGAATAAGTTGTTTTCTAAAAAAGATATCTATCATAAGTTGTTGACTGACTGATACTTTCATTTAGTCTTATTTATCGTGGAGAAAATCAAAAGTTAATATAATTATTCCCTCTTAAACTCAATTTTTGGATAATCAAAGTCAATTTTTTTATTCATCTATATTCAAAATTTCTATTAGTCCTAAAAATTATCATTTTTCATCTCTGGATTGGGCTTTCAAATTAATTTGTGAGAAATCCGGGTAGCGAGTTGTTCAAATTGTTGGGGAGTTATTTTGAATCCTTTGGGAATGGTTATGGTTTCCATCTTTTTAATAACTATAGGTTTCCTTCATTATCTACTATAGACTCTAACTAAAGTACCAGTCTATACTTTTGCTAAAAACTAAACGTTTACATGAAAATATAAGTAGTTGGATTTGGTGTATCTTTTAAGCGTAAATTAGCTCAAAAGAAACAAAATAAAGCTAATAACGGTTAAAGTCTAAGAAGAGTGTTTGTTAAGTCAATCTTAACTCTCTTGATCCCCCCACTACCCCACTACCCCCCTTTGTAAGGTGGGAACTAAAGGGGGGATCACTAAGGGGGGAACTAAAAGGAGGAAATGATAAAACGTCCCCCTTAGTAAGGGGGATTGAGGGGGATCATTTTTTCTTTACAAACAGTCTCTAATCTAAGACTTTTTTGGGGAGGTTAATGTTTGTTAACCTCTTCTGAACCCAGTTATAGCAATACGCATTGTGGTTAGGACGTTAGGGAGATTTTTCGTTCTTCCACTTTCTGCACCCTTATCCATTGCAACCCATTCAAGGATACTCTGATAACTATAGCAATCATTTATCAGTTGTGAGAATTAATGTTGAAACTTATCCCCCCTAACCCCCAAACCCCGTCGTTAACGACGGGGTCTTAAGGGGGGAACTGAAGGGGGGATCTTGATGTTCTCATGAATCATTCGGTGATTGCTATATAATCAAACAAATCTGGTAAAGCTTGCACAATTATTACCTAAATTATTACATAATGAGGTACAATTTCGGGTGTGTTGTGACAATAAATAATTATGATTGATCTCTACTATTGGACAACCCCCAACGGCCACAAAATCACGATTTTTTTAGAAGAAGCTCAATTAAACTATGATATTAAATTAGTTAATATTGGCAAAGGAGAACAATTTTATCCTGATTTTCTGAAAATTTCTCCTAATAATCGTATTCCTGCTATTATTGACCATTCACCTGTTGATGGTGGTGAACCCATTAGTATTTTTGAATCGGGGGCGATTCTATTATATTTAGCCAAGAAAATCAACCAATTTTTACCTACAGATATACGGGGGGAAATGGAGGTTATGCAGTGGTTATTTTGGCAAATGGGAGGACTGGGACCCATGTTAGGTCAAAATCATCATTTTAGTCAGTATGCTCCAGAAAAAGTACCCTACGCTATTAATAGATATGTCAAAGAAACGGAACGACTTTATGGGGTTTTAGATAAATGTTTACAGGATAGGGAATATATCGCAAAGGATTATTCAATTGCCGATATGGCAGTTTATCCTTGGATAGTACCCCATCAACAACAACAGCAAAACTTAGAATATTTTCCTAATCTTAAAAGATGGTTTGAAGCTGTACAAAATCGTCCGGCTGTACAAAAAGCTTATGAAATATCTAAAAACTTGAAAACGGGAGCAACTATTACAGAAGAATCTAAAAAGATTTTATTTAACCAGGGAAGAAGATAAAGTTAAATTCAGTTATCAGTATCAGAAACTTGACTACTTTGCTGATACCATTTGCGCCAAGCAGTTGAACTTCTGATAGCGATCCATAACAACAGCAAAGCAATTAAGCCCCCATTTTGTGGGGCATCAAAAGTAAACAAAACTAATAAAATACAAATAATATCTTCAATAAAAATAACCCATATAGGTAAACCTCTTAAGCGAAAAAACCACCCAACTTGGACTAATTTTAAAACCAAAGCTAATAATCCCCCAATAACTCCAATTAACCATAAAGGACTCATTTCTAAATTAGCTATTTTAACCACAGTAACCGCTAATAAACCGCCCACCAAAGGACTAAAAATCAATTGTATAATCTGTAAAATTCTCTGTCCTAATAACTTTTTTGAACCAAATAACTCAAACAAAGACCAACTGGTTAAAATTCCAATCAAAACTGGAGGCGGAATGGCAGAAAGTAAAGGAACTTGTGACCATAAATCACTACGAAGCAAGCCCACAATTAATAAAGGTAACGCAATTCTCATGCCGGCCGCTGCGGATGCAGAAAGGATCGCTAAAATACCAATAATCATCTTATTTTACTCTTACTATCAAGCTATCTATTTTCCATTGTCGCTCACTCTTGTACAATAAGAGTAGAGATCGCCTCTTAGCAATGGATAATTGATAATTAATTAACTTGAGTTCGATATAAGGAAATTTATAGACAACTCATCAAAATCAGAAGTTTCAAACACTGATTCTTTCGTTAACAATGTAGGGGGCAACGGCCGTTGACCCCTACTCGGAACTCCTAACTCCGAATTCCGCACTCAGGTTTAATTAATTCAATTGAAAACCTTTCCTTCCAAGGAGAAAAAATCAACTATTTCCTCTTTTTCAATCCTCTTCTCTTTTAGGAAGAGGCAATTATCCATTATCCATTATCCATTGTCCATTATTGAAAAACCCCATCATGGTTGAAGTTCCCAACAGTTTAGAACAAGCAGTTTCCCAAGCCAAAGAAGCAGCGAAAATTGCCCTAGAATCTGGAGTTGGACGTATTTGTTTAGAAATTGTTATCCCAGAAATTGCCATACAAGCTCAAGCATTGGCTCTAGAGTTTACCACTTTATTTGAAGGGCAACAATCAGGGTTAAAAGTTATTTTTCCCGACACTGGGGCCGCGGCCTTAGCCAGAAGAGACTGGGGAGAAACCCCTTTTCGGGTAACAGACTTAGGCAGTCGAGCAACAGGTATAGAAAGGAAAATTTCTGAAGCCGATGAAATCTTTTTATTAGTTTGTCCCTCTTCAGTGGAAGTAGAAACGGTGGAAAAATTGTGTGAGTTAGCCGGCGATCGCCCCGTTATTCTGCTAATTCCTCAATTAGAAGATGTCTCTATTGTGGGCATTGGTTACGCAGCCCGTCAACTACGAGACAGGTTTATTAGTACATTAGAATCTGTGTATTATTTTCGTCCTTTAGACGATGTGGTGGTATTACGTTCCTATCCCTCCCCTTGGTTAGTATTCTTAGAAAAAGAAGATGGTTATGAATTAATTGCCGAACAAGGGCAAAAACCCATGGGAGAAGCCTTAGATATTTTAGTTAATAATGCTTTAAAAGGGGAAGAAGATGACAGCAATCAACCTCAACCGAAAAAAGGAGGAATTTTCGCTAGTATGCAAAGTTTTTTGAAGGCTTTGAGCCAGTAAAATTAAGCTAATTTAATTAATTTTGTATTAATTTTTCGTTGCTAAAGAGGAGAGGGAAATGAGCAAAAATGTTATTGTATTTTATTTCAATGATGGTAAAGGTAGAGCCGAACTAACTCGTCTTGTTTTGGTTTATGGTCAAATACCTTTTAGCGATCAAAGACTTTCTTTTTCTGAATATCTTTCAATGAGAGATGGAGGAAAACTGCCCTTTCAGCAACTACCAGTGCTTATGGTAGACGATCAGATCATCGGCCAATCTTGTGCCATGGCTCGTTATGCTGCTAAATTAGCTGATTTGTACCCATCAAATGACATTGAAGCTGGTTTATCTGATATGGTTGTTGATGCTTGGCGAGACTTATTAGACTTATTTTATGGCTGTTATGTTGATCGAGTAACCAAAGAAGGAAAGTTTGTCATGACTATGCGCTCTGACCAAGAAAAAGTAGAAAAACTTGATGAATTTTTTAAAGTTATTTTGCCATCACATTTTGACACCTTTGAGCAAATAATTTCTAATAACAAAAGTTCATCATCTTTGATTACTGATTCAATAACTTGGGCAGATTTAGCTGTATTTGACCTGCTAGATACTTTAGATCCCTATGCCTCCCATTGGACCGATGACTCAGTATCTTTCTACATTAAGGAACCGTTTGGCCCCTATGAACCCCCAAAAGATATATTTAAAAATTATCCTAAATTAGAGGCATTGAAAACTATTATTAGTCAAACTCCACAAATTGCTGCTTGGCTATCTTCTCATCCTTCATAGGATAATCACCTCTCCCCAGTCACAAAATCTGAATTAATGCTTAAAAAAACCCATAGGAGACGAGGATTTTTTTAGTCTGGAAAGGAACAGGTCAATTAATTCTTGGCAGCAACCTATCTCTGTGGAAAAAACAGGGGCTGATCTATCGAGAAAAAAGAAGCAGGAGTAAAGACTGAATGCAAGATAAACATATGCTGATGATTCCAGGGCCAACCCCTGTCCCTGAGAGTGTTCTTTTAGCAATGGCTAAACATCCCATTGGACACCGTAGTGGAGATTTTAGCCAAATTATTGGGGAAATTACCGAAAACCTCAAATGGCTTCATCAGACTCAAAACGATGTCCTCATGTTAACCACCAGTGGTACTGGGGCCATGGAAGCCGGAATTATCAATTTCTTGAGTGCTGGCGATCGCGTTTTAGTGGGGAATAACGGCAAGTTCGGGGAACGTTGGGGAAAAATTTCCCGTGCCTTTGGCTTAGAAGTAGAAGAAATCACCGCAGAATGGGGTAAACCCCTCGATCCAGAAGCCTTTAAAACCAAGTTAGAAGCCGATACCGATAAAAGCATCAAAGCGGTTATTATCACCCATTCTGAGACCTCTACAGGGGTTCTCAATGACCTTCAAACCATCAATAGCTATGTTAAGGCACACGGAGAAGCCTTAATCATGGTGGATGCTGTCACCAGTTTAGGTGCTGTCAATGTACCAATGGATGAATGGGGACTCGATATGGTGGCCTCAGGCTCCCAAAAAGGCTATATGATCCCTCCCGGACTAGGATTTGTAGCTGTTGGTCCTAAAGCTTGGAAAGCCTACGAAACAGCTACTTTACCTAAGTTTTATTTAGATTTAGGGGCTTACAAAAAAGCAACGGATAAAAGTAGTTCCCCTTTTACCCCCCCAGTCAACCTCATGTATGGGTTACAAGTGGCTTTAGAGATGATGAAAGCAGAAGGGTTAGAAGCCATGTTTACCCGTCATCAACGCTTAACCCAAGCCACCCGTGCCGCGGTTAAAGGTTTAGGGTTATCCCCCTTTGCTGCCGATGAAGTGGCTAGTTACGCTGTTACTGCGGTTATGCCTTCTACGGTTGAAGCAGAGGCTATTCGTTCTACCATGAAAAAAGAATTTGATATTGCCTTAGCTGGTGGACAAGATCACCTCAAAGGGAAAATCTTCCGCATTGGCCATTTAGGGTTTGTCAGTGAACGAGATGTGTTAACTGCGATCGCTGCTTTAGAAGCCACATTACAAAAGTTAGGTCATCAGGGAGCCACTTCTGGTGCTGGTATTGCTGCTGCATCCCAAGTGTTCAAGAGTTGATGTATAGTTTGACCGAGTAAGGTGGGGAGTGCATCGGCCTACAGCTAAACGTTAAACCTTTGCGTAGGGTGGGTTAGGCGATAATTAGGAGTTGATAGTAATTATTGATAGGTTAACTCGCCGTAACCCACCAGATCCAATTAGTTTAAGTCTCTAATTTCCTGGATTTTGGCTTCATTTGCTGCTTTATCTTTGGGAGTCCATTCACCTCTAATAAAATTAAATTCTGCTTCTGTATAAATGGCTTTTTCCCAGTTTTCTGCTGATTTTAGCTGTTTAGGATGGCTCTCCCGACAGTGTGGTGTAAAAAGTACAACAGACTACATATTTAAAATGGTGGGTTACGGTGCGAATAAAAACATCATAAGTTTTTATCAAAATCAAATCCGCACCTAACCCACCCTACGATCAGGTAAAATTTCCTGATCACCATAAATAAGGGAGAGCCCTTCACTTTCTGCCTCATAGATATTAATCTTTCCCTATCCTCCTCTTCCATTGTTCTTTACCCTCGTTTGGTAGTGTCAAGGAGGCGGTTATGAGTGATTAATGACAATGCTTAGAGATTTTTCTGTTAGTTCTGGTGAAATGGTGGAGCGAGCCCATCGCTTGATGAGTGCGGCTTCAAACCGTTATCGTATTGTGGAACAAGTTTCGAGAAGGGCAAAACGTTGTCGTTTTGAGGATGATGAAAAGGGAGATCCTTCTCTGATGAAACCAGTGATCCGCGCTGTTTTAGAAATGTCAGACGAACTTACTGAACCCGAAATTTTGGGTCATGACTTAAATTAATCGATGATTTGGCTTCTAAAGTTAGCCTCTTTTTGAGATAATATTAGTAGCGGTCAATGAGTGATCATTGTCCTTTTTTCCTATTACACAGTGGTCTTGATAAAACTTTAGATTTATGTTAGCTAACTAATATGGATCTAAACAATAAAAAGCATTACTGTTAGTTTCCCAGAATAGTTTTATGACTAACCAGCAAACCGCTACAATCGAAAATACAGACGAAAATCTTTCCCAACTGACAGATAAGTTTATTAACGGGAAACAAAAAGACCAACTTCAATTAATTCCCCAATTAATCGCACTTAGAGAAGAAGGTTGGCAAGTATTAATGAAGTTTCTACAAACATCGGATGTTAATGAAGTTGATATTGTACGAGGTAAAGTCTATGGGCAGCTTTATACATTAAAAGAACCCATTACAGAAGAATTTATTAAAGCCCATTTTCCTGATGGTATTATACCTCTTAATTCTCAACGTAATCTCGATTATCAACCCCTGAATCAATTGTTAGTTGAACAAAAGTTTCAAGACGCAGATACCCTCACCCGTCGTCTCTTGTGTGAATTAGCTGGACATGGGGCAGTACAGCGTAAATGGGTTTATTTTACAGAAGTAGACCAGTTTCCTACAACGGATTTACAAACCATTGATAACTTATGGCGGTTGCATTCAGAGGGAAAATTTGGCTTTTCTGTACAACGAAAGTTATGGTTATCCGTGGGGAAAGACTTTCCTAAATTATGGCCAAAAATTGGCTGGAAAAATGATAATAATTGGACTCAATACCCTAATCAATTTACTTGGGATATGAGTGCGCCAGTTGGCCATCTTCCCCTCTTAAATCAACTAAGAGGGGTAAGGGTAGCTGCTTCTTTATTTGCCCATCCTGCTTGGTCTGAATTCACAATGAACAATGGATAATTAGGGGGCTAAACGAGCAATTTCCCAGGTTGTTTCCTCTTTTAAAGTATAAGAGAAGCGATCGTGTAAACGGTTTGGTCGTCCTTGCCAAAATTCAAACCTTTTCGGTTTAACTCGATATCCTCCCCAAAAAGAAGGTAAAGGGATCTCCCCATGTTGAAATTTATACTTTAATTCTTCAAACTTCATTTCTAACAGTTTTCGTGAGGAAATAACGGAACTTTGTGCCGAACACCAAGCCCCTAATTGACTGCCTCTTGGACGACTGGTAAAGTAATTCAAGGACTCTGCTGTAGGAATTTTGGTAGCAGTTCCTTGGATTTTTACTTGACGTTCTAAAGGAAGCCACAAAAATAATAAAGCAACGTGAGGATTTTCTTCTATTTGTTGCGCTTTTTTGCTTTCGTAGTTGGTAAAAAAGACAAATCCATCCTCATCAAAATATTTTAACAGAACTGTTCTAATAGAGGGTTCCCCAGTAGCAGAAGCAGTGGCTAAACTCATAGCATTTGGTTCTGGTAACTCTGCTTCTGTGGCTTCTTGAAACCACTTTTCAAACTGTTTAAAGGGATCGGTTTTTAAATCATCTCTAGTTAAACCGTTACGGGTATAGTTTTCTCTTAAAGCAGTGAGATCCATTGTTTGTTTAAAGGTTTTAGTGAAAATTTTTAACTATTCTAGTTTAACGTAATTTCCAGATCCCAAAATAGGGGTGTTAAAATTCCTGAGTTTTATTTTTTGCTTTGATGACTTCTTTTCTTCTTGTTTCTAATAACTCACTAAACTCTTGAGATAGTCTAGGCATTTGTTCTAATAAAGTAGCCACGACTTCAGGGGATAATACCGCAACTTCTAAGTCATCTAAAGCGATGACAGAAACATCACTACATTCCCCTGTGAGGAGAATTTTCTCCCCAAAAAATTCCCCTTTTCCTAAACAGGCAATTTCTTGGTTTTCTCCCTGATTATTTCTCACTAAAATAGTGGCATGACCATTTAAAATTAAATATAATCCTAAAATCCTTTCTCCCTCTGCAAATACCCATTCTCCTTGGGCATAATAGCGAATATTACTGGCGTTTTCTTCTTCAATAAACCTTTCCGCAGCTACATTACCAAAATTCGGTAGAGATCGCATTACTTCTGTTACTTGCTGCATGGGGTTTGCTTTGGGCATTTCTGCCACATTCATTTGATATTCTGTCTGAATAGGATAGGGAATAGTTAAATGATATCGTTTCGCCGCATACCAAATACGAATAACAAAATCGTTGCGAATATTCAACATTGTTTCATAATTATCTATAAATAAACCAATTTGATAGACAATAGAAAAATCAGCATAATTTTCAACTCTAACCCAAGGAGAAGGTTCCTTTAAAATACCTGGAGTTGCTAAACCCGAATTTCTCACAAAATCTGCGATCGCCAAACACAGAAGCCTTACAGGAAGTGGGTTTGAACAGAGCGATCGCAGATTTCCCCAACCAACAGTCTGTTGTCAGATTTTAAGTTAAAATCAACCCGAATTAGACAAAGATGAAAAGATAAATCAATCACTCATTTTTCCAAAAAAATTATTAATAAAATCTCTAATAGTACTAGATTGTTAGAATAAAATATGCTATAATTTAATTATTAAAGCAATTTACCTTAAACTGATTTAATGAGTCCCAGTCATCCCCGAACCCCTCGTCAAGTAATCAACTCTAGTAAACAGAAAGGAAAAGAAATAATCGCTAATTTTGATGGGGGACTAATCACTTCAGATGCGGGGATTGTCTGGATAGCTGAGTTGGATAAAAAACTGGGAATTACCGAGAAGTTTGGTAACTGTTTTCAAGATCATCGTCATCAATCTTATGTAGATCATTCCGTTCATGAGTTATTAGCACAAAGGCTTTATGGAATTATTTTAGGCTATGAAGATGTCAATGACCATGATAAATTACGTCACGATCCTGCCCTTAAGATCGCTTTAGAAAAGCTTAATGAACTTGAAGATAAAAAGGGATGGTTAGCTGGAAAAAGTACAATTAATAGATTGGAATATTGTCCTGAGACTATTCTCGACCAAAAAACGAGTCGTTATCATAAAATAGAACCCAACTTTGAAGCCATTGAAAAATCTTTTGTCGAATTTTTTTTAGAGTCTTATAAAAAACCTCCCTTAAGTATTATATTAGATATGGATGTCACGGATGACCAAGTACATGGTAATCAAGAAGGGGCATTTTTTAATAGTTATTATCACGGAGTATGTTATGCTCCTTTATATATTTTCTGTGGGCATCATTTATTAGTTGCTAAACTTCGTTCATCTAATGTAGATCCAGCCGATGGAGCCTTAGACGAATTACAAAGAATTATCGGAATAATTAGGGTTTTGCTTTTATTCAGCAAACCCTAATTATTCCCTCTTAAACTCAACTTTTGGATAATCAAAGTCAATTTTTTTATTCATCTATATTCAAAATTTCTATTAGTCCTAAAAATTATCATTTTTCATCTCTGGATTGGGCTTTCAAATTAATTTGTGAGAAATCCGGGGTTAGAACCAGCAATAGACTATAGCATAGTTATGTCAGTTGATTTTTCTTTTTTTAAAGGCATTTTTCACTTTACCAAATAGTTTTGATATAATGGGAAAAGAGCCTAAAGTTATAATGAAAAAATAACGCTCCTTCAATTGAATGAGTCATATTCCGGAAATTCTTTCTTTCAATGGATGAAACCTCCTTAAGAGCTAAATTTTGTTTAATATGTTCTAGTTTTGTCATACCCACAAGCGCACTGGCAAGAGCAGGAGTACTTCGGGTAAATTGAAGTCCGCGTTGATAATCATTTAAAAAGTTATTGTCAAAAGCAGAAATGATATCTTCCGGAATTCTTTGAGCAATTCTCCCTTTATGAATAGAATGGCTGGCTACTGGAAAAATGCCCAAATGAGAAGCCGCTTCTAACATGGAAACTGCTTTTCCATTAATTGTCTGAGTCGGCAAAAGGAGAGGTTCTAGCCTGATCATATTCAAGGGAAGTTGAATAAATTTGAGTTTGTCTTCTTTGTTCCCTGCTGCTTCTTGAGCGACAGACTTTATTCTTGCTAAATCTATGTATTTACGAGCAGTTCTAGGGAGACGAGATCCTTCCCAAGTAGCTATACCATAAGCCCCGATTTTCCCAGATGCAACGGCATCCTCCATTACTTCAAAAGCAGTTCTTAATTTACTGTAGAATACATCGGGCGAAAATTTTGATAGCTGTCTTTCTGGGTTATGAATATAATAAATATCGATAGTCTCAACCCCAAGATTATCAAGACTGCGATCCAGTTGATCCTGAAGGTATTCTGGGTGGATACAGTACCGAGTTCCTACAAGATCAGTTTTCTTGATACTGAACTGACTCGGCTCAATATAGTTCTGAGCAAACCACTCAACTCGATTTTTTGTTGGATGTGGTAATATCCCTCCTTTTGTACAAATAACTAGTTCATCCCTTGATGCTTCTCCTGACTCAATAAGATTGCGAATACCCTCTCCTACTCTACGTTCTGCTTGCTCATAAGCATAGCTGATGGAAGAGTCAATCATGTTGACTCCATTGCGGATTGATTCTTCAACTGCTTTAGTGAGCAAATTATAAATCTGCTCATTTAATGGGGGAGTAAGGGTACCCAGGCCAATAGAACTGAGAGTGAGTTCCCCAACTTCATGAAAGAAATTTGAATGACAATTTTTTATGTGCCGTTCTTTGTAACGTTGGGTTCCTTCTCTTGTTGCTTTTCCTGAAATCATCATCTTTGTGTGTCTCTATTTTGAAAAAGTTTACGAATGGGTAGGGTATAAAGAGTGAGCATTAAAACGGAATAAAACAGATTGAATCCTAATATGCACGTTTGTTCACTTAATAACCAGTGTGATCATTTACTTTTCAGTTTGAGTCAGTTCAATTAAAAACGAATGATCGCCACTCTCTCTGAGGAAGATCCCAGTAAATAATCATCGGTTTCTTCGTTATGTTCTGAACTGGTGGAAAATAGGGATCGATCGGGATCTGAGATCCGGTGATTATTATTATGGAAGTCCCTAATTTGGGGACTTCGTTAACGAGAGGGAGGATTCAAAAAACCATTTTTAATTAAATAAGAAAAGTAGGTGTTCAATAATTTTGCATCTGCTGGAGGGCAGACAATGGAAGATTCTGCTAGTCCATCGGCTGTGTTCTGACATCGAGAGTTGGATGATTTTCTGTGGGCAGTTTGTTCGGAGGACGCTTGTTTAAGAGCAGCTTTGCCACTCTTCCCAGCAAAAAAGGGAATTAAAGGATACAGTGGATTATCTAAACCATTTTCGGAGTCACTCATTAATTTTGTTTGCCACTGCTCAAAAGATATTTGCTCAATTGAGTAACCAAACTCACGTATCCAGTCAAAAAGCTGAAAAGAGTTAATGGGCTGATGATTCGATAAATGAAAGATTTTACTCAGGGATTGTTCTCTCCTCGATAAATAAATTAAAGCTTTGGTGATGTAGTCTACAGGGGTCATATCAACAACAGTGTTGGAATTTGGTACACAACCCATCTGTATAAAACCGACAATCATTCTATACAAACGATCATCTTTGTTACAGACACCAGTTTTGCTATGGCCTGATACTCGTCCTAATCTATAAATAGAAACAGGAATTCCTCGACTTTGTGCAATAGTAATTAACTTTTCTGAAACCCACTTAGTTTGAGCATAACCACCAGAGGGAATTCCTTGATGATCAAAGTTATACAGTTGTTGAATTTCTTTCACCTGAGCATGATCCCGAGAAGATATAACGCTCAAAGTTGAAATATAATTAACGGGTTTAACTTTTACTTGACTGGCTAATCTGAGGATTTCTTGAGTCCCTAAAACATTAGATGCTTTCAAAGCAGTGTATGAATGAACAAGATTAATTGAAGCCGCATTATGATAAATTACATCAACTTTATTAGTCATCATGCGAAACTGTTTCTCACCAAGACCTAAAAGCGGTTTAGATAAATCTCCAATCACTGGAACAATACGCTTACTAAAGGATTCGTGCCATAGAAGATTAGATTCAAGATGATGCTTCAGCTTATTCATTCCTGATTGAATATCAGTAGCTCGGATTAAGCAATAAACCGTAGCATCGGTTTGTTGTAGGAGTTCATAGAGTAAGAAAACTCCGACAAACCCTGTTGCCCCCGTTAAAAATATATTAAATGGTTCCTCCACAAACTTAAAAGAGGTTTCAGGCTGGATCTTAGGATCTAATACTGCTTCAGCATTTAAAACATCTAGGGTAATTTTCCCAGTTGTTAAAGGATTTTTTGTTTGAGGAGTAGATAAGATTCTATTGGATGCTAAGGAATCTTTTTGAGGGGATCTAGACTGACAATAAGTAATAATTTCTTTGAGCTTCTCCATATATCTGTTAGCGATCGCTTCCACAGTAACTCTCTTATGAATTTCTTTGCTATAGGTCCAACTTATTCCTAATTGGCCCCCTGCAACAATTCCATTAATATCCAGTAAATAGTTACGATGAGACAGTAAACTTCTTTTTGCGCCGGTAAATTCTTTAGCAGGGGAAAATAAAGCGGAATCATCGAATACTTGGTCAGATTGACCTAAATAATTAAATCTAATTTCTGGATTTGGCATTCGCTCTCGCAAAAATGCCCCTTGTTCCTCACTCAGATAACGCAACAAACCATAACCTATACCATGATTGGGAATACTCCGCAGTTGAGTTTTAACATACTCTAGAGCAGTTTGTATGTCTGTTGTCTTTTTAAGATCGAGAAACACTGGAAAAATAGTGCTGAACCAGCCTAAAGTACGGGATAAGTCGACATCATCAAAGATTTCTTCCCTTCCATAACCTTCTAAATTAATACATAGTGAACGAGAAGCAATCCAGGGTTCAACAGCTTGCACCAAAGCTGTTAATAAGACCTCATTAATTTGAGTTTCATAAGTACCTGAAACTTCTTTTAATAAAGCTTGTGTGTCTTCTTGACTCAAAGTCATTGATACTGTTTCAGCCAAAGCAAGAGTGTTATTCCCATCAGGAAAATCGACAGGCAAAGGGACAGTTTCACTGGGAATCTGGGTTAACCAGTAATCTAATTCTTGTGGTAATAATTGAGACTGGACATATTCTGGTAATCGTTGCGCCCAATGTTTAAATGAGGTTGTTTTCAGGGGCAATTCGATAGCTCCCCCTTGGCTAACTTGCCCATACGTTATTTGTAAATCTTCGAGCAAAATACGCCAAGATAACCCATCAACCACCAAATGGTGAACAATAATTAGTAGATGTTGGCACTGAGTTTTTCCTAAGTCAAATAAAGCAACTTGTAGTAAAGGCCCTTCAGTTAGATTTAAACTGCTCTGCAATTTTGTGGCCTTAGTGGTAATCGCTGATTGTTGCTCAGACTTAGATAAGTTTGAGAAATCGAAACAAGTCAATGGCACTGTTTCATCAAAGTCAGCATAAGTTTGCTGCCAACCAGTTTCCTCAAAAGAATAGCGTAAGCGCAGGCCATCATGATGCTTAAGTAATTCTTTTAACACTTCTGTTAGCAAATCGGGGTTAATTCTTTCTCGCACTTCGAGGAAAACTGATTGATTCCAGTGATGCTTCTCAATAAAATTCTCTTCAAAGAACCAGTGTTGAATGGGAGTAAGAGGTGCTAAACCATTGACTAATCCTTGTTCTGCTTCGATCTTTTTATTAGTAGCTGCCACTGCTGCTAATTCAGCAATGGTTTGGTATTCAAAAAATTGTCTCGGTGTTAATTGTAGCCCTGCTTGGTTAGCTTTGGCGATAATCTGCATACTGAGAATGGAATCTCCTCCCAACTCAAAAAAGTTATTATAAATTCCCACCTGTTCGAGTTGAAGCATTTTTGCCCAAATCTCAGCTAGTTTTTTCTCATTAGCTGTACGAGGTGCCACGTAATTTCCTGTCAAATTAGCTCTGCTATCTGGTGCTGGTAATTCCCTGCGGTTTACCTTTCCACTGGGCAAAAGTGGCAAAGCGTTGAGATAAATGAAGGTTGGGGGAACCATATAGGATGGTAATTTATCTTGTAAAAACCCTTGTAACTCAGCCGTCGTCAGGGTAAATTGCTTTTCAGGAACGACATAAGCTACCAAATACTTATTCCCTGATTCTTCCTCATGAGATAGTACGACAGATTCCCTAACACCATTGTGTTGTCTCAGTGTTGCCTCAATTTCTCCTAGTTCGATACGATAACCTCTGATTTTAACTTGGTTATCAATTCGTCCAATAAACTCTATATTGCCGTCTGGTAAGTAGCGGACTAAGTCACCTGTCTTATACAGACTTTGACTACCTAAGTTGGCAGTTTGAACTTCGGAGTTAGAAGTTACAAGTTCAGAGTTAGAGTTTTGAATTTTCGAGTTAGAAGTTACAAATTCGGAGTTATAATTTTGGACTTTTTTAAGCAGATTATCAGGCTTGAATACTTCTGATTTTGACAAGTTATCTCTGGATTTATTAATATCTAACTCAGGTTGATGAGGAACTACTTGCTCTAAGTCTTCAAAAAGATTAACAATAAATCTTTCCTTGGTAAGTTTCGGTCTTTCAAGATAACCTCTAGTTACTCCTGCGCCCCCAATATATAATTCTCCTGGTACACCGATAGGCACCGGTTGTAAATAGGAATCTAAAACATAAATTTGGGTGTTGGCAATGGGACGACCAATAGGTACAGTTTTAGCATGGTTAATAGTTTGCTGAAGATTAACTGGATAGGTTAAGACTCCGATAGTGGTCTCTGTTGGCCCGTAATGATTAAAAATAGAACATTGAGGGGCTAATGTTTTAATTCTTTCAATTAATTGCCAAGAACAAGCTTCACCACCAACAATTAATCGTTTTTTTGGTAATACTATTTCAGGATGAGAAGCGGTTAACAAAGCATTTAGGTGAGAGGGGACAATCTTCAGACAATCGATGGAATTATGATGACAATATTCGGCAAAGGTTTCGGGGTTAGTAGTAATTTCCGATGAAAGTATATGAAGAGATCCACCACCACATAAAGCCGGAAAAATAACGGTATTACCTAGATCGGTGGCAAAGGTAGAAACTAAAGCAAATTGACTACAAACTGAAAGATTTAATCTATCTTCTATAGCATTTATGTAGTTAAAAAGTTGCCGATGCTCAACAGCAACACCTTTAGGTTTACCTGTGGAACCAGATGTAAACAGCACGTAAGCTAAATCTTTACTGGTAACATCATTTTCTGGGGGACTAGTTTTCTGATTTGCAATTATTTCCCAGTCTTTGTCGATAGATATGGTCTGTTTTTCTAGGTCAGAAATTTTTTTCAGTAAGGATTCTTGTGTGATAATTATGGGTGTTTTAGCATCTTCTATTCGATAGACTACACTTTCTGCTGGCAGTGCCGGATCTAGGGGAAGATAAGCTCCACCTGCTTTAAGGATAGCGAGTATCGCAATAACAAATAAGAGCGATCGCTCTAAATAAACTCCTACTAAACTATCTGGCTTAATACCTTGATTCTGTAAATAATTTGCTAATTGATTAGCCTTTACATTTAATTCGTTGTAAGTTAATTGCTGTTCTTCAAATACAACAGCAACCTTATCAGGTTTACGTTTTACTTGTTCCTCAAATAGTTTGTGAATACATTGCTCTGGTTGGTATTGTTTCTCTGTATCATTGAACTCAACTAAGAATTTTTGTTTTTGGTTAGGGTTCAAAATATCTAGCTTGCCAATGAGAATTTCGGGATTTTTAACTGCACTTTGCAATAAATTTTGAAACTGTTCTGATACAGTTTTGATATCTTCAGCATTATATCGACTAGAATCAAAATAAAATTTGGTAATTAGAGTTTCTTTTTTCCGCAAACAAGACAATTTCAGTTTGAAATTATCAATGCAAGAATATTGCTGCTCAAAAGAAAAAGATAGGTTTGATGTAGTATATTCTTCTGGAAATTCTTCAAATTCAAAAACAACTGGACAAAAGAGTTCAGTATTTTCTGTTTTTGCCCACTCAAAATATTCTTGCGTTTCGCAGGAATTTTCAACTAATTCATTGATATTTTTTAAGACTTGGCTAAATTTTGAATCTGATTCTAATTGATATGAAAGGGGTAGATATTTAGCTAAAGGTCCTAATACTTCCATTAGTTGCTCATATTTCCTCCCATCGCTACCTATCCCAATAAAAATATCAGATTGGTTGCTAATTCTTCCAAGTAAGATTAGCCAACAAGCTAGGAAAACGTTAGATTGATTAACATTATATATCTCAGTTAATAATTCAATTTTCTGAAGTAGTTCACTATTGATATTGGAAGTAAAATCAATAGTTTTAAGTGGTGAAGTCAGACCTTGTTTATTTTCAAACCAAGGTGACAAGTTATCACTTAAGTTTATGTTTTGTTTGAGCCAATATTCTTTCCCAAATTCAGACTCTGGTGACTCTAAAAGGTCATTTTGCCATTCAGCAATATCTACATAGTGAATGGGTTCATCAATAATATCTTGATTTCTCAAACAAGCTTCATAGAAACAACTAATTTTTTCTACCAAATTCCTGAGAGAAAAACTATCTGCAATTAAGGCCGATAAACTCAATATTAATGTATGCTTTGTTGTTGATAAAGTTAACAGTTCTATGTGTAAAGGATTTCTCTCCTCAAATTGAAAAGACTTTTCTTTTAATTTAGTAAATGTTAATTCAACTATATCTTCTTGCTCTTCCTGAGACAAATCAACTAAATTTAATTTGTTAATACAAACTTTTTCGTTGTCAGCTATTATTTGTAAAGGGACTGTCATTCCAGGAAGACAGGAAAAACGAGTTCGGAAAACTTCGTATTGATCCACAATGTTTTGTAAAGCAGTTTCTAATACCTCAACATCTAAATCTCCCGTAATTGTTACCGCACATTGAACACGATGAGATAATATATTCTCATTTTGTTGGGAAAGCCATATATGATTTTGTTGAGGTGATAATCTAAAACCTTGTAGTTGTTCGTTTTCCATAATAAATACCTGGTAAAATTAAGAATAAATTTTCTGATACTGACATCTTACACCAAGCTTTTTTGAGTATCGATAAAACGATTTTAAAAAGTTTGAAAACCGATAAAATACCTTATCATTTAAGTGAAAATCGATTATTCAAGGTCAGGTGCAAGATGTGAGGAATAATTGTTCTAGTTAGCCATTCCTACAACCACACGACGTGAACCTTTAAATGGTCTTCTTCCGTGAGCATAAAGCAAATTATCTAGCAACAATACATCGCCCTCTTGCCAAGGAAATATGATTGATTCTTGTTGATAGATTTCTCGAATCTCCTCTAATATAGAATTCTCAATCTTAGACCCATCCCCATAATAAACATTGCGGGGTAAATCTTCTTCTTGAAAATTTGCCAAAAGTTGTTCACGAACTGTTGGTTCTATATTGGAAATATGGAATAAGTGAGCCTGATTAAACCAAACTGTTTCTAATGTTTTAGGATGTTTGGTAATGACTTGACAAACTTGACGAGTTCTTAGGTCAACATCAGAATTATCCTTATCACGCCATTCTAATTCAATTCCTGCTTGATGACAATAGGTTTCAACTTCTGATTTGTCGTTAGTATTAAATGCGTTTTGCCAGGTTAAATCTAATCCTGCCCCGTAATTTCGCACATACATTACCTTTTTATCCATAAATTTTTCTTTAATTTTTGTGTTGATACGGGCAAAAACTTTACGACTATCAGCAATAGGAGTTTCTCCACCTTCGTTAGCTTTCTTGATACAATAAAAGGCGATTTTTATCGGCCATTTACGAGAATAAGACATCTCATTATGGAGGAGAATATGATGCTTAGCGGGATATTCAGTAGAAGTATAAATCTTGTCTGAAACATTACTACGGGGTGTTGATCGATAAGAATATTCCAGTATGTTTTCAGAAATTTCTTGAATAAATTTTTGGAATTGAATTACATCTTTTAACTGAAAATCTCGAAAAAGAATTGCTCCCTGTTTTGATAATTTATTCTCAATCAAAACTCGATTATGCTCACTCCAAGTTGCCAAGTTTAAAGCAGCAACTTTGGGTTGAACAACTAATGGAAGAGAATCATCTGATTGTAAATAAGATGTCCGAATTAAATCCTCTTGGGACACACTGATAGATTTACGCCTAACTGTCCCTAATTTCTTGAGCTTTTGTTTAAAATCTACTTTGTTCATTGTTAAATTTTCTCAATAGTGGTTTCATTGTTTAGTTTTGTTAGATAAGTAGTCAGACATATTTAAAGTTAATTGTCAGGCAAGGGAACAGGGAACGGCGAACAGGTAAAAGATAAGGTTTTTAGACTGATTAATATTTCTTAATACAGTGCTGTTTATTTATGTCCGACTACTTATGGGGTAAGGGTTTTGGTATTTTAAAACTCTGATTGTATTAAAAAAAGATTAAATCTCAATACCAAACTCAGATTTGAAGTTGATTTAGCTCCGAATAGTTCTTCTCCTGATTGTTTTTAATTTGTCAATTTCTTTTGCTTGAAGTTTTTGTTTTTGTATTTGTTGTTGTTGTTCATCTTTTTTAACTAGCATGGTAGAAATTTCCTGAATAGTAGTATTTGGTTGCTCTACAATCTGTTGTAAAACTACTTTTAAATGTTCAATGAATTGAGCAATAGTCGCCTCAGGAAACAAGTCAGTTTTATACTTAAATTCGCCACCAAGCCCTTCTGAAGTTTCCGACATTCCCAAAAGTAGATCGTGTCGCACCGCATCCTTTTCAATGTCAAAGGATGTGAGGGTTAAATCAGATAACTCTACCTTCGGTGTTGGTGTATTTTGGAGAACGAACCAGGCATGATATAGGGGATTATCATGGAGATTTCTTTCTGGTTGTAGTTCCTCTACTAATTTTTCAAAAGGGACATCTTGATTAGCATAAGCGTCTAAGGTAACTTTGCGCGCTCGTACTAATAGTTCTCGAAAACTAGGATTCCCAGATAAGTCAATACGTAAAACCAAAGTATTAATAAAAAATCCAATCAATTTTTCAATTTCAACTCGATTACGATTAGCGATTGGTGAACCAACACGAATGTCCTCGGCACCTGTAAAATAATGGAGTAACACTTGGAAGACACTCAGCAGGGTCATATATAAGGTTACCCCTTCTTGACGACACAATAAATTGATAGCTTCGGTTAGGTCTTTTGACAACATAAAGGATTGTTTTGCCCCCTTATTTGTTTTAACCTTTGAACCAGAAGATGACTGAGGAAATGTTAACGGAGTATAGGTATCTCCTAATTGTTGCTTCCAGTAATCAAGCTGGGTTTGTAAAACTTCTCCCTGTAACCATTGGCGTTGCCAAACAGCAAAATCTGCATACTGGATCGGCAATTCTGCAAGTGTGGGGGTTTTTCCTGCGGAAAATGATGGATACAATTGGGCTATTTCCTCAACAAATACTCCCATAGACCAAGCATCTGATATGATATGGTGCATTGTTAGCAATATGACATGATCTTCTGTATTTAATTTCAGCAAAGTTACTCGTAATAAAGGAGAGTTCTCTAAATCAAACGGTTGTGATACATCTTTTTTAGCTAAGTGATATATCTCCTTTTCCTGTTCCAATGGAGTAAAATCCCTTAAATCGATCATTGGAATGGGGAGATTAGACTCAGGATTTATGACTTGAAAGGGTTGACCCTCAACAGCAGTAAAATTCGTCCGTAATACTTCATGTCGTTTCACAATTTCATTAATGCTTGCTGACAGTGCGTCTATGTTAAGTGGACCTGAGAGACGAAGACAAAAATGAAGATTATACGCAGGACTATCAGGGTCTAATTGAGTAAGAAACCATAGTCTCTGTTGGGCATAGGATAGGGGTAATTCTTGTTCACGAGATACTCGTTTAATACTGGTTACTTCGATAGGGGTATCTAACTTAATTGCTTTCTCAATTTCTTCTGCTAATTGGGTAATAGTGGGTTTTTCAAATAAATAACGAATAGGAATATCTACTTTAAATACTTGTCGAATTTGAGAAATTACACGAGTAGCAATTAAGGAATGTCCTCCTAATTCAAAGAAGTTATTATTAATCCCTACTGTTTCTATCCCCAATATTTCAGCCCAAATACCTGCTAATAAGTTCTCAATAGGTGTTGAGGGAAGCACTATCTCATCTGATGATATTTGTGTTCCAATATCATCAGGTAAGGCTTTACGATCAATCTTGCCATTGGGTGTTAGAGGTAATTCTTCTAATGTTACAAAAGCACTGGGAATCATATAGTTAGGCAGTTTTTCTCTTAAAAATTTCCTCAACTTACTGGAGTTAACTGTTGACTCTTCTTGAGGAACAAGATAAGCGACTAATCTTTTATCCCCTGCTATCTCCTCTCTGGCTATCACTACGGCTTCTTTAACTGTTTCGTATTGAGCGATTTGTGCTTCAATTTCTCCTAATTCAATACGCAGACCTCGTATTTTAACTTGGTTATCTAATCTTCCTAAATACTCAATATTGCCATCGGGTAGATAACAAACTAAATCTCCTGTCTTGTATAAACGCGAATAGCCAAAGTTTTCCCTAAATGGATTCTCAATAAATCTTTCTGCCGTTAATTCTGGACGATTAAGATAACCCCGTGCTAATTGTACACCTCCTAAATACAATTCTCCTGGTACACCCACTGGAACAGGCTGCAAATTAACATCTAAAATGTATGTCTGAGTATTAGCTATAGGACGACCAATGGGTACACTTGAGCGTTGACTATTGGCTTGGCACTGCCAGAAGGTGACATCAATAGCTGCTTCTGTTGGTCCATAAAGATTGTGTAATTCTGCTTTCAGACGGCTAAAGAACTTTTCTTCCAATGCAACTGTCAGTGCTTCTCCGCTAGAAAATACTTCTCTCAAACTACTACATGATTCCTCATCAGCTTCTTCAAGAAAAATTTGCAACATTGAAGGAACGAAATGAAGGATTGTTATTTGTTGTTCTTTGATCAGCTTAATAAGATAGGTGGGGTCTTTATGTCCTTCTGGTTGAGCAACAACTAAACAAGCTCCCGTCATCAATGGCCACCAGAACTCCCAAGCAGATACATCAAAACTAAAGGGGGTTTTTTGCAAGACTCGATCTCTTGTAGTTAATTGATAAGTATCCTGCATCCAAAGTAAACGATTAACAACTCCTTGATGAGTGTTCATGGTTCCCTTTGGTTTTCCTGTGGAGCCTGAAGTATAAATGATGTAGATTAAATTATCGATTGATAATTCACTAACAAGGTTCTGTTTACCCCCATTTGACATCAGTTCAGACTTTGTATCTAAACAAATAATACGCCCTTGATACTCAGGTAAGGTTGTTGTTAAATGGTTTTGAGTCAATAAAATCGCAACCTTGGAATCTTCGAGCAAATACTGAATACGCTCAGTTGGGTAAGTTGGCTCGATAGGAACATAAGCTCCTCCTGCTTTGAGGATGGCTAAGAGTCCAATCACCATCTCTAAAGAGCGTTCCACACAAATTCCGACTAATATCTCTGGTTTGACTCCTAAAGAACGCAAATAATGGGCGAGTTGATTAGCTTTTGTATTGAGTTGCTGATAAGTTAATTTTTGGTCTTCAAACTCTACTGCTACTGCATGGGGTGTTTTTTCTGCCTGAGCTTCAAATAATTGATGGATACATTGATCTTGGGAATACTCAACTTTTGTATTATTCCACTCATAAAGTAATTGATGTCGCTCAGTTTCTGTTAGTAAAGGTAAATCTGACAAACATTGTTGTGGGTTAGCAAGCATTGCTGATAATAATGTCTGCAAATGTCCCAACATCCGCTTAATATTAGCAGGAGCAAAAGAGCTTAGATCATAGATAACTTTGAAGGATAACTGTTTCTTACAGCTAACGAGAATAGTTAAAGGATAATTTGTTCGATTAATAACTTTAAAATCAGCAATTTGTAAGTTTTCGTTTCTTTGACTCAACGCGGTATCTACGGGGTAATTTTCAAAAATAACCAAACTATTAAATAATGGTATTCCTTTTGGTATTTCACTCCATCCTTGAATTTGTACCATCGGACACCACTCATATTGACGAGCCTTTGCTTGTTCGGTTTGAAGTGTTTTCAACCAGGGTATAAGTAAATCGTCTTGATTAACCTTTGCCCGTACTGGCAAACTATTAATAAATAAACCAACGGCTGATTCTACCCCTGGTAAGTTGATGGGACGACCAGAAGTAGTTGCCCCAAAAATAACATTATCGTCCCCACTATAACGGTTCAACAATAAAGCCCAAACCCCTTGGATCAGAGTATTGATGGTTAATTGATTTTGTTGTGCCAGAGCCTTAAGTTTCTCTGTGTTTTCTAGGGATAAGACAACATCCTCCTCGATATATTCTTCCGTCTCGGATGTACTACTGGTTAATTTATCTACCACTAAGGGTGTGGATGCAGTTACGCCTTGAAGTTCCTGTCGCCAGAAAGCTTCTGCTTCAGATAAATTTTGCTCTCGCAACCAAGCAATATATTTTCGGTAAGGGAAAGGGGTTTGGAGTTTTATTGGGTTCCCATTATTTAATGCTTGGTATATTTCTAAAACTTCTTTAAACAATATAAATCGCGACCAACCATCAAAGAGAATATGATGGTTACTCCAAATAAATTGATAACCATCTTCATCTGTTTGAATTAACACTAGACGCATTAAAGGCGGTTTTGAAAGTTCATAACTGCGACGTTGATCAGCTTTTAAAAATATATCTAATTTCTCTTCTTGCGTTTCTGCATCAATGTCTCTCCAGTCAATATTCTCTATTTCTAGTGTCACTTTTCGATACACTACTTGCACTGGTTCTTTGACTTCTTCCCAGAAAAAACAGGTACGAAAAGCGGCGTGACGTTCGGTTGTTATTTGCCATGCTTTCTCAAAATTTGAAGTATTAAAATCACCTTTAAAGCCTATTCTATACTGATCGCAATATGCAGTTGATTCAGGGGCATAAAGAGTATGAAAAAGTAATCCTTGCTGTGCTGGCGAAAGTTGGTATATGTCTTGGATGTTGTCTGTTTTCATCTGGGAAATCTCAAGGTTAGGGAAGGTTAAAATTAAGTTTGTAGGAGTTAGGACTCACTGCCTTTATTAGGCAATGAGAATATCAACATTTATTACCCATCTATTTGACCAATTTTGGCAAGTAGTTGGTCAAGTTCTGTTTGACTTACTTCTGCTTCTGGAAAGTCTGAAGGAGTATAACCTCCTACTTCTGGATCTTGGCAATGGGCAATTATGTTACGTAGTGCTTGGGTAAAGTTCTCTGCGAAACTTTCAATGGTATTGGAGTCATGAATATCCTGACTATAAGTCCAGTTAAATTTGAACTGTCCATTACCTACTAAACCGTCAATCTCTAGTAAATAGCTACGAGACCCTCGCTGACTACGGTCTAGCTTAGTCTTTCTGGAAGTCGGTTGAAAAATAGAAGTTTCTTGAAATACCTGGTTAAACTGACCCAAATAGTTGAATTTTAATTCAGGTTGAGGTGTGCTTTTAAAAGGACTATTTTTGTTAATGTATTTTAAAAGGCCATAGTTCATGCCATTTTTAGGAATTCTCCGCAATTGTTCTTTAATTGTTTTAAGAGCATCTCCAGGAGATGAAGCACTTTCTAAGCTGAGAAGAACAGGAAAGTGAGTGGTAAACCAACCTATTGTGCGCGATAAGTTGACATCGGAAAATATGTCTTCTCGTCCATGGCCTTCCAAGGTTAAGTAAAGTGAATTACCTTTCGTCCATTGACAGTAAGACTGAACTAATGCCGTCAATAATACATCATTAATTTGAGTATTATAAGCTTTAGGAACTTCTTGGAGTAAGTCTTGAGTTTCTTGAGGAGTTAGTAAAACTGATATGGTTCTTGCAGAAGCTAATGTATTAGCTGTTTGCTCTTGGGAAAAGGAAAAATCCGTGGGTAAAGAAATAATGGGGTTTGGGGTTTGACTCTGCCAGTATTCTAGTTCCTTAAGCACATCTGAAGAATCAGCAAATTCGTTTAATTTTTCCGCCCATCGTTTGAAGGATGTGGTTTTTATTGGTAGATTAATTTCTTCTTCCCCTTGGCTAAGTTGCTGATAAGCGGTTTGCATATCTTCTAATAAAACCCTCCAAGATACACCATCAACCACTAAATGGTGAATGATTATCAATAGTTTCCCTGGAGTGTCTTGGCCTAGATCGAAATAAGCAACTTTAATTAATGGTCCACTAGATAAATTAAGACTAGCTTGTAACTCCGCTTCTATAGATGCTATTGTCTCTTCTTGGTTAGTTGCTAATTCCCCTGATAAATCGATTCTTGAAACTGGTACTCTCTCATCAGGTGGAACATTAACTTGTTGCCAACCTTGTTCTGTTTCTTCAAAATGCTGTCGTAGTACATCATGATGTTCAAGCAATTGTTTGACAACTTTCTCCAATACCTGAAAATCTAAACCTTGCTTTATCTCTAGAAATACTGATTGATTCCAGTGGTGGGAATCAGCCAATTCTTGAGCAAAAAACCAATGTTGTATGGGGGTCAGGGGTGCTTCTCCAATTACTGGACCTGTTTCAGTTTTGATAGATTCCCTGGTTTTGGCCACTGCTGCCAACTGTGCAATTGTTGGATACTCAAACAACTGTTGCGGAGTGAGTTGCAACCCCATCTGATTTGCTTTGGAGATGACCTGAATACTTATAATTGAATCACCCCCTAGCTGGAAAAAGTTATCATCAATACTAACTCTTTCTAACCCGAGAATTTCAGCCCAAATTGTTGCTAATGTTTCTTCTTGGGGAGTATTTGGCGCAACATAATCATTTTCCTCTTTTGGTGCTGGTAATGCCTTATAGTCTATTTTTCCGTTGGCAGTAACAGGTATGGTTTTGAGGGTGACAAACCGATGAGGCACCATATATTGAGGTAGTCTTATCCTCATAAAGTCTTGTAAGTGGTCAGTGTTATGAGAACCTAACACCACATAAGCAACTAATCGCTGATTACCTTTTTCATCTTTTGGTACAGTAACTACCGCTTGTTTGACAGATGGATGTTGAGATAGAACAGCTTCGATTTCTCCTAACTCTATACGGAAACCACGAATCTTGACTTGGCGATCGCTTCTTCCTAAAAATTCAATACTACCATCTGGCAGATATCGTCCCACATCACCGGTTTTATACAAGCGAGTTGATTGATCAAAAGGATTGATAATAAAGCGTTCTTCGGTTAGTTCAGGACGGTTGTAATAACCTCGCGACAGGTTGGCCCCACCAATATAAATTTCTCCAGGTGTTAACAGGGGAACCGGTTGTAAATACTCATCAAGTAAATATATCTGGGTATTATCAAGGGGACGACCAATAGGCACTGTTGCTGCGTATTGATGCTCTTCTTGTGGGACTTTAAAGGTTAGTACACCAATGGTTGTTTCTGTTGGTCCATAATGATTCAAAATACGACAATTTGGTTGTAGTTCCTGAATTTGTTTGACCAAAGACCAACTCAGAGATTCACCCCCTAAAATCAGTAATTTAGAGGGTAAGATATCTTCAGCATTAACTGTTGTTAAAAGTGCGTTCAAATGAGACGGAACGATTTTAAAACAGTCGATGGGATGGTTACGAAAATACTCTGCTAAGGTTATGGGATTGGTAATCCTTTCTTGAGCGATAATGTGTAAACATCCCCCTGTACACAAAGCAGAAAAGATAATTGTGTTGCCTAAATCAGCGGAGAAAGTGGAAAGCGTGGCAAAACTAGCTGTTTCGGGTAAGTCTAGTCGCTCAATAATACTATTAAAATAGTTACATAGTTGACGATGTTCTACTGCAACTCCTTTGGGTTTACCAGTGGAACCAGAGGTGTAAATAACATAAGCTAGATCGTTAGGCGTAAGATTTTGATCGCTATTTTGGAACTTCTCAACAGTGGTGGGTTGAGAATCTATACATAATACTTGTGCTGTCTCTGATGGTAAACGAGAAGCTAGTTTTTCTTCTGTTAATAAAACTTGTACTTGAGCATCTTCTAAAATCCCATGCAAACGTTCTTCTGGCATTTTTGAATCTAATGGTAAATAAGCCCCTCCTGCTTTGAAAACTGCTAAAATGGCAACAATGGAAAGATGAGACCTATCTAGAAAAATTCCCACTAATACATTTGGTTCCACTCCTAACTGTTGTAGGGAATCAGCTAATTTCTCTGCTTGATTATTGAGTTCTCTATACGTTAATTTTTCCTCCTCGAATACAACAGCAACATTATCTGGTGTTTGTTTTGCTTGCTGCGTAAATCGTTCATGAAGACATAAGGTTCCTTGATGATGTTGTTTAGTCGTTTGATTAAATTTAACTAATAACTGTTCTTCCTGGCGATCACTGATAATTTTAAACTGTGATATTGTTTGTTCAGAATTATTAATGAGACTTTCTAATAATGTTAAAAACTGTTCTGCTAAGTATTCTACTTGTTTCCTTTCATAATAATTAGAATTATATAAAAAGTTAGTCAAAATTTTATCTTGATCCTGATAACAATTAAGACTAATATCAAATGACTCTAAACAAACATAATATTGTTCAACTGCAAAACTAACATCAGCAACAATATATTTATGCGGTAGTTCAGCAAATTCAAATCCCACTGGATAATTAGTATCCTCTAAATTTTCAAAATAATTAAAGTAATCTTGCCACTCAATATTATTGGCGATCGCTTCTTGTACCTGAGCAACAATCTCTGTTAATTTATCTTGAGATTGTAGAGAAATATTAATAGGTAAATATTTAGCCAACAACCCGAAACAGTTTTCTACCTCTTCATATTCCCTTCC
This sequence comes from Crocosphaera watsonii WH 8501, assembly GCF_000167195.1. Classification (GTDB taxonomy): domain Bacteria; phylum Cyanobacteriota; class Cyanobacteriia; order Cyanobacteriales; family Microcystaceae; genus Crocosphaera; species Crocosphaera watsonii. The sequence continues at coordinate 1,716 of NZ_AADV02000020.1, read as the reverse complement.
ATGAAAAGCTGTCCCAATAATCAACTCTTCTTGATTAGTAATTCTTCGTATTAGTAAAGACCAAGCTGTTAATAAAATGCTCTCAATTGATGCTTCATGCTTATCAGCTACTTGAAGAAGACTGTTAACAATAGATGAAGGAATTTCCTTGTTAACAAAATTATAATCTAATTCAGATTTATTTTTCTCATTTTTATATTCATAAGGGGCGACTAAAGTTTTTAAGGGTTCAGAACTTTGCTCACTCCAATACTGTTTACCTGCTTGATTATCTGGTTCTTCTTCATCTTCTAGTAATTGGTTTTGCCATTCAGAAAATTGCAGGTATTGAAGTACATCATTCTCCTCAGTCACGTAATCATTTTTAGAAAGATTAGCGACATAATCTTGACCAATTTCTGATACTAAATTATTTAAAGTGATTGTATCAGCATTCATTCCTAGAAAACTAAATAACAGTAAATATTCATCTTTACCTAAATTGAATAAATAAGCACTAACAATAACATCGGTATTACTTTGTCTTTCCGTTAGCAATATTTTTTCTATATATTCTTTTTGCTCTTCAGTCTTTTTATTACTTAAATCAATATCAAACCAAGAAAAATAATCAGAATCACTAATCACCTGTAGAGGCCATTTTAGTTCAGGTTGAGTATAAAATTTCGTCCTTAAAACTTCATGTTTTTTAATGATCGTGCCTACTGCTGACTTTAAACAGGAGAGATTTATATCACCTGTTAGTCGAATTGTACATTGAACTTTACAGGGAGAAGATTGTTTTTGTAACGACCACAAACGTCTTTGTTGTGGTGATAGTCTAAAACCTTCATTAGTTGTTAATTCTGTCATTTTTTTTTAAATGTGTGATTGTGTTGTTAATAAGTTGTTTGGAAAAGTATATGAAACCTATTTATACTTGTGTGGCAGAAAGAGGAAAGCTTTAAGGGATAAGCCAGAAATAGTGTGTACCCAATAAGTCTGAAGAATCCCATAAATGAAGCATTTATTTTTTATACATTATGTCCTCCTTTTATATTATTCTTATTATTGATTTCCCCCATCGCTACTAGGATTTTTCGATAGCCAATATAGGGATTTCGACTATGAACCGTTAACATATTATCAAGCATTAAAATATCTCCTTTATTCCAAGAAAAAGTCACCTTTAACCTTTGATAAACTTCTGTTATTTCGTCAATAACCGACTTTTCTATGGGGGAACCATCTCCATAATAAACATTACGCGGTAGATTTTCTTCACCGAATAAGGATAATAGTGATTCTTGAATAGATGGCTCTAAAAATGAGATGTGATGTAACTGAATCTGGTTAAAAAATACCATTTCTCCAGTTTGAGGATGTTTTGTAATAGCTTGTCGATAGGAACGAGTTCTCAAATTATTATCAGATAACCATTCAAATTCTAGTGCATTTTGACGACCATAATTTTCTACTTCTGGGCGGTCGCTAGTTTTAAAGAATTCCTCCCAACTAACATCTACTCCTCGGATAAAGTCCCGACCTACATCCAATTGTTCTGCTCTAATCTTTCTCGCATTGAAGTTACTTGACCGATAATTTACGACCATCACATTGGATTTCGCTCTTGCCTGTTGGTCGCTCGAAAACCATTTTCTCGGCAGTTGAATGGACTTCTTCCGATAAACATTTCGCCGGAACGGTCCTACTTCTCGGATTCCAGAAATCCTTCTC
>NZ_AADV02000021.1 GCF_000167195.1 Crocosphaera watsonii WH 8501 | reverse complement strand
CTGATATGATAGAGATAGAGAGGGTGGNGGGACATAACTAGCCTGGNACCCGTNTCTAANGCTTTACTGNATTTAGTATGCCTAAATCCGTTGGGTATTTGATGTCTGCTGGCGCACAAGTCGCATCTAAAATTAGTTTACCTTTATTTTTTATTTTTTCTCCTTTTTATTGGAGACAATCCTTTTTTTTTACTTCTTTATCACTCTTGTCTATTTCTCTTTTTACTATTTTTTTATTGATTTTGTTTATCAATTCTCCATCAATTCTTTTCCTAAAATGAACTAGCATTGAAGATTCCAGTGGTGGCTCTTGTTGATAACAATTTAAACCTATAAAGTATTGTAGATAGGGATTTTCTCTAATCTGTTCTATAGTTTCTCTATCACTTGTTCCTAATTTTTCCTTAATAATTAATGTCCCTAATGCCATTCTAAATAGTTTGGCTGGCGCACCTTTTTCTGCTGAAAAAAAGTTTAGCATATTCTTCCTCAAAATCATCCCAAGGTATCAACTCTGCCATGATTACCCAACGATTATTGGGGGACAATTTGCCCTCGAAAGGTAATTCAAATTTTTCTGGGGGCGGTAAAGGTTGCTCCTCTTTTCGATACATTTGTTCTTGACCAACAACTGGGAGGTGTTTCTACCAATTATAGCGGTTTGTAGCCGACAAAGCTGATCTTTTTTGCGATCGCGAATATGGGTGTAACCTTTTAAAGAATAGGGTTTTGCTTTTATTCAGCAAACCCTATAATAGAACTTTGATAACTCTATCTTAAATTCCTTACGAAGAAGACGACTTGAGGAAGATTTTATATTTTTGACAAAAATAGAAATATTATTATTGGGATGGAAGGATACCAATAAGTGACAATGATCGCTTTCGGCTCCAAATTCCAATAACTCACACTTCTGTTTTTCACAGGAAACCTTAAAATATTCTTCAAGTTGTTTTATCATCTCTGCGGTCAATACTTTTCGTCTATACTTAGTAATAAATATAATATGAAGGTGAATAGCATAAGCGCAGTGAGAACTCTTGTTTAGTGAGGTTGACATCTTGCATTAGGTGACTTACACTGATTATCATAGTTGATTGGGTCGAAAAATGCTAACCACCAGAAGAGTGACATTCAGGTTATATCCGACAAAAAAGCAGGAAAGGACATTGCATGATTGGCGTAAATTACACCAATACTTGTACAACGCCTGTTTGTCCCATCGGATAACTGAATATCGACATTTTGGTAAAAGCATCAGTTATTTCGACCAACAAAACTGTCTTCCTGAATTCAAGGAGTGCTGGACTGAATATAAACAATTGGGTTCTCAAGCACTGCAAGCAACTTGCAAAAGGGTTGACTATGCTTTCCAAAGGTTTTTCCAAGGACTAGCTAAGTTTCCAAGATTCAAAAGTTTCCAAAGATACCGAGGGTGGACATACCCTGCTAAATCAGGATGGAAAGCCCATACAACAGGAGTTCACGGGGCTTTGGAGTTGTCAAACTTAGGTCAAATCCGAATGCGAGGAAAGGCTCGAACTTGGGGTCAACCTACCACTTGTACGATTGTCTGGAAAAACCACAAATGGTACTGTTCTATCACGATTAAATGCGAGGTATCTAGAGAGACGGGAACAGGTGCTTGTGGTGTCGATTTTGGGACGTTAAGAGCGTTAACCTTTGACGATTCAACAGGTATTGAGAATCCTCGGTTTTTAGCTAAATCTAAAGACAAGATAACTAAAGCGTCTCGTCAATTAAGACGCAAACGTTCCCCTAACAGGAAGAAGCGAATTAGAGCATCTAAGCGGTGGAAGAAAGCTCGTAAAAAAGTTAGTAAACTACAAAATAAAGTTGCCAATCAGAGACAAGATTGGCAACATAAGGTATCTACACAAATTGTAAGCAGTAATAGCTTGGTAGCTACCGAAAAGCTAAATATAAAAGCGATGACTCGCAAGGCTAAGAAAGGAAGTAAGCGCAAGAAGCAAAAAACCGGACTCAATCGCAATTTACTTGATGTAGGTATAAGTAATATAACCAAGCTCATCAAGTATAAAGTGAAAGAGTCCGGAGGTGTTTTTGTTGAAGTTCCTATCAAAATAGCTCCTTCGCAAACTTGCCCTAATTGTGGTAAGAAAAAGAAAAAAGAGTTGTCTGAAAGGGTGCATAGCTGTGAGTGCGGATGTTCTATGGATCGCGACGCGGCGGCCGCAACCGTGATGCTCAATTATGCACGGGGGTTAGGAACTAACCTCCTCAATTTTTAAAAGTTGCGCTTGTATGTAATGTGTAATCACACCGACATGATTATACATAAAACTACACAAGCTTTAACGAGGAGTCACAAAATGCCATTAGACTTTAAAGGATTGGCTTTAGTTGCTTTTGGTTCAGTAGCATCCACTGTTTTATTGACAGGGACTGCTCAAGCCCAAATGGCCGCTAACGCGAACTATGGAGCCACTTTAGGTGGTGTTAACTTTGACGGAAATTTAGGGGGCATCACTGAATTTAACTTTGATGGTATGATGGGTCTGGTAGACGCAGTCCCCCTGGACTATACCCCTGCCGGTCCGCCTCCCCCTGCGCCACCTGCGCCCACTTTGCCTAATGACTTCAATGCTGCCACAATGAACGGTATCACTGGAGACGAGTTCACACCCTTTTTAACAACTGTCACTAATAATATTGCTACTATAGATTTCAGCACATTGGTTCTAGGAGATCCCAATTTTGTGCCTTTCGCCCTTCCTGGCTTTTTAAACTGGGGAGGCAATACCACTCCTAGTAATCGTTATTCCTTTAGTGGACAAGTAGCAAGACTTACCTCTCAAACTAATAGTGGACTTAATATACAGATTTTAGGGCAGTTTGTAGATAGTAACGGTGACTTTTTGTCTGGAGACGCTTCTGTAAGTTTATCTATTTCCTCTTCGGGTCCTAATGCTGGAAGTGCTAACTATACTTTTGGCATTCCTCCTGCGTTTATTCCCCCACCATCTCAATCTACCCCTGAGCCTGGAACAATTATCGGTTTAGTAGCTGTAGGTGCTGGTGCTTTAGTCAGCCGTCGTCGCAAAGATTCTAAATAAGAATAACAAAAACTAATATAGGCAACTATTTTTAATGGTTTTTTATACGCCATTAGCTTAATAAATTCATGTTTTTTATTCAATTAGTTTGTTTTAATGTTGCCCCACCACCCTATCCATCTGTGAGATAGGGTTATTTTTTGATAGAGGGCTTTTGCCTCGGAAGGCAGGAGGCAGGAAAGTTTTTCTTCAGTTTGTGGCAATTCTCCTCTTTGTACAATAGTAATGTTATCTTACAGCATGAGGTGAACTATGGTTCAAACTACTCCCAAAACCTTATCCCTTCAACTTCCCCATGAGCTTGCTCTGCGTGTAACCCGAGAACAGTTTGCGGTTTTAGCAGCAGCGAACCGTGAGTTACGCCTTGAACGCACTGCAACAGGAGAACTTATTGTGAACCCACCCACAGGCGGAAATACCGGCCATCGTAATCTCAGCATCACAGGTCAACTTAGTGTTTGGTTTGAAGCCAATGATACCCAAGGCATAGCCTTTGACTCATCCACTGGCTTCGAGTTGCCCAATGGAGCCAACCGTTCTCCTGATGCAGCATGGGTGAGTCAAGCTCGTTGGGATGGACTCACCCCAGAGCAACAGGATAGCTTCATCCCTTTGTGTCCCGACTTTGTAGTAGAACTGCGTTCCAAGAACGATACCCTCAAAGACTTGCGAGCCAAGATGGAAGAATATAGGGAGAATGGGGCTAAGTTGGGTTGGCTCATTGACCCAAAAAATAAACGAGTAGAGATATACCGTCCAGGGCAAGCAGTAGAGGTGCTAGAAAATCCCAGTCATTTATCTGGGGAAACAGTGTTACCCGGGTTTAGCCTGAGTCTGAAGCGAGTTTGGCCTTGAGTTGATTTTCAGACTATACGAACACGGAGGGATTTGAACCCCCGACACCCAGGACCGGAACCTGGTGCTCTATCCACTGAGCTACGTGTCCACACACTACTTACAATAACACGATTCTCTAGAGTATAGTTAATAATTAAGTTTCAGTTAAGAATATCAAGATTATTGCCTCTTTTCTAGGAAAGCCTAAATTTCTCTGTAATTTCGCTGCTTTCATCTAACTCTCTGTATGATTAAAATAGTGATAAATCTGAATGGATATAGTTACACATTTTACGCCCCCGAAAGGGGGTCGTTGTTCATGATAGAATTGCATGAGTTAAGGGTCAAGAGTCTGCTGTGAGTCATACTCCTATATTAATGCCAAATCTGGCGATGTCCTCCTTGTCAGATAATAACCGTCTCAGTCTGTTTTCTGGATCGTCTAATATTCCTTTAGCCCAAGAAGTCGCCCGTTATTTAGGTATGGACATTGGGCCATTGATTCGTAAACGGTTTGCTGATGGCGAACTATATATTCAAATTCAAGAATCAATTCGAGGGTGCGATGTTTATTTAATCCAACCCTGTTGTAATCCGGTCAATGACCATTTTATGGAATTGTTGATCATGATTGATGCTTGTCGCAGGGCATCAGCTAGGCAAATTACTGCCGTAATTCCTTATTATGGTTACGCTAGGGCCGATCGCAAAACGGCCGGCCGTGAATCGATTACTGCTAAATTAGTGGCCAATTTAATTGTCGAAGCTGGAGCCAATCGGGTTTTAGCAATGGATTTACATTCGGCACAAATACAAGGTTATTTTGATATTCCTTTTGATCATATTTACAGTACACCAGTTTTACTAGATTATTTTGCCACCAAGGATCTCTCTGATATCGTCATTGTTTCCCCCGATGTGGGTGGGGTAGCTAGGGCGAGAGCTTTTGCTAAAAAGTTAGATGATGCCCCCCTAGCGATTATTGATAAACGTCGTCAGTCCCATAATGTGGCCGAGGTGATGAATGTCATTGGGGATGTTAAAGGCAAAACCGCCGTTTTAGTGGATGACATGATTGATACCGCCGGAACCATCACCGAAGGAGCTAAATTACTCCGTGAAGAAGGGGCTAGGCAGGTTTATGCTTGTGCTACCCATGCGGTTTTCTCTGGTCCTGCCATTGAGCGTCTATCCAGTGGGGTATTAGAAGAGGTCATTGTTACCAATACGATTCCTATCCCAGAAGAAGCTCATTTTCCTCAGTTAACAGTTTTGTCTGTGGCTAATCTTTTAGGTGAGGCCATTTGGCGTATTCATGAGGATACTTCTGTGAGTAGTATGTTTCGTTAAGTTAATGACCAGAAAATCATTCTAATTTACCCTGACCCCAGATAAAAGGTGAGGGTTTTTAATTATTGTTATTTTGGCGGATGTCACCTACACTGCTAATCAACTGTTTTCCCAATTTTAAATTAACAATGAAAATCGTTTTAGTAACCGGATCGGCAGGACTGATTGGTTCAGAATCAGTAAAGTTTTTCTGCAATAAAGGCTATACAGTGGTAGGCATTGATAATGATATGCGTCGTGTCTTTTTTGGAGAAGATGCTTCAACTGAATGGAACCGCATTCGTCTAACGGAAGAATACGGCGATCGCTATATCCATTATGGGGCTGATATTCGTGAAAATGAAGCGATCGCAGAAATTTTCAAAACTTACGGCACAGATATTAAGTTGATTATTCATACAGCAGCCCAACCATCCCATGACTGGGCAGCGAAAGATCCCCACATGGATTTTACTATCAACGCTAACGGAACCCTAGTATTATTAGAACATACCCGTCAAATATGTCCAGAAGCTGTCTTCATTTTCTGTTCTACTAATAAAGTCTATGGAGATACCCCCAATTATTTACCCCTAGTAGAACAAGAATTTCGTTGGGAAATAGATGCTAATCATGGTTACTGTCCAGGAATTGATGAATCCATGAGTATTGATCAATGTAAACATTCCTTGTTTGGGGTTTCTAAAGTAGCGGCTGATGTTTTAGTTCAGGAATATGGGCGTTACTTTGACATGAAAACTGCCTGTTTTCGTGGTGGTTGTTTAACTGGTCCGAGCCATTCAGGAACCAAGCTTCATGGCTTTTTATCCTATCTGATGAAATGTACCATGACGGGGGATAAATATCAGGTTTTTGGCTATAAAGGCAAACAAGTTCGGGATTGGACTTTGGATAAAAAACAATTGTTAGCGTAATTTTTACGCTAAACATATCTCCAGAGCTAAAATAGAGAATTAAGGTGATTTTAAAAACTCTCTTTCCATCTTTTTAGGGGATTTTAAATATTAAGTAGCTTCATTCAGTTTCGGTTCCAATATAGATATCTAAGTAGCTTTCAGTTAGAGATTGAATGACTCGTTCTAATTCATCAATGAGATTTCTTCTAGTGAGTTTTTCTACAGCATCAATATGAGCAGAACTTCCGGCTCGTCCTAAATATTTATATTTGGTTTTTTTCTCATTATTAGTGGCCATAGGAAAAATTGATTCAGCAGCCTGTAGTTTATAATACCAGTAGATTGTTCCCTTTCCATTAACCTGATAACGAATAATATGACAATTAGCTGGTGCTACTTCCCCTTCCCGTTCAATTTTCTTTATTTTCTGTTTAAGAGAGCGAATTAGACTCTTAATTTGTTTGGCTCTCAGGTGGACATCTTGACTGGTCTTAAGTTCGGAATGTGATGACATTAGCCTTAACTGTAACAAACAACCTCTTTTGATGTTAGCGTATATATTCCGCTAATTTATAAGGTAATAAATTTTAAAAATGACCAAAAATGAAACGGCTACGTCTGTCGAGGAATTCCTGGTGTGGAGGTCTAACCTCTTCCAAGGACTAAAAGCTAGAAAAGAAACTATTATAGAATTACTCGATGCCCTCTCCAGTAACCAACAAGCTCACTCAGTCGTTGAATTGTCTCTCAATCCTTTATTTAGAAGAGATTATAACAGTTTATATAGAGGAATTCAAGAGTTTTTACCCACTCAAACTGACTCTAATTATGAACAGAGAATTGAGACTTTATTTTCAGCGGTATCGAGAACAATTCCTCCCACTTCAAAACATTATAACTTATTTGGTATTGACACAACTCCCTGTCCACGACCGTTTGCCGAAACGTTAGCGGATAAAACCTTTATTCATTACCCCAATCCAATTAAGGGAAATAAACCCATTAATATTGGACATTGTTATTCCGTTGTCTGCGCTTTACCTGACCAAATAGACACAGAAAAGTCCCTTGGGCTGTCCCCTTATCATGAGAGCGAGTCCCCTCTAAACATAAAGGAGTAAATCAAGGCAATCAACAACTAAAAAAAATCTGGCAAAGTTCTTTATTTTCTGATAAATTATCTGTCTTAGTGGCTGATAGTGACTACAGCCAAAAGGATTTTATTGGGGAACAAGTTAAGCATGAAGACGTAGTTACTATTACAAGAGTTAGAAGTGACCGAGTTTTTTATCGTCAATTTATTCGGGACCCAAATCAAGCCAAAACTTCGGGACATCCCCGTTGGTATGGGGATAAATTTGACCTTAAAGATGACCAAACTTGGACTGAACCTGATGAAGTTCATTATGTTCCCTTTACAACGAAAAAAGGTCGTCAATTAACAGTGACTATTTCGGGATGGAAACAGATGTTAATGAGAGGAACTAAAAACTATAAAATGAACAATCACCCCTTTACTTTACTCCAGATTGTTGTCAGAGATCAAGAAAGAAATAGTATTTGGAAACCTATGTGGCTTATTGTTATTGGTTCTCGGCGCGATGAGTTAAGTTTAGTTGATTGTTATCAGTGTTATCGACAACGTTATGACATGGAACATCTTTTTCGATTTGGTAAACAAAGATTATTGATGACATCTTATTTAACTCCCGATGTACATCATGAAGAAAATTGGTTTAAACTAACACTTCTTTCTTATGTAAATTTGTGGGCTGCCAGAAAATTAGCTGTGGTTTTACCCCGTGATTGGGAACAGTATTTGAAGACTAATAAATCCATCAAAATCACCCCTAGTCTAGTTCAAAGAGACTTTTCAAGAATAATTACGACCTTGGGGACTTTCGCCAAATTTCCCAAACGTCGAGGTTTTTCTTCCGGACGTATTAAAGGTTACAAAAAAGCCCCACGAACTCGTCATGATGTTATCAAGAAAGGGAGCAAAAAATCAACTGAAAACTTAAAAGCTCCTTAGTTTTCCTCAGAATCTATAGATTAGCCCTATTTGTCAGCCAATTTTATTGACTGATACAGAGCCGATATTTTGGGATTTTAGTTTAGCGTAAAATATACGCTAACAAACTTTTTTTGTCCAAAGTCCAATAAATAAGATGTCATCAATAATCTTTGTTTACCAAATCGAAAAAGATTTTCCATGTCATAACGTTGTCGATAACACTGATAATAATCAACTAAACTTAACTCATCGCGCCGAGAACCAATAACAATAAGCCACATAGGTTTCCAAATACTATTTCTTTCTTGATCTCTGACAACAATCTGGAGTAAAGTAAAGGGGTGATTTTTCATTTTATAGTTTTTAGTTCCTCTCATTAACATCTGTTTCCATCCCGAAATAGTCACTGTTAATTGACGACCTTTTTTCGTTGTAAAGGGAACATGATGAACTTCATCAGGTTCAGTCCAAGTTTGGTCATCTTTAAGGTCAAATTTATCCCCATACCAACGGGGATGTCCCGAAGTTTTGGCTTGATTTGGGTCCCGAATAAATTGACGATAAAAAACTCGGTCACTTCTAACTCTTGTAATAGTAACTACGTCTTCATGCTTAACTTGTTCCCCAATAAAATCCTTTTGGCTGTAGTCACTATCAGCCACTAAGACAGATAATTTATCAGAAAATAAAGAACTTTGCCAGATTTTTTTTAGTTGTTGATTGCCTTGATTTACTCCTTTATGTTTAGAGGGGACTCGCTCTCCTGATAAGGGGACAGCCCAAGGGACTTTTTCTGTGTCTATTTGGTCAGGTAAAGCGCAGACAACGGAATAACAATGTCCAATATTAATGGGTTTATTTCCCTTAATTGGATTGGGGTAATGAATAAAGGTTTTATCCGCTAACGTTTCGGCAAATGGTCGTGGACAGGGAGTTGTGTCAATACCAAATAAGTTATAATGTTTTGAAGTGGGAGGAATTGTTCTCGATACCGCTGAAAATAAAGTCTCAATTCTCTGTTCATAATTAGGGTCAGTTTGAGTGGGTAAAAACTATTGAATTCCTCTATATAAACTGTTATAATCTCTTCTAAATAAAGGATTGAGAGACAATTCAACGACTGAGTGAGCTTGTTGGTTACTGGAGAGGGCATCGAGTAATTCTATAATAGTTTCTTTTCTAGCTTTTAGTCCTTGGAAGAGGTTAGACCTCCACACCAGGAATTCCTCGACAGACGTAGCCGTTTCATTTTTGGTCATTTTTAAAATTTATTACCTTATAAATTAGCGGAATATATACGCTAACATCAAAAGAGGTTGTTTGTTACAGTTAAGGCTAATGTCATCACATTCCGAACTTAAGACCAGTCAAGATGTCCACCTGAGAGCCAAACAAATTAAGAGTCTAATTCGCTCTCTTAAACAGAAAATAAAGAAAATTGAACGGGAAGGGGAAGTAGCACCAGCTAATTGTCATATTATTCGTTATCAGGTTAATGGAAAGGGAACAATCTACTGGTATTATAAACTACAGGCTGCTGAATCAATTTTTCCTATGGCCACTAATAATGAGAAAAAAACCAAATATAAATATTTAGGACGAGCCGGAAGTTCTGCTCATATTGATGCTGTAGAAAAACTCACTAGAAGAAATCTCATTGATGAATTAGAACGAGTCATTCAATCTCTAACTGAAAGCTACTTAGGGTTTGCTGAAAAAGTTTCTCCAAAATTTATGCCACTTTTGACCAAGAATTTTCTGACAAATCAATAAGTTTTAGTACATAAAAATTGTTTAAAGTATAATCAAAATTAATGAAAGGCGGCTTGATGAGTTCCCCTGTTCTATCATTAGTAAATAAGGACAAAAAAAGCGACAAAAACTGCCTCAGAAGTTTAGAAAGATTGACAACTAAAAATGTAATAGCAATAGATGTAATGGAGGTTTCAGGGAGTTTTGTCATCACGAGATTTAGGCTAAATCTTCGTTTAGCTTGTCCCAACTTTCCCTCAATAGCATTACGGAAGCATTCATCGGAGTGGGCTTGTTTCTTTTCTTCTTCACTGACATTTTTTGGAGGTCTTCCTAACTTCGGACCACTGATTCTTATCCCTCTTTCCTTACACCAATTTCTGTTTTCCCTAGTTCGATAAATTTTATCTACATGGACGGATTCGGGATAATAGCCAAACGTTTCTTTATACTTTTCTACTTGTTCTTTTAAATGACAAGATTCATTGAAGTTTTCCCAACTTATTTTGTCTAGAAACACATAGTTATCTACACAGCTTACTGAGAGTTTAGCTCCAAACTCTATTGGTTTTCCTGCTTTTCTCCTCACTATTGGACGAATACGCGGTTGAGTTAAACTTACAATTCTTTGAGGAACACTCTGGGTCTTATTCTCCCACATTGACTGTTGTTGTTCATAAACTTTTTTGATAGTCTCTAGACAATTTTTCTGTCTTTTACTCAGATTTTCCAGGGAAGCCCCAGCTTGAATTAAGTCTTCTATATTTCCTAAATTTTTCTTAAGGTATTTTAACTGTTTCCCGATAGCTTTTCTTCTTTCTTGATAAGATAATTTTCGTTTTTTAGCTACTTTTAAGTATTCCTTTCTAGCAATTTTCCTAGAAGTTCTCGGCTTTTTTCCCAATTTTACTCTTAATGGTTTATAAAGATTATCTATTATTCTTTCTGTCTCAATTCTGGCTTGATTTAATATGCCTAAATCCGTTGGGTATTTGATGTCTGCTGGCGCACAAGTCGCATCTAAAATTAGTTTACCTTTATTTTTTATTTTTTCTCCTTTTTCTTGGAGACAATCCTTTTTTTTTACTTCTTTATCACTCTTGTCTATTTCTCTTTTTACTATTTTTTTATTGATTTTGTTTATCAATTCTCCATCAATTCTTTTCCTAAAATGAACTAGCATTGAAGATTCCAGTGGTGGCTCTTGTTGATAACAATTTAAACCTATAAAGTATTGTAAATAGGGATTTTCTCTAATCTGTTCTATAGTTTCTCTATCACTTGTTCCTAATTTTTCCTTAATAATTAATGTCCCTAATGCCATTCTAAATAGTTTGGCTGGCGCACCTTTTTCTGCTGAAAAAAGTTTAGCATATTCTTCCTCAAAATCATCCCAAGGTATCAACTCTGCCATGATTACCCAACGATTATTGGGGGACAATTTGCCCTCGAAAGGTAATTCAAATTTTTCTGGGGGCGGTAAAGGTTGCTCCTCTTTTCGATACATTTGTTCTTGACCAACAACTGGGAGGTGTTTCTACCAATTATAGCGGTTTGTAGCCGACAAAGCTGATCTTTTTTGCGATCGCGAATATGGGTGTAACCTTTTAAAGAATAGGGTTTTGCTTTTATTCAGCAAACCCTACTTAGATATCTATATTGGAACCGAAACTGAATGAAGCTATTTAATATTTAAAATCCCCTAAAAAGATGGAAAGAGAGTTTTTAAAATCACCTTAATTCTCTATTTTAGCTCTGGAGATATGTTTAGCGTAAAAATTACGCTAACAATTGTTTTTTATCCAAAGTCCAATTATTAACGTTCACAAACATGAGTTGGATCGTCAGCTTTTTCGGCAAATTCTAAACCTCTAGCCAAACGCCAAGCAAAAATCGGGGGCAAACCAGCATCTAAAATAGCTTTGCAGGTTATTTGATAATCATACTCCACTTCTCGTAAGTCTACCCCTTGTGTCTCCGTATCATAGATAACATAGGTAGCATTAGGACGGCCATGACGGGGTTCCCCAACCGAACCAACATTGATAATACGTTTCAGGGGAGTATTAAAACTAACAGTAGGTTGTTCCTTTTTATTAGGTTGATGAACGCTTACCTGTAATTGTCCAGCATCTAGGGTGCGAACATAGGGAACATGGGTATGTCCGCAAAATAATATCTCTGCATCACTAGCAAGGACTCTTTCTAAAGCAGTAAAAGCGTCCATTTCCGGTAACAAATATTCGTGGTTGCTATGAGGACTACCATGTGCGAAACAGAGATTACCTTCCTTATAAGTATGGGGGAGTTGGGCTAAATATTCCAGAACTTCTGGATGGACGTGCTTATTTGTCCATTCGTGGGCGATGACACCTCTTTTTTCTGCTAACAGAGAAGGATAACTACATTCACAGGAGGTGAGTCCTTCGACAATATCTTCATCCCAACAACCCTGTACAGTGGGAATATCTAACGAACGAATTTGTGCGGTAACAGCATTGGGAAAAGGACCATAACCCACTAAATCCCCAAGACAATAAATCTTTTCCGCTTTTTGTTGGTCAATATCTAGTAACACTGCATCTAAAGCTTCATAGTTACCATGAATATCGGATATTACTGCTATTTTCATACTGCCTCTAATTGACTTGCTAAAGATTCTTTTACTTGTTGTTGATAATAATTAATAGCGTCTTCGGGAATGCAGCAATCTCGCACAGTCTGAACAATTTCAGCTTTATCTAAATTACTACCCACTATTTCAAAACCACTAAAACGATCTGGCCTACCATCTAACCAACGGGGTAAATTTAAGGGTTTCAATTCTATTTCCGGTTTCCCCGATGTAAAGTCACCATAATAACTTTGTCCGTCTGCTAAATCAAAAATTCCCTTGGCCCGAACTACCTCACCATAAGCACCTTGGGTAAGTTCCAGCCAAAAAGTAGCTAAACTATCAAAATCTAAGATTTCTCCTGTCAAAACCCCCCGATGAATCTGTAAAGCTGTGGTTGGGTTAGTGATGTTAGTTGTGGGAATAATTTCATCTGCCCAACTCTTTAATTCTGTACTGTCTGTATCATCTGGAATGATAGCCACTCGATGAGAATTAACAGTTTGTAGTAAAGGTTCAATTCCTGCTAAATCCAAATACCAGGGAATTTCAATATAAGTGATAGTATCAGTTGATGCTGCTTCTTCTCCTGTCTGATAAAGCTTCAATTGAGGGTATTCACTTTGGAGATAAATTGCATCAATAGGTATAGAATCGGTTTGGGGGCTGAAATAGCCTACAGGTTCATTTTTTTGGGCTATTTGTTGATGAATCCAGTGAGTTTTGCCCGCACCTGGGGGACTAGCAACAGCAATAATCATAACGAGAATTTTTGATAACGATTATCATTATATCTAAAAATCAGAAGAGTATTGTTGGAGAATTTAAACTAAAGCGATCGTCCATTACCTTCTATTGCTAAATCCAGTTCACTATATCTACAATGATATGTACACACAGCAACTACTCAACTATGGATACTGTTACTTATACAGAATTTAGGCAAAAGCTGGCTGGATATCTCGACAAAATTGAAGTAGATCGCGCTCCGTTAATCGTTACTAGGCAAAATGCACCCTCGGTAGTAGTAATGAGCTTAGATGATTTTAAAGCTTACGAAGCAACTTTCCATCTATTATCTAGTAAAAATAATGCAGACAGGTTAAATGATGCGATCGAGGAACTTCGTTCTGAACATCAAGTTAAGTAAGCCAGTTTTTATCACTATTAAAAATTTAGACCAAACATAAATTGATAATTCTTTGAGTAAAAACCTCCCTCTATTATTTATTTTCATATTACATTAATCATCAAATGGTGGCATATTATCTAAATCGTCAATAGTAAGAGTAGGTCTATTCTCTACAGTAAAATCGATACTCATATTTACTTTCTGTGGTTCGGAAAGATTATCTGCGTATATGTAAATTTCGGTTTCAAACTTTTCTAGTTCCATCGAACCCAAGAAAAAATGTTCACTTAACCAGACACATGATTTTGGTTGTATATTGCCAAAGTTCACATTTAGTGTCCAATCGTTACCATGATATGTAATATCTATAGGTGATTTTTGTTGCCTAATAAATTTAAGATCAATAAGTTCAGAATCCACAAGGTTCTCAATCCAAGAAGTTGATGGTTTTGATGGTAATACATCTAAAATACTAATGGTATCAGCAAAATTATTAATTAACTCAATTCTTACATTTTCTGCAAGAATATTACTTTGGTTATGAACAACAAATGCTACTGGTTTGAATAAATTGGTTAGTCTAATATATTCTTCCTTCTCTCGCCAATAACGATAATTAACTGGTTGTGTTGTTGATTTTTTGATAGAGTGACCACCAATATTAACTATTTCTTTCTGTGTGTAATCTTCAAGAGAAAATTGTGGCTTATCATAATAAATAGACGATATTTCAATACAATTTCCCAAATGCTGACGATTTTGTAGATCGGCAAACTGTAAATCAATTACGGGAGTCACAGTGTTTTGTATAAAATCTCTACCCATGCGTGCAATATCATCAGGATTGGCAATTTTTGTAGAACTTTCTAGACGATAGTAGACAGCCCTTTTTCTGACTTTACCATAGTCTCTAGTAGCGTAAATAGGACGTTCTTGTTTGGGAATGCGAATTACGCCAATTTTCTTATCTTCAAAAGTATGAACTTCATAAGCTAATTTTACCTCACGATTAGTTTTGCCATTTATAAATTGTTGAAGTCGAGAATCAGTCAAATGATCTTCTGTACCTACAGGAATATGTCGACCCCCGACAACTTCTTCTACACCTATAACAATATAAGCGTCATCTTGTCGCCATGAATTAGCAAAAGCTAGAATATCTTTGAGAAGTTCGGATTTTTGTTCATCTGTTGCTCTTTGAAAAGGATATTGCTCCTTTTTGAAATCAAGTGCAGTGCCTTCATTCTGGTGAAGTAAACTTTCAATCAAAGTAGACATTGATAAAATTTTTGATAGTTACTCTGTTCTATAAAGTATAATAAAAATCTCATCTAATCACCTTTGATTGATTCAATTTAACTACTGCAACATCAAAGCGACTTGTTTAGCAAAATAAGTCAAAATTAAGTCTGCCCCTGCCCGTTTCATACTGGTAAGGGTTTCCAAAATGACTTTCTTTTCATCAATCCAACCTTTTTGTGCAGCAGCTTTAACCATTGCATATTCACCACTGACGTTATAAGCAGCAACAGGTAAGTTGGTATATTCTTTGATGCGACAAATAATATCGAGATAAGCTAAAGCTGGTTTAACCATAACGATATCTGCACCTTCAGCAATATCCAAAGCTACTTCTTTGATGGCTTCTCGACTATTAGCAGGGTTCATTTGATAGGTTTGTTTATCACCAAATTGAGGGGCAGATTCTAAAGCATCGCGGAAAGGTCCATAATACGCTGAGGCATATTTTGCTGAATAAGCGAGGATTCCTACATCAAAATAACCAGCAGCATCTAAACCTTGACGAATTGCCCCTATTCTACCATCCATCATATCAGAAGGGGCTACCATGTCTGCTCCTGCTTCTGCTTGGGAGACTGCTTGTTTGACTAATACTTCTACTGTTTCGTCGTTGAGAATTTCGCCGTCTTTAACTATGCCATCATGACCATAGCTAGAAAAAGGATCAAGTGCTACATCAGTAATGACAATAACTTCAGGAATTTCTTGTTTAATGGCTTTTATAGTACGCTGTACTAAACCATCAGGGTTATAACTTTCTGTTCCGGCGTTATCTTTCTTGTCCGTAGCAATGAGGGGAAAAAGTGCGATCGCCTTGATTCCTAAGTTAGCAGCATCGGCTATTTCTTTGAGCAGTAAATCGAGGGTGTAGCGATAAATTCCCGGCATGGAAGGGATTTCTTCTTGTTGGTTTTCTCCTTCCATGACAAACACGGGATAGATCAGATCGTTAACCGTTAATTGGGTTTCTCGCACTAAAGATCGTAAGGATGGGGTACGACGGAGGCGACGAGGGCGATGGAGTAAGGAGAGATATTCAGTAGTAGAACTCATAACCTGTAGTGCAGAACTGGTTCGTAAAAATAATAATCATCATTATATAATGAAAATGATTGTTCTTTTGATTATTAAGCGATTATTAAGCCGATTTTCTGACCACTTCTTAGAATTCATAATGTAATGGATGCGGACGGATTGTCAACTATTTCCCCACATTAATCGTCCATACCAAAAAACTATCAATAGTCCTAATGCTAACCAATCTCCTCTTATTAAACGTAATTGATGCCATTCTACTTGGTGTTTGTTAGGACTAATAAAGCCCCTAACTTCCATAGCGATCGCAATTTCTTCGGCCCTCATTAGTAGATTTTCAAATAGTTTTTCTACCACCACTAACCAAACTTGTAAGCTTTTTTTTATGCCTAATTTTTTCCAATTAATTGCCCGAGTCCGAATGGATCTCATTAAATTTTGGATTTCTTCTAGCACTAATGCAATAAAGCGCAAAGATAAGGTTAAGGTTAATAAAATTTCTGTGATAGGGATTTTGAAGCGACGTAAAGGAGAGAATAACTCATCTAAACCTGCTGTAATTTCTTCCGGTGCAGTGGTTAATAAATATAAATTAATGCTATAAATTAAAATAAAAATTAACGTACTAATCCTTATACCCAATTCGAGAGAACGACGGGTAATAAATAATCTACCCTTATCTACTAAAACATAGCTATAATCCCCAGGCTGAGGCAAGGATAAATCACTTTCAGGTAGTCTCGGTTGAGAAGAAACCGCTAACCCATCAGGGGATAAGGTAGTAATAATAAGTATCAAGAGGGTGAGAATTAATAACCAACCCGTTTGTTGTTTCCAAACCCTTAAAGGAATTTGGGAAATTAAGGTGAGAATCATTAATAATCCTACCAAAACTAATCGCCATTCTGGGGTGGATAAAATCGGGGCTAATAGAAAGGATAATAACCAGGCTAATTTAACTCTGGGATCGAGTCTGTGTAACCAAGTAAAGGGGTTTTCTAAATAGAGTCCGATGGGTAGCGATCGCAATAAATCCATAGTTGATAATTAATTCAGTTTTGGCTTGAGTTCTCAGTTTTTCAGTTAGTGTTAATTTTATTATCCCATAAGAGACAGACAACTTCTTTATTCATATAATTAGTTTAACAGTTTTGGTTTTAAACCTAGTAAGGAAAATTGTCTCTTATGGAAAAATTTTATCAGAAGGGTTGGCAATTTGTTGGCTTATTGTTATGGATATTTTGGGGATTAGTGGCTTGTGATCATAGTCCCGAAATCCAGCGCTCGCCCCCTCTTCCTCAAGATCCTTTAATTAAAGTATATTTTAACCTAAATCAAGCTAAAGGTGCTGATTATAGTGATCCTTATCGTAATATTGATCGTCCTGGAGACAATTTAGAAAATATTATTATTAATAGCATAAATTCTGCTCAATCAACTATTGATATTGCTGTGCAAGAGTTTCGCCTTCCTAATATTGCTAAAGCTTTGGTTAAACAAGCAGAAAAAGGCATTGAAGTTAGAATTATTTTAGAAAATACTTATAACCGTACTCTTACTAATGTTTCTTCCCAAATAATTAGTAATATAGAACCCAGAGAAAGACAGAGATATGAGCAGTATATTAATTTTATTGATCTCAATAATGACCAGATATTGAGTAAGAAAGAACTTGAAGAAAGAGATATTTTAACTATTTTAAATAAAGACAATATTTCTCTTATTGATGATACAGAAGATGGTTCAAAAGGAACAGGTTTGATGCACCATAAATTTATTGTTATTGACAAAAAATTTATTATTGTCAGTTCAGCTAATTTTACTTTAAGTGGGATTCATGGAGATTTTAATAATGAGGAAACCAGAGGAAATGCTAATAATTTATTAAAAATTGAATGATCAGAATTAGCTCAACTTTTTACTGAAGAATTTAATTTGATGTGGGGAGATGGTAAAGGTGGGAAAAAAGATAGTCTATTTGGGATTAATAAGTTAAAGAGATGGCCAAAAACTCTAAGAATAGGAGAATCAGAAGTTACGGTTAAATTTTCTCCTAATTCCCCAAAAGAAGATTGGCAACTAAGCACTAATGGATTTATTGGTAGCATATTAAATAAAGCTCAAACTTCGATTAACTTAGCTTTGTTTGTTTTTAGTGATCAAAAAATAGCTAACACTTTAGAAAAGAAAAATAATCAAAATATAAGTATTAAAACATTAATCGATCCAGACTTTATTTTTCGTTATTACAGTGAAGGTTTAGATATGTTAGGTATTGCTTTGAGTAATAATTGTCAGTATGAAAGAGAGAATAAACCCTGGAAAGAAAATATTAAGACGGTTGGAGTTGCGAACCTTCCTCAAGGAGATAAATTACATCATAAATTTGCTGTTATTGATGATAATATTATTATTACAGGTTCTCATAATTGGTCAGCTTCGGCTAATCATCAAAATGATGAAACTTTATTAGTAATCAAAAATCCTCTTATTACAAGGCATTATCAGCAAGAATTTGAGAGATTATATAATAATTCTACTTTAGGAATTCCTGAATATATTAATAACAAAATTCAAGAAAATATTAAAAAATGTCCTAGCTTATCAACCCTAAAAACAGAAGAAAATGTCATAAAAATTATTAATCTAAATACAGCTAGTTTAGGAGAACTAGAAACATTACCAGGAATTGGGGAATCCCTGGCAGAAAGAATTATTGAGGCTCGTGAGGCTCAACCATTTTCCTCTTTAGAAGACTTAACAAGAGTAAAAGGAATTGGAGAAAGTAAGATGAAAAAGTTAGAAGGAAAAGTAAGTTGGTGAGATTTGGAGTCCCTCGGAATCAAAGTTAAAGGGTTAACTATAGTTAACCCCTGTGATTATAATAAATGGTTTGTGTGAGTATTTATAGGTCGGATTTTTTCTTAATTTTACTCAATGTTTTTTTGAATCCTGTTCCAAAAGCCACTGCCATTCCGGCCCCTAAAATTGTTAAAGGTTCGGGAACAGTAGTTACAGAAACATTATCTAACGTTGGGCCATAAGGACCACCAATATTACTGATAAATGAAAGTGTAGTGCTTGAACCTGTTGCGCTAAACATCCAGGTGTTAGTTTCCCATCCCATGTTTAAGGTAGATTTACCAGTTCTATTAAAAGTAAAAACCTCTGAGTCTCCTGCTGCTGATACTCTCATTGATTTGTTAATAGAACCCCTTCGATCTGGATGTGCTGCTAAATCAAAGGTGACTGTATAGTTTTGACCAACAATCGTGTCAAAGGTTTGTGAAATTCCACCCGTTGAGGATGAGTTTAAATCTAAACTACGGCCACCATCAGAAGCTTGCCATAATCCACCAATATAGTCAATGGGGCCTGTTGTAGTCCAGTTATTAATTGCAGTTGATCCAGTACCTAAACTAATAAAACCCCTACCCGGATTTAGACTGGATGATTCAAAACTACCATTGCGAATTAAATTCATCCTTTGAACAGAATTAACATCAACAAACGTGGTCATTAAAGTTGCACCAGTTACGGTCAAAGCCAGTTTTTCAACATAAAATAATATGAAGTGAATATAAACACTTTTAGGTTAACATTATTATCTTAGTAGGGAATAAATCGGTAAGAAGAAAATTTACGCTCTAAAAACCGCCCAGATTTAATCTGACTTAATTTTTCAAGTTGTATCTTTCCTGAGCAGTCCAAAAGGTTAGGGAACAGGGAACAAACAGAATATTGGAGCTTATACCCACTAATATAGCAAAAAAAAAGAAAGCTTGCACATCACAAGCTTTCAAGACTTTTTTAGGTCACCATAGAGTTAAGTCTATTTAACCATTCCCCTTAGAGCTTCAGCATCAATGGGTTTGATTAAATAGATACGGAATAACTCTACTACAATACCAGCAATTAAAGGTATTTTACGCAAAGTTTTCCAGAATTTAGGTGCTTTAGTTTCTCCAATTTCTTTCATCTTCAAATTACGTTGAGAACACCGTTGTAAACCAGGATAAAAGTCAGGGTGATCCACATCTAAGACACTAGGAAAGGTTCTAGCTGAGGTTTCATTGGTTTTCTTGATGACTTCTTTATCAAATTCCGTTGCATTTAACCCTAAAGACTCATAAAAACTAGCTCTTTCATGAACAGTTAAAGTATGGGTTGCAAAGACAGATAAGAGGAAAAAGCGACTCCATAGACGAGCTTTCCAAGTGTCCCAAAGTTTGGGTTGAGAACGCAATAAAGCCGTAAAAATATCACCGTGACGGTTCTCATCTTGACACCAGTTTTCAAATTTTTTGAAAATGGGATAAAACTGTTTTTCTGGATGTTTCTCTAAGTGATGAAAGATGATGATATAACGCCAGTAACCAATTTTTTCAGAAAGATAAACGGTGTAAATAACCCATTCTAAAGGGAAAAAGGTATAAGTACGAGTTTTCGTAACTCTTCCTAAGTCCAAAGATAGGTTAAAGTCAGCCATCGCCTTGTTTAAAAACCCTGCATGACGAGCTTCATCTCTGGCCATTAACTGGAACATTTCAGATAAAATAGGGTTACGGCCTTTGAGTTTTCTAGACAATTCTTTGAAGAGTAAAAAGCCAGAAAATTCAGAAATACAAGACCTTTCTAAATACTCAATGAATCCCTCTCTTGTGGTTTCATCTAAATGATCCCAGTTACCGGTTTTAAACTCTTCATCCCGCATAAAATGATGACGGTTGTAGTCGTTACGCATTTCCGTCAACATCGCATTTAACTCGGTTTCCTGCTCTGTTAAAGATAGGTTGGCCGCAGCTTCAAAGTCTGTTATGTAAAAACGAGGAGTGAGGAGAGTTTCTTTATCAGGTGCTTTCTTTCCTGGTTTCAGTTGATCGGGTTTAACAGGAGTCTTAACCATAACCATTGCTATATAACTGGATAGTTATATCATCTGATACTGAGGTAATTTTGTCTATGGTTGTTCGCAAAACTTTAGATTATCTGAGCAGATCAAGGTTATGATATTTTTAGTAACGAGTGGTCATGGTTCTTAATTTTCATTTATCGGAGAAAATGGGACTAGAAATTATTAAACAATCCCCTTGGTTAGCTCGGTTAATGCTTCCGCTTTGGCAATGGGATACTCGTCAGAAATTTAAGCGATTAGAATCTTGGTTAAACCATCAAGATTTAATCTTAGAGTTAGGTAGTGGTTTAGGAACAATTACTGATTATTTTCAGCAACAAGGATTTACTATTGTTCCCCTGGATATCCAAAATTTTAGTCTCTTTTCTAAGGTTAAACCCATTGTTTATGATGGTCAAAAAATTCCCTTTGAAGATAAAGCTTTCTCTAGTGTTTTACTGCTTACAGTTCTCCATCATACCGTAGATGTGGTTTCTGTTATCTGCGAAGCTAAAAAAGTCGGTCACAAAATTATGATCATCGAGGATATTTACGACAATAAGCTCTAACAATATTTAACTTATGCTGTTGATAGTTTGGTCAATTTTGAATTCTCAGAACATCCTCATAATAATCGAACTGATGAAGAATGGCAAAATCTTTTTGAACGTCTAAAACTTAAGTTAATTTATACGGAAAGTTATTCATTTTTGTTTTTGTTTAAACAGGTTATTTATGTACTAGAAGTCAGGGAATAAATAGGAGTATCCAATTTTTATATACTAACCAGTTATCAGTTGTGAGAATTAATGTTGAAACTGATCCCCCCACTACCCCCCAACCCCCCTTTGTAAGGGGGGAACTAAAGGGGGGATCTTGAGTTTCTCATAAATCATTCGGTGATTGCTATATTTAATTTATGAGTTACTGAGACTATCTCATTGTCATTGTCTTTGATAAAATTGTATAGTGTCTCAATTTATCTTCATTTACCCCAAAGTCACTTAAAAAATTAGGAGCGTTTACTTTTCCATTTTCTGCAAGACATTTATAAGTAACAATGTCATCAATATAGTCATTAGTATTTAAGGCAGCGGGATAAATAAAGTTGTCTAAAGTAGCAAGAGAAAGGGTAAAAAATGCCCCTATGGAACATTCTAACATTCCTCCACACCACACTCCAATATTATGTTTTTGACACAAATCGTGTATTTTTTTTGCTTCTGTTAGTCCTCCAACTCTTCCAGGTTTAAGATTAATAATTTTACAAGCATTTAGTTTAATCGCTTTGCGAGTATCTTCTAAGGATAAAATACTTTCATCGAGACAAATAGGGGTTTTAATTTGCTTTTGAAGTTCTCCATGATCAATAATGTCATCCCAACCTAAAGGCTGTTCTATCATCATTAAATTTACATTGTCTAAGGCTTTTAATAAGTCTATATCTTGTAAAGTATAAGCAGAGTTTGCATCAGCGAGTAAAGGAACATCAGGAAAGTTATTTCTAATTATTTCTAAGGGTTTAATGTCCCACCCTGGTTTAATTTTTAGTTTAATTCTTTTATAACCTTGTTCAATTTTTAAACTAATTTCTTCTAAGAGTTTATTTTTATCTTGAGTAATACCCACTGCTCCACCTATTTCAATCTCTTTATTTTTACCTCCTAAGAGTTGCAAAATAGGTGTTTTAATCTGTTGTGAATATAAATCCCATGCTGCTGTTTCTACTGAAGTTTTGGCAAATTTATAACCTTTTATATGATCTAAAAATTTATAAATTTCACTGGGATGATTGATGGTTTTACCAATAATTTTAGGTATAATTAAATCTTTTAAGACAATATAGGAAGCATCAGTATATTCGGGTAAATAGAAAGGAAATGGTAAGGTTGATGCTTCACCATAACCCGATAAATCAGAAGTAGATAGTTTAACTATAATACTTCTTTTTTGATTCATTTCACCATAGCTGGTTTGATAACTTTTGATGAAGGGTAATTCAAATAAAAAAAGCTCTACATTCTCGATTATCATGAATAATTAATTTAGTTTATTGATAATATATCTTTGATGTTTTCTAAGGTTAGGTTAACATATTTTTGTGTGATTGATGATAAATCTTCACTAAAATTAAAATTTATTGTCGGAACTAAGATCCAATAAGCTGAAGGTTACAAAATTTTTGGGGTAAAATGTTTATAATAGGTTATTAGCTAAAAATTACCACTTTTAGTTAACATTAGCTACCCTAAAGATACTAAAAAGCCTAATTTGATTAATACTATGAATACAAATATAAATTTATTAATGAGTTTATTACTATTATTTAATACTTCTGAATTATCAAAAGTTAAAAATAAATTTTTCCCCTCAAATACAATAGCAATTGTTAATCCACAACCTAGACAAAAAAGCTATGCAGCAACGGCTCAATTTTGGGGAAGAGTAGCAAATGGAGTTAAACAACCGAGTACAGTTACATTATATCCTAAACAAGAAAATCGTTTGCTAGTCATCATGATTTTACCACAAGATTGTGGACGTTTTTTTGAAATTGATGATCAACAAATTAAAAAAGTAACTTATAGTTGTCCTGAACAAGAAAAGGACGAATCTGCTGATTATCAGAATTGGAAAGTTGAACATAATTCTTTAATGAAAGAAGTTAAAATGATTGCACCTCCTGCTAATAGTAACCCTTTATATATTAGAGATGAAGCATTTTGGTTAATTCAATATTAATTAAATTTTGTTTCTTGTGGTCACAATAAATAAATATATATTTATCTTTACTGAGTTGCCATTGGTAGTCAATTTTTAAACCAGCTTTAATTCAAACATATTCTAATTATTTTGTGGTAAAAAGTTTTTAAATGATTCTTTAGAATTTATGAATTAGGGTACAGTGATTATGTACTTAATGTATGTTAACGGGGATCGCCTGTTTTTGCAATAGTTATGACCTTCGCAAGAAAGTTATTGATGCGGTATATTAAAGATAAGTTAAGCAGACAAAAATCTTAATTAAACGGGATAAAATAGAGTTAAGGAGGCAAGTGTAAAGCAACGGACAACACTTGGTGATATATATATGGTTAGTAATCTTGATCTGCAAAGAAACGTTTCTACATTAAAAAGTCAACTCACCTCAACACAAGAAGCATGGCAAGGATTTAAACAGGGAGAATGGGTTAAAGAAGTTAACGTTAGAGACTTTATTCAAAAAAATTACACCCCCTATCAAGGAGATGAATCATTTCTAGAAACAGTAACCCCGGCAACGGATACCCTTTGGAATGAAGTAAAATCCTTAATGGTACAAGAAAGAGAAAAAGGGGTATTAGACGCAGAAACTAAAATTCCTTCTAGTATTACCGCCTATGGTGCCGGTTATATTAATCAAGACTTAGAAAAAATTGTCGGCCTGCAAACCGATCAACCCTTCAAACGTGCAATTATGCCCTTTGGTGGCATTCGGGTTGTCGAAAAATCATTAGAAGCTTACGGATATACTATCGATCCCCAAACCCATACAACATTTACCGAATATCGGAAAACCCACAATGACGGTGTTTTTGATGCTTATACCAGCGAAATGCGTAAAGCCCGCCACTCTGGGATTATTACCGGTTTACCCGATGCTTATGGACGAGGCCGGATTATTGGGGATTATCGTCGTATAGCTTTGTACGGTGTGGATTTTCTCATCAAAGATAAACAAAAACAGTTATCTTCCCTGGAATACGATGTGATGGATGAGGACTTGATCCGCTTACGAGAAGAAATCTCAGAACAAATCAAAGCCCTGAAAAAACTGAAAAGCATGGGTGCAAGTTATGGGTTTGACTTAGGCAACCCGGCCGTCAATAGTCAACAAGCGATCCAGTGGACTTATTTCGGTTATTTAGCTGCGGTGAAAGAACAAAATGGGGCTGCTATGTCCCTAGTGCAGCTTAGCGAAAGTAATCCACCAGATTTTTACAGAAACTTTCGTGACTAGCCACGACAATGTGTTTCAATGAAACTAACGGAAGAATCTCGAAGTTGATGTCCATGATAAAAGCATTGCCAATTAACCTCTCCAACCTACAGAAAACAGTACTCCAACAAATAGTGAGAGGGACAACAAACCCCTATCGCCTTGTTAGACGAGCCAAGCTAATCTTAGCCGCAGCATCAGGAGAGAGCAATAGTTCGATTAGTCGAAGATTAGAATTAGACCGAGTACAAGTGCGTCAGTGGCGATCGCGATGGTTTGAGGAGAGAGAAAAACTGAGTGCCGCCGAAGAACAACAGGTAACGGAGAAAGCATTAATGGTCTTGATCAAAGGAATTTTAAGCGATCGCCCAAGACCTGGAACAACAAAATCCTTTACGGTCGAACAAGTAGTCCAGATTGTAGCGATCGCTTGTGAAGAATGTGAAAAATCAGACAGACCAGTGAGCCATTGGACACCTTCAGAGTTGGCGGATGAAGCCATAAAAAGAGGAATTGTCGAAAAGATTTCCCCCCGTAGTGTGGGGCGTTTTTTAAAAAGAAGCGACATTACAACCACATCTCGTTCGTTACTGGTTAAATGCCAAAATTGATGATCCCTTAAAATTTAAAAAGCAAGTCAAATATATCTGTGAACTTCATCAAGAAGCTAAAACTTTGTTAGAACAAGGAATTCATTTAATTAGTACAGATGAAATGACAGGGATTCAAGCTCTTGAGAGATTATTTCCGAACAAAAGAATCAAGCCTAAACAAGTAGAAAAAATCGAATTTGAATATGAAAGACACGGAACTTTAAGCTTGATTGCGAACTGGGATGTGGCAAGAGGAAAAGTTGTTAGTCCCTCTATTGGACCGACAAGAACAGAACAAGATTTTTCTGAACATATCCAGAGAACGATTAAGATTGATGAAAAAGCAGAATGGATTTTTATTGTAGATCAACTCAACACTCATAAATCGGAAAGCTTAGTCAAATTAGTAGCAGAAAGCTGTGGAATTACTATTGATTTGGGGAGAAAAGGAAAGGAGGGGATTTTGCAATCTATGGACAGCAGAGCAGATTTTTTATCAGATGAATCTCATCGAATTCGCTTTGTTTATATTCCCAAACATACATCGTGGCTTAATCAAATTGAGTGTTGGTTTTCGATCTTAGTCCGGCGTTTACTCAAAAGAATTACTGTCCGTTCAACTAAAGAACTATCCCAAAAAATTCTCAATTTTATTGATTACTTTAATCAACATTTTGCTAAGCCGTTCGTTTGGAAATTTAAGGGCTTTAAATATCATAAGTGACTGGTAGATTATTTTTGCTAAGCTGCACTAGGAACTTACAGAAACTTATTCTGAAGTCCTTTGCAGCTAGACTACTCGCAGTCCGACAAGTATCACAGCTAAACACTGGTAAGAAAACCGCAGGAATAGATGGAGTCAAATCCCTCAACTTCAAACAACGGTTCGCCTTGGCAGAAAGGTTGCTCACAGCAAACGAATGGAAACACTCCAAGCTAAGAGAAATCCCCATCCCCAAGAAAGATGGAACCACCCGAATGCTCAAGGTTCCAACTATGGCAGACAGAGCATGGCAATGCCTCGTTAAATACGCCCTAGAACCTGCACATGAAGCACTATTTCACGCCAGAAGCTACGGGTTTAGACCTGGACGCTCGGCACATGACGCTCAAAAGATTCTATTTAACAACCTAAACTCCAGATGTAACGGAGTAAACAAAAGAATACTTGAGTTAGACATAGAAAAGTGTTTTGACAGGATTAACCACATCTCAATTATGGAAAGGGTAATAGCCCCCCAGACAATTAAGAATGGGATATGGAGATGCCTAAAAGCAGGTGTCAACCCAGAATTTCCAGAACAAGGAACCCCCCAAGGGGGGGTGGTGAGTCCTCTACTAGCTAACATCGCTCTAGATGGTATAGAGAATCTTCATAACTCCATCCGTTATGCGGATGATATGGTTCTCATTTTAAAATCAAAAGACGATGAAAACAAGATACTTAAGGATATACCGGAATTTTTAGCAACCAGAGGACTGAAAGTAAGCGAAAGAAAGACCAAGCTTGTCAAAGCGACAGATGGATTTGATTTTCTAGGTTGGCACTTTAAAGTACAAACCAACGGGAAATTTAGTTGCGTCCCATCAGAGGACAATTACAAAGCATTCCGTCAGAAAGTTAAGGATATCGTCAACTGCTCGAATTATGGGGCTAGGATTAAAGCTACTAAGTTAGCCCCCCTAGTCAGAGGATGGCGAAACTACCATAGGTATTGTAAAATGGACGGCTCTCGCTTCTCCCTTTGGGGAACTGTACACAGAGCATTCAAAGTCTTCAACAAAGAAAAGAAACTGAACCGATATACGGCAACAGAACTTATCAAGAAGGCTTTTCCAGCAGTACCTTACAGTAAGAATCGTCACGTCAACGTCAAAAGTAACAAGTCTCCATACGATGGGGACACGGTTTACTGGAGTAAGCGTAACAGCAAACTCTACGACGGAGCAACCTCTAAATGTCTGAAAAGACAAGACCATTCATGTGGATATTGTGGACTGAAGTTTACAGATGATGAGAGGGTACACCTCCATCACATAGATGGAAACCACGATAACTGGAAACCAAAAAATTTAATGGCAGTCCACCATAGCTGTCACCAGCACATCCACATGGGCAAGACTGAAAAAGTCTAGTTTGTCGGGAGCCGGATGCGGTGAAAGTCGCACGTCCGGATCTAAATGAGAGGGGCGAAGCGTAATAGCTTCCCTCGACTCAACCAAATAAGATAAGGGTTTAACAGTGTTAAACCCCTACAAAATATTATTATCTTCTCATTATTGACGATTTATTTGCCTTGCTTTTGGCGTTTGGATAATAAACCGACTCCACCCATTAATAATAACCCGAAAACCGTAGTAGGTTCAGGGGTAGAAGTAGTAGCAGCAGAATAAACAAGGGTTGAACTATCTACGTCTGCGCAACAGTTGGAGATGAAGAAGAAGATGTTTGACTTTGTTTCTATTGCGCAACAGTTGGAAATGTCAATACTTCCCACACTCCCCACACTCCCCACACTCACTCAATTGAAAACTGGCAACATTCGGTTAAAATTAAGGTCAATTTAAGATGATCAATTATCTAGCGATCGCAGAATATGAACTCATTTTTAAACAAATATCGTCTCAAGTCCCCCCTAGCTTGGGGTTTAGCCCTTGCCTTTAGTAGTAGTCTCTTAGCCGGTTGTAATAATACAACCCCCACCGACACCGGAACTACCCCCGACGGGAACGCACCCACAGCCAGTGGAAATGGGCTAAAAATAGGGGCTTTACTACCGGTTACAGGGGATCTAGCGTCCATCGGTGCAAATATGCCAGAAGCCGTTAAACTAGCCGTAGAAGAGATTAATGCTTGTGAGGGAGTGAACGGTGAACCTGTTACCCTAGTTACCGAAGATAGTCAAACCGATCCGGCTGCTGGTGGTGCAGCTATGACCAAACTAGCAGAAGTTGACCGTGTTGCTGGTGTAGTGGGGGCCTTTGGTAGTAGCGTTTCTGGGGCTGCTGTGGGCATTGCAGCGCAAAACAAAGTTATGTTAATCTCTCCAGGAAGCACCAGCCCTGTATTCACCGATCAGGCTAAAAATGGTGATTTTAACGGCTATTGGGCGAGAACCGCCCCTCCAGATACCTATCAGGCCCAAGCATTAGCAGCATTGGCCAAAAAACAAGGCTTTAACAATGTTTCCACCGTTGCTATTAATAATGACTATGGGGTAGCCTTTGAGCAGCAGTTTGTGGGGGCGTTTGAGAAGTCAGGGGGCAAAATTCTCTCTAAAGATAAACCCGTCCGTTACGATCCCAAAGCTGCTACCCTCGATAGTGAAGCAGCCGCAGCGTTTGCCGATAAACCCGATGCAGTGGCAGGGGTTCTTTACCCAGAAACAGGAAGTATTTTATTACAAGCAGCCTATAAACAAGGTTTAAGCGAAGGAGTTACGGTTTTATTGACCGATGGGGTTTATTCTCAGGACTTTGTGGAACAGGTGGGCAAAACTCCCGATGGTACGTTTATCTTAGAAGGAGCATTAGGAACGGTTCCGGGTGCTGATGGTGAAGCGTTAGAAGCTTTTACCAGCAAATGGAACGAGAAGACAGGTAAGGATGTCACCGCTTTTGTTCCCCATAGTTGGGACGCAACAGTATTGTTAATGTTGGCTGCTGAAGCTGCTAAAGCCAATACTGGGGAAGGTATACAAAGTAAAATCAGAGAAGTGGCCAACGCCCCAGGAACAGAAGTAAGTGATCCCTGTGAAGCGATCGCCTTAATTAGAAATGGGGAAGACATCAACTATCAAGGGGTTAGTGGTAACGTTGATATTGACGAAAATGGAGACGTTGTCGGTAGTTACGATGTTTGGACAGTGAAAGCAGATGGCACTACAGAAGTTATTGATAAAGTGAGTCCGGGGGAATAGTTTTCCAGCAAACCCCGTCCCTAAAAACGGGGTTTAAATTGAGAAAAATCAATAAGTATTTTTTTACTAACCATAACGATTTGCCCAAGGATTGGCCGTTAGTCCATGGGCGATAATGCTTAAAAGAACAGTACAAGTAACTGTGGTTGTTAAGATATCACCACTGGGTAAATTACTATTAAGGACAATAACAGCAAAGACAATACTTGCCAGTCCCCGTGGACCAAACCAACCCATAAACAGTTTACTTTCAAGGTCTAAAGTAACACCGAAAAGACATAAGAAGACAGGTAAAATACGCACTATTGTTAAACTTAAAATGGAATACAAGATAATTGGCAAAGTAAGTTGTCCCATATATTTCCCCACAACAGTTACTCCAAAAATTACCCAAGTTATTAAAGACATCGCATTACCAATTCCCTCAGAAACTTCTATCATTTCATCTTTGTAAACTTTAATAATACTGCCAAAGAAAAGTCCACCAACAAAGGAAGCAATGAAACCACTTCCCCCTAAACTTTGTGCCGTGGCAAAACAAGTAAATGCGATGGCAGGAAGAGAAATTTGTCGCCATGTTTTTGTAACCCAATTTTTTCTCACAGCAAAACTGCCTAATTGTGCGCCTAAAACTGCAATACTTGCCCCTACTAAAGCACCAATACCAATTTCTTCCACAAATAAATGCACCACAAGGTCGGATATACTACCTTCCATATTTCCAGGAATTACAATAGCTAATAAAACGAATAAGATAGGCACACAAATACCATCGTTTAAGCCACTTTCTACGTTTAAAACTTGCCGAATTTGAGCAGGAACTTTCGGATTACTAACTACCGCTTTTCCTAAGGCCGCATCTGTCGGGGCTAACATAGTAGCTAAAATTCCTACTTCCAGCCAACTTACATTAGGAAATAATAATTTACCCACACCTACCCCAAAAATAATGGTAATAGGAAGTCCGATTAACAGTAAGCGAGATGGTAAACTCAGGCTACTTTTAAGTATCTTTAAGTCAGCACCAGAAGCATCTGAAAAAAGGACTAAAGCAAGGGTTAATTCAGCCAGTAAGCGAACTCCCTCGGATTCAATATCTAATGGTAAGATGTTTAGCCCATTTTGTCCCGATAAAAACCCAAATACTACATATACCATTGCATCGGAAATAGAAATGGATTCTAACACTCCTGCAAAGATACTGTAAATAAAGGTAAAGGCTGCAATTATTGCTAATATTTGATATAAATTTTCCATATATTACTGTTTTAGATAAAAAAAATTGGCTTTTTTGTGCAAAAATTCTATTGACTGTGACGATGAAAAATTTCGTCAACAATCCAATTAGTTGTCACCTTAAAATCATGGATGGGGGTGGGAAGTAATTGTAAATAAGTTCCCTCTCTAATCAGGTGTCCTGAATGTCCTGTGACTTCAAAGCGATCAAATATATTAGCAACACTTTTCTCAATGCCCAATTTCATCATAGATCCCCGCAATTTTACTTGAGCAGGGGTGAGAGAATGTCCTTTGATCATAGCGTTGAGATTATGGGCGATCGCTTTTCCCTGTTGATAGGCTACTTGAGCCGTAGCAGGGAGGGGATCTGAAGATAACATAGTACAATCCCCGGCTGCAAACACTTCAGGAAATTCGGGTAATTGTAAGGTAGGTAAGACCTTTAATGAGCCATTTTTGGTGCGGTTTTCAGGAGAGATAGCCAAGTTTTCAATCAGAGGGTTAGTAGCGGTTCCAGCAGACCAAATGGTAGTGTTAGTCTCAATGGTTAAAGTCTGCCCATTCTGTTCATAGGTTACGCTATCAGGGGTAACTTTAGTGACAGATGCCCCTAAAATTAATTCGATAGAAATAGAAGATTTAGCAAAAGCTTGACTAACCGCTTCTCGTAAATGAACATTAATATCTCCTTGTAACAATTCCTGGGGACGATTAATAATTAAAATACGGATTTCTTGAGCAGATTGATCTAGTTTTTGATACCAATTTGCCAATAAATCTCCTAACGTTCCGGCCATTTCAATTCCAGTGGGTACCCCTCCCACAATAGCAAAAGTTAATAAAGTTTTACGGGTGGTTTCATCCTCCGTTTGACTTGCTTTTTTTAAACATTGCTGTAAATGTTGACGTAAAGTTTCAGCATCTTCTTTTGTTTTAAAAGGAAAAGCATATTCCTGTGCGCCTTCAACCCGAAAAAATCCGGCTTTTCTTCCTAGTGCGAGAACTAAATTATCATAATCGTAGTGGATATCAGAAGCTAGATAAACTTTTTTTTCTAGTAAATCGATCTGAGTCACTTGATCTTCTAAAAAAGTAATGGGACTTCCTTTTAATAGTTCCCGATACAGGGGACAAACTTGATCAGGTGTCATTTCTCCTGTCATTAGTTCAAATAACAAAGGGTTAAAGACAAAATGATCTTTATTATCTATGAAAAACAGGGATTGGGGATATTTGTGATGGTAAAGATGTAAAACGGTAAAAAGTCCGACAAAACCACCACCAACAACGATTGTTCTAGTCATTTTGAAAATTCTCCTGTTAAATGACAAACCATAACAGCAATTAAACTGGTAACGGTTAATAAGTTTAAACTTTTAAACATTTGCGGATTTTGCTCAAGAATAATAATTTTTGTCGTGCTAAATTAATTGATACCCCTGAGTATATCATAAAAAAATTAGTTCTTATAGGTTAACTATGATAAATTAGTAGGGATGGTAAGATGAACTACAATATCTGATTAATTTATTTTTAATAAAAGGAGAAAAATGGGAATCAAATGGTGGTTTAAGTGGTGGACAATCGCAGGATTCGTTGTTTTAGGAATCACAGTTTTAAGTGAACCTCCTCGGTTATGGTTTTGGTTAGCTATTTTAGCAGCTTTAATTATTTATGGTTTTGAGAGAGCTATTAATGAAGATAAATAAATCAAAGAGTCAATTCTTGTAACTCTGATGCGATCGCCCTCAGTCCATAAATAGCAGCAGACATTCGTTTAATCTCACTAGGATTAATAGTAGATGAGGCAATATCTTCCTCAGAAATTTCTGTTAAGCGGTTACTGATAGCTTGATTTAATTCTGATAAGTTATCTAGAGGAGTTTCTAACAGGAAAGAAGATGAAGGTGTGATGGTTTTGCTCACAGTTTCAAAAGTAACATTAGTCGCTGTAATTAAATTATCTAGTTCTGTTTGTATGCGCCAATGAAGATTATCGTTGTCTCCTCCTTCTAAATTAAGTCCTAAATTTAATACCAAACGAAAAAGAGATTTAATATGAATAATTAGACTTTTTCGACGCTGATATAATGCTTCATCAACAAAAGGTAATAAAATTTCACTTCCAGCATTTCCTATTAAAGATTCAATGTCATTTATTTCCTTGGTTATATCATTAATTGATTGCCTACGCTCTTGAGTATTTTCTATCAACTTTCCTTGTTTATAATCATCGATAATTTGCTGATATAGTTGCCCAATGCTTGCTATAATTTTGCTCATAGCAGGATCGATCTTTTCTACATCTCGATTTGGCCAGAAAGCAATATAAACAATAATTCCTACCATAGAACCAAGGAAAATGTTCCAAAATCTTAAGCCAATATATTCAAAGGGTTCATTACTGTAAGAACCGCTTAAGGCTATTATAGTAACAATAACCGCAAAAGATAATAAACGCTTGGGTAAATTAAACCAATATCCTGCTGTAACTAAGGTAATAACTCCCATGGGTAAACTAATAATAGAATTACCTTGGAAAGCAACAGTAACAATCATCCCAAATGATGTACCTAATAAAGCAGATTTAAGTTTATCTAATACATAACTGATTGTATCTCCTGCAATAGGATGAATACAGAGAATAGAACCATAGAGAACATAGTTCATATTTCTGGTGTGAACTGCATTACCAATGGCAAAAGCAAGGGCTGCACCAAGGGCAAGTTTTATAATATATATATTACTATTCATAATTATTTTAGTTATTACTTAATTGTTGAAGGTTTTGGTTATCAAGGGACTGATTAATCATAACTTCAGTAGAAGATTCTTCTACTAAGGCGATACTTTCAGAGAGGGTTTTAACTAAACCTTGTAAACTATATTCAATTAATGCTACATTGAGACGGCTAATTAAATTAAAAGATTGAGTTTCTCCATTTTCTCTCATTTCATTTAAGCTACTTTGCTATCTTTGAAGATTAATATTAGGATTAGGTAATAACAGATTTGAAGTAGGGTTAAAAGTTACATTTGCCAATGTTAAGAGGGTTTCGCTTAGAGTATTAGTTAAGGGAGAAAGCTCAGGTATTATTCTATTTAGGGTTTGCTGAATAAAAGCAAAACCCTATTCTTTAAAAGGTTACACCCATATTCGCGATCGCAAAAAAGATCAGCTTTGTCGGCTACAAACCGCTATAATTGGTAGAAACACCTCCCAGTTGTTGGTCAAGAACAAATGTATCGAAAAGAGGAGCAACCTTTACCGCCCCCAGAAAAATTTGAATTACCTTTCGAGGGCAAATTGTCCCCCAATAATCGTTGGGTAATCATGGCAGAGTTGATACCTTGGGATGATTTTGAGGAAGAATATGCTAAACTTTTTTCAGCAGAAAAAGGTGCGCCAGCCAAACTATTTAGAATGGCATTAGGGACATTAATTATTAAGGAAAAATTAGGAACAAGTGATAGAGAAACTATAGAACAGATTAGAGAAAATCCTTATCTACAATACTTTATAGGTTTAAATTGTTATCAACAAGAGCCACCACTGGAATCTTCAATGCTAGTTCATTTTAGGAAAAGAATTGATGGAGAATTGATAAACAAAATCAATAAAAAAATAGTAAAAAGAGAAATAGACAAGAGTGATAAAGAAGTAAAAAAAAAGGATTGTCTCCAAGAAA
>NZ_AADV02000022.1 GCF_000167195.1 Crocosphaera watsonii WH 8501 | reverse complement strand
GATGGCTCGGACCGTTTTTTTGGTGTATTACGCTACACTAATACACCCTACAATTCTCTAAATAACAGTCGTCTTCTTCTGCCCATTGAATAATCATTGTATATTTAAGGTTATTCACTATTTTGTCTCCTTTTAACTTGTTCTATTGCTTCTAAAATGAGAGCATCTTATTTTTGTAGAAAAATCATCCTGGAAGTTTGACGGGGGGACGGGGAGAGGGGGAGACGGGGGTAAATTAATCAGATCAACCATTATCAATAAAGGATAAGAAAGCAACTTTAGGATGTTTACTCTAAAACTCTTTTTTCTAAGTAAGTTTGACCATTCACATTAATTATTATTTATTCGGTGTCAAGAAAAGAACATTCAACTGTAATTTTTAAATGACTATCTGCTGAAGTTGTAACGTAAGGTACTCCTACTTTTCCCATTACTTTAATGCCAAATTCTAAGGTTACTTTATCAATATTAGCATTATCAACTTGTTTAAAAGCATTTAGTGTATATTCTGTATAAGATTTAATGGTATTAGCAATAGAAGGAATATTATTCTCAATTGGTTCTTGTTCTGAAGTGTCATTTTCTGTAGAAGATGGTCTCGAAAAAATATCTTTGAGTCCTTTGGGATCTTTTCCTAAGCTTTCTCTGGTTTCTTCTGTGGTTTCTTCAGCAATATTTTTATCTTCAGAACTGATATCAATATCTTCGTTACTCTCTAAATAAATAATTGTGTTATCGTCTAATTTGATCGGGGTTAATTTTGTCATAATTTTTAAGATTTGATGGGTTAGATAATTTTAGTTTAAACTGAAATTATTGACTATTGTTATTGTAAACTATCATGACCACTGAATTTACTGCAAAGACTAAATGTTTATATGATACGGATTATTATCTCTGGTTACAACAAACAGCTAAAAGTTTAGCCAATCGTGATTTTACAACTTTAGACTTGGATAATTTATTGGATGAAATTGAATCTTTGGGGAAACGAGAAAAAAAGGCAATTAAAAGTAAATTAAGAATTGTCATCTTACATCTTTTAAAATGGAATTATCAAGTTAACAAGCGTTCTCAAAGTTGGATTTATTCGATTGCTGAACATCGACAACGTTTATATGATGATTTTGAAACCAGTCCTAGTTTAAAGCGATATTGTCAAGATATTTTTCTACAAGTTTATCAAGAAGGACGTAAGTTAGCTGCAAAAGAAACAGGACTATCTTTAAATCATTTTCCTGAAACTTGTCCTTTTTCCTTAGAAAATATTCTTGATGAGAATTGGTTGGAAATTAGTTAAAATTAATTGTTTAATATAAACTATATTCATGAGTAGAGATGCGTTAATTGTTGGCATTAATAATTATCAATATGAGGGCTTAAAATATTTGTCCTCTCCTGCTGAGGATGCAGAGGCGATAGCTTCTATTTTGGAACAGCATGGACAGTTTAATACTATTCGTCGTTTACCTGAAGCTATAAAAAACCTTGATTCAACTACCAAATCACCTTATATTAGTCAAAAGGGCGAAGTTTCTTTAAAACAGTTAAAGGATAGTTTAGTAAAACTGTTTAAACCAGAAACTAATCAAATTCCTGATACTGCTTTGTTCTATTTTTCAGGTCATGGGATTAGGAAAACCTCGGGAATAACAGAAGGTTTTCTATGTACCAGCGATGTTCATCCTGACAGGGAATTTAATGGTTTATCTTTGAAATGGTTACGGGAATTATTACAAGAAAGTCCCATTAAAAAACAAATTATTTGGTTAGATTGTTGTCATAGTGGAGAATTTCTTGATTTTAGTGAAGCCAACCCCCAAGAAGTAGGAAAAGGACGAGATAGATGTTTTATTGCAGCATCTAGAGAGTTTGAAGAAGCACTGCTCGACATTAATAGTAAATACAGTGTTTTAACTAAACTTATTTTAGAAG
The DNA here is from genome assembly GCF_000167195.1 of Crocosphaera watsonii WH 8501. Taxonomy (GTDB): domain Bacteria; phylum Cyanobacteriota; class Cyanobacteriia; order Cyanobacteriales; family Microcystaceae; genus Crocosphaera; species Crocosphaera watsonii. The sequence continues at coordinate 32,112 of NZ_AADV02000022.1, read as the reverse complement.
GGTTAGAACCGGATCAATATAATGAAAAATCGATAACAACTTTAAGCTTAAGTAACTATATTAATGAACAAATTAAACAAATAAAAGGCAATCTACAACACCCTATTTTTACTAATTTAGGTGAACCCATACCCCTAACCTATGGTCAGAAAATTGCAGCAGAAAACCCCGAAACTACCGAAACAAGCGATATTTGCCCCTATAAAGGATTAAGATATTTTGAATTAGAAGATCATCACTGGTTCTTTGGGCGAGAAACCCTGACAAAAACACTTTTAGGAAAAATTAGTCAAAAAAACTTCTTAGCGGTGCTTGGTGCTTCAGGAAGCGGTAAATCTTCCGTTATTCGGGCAGGGGTGCTATATCAGTTAAAACAAGGATTGACCTTGCAGGGTTCGGCTGACTGGGAAATTAAGATCATGGTGCCTGGAAATCAACCCATGTTTACTATTGCGCAACAGTTTCTTGAACCTGATCTCTCTCGTATTCAGCGATCGCACCAGTTAGAAACAGCAGAAAGCTTATTAGAAAAGGGTTCTGATGGGTTAAAACGTCTCATCGAAACCACAGACGCACCGAAAGTGTTGTTAATAATTGACCAATTTGAGGAAATTTTTGCTCCTGATACCGATAAAGCTGAACGAGAGCGGTTTATTGACTGTTTATTAGGTGCAGTGGAAAAATGCAACGGTAAACTTAAGGTTATGATTGCCATGCGCGCTGACTTTTTTGGCAAATGTGTGGAGGAAACCTATAGCGGTTTGAGTCAGCAGATAGAGGAAAATCTTGTTTCTGTGACTCCTATGAAGGAAAAAGAACTGTTGCGCGCTATTACCAAACCAGCAAAACTGGTTAATTTACCTATCGAACCATTATTAATTAAGGAAATACTCAAAGATATTGAAAATTCTCCTGGTAGTCTTCCCTTACTGCAAGATGCGTTAAGGGAGTTATGGAAACAACGAGATCATCAGGGGTTAACTTTAGCTAACTATACTAAGCTTGGCAGAGTTGCCGGCAGTCTTAACAAACGCGCAACGGATGTTTATCAAAGTCTTACTATTGCGCAACAGTTAACAGCGAAACATATTTTTCTCAACCTGACGCAGTTGGGAGAGGGGACAGAAGACACTCGTAGACGGTTTTTAAAAACGGATTTAGTGACGGAAAACCATGATCAAGCTTCTATTGACGCAATGGTACAGTTATTGGCTGATGAAAAGTTAATTGTTACGGATAGGACACAGCAAGGGGATGAGGTGATAGATGTGGCTCACGAGGCGTTAATACGTCATTGGGAACTGTTGCAACAGTGGTTAGATGAGAGTCGGCAACAGTTACAGGAACAGCGAAAAATTGAAAGTTTAGCCCAAGAGTGGCGCGATCGCGGATATAAAAATGAGTATTTATTGCAGGGACGATGGTTAAAGGAATGTCGTCAGAAGCAACAGTATTTGACCTTATCAACCCGAGCATCAGAGTTTCTAGAAAAGAGTGCTAAACATCAATTAATGAGTCGGGTTCAAGCAGTGGGGTTATTTTTTATTATTCCTTTGATGGGAACATATTTGGGCCTTCGAGAGATTCAACTCAATGCAGATACAAAACTCTTAGAAAACTGTCCAGAAAAACAAGAATATTGTCCAGGGAGAAGAGAAGCATTACAACGGTTGGTTAAAGCATCTAAATCATTGGCTTATTTTGATCTCGACAATGCCAACCTCTACAAAGCTAACCTCACCAATGCCAACCTCTACAAAGCCAACCTCGAAGATGCCCACCTCGAAGATGCCAACCTCTACAAAGCCAACCTCAACAATGCCCTCCTCAACAATGCCAACCTATACAAAGCCAACCTCAACAATGCCCTCCTCAACAATGCCAACCTCAGATATGCCAACCTCGACAATGCCAACCTCAGATATGCCAAAGTCACCAATGCTAACCTCACCAATGCTAACCTCCACATTGCCAACCTCACCAATGCCAACCTCGAAGATGCCAACCTCGAAGATGCCAACCTCACCTATGCCAAGCTCAGATATGCCAACCTCTACAATGCTAACCTCGAAGATGCTAACCTCTACAATGCCAACATCACTCCTCGTCAAATTAAATCAACTTGCAATTGGGATCAAGCATTTTATAACGATTATTGGGATAAAGAAAAGAGAGAATGGATAATTGATCACGAAGCCAATAAAGCTTATATTGAAGGACTAAAACAAGATAAAGCTAGTGATCCTAAAACGCCTCCTGATTGTAGCAAGTGGGAATAAATGGTAGGGTGGGCAAATTTTAAAATTATGTTACCTACTGATAATGTAAAAAACTTTGCCCACCTGACAAAGCTTTATGAGACAAGACTATTAACGATATAATTCGTTATTATGGAATTTGAATGGGACGACAACAAAAATGACAACTAAAGAAAAAATCAACCAACAACTTGAGCAACTAAGTGAAGAACAACTTGACCAAGTATCAGAATTTATTGCTTTTCTCAAATTTCGAGAAAAATTTATTAATCCTATTATCAATACAGAGAGAATCTCACAACTTTACCAAGAGTTTGCTGAAGAAGATCGTCAACTTGCTGAACAGGGAATCAATGAATACGCTGAATTATTAAAGCAAGAAGATCAATCATGAAAATTGAACGAGGAGACATTTATACTGGTAATCTTAGCCCAATACAAGGATCAGAACAAGGTGGTATTCGTCCAGTCATCATCTTTCAAAAAAATACCATTTCTCAATTTACGACAACTATCATCACTATTCCTTTAACAACTAATCTAAAACGAATTTCTCTACCTAGTTGTTTACTTATTCCACAAAATGAAGGAGGATTAAATCAAGATTCTGTCGCTTTATGTCATCAATTGCGAGTATTAGATAAAGCCCGTTTAGTCCGCAAAATTGGAAGATTAAGTCCAAAAATCATTGATCAAATTGAAAATATTGTCTTATTTACTTTAGGATATATATAGAGTAGTATTTATTTATCCCTTAAACTGGATTCAAGAAAACAATGACAATCAATAATAATTCATCAAAACATCAACGTATTACAGAACTCTTTGATCTTTGTCGTCAACGTTATTTAGAAGCAGGAGGGAACCCTCATAAATCAGTTGATTGTCAACAGTGGATGAGTGAAGCAGAAAAACAAGAATTTTTGCAACTGGGACAACAATTAATTGATCCCCAAAAAATAGCAGACTATCAACAACAAAACGGTTCTTGGCGTGATCAAATTAAATTAATTCAATCATAATCAATATCTTTGATGTATAACAAATTTTTTCTTCTGGGACTGTTTCTTATCTAAACATCTTTACCCCTCAACCTCTAGTTATAAGCGCACACCTTTTCCATTGTGTATAGAATATCATGTCAAGTCAATCAAAAGCAAGTGTTTTTAACATTAATTAGCATCTTATGGTAAAACTAAAACCGAACCAAATTGCTGAAAATGATGATCTAATGTTAAAGCTTTTTTGATTTTTAGTTTTTCTATAATCCATTTACTACTACAATCTGTAAAACTCCAATTTTTATCCGAAAATTTCTCAAAAGTTTGCCATGTTTGCTGAATATCCTCTGGTGTTAAATAGTAAATTCGGGTTAATTTTCCTGAAAAAAAAGCTTCTCCTAAAGCAGTTGCTCTTAATGTTTCTTTTCGTATTCTTAGGAGAGTGAGTGTTTCATCAATGACATAATCAGTTGTCAATAAAGTTTCAGTATTTTGATTGAACCATTGAGATAATATTTGATGATCTGGATCAGAAGGAACAACCGAAGCAAACCATGCACTGGTATCAACAAAAATCATATTAATTTATTCTCCTTCATTTTGAGAATAAAGAAGATAATCATGATCTCTACCAGAAAAACCTATATCCTGATTTTCCGTCGGTAATTGAGCAATTTTTTTGAGAATTTCTGCTGGTAATATTTCAGTTTCTGCGGAATAAGATTGAGCAAGTTGTTGACTCATCCAGTCAAAGAGTTCTTTTTTTTCTTCTAAGGATAAACTTAAGATGGTTTCTTCAAGTTTTAGAAGTTGTGTTGTATTCATGGTTAAATTAGATAAACTGAGTCTTAGTTAATAATAGCATCCTTTGAATAAGAGAACTAAATTTTGTTAGCATCATATCAGTCAGACGAACAAAAAAACGAGGTTAACTTATATGAAAGCTGAAGAATTAGACGAAAAATTTGATAACAATGAAGATGTACTGGAATTCTTTGACTTATCAACCTTAAAAAGACCAGAACTAAACACTTTAATAGTTGTGACTGATTGTATACAACAATGGGAATTATTTCCACAGATTTTGCATATTATGGATGCCAGCTACAAATGCTGCACCGACCAATTGACAACGCTCGTAAAAATCTTGTTCACTGGTCTGGATGTTAGAGGTTTCGTTTGATGTTACCAGTACCCTATTATATTCAATTGTCACCGTATTTATGGTTTTTGATATTAGGTTTTCATCATTAATGTCAAGATAATAATTGGCTTTTTTTATTACTTCTTCTAACCTTTTCAACATGGTATTGGTAGCACCATAAACATCAGGACGTGATATTTCCCAATTATCAACATTAATAGGTAGTCTATTAGAAGCCTCCCGTATCATGCTTATAAAGGGATCGACAAAAGCTTCCATTTGAGATTGATTAACGGTACTGTATTTATCCGGCTCATCAGGACTTGAAACATCTAGCACTGACACCAATGGTCTAACTAACTCTTGATAAGATTTCAAGTCATGGGTATTGCGCAGATAATCTAGTAGTGCTTTGGTACCTTTACCACCATTCTGCGGTGCAAATTTAGTTAAGTTCATACCATCTAGTTTTGGTGAAAACAAAGCATCGAGTATTTCATGGGAAAATGCTGAATAACTATGTGGTTCTAAACATATAATAGGATAATTCGGATTTGCCATATACGCAGCAGCACGACAAGCTCCAGCTACAGCAATACTCAAATCATGATTCTTTTTTAACCCTAGTTTTGTTTCTTCACTAGGCTGAGAAATGTCTTTGTATAGAGGAGTCCCACGATAAGTGTGTGTATTGTAGACTTCATTAGTTCTACCTTCTTTTGCTGGGGCGCGATTGCCATTGCTGATAATCAAATTTGTCAATACTGCCGAACCACAGACAAAATTTTGATTATTTTGCCAAATACTTGCCATAACCTCCAAAAGCCCAACATCTGCTTGATTCCAAATTGTGTAAGGATTGCTAGAACATACGGATTTATCAGCAATTACTTCATCAGATAATAGTCCATCAACACAAGAAGGTGGTAAGGTTCCGGCGTGTGGTACATCAAGTATAATTTGTTTTTGAGTGCCTAAACGACTAGGTCGGATAAAGCTGATGCTAGAGTCACTACGCCCCGTAATAAAAAGTGTATCCACATAAGATACAACGTATACGGGCGTATCTTTATAATCAAAATATGGTCGTGCCACCAACAGCATGGCATTGTACGTTTCTTGTGAAATATTAGGATATTGTTTTTTTAACCAGCTAGAGAATATGACTTGATCTGAAAACTCTTCGAGTATATTTCTATTGCTTAAATCCTTTCCGGTAAAACGCTGTATAAAATCAATTGCTGTTGTGTGCATATTGGTTTTTAGCATAAGTTATATATTTTGTGCAAAAAAGTTAAGCTTTATTCATAAAACAGAAAACTGAAAATATAGAAACCCCTCCCGATAACGGAAAGGGTCAACAATTCTGTTATGATTAATCTGAGAAATTAAGCGGCCCACTCGGTGTGGAAAGCTTCTCCTTTGGGCTTATCAACACGCTCATAAGTGTGCGCACCAAAGTAGTCTCTTTGTGCCTGGGTTAAGTTCTGAGGTAGATCAGCACGACGATAGCTATCGAAGTAGTCTAAAGAAGCACTAAAAGCAGGAACAGGAATACCTACTTGATTGGCTAATACTAGCACTTCACGCCAAGCTTCTTGACGATCTAAGATACTTTGTTTAAACTCAGGGGCTAAGAGTAGGTTAGGTAGATCAGGATTATCTACAAATGCCTTCTTAATCTTGTCTAAGAAACCGGCACGAATAATACAACCGCCTTTCCAGATACGGGCAGATTCGGGTAAGCTAACCTGGTTACCATAATACTCAGCAGAAGCTTTAGCAATTAAAGCCATTCCTTGAGCATAGGAACACATTTTAGAGCAGTAGAGAGCGTCTCTAACCTTGTTGATGAAGGCTTTTTTGTCTCCATCAAATTTAATGGCAGGGCCAGTTAACTGGTGAGAAGCAGACTCTCTTTCTTCCTTGTAGGAAGACATCACCCGCGCATTCACCGCAGCGTACATGGTGGGGATGGGAACTCCTAACTCTAAGGAACTTACTACGGTCCAGCGACCGGTTCCTTTTTGTCCAGCAGAGTCTAAAATTAGGTCAACCAGATGCTTCTTGCTATCGGGGTCAACATACTTGAAGATATCAGCCGTAATTTCAATTAAGAAAGAATTAAGTTCATCGGTGGTATTCCACTCTTTGAATACTTCGTGTAATTCTTCGTTGCTCAGGCCAAGAGCATTTTTCATGATGTCGTAGGCTTCTGCAATTAACTGCATATCGCCGTACTCAATGCCGTTGTGAACCATTTTCACATAGTGTCCGGCACCACCAGGGCCAACAAAGGTAACACAGGGACCATCATCTACCTGTGCAGCAATTTTGGTTAAGATGGGTTCTAATTCTTCGTAGGCTGCTTTGGTACCGCCAGGCATTAAGCTAGGACCTTTTAAGGCACCTTCTTCACCGCCACTAACACCCATTCCGACGAAACCAAGACCAGTTGATTCTAGGTCTCTCGTGCGTCTTTCGGTATCTTCGTATAAGGAGTTACCGCCATCGATAATCATATCCCCTTCTTCTAAGAGGGGTTTCAAATCTTCGATCACATAGTCAACAGGCGCACCTGCTTTAACCATGACTAAGATTTTACGAGGACGTTCTAAGGTTTTTACAAATTCTTCTAATGAATAGGCCGCTTTGACATCTTTGCCTTGGGCCCGTGTTTTCATGAATTCTTCTGTTTTACTGGCTGTACGGTTATATACAGCAATGGGAAAGCCGCGACTTTCGACATTAAGGGCGAGATTTTCTCCCATTACCGCCAGGCCGATGACACCAAAGGTTCGCTTTGTCATATAATTCCTACCAACTCTACGGGTTGTACGATCAAGAGAAGTTTGATCTTGTTTGACTGTTGAAGTGTCTAGGGAACACCACTAATCAGTTTAGCCCCTGTTTCTCTATGACCTCGGTTTTTTAAATATAATCTTAAGTAATCATCCTCAAAATGCGATCGTTTATACAAAATTGTTGAACTTCGGAATGGGTTTATTTTGTTGTTGATAGGCAAGAATCATCTCTTTAAGCGCATCTTGTAACATTAGATGCGAACGTTGTAGGGGTCAACGGCCATTGACCCCTACAGAAATATATATGTATACTTTAGGAAATTTTTAGTTAATCGAAAAGATATAAAAATTCTAGATTTAGATTATGTTAATTAATACAAAACTTCCCCTAAGTCTTGACTATCTTCAAAAACAAGATCAAACTTTTAGTTTATCAGGAATGACTTGGACAGACTATGAAAAATTTAATTCAGAAGAATATTTAGGTTACAGAGTTTCTTATTTTAATGGAGTCATTACTTTAGTTTACCCTAATTTAGTTATTGAAGTTATATTTTCTAGTGGCAGCATCGATGATCTCGAAAAATATCAAGCGATAGGGGTTAAAAAAGTTTGGTTTTGGAAAAATAATAAAATAACTTTTTATGAGTTACAAAGCGAAGGATATACAGAAATTACTCATAGTAAATATTTATCTAATTTGACATATGAACTACTAGAAAAGTTTGTTAATAAAGGACTTACTAAAAGTCCTCTCATTATTGAAGGATGATTTCTAGAATAAATAGTTTAATTTTAAGAAAAAATGCTTTAGATTATTCTGTATTTATGGTAATAAGAAAACTTTATATTTCGTAGGGTGGGTTAGGTGCGAGGTTGGTTTTGATAAAAAAATCATAATTTTTTATCCGCACCGTAACCCACCATTTTAAATATACCAATCATTTATCAGTTGTGAGAATTAATGTTGAAACTTATCCCCCCTAACCCCCCTTTGTAAGGGGGGAACTAAAGGGGGGATCTCATCAATCATTGCTGACTGCTATACCAATCATTTAAGAGATCACAGCTAAACCGTCAGAAAAGTTACGTGCATCATCAAACTTAGCTTCAATTAATATTTTTCCTTTTTTATCAATATATCCATACTTATCATTAACAAGAATGATAGCTAAATCATCTGAAAATCTTTTTATTTTATCAAAATTAGGTTGAATAACTATGTTTCCATATTTATCAATATAGCCATATTTTTCATTTATTTCTACTTTTGCTAACCCATCAATTTTACTTAGGGCAATAGGTTAAAATATTATAAAATATTAACTTCTTGAAAAATAGGTATTTAAAATAAATGCGATCGCCGCAACTTTGGCAAGTTAGTCTGATTCTAACTATTGGTATTTTATCGGTTTCCTCCACAGCAATTTTTATCCGTCTTGCTTTACAAGCTTCGGAAAAATTAGGATTAGAGTTTAGTCTTTTTTTAGCAGCTTCTCGTCTAATCATTGCCTCTTTAGTCTTACTTCCAGCTTGGCAGAAAGTAGTTACCAATAAAGTGACTATTAAAGCCTATTATTATGCTATTGCTGCCGGGTTTTCTTTATCATTGCATTTTGTTTGTTGGATTACTTCTTTATCGTTTACTTCTATTACTGCCTCCACAACCTTAGTGACAACAAATCCGATTTGGGTAGCTATTTTATCCTGGTTTTGGTTTAAAGAAAAACCCAAAAAACTAACAATTTTAGGAATCATTATTGCCTTAGTTGGTGGTATTTTAATCGCTTGGGGTAGTAGTGATAGTAATAACTCGTATAGTAGCCCGATGTTAGGAAATACCTTAGCCTTGATGGGAGCTTTTTTTGTCAGTTTCTATTTAATTTTTGGCAAAATTGCACAACAACAGGGCTTAAAAATTAGTAGTTATAGTGTCATTGTATATACAACGGCTGCTATGCTTCTTTTTCCCTTACCGTTTATCTTTGGTGATGGTTATACCAATTATCCTAATTCTGTCTATTTATATGTTATTTTAATGGCTATTTTTTCACAATTAATTGGTCATACTAGCATTAATTGGTCAGTGCGTTGGTTATCTCCTACTTTAGTCACTTTAGCTATTCTATTTGAACCCATTGGTGCTAGTTTTTTGGGCTTTGTTCTCTTCCAGGAAATTCCCTCTATTTTAGTGTTAATAGGGGCAGTTATCATTTTAATTGGTGTTATTATTGCTGTCATTAGTTCTCAAGTTCAATCTTGATCGAAGCTTCTACCTTTCAACTCCTGCCTACTTTTAAAACTCCCCACGAAGGGGCTAAAAACAGTCTAATTTTCCGTTGCCACTTCTGGCAAAGTTTGAGCAGGTAAGAAAGTAACACTTTTTTGAACTTGTGCCATTAACCAACCTTGAAAAAGTTCGTTAAGTAATCTTTGTCTGGTGTTGTCATCCAACTGTGCCGACATATATTTCTCTAGGCGTAAAATAATCCACCAATCTCCTATTGGAGTAGGTGGGGAAAGTTGTCCGGGGCGACTGGCTGCTAAAATTTGTGCTATTTTGGGGTGAGGTGTATTGAGTTCCACCGGACCTAATAAGCCTCCCGTTTGGGCTTCAGAACCTTGGGAGTATTGTCTGGCTAACTCGCTAAAGGTATTTTCTCCTTCTTTAATACGAAAGTAAAGTTCTTGAGCGACTCCTGGATCTTTGCTGCGAATTAAGGAATAAACCACCCGATCTAATTGTCCCTTACATTTGACAAAACCCGATCTAATTGTCCCTTACATTTGACAAAATAGGGGTCTAACTTATCGGCCCAGGTAAGCTGCTTAAATTTTTCTATTTTTAAGTCTCTAACCGTTAATTTTTCTAATTGTTCTGGAGTCATGCCATGATGATCTAACCACACTTTTAGCTGGTTTTCATCTGCTATTTGCTGTTTCTGATAGAACCTTTGTTTAGCGACAGTGCTTTCTTCGGGGGTACAGGTAATAGAAGCGATCGCTTGATCGATGATAATTTGTTTAGCTAGTTGTGGCAGTAAGCGATATTGGGCAAGTAGAGGATACAGTTCCACCGAGGAAATATCTTGCTCGCCAATTTTTAACACAATGTCCATGTTCTCAATTTTCCTGTTGGCAATACTCATTGTATGTTATTTTTCCGGGTAATTTCTTTGTTCTCTAATTTATTTCGTCTTGATCTTCTAAGGAATGATTGGTCACTTGCTTGCTTTGTCGTTTTTCTCGGAAACTATTGAGGGCTAAAATTACTAAAGTTATAACAGTAAGAGGAATAACAAAGACCATGACGCTGATAAATAGGGTTAGTCCATGGTGATTCGTTGCATACAAAATGAGATAGGTGGTGTAGGCGATATAATAACTCAAAAATAAGCAGCCTTCCCAACGGGCGATCACATTCCCTGTAAAGAAAATGGGTAAACAAGCAATGGCAATGGCTACCATTACTGGTAAATCAAAGTAAAGTGCTGCATCAGATACGGGAACCCCAACAGGTGAAACAATAGCACAAACGGCCAACACGGTTAAAATATTAAAAATGTTACTCCCTACTACATTTCCCACTGCAATATCTCTTTCTCCTTTGAGGGCAGCGACAACGGATGTAGCTAGTTCTGGCAGGGAGGTTCCGGCGGCCACAATGGTTAAACCAATAATTAAATCACTGACCCCTATTTGACGGGCAATATCTGTGGCGCTTTCCACTAACCATTGAGATCCCAAGACTAAACAGCCAACCCCTAATAAGATAAAGGCAATGTTTTGAGTCCATTGTCCTAAAGATAAAGGACTTTTATCCCCGTACTCTGCTTCGTAGTCTGAGTCTGGATCATCTGGTTGTTTTGACCCCTGATAAATTAAAAATACTGTATAGATGATACCTCCAAGCAAAAGAATAATACCATCTGAGCGATTAATGGTACGATCCAGTCCGAATAAGAGGGTTAAACAGGATACCCCAATCATAATCGGTACATCTAAACGAATTAGCTGTTGCGCTACCATCAAGGGGATAGCTAGGGATGATAAGCCCAAAATAACTAGAACATTAAAAATATTACTGCCAATTACATTCCCTAATGCTAACTCTGCTTGATTGGCTAAACTGGATTGAATGGCTACTGCCATCTCAGGGGAACTGGTTCCGTAGGAAACAATGGTTAAACCAATAACTAAAGGGGAAATTCCTAAACTGCCCGCTAAACGGGATGCCCCTCTAACTAAAATTTCCGCCCCAACCACTAATAATACCAGTCCTGCTAGGAGTAACCCAAATACTAAGATATAATTCATTCAAATTTGTGATTATTTATGAGGATCGACAGGTTAAAAAATATTACAACCACCAGAACAAGGTTAAAAAAATTTTAACCTCGAGTTGGTAGATATATAAGTCACGATATAGTTTAACTATCATACTATACTTAGTCCCTATTGTTGAGCATAGATGGTTTTCAGTTTTTTAAGTAATTTATTTAGGGACTTCATTTGTTTGGTTCTTTGATAGATATAGTGAAATCATAATAGTTTTCAAAACAATGAATATTTTGTTGAACAATTGTGCCGTTATAATTTCGGGTAATTCTTGGCAACCTGGAATTGGTGATCCAACAATTCTAGGTTGGTTAACTGTTTTTTCCTATTTTTTGACAGCTTTTTGTTATTTTAAATGTGGACATAAAAATAGAAGAGATAGTTGGATTTGGTGGGTAACGGGCTTATTTTTATTGCTTTTGGGAATTAACAAACAATTAGATTTGCAATCTTTGTTTACTGTAATAGCTAAAAATATAGCCATAGAACAAAATTGGTATGAGCAGCGTCGTTCGGTTCAAAAAAATTTTATTATTGGATTAATCACTATTGTTTTTGCCAGTTTCATGTTTTTTATTCAAGGCATGGGAAGAAAAGTAAAACAATTTATCTTACCTCTATTTGGTGTAGTTTTTCTCTTGACTTTTATCATTATTCGTGCTGCATCTTTCCATCATGTTGATCAATTATTAGGTTGGCAATTAGCAGGATTTCGTCTTAATTGGTTATTAGAACTAGGGGGAATTAGTTGTGTGGCGATCGCCGCGATCAAACAAATATGTAAAACGAGAAGATAATGTCTTGCTTGAAATATGCCAGTAATATGGTGTAGTATAGAAAGAGATGAGTTCAAAGGAGTAACTATAGCAGTTCCCATACTTGTGAGGTACACAGTTTTCTAGTTTTAGGAGTTCGGAGTTCGGAGTTCGGAGTTAGGAGGCGGGATATTAGGTGTACCTCACTCGTTGCGAGAAACGCTATATAAAAAAAGAAATTAGGAAAACAGGAAACAACCCTTGATTATAAGCAGTAAAATGGAAGAGTGAATGATTTTTTATCCCCTTTAACATCTCTGAGGGCAGGAGAATGGTTCAAACTCATTTGTGGCGCAAGTTTTCAAGACTTGCCGGCCATCCGTAGCCTGTCCTTGATTTATGCTCTAGTCGGTGCTAACTGTATCGATGTTGCTGCTGATCCGGCGGTTATAAAAGCTGCCAGGGAAGGCATAAACCTAGCAATGGAATGGGCAGAAATCGTCAGAAATAAAGGGTATCCCCAGATAAATAAACCCTGGTTAATGGTTAGTTTAAACGATGGAGAAGATCCCCACTTTCGTAAAGCCTATTTTGACGAAAGATTATGTCCATCAGATTGCTTACGCCCTTGTGAGTCAATCTGTCCAGCACAAGCGATCCTCCCATCGGGAATTATAGAACAGCGATGTTACGGATGTGGTCGTTGTTTGCCTGTGTGTCCCCTAAATTTAATCGAAACGCGATCGCAAACTATTACACCAGAAACAATTTTACAGTTACTGAAAAGTAATGGAGTCGATGCGATCGAAATTCATACCCAAGTAGGAAGAGAACAAAAATTTAAGGAACTGTGGCAACAATTATCTCCAGGGATCAAACAACTAAAACTGCTGGCCATTAGCTGTCCCGACGGCAAAGGATTAATTGACTATTTACAGACACTTTATGAGATTATTTCCCCCCTACCCTGTGAATTAATCTGGCAAACCGATGGTCGTCCCATGAGTGGAGACATTGGCAAAGGAACCACCCATGCAGCCATTCGACTTGGCAAAAAAGTTTTAGCATCTGGTTTACCAGGATGGGTACAACTAGCAGGGGGAACCAATGACTATACCGTACCCAGATTAAAAGAATTGGGATTATTAGGATCTTCATCATCCAGCAAACCCACCATAGCAGGGATCGCTTACGGCAGTTATGCCCGCACTTTAATATCTCCTTTTTTAAACACCATGGAAACACAATTAATATCATCAAAAATAACCGATTTTCCCCAACCATTCTGGCAAGCCTTAGATACTGCTTATTCTTTGGTTTCACCTTTGAAGGGGAGGTAAAGTCAGTTATCAGTTATCAGTTATCAGTTGTTTAATCTCCCAGTAACTATCTTGACGAAGCTTGCTAAATTATGTTAGATCCCAAAATAAATAAACTTTTAAATCCATCAGCCATAACAGTGCCATCTATACCCGAAACCGTTTTATCTCAACGGATGCAGATTACCGATGATCTGAGTCAACTGCTCGATATTTTACCCTCAAGCATTTCTCATTGTCTCAAGGAGCATCCTAACTGCGATCGCTTAGTGGAAGTCGTGATGGACTTAGGACGAGTTCCAGAAGCTCGTTTTCCTGGGGAGTCTATCTACTTAGGAGACGTTCCTGTGTCTGCTGCTGATTTAGAATACAGTATTCAACGAGTAGGAATCTTTAGCGGTGATAACCGAGCAGGGATAGAACGCACCCTACATCGAATCAGCGCCATGCGTAACCGTGGTGGAGACATTATCGGTTTAACCTGTCGTGTGGGAAGGGCTGTTTTTGGCACCATTTCCATGATTCGGGACTTAGTGGAAACAGGACAATCTTTGCTACTATTAGGTCGCCCTGGAGTGGGCAAAACCACGGCATTACGAGAAATTGCCAGGGTTTTAGCCGATGACTTTGATAAACGAGTGGTTATTATCGATACCTCCAATGAAATTGCTGGAGATGGGGATATTCCTCATCCTGCTATTGGCCGGGCCAGACGGATGCAGGTGGCAACCCCTGAATTACAGCATAAGATCATGATCGAGGCCGTAGAAAACCATATGCCCGAAGTGATCGTTATCGATGAAATTGGCACGGAATTAGAAGCTTTAGCTGCTCGAACCATTGCTGAGCGAGGGGTTCAGTTAGTTGGGACTGCTCACGGTAACCAGATCGAAAATTTGCTGAAAAATCCCACTCTTTCCGACCTCATTGGCGGTATTCAAGCGGTAACTTTGGGGGATGATGAGGCCAGACGTAGAGGGTCCCAGAAAACGGTTTTAGAACGGAAAGCTCCCCCTACCTTTGAAATTGCTATTGAAATGCTAGAGAGGCAAAAATGGGTGATTCATGAGGATGTGGCCAACACTATCGATATTTTGTTGCGCAGTGGACACCCCAAGCCCCAAGTAAGAACAGTTGATGAAAAAGGGGAAGTACAAATTACCCAGGAAGAACCTGATATCACCCCTAACCCTGCCAGTTTTGGGCGTAACTCAGGGGGAATCGTACAGCAACCCAAGGGTTGGCGTGCATCGGGTAAAATGACCCCTGTAACTCCTTTTGCAGGTAAAAGAGGGAGCAATTTAAGTTCGGCCTCGGAATTCGATCGCCTTTTAGATGCTTCTTGGACTCAACCGGAACCTAAAGGGGATAAAATCAGGGTTCCTGGTCCCAATGGTGAGGATTTTCCTGTTTATATCTATCCTTATGGTATTGGGCGATCGCAATTAGAACAGGTGATCGAAGTTTTAAATTTACCCATTGTTTTGACCAAAGACTTAGATAATGCAGATGTGGTGGTGGCGTTGCGTTCCCATCTCAAAAATCAGTCTAAGTTGCGTCAAGTGGCGAAAATGCGTCAAGTACCGATTCATGGGGTAAAATCTAACACCATTCCCCAAATTACTCGAACCTTGCAACGATTATTGGGTATGGATGAGGCTAAAACCCCTGAAACAGCAGATTTACGGCTGTTTACCCGTGGGGGTAATGATGATGAGTTGGAGGCGTTAGAGGAGGCAAGACTGGCGGTAGAACAGATTGTATTACCCAAAGGTCAACCCGTGGAATTATTACCGCGATCGCCTAAAGTAAGGAAAATGCAGCACGAATTAGTGGAACATTATCGTCTACAATCTGATAGTTTTGGGGAGGAACCTAACCGTAGATTACGCATTTATCCTGCTTAATAATAACTACAAAATATTGTAGGGTGGGCATTGCCCACCCTACTTTAGGCTATGATTTAGAAGATAAACTCTCATATTCTACCCCCCACCAATTTTTTCAAGTAAATAATTATTTTTGATGTAATATAATTAGTTTTCTTCTGTATTGTAGGGGTCAACGGCCGTTGACCCCTACGTAGGGTTTGCTGAATAAAAGCAAAACCCTATTCTTTAAAAGGTTACACCCATATTCGCGATCGCAAAAAAGATCAGCTTTGTCGGCTACAAACCGCTATAATTGGTAGAAACACCTCCCAGTTGTTGGTCAAGAACAAATGTATCGAAAAGAGGAGCAACCTTTACCGCCCCCAGAAAAATTTGAATTACCTTTCGAGGGCAAATTGTCCCCCAATAATCGTTGGGTAATCATGGCAGAGTTGATACCTTGGGATGATTTTGAGGAAGAATATGCTAAACTTTTTTCAGCAGAAAAAGGTGCGCCAGCCAAACTATTTAGAATGGCATTAGGGACATTAATTATTAAGGAAAAATTAGGAACAAGTGATAGAGAAACTATAGAACAGATTAGAGAAAATCCCTATCTACAATACTTTATAGGTTTAAATTGTTATCAACAAGAGCCACCACTGGAATCTTCAATGCTAGTTCATTTTAGGAAAAGAATTGATGGAGAATTGATAAACAAAATCAATAAAAAAATAGTAAAAAGAGAAATAGACAAGAGTGATAAAGAAGTAAAAAAAAAGGATTGTCTCCAAGAAAAAGGAGAAAAAATAAAAAACAAAGGTAAACTAATTTTAGATGCGACTTGTGCGCCAGCAGAAATCAAATACCCAACGGATTTAGGCATATTAAATCAAGCCAGAATTGAGACAGAAAGAATAATAGATAATCTTTATAAACCATTAAGAGTGAAATTGAGAAAAAAGCCGAGAACTTCTAGAAAAATTGCTAGAAAGGAATACTTAAAAGTAGCTAAAAAACGAAAAGTATCTTATCAAGAAAGAAGAAAAGCTATCGGGAAACAGTTAAAATACCTTAAGAAAAATTTAGGAAATATAGAAGACTTAATTCAAGCTGGGGCTTCCCTGGAAAATCTGAGTAAAAGACAGAAAAATTGTCTAGAGACTATCAAAAAAGTTTATGAACAACAACAGTCAATGTGGGAGAATAAGACCCAGAGTGTTCCTCAAAGAATTGTAAGTTTAACTCAACCGCATATTCGTCCAATAGTGAGGGGAAAAGCAGGAAAACCAATAGAGTTTGGAGCTAAACTCTCAGTAAGCTGTGTAGATAACTATGTGTTTCTAGACAAAATAAGTTGGGAAAACTTCAATGAATCTTGTCATTTAAAAGAACAAGTAGAAAAGTATAAAGAAACGTTTGGCTATTATCCCGAATCCGTCCATGTAGATAAAATTTATCGAACTAGGGAAAACAGAAATTGGTGTAAGGAAAGAGGGATAAGAATCAGTGGTCCGAAGTTAGGAAGACCTCCGAAAAATGTCAGTGAAGAAGAAAAGAAACAAGCCCACTCCGATGAATGCTTCCGTAATGCTATTGAGGGAAAGTTTGGACAAGCTAAACGAAGATTTAGCCTAAATCTCGTGATGACAAAACTCCCTGAAACCTCCATTACATCTATTGCTATTACATTTTTAGTTGTCAATCTTTCTAAACTTCTGAGGCAGTTTTTGTCGCTTTTTTTGTCCTTATTTACTAATAATAGAACAGGGGAACTCATCAAACCGCCTTTCATTAATTTTGATTATACTTTAAACAATTTTTATGTACTAAAACTTATTGATTTGTCAGAAAATTCTTGGTCAAAAGTGGCATAAATTTTGGAGAAACTTTTTCAGCAAACCCTACGTAATGCTCACAGAAAATATGCCCGTTAACGCTTCCACTATTGATTCCCTTTCTCACGTCATTCAAGCTGAATTAAATCGTTTATTTCCTCCGACTAACTATCAGGAGTCACTATATTTTGAGTTCACAGAAGACATGAATGTTTATATTTTTAACTGTTTTGACAGCCAACTCTGCTCCTTTCCAAAATTAATGAAGACGCTTAAAAATACAAAATCTGCTTCTTTAAATTATTTTGCTCCTGACAATATTTGGGATATTCTCGCCTCCTGTTGCCCTTAAATTTGTCTCATTTCCTAATATAGCTTTTCATCTATACCACCCCTTTCAATGTAGCTATTGCTAAGAGTAAGAATTTTTTAATTATGAAAATTACCATACATAATTCTAAGGTAAACTGTTTGAGTCAAGTATTTCTGCTGTATGATTATGAATAGGTCCCGTATCAAACAATGCTTAAAAGCAGGATACCTAGACAAATTGGAATAAGACTGGTGGTAGGTGACTACCACTTCGATCCTTTGTTAGAACACTCAAAAAAGTCATGAAGTCATTAAGCTGCCCTAAGTGTGGGGGAAATTTAGAACCCGTTATGTATGAGATTATCGAAGTTGATCGCTGTTGTCAATGTAACGGTATTTGGTTTGACTCTTCAGAAGCAGAAAACCTAAAAAAGCTTAGGGGTTCAGAAAAAATCGATATTGGAACAATAGATAATGAACACCAGAAAGAAGAATTAGACACTGATATTCTTTGTCCCCATTGTAATATTCCAATGATAAAAATGTTAGATTTTGATAAGCATCCCATTTGGTATGAAACCTGTCCTCAGTGTCAAGGTATTTGGTTCGATGCAGGGGAATTTAAGAAATTTAAGGATAATTTTGCTCAACCCAAGTTATTATCTAAAGCTTTGAATATTTTGCGCTTAAAGAAATAACTAATTCAACTCATAGTAGGCGACTCAGTTAAAAATAAGTCGCCTATTTTTGAGACCTAACCATTGGGGAGAACGCCAACTTTTACATTCAAGTTCAACGCTTTCCCATTGCGCTCAACCTCTACAGGAATCACACTACCAACCTCAACTTGTTCTACTGCTTGTTGGACTTGTGAAGGCGTGTTAAGGGATTGCTGGTTAATAGATTGGATAATGTCTCCTGATTTTAAACCAGATGCTGCTGCCGGGGAATTAGGAACTACTTGAACAATTAAAACTCCCGAATATGCATTAATATTTAGCTCGCCACTTGCTTGTATTTTTTGTTTAATTTCTGGGGTTATTTCTACCATCTGGATACCCAAATAAGGATGGTCTACGCTACCTTTAGCAATTAATTCAGAGGCAATTTCTTGCGCTTTATTAATAGGAATAGAAAAGCCAATACCTTGAGCATTTCGGAAGATAGCGGTATTAACTCCGATAACTTCACCCCTTGCATTGAGAAGAGGACCACCAGAATTACCAGGGTTAATAGCGGCATCGGTTTGAATAAAATCAACTCGTTTATCTCCTACCCCAATTTGAGAACTGCTTCGTCCAGTGGCACTAACAATTCCTGTGGTAACGGTATTATTTAATCCCAAAGGATTACCAATAGCGATGGCCCATTCTCCCACGTTAAGATTATCAGAATTCCCTGCTTTAACCGTAGGTAATTTATCGGCTTCAATATCGATAACAGCTACATCAGTAATGGGATCGGTTCCTAATACCTTCCCGGTAAAAGTTCGGCCATCTTTTAAAGTAACGCTAACCTCTTGACTTCCAGCAATCACATGAGCATTGGTAACAATTTTGCCATCTTCGCTTAAGATAAATCCTGAACCGGTTCCCCGTTGAACTTCCTCTTCGGGAACATTGGGAACTTGTGAGCCAAAAAAGCGACGGAAAAAGGGATCTTTAAACATAGGTGGAACCTCTGTTTTAACGGTGCGAGAAGCATCAATTCTTACTACTGCCGGACCGACTTTTTTAACCACATCTGTGACAAAGTTTTCTGAGGTTATCGGGGGTAAAGAAGACCATTCTGGAGGAACTTCAGGAGTGGCAGATGGGGCGATCGCTTCTGCTTGTTGGCGGAAAACATGGGGATAACTAAAGGCAATGGTTCCCCCGATACCGACTCCCATCCCTAAGAGGATCAAGGAGATATAAGTGATTGGTTTTTGTAAGATAGAACTTTGAGAATTGGACATTTTGGCTGAGGTATAGGATTGATTTAGACTATGGTTTTTCATGGCTTTTGTTTATTTATATTGTCAACAATAAGAAAGAAAAGTCAGTCCGTATGAGGAGTGATTGATGGGAAAACGGTTATTGGACTGACATTTTTTACTATAGGAGGGAGATATGACAACCCAATGACAATGAGATGACGTTTTTATGTCAAATTAATTCTGCTCTGCTTCGTCTCTCATATATTGCCCACCAATAGGTGATTTGTGATCAGAGTAAAAGGTTAAACTGGTGTTACCATAAGATTTTTCTCGAACCATTTTTAATCCTATTATAGCTGTTGCTTGCCAAAATTTAGGGTTATGTTCTACAGCTATTTCTCCTTGTTCATGTAACAAGTTATGATTAACAATTAATTCTAAAATAGGTTTATACAGACCACTTTGATAGGGTGGATCAAAATAAATAAGATCAAATTGTTGACCTTCTAAATTCTTTAATACTTTTAAAATATCTCCTTTAATAAGGCGAAAATCTTGTTGCTCACTCGCTATTTTTTGCCAATTTTCATGAATAATTTTACAAGCTTTGCCATACTTTTCAACGCCAATAACAACAGAAGCGTCACGACATAATGCTTCTGCCCCCATTGCCCCGTTTCCTGCACATAAATCTAACCAACGACACCCAGTAACTTCCCCTTGCCAAATATTAAATAATGCTTCTCTCACCTTAGCTGAAGTGGGACGGGTTAACTCCCCTGGTAATGTTTTTAGTAGTCGATTTCCATAGATTCTCATTCCTTATTGTTTAACTTTCCTTCTAACTCTTGCAGTTGTTCTTTTTGCGTTTCTAGTTCCAATTGACGACGGGTTAAATCGAGACTTTTGGCTGTAATCTCTTGTCGCCATTGTTCAACTTTTTCTTGTTCTTTTTCCACCCATTCAGGGGTAATAGCCCCATGAGTTAAATAGGTTTCAACTAAACCCATAACCCAATCTTTTGCTTGTTCAAGCTCTAAAATCCCTTGATTATTACCTAGCTTTACTAACACCAAGGCCCCATCAGCAAAACCCATCAAAATTTTACAGGGAATGATCTCATCAGAGATAATTTCCCAGACATTTTGGGTGCTTTGGCGTGCCAGCAACAAAAGTTCCATCTCCCCTGAATTGGGATTTTTTTCACTTGGGCTAGGTCCAACATAGTGGGTTAAGGGGTTCGCAGGGTAGCAGTCTCCATTATTGCAGACGCTTAAGACGTTCGCGTAAAATTTCGGCTTGTTTTTGGGCTTCTGCTAAAGCATCTCTGGCCCCCTGAACAACCGCTTCGGGGGCTTTATTGACAAAACCCGGGTTGTTGAGTCGGCCAGAGAGGGATTTAATCTCAGCCTCAATTTTAGCTAAACTCTTTTCTAGTTTGGCACGAAGACTGGCAATGTCAACCACCCCAGTAAGAGGTATTAACGCTTGTATGGTTCCGACGACTCCAGCAATGACTTGTTCCGTCTGTTGTTCGAGTTGGGGCGTAATGGTTAAGGTTTCCACTTTACCCACGTCTTGGATGTATTTTCGACCTGATTCTAGAATAGTCCTTTCTTGCTCATTTTCACTCTGTAAAATAACCGAAACCTTGACCCCTGGTTTAATATCGGCTTCGGCCCGCATATTTCTTAGGGTGCGAATGGTTTCAAAGAGGAGGGTAAAGGAGGTTTCTAAGTCGGTATTAATTAGGGCGTTATCTACTTCGGGGTAGGCTTGTACAGGGATAAACTGCCCCTCACTTTGGCTAAGGGTTTGCCAAATTTCTTCGGTAATATGGGGCATAAAGGGATGGAGTAGCTTTAAGGTTCCATCCAAAATGTATGCTAGGGTTTGTCTAGCAACGTCACGGGAGGGTGTTTCTTGCCAGAGACGGGTTTTTACCAGTTCGATATACCAATCACAGAAATCACCCCAAATGAACTCATATAGCCCTTTGGCTGCCTCTCCTAAGCCATAAGCTTCGATCTGCTTCTTAGTTTGTTGGACGGTTTGATGGAACCGTGATAGTATCCAGCGATCGCATAGTTCTAATTTATCTATCTCAGGAGTCCCTAAGCTTTGGGGGGTTTCTCCTTTGAGGTGCATCATCACAAACCGGGCAGCGTTCCAGAGTTTGTTGGCGAAGTTTCGGGATGCTTCTACGGACTCTGATTGATCGGTTTTGCGATCGTATTGTAGGCTGATATCTTGCCCCGCACCGGCAACGTCTCTGATCAGGGTGTAACGTAGTGCATCTGTACCATATTTGTCAATTAAGATCAAAGGATCGATGCCGTTGTTAGCCGTCTTAGACATTTTCTTGCCGTTTTCATCCCGAACTAAGCCATGAATATAGACATCTTTAAAGGGCATTTCATCGGTAAAATAGCCGGCCATCATGGTCATTCTTGCCACCCAAAAGAAGATAATATCGAATCCTGTTACTAGGGTACTGGTGGGGTAATATGTTTTTAAGTCTTCTGTATTTTCGGGCCAGCCCAATGTTGAAAATGGCCATAAACCGGAGGAGAACCAAGTATCTAAGACATCGGGATCTTGTTCTAATTTGATGTTATCTCCGTATTCTTGTTTGGCTTTTTCTAGGGCTTCTACTTCTGAGTTAGCCACAATAAAGGGTGTGTTATCGGTAATTTCTCCATTAGTTTCGCTGATGACGTACCAAGCCGGAATTTGATGACCCCACCATAACTGACGAGAAATACACCAATCTTTTAATTTTACTAACCAATCTCGATAAACTTTTTTCCAGCGTTGAGGGACAAAATTAGGGGAATTATTTTCGTCTAGACATTTGAGAGCTTTTTTAGCTAGGGGTTCCATTTTGACAAACCATTGTGTGGATAGTAAGGGTTCAACAGGAACCTTCCCCCGATCACTATAAGGAACGGCATGACTATAGTTTTCTGTTTTAATTAAAAAGCCATCTTCTTCTAACTTTTTAATTACATTTTTACGGGCAACAAAACGATCTTGTCCTGCAAATATTCCGGCATTTTCGTTCAGTGTCCCGTCTTTATTCATAATATTAATAAACGGTAACTGATGACGGTTCCCCATCTCGAAATCATTGGGATCATGAGCAGGGGTAACTTTAACACAGCCTGTGCCAAATTCGGGATCGACTAATTCATCGGCAAAGAGAGGAATTTCTCTACCAACAATGGGTAAAGTTATGGTTTTTCCGAGCAAATTTTTGTATCTTTCATCGTTAGGATTAACCGCTACTCCTGTATCTCCTAACATTGTTTCTGGTCTCGTCGTGGCTACTTCAACATGACCGCTATTGTCGCTTAAGGGATAACGAAAGTGCCATAAATGACCATCTACTTCTTTACTTTCTACTTCTACATCCGACACAGCAGACAGGGAAGCAGGACACCAGTTAACTAAATAATTACCCCGATAAATTAACCCTGCTTCATAGAGTTTAATAAAGGCTGTTTTCACCGCTTTTGATAAACCTTCGTCCAGGGTAAACCGTTCCCGTGACCAGTCGGCAGAGAGTCCTATTCTTTTCATCTGGTTAACAATTTGTCCACCAGATTCTTGCTTCCATTGCCAGGCTTTTTCTAAGAATTTTTCCCGTCCAATATCCTGACGGGTTAGACCTTCTGCTTTTAACTGCTTATCGAGAATGGTATGAACCGCAATACTAGCGTGATCGGTTCCAGGAAGACAGAGGGTATTATGACCGCACATCCGATGATACCGTATTAATACATCCATAAGACAATCTCCAAAGGCATGACCCATGTGGAGGGTTCCAGTGACGTTGGGGGGAGGAATGACAATGCAATAGGTTTCACCGTCCTTGCTGTTGTCTGCTTGGAATACTTGATGGATTGACCATGCTTCTTGCCATTTGGCCTCGGTGGTTTTGGGATCGTATTGGGTGGGTAGTTCAGGGATACTTGCAGTCATGGACAATACAAAGTGGCTGTGTTAATAGTTACCTTGGTGACATACCCACGTATTTCGCTACGCTTCATACGGGGCTTCCTCTTTCAACGGGATCAGCCTCCACAAAACAAGTTTTGTTTTGGTCTTACGTTCCCTCCGCAGGTTTTACTCACAAAAGTGGTACTAACTGTCGTACAGTTTTCACTGTACCGAGGCAGACTGCCCTGTGTCCCAAGGAGTATAAATTGTTCTTCGACAAATCACTGTTTGGACTTACGCTATTGCTGCCGACTTTTTGATTCTTCAGTAATTTCTTTTCCCGATCTGACAATGTTTCTGCGCCGAAAGTATTGCTACTTTGCTTTGATGTTAGGCTGTCTGTCAATCCAAAGTTCGGGTGTGTCGCAACCGATGGGTACTATATCACAAAAGTGCTGGCTTGGCTATCATCCCTCGATTTTCGTTCCTCAAGCAAGACCTGCTCTTGCGGAGGAAACCTCCGCCAGCTTCCTCGGCGAGATCGGGGATTTCTCGCCAAGAATTTGTTAAATTGTGCCATATCATCGGGGGTATATGAAATTATTGTTTACAGAGTTATTTTTTTTATTGACATCTCAAAAACGGTGGTTTAATATAATCGCACAAGGTATTGTAATTTTTGGAAATTCTCTCCTAATGTTCTTAATATCTGTAGGTGCAGTTATTCATGTTTATTCTGCATCAGGAGGTCAAGAAAAATATAGGGAAAGGTTGATGAAGATAATCGTTCTTGGTTGGGTTATTCCTTCATTCTGGTTATATTGCTTTGCTCTTATGCCTTAAAAATTCGTGATATTCCTGCTTCTTAGATTATGCCATAATTGATGAATATAGTTAATCTCAAAAATATAGATTCTAACAACCATGACGACTAATATTAATGTAGATACGGCAACTCTTTATGAAGAAGATTTTTATTTGTGGTTAGAAAGAACCGCAGAACTGTTAAAAAATCGTCAACTTGAAAATTTAGATTATGATAATTTAATTGAAGAAATAGAAGCAATGGGAAGAAGTGAGAAACATAGTCTGGAAAGTAATCTTATTGTGGTCTTAATGCACTTATTGAAGTATAAATATCAACCACAAAAACGTTCAAGGAGTTGGTTGTCTTCCATTTTTGAACATCGTCGTCGTTTAATAAAAGCATTTAAAACAAGTCCTAGTTTGAAACGTTATTATCAAGAGGTTTTTGATGAATGTTATAAATATGCAGTGAAACAAGCAAGTATTGAGACAGGTTTACCGCTTAATATTTTTCCTAATACAAGTCCTTTTACTACAGAAGAAACTCTAGATTTTGATTTTTTACCCCAGGATGATTAATAATGATATCGATATTGAGCGATCAAGATTTCATTATTTTCTACAGCATAAACTAAACGATGTTCTTGATCAATACGACGTGACCAAAACCCAGACCAATTATATTTTAAGGGTTCAGGGTTTCCCAGTCCATCAAAGGGATGACGTTTAATGTCTTCAATTAATTTGTTGATACGTTTGATTATTTTTTTATCGGTTTGTTTCCAATATACATAATCTTCCCAACCTTGTTCCGACCATTTTAAAATCATTCTTCAATTAAGTCTCTTTCTATTCCTTTTCCATTCCTTAATTCTTCTATTGCTGTGTTTAATCTTTCAGCATTTTTAGGACTTTTTAATAAGTAAGCGGTTTCTTTTTCTGACTCCATTTCTCGCCATACTTCAATGGGAACAATAACGGCAACGGTTTGTCCTTTTTCATTTGAAACATACTGAATATCCGTTGATTTCATGATAAAAATACCTAATTTTTGATTTTTATTAATCTTCCTTTAATTATACTTTTAAACCCTTAGTCTATCTTATCATACCTATAGTTAAGTTGTGCAGGAAAACGTTAACCTTGCTCAGACTTGGAGCATTTTTTGCTATTGATGTTAACTTTAGGCACAAGTTAGGGAACCCTAATATTAGCATTACCTAGATGAGTTATCTTTGAACTATAATTTAGTACAGTAATAGATTACCTACTGATAGAAGATAGTCATAGTCTGGGAAACGCTTAATCATTATTTAGGGTCAAAGTGTAAACTAAAATGACAAATTCTGGATCTAATTTACGATAAGATGGTAACGACTTAGTTAAACTAAATTATAGTGATTTTCTGGGGAAAGTTCTTGAAGTTTTAAATAGTGATACATCTCAACAACTATTTAAGGTATCTGGAGATCGTAAACGTTTATTAATGAATGTTGATGAACTTGCTTATCAAGTTTCTCAGTTGTCTATTAATTATCCTTTGTTAGATATTAGGAAGAGTTACGGAACAAAATGTGCATCAATTAATTTTATTGAAGGAACAGAAAAAACATTTAGTGAACAATTACATTTAATTCAAGCAAAGATTAAAGAATTACTAGAAAATTCGTTAACTAGAAATAATGGTCAATCTATATCTATTCAAGAATATATAGAAACAATAGCAACCCCTTTAGACGAATTAAAAGGAAACGTTACTAATAATGGTATCAGTTTTAATTATCCTTTTGATCAACAATATACTGATTTACAAAAACAACGGTTAACTTTACCTAAAGATCCACAAGATACTAATCCATTACTCAGATTACATAAACTTAGTATAACTGTTAAACAACCCACTAGCTTTTTAAGTGAATTAAGAAATAGTTTAGAAAATTATATTGAGATGAAATTTGAGGATGAGAAAGATGATTTAATTGATGATATTCTCAAACCTTTATTTGAAAATCAAGAAAAAGAAGATAATGATATTTATAGACTTAAAAAATTAATGAGAGAAGAAGCATTAGGAAAGATTAAAAAAGCAGCAAGTATTAAATATTTAGAATTTTTATATGAACAAGTTAAAAATGATCAAGATGCGGTTTATTTAAAAGATTTAATTAGACGACTAAAATTAATAGAACCTTATATAAATGACGAAACTAAATCTGATGAGTATTACGAGGTCTATTATCAAGGTGTTAAGTTTAATTTTCGACAGTTTTTTAATAACTCCTATGCTTTTAATTCTTTACCTATTATTCCACAAATTGAGGGATATTTAGGAGAAATGAATGATAGAGATAAAGATAAGCAAGAATTTATCTTTGGAATGAAGCTAAAATGTAATTGCTCACGGCAATAAAGAATCTGTCTTGACAACATAAAGGTAAAATCGGGGATTTTTATGTATAGTGGGGGTTATGACCACAAATGCTACCATTGATTCAAAGCTAGTTAGAGCTATCGCCGATGAACAGTTGGCGAACAATGTCTTCATGATTGAGTGGCTAGTCAAGGCACAACAACAGTTATCTCTTCAACAAAGACTGATTGACCAGCAACAACAACAAATCTCTACACAACAGCAAGAAATTGAAAAATTGAAAGAAGAGAGAGATAAGCTAAAAAACCGTAACTCAAAAAACAGTTCAGTCCCCCCATCATCAGACCCACTAAAAAAGCCTTCTGACAAAAAGAAACGCAAAAAAGGATTTAAACGCGGACCAAAATATGACCACCCAGGGAAGACCCGTAATGGTTTTGGTCAGCCCGATAAGATAGTCCCTTTAGAACTAGAAAACTGTCCTGTTTGTGGGGGTTCAGTGGAACGAGATGAAGTAGTTCCCGAAAAAGTCCAGCAAGTGGCTGAAGTAGTAGACCAACCCATAGAAATCAGGGAATATCGTCGCGGATTCTATAAATGTCCTAGTTGTGGATGGTCAGATTACAGTCCTGTTCCATTGGGAGTTAAAGAAGGATTCAGTTATGGGGCGCGATTAAGTAGCATCGTGGGCTGGCTTGGCTATGGGGGTAATCTTACATGGCGTAAACAGGAACATTTTATAGAGTATGTCTTTGGCATTCCCATTTCTCAAGGGAGCCTTGCCAAAATGCACAAATGGTTTCAAGAAAGTTTAGAACCCTTGACCCAACAGTGGTTAAAGTACATCCAGCAGCCAGGAATCCGATGTGTTGACGAAACCAGTTATTGCATCGATGGCATCAAGTATTGGGTTTGGGTAGCCACATCAAATGAGGTCTGTGTGTTGATGTTGGCTCCCACTAGAAGCTCCGCAGAAGTCGAGAAATTGTTAGGAGCAGATTTTAAGGGCATCCTCACCAGTGACTGCTATACCCGCATTTCTCACAAATTCTGCGATCGCTAAACTTCAAACCATTATGTAGTCTGAGTTTAACCTTGATTTGAGGGGCGAGTAAAAAATAACAGTGTGCCATTTTAAGCGATCGCTTGAAAAATAAGCCACATCTAACCTCTAGCTGATTACTGATCAGTTTGTGAGAAATGCGGGTATAGTGCCTACTTTAGACAAAGTGCGATGGCCAAACAGAAATGTCTGGCACATTTAGAACGAGAGTTAGAGTCCCTTAAAACCAGTCGTTTTCAAGCGAATCGAGAATTTGCTGCCGATGTACAGCAAGTTTTAGCAACCGCCCGTATCCATTATCGTCATTATCATGCTCGAAATTTAACCCTTGAAGACTTAGGCTCCAAAAGAACAGAAGTCGAGAACTCACTGCAAAAGATTTTTAAAGCAACTCCCAAAAAAGGATGGCCTTATGATGCACAAAGATTGATTAACCGTCTCAAACGTCATTGGGAAGAGTGGTTCACCTTTCTAACTTATCCTGAAGTCAAACCAGATAATAATGATGCTGAGAGAGCTTTACGTCCCATTGTCATTCACCGCAAAGTAAGTGGGGGTGCAAGAAGCGACTGGGGTGCAGAGTTAGTCACCCAAATGTTCAGTTTTTTAGAGACCATGAGATTACAGGGGCAAAATGCCATTGTCCAATTATGCGAATTATTTTCATTAGCTGGTCGGAGTCCCCCAGGATTAGAGATGTAAAAGGCTCCGGAGCCGATGGGGGATAGATTTTTCTTGATCCCCCTATCTCTCCGCACAAAAATACACAGGGTTAGCGGATAATCTCCGCTAACAAAAAACTATCTTACTATTCTTTTTTTTTCATATTGTTGTTTTTATTTGAGGTTTTTAAAAGACTTGATTCTGGGAATGTTAGTCATTAAAATAGCCGTAATAAATTAGCTTAAATTTTACGCTAAATCACAGGGCTTATATTTTTGTTGACTCAACTGATGTTGTTTGTAGTGCTTTTCAATAAGACTTTTTTGTTGCGGTGAGCAGTTACGATGAAGCTTACGATCTTTTACTCTACAGCGACAAATTACCTCGGAGAAACGACGGGAGGCTTAACGGGAAAACTTTAGAATCTTACAGATTTGTAGAGAATGGAGGATGGTATTTCAGCGCAACCGACCCAGAAACAGGAGAAGAAAGACTTTGGGGGCAATTTAAGCCGAATTACCCTAAAACAGATAAGCAGGGCAAAATCAGAAAATATGAGTCACCTCCAAAGGAACCCACAGAAATAATTTGTTTGAAAGTTTCTCATTGGATTGGACTTAAGGTAGCGAGTCGCGCTGGATTGCTTAAGGAATACAGAGAGAGAGTTCGAGATAGCTGGGTCGCCACAGAAAACATATCTTACAGAAAATTCTTGTCTCACCATGATCAGGGTTTTTGGAAATGGGTTAAAGATAATGTTGATGTAGCGATCGCCCCTGTGGAAGGGGTTAAGAAGGCAGGGGCTTTACTCTCTAAAGGAGTAGCGGCCTTGTCTGTGGTGGGGATATGGAATGGATCTCCTAAGAATGAAGAAGGAATTCCTGAATTACATCCTCAGTTAAAATATTTTGCCCAACCAGGAAGGGAAGCCGTAATCGTTTTTGATCAAGATGGAAAAATCAAGACTCAGGCTAGTGTTACGGCAGCCAGAGAAAGGTTAAGCGACTGTTTCCGCCAAGCTTGTTGTAAAGTCACTTGTCTTGCCTGGGAAACAGAGGAAAAAGGAATTGACGATGCGATCGCTGCCAATGGGTCGCAATGGTTTGATGAAATGTGGAAGAAAAGGGGGAGTAAGCCGAAAACCGTTAAGCTTTCTAGGATAGAGCATGATCTTCCGGCCTGGAATGAAAAATCGATTACAGACTGGTTAGCTACTTTATACGAAAAAAAGTTGATCTATGAAGACAGAACTAAAGAGTGGTATTTATATGGTGGGCAAAAAGAGGGGGTTTGGAGCATTACCAGCAATGAGAGTATTGAACGAATGCTTATGACGCAGATGGATAACTTGCTTGATGAGTCTAAAAAATTCAATAAGCAAATTTATACGGCCATGAAATCTGTTAAAGAAAGCAACAGAGATAAATTTGAAAAAAAAGAACTACTCTCTCAACTGAAAGAACAGTTAATTGATTATAGATCCTATAAGTTACGTTTTGTTAAGGACTGTCGTGAAAGACTATCTAGAGTTGTTTTGATTGATAAATTTGTATCAAAATCTGATCCGAATTTAATTCCGATGGCCAACGGAGTTCTTGATCTACAAGATAGGATTCTGCACCCCCACTCTCCAAAAAATCATTACACTTCGGCTTTGCCTTATGAGTATGCCCCCAATACCCCCTATCAACCTATCAAGGAATGGTTGATAGAAATGCTAGAAGGGGATTTATCTTTAGTAGAAGGTTGTCCGAGCGTATCTGCACGGGGTCGTGACCGGTCGTTGCGATTGGCAGAAGTATTTGGAGTTAATCGGACCTGGGGGAACCGGAAAATCTACCTTAATCCGATTGGCGATCGCACTGGTAGGGTTTGAGAACGTCCACAACACTACATTTAAAAAATTGGAGAAATCCAATTTTGAGACCGCTTCTATCAAGGATAAGCGATTAGTAGTGATCACAGACGCAGAAAGATACACGGGGGATGTCAGCACATTGAAAGCCTTGACCGGACAAGATACCCTTCCCTATGAGAAAAAACGCCAGCAAGCAACTGGAGGATTTAAGCCAACCTGTATGGTTATCCTGGCTGCCAATGAAAATATAAAGACTAGCGATTACACTTCTGGACTTGAGCGAAGAAGGGTGACGGTCAAAATGAAGAACAAGATTTCAGGCATTAAGCAAAAGGACTTAATCAATATTAGCGATGAGGGTCTTATTACTGGGGAGTTTGCCTCGTATCTTCCTGGGCTGCTTAATTGGGTTCTTGGTTTAGATGGAGATAAAGCAAGACACTTAATTAATAATGTTAATAATCGTTCCATCAAAATGACCTTAGAGCGTGTTGAGACTTTGATCGAAAACAATCCCATAGCAGCATGGCTCAATGCGAATATTGTTTACGATCCGTCTGCTCAAACCCACGTTGGATTAGCCGTTAAATCTGCTGATATTGAGGAAGGATACTTGAGGGCAAATGAATTGCTTTACACGAACTATTGTGCGTATTGCGACGCTTCTAATCTTAAACCAGTCAATATGCAGCGATTCTCAGCTTTACTGCTTGATTTTTGTCAAAACCAGTTGAATCTTTCTGATGTATTTAAGGATGAAAATCGCAATGGTCGATATATCCAGGGGTTACGGATTCGTGAAGTCAATGATTTAGACCCTCGGTTTATCGAGTTTGTCGCTCTCCAAAGAACTAAGGACAGCGATCATCAAGTTGCTTCGTCCTCCACAAGTGGAGACTTAGTCTTTTCTACGATCTTTATGGGAGAAGGTTTCGGAGTCTATGGAGACTATTATTGTAATAATCAAAGTAAAAATTATACTTCTATTCCCATTCCTGTTATGGAAGGTTTGGTTTTTCAAGTTGTGGGTAATGAAGACGAAAAAATTACGAAAGAGTCTCCAACTCCATCCACGCCTTCTCCCACAAAGGTTGTAGAGGTCACTAATGCCAAGACAAGTATTCAGCCTGAGACTAAGACCTCTGAGAAAAAGAAAGTAGTTATTCACTGGGATGATTTGATGGCAGGTATAGAAAGGGAGATTAAGCGAATAGGGTGGACAATTAAAGACGCTCAAGAATATATTCTCGCGAAATATCAGAAGCATTCTAGGGAGCTTATGAGTGATGCCCAACTACTTGAACTTTTTAACTATCTAAAAGGTTATCAAGTGAATCCACAGCAAATCTGATATCTTCACGCGCTGAAAGGGCGGTGATTCCTGAAGTGAAGTTTGTTTGGGTGGATGAATGGGAAGTGAATTTCTGGTTAGAAACCTCCAACCTT
Source organism: Crocosphaera watsonii WH 8501 (assembly GCF_000167195.1). Classification (GTDB taxonomy): domain Bacteria; phylum Cyanobacteriota; class Cyanobacteriia; order Cyanobacteriales; family Microcystaceae; genus Crocosphaera; species Crocosphaera watsonii. The sequence goes on along the minus strand of NZ_AADV02000022.1, from coordinate 404 downwards.
CAGCTAAAGACTTTCTGGAACGGTTTAAGGTGACACCTCTCCCCACCCCATGAACCCTTCAGGGCGAGTCAAGGATATGCCCTTTTTCTAATTTCAACTAAAAAAGCTTTTTTCCTGCCTTCCTTCCAGAAAGGTTTCTTGATTACACTTTTTCTTTCCGGGGAGTGTAACAAAAATGCTATTAACATCTTTTTCCCTCAAACTGGTTTTTACCTCCGAATATCATATCCACTAAAACCTTATAATAAACCCCTCTTTCCAAAGACCCCCCTTAACACACCTCACTAAAACCTCCGCTGGATTATTATCCTTATAAGGACTCCTTCTACTAAATGAACTGTTTTAGCGGCCACAAAATCTATTGCAAACTCAGCGGCACAAATATTCTTCTTACTACACCCCCC
>NZ_AADV02000023.1 GCF_000167195.1 Crocosphaera watsonii WH 8501 | reverse complement strand
TCCCTTATGGGGGTGGAGTCGGGATGCTGTTGAAACCGGAACCGATTTTTGCTGCAGTGAATTCTCTGCCTCGCTTACCGAGTTCACAGGTCATTTTGTTAACTCCTCAAGGTTCACCGTTAACCCAAACTACTTTACAGGATTTGGCGACCCATTATCAACAATTGATTTTAATTTGTGGTCATTATGAAGGGGTTGATGAGAGAATTCGTTATTTGGCGGATCGGGAGATTTCTTTGGGGGATTTTGTGTTAACCTGTGGAGAAATTCCTGCTTTGGCTTTAATTAATGGGGTGGTTCGTTTGTTACCTGGAACGGTGGGCAAGGTTGAATCTTTGAAAGCCGAAAGTTTTGAAGATGGCTTATTAGATTATCCTCAATATACTCGTCCTGCTGTTTTTCAAGATTGGCCAGTTCCTGATGTTCTTCGTTCAGGAAATCATCAATTAATTGCCCAATGGCGACGGGATCAACAGATAAAAAGAACCCAACAACGTCGTCGGGATCTTTGGGAACAATGGGTTAAGGGGAAGAGTTCGGAGTTCGGAGTTCGGAGTTCGGAGTCTGATGGTAAGAGTGATTAATTTAATTATCAATTAGTTCTATATTCTACATTTTTTATGTTTTCTCGTCGTACTTTTTTCAAGGTTTTTGGAGTTGGGGGTTTAGGTAGTTTAATCGCTTATTCTCGCTTTAAAAAGCCATCTCCTTCTTTTTATCAACAAGATAGTTTAACTTTACCTTCCCGTTTAACTCAATCTAAATCTGTGGTTGTTATCGGTGCTGGTTTGGCTGGTTTGGCTTGTGCTTATGAGTTAAGTCGCCGAGGTTTTGAGGTGACTCTACTAGAAAAATCTCCCAATTTAGGGGGGAAAATTGCCAGTTGGACTATCAATGTTGGTCAAGATAGTTTCAAAATGGAACATGGTTTTCATGGTTTTTTTCCTCAATATTATAATCTTAAAAAAATTGTTTCTGAATTAAATATAGAAAATAATTTTCGCTCTTTAGGCTTTTATTCTGTTCTCTTTTCTGACAAGAAATATAAATATAAAGCCGAAAACTTTTATCCCAGTCATTCCTCTTTTCCTTGGAATATTGTCGACCTTGCTGTTTGGTCAGAAAATCGTTTTAACTGGGGTATTAATATGAGTAAGTTATCCCATTGGCAGGTATTTAAAGAGATTACCGGGTTTAGAATGCCTGATAGTTTTGACAGGTTGGATCATCTCTCTGTTCTTGAGTGGTCAAAAATAGGTTTTCCCCAAGGACTTTATGATTTATATTTTCTTCCTTTTGCTCGTTCAACTCTAAATTCCCCTGATGTTTTAAGTGCAGGAGAATTACTCCAATTTTTCCATTTCTATTTTTTCGGCAACCCCGAAGGTTTAGCTTTTAATGGCACAAAAGATGATATGGGAACCAGTCTAGTTGAACCTATTATTAATAATATTAGAAATAATCAAGGTAATGTTATAAAAGAAGCACAGGTTAGCAATATTGTTTGTCAAGAAAATAAAATTATCTCTCTCAACTATCAACAGGGAAATGAGGTAACTAATGTTCCTTTTAATGTTGACAAAAATACCATGTCATGTAATGACAATGAAAGCTATTATGGAGATAGCGATCGCCTATTTTTAGAGACAGATGAACAGGTGATTGGTTTAACTTGTACTCATCAAGGTTGTACGGTTAAAAAACAAGAAGATGGGAGCTTTTTATGTCCTTGTCATGGTGCAACATATGATGAAAATGGCAATATCAAAAAAGGACCAGCGAAACAAAATTTAGCTCGTTATCAAGTTGTAGAAAAAGAAGATACATCGGTTAAGTTAGTTAGTCAAGAAGCTAAGGAAAATATCAATAGCGAGACTTTACAAGCAGACTATTATGTTATTGCCACCGATGTGCCAGGAATACGTCATTTATGGACAAGAATGGAAGGAGAAAATAATGAGAGTTTAACCCAAAAAATTGAACAATTAGCGGTTGCTGATCCCTTTGCGGTGGGTAGGTTTTGGTTTGATGAAGATTTTGATTGGGAACATAGTCATTTTACCTCTCTTTCTGGTTACGATCTCACCGATAGTATTACCTTATATCATCGCATCCAAACCCAGTTTATTGAGTGGTCGAAAAAAACGGGAGGAAGTGTCATAGAATTACACGCATATTGTTATAAAGAAAAAGATTTTCCCACCCAAGAAGTTTTATTAAGAACCTTTGAAAAAGAGTTATATGAAATTGTTCCTCAACTATCACAAGCTAACCTATTACACAAAGAATTAGTTAATCAAAAGAACTTCTCTGGTTATCCTCCCAATAGTTACCAAAATCGTCCAGATACGGTTACAGATGTTGATAATTTGTTTTTTGCAGGAGACTGGGTTAAAATGCCGTTTCCCTGTGGTTTAATGGAAAAAGCTGTTAGTAGTGGTTTATTAGCTGCTAACGCTATTTTAGAAAAAGAAGGTTTACAAAGACGGACATTATTGACTGTTAATGAAGGTATCAGATTAATCTAGTTTTAGGAGTTAGGAATTTTGTGTCAGATTCGTAGGATGGGTTAGGCGAAGGGATGATTTTTCGGGAAACCTTATAACTTTTGATTTGCGCCGTAACCCATCACAGATTTTTTGTGTATTTTTATACATTCTCCACCACAATCTCAGGATAGCCCGAAGTTATACATGAAGTTATACACGGAAAAGGGAGGGGTTATGTTAAGTTAATAGAAACTTTATTCTTCAAATAATTATGATCACAAAAATCGCCAAAAAATTCGAGGAAACCTCATAAAATGAGGTTTCCTCTTATGGAAAGATTCCTTTAACCCTTGCTGCTTCTATTGCCTTATCTTTGGGTGTTTCTAACGTAGCTAATGCTGCTGCTATTAGTCCTATTAGTTATGATATGTTGAACAGAAATGGACAAGCTATTGGTGGTAGTTTTAATTATTGGGATAAGAACTACACTGGTTCGGGTAATACGACTCAACATAATGCTCCTTTAAGTGGAGGTTTAGGCGATTTAACAGATGGAGTTATTGCAACTGATAACTGGTTAAATGTAGAAAATGTTGCTGGTGAGGGTCCTTATGTTGGTTGGTTGTCTTTAGACCCTACAATTACCTTTAATTTTGCTAATATCGTTAATATTGATTCTGTAACCATTTATGTTGATGACTATAATGGTGTTGGTGCTGGTAACGTTAGAGTTCCTCATAGTGTTAACCTAAGCATGGGAGGAGCATCTTTTAGTTCTGGAACCCTCGTTGATCCTCCGAGTTCTGCTCCCACATCCTTACTGTTTATTTTCATTAAGATAAAACCCTCATAAGTAGGTAGGTGTAATTAAAGATAAAATAGAAAAGTACGTAGTGAAGGCTTTAGCCTTCATTATGACTTTTTTTCTAGTCCTAAAGGACTTACTACGAACTGGTTTATTATAGTGCGATCGCTAAATCTCCCCAAAGTAATATATCACACAGTTTCTTTTACCTCAAAACCCTGATATATTTGGAGGTTCCAATTTTTCCACGCTTACATCTGTCACCTTGGCACTTCTTGTCCCTTGATCACACCATTGCAACATCTGAGTAATTAGGGGTTCTGTCCCTGCAAAAATGGCTTCTACACGCCCATCAAGACGATTTTTAACCCACCCCCTAAGACCTAGCTCTTGGGCTTTCTGTACCGTAGAATAGCGGTATCCTACCCCTTGAACTTTTCCACTAATAAAAACACGAAGACAGATAGTATTAGAATGAGTCACAGTTTTACATATTTCCTAAAGCATCTAGAACCTTTTTTAAACGACGATGACGATCAGAGTAACTTCTCATAACTTCTAAAGCAAACATCGGGGTTTGTTGAACAGCAAACAAGAAATGTTTTCGGTCTAAAAAAGCTAGTTTACAGTCAGTTTTAGCAATGGCAGTAGAAGCTCGTAGATGATTTTCATGAACTAAAGCACCTTGTCCAAAAACATCTCCTTGTTGAATAACTTCAATAACTTTGCCATTGATATACATTTCTATTTCCCCCTCAATGATGCCATTCATCACTGTTCCTTCATCTCCATTTGCGAAAATAGTATCGCCTTTAGAAAAGGTTTGTTCGGGTTGAGATTTCAATAATTTGATGGTTTCAACAGGACTTAACATGGGTTGAATCACTCATTTTATAATTAACAATGTAGAATACAGAACAATTATAAAAAATAAATTCGTGCATTCTACATTCTGAGCATTAAGTAGACATTGGTTTACTGTTTATTTTTAAACTCAGCGATCATTTTGTCCGTGTGTAAAACAGTATCAACAGTGGATATGGCGTTATTTAAAACATGAAAGAAGGTAATTTTATCTTCGATTTCACGCAATTGATCGTGTATTTCTGCCGCTTTACTTTCATCTGCCATTGAATCAAGTTCACTAATTAAATTACCTTTGGCGATTTTGTAATAGGATTGTAAATCTCGGAAATGATTGTGCATTTCTGTGGCAATAGATAGGACAGAATGTTCTTTAATGGCAAATTCTGGTCTTTTATTCTCCATGTTGATTAGTCTAACTATAGGATAAATTCTCTGTTAACGATTTTAACCCTATTCAGGTACTAGGTAAGGCACGTAAATAACTATTTAAGTGAGAGCGATCGCCAATAAAATGAAACAACGGTCCAGTGGCGGTTATTTCCACTAAACTCACGGCAGCAACGGCCATCAAAAAACGATCGCGGTAATATTTAATATCAACACCCAACAGACCACACAACATAATGCGAATGGTGGCTTTATGGGAGACAATCAAAATATTACCATTGTCATGAGTTGTTTGGATCTCTTCTAGAACTTGGGAACTGCGACGGGCAATATCTATGCCTCTTTCCCCGTCTGGGGGGGCATTCCAAGCAGGATCTGTTAACCATTTGACGTAGAGATCGTGATCTTGGCGATCGATGTCTTTAGGGTGCATTCCTTCCCATTGACCATAACTGATCTCTTGTAGTCCTTCCCGTAACTCCATAGCAACCCCTATTTTTTCGCAGAGGGGTCTAACGGTTTCTCTAGTGCGATATAAAGGACTAGCGTAGATAGCTTTCCAGGGCAAATGAGAGTAAGCCTCAGCGAATGCCTGAGCCATTTGGTAGCCTTCGGGGGTTAATCCTGGGTCATTTTCTATTTTGCCGCAATATCCCCCTGTTTTACTGTAGGCTGTTTGTCCATGACGGAGAAAATAAAGTTTTAAACCCATTTTTCAAATAATTATCTTTGATCTAGGTTCCGTAGCGTTGTCTTAATTCTGTTCTCAGATGAGAGTGATCGCTCATAACATGAACTAAGGGGCCGTGTTGCGCTATTTCCACAATACTCAGAGCAGCTACGGACATTCCGATGCGATCGCGGTAGCGGCCGACATCAATACCCAATAGGGAACATAAAATAATGCGGAGGGTAGCTTTATGGGAAACTACCAAAACATTCCCTGTTATATGGGTTTTTTCGATTTCTTCCAGAACTTCTGAACTGCGACGGGCGATATCGATGCCTTTTTCTCCACCATTGGGACTATTCCAACCGGGATCAGCTAACCAGCGCACATAGTCATCATGAAATTCTTGATTAACTTGATCGGGGGTTTTGCCTTCCCATTCCCCATAATAAATTTCTTTGAGGCCGTTACGGAGTTCCATATTGATTCCCACACGCTCGCACAGGGGTTTAGCGGTTGTTATCGCTCGTTTTAAGGGACTACAATAAACGGCTTTCCAAGGAATATCTTGATAGGTTTGGGCAAAGTCTTCTGCCATTTCTACCCCAGAAGGGGTTAATTCAATATCCAACCGTCCGCAATAGGTTCCTGTTTGGGAAGATGTGGTTTCTCCGTGTCTGAGAAAGTAAAGTTTAAGACTCATTAACAATTAACCATTAGCAATTAGCAATTAACAATTGTAACAATTAATAATTAACAATTGATTAATTCCAGGGTTGGATTGTACATCCTTGAAGGATACTTAGTCACTTCCTCTTAAAATAGAACCATTGTTAGAAGAACGGGGAGTTATTTTACTGGGTTTTTCTTTTTCTATTTCTATTATTTTTCGTTCTAATTGACTAACTTCTCTTTGTAATTGGTTGATGCGGTTTTGTAATGTGGATATGGTTCTTTGATTGCGTTGATCGCTGTGTCTTTGTAAGGCTATCATTTGCGATCTTAAGGCTTGTTGTTGCCGTTGTAAGCTATGGAGTTCTTGGTTAAAACTTTGTTCTAGGAGTTCTAATTGTGAGGGCTGCTGCCACCATGAGGGTAGGGCATCTCCTAACAAGAAAACCCCTCCTATGCCCACACATATCCCACCTAAACCTACTCCAATAGCGGTAAAGATACGGGTACGCCATTTTATGGCGTGGGACAGTTTTGCCAGTAAATTCAGGGCTTCTTCGCAATCGGGTTTAATCACTAAACATTGTCGAATTCTCAAACGGATGTTTACTTCATCGTCTTTGCGATGATGATCTTCCCATCTTCCCATGTGGGCGGAGGCTAAACTGACTAACATATCTAGGTTAGAGGGGTTAAAAGCCACCGCTTCTTGTAGTTCAGCGATCGCATCATTCCAATGTTTCAGGCGCATATAACCTTGGGACCTAACATAGTGATCGTGGGATTGTTTTTGTGCTGCTTGTATTTCCTCTGGATCTATCCCTAACTCAGCAGCAATGTTTTCTAGTTCTTCTGTTGTTGGAATTCGTTGACTCGACTGACTCCATTCTGTCACCCGTTGAATATAGTTGTTGATGACATTATTGGAAACACTGGTAGTCATTTGTGTCATTTTTTCCCATCCCTATGCTATTTTTTGCTGTTTTTATCAATTAGACAAAAAAAGGCTCGTCACTGATTCTGATTGTAACAATTATCCTTGGGCCATTGTGCGAATAATATCTCCTTGAGTCAAAATACCAATCACTGTGGTATTATTCTCATCAAGAACGGGCAAACGTCTAATTTTCTTTTCGTGCATAATATGTGCCGCTTCTTTTAAATTGGACTTTGGACAAAAAAAATTTGTTAGCGTATATTTTACGCTAAACTAAAATCCCAAAATATCGGCTCTGTATCAGTCAATAAAATTGGCTGACAAATAGGGCTAATCTATAGATTCTGAGGAAAACTAAGGAGCTTTTAAGTTTTCAGTTGATTTTTTGCTCCCTTTCTTGATAACATCATGACGAGTTCGTGGGGCTTTTTTGTAACCTTTAATACGTCCGGAAGAAAAACCTCGACGTTTGGGAAATTTGGCGAAAGTCCCCAAGGTCGTAATTATTCTTGAAAAGTCTCTTTGAACTAGACTAGGGGTGATTTTGATGGATTTATTAGTCTTCAAATACTGTTCCCAATCACGGGGTAAAACCACAGCTAATTTTCTGGCAGCCCACAAATTTACATAAGAAAGAAGTGTTATTTTAAACCAATTTTCTTCATGATGTACATCGGGAGTTAAATAAGATGTCATCAATAATCTTTGTTTACCAAATCGAAAAAGATGTTCCATGTCATAACGTTGTCGATAACACTGATAACAATCAACTAAACTTAACTCATCGCGCCGAGAACCAATAACAATAAGCCACATAGGTTTCCAAATACTATTTCTTTCTTGATCTCTGACAACAATCTGGAGTAAAGTAAAGGGGTGATTGTTCATTTTATAGTTTTTAGTTCCTCTCATTAACATCTGTTTCCATCCCGAAATAGTCACTGTTAATTGACGACCTTTTTTCGTTGTAAAGGGAACATGATGAACTTCATCAGGTTCAGCCCAAGTTTGGTCATCTTTAAGGTCAAATTTATCCCCATACCAACGGGGATGTCCCGAAGTTTTGGCTTGATTTGAGTCCCGAATAAATTGACGATAAAAAACTCGGTCACTTCTAACTCTTGTAATAGTAACTAGGTCTTCATGCTTAACTTGTTCCCCAATAAAATCCTTTTGGCTGTAGTCACTATCAGCCACTAAAACAGATAATTTATCAGAAAATAAAGAACTTTGCCAGATTTTTTTTAGTTGTTGATTGCCTTGATTTACTCCTTTATGTTTAGAGGGGACTCGCTCTCCTGATAAGGGGACAGCCCAAGGGACTTTTTCTGTGTCTATTTGGTCAGGTAAAGCGCAGACAACGGAATAACAATGTCCAATATTAATGGGTTTATTTCCCTTAATTGGATTGGGGTAATGAATAAAGGTTTTATCCGCTAACGTTTCGGCAAACCGTCGTGGACAGGGAGTTGTGTCAATACCAAATAAGTTATAATGTTTTGAAGTGGGAGGAATTGTTCTCGATACCGCTGAAAATAAAGTCTCAATTCTCTGTTCATAATTAGGGTCAGTTTGAGTGGGTAAAAACTCTTGAATTCCTCTATATAAACTGTTATAATCTCTTCTAAATAAAGGATTGAGAGACAATTCAACGACTGAGTGAGCTTGTTGGTTACTGGAGAGGGCATCGAGTAATTCTATAATAGTTTCTTTTCTAGCTTTTAGTCCTTGGAAGAGGTTAGACCTCCACACCAGGAATTCCTCGACAGACGTAGCCGTTTCATTTTTGGTCATTTTTAAAATTTATTACCTTATAAATTAGCGGAATATATACGCTAACATCAAAAGAGGTTGTTTGTTACAGTTAAGGCTAATGTCATCACATTCCGAACTTAAGAACAGTCAAGATGTCCACCTGAGAGCCAAACAAATTAAGAGTCTAATTCGCTCTCTTAAACAGAAAATAAAGAAAATTGAACGGGAAGGGGAAGTAGCACCAGCTAATTGTCATATTATTCGTTATCAGGTTAATGGAAAGGGAACAATCTACTGGTATTATAAACTACAGGCTGCTGAATCAATTTTTCCTATGGCCACTAATAATGAGAAAAAAACCAAATATAAATATTTAGGACGAGCCGGAATTTCTGCTCATATTGATGCTGTAGAAAAACTCACTAGAAGAAATCTCATTGATGAATTAGAACGAGTCATTCAATCTCTAACTGAAAGCTACTTAGATATCTATATTGGAACCGAAACTGAATGAAGCTATTTAATATTTAAAATCCCCTAAAAAGATGGAAAGAGAGTTTTTAAAATCACCTTAATTCTCTATTTTAGCTCTGGAGATATGTTTAGCGTAAAATTTACGCTGATAATTGTTTTTTATCCAAAGTCCAAGTTGAAGTTAATGGAGACAATCTCAGAGAAAATGATGAAACTTTCTTCGTAAACTTAACTAATTTACAAGCCAATGGAAGCGGTATTACTTTAGGGGATGATCAAGGGGTTGGAACTATTAATGATGATGATAATTCAGCACCTACCAGACCGCAATTTGGTACTCGTGACAGAGACACTATCGAAGTCGGCAGTAACGAACTCGTCTTCGCTGGAGCAGGAGATGATCTCATTGATAGTTCTGCTGGTGGTGGTGGCAACCGTATCTATGGACAGTCAGGGGATGATACATTTATCTTGGGCAGTAATGACCGTGGGTTCGGTGGTTCAGGAGACGATCGATTCTTCATGCTAGGCGGTAATAGCACTATTACTGGAGGAGCAGGAGACGATCAATTCTCGATTGCTGTTGGTCAAATTCCTAACTCTGCCAACGTTGTCACGGACTTTACCAGTGGAGAAGATGTTTTAGGTATCGCCGGTTTGGGTATCGGTTTTAGTGATTTGAGTATTACCCAAGTAAATGCCGATACTTTAATTTCTCTTGGCAACGATGAGTTAGCTACACTGCTAGGTGTTAATAGTTTGAGTCCAGCTGACTTTGTTTTTGCTTAGTTGAGATAGATATAAGATAGGGAATAATGATCTGTAATTAGCTTTGAATAGGAAGTTATTTCTACCTTGCTAATGTATATGGTTTTACCTGTGGCTGTAACATTTATTATATGTTTACTATGGGATATTCTCTTAAGGGGCATACATACTTTACGTAATAATAATAGATGAAAACGAAATCCTCATCGACATACTTAAGATTTTAGTAAAAGATGAGGAGTTTAACCTATTTTGGGAGTTTAATAAAAGAGCAACCCTTGATTAATGATCATTGTATGTACGAAAAACTGACAGCACCCACCACAGGTTCTAAAATTACCTTTGAAGACGGTAACCCCATTGTTCCTAATGATCCCATTATTCCCTTCATTCGTGGGGACGGAACAGGAATCGATATTTGGCCTGCTACGGAGAAAGTGATCGACGCTGCGGTAAAAACTGCCTACGGAGACAGCAAAAAAATTAACTGGTTTAAGGTGTATGCAGGGGATGAAGCTTGTGATCAGTATGGAACTTATCAATATTTGCCCGAAGATACCTTAACCGCTATCAAAGAGTATGGTATCGCCATCAAAGGACCCCTGACAACCCCAGTCGGTGGGGGTATTAGGTCTCTTAACGTCGCTTTACGACAAATTTTTGAATTATACGCTTGTGTGCGTCCCTGTCGCTATTATCCTGGGACTCCTTCCCCCCATAAGTCTCCTGAAAAATTAAATGTGATCGTCTATCGGGAAAATACCGAGGATATCTACTTAGGAATTGAGTGGACAGAAGGCACAGAAATTGCTCAAAAGTTAATCAACTATTTGAACAATGAACTGATACCTGCAACGGCAGAACATGGGAAAAAACAGATTCGTATAGACTCAGGAATTGGGGTTAAACCCATTAGTAAAACTGGTTCTCAACGGTTGGTTCGTCGGGCAATTGAACACGCCTTACGTTTGCCAAAAGCTAAACAAATGGTTACTTTAGTGCATAAAGGTAACATTATGAAATACACTGAAGGAGCCTTTAGAGATTGGGGATATGAGTTAGCAACCTCAGAATTTAGAGATGTTTGTGTTACCGAAAGAGAATCGTGGATTTTGAGTAACAAAGAAGGTAAGGCTGATATTTCTATCGAAGATAATGCCAGAAAAGTTGAACCCGGTTATGATAGTTTGACCCCTGAAAAGAAACAAGAAATTTGTGACGAGGTTAAAGGAGTTATTGACGCTATTTGGGACAGTCATGGGGATGGTAAATGGAAAGAAAAGATCATGGTAAATGATCGCATTGCGGATAGTATTTTCCAACAAATTCAAACCCGTCCCGATGAATATTCGATCCTGGCAACCATGAACTTAAATGGGGATTATTTATCCGACGCTGCGGCCGCTGTTGTGGGGGGTTTAGGTATGGGCCCTGGGGCAAATATTGGCGATACTTGCGCTATTTTTGAGGCAACTCATGGCACCGCACCTAAACACGCAGGACTGGATAGAATTAATCCTGGATCTGTTATTCTTTCTGGGGTGATGATGTTAGAATATATGGGCTGGCAAGAAGCCGCAGACCTCATTAAAAAAGGTATTGGGAATGCGATCGCAAATCGTCAGGTAACCTATGATCTCGCTCGTTTGATGGAACCTAAAGTTGATCCTCCACTGAAATGTTCAGAATTTGCTCAGGCAATAATTGATTATTTTAATGATTAATTATTTATGATTTATAATAGAGACAAATTATTAATTTGTCTCTATTTTTTGTTTTTTGGAAAGCGATAAACACGATAATCGATACTGGGGAAAATATTATCAATAGCTTCGATGCTTTCTAATAAACTAGCGTTGATAGTTCCCAGTTGAAAATCATCATAAATCTGATTAAATCTGAGGAGATGGGTTTTAGTGCGCTCAATGGCATAACTAACCATCGTCCCTGTGCGCATAATAAACGCCCAGTCAGATGATTGAGCCAATAATAACTCCCGTGCCGCTTGGTTTAAAGCCCTTTCTTCCAACTCATCGGCCGGTTCGATGTTGCCTAATTCTATCATCCGTTCTGTGGCTTCGTGGAGATGGGGATAAATCCAAGTATTAGAGTCATTGAGCCAAAACTCATGAAACCCCTTATAGCCCCAACTCGACTGAGAGAGACGGCATAACTGCTGGGTTGGGTTATGACGGAGATAGTCAGCCAAGTGAACTAGATCAAAAGTATTTTGGTCATACCAAGTCTTACGAAATAAATAATCAAGAAACCAGGGACCCTCGTACCACCAATGACCAAATAATTCCGCGTCATAGGGAGAAACCACAAGAGGATGACGCTGCATCATCTTAGCCAAATGAGCAATTTGTTGCTCGCGATTGTACATAAAATTCCCTGCGTGTTCAGCAGCCTTTTCTCGGGCCCAATAGGGGTCATAGAGAGATTTTTCTCCCATATTGCCCTGAGTATTGGTGATTTTATGGTATTTAATCCCTGTATTTTTCCTTTGACCATTAGGCATAATATAGGGTTCAATATAATCGTAATCCGCTTCCCAACCCAAATCTTTGTAAAATTCTCGATATTCGGGATCACCCGGATAGCCCATTTTAGAAGACCAAACTTGACTAGAAGACTCGTGATCTCGACCAAAGGCAGCCACCCCTGTTTCTGTAAATACGGGGGCATAAGTCCCGTGACGGGGGCGAGGGTTGGCGTAGAGAATACCGTGGCCATCGATGATAAAGTAGCGTAACCCGGCCTTAGCCAGCATCTTTTCCAGCCCTTCATAATAGGCACATTCAGGCAACCAAATACCTTTTGGGGGGCGGCCAAAGGCTTCATGGTAATGGTCGCAGGCCACTTTAATTTGCGCCCAAACCGCTTGAGGGTACATTTTCATCAACGGTAGATAACCGTGAGTCGCCCCAGATGTCATAATTTCCAGGTTGTTGCTTTCTAAGAATTGTTTAAAGCCAATGAGCAAATTTCCGTTATACTGTTCCCAAGTTTCACGGATTTGAGCAAATTCTTGGTGATAAAACTCAGCTAAATAGCGAATATGGCCGTTGTGTTGATTATTCTCAATTTCCTTAATAACGAGTTCTTGTAACTTAGTAAGATGATCGTTATAGCGTTCCTGTAATAAAGGATCTTGTAACATGGACACCAGAGGGGGTGTCAGACTCATGGTCATTTTAAAATCGATCCCATCCCTTTTTAGTCCCTCAAAAACCCGCAGTAGGGGAATATAGGTTTCTGTAATAGCTTCATAAAGCCACTCTTCCTCTAGGATATAATCCCGTTCGGGATGCCGTACAAAGGGTAAATGAGCATGAAGGACAAGAGCTACATAGCCAAGAGCCATAATCGTTTTCAACCATCACAGTGAAGTTTGTACCATTAAGCTTTAAGATTAAGTGTAGTTGATTTTATACTATCTTAAGGATCTAGACTAGAATAGATAGAAAAAATCTCTTACTAAAAGAACCTTGTTTCTCTGTCAGTATATAGTATCAAGTCGCAGTGCTAGAACCCTCCAACCATCAAACAAACTCTGAAAGCGATCATGCTGCATCTATTCAGCTATTGTTGTTTGTCGATGAGCGTCCCAGTTCCCATGAGTACATTCAGCCCATTCGGGATTATCTCAAAACAGTCAGCCAAGATCATACTTACCAGCTAGAAATCATTGAGATTCACGAACAACCCCACTTAGTAGAGCATTTTCGCTTAGTTGCCACCCCGGCCCTGGTTAAAGTAGTACCCACCCCCAGACAAACCCTGGCGGGTAGTAATCTAGTCAATCAACTGAAAAGATGGTGGCCACAATGGCTCTCAGCTTTGAAAGAAGATAATCATCAAGAGAAATCACCGGAACAATCCACTAATGTCGGATATTCAGGGGAACTGATGCGGCTTTCTGATGAGATATTTCGTCTGAAGAAGGATAAAGAGAATTTACAAGAACAACTCAAGTTCAAAGATCAAGTCTTAGCTATGTTAGCCCATGACTTACGCAGTCCCCTAACGGCCGCTTCCATTGCAGTAGAAACCTTAGAACTAGCTCAAGCTCAAGAAAACAGCGAGAAACGGCAAAAACTAACAACCCAACTATTTCATCAAACCCGTAATCAATTTCGGGTGATGAATCGTCTGATTACAGACATTTTACAGGCTTCTAAAAGCATGAATGCTCAGTTGCGCGTGGAACGGACAGAAGTGTTCTTACCCGCACTCTCTAAAGAAATTGTGGCACAATATAAAGAAGTATTAAGAGAAAAGTCCTTAACATTGATTGAGGACATTCCTCAAGATGTACCCTCAGTCTATGGAGATGAAGAATTAATCCGTCAGGTGATTGTCAACTTGATCGATAATGCGATTAAATATACACCAGGGGGAGGAGAAATTAGCTTATCTATTCTCCACCGCACCAGTCAAAAAATACAAGTTAGTGTCTGTGACACAGGCCCAGGTATTCCCGAAGAAAAACAAGAACGGATTTTTGAAGGTCACTTCCGTTTACAAAGGGATCAAGCAAAAGAAGGATATGGATTAGGGTTATCTTTATGTCGTAAAATTATTCGTGTCCACTATGGCCAAATTTGGGTCGATAGTGTACCAGGACAAGGTAGCTATTTCCATTTCACATTACCTGTTTATCGTTAGGGATAAACATGGGTAATCTCTCTAATAGGAGTCTCTTTAAATTGACTCTACTGACTAGAAAAGACAAGATTCGCTCAACCATCCAACCGATATGCGTAAAGCTTTAATTATCGTCAATGCCCAGGTAAAAGCCCAAGGTACCATGTATCCTGCTTCTCCTGCAACCGAAAAAATGGTTATGGCACTCGAAGCAGCCATTAAGGCTGATTCTTCCTCAACTCAGGTTGAAGTGATGGCCACAGACTCGTTATGGTCGAAAAATGCTCAGCCTTCCAAACCAGATCCAGATATTATCTATTGTCCCCTGACTATTGAAGTCCCTAACTGGTTATCTTTTCCAGGACAAAAAATTTACCAAGACTGCAAAGATGTTAAGGCAAGAAGACAATGGGTAGATAAAATGTTGGGCTACAAAACCAGTATTAGGGATGCTTGGTTAGGTGATTTGTGGCTACCCGTCGCTGTGACTCCCAGAGAATTAATTTATGGGGAAATCATTGGGGAAGGGGCATTTCCTAATTCTTACGAGCAGCCTGTTTCTTTGAAGAAGTCCTTACTTCGTCCTTTACATGAGTTGGCACAAGGGTTATTAGAGTCCCTAGATGCCCCACCATCTTTATATTTGTTACAATTTCGCCTCAAAGGTCAAAATATTGTTTTTGATCGCTTATGGCCCTTTCCTGCTGCCCCTGCGATCGCTTCTTTAACCTACTCCCACCCCAACTTATTTAGTTGTTATTGGCAGTGTTTGACCCATCAAAACCTTCCTAGTTTGACGGCAAGTCCCTCTTAGTGAAATAGCAGGGAATTATGACCAATTGTTAAGGGTAGTTGGAATTAACATAAGGGATTTTGGATATTAAGTGGGTATTTCGTTATATTAAAACCGAAAATATACCCCTTGATTATCCCAAGGTTAAATCATGACTATGTTCACCTGCTGGTTTCTTGCACAAGAAACTCCAATTGTTGATCCAGCTTTATTAAATCAACTCTTCTCTGATAGTTGGACTTTGATACAAGGTCTACTAATCCTGTTGGTTGGTTGGATTACTGCCTCTATTGTTAGGGGCGTTGTCAAAAAAATTCTCCATAATACGGAAATCGATAATCAAATTGCTGGTTGGATTTCTGGGAATGATTCATCTGATAGTTCGATCCCCATAGAAAAATGACTATCAGACTTCGCCTATTGGCTGATCATTCTCTTTGCTGTCGTTGCTTTCTTAAACACCCTACAACTTGAGGCGGTTTACCAACCCCTCAATTCTCTGTTGGGAGAACTTACCAGTTTCTTACCTAAACTATTAGGGGCCGGCATACTCTCAGCCATCGCTTGGTTATTGGCTACCCTAGCCAAGACGATCATCACTCGGGTTTTAGGGAGTTTTAATCTCGAAGAAAAGTTAGGGGAAGGCAATGAACAAATATCCGTGTCCCAAACTATCGGTAATGCTATTTACTGGTTCATTTTTCTGCTCTTTTTACCCTCCATCCTCAGTACCCTTCAGCTTGAAGGTACTTTAGTCCCAGTACAGGGACTGTTAGACCAAATTTTAGCTATTATTCCTAATGTCCTGGGAGCGTCTATTATCGCTGCTGTGGGTTGGGTTGTAGCAAAAATTGTTCAAGGAGTGGTTAGCAGTTTATTGGCTACAACTCCCATTAATCAAGTTGGGGCAAAATTTGGCTTATCCACTGAAGCCACTGGTAACTCTTTATCCAATATTGTTGGCAACGTTGTTAAGGTTTTAATCTTAATTCCGGTTGCTATTACTGCTTTAGATGCACTGCAAATCCAAGCTATTTCCCAACCAGCGACGGAAATGCTCAATCAAGTGTTAACTCTGTTGCCGAAATTATTGGCAGCGACACTGGTTTTAGGACTAGCCTATGCTGGAGGACAATATCTCTCTGACATGATCAGCAATGTCTTAAGTAGGGTTTGCTGAATAAAAGCAAAACCCTATTCTTTAAAAGGTTACACCCATATTCGCGATCGCAAAAAAGATCAGCTTTGTCGGCTACAAACCGCTATAATTGGTAGAAACACCTCCCAGTTGTTGGTCAAGAACAAATGTATCGAAAAGAGGAGCAACCTTTACCGCCCCCAGAAAAATTTGAATTACCTTTCGAGGGCAAATTGTCCCCCAATAATCGTTGGGTAATCATGGCAGAGTTGATACCTTGGGATGATTTTGAGGAAGAATATGCTAAACTTTTTTCAGCAGAAAAAGGTGCGCCAGCCAAACTATTTAGAATGGCATTAGGGACATTAATTATTAAGGAAAAATTAGGAACAAGTGATAGAGAAACTATAGAACAGATTAGAGAAAATCCCTATCTACAATACTTTATAGGTTTAAATTGTTATCAACAAGAGCCACCACTGGAATCTTCAATGCTAGTTCATTTTAGGAAAAGAATTGATGGAGAATTGATAAACAAAATCAATAAAAAAATAGTAAAAAGAGAAATAGACAAGAGTGATAAAGAAGTAAAAAAAAAGGATTGTCTCCAATAAAAAGGAGAAAAAATAAAAAATAAAGGTAAACTAATTTTAGATGCGACTTGTGCGCCAGCAGACATCAAATACCCAACGGATTTAGGCATATTAAATCAAGCCAGAATTGAGACAGAAAGAATAATAGATAATCTTTATAAACCATTAAGAGTAAAATTGAGAAAAAAGCCGAGAACTTCTAGAAAAATTGCTAGAAAGGAATACTTAAAAGTAGCTAAAAAACGAAAAGTATCTTATCAAGAAAGAAGAAAAGCTATCGGGAAACAGTTAAAATACCTTAAGAAAAATTTAGGAAATATAGAAGACTTAATTCAAGCTGGGGCTTCCCTGGAAAATCTGAGTAAAAGACAGAAAAATTGTCTAGAGACTATCAAAAAAGTTTATGAACAACAACAGTCAATGTGGGAGAATAAGACCCAGAGTGTTCCTCAAAGAATTGTAAGTTTAACTCAACCGCATATTCGTCCAATAGTGAGGGGAAAAGCAGGAAACCCAATAGATTTTGGAGCTAAACTCTCAGTAAGCTGTGTAGATAACTATGTGTTTCTAGACAAAATAAGTTGGGAAAACTTCAATGAATCTTGTCATTTAAAAGAACAAGTAGAAAAGTATAAAGAAACGTTTGGCTATTATCCCGAATCCGTCCATGTAGATAAAATTTATCGAACTAGGGAAAACAGAAATTGGTGTAAGGAAAGAGGGATAAGAATCAGTGGTCCGAAGTTAGGAAGACCTCCGAAAAATGTCAGTGAAGAAGAAAAGAAACAAGCCCACTCCGATGAATGCTTCCGTAATGCTATTGAGGGAAAGTTTGGACAAGCTAAACGAAGATTTAGCCTAAATCTCGTGATGACAAAACTCCCTGAAACCTCCATTACATCTATTGCTATTACATTTTTAGTTGTCAATCTTTCTAAACTTCTGAGGCAGTTTTTGTCGCTTTTTTTGTCCTTATTTACTAATAATAGAACAGGGGAACTCATCAAACCGCCTTTCATTAATTTTGATTATACTTTAAACAATTTTTATGTACTAAAACTTATTGATTTGTCAGAAAATTCTTGGTCAAAAGTGGCATAAATTTTGGAGAAACTTTTTCAGCAAACCCTAATTACCTAAATCAATAAAAAACTAATAACTGATCACTGATAACTGGTCACTGATAACTGAATTAGCTCCAGTCTTGTCCTCCTTCTTGCGAAGACTTTTTATAAACCTTTCCCTTTTCATGAAGGTGACGAGTTTTCTCGAATAATTCTGCTTCTGTTAATTGCCATTGTTCTAAAATTAAATCTAAATCTTGGGTTAATTGTCGGGCCCCAGGAAAATTACCATAACGAATACGAAGTCTAGCTAATTCCGCCAGATTATAGTCAGTGGGATCAGCTACTAATAACTCGTTAACGATCAGGCGATCGCCTTTTTCTTTGGGATGCTTTTGATCTTGCGCCATATATCAAAAACTGCGTCTTAACTTGAGAGACTCATAAAAAGCAGGAGAAATTTCCCAGAGATTAACCACTCTATCAAACCCACCAGAAGCAAAATATTTTCCATCAGGACTAAAAGCTACCACATTGACCAGATCGCTATGCTCTTTAAAATGACGTAATAAGCGTCCAGTTTGGGCGTTCCATAACCTTACCCCATCATGGCCAGCACTAGCTAAAACTTGACCATTGGGACTGAGGGCGATCGCTTGAATTCTGCCTCTATGGCCAGTCCAAGTATCCAATAACTCCCCCGTTGCCAAATCCCATATTTTAATAGTGCGATCGTGACTTGCGGTAATCAAGCGTTTTTGGTCAAGGGTAATAGCCAAACCCGAAATAGTTTGAGAATGTGCGCTAAATTGCGAGACAACTGTTTGATCCCTTAAATTCCAAAATCTGACAATTCCTTGATTATCACCACTGGCCACTAAAAACCCATTAGGGTGCATGGCCAAAGCAAAAGCTGGTGTACCAAAACCTTCTAGTTGATAGAGAGAACGAGGTGGTTCTAAAGTCCAGACTCGAATCCCATCTAATGACCCCGTTACCACTAGCTGACTATCAGGGGTAACAACTAGATCCAAAACATGGCTATAGTGTTCAAAAGAAGTTACTTTACTGTCTGGGTTAGGCCAAACCCAGAAATGAATATCCGCATCTTCTCCGCTACTGATTAAAGTTTTACCATTGGGAGAAACAGCCAAGGTTAAAATTGCGGAACTTTGAGTGCGGAGGGTATCAATCTCATGTCCATCTTCAATAGACCAGAATTTTAAAAAAGGTTCATTAGTGCTTCCAGCACTAATAACCGTCCTCCCATTAGGACTAAACGCTAAAGACCGAATGGGAGTGGTATGACCCGTTAAACGGTGTTTAAAACGTATTCCAAGGTTAACCACCGGAATTTTCTGCTCAGATAGGGCTTCTCGTTGTTGACGAATCAACTGAGCATAGCTCGGAAGTATCCAGCCTTGTCCCAAAACAACTAACGTCATTAAGATGATTTTTAGTGGTGTGGTTAGCCGTTTCCGTTCGTTGTGATCCTTCATGGCACAATAAGGGCTTTTACAGTGTGATTTTTTAGCCCTATTCTATCGACTTTGCCAATTTTTTGCCTAGCGACGAGATTTGTCATGGGTTAATAAAGGCAAAGGGACATTAGAAGAACTAGGAGGAAGATAGCGTCTGGGTTTATCCTTTGTAATAATCGGTTGAGCTTTTTGTACTTGCCACCAGCGTAAAATCATGGAAAGAGAGACAATAAATAAGCCGAAGGAAAACAAAGACCAGCGTTGACCAACCCCTCCCATCACCGCATCTACCGCTCCCACCACTAGAATAAAACTAGAAATGGGTTCTTTGCGGTAAAGGGTTCTGAGAACACGAGGCAATAAGATGTTCATCGGAAATTTTGGGTTTGAAACCCCGTCCTTATAGGACGGCTTTACATATCCCTTGCGGGAGAGGGTTTTAGTATGCCGATAAGGCCGAGAACCCCCTAACTCGTTTAAGTCCCTTCGGTGCAACAAAACTAAGATGTCCTGTCTAAAAGCACCTAACCAATTAGGTTTACAGATAGTCCGAACGAGGGAAGTATTCGGAAGTGTGTACCAAGCTGTGTCTCCATGCGGTATTCACCTCTTACATTGACTAAATTGGTCTAGGCAATCCCTGCACTTTTAGGGCAGGGTTGGTGAAGGCAATTGGATCGATAGGATATTTAATCTAATTTCAGCTTATCTTATGTGCCAGAAAATGAACTGTATAAATTACGGAAATTAGATTAATTATTACGATATCTCACTTAAGGTAAGTTGCGGTACTTTATCTAATGTTTATCAAAAACTTCAAGAATTAACTGAGATTTGGAGATAGATGGGGTGACGGGTTGTAGAATTGACAGTCTCCGGTGTCTCCAGTCTCCCCCATCTAAGTATCACTGTAAGCCTAGCCAGGATAATAAGCCTTGTCCCGTAAAATATTCAATGGCCAAAACTAATAAAAAGCCGACCATAGCAGCACGACCATTTAACCGCTCTGCATAATCGTTAAAACCAAATTTAGGATCTTCGAGTTTAGGGGTTTCTGTGGGTTGGGTAGAAGGTTCACTCATAAGTTTTCTCTGTGATTATTTTCTTTACATTTCTTTACTTTACCAACTAAAGGGGCAGGGGAGAAATATCATTCTGCCTCCTGCCCTTAACGAGGCAGAAGCCTCGATCAAGCACTTTAGTCACGGCTATTAATAGCAATGAGTAGGCGTAAAATGAAGATAAACAAATTGATGTAGGTTAGGTACATAGAAAGAGCAGCAGGAAGATACTGTTCATCTCGATAAGTACGAGGAAGGATGTAAAAATCTACTACCGCAGCCCCAACAAACAAGAGAACTCCTAATCCAGAAATAGCGATTTCTAACCAGCTAGCGGTATGAACTCCTAATAATAAGAAGATTAATTGGCCGAAAATTACCACTAATAGGGCAATCATCCCTAAACCGATGGTTTTGGTTAAGGCCATACCATCTTCTTCAGAAAGATTTGAACCTACGCTACGGGCAAAAACGAAAGTTATGCCACAACCTAAAGCAGCGATCGCAATTCCTTGGCTACCCACCCCTTGAGTTCCCAGGGCAACAAAAACGAGGCCGCTGAGGGTGTAACCGGATAAAAGGCTATACAAAGCCAATAAAGGTAAAGCGGTGCTGTTATTGCCATTTTCCGCGATATTGCGGGCGACAAAAAACAGAACCAATTCCAAAATGATCGCCACAAAGAAAGTGGGGAAAAAGAGATTAGGGAAAGATTGAATCACCCCTAACCCTCCGTAGGTTCCCACTGCGGTTAAAACTAAGCCACCCCCAACAAAGGGTAAAGCATTAGCGATCACATTAGGACCGACGAGATGTTGACTTTGGGCTTCGCGAATCGCATCACGAAAGTTGCTGGTATTACTCATATAATCCCTCTCTACTGACTTAACGGATAACTTAGACAACTACTTATGTTTATACCTAAAAATTAACGTAATTGCCTAGTAAAGAATACCGAATCGGGGAAGTGAGCAAAATTAATAGTTGGTAAAGTAGCTCAGAGTCAATTTGCGTATTTATGCAGATTCATTTTAAGAACCTGCCTAAAATTTCCGTGTAATACCGATAGTAGGGAATTTCTCTGAGAAAGATAATAAGGACATATAGACAAGATTCCTTAGTGGAATTTTCAAGCCATCAACAGTTATGAAGCCAATGCTAATTGATAGGGGTTGAGCCAAGACTGTTTTGTTAAGGACGTTCTAGTAACTCCATCTCATTATTATTTTTCCCTTTAAAACTTTGGATCTAACAATTATGACTCACTATAACCAAGCCAGTAAGAATAAACATCTAAATAGCATAGAGCTTTTGAGTGCTTATGCCCGTAATCCTTCCTTAGAGTTACGGAATCAATTAGTAGAGTGTAATTTAGGGCTAGTGCGTCAAGTTGCCCATCGTATTAGTAACCAATGCTCAGAACCCTATGAAGATTTAGAACAAATTGGTTATTTAGGTTTTATTCGTGCTATCGAGCGTTTTAATCCTCAACAGGGTTGTGCCTTTAGTTCTTTTGATATCCCCTATATTCGTGGGGAAATGCTCCATTATCTTCGGGATAAAGGTAGTGTAATGAGAATTCCTAGACGGTGGCAAGAACTTCACAATAAAGGTAAAAAAATACGTAAGCAGTTGACAGCTAGTTTAAAGCGTTCTCCTTTTGATTGGGAAATCGCAGAAGCTCTGATGATCCCCTTAGAAGAATGGAATGAATGTCAATTAGCACTGCAAAACCGTCTCTTAGTCAGTCTAGATGCAACCATTAGCCACAATATGGATTGTTCCCTTAGTTTTGGGGATACCTTGCCCGATCAACATTATCAAGCGAAACAACGGTTAGAAGAAGATCGCCTACAATTACAACGGGCTTTGGGCCAACTGGAGGACAAAACCAAGGCCGCTATCGAATGTGTCTTTTTGAATGAACTTCCCCGTAAAGAAGCAGCCAAACAGATTGGTATTAGCCCCATGACGGTGACACGCCATCTCAAAAAAGGAATTCAGCAGCTAGGCTCTTTATTAGAACCCCAAGTGGCTTAGGATCTTGCTAGAGCTATTTTTCCGGCCAGAAACAGAAATCATCAAAGACATCGGCAGTGGGCTTGACTTCAAGAACAATCATAGGAATATATAACCTGACTGAAATCTAAATTTCTGAGCGCGGAAGGTTGAATAAAAAAGTTGCCCACTCCCATGTCTCCCCAGATGATATCAGCATCATCATCAGAGATCATTTGAAACAGTAATTCATAAGGTTCTATGGTTTCATCAAAATTCATTCTTGGATCATCTTGGGTAAAAAAGGGATAACCCCCTAATTTATGTTCTTCTCCTTCGTATAACTCAAAATAATCGTCTAAAAGATCATAATAATCTAGTTTTTCTTTTGAACCACTGACGAAATTTTCGATTATCTTTTCTAAACGATAATCACCACCTGTAATGGGTTCGTGTTTTTGTTCAAATTTCAGGGCAAAACTACCAATAAATGGCAAAATAACATCCGGATCATCAATACTTGGTAGAAAACTAAAATCAGTAATTAAATTTTTTTCATCTAAATCAATCTCCTCAAAATAAATAACCCGAAAATATTTTTGCTCAGCCAAATCTTCATCGTTCATACCATATAAATCATGATAACTATCTATATAAAATTGTAAAATTCCTTCCTTGGGAAAATTATCTAATAATAAAGTTTCAGAAAAATTAATTTGAGCCAATAAAATTAAGGGATTACCTTCTGGACTTTTAGGATAATCTAACTTTTTAGGAAAATAGGGTTCTCCTCCAAACTTACTTTCCCATATAGTCAGCTTATTACTGAAAGAAGGAGTGATTTTTAGATAGAGTTTTTGGGTTGCTTCTAACTCTTTCCGTAGGTTTTCTAACTGAGGAGGAAGCTTCATAATAATTGAATAACTAAAGATACTATTCCAATTTTCACAGAAAAGTTACCAATTTATGAGCTTGTTAATCTTTAATTAATAAATTAGGAATTATCAAGTATCGCCATGTAATTTAGAATTGATTTTTTTTGCTCATTCCTGCATTCTCAATTCTTTCAACTTACTGCGGAAGGTTGACTTTTAGCCATAGGAAGGGTAAACCAGAATTGACAGCCATTCCCTGGGGTACTTCTGACCCCAATTTTACCCCCATGTGCTTCAATAATTTGACGACATTGGTAGGAACCTAAACCGATACCTGTCCTTCGTCTATCGTGCAAACTACGAAGGTATAATTTAAACAGTTGATCACATTGCTGTTCACCCATTCCTATTCCATTATCAGTCAAACTACAATAGATCATCCCTTGTTTAACTGTGACATCAATACCTAAATTAATTCCAGGAGGATTATGTTTTAGCGCGTTAGTAACAAGATGCTCAAACACTTGATGGAGTTGTTCTTTATCTCCAGAAATTAAAGGTAAATTATGAGAAATATTAGCAACTAAATTGGCCTGATTTTGCTGTAATAATGGTTGCCATTCTCGAATGAGTTCATTGATAAATTGAGATAAGGATAACTGTTCACAATGAATCATTAGGGGTCGTTCTTCAGAAAAATGATCCTCAGATAGTGCATTAATTAAAGTTAATTGACGTTCACTACTATTAATCATTCTATCCAGAATAAAGCGAGATAAAGTCAAGCTATCTTCAGAGCGATGTTGTAGATTTTTTAACAACATTAATAATCCCATAATCGACGTGCGTAAGTCGTGGGAAACTGCCTGTAAAAACACCGCCTTCATATCATGTAACTTGTGGACTTCTCTGATTTTTTCCTGTAGTTGATAGGTGCGTTCTTCTACCTGTTTTTCCAAATTACAATTTAACTGCTGTACGGTTTGGTAAAGTTGGGCTTGGCTCATAGCAATCATAACTTGGCCGGCCAATTGTTCTAATAATTTTACCTCTTGTTTTCGCCAATGACGCACTCCCAAACATTGATGAGCCACCAATAAACCCAACGGTTTACCATCTAAATGTAAAGGCACTACTAAAGCAGCCTTAATCTGATAACGTTCAGTATATTTTTGTACCGTTGGGGATAAATTAAAGTTCGTAATATCATCAGCAATAAACGTTTGTGCCTGGGTAAAAAGATAAGGTAAAGCCGTGAGTAAATCATCCCTGGCATTACTTCCTAATAAACTAGGATAATCACCATTCAGAGATTCAGCCACCACCTCAATACGTCCGCCATCCTGCCAAGAAGCAATAAACACCCGATCCGCTTCAATTAACTGACGAATTTCTGTAACAGTAGTTTGAAAAATCTTTTCTAGCTCAAGAGATTGACGAATTTTTAAAGACACTTCCGCCAATAAATGATCCCGTTCTAAAGTTGTCCTTAACTGTCTTTCTGCCCGTTGTCTTTCCGTCACGGCTGCTGATAACAATAAAGCCGTGCCACTGACAATAATGATAAACATTTGTAGCAATAAAATAGTTTGAGACTCATTAACCATTGGCATCACAAACGGGCCTACTCCTTGGCCTGTTCCAGCGATCGCCAATAAAGCCAAACACAAACTACCCACAACTGCCCCCCAAGTTTGGAAGCGAATAGCCGCCCAAACTACGATGGGGAAGGGTAAATATTCCAAATAGCGAGCATTACTCAAACTTCCTTCCATCAAAATATGTACTTGAGTATGACGGGAAAAAACCATCCAACTCAACCCCAATAAAAGTCCTCCACAGATAATCACTTCCAGAACTCGCTGTCGGCGATAACGGCGAAATAGACCCGCCCCATCGAGGTAAATTCGCAACAGAAAGGGCGTTACTATCAAAATACTACTACAGTCCCCTAACCCCACCATCCACCAGTGTGAGGCAAAATTCTGCCAATTCAGAGAACCCATCAACAAAGCTGATAAGCTTTCTAAGGTTGCATTTACCCCAGGAGCCACAATTCCTGCCAACAAGATTAACGCTGCCACATCATCGATGCGAGATAAACGAGAGGAAAAACCGCCCCAATGCAGCAATTTAAACCCTAACCAAGCACAGAGGGTGCTACCAGCAGCAGAACTGAGTATTAGCCCCCAGCTTGCTCCTAGAGCAAACATCAACAGAGCATCACCCAAAAAAATGCCTAACCAGACTTTTTCCCCATAGATGAGCAATGCAGTTAAAGCAATGCCCGTGGGAACCCGGAGAGGTGCTACTTCGTTGTTAAGGTTGGTAGTTGCATGAGCCAATAAACCACCGAGCCAATAGGCCAGGGCCACTGGGATAACCATAAGGTCGAACCATTGCCAGGGATGACGAGATGAACTCATAAAATTTAACTCTCTCACTCTAACTAAAGAGTGCCTAACCAAACAATCTTTGTGCCTCCCCTAGATGGGTGAATTTCAGGACAAAAGGTCAATCGTCTGGTCGATCTTCGGTGAATTGATCAATAATTTACCTACAATGTCGGATGAATGCCCCCGCTACATTTTTCGAGCTAAATACTCACCAAAATTAGCGGGGGATGAAATCCGACCAATAAATTAACGCAAAGCATCGATTTTAATTCTAGCGTTTTTAGGTAAAATATGTTATAATTAATTTATCCGAGGTCGAAGGTTAATAAATGCTAGTTGTAGAAGCTAAACTTAAAAACGGGACACCAGAACAATACCAGAAACTAGATGAAGCCATTAGGACATCCCAGTTTGTGCGTAATACCTGCGTTCGTTATTGGATGGATAATAAGGGGATAACCCGTAATGACCTCCAAAAACTTTGCTCTACATTAGCTAAAAATAAAGACACACCTTGGGTAACTTTATTAAACTCTCAAGCCCGTCAATCCGCTGCTGATAGGGCATGGCAATCAATTAACAGGTTCTACCAGAATTGCGGAGCGCCGACGCGCCATCTCATGGCGCATGTCGCCGCACCAAGCAGTCGTGCCAAGATATCAGGGAAGAAAGGGTTTCCTAAGTTTAAAAAATATAGTCGTTCTGTTGAGTATAAACTAACAGGATACAAGCTATCCGATGACAGACGTAAAATTAAATTCAGTGATGGTTTTAAAGCCGGAGAATTTGATTTATGGTGTAGTCGAAGAACCTTAGTTTATTATTCAGAACAACAGATTAGACGGGTAAGAGTTGTGAGACGTGCTGACGGTTGTTATTGCCAGTTTCTAATTGATGTAGAACGTCAAGAAAACCATGAACCAACGGGACAAGTAACAGGAATTGATCTGGGCTTAAAAGAGTTTTATACTGATGCTCAGGGAAATACTGTTGATAATCTACGCTATTTAAGGAGATCAGAAAAGCGTCTTAAAAAGGCACAAAGACGATTATCAAAACGTTTCCGTAAAGGCAAGAAACAGTCTAACAACTACCACAAGCAACGGGTAAAAGTTGCCAAGCTTCATCTTAAAGTATCAAGACAGCGTGAAGACAAAGCAATTAAAGATGCTTTGGCGTTAGTCCAATCTAATGATCTGGTGGTCTATGAGGCTTTAAAAGTTAGAAACTTGGTAAAGAACCGTAAACTTTCTAAGTCAATTAGTGATGCTTCTTGGTATCAATTCACTGAATGGTTGAATTATTTTGCTAAGATTTATCGTATTGTTTGTATTGCTGTGCCGCCCCATTGCACCAGTCAAGATTGTTCGGTTTGTGGCACAAGAGTTCAGAAATCATTAAGTACCAGAACTCATCAATGTCCTAACTGTAAAACAGTCTTAGATAGGGATCATAACGCAGCAATTAATATTCTTAAAAAGGGTTTGAAATATTTGGGAGAACATCTCAACGGTACTGTAGGGCATACAGAAACCGGAGCCAGTGCGGTCTTGGGGTCTCCCCAAGTAGAGCAACTGGCGTACCCAAACGCCTTGGGAGAGTCCGACCTCTGGGTTCTTAATGGCAACGTTGAGAATTTAAGCCGTCTCGTTGAGCAAGGAATTTCTAATAGTGATGTGGAAAGAATCCCCCGTTACAACGCAGTTTAACGGGGGAGTATGTCAATTAATAATCATCTGTTACTTAACCCTATGCGAATTTTAATCGTTGAAGACGACCCCCTAATGCAGTTAGGCTTAGAACAAGCGTTAGGCGAACATCCCAACTTTGAGATTGTTGGACAAGCTGAAGACGGCTACATCGGTGTTCAAAAAGCTTTGGAACTTAAACCCGATCTAGTGGTCATGGACATCGGACTACCCCGTTTAGATGGGATCGCAGCCACTAAGCAAATCAAAGAACAGTTACCTGATATTCATGTAGTAATGTTAACCTCCCACACCTTACAAACCGAGGTAGTGGCCGCTTTATCCAGTGGTGCCGATGCTTATTGTATCAAAGGGGCAAGTTTAGAGCGATTATTAGCAGCTATTGAAGCGGCACAAGATGGGGCAACTTATCTTGATCCCCAAATTGCTCGGTTAGTCTTAGATAACTTGAAACCACCCACCTCAGAACCCAATCAAAATATTAGCCTCTTATCAGAACGAGAATTAGAGGTTTTAAAGTTAATTGTGGAGGGTAAAAGTAACAATCAAATTGCCGAAGACTTATACTTAAGCACCAATACCATTAAAACCCACGTCCGAGGTATTATGAATAAATTAGCTGTGGACGATCGCGTACAAGCTGCTGTCGTTGCTTTACGTTCCGGTTTGGTCTAACAATTGAACAAAATATACAGATGGCCCCTTCTCTTATCCCTCATGATGAAATCAATCAACTGTTGCAAGAACCCTTAAATATTGATGATCGGCAACAGGTTTTAGGATTTACCATTGATGGTGAAACCTCAAAAGACTTAGACGATGCTTTGTGGATAGAACCCAATCAGTCAGGGGTGATTATTTCTGTCCATATTGCCGATGTTACCGCTTTAGTTCCCCCTAACTCCCAACTGGAACAACAGGCATTTTCACGAGTGGAAACCCGTTACCTGGCCACAAGCAATAACCCCATGTTTCCCCGTCAGTTATCGGAAGATAAACTTTCTCTCCTCGAAGATAAACCCCGATGGACTGTTACCATTCGCATTACCCTAGATGAAGCGGCCAATATTAAAAAAACCCAACTCTTATCTACCCATCTCAATAGCATCAAAAAATTTTCTTATGTAAGTGCAGATAAGACCCTAAACGACCCTTCACAGCCTCTGTTTCAAGTCTTACGCTATTGTGAACTATGGGCGCAAAAACTCGCTTTGAAACGGCAAAAAGGAGGAGCTTTTGGTCAAAGTACCATCGCTGGCGTTAGTTTAGACGAGGAAGGAAGATTAATCGAAACCCCCTTATACCATTCTCAAAAAATTATTCAAGAATTCATGGTTTTGGCTAATACTGCCGTAGCTAGTTTAGCCGAAGAGCATCGACTGCCCATTTTATACCGTAATCATACCGCTTCAGCCATTGCTCCTGAAAGTAAACTGTTGATTGAAACCTTAAACAACCTGGGACTACCAGAGTTAGTGCGTCAGAGACTACAAAGTTGGTTAAACCCTGCTACTTATTCCCCGGCGTTGGTTGGGCATTTTGCTATGTCTGTGGGGGCTTATACCCATTTTACCTCCCCCATTCGTCGCTTCGCTGACTATATTAATCATCGTGTCCTCAAAGCGGTTTTTATTGAGCAGAAAGAATCTCCCTATACCGTAGAAGAATTACAGGCGATCGCTAAACACATTAATGATAAAAGACAAGAAATTAAAGAAAAACGTAACGAGCATTTCCGAGAAGAGCGTCTAGCTAAAACCGTTACTATTTTAAACAAAAAAGCAAACATTACTACCTTATCAGATAAAGAATTTTCCCAAATCATCAAAGATAGTCTCAAAGTTTCCAAGCTAGATAAATTAGTTCCCGAAGCCCAACAACGGTTAGAAAATCGGACTCTCAAACCTTCTGATTTATATTATTTGGTATTTGGGGAATATGAAAATCCTGACAACCGAACCTTGATTAAAGATGAGTTATTAAACCATTTAAAGGAACAACCTACCCTAGCAACTCAAATATTACAAATTGCTGCCACTATTGGTCAAACCACTGTGGATTATTTAGACAAAAAAATGACTTCGGGTAAGTTTGCTTTCTGGACTGTATTTGATGAAAAAACTACCAGTCAGCCCTCTATTGCCAGTAATAAACAAACCGCTAGACACCAATCTAATTGCAATTGGTTACAAGGAAAATTAGAAGACAAATTACAGGAAGTTACGGCCATCGATCAAACTGCTTTGAACGATAAAATAATAGAAGAATCCCCTGTCTCAGCCCCTGCTACTGTTGTTAATGAAGAACCCTTGGACTTATCAACAGTTTCCTCAGAAGCCATCAATAATCCTATCGCCTATTTACACACGACCTTGCAGCGATTAAAGCTGAAAAACCCAGTTTATTCATACAATAAAATAGACGATCAATGGCGATGTTGTTGTCAGGTTCAATGGTTAGACGAAATACTCATTGAAACAGAAGCCTTGGGACAAAATAAAAAAGAGGGAAAAACTCAAGCTTCTTTAAAAGCAATCATCGAATTAGAAAATTATGTAGTCAATGAAGAATTTCCAATTGAATAATTTGGTTTCAAGAAGATGTAATTGTTAACTGTTAATTGTTAATTGTTAATTATTCACTGTTCTAAAGCCGATCTTCCTTGTTTGGCGAGACGAATGAATAAAAAATAAGCAAAATAGAGAAGATAGATCGACAATCCCAGTAAACCCATAAATCCCATAAAAGCAGGAGTTGCATCTCCATGAACTAGAGACCAATAACCCACTGGTGGCTGTATCCAAACTTGACAAAACTGACTTTCTAACGTGCTTTGGGAAAAGGCACAGGAAAGAAAAGGCACATGAACCATTGCGCCGATGCTACCATAAACCGTGATCGCCCAACGCCAGGACGTTACCATCAATTTTAGGAAACTCCCAGGTAAGTCCTTAATTTCATCGTTTAAATCCACCCAAAACCACAAAGAAATGGGGATAAGGATACGGGCGGACAAAGCAGTAATAAAGCCGGCTTGTCCACAAAATGCCTCAAAAGGAGAATTTTCTCCTACCCAACCAGGGGCTAATAAATAAACTGTAATCAATAATAAACTAGCGACTCGCCAATAGATAATGAATAAACGTCCAATGGCATCAACTCGTTTTAGTAAAGCCCAAATACTTAAAACCAAGGGTATGATAACTGTAAATACAATAGCAAGGCGATAATCTGTCCAGATGAAGGGTTGAAACCAAAGGTCTGCCATAACGGTTATTGATTCTACGAAAAATCACTCAATTTAGTTCAAGATTGTTTCGCTCAAATTATAACGGATAAGGGAGGGCTTTAGCTCTCCCCTTTCTGTTGTTACATTTCCTTACTTCTACGATACGCCCCAATTAATTCTTTGAACAGTAGCTTAACCAGCTTATCCCCAACTCTGGCCTTTCCCCATTGCTTTAGGGAATTATTTCCAGGACGTTCGGGGTCGATTTTTCCGTCTTTGGTTAACTTAGCCTGAATGTCATTCAAGTAGCGATGGTAAAG
Organism: Crocosphaera watsonii WH 8501; assembly: GCF_000167195.1. Taxonomy (GTDB): domain Bacteria; phylum Cyanobacteriota; class Cyanobacteriia; order Cyanobacteriales; family Microcystaceae; genus Crocosphaera; species Crocosphaera watsonii. The sequence continues at coordinate 2,443 of NZ_AADV02000023.1, read as the reverse complement.
AAAAATGATCGAAGGCTTAGGGTCTTTGGGTTGACCCATACCCATGAAACGATGCGCCCAAAGATATAACCGAATTCTTGAGAGAACCGAACCAGTAACGATGTGTCCTTTTTTCTTGCCAGATTCCCAAGGCTTTACCGCTTTACCTAATCGAGCGTGAAAACGATTCAACCCTACACGCTTAGTAACGGGCTTTCCTGCTTTCCCAAACTTCCGAGGTTTGATTTTCCTTAACTCGTTCCCCTCACCATCCAAAAATTGTTCAAATGGGTAGATTTGGCAAAGAATTGTTACAGATTCGTAAATTCCGAGGTCAAAAGCAGAAAACGCTTCTCGATAAAATTTATATTCAGGGGTTAGCAAGGAATCTCGAAACCCTTGTTTAATCTGTATCCTGCGTTGTTTAAGTGAACAAATTGTTTGAGCTAGTTTAATTAATTGAGAACTAAACCCTGATTTATTTGCCGTTCCGATACTTTGAAAAAGTTTTTTTTGCCAAGACTTCGATTTGCCACCATCTCGATCAATGTTACTAATAAACAACCAGATACCGTCTACTTTGTCCGAAGACTGAGACTTACTATTTTTTGCTTCTGGGAATTCTGTGTGCAGTAAGTTTCTCGCACGGTTAACCAGTGGCTTTAATTCTCTGTTAATTCTCTCATGTTCTAGAAGTAACTGATAGGCTGCCTGGATTTCAGGGTCTCTGATAGCAAGGAAGGATGACGGGTTATTAAGATTGAGCCACCCACAATAAGCCAATGCTGTAGCGTCGTGGTAGTCGTCTTTATAATCCCATTGGCATAACTTCCGATAACTGGTTAAGTCACGGTTAGAAATTAACCTAACTTCTTTACCAGCGTCTAGCAAGGTGTTAACCCATAGTTTTGAATAATTACCAGTGGGTTCCATGATGTAGATGTCCCCTAAACTTATTAACTTTTCAAGGTGCGCTAGGTTGGTTTCTATCTCGGAAAAATAGGCTTGATCATAAAAATCAGTCGCCTTAGTTATAGGATAATCGAGATAGTCACTTTAACACTAAAACTCATCGGTACTGCTACACTTTTGTAACAACCGATATCTAAACCTACAATGGTCTTATGGTCCATGTTTTGTGTTTGTTCTTAGGCTATTATTTTGACCCTGTTAAACTCCATCGTCTTTTAATAGCCAAAGCCAGAATCTGCTTATTAGTTCAGAAGACAGTAGGAGTTAAAGGGTCATGGGGATATCGTCTGGTAAATTGATAAGACCGATTCGTCTATTTACTTTAAAAGACCGTGTTATCCCCATATCAGAGAAGGTAATTAAGCTTCTCCATTCCCCCTACTTCTAAGAGTAGGTAGGATGCAGAAGGTTAACGGGTTAAATTTTGTCAAATATATGCTTATAAGTAGATAAGCAAAACAAAAACTTTTCTCTTTCCTCACCCATTAAGGTAGTTATTATTCCGTCTTCATCTATTATGTTTAGATAACCGCCTTTATCTTCAATATCAATAAATCCCAGATTCCGCACTTCAAAATGTAGTATAAAAAATACATAGTTTTAAAAAGTCCGAAAATCATACCTGGGCAAGAATATTTCTCTTTTCATTAAATTTTTAGGAAAAATAATCAAATTAAGAAGATTTATACTCATTGAAAACTTAGCAAGACTCAGCACAAACGAAGGAGAGTTTCCTCTTCTCATTTGATATCATTAGACTCTTATTCTTTTATTATTTTTGCTTTATCCAATTCAATTTATAGATAATATCTTTGACAAGATGCAGGTAATAAACTCAATATAAAACGCCTTTCTTCTGTTAAATTGACAATTTGTTTAACTCCGTTTAAAATCACATAATGAATACCTTGAAAACATTGAAATATCCACCTCAAAGTCGGACGCAATGTTACTTTCCCTACTTGATTATTTATTCCTTTTTTGACTCTTTTTAAACAATTTCTTAATTCTCTTTGCCCCAAGTTATAAATCAACAAACACAAAGACATTAAAAATAACATTGTTTCTATTCTTTCTGGTTTTTCAACGAAGAAACTATCAGTAAAAAATAAGGGATCTTTCAAAAATCGAAATCCTCTTTCCGTAGATTGCTGGTTTTTATAAGTTATCAGAATTTCACTAGCTTCTAATTTATTTTCCTCTACTAAGTTAGTTGCTAAAATAAATTTTCCTGCTTCTTTAGTCTTTCTACTTATCTCTTCATCTTTTTTGATGATCAGACTAATCATTTTATAAATCTTTTCCTTTTTTTTCGAGTAAGTTTCAATCAGTTCAACTTCTTTTATTTTCAACAATCTCAATTTTTTATTAATAGCTTTTAATTTATATCGAGCAGCTTGAGGATGTTCAAATTCTTCAGATTGTATTTCTTTAAGAAATTTTTGGGATTCTTCTCTTCTTGGGAAAGTTGTTTTTCTAGTTTTCCAGATTA
>NZ_AADV02000024.1 GCF_000167195.1 Crocosphaera watsonii WH 8501 | reverse complement strand
AAAGGGTAAAACCCTTGGATGAGAGGCTTAGCTTAGGAGAAAGTTTTTAGGGGAGGACATCCCGAGGTTGGTGGAGGTAGAAAATTTTAGCGCCCTTGCAATTTCCCAGGGAATTTTGAGTTGGCGGACCCTTGTAGGAAGATGCCTTAGCTAGGAGAAAAAGTTTTTAGGGGAGGAGACTCCCGAATGTTGCTAATAGTATGAATAATTTAGCAGCCCTGTCCAAATCCCAAGGAAAATATGAAGTAGCAGAACCTTTGTATGTAGATGCTTTACCTATGAGAAAAAAGCTGTTAGGGGAGGAACATCCCTATGTTGCTAGTGCAGCTTTGGCGAAAGTAATCCACCAGATTTTTACAGAAACTTTCGTGACTAGCCACGACAATGTGTTTCAATGAAACTAACGGAAGAATCTCGAAGTTGATGTCCATGATAAAAGCATTGCCAATTAACCTCTCCAACCTACAGAAAACAGTACTCCAACAAATAGTGAGAGGGACAACAAACCCCTATCGCCTTGTTAGACGAGCCAAGCTAATCTTAGCCGCAGCATCAGGAGAGAGCAATAGTTCGATTAGTCGAAGATTAGAATTAGACCGAGTACAAGTGCGTCAGTGGCGATCGCGATGGTTTGAGGAGAGAGAAAAACTGAGTGCCGCCGAAGAACAACAGGTAACGGAGAAAGCATTAATGGTCTTGATCAAAGGAATTTTAAGCGATCGCCCAAGACCTGGAACAACAAAATCCTTTACGGTCGAACAAGTAGTCCAGATTGTAGCGATCGCTTGTGAAGAATGTGAAAAATCAGACAGACCAGTGAGCCATTGGACACCTTCAGAGTTGGCGGATGAAGCCATAAAAAGAGGAATTGTCGAAAAGATTTCCCCCCGTAGTGTGGGGCGTTTTTTAAAAAGAAGCGACATTACAACCACATCTCGTTCGTTACTGGTTAAATGCCAAAATTGATGATCCCTTAAAATTTAAAAAGCAAGTCAAATATATCTGTGAACTTCATCAAGAAGCTAAAACTTTGTTAGAACAAGGAATTCATTTAATTAGTACAGATGAAATGACAGGGATTCAAGCTCTTGAGAGATTATTTCCGAACAGAAGAATCAAGCCTAAACAAGTAGAAAAAATCGAATTTGAATATGAAAGACACGGAACTTTAAGCTTGATTGCGAACTGGGATGTGGCAAGAGGAAAAGTTGTTAGTCCCTCTATTGAACCGACAAGAACAGAACAAGATTTTTCTGAACATATCCAGAGAACGATTAAGATTGATGAAAAAGCAGAATGGATTTTTATTGTAGATAAACTCAACACTCATAAATCGGAAAGCTTAGTCAAATTAGTAGCAGAAAGCTGTGGAATTACTATTGATTTGGGGAGAAAAGGAAAGGAGGGGATTTTGCAATCTATGGACAGCAGAGCAGATTTTTTATCAGATGAATCTCATCGAATTCGCTTTGTTTATATTCCCAAACATACATCGTGGCTTAATCAAATTGAGTGTTGGTTTTCGATCTTAGTCCGGCGTTTACTCAAAAGAATTACTGTCCGTTCAACTGAAGAACTATCCCAAAAAATTCTCAATTTTATTGATTACTTTAATCAACATTTTGCTAAGCCGTTCGTTTGGAAATTTAAGGGCTTTAAAGATCATAAGTGACTGGTGGATTATTTTTGCTAAGCTGCACTAGTAGTATGAATAATTTAGCAGAACTATACAGAAAACAAGGAAAATATGAAGCAGCGGAACCTCTCTATGTAGATGCTTTAGCTATGTGGAAAAAGCTGTTAGGGGAGGAACATCCCGATGTTGCTCAGAGTATGAATAATTTAGCAGCACTGTACTATTCACAAGGAAAATATGAAGTAGCAGAACCTTTGTATGTAGATGCTTTAGCCATTAGTAAAAAGCTCTTAGGGGAGGAACATCCCGATGTTGCTAGTAGTATGAATAATTTAGCAGAACTATACAGAAAACAAGGAAAATATGAAGCAGCGGAACCTCTATATGTAGATGCTATAAAGATCTTAGAAACTGTCTTAGGTAATGAACATCCTTGGACTATTACAATACGAAATAATTATCAGATAATGCTTGATAAGATGAGTTAGGAGTTCGGGGTTAGGAGTTAGGAGTTCGGAGTGATAATTTTTTGTAGGGGTTTAACACTGTTAAACCGGCAAGATAGTTAAACTTTGTGATATGGTTAAATTTATACTTCAATGAACCAAAAAAATAAACTAACATGGAGTTTGAATGGGATAAACAGAAAGCAGAAAGTAACTGGCAAAAACATCGAGTTCGTTTTCGAGATGCAGTTACTGTATTACGATTAGATGAAATGGCAATTACAACTCTTGACGAACATCCAGAAGAAGAAAGATATGTCACAATAGGAATGAGTGCCATAGGACAACTTTTAGCCGTTGTCTATACCTATCGAGGTAACAGCATTAGAATTATCTCCGCTCGAAAAGCAACCAAAACAGAAACAGCAATTTATTTAGAATAAATATCATGAAAGATAATTATGACTTTTCCCAAGGAAAAAGAGGTGCAGTACAACCTATTCCTTCTCATCAAACAAAGCTAACGATTTTAATTGATAACGATATTTTAGAATGGTTTGGCCAACAAGTTGATCAAGCAGAAGGAGGAGATTATTTAACCCTAATTAATCACGCATTACGAGAGCATATACAACAAAAAACCTCTAACAAGAATCAAAAAATTAGGATTCAATGATGACATTCTTCTTATTAAGGTTTTAGGGGTTAACGGCCGTTAACCCCTACTTTAGGAAACTGGTATTATATCTATTTTAATTAGTATGGTTGTTGATGGAACTAATCATCTTTAGTAATAGTTGAAAGATGACTGGGGTGATATTCAAAGGACAGAGAACTATTTTTATTTTGTAGTAACAGAAGGCGTGAGGGGTAAAGTTGAATTTGCCAAGGTTGAGGCAAGTATTGCAACCTATTCCAGGTGTCTTTGAACACTTCAACTTGTAGGTGATAGTCGAAGGGACTACTAGGGGAAGAATTTAACTTGAGGTACAATGTCATTCTGTGTTGGGTTTCGCTGATGGTAGTCAGCCAAGCAGGAAAAATGTTCTCAGGAGAGCGAGTTTGTTGCTCTTTTAGCCCCGTAAAAATGAGGTGATGGGCACGTATACCTACGTGAGCTAAACCATCAGGGATAGGCTCGTTCACTCTTAGGGTACATCCCCAGTCAAGAGCAGTGATAGTATTCTCCGACTGAATGACGGCGCGAGAAAAGTTCTTACATCCGGTGAGTTGGGCGACTCGAAAATATTGGGGCGCATCAAATATGTCTTGTTTGGGCCCTTGGGCAATGATTTCTCCTTCGTCTAAAATCAAGAGGTTGGGACATATACGATAGGCTTCTTCTAGGTTATGGGAGACAAATAAGGTTGCCCCTGGAAAGTGAGTTAAACTGAGTCTGAGGAGTTTTTTTAATTGATCCCGTAAATAGGTGTCTAGGGCGGAAAATGGCTCGTCTAATAGCAAAATATCTGGCTCACTAGCTAAAGCTCTCGCTAAGGCCACCCTTTGCTGTTGTCCCCCTGATAATTCTTGAGGATAGCGATCGCCTAACCCGTGTAACTGTACCGCAAGCAGTTGTTTTTCTACCCGTTGACGGATGGCACGGGGTGAGAGGGTTTTGGGTAGGCCAAAAGCAATATTTTGAGCGACAGTGAGATGGGGAAACAGGGCATAGTTTTGGAATAAGAAACCCACACGGCGATCGCGGATTGGGACATTTATCCCTCTACGAGAATCAAATAAAACCCGACCATTGAGGATAATACAACCTTCATCGGGGGTTTCCAAACCAGCAATACAGCGTAAAATAAAGCTTTTCCCTGCTCCTGAACCTCCCAATAGCCCCAATGGTAATTGATTACTGGAAAAAGAAACATCTAAAGTAAATCCGGGTAATTTTTTCTGTATATCAACAATTAATTCAATAGGACTAGGTAAAACATTTGTACGGGTTGAGTCCCAGGTTAAGGGGGCGACAGGGTTATCCCAGGGGAGTAAGGTTTCATCTATCAGGGTTAGATGGCCTTGTTTGGACTGTTTTGCTCTCCGTTGATGGGGACGATGATCGTTCCAATAGTTGACCCCAACCACAATGCTTAAGGATAAAACTAACATAACGCTTACCCATAACATTGCCTCTGTCATGTCACCGCTTTCGGCAGCGAAAAAGATGGCAATGGGGACAGTTTGAGTTTTGCCTGGAATACTCCCTGCTAACATCAAGGTAGCCCCAAATTCCCCTAAAGCACGAGCAAAAGCTAATAATACTCCTGAAATAAGGCCAGGTCTCGCTAAAGGCAGTAAAATACGCCGAAATACCTGCCATTCTGTGGCTCCAAGGGTTCTAGCAGAAGCTAAAAGGTTGGTATCGATCTGCTGAAATGCTCCCAATGCGGTTTTGTACATCAAGGGGAAGGCTACAACTGTGGCGGCAATAACGGCAGCGTACCAGGTAAATATTACGGTAATATCAAATAATCTTAAAAATTTGCCAATTGGTCCGTATTTTCCTAGTAATAATAAGAGAAAAAAGCCTACAACCGTCGGCGGAAGTACCAAAGGGGCGGTTAAAATACCATCGATTAAGCCTTTGACTTTTCCCCGATATTTAAACATAGTCCGAGCGGCGATCGCCCCCAGAAAAAAGGCGATCGTAGTTGCCAAAGCTGCGGTTTTTAATGATATCCAAATCGGAGAAAAATCAAGAGTCATAATACTTCCTAATACCCATAATGTAGACAGAGTTATATTGAGAGGAATTCAGCAGATGAACTAACATAAATAGTTAAAATTTTAACTCCGAACCCCGAACCCCAAACTCCGAACTCATAATTCACTTTGTTTTTCTGACATAAATCGCTTTAGCGATAGACCGATCTAAAGCTATTCTTGTGCCATCAATTTTAACAACATAAGAAGGAAACTTTTGTTCTAGAGTAATAGATAGTCCTGGCATAATACCAATACCAATAAGTTTTCTCAGTAAATTTTCATCGCTTTTTCTGAACTGAGTAATAACGCCTTTTTCTTTTTCTTTCATCAAGTTTAAGGCTGAGGATTCTAGAGAAAATGTTTGAGCAAGCATGATTAAATAACCTCTAAAACGAGTAAAATCTTGTTCAATATATAGCCCATAGAGAAAGCAAAAATAATAACTAAACTACTTAGAGTAATAGTTGTTTTTAGTCCCCGTTCCCTGAGCATAAACCTAAACTGAGATAAGCAAGGAATAAATAGAGTTAATGTCACAGCAGAAACCACTAATTGTCTACCTTCTAACAATCCAGCGTGATGTAGATCGAACATTCTGGCTGCTCCATAGTCTCGCCGAAAAAAGCCATAAATAAACATACTTGAGGCTTGTTTTGGCAGTTCTAATTTGAGCATAATTGGTTCTAAACTATGGACTAACCAAGGCAGTAACCCAATTAAATTACCCAACCAAATAATAACGGAACCCAGAAGAAACAAAGGAATAACCTCACTTAAATACCAACGAATTCGATTATATGTTTTCGTTAGAGTAGAGCGAAGATGAGGCAAACGTAAGGGGGGAATTTCCATGTAAAAATAAGACCAACTTCCCGGCAATGCTTTGGCGGTTAAGGAACCAATAATAGCGAAAATAAAAGCAATACAAATAGCCCAAACTATCAAAGCCATAAAATTTTGGGAAAGTAGTCCAATAAAAATTCCCAGTTGTGCTGAACATGGAATAGCTAAAGCTAAGAGTAAAGAGATAATAAAACGTTCTCGTTTACTTTCCATAGTGCGGGTTACTAATGAACCAGCACTGCTACAATTTAAACCTAAAATTAAAGGAATGATGGAACGACCGGATAAACCAATCATTTTGAATAAATGGTCGATTAGCAGAGAAATTCTGGGTAAATAACCACTTTCTTCCAGAATAGAAAAAATCAAAAAGAATGTAGTAGTAATAGGTAAAATAATGGTAATAACATAACGCATTCCTAAAGTCAAAATTCCCTGCTCATTAGCCACTAAATCCTGCAAAATTGTCCAGGGCAATAACCGAGTAGCTATCCCGTCAATTAAAGGGTTAATTTGCTGTGTAAAAACAGATTGGAAGTAATTAACTAAAACTCCAGAACCAAAGCAACCGACAAACTTATAGATGCCCAAATAAATAACCACAAAAAGGATGGGAAAACCCGTAATAGGATTAACAGTTACGCGATGAAAAAATTCTTCGCTCTCCGTCGACTTTTTCCTAATTTTTACAATGGCTAATTCTTCGATTTTTTTGGCAGTGTGATGACGAGTTTTAGCTATGACTAAAACCAGAGGATCACTAAATTGAGCTTGAACGGATTCTACTACCATTTCAATAGCTTCAAATTTGGGTTCTTTTTGACGAACCTTTTGCCATAATAAGGGATCTTTTTGTAGTAATAAAAGAGCTAAAGAACGTTTGGATACTAATGGTTCGATGGCTGCTTTCACTACGTCATGATCGCTCTCTAGAAGGCACTCTATTTTAGTGATTCCTTCTTCAATAGCTGTAGGATAGCGCAGGAATGTGGACATAGTTAGCCATCTTAGCGGTTAAACTTTTGATGCCTCGTTGTTGAGCAGCAGATAAAGTGACAACAGGAATACCTAAGGATGCTTCTAATTGCTTTTCGTTTACCCATATTCCTAATTTTTCTGCTTCATCAATCATGTTGACAGCGACTAGAATAGGAACCTGAGTTTCCATTAGTTGAAATGTTAAATTTAACATTCGACTAAGACTTTTGGCATCAATGACATGAACAACTAAATCTAAAGGTTCTCGGAATAATAACTCCCGAGAAAATCGTTCTTCTTCTGTCATTGGAATTAGAGAATACATACCTGGTGTATCAATGATCGTGATAGTTTTACTCGCAATTTTGATATAATTACGAGAGGCTTCTACAGTGGTTCCAGGATAGTTAGAAACCGTGGTATATCCCCCGGTTAAAACATTAAAGAGAAGACTCTTACCCACGTTGGGAGAACCCACTAAGGCAATGGTTCCTTCAGAAATCACTTCTGGAGATTTCATCTTGAGAGGCTTTCGCCACAAATTCTGCCAAAAACTGTTAGAAGTTTGGGATTTATTTTGACAACTATCAGGACATTGATTACACTTCATCTGTCTTTTTTATACCTTGTTATTAGTGTAATTTTTTTTCTTATTTTAAACAGTAACTAGAGATACACAACTTGAATAATTATCTATTCTTTTTGAGACTTATTAATTAACAATTTTCTATATCATAGTTATTTTATTTTGTCATCATCTTTTTGGCTTAAACCAATGAGTATAATTAAGTATTAATCTAAGTCAGTTGTTACCTTGCTAGAGATCCAATAAAGTTCTAACCAAAGACGGGGATTTTCTGATTTAAGGGTTGATACTGGGTCGCGAATTAGTCTTTTAGCATCGAGAAAAACGATATCAATCATACCAAATGTCTTAGCAATCTTTCTCAATTCCTCTTGATAGGAAACAATTTCTTTTCCCGATCTTCCTACATAATATATGCCCAAATAATAGTAAGGTGGAGAAACAGGATTAAGGCAGCCATCAATAATTTTTAGATAACAATCATTCAATAGGGAGTTAATATAAGGATAAGAATAACTCACCAAATCTCGATATTTTTTGACTAATTTTTCACGTATCACGCCTACAATTCTCCCATTTCAAATTGTGCGACAAATCAGAAAACAAGGAAGCCTTAATACAATAATGTTTAACTTTTATACATTTCTTAAAGAAAACCCGATGATTAGTAATACAATCATCGATTGGGGAATCTGAAAATTGTAAAGCAACTTCATCCACGGGACAACTTTCCTTAATTTTGTCACAAAATTTTGGCTTAAGGCAAGAGAGTTTAACCGTTTTGTGATTCTTTTTAGATAATTCTAATTCGTGACCAAAAATGAACTCGCTATAATCGGCGACATTATCTAAACCCAAGAGATTGAGAACAATCTCCCCCATCATCCAAAATGCCGTTTTATAAATAAATTTTTTCCACCTTAAATTCATAGGAAACCTCGGAGAAAGCGATTTATTTTGTTGTTGAATAGTATCCATAAAATCTTTCCCTTGAAAGTTTGTATTAGGGATAGAAAGTCGTGGCATAAGCCACGACTTCCTCAGCGGATGGATGAGGAAAATAGGTCACAAGTTTATACCAAATTAGCTTCTTGGTGAGTTTTAATTGTGCAATCTGAACGAGGATAAGCAACACAAAGTAGTACCCATCCTTTTTCCAATTGTTCGTCATCCAAAAAGCTTTGATCTTCCTGATCAACTTCTCCTTCTACCATTCTACCAAGACAGCTAGAACAAGATCCTGCACGACAAGAAGAAGGTAACTCTTCAAGACCATCAGGATACTCAATCTGATCGTGGTTAATGGCATCTTCAAATGCTTCAAGGATGTACTCATCTTCTGGAACATCTAAGCTGATATCCAGTTGATTGATCTCCTCTTTTTTGCCTGTTTCTTTATTTTTCCTTTTGACAGTTTTGATGAGACGAACTTTGTAGGTTGCAGTCATAAGTGTTCTCCTTAAAAACAGGAAGGTTTACCATTAATTTTTTACCATTAATTTCTCCTCAAATAGAAGAAATAACCGTTAAAAATCAAAGCTTTTTTTAGCCACATCCTGTGGCTTGGCCACCGCAGTTTGCTGTAGCGAAAGATTTACCGCAGCCACAAGTCTGTGTTGCATTGGGGTTAGTAAAGGTGAAACCGCCTTGGGTTAAACTATCCACAAAATCAATGACCACACCATCTAATAAAGACACGCTATTAGGATCAACATAGATGAGGACATTATCTTGTTCAAAGCAAACATCTTCGTTGTTAGCTTCCTTAACTAAATTTAAGGCGTATTCGTAGCCATTACAGCCACCGGTTTTAACCCCAACACGGATACCAGTAAGGGCTTTTCCTTCTAGGAAATTCTGGAGTTTTGAAGAAGCTTTTTCAGTAAGAGTAACAGTCATGATTGAGAATGTAGAATTTAGAATATAGAATCTAGAATTGAACTATTGCTTACTTCTTAATCTTTAATTCCTCCTGCTTGGGGAGATAACTGCTTAACCGTTGTTTGGTAAAGTTACCGCATACGGGACAGTTAGGATCATGATAAGGACGACGTTTGGCAAAGGTGGCAGTACCTAAGTCCATGGTCAACAGTTGACCGGTTAAAGGTTCTCCGAGTCCGGTTAAAAGTTTGATACCTTCTAGGGCCGCTAAACAGGCCAAACTACCGGAAACTGCCCCTAACACTCCAAACCCCCAGCGATCCCATTCCGGGGTTTCTGGGAAAATGCAGGATAAACAGGGAGTTTCCCCAGGAATAACTGTGGTTAGATAAGCATCCATGCCACTCATGGCAGCTTCCACCATAGGAACCCCCCAACGAACACAAGCTTGGTTTAAGAGGTGGCGTTCCTTAAAGTCAAAGGCGCAGTCAAAAGCAATATTGGCCTGTTGTACCAAAGCGTCAATATTCTCTGCTGTGACAAACTCCGAAACCGCCTCTACTTCAATGTCTGGGTTGATGTTTAACAGGGTTTCCCTAGCTTTATACACCCTTGGTTGCCCCACCCAACTATTGGTCATCAATATCTGACGGTTGAGATCATCCAGACGCAAATCCCCTCCCCTAACTAAAATGATTTTACCCACCCCAGCAACCGCTAAGTAGAGAGCAACTGTACCACCAAGTCCACCTACTCCTGTTACTACAGCAGTGGAGTCCTTGAGGCGTTTTTGTCCTTCTTCGCCAAAACCAGGGAGTTGTATTTGTCTTGAATAACGTTCTCTTTCCGTTGGGGTGAAGTTCATGACGGCTTGGGGGTAAGGTTTGGGAAGAGTGTGGGAAGGGTGGGGAGTTTGGGAAGGGTGGGGAGTTTGGAGAGATATATTTAACTCCCGAACTCCGAACTCCGAACTCCGAACTCTTATTAAAGGGTTTCCGCTTCTTGGGCTAAGTCATCCAATAAAACCACGTTGTTGGGAACATCTTGGAAAACTTTAAAGAGTTTAGTTTCCAGGGGACTAGAGGTTTTAAATAGTTCGTAGGCTTCCTGGAAAGCTAATTTATACTTCTCTAATCTTTCACTTTCACTAAGATCGGGGAAGGCTTTATCGACTTGCTTGATAAGAATAGAGAACTGCTTAAGAATATGCAGACGGTTAACGTTAATAAAAGAAGGGTCATAACTAATATCAAAGAAATTTAGGTAGTCTTCGGTGTCGATGAGTTTGGTGAACTCAGCAAAGGTTCTTGGGGTATCAACAGTAATAGTCATTTTAGGGCTTCCTCCCAGTTTTTTAGTTTTTTCTTGAGGTGATCTAACTCGCTAAATATATCGTAAGTTCTTTGTGCCGTTTCCATGAGATCTTGGTAGTCCGTAGGTAGTCCTTCGGCTAGATCGTGCAAGTCCATCTTCATTTGTCCGGCTTTAGAATTTAGTTTACGAACCTTCTTTTTTAGGTCTGCAAATGCTTCTGGAGTAGGATTATTTTCGGTGGCTACTGTCATAATTTTTACCTCATGTTTGACTTAGAAGTTGAGGGAAAAATAACAATAAATTGCTTTTTATTTTCCCTTCTTGCTTACATTACAATTTAGAAACTTCAGGGAATCTCTGCACTAATTCAATGGCAGAATTCACTAATTTAGTTCCTTGATCATTTAACTTTTCTAAGGTATCAAAACCGAAGCGATGAGCATCTCGTAAACTGCGAGAAACCACCATTAATTTCCCACCCCATACTAAAGCCCAACCAAAACCTTCATGGTTTAAGTCAACAACAACTTGACACAATAATCCGGTTTCCTGTTCTATTAAGGCAGCGATGGCCCGAAAATAACAGATGATCCGTAATTGTGTGGTTGGGTCAATCTCTCCTTCTAGGGAAATTTCCCGTCTTTTCTTCTTAGGAATAACGTAAGGTGCAATAACAAGTTCATCCGTCCAAGTACGATACACACCAAAGCTATCGTAAGACCGAAGTTGCTGAACTAATGCTTTTAGAAAAGGACTGTCTGCAACTAAGAGAGTTGGTTGTTCTGAGTTGGTTGTTGTTGTTGCCATAATAACAATTATCCTGAGAATATTTCCGTTATCTATGAACAATTTTACACTATTTTGCTGTTAATTATTCATAGAATTTTTGCATTCAAATAATTAGTTTACAGTTAGCAATTTTCACTGTTCACTGTTCACTTCTTATTCATCCTCCTCGTCGTCGTCCAAAAAGTTGGGCGTTGGCTCGATTCCTGCTTCTTTTTGCAGAACTCTTCTTAACCAAGGAGGAGGATTTCCTTTTAATGTTTTTACTAATTGTGTCAGAATTTCGTCAATTTTTTCTGTTTCTGTCCTAGCTTTAATGGGAGTTACATTTTGACGAATTAAACGGGCTGCTGCACTACCACCAATAGCCGTTACATAGAGTAAAGTACAGCCGTCTAATGCTTCTAGTTTTGGTACTAATTTGTCTTCGTTTCCGTCTTCTTTTAAGTCGCCACCGAACTCTAAGGTATTGACAAAATCGAAGCCTTCGGGAGAGACATCATATAAGTCGATATTCTTCGCCCAACCAAAGTGGGCATTGACATGGACATTATCGCTAGTAGTAAATGCAACTTTCATGTTTTTCCTCTCAGATGAACAAAATTAGGGGAAACTTTGAGCGGTAAACCCGTTTTAGTGTAGAGCAACGGGACTATGTTTGGCTTCTTCTTCCATGAGAATATTGCCAACATCAAATAAAAACTTCATGGTGCCACGATAACCCACCAAACAGCGTTGGCCTAAACCCAAGCGATCGAACACAGGATAACCCATTCTATATAAGGGGGATTTCAGACGTTTAGCTAGGGAAATACCGTGAGAATTGGTAATAATTAAATCTGAACCTACTGCCAATTCTTCTAAGTCTTCTAAGTCGCCAATAGTAACGGTTTCTATGGGTAATTTTTCCAAAATTGGGGACTTAGTTGTAGTAACAGCAGCTTGGATATTTGCCCCCATTTCTGTCAATAACCAAGCGGTTTGGTACAGTAAATCAGGTTCCAAAGCTAAAGCAACTTTCTTACCTCCAAAATAGAAATGGGTGTCTAAAATAACATCCTGTAACTGACGGCGTTGCCGTTGTAAATGTGCTGGTACATTTGGCACAATGGGGAAGTGATGATCGCAACGGGCGGTTAAAATTTGGGACAGTTCCCATAACAAAGAATCAACCGCATCTAACCCAGCTAAACGAGGGAAAATTTTATATTTTGTGCCAAAACGTTCCTGTAAAATTGAGGCAGCTTTGGCCATACTTTCCCCGATGGCTAAAGTTAAACAAGAACGGTGTAACTGTTTTAATTGAGTTAAACTGGTTCCCCCAGTAGTCACCGTATGATAATCATCTTCTAAATGGCCATCCAAAGAACGAGATAAGTCAGGAATCATGATCGGAGTGATGCCAAACCCCTCAATAACAGCTTTGATCTCTTCTACATCTCCAGGAGACATATAGGAACCACATAACACCGTTACCTGGGGTTTCATGCCTACCATTGGCGGTTCATCATCGGCTACACTACTATAGTCAGCAGAGACTATTCCTTCTACGGCTGCCGCATAACCATCCTGTAAAGATCCCTTATAGTCAGGAGTAGACACAGAAATAACAGGAAAATTCTCTAACTCTGGGTGTTTTTCCCGAAAATACTTTAAAATACGAGGCATATCATCCCCTCTTGTTTCTGTTAACCCAGTGGTTAACAAACCAATGATTTGAGGATTATATTTTTCAAGAATAGTTAAGATCGCTTTTTCTATATTGTCTTCCCCACCCAAAATGGTACTAACTTCCGTCATCGCAGTGGTAGACAAAGGAATAGACTCACGAAAATGACGCACTAAGACAACCTTCGCAAAAGCAGTACATCCCTGAGAACCATGAAACAAAGGCATCATTTTCCGCAACCCCAAAAAGGCTAATGCTGCGCCTAATGGTTGACTCATTTTTAAAGGGTTGACTGATAGGGACTTGTGGGGGTTTAGTATTGTTGTCATTTTCTTGTTGAGGTAACGGGGTGACGGGGAGACGGGGGGACGGGGGGACGGGGTGACGGGGTGACGGGGGGACGGGGTGACGGGGAGACGGGGGGACGGGGTGACTGGGTGACGGGGAGTGTGGGGGAGATATATTAACTCTGAACTCCGAACTCCGAACTCCGAACTCCGAACTCCTATTCCCCTTCTGCTTCCAAGTTCAATAAGCTTTCGTGTTCCTGTTGCCAAAGTTCCCAGGGGGAGGGTTTACGAACTTGTTTCCAGATGGGACTATAAACCGCTTCGCTTAACTCTCTGGCCATTTCCACTAAACCGATATAACCGGCGTAGGGATGATGACGTTCTTGGTTAATATCTAAGAAAGGTATCTTCGCCTTCAGTGCGGTGTATTGGTTTCTGCCACCTGCCACCAAGAGGTCAGCATTTGTCTTCTCAATGACCCGCAAAAGCTCCTCTGGGCTACCTTTTTCCAGCATAATACCATCTTTACCCAAAAGTTTCTTAATACGTCCCTTATCTTCTTCTGTGCTTTTCTTGGTGCTAGTAGCCACCACTTCCATACCCAAGTCTTGGGCGGCGGAAACGATAGACCAACTTTTCACCCCACCGGTGTACAACACCATGCGTTTACCCTTGAGACGTTCCCGATAGGGGGCTAAAGCAACGTTTAACTTGACGGTTTCTTCTTCTATTATTTGTTCTACTCTTTCTATTAATGCTTGATCCCCAAAAAATTGAGCGATGTTCCGTAAACAACGGTTCATGTCTGCAATGCCATAAAACGATTCCTCAATATAAGGAATGTTATAGCTTTCTTTCATAGCAGTGGCCATATTAATTAAAGCTTTAGAGCAGATCATTACATTAAGTTTTGCCCGATGGGAATAACAAACCTCCTCATAACGAGCATCCCCTGTAATCTTGGCTAAAACATTAATACCTGCTTTTTTAAACAGAGGAAGAACACCCCACATTTCACCGGCAACATTATATTCACCGATTAAATTAATATCATAAGCTGTGGTATATTTTGGTTCTTTTGTGCCAACAACATGATCTAATAATGCCTCGCCTCCGAGACGGTTTCCTAAGTTTTTACTACCCACAAAACCAGGAGCATGAACAGGAATAACTGGGTTTCCATATTTATTAGTAGCAGCCTGACAAACCGCATCTAAATCATCACCAATAAGAGCAGTTACACAGGTTGAATAAACAAAAACCGCAGCAGGATTATATTTTTTAACTAATTTTGATATCGCCTTATAAAGTCTTTTTTCACCACCAAAAATAATATCATTTTCTGACAAATCTGTGGTGAAACCCATCTTATAAGTCATTGGACCACTAGAGAGACTACCCCGACTATTCCAACTATTACCAGAACAGCCAATGGGACCATGAACTAAATGAGCGGCATCGGTGATAGGAACTAAAGCAATAGAAGCCCCATCAAAAGCACAACCTCCTTGAGCAGAACCAGGGTTAGCCGTTTGAGTACAGGACTTATTTTTACCTTGGCCTTCCTTATTTTGATTATGTTCACACCCAGGTTGTGTCAGCAAATCGTTGATTTTGCCCTTAGTTAGTTTCATGACCGGATTCCCTAATAATTACCAATGACCTAGTAATTAACAATTAACAATTAACAATTAACAATTAACAATTAATTATTGTCAATTACTTAACAAATATAATGTTGAACATTTTCACCACAAACATCAGCAAGATAACTCAATGCTTTGAGTCGTAAACCCACAAATTGGTGGTAAAAAGGATTCAATTTACATAGAGGAGGAATGTGGAACAACCTATGACCTAATACCGTTATTGTTCTTTCAAAAGGACAAGAACAAGGAATCACCCGACAAATAAAATGAGCAAAAGAGCGATCTTTGATCTCTAAATGCTCTAGCCAGCGTTTTAGGGGGGAAAGGGGGTCGAGAGTGAATCTTTTATTAGTGGAATAAGGAGTAGGACTTGTCATAACCATTTCCTCATCTTATGATTAAAAATAGTAGCAGAGAGTTGTTGAGAGTAAAGGAAGCAGAGGGTGCAGGGGAAGCAAGGGAAGAAAATATTAATTCCAAACTTTTGCCTTTTGCCTTTTGCCTTCTCGAAGAGAGAGGGGGGGAGTAGAAACTCCCTGAATCATCCTGATCTCCCTCGTTTCAGATTTCCTAATTAACGAACTAAGTCGAAAGAAATATCCGTTACAGCAGGAGTATCTGTCTTACGATCCAACGACTCGAGAATTCCGTTGGCGATCCAGTTGAGGAGGTTAATAGCCCCTTCGTACCCCATAGTGGAGTAGCGATGTAAGTGATGGCGATCGAAGATAGGATAGCCAATACGAATTAAAGGAGTCTTGGTATCACGCTCTAAATACTTAGCGTAGGAGTTACCAACAATGAAGTCCACAGGTTCGGTGAACAGTAAAGAACGCATATGCCATAAATCTTTACCACCCCAAACAGTAGCATTTTGTCCAAAGGGACTAGACTCTAAGAGTTCTTTGGCTTCTTTTTCAAAGGCGTTGGTGCTGTTGTGAACCAAGACGTGAACTGGTTCGACCCCCATTTCTAACATGAACTGTAATAAGCCCATAACTAGATCAGGATCACCGTAAACCGCAGCTTTCTTACCGTGTAGCCAAGCTTGAGTATCGGTCATAGCATCAACGGCACGTCCACGAGCAAGTTCAAACTCTTTAGGAATAGGTTTGCCAGTCAACTCAGATAAGCCCATGATGAACTCATCAGTTGCTTTAATACCCCAAGGACGATAGGTGAGGGTTTTTTGCTTCCACTGCGTCTCGATCATTTTACGAGTTTTAGGAGTGGTGTAGGTTTGTAGGGTAATGGTTGCTTCAGCGTTGATACAATCAGCCGCATCTTCTAAAGAGGTACCTTCTTGGTACATTTCAAATTCTCCTAAGTTGGGAGAATCTAAGTACATTTCGTGGTCACCTAAGATGGTGGCATCTAAATCAAACGCAGAGATGATTTTTTTTAGTTCCCGTAGGTTACCAATATAGGTTTCAAACCCAGGAATGAAGTTAATTTTACCGTTGGTGGTTTCAGCCTTCTTGCCTTCGGTTAAGGTATCCAAGATAGATTTCATCATGCTGTCATAACCAGTGATGTGGGAACCCACAAAACTAGGAGTATGAGCAAAAGGAACAGGGAAATCATCAGGAATAGACCCGTCTTGACGAGCATTACCGACGAACGCACCCAAGTCATCCCCGATAACCTCAGCCATACAAGTAGTACAGATGGCGATCATTTTGGGCTTGTAGAGGGCGTAAGCGTTAGCTAAACCGTCCACCATGTTTCTTAATCCACCGAAAACCGCAGCGTTTTCTGTCATAGAAGAGGAAACAGCACTCACAGGTTCTTTGAAGTGACGGGTTAAGTGGGTACGGAAGTAAGCCACACAACCTTGAGAACCGTGAACGAAGGGTAAAGTTCCTTCAAACCCAACGGCAGCTAAGAGAGAACCCAAAGGTTGACAAGCTTTAGCAGGGTTAATAGTTAGGGCTTCACGGGCAAAGTTCTTTTCCCGATATTCCCAAGTTTTGGTCCATTCGGCCACTTCTTTTACTTTCTCAGCATCGGGCATTCCTTCAAACTGTTTCTTATTTTCAAACAGTTCTTGGTACTCAGGCTGATGAAACAGATCAACGTGGTCCTTAATGTTGTTTACGTTTTGAGCCATTAGTATTAACTCCGGTATTTAGGATGGATATCTCAGACAAAGAAACTCAGAAAGGAGAGAGAGGGAGAGGGGGTGACGGGGTGAGGGGGTGACGGGGCGAGGGGGTGACGGGATGACAGGGTAAAGATATATCAATCATTTCTCTCAGTCTCCCAGTCTCCCAGTCCCCAAAGTCCCCCAGTCCCCAAAGTCTCCCATGATGTCCTCTCCTATTTATTCCAAGGGGTGCCAACTAATCCCCAGGTGGGACTGTTAAGGGCTAAGTCCATATCACGGGCGAAGATAGCGAAGCCATCATAACCGTGGTAAGGTCCTGAGTAATCCCAAGAGTGCATTTGACGGAAGGGAAGTGCCATTTTTTGGAAGACATACTTCTCTTTAACCCCAGAAGCAACTAAGTCTGGTTTGAGGGTTTTAACGAATTCCTCGAATTCGTAGGCGGTTACGTCATCATAGATGAGGGTAGCATCGTTAACGTAGTGAGAAGTCCGCTTATAATCGTCACCGTGAGCGAATTCATAACCGGTACCGATCATTTCCATGCCTAAGTCTTTGAAAGCAGGAACTACGTGACGAGGACGTAAACCACCCACCATCATCATAACGGTTTTGCCTTCTAAACGAGGACGGTATTTAGCCAGAATGTCATCACACTGTTTTTGGTATTTCTTGATGACTTCTTCAGCTTTTTCTTGAATAGTCTCGTCAAAGCGTGCAGCGATCGCTCTTAAAGATTCAGCAATTTTGCTAGGTCCAAAGAAGTTGTATTCTAACCAGGGAATACCGTATTTTTCTTCCATGTGACGACTGATGTAGTTCATGGAACGGTAACAGTGGATCAGATTCAACTTCACGTTGGGGGTAACTTTCATTTCTGTGAAAGTACCATCACCAGACCATTGTGCTACCACACGAAGACCGATTTCTTCGAGTAAGATACGGCTAGACCAAGCGTCACCACCGATGTTGTAGTCACCGATAATGGCTACGTCATAAGGAGTCTCTTCAAACTCGAGACCTTCTTTTTCCGCAGCAGGGAACACCCAGTCACGGATCATGTCGTTAGCGATGTGGTGTCCTAAGGACTGAGAAACCCCACGGAAACCTTCACAACGTACAGGAATAATACCTTTGCCGGTTTCTTTGGACTTCTGACGAGCGACACCCTCTATGTCATCCCCAATTAACCCTACGGGACATTCTGACTGAACAGAGATACCACCATTGAGGGGGAATAATTCTTCGATTTCGTCGACGATTTTTGCGAGTTTTTTATCTCCTCCAAAAACAATATCCTTTTCTTGGAAATCGGAGGTAAAGTTGATGGTACCGAAGGTATCGATCCCAGTAGTTCCAATGTAGTAGTTACGACGACCAGACCAGGAATAGTAACCACAACCAACAGGACCGTGAGAGATGTGGACCATATCTTTGATAGGACCCCAAACCACCCCTTTTGAACCTGCATAGGCACAACCACGGGCGGTCATGACCCCAGGTAAGGATTGTTTGTTAGACTTTACGCCACAATCGCTTTTACCTTCTTCGTAAACACCAAGGTGTTTTGCACGTTTCTTGGCGGCTTTTTCGGGATAAGTCGACAGAACGTCGGCAATAAGTTTCTTATTTTCTTCAACGGTTGCCATAGGTCTTCCTCTCAAAGTGAATTATAGAAGGAATAGAAAGGGGTTAGGGGGGTTTGCGTTACGTGCAAGCCAAAAGGCAAAAAGCAAAAGGTCAAAATAATTAAGAAAACTTCTGACTTCAAACTTCACACTTCTGACTTCGATATAACTCCCCCATTTCCCAGCGAGATAGGTTTAATGCAATTAAACCGAGGGACTACTTGGAGTTTTTGGTGAGTTCTTGCGCCGCTCTGTCCGCTTCCATAACTTTCTTGTATTCTTCTTCGGAACCTAGTAAACCGTAGTTGATCAACAGTTCTTCTAGTTCGTCGTTGTCGATGGGAGTAGGAATGGTGAGTTTCTCGTTGGCAACAATCTTGTTACCCAATTGACGGTATTCTTCAGCTTGGTCGCATTCAGGAGCGTATTGAATAACGGTCTGACGACGTAATTCAGCTTCTTGTACCATTTTAGAACGAGGTACAAAGTGGATCATTTGGGTGTTCAAGCGTTCAGCTAACTCTTCGATTAAGTCAATCTCTTTGTTAACGTTACGGCTGTTACAAATTAAACCACCTAAACGTACACCACCGGTGTGAGCGTATTTTAAGATACCACGAGCGATGTTGTTAGCAGCGTACATCGCCATCATTTCACCAGAGGTAACGATGTAGATTTCTTGTGCTTTTCCTTCACGGATAGGCATAGCGAAACCACCACATACAACGTCCCCTAATACGTCGTAGGATACGAATTCTAAGTCTTCGTAAGCTCCTTCTTCTTCTAGGAAGTTGATGGAGGTGATAATACCACGACCAGCACAACCAACTCCAGGCTCAGGACCACCAGATTCTACACACTTGATGCCTTCAAACCCTTCGAGCATTACGTCTTCGAGTTCTAAGTCTTCAACAGAACCCATTTCAGCAGCTAAGTGTAATACAGTTACCTGAGCTTTACAGTTGAGGATTAAACGGGTAGAGTCAGCTTTGGGGTCACAACCTACAATCATGATGCGATTGCCAGATTGAGCCATTCCAGCTAAGGTGTTTTGAGAAGTGGTGGACTTACCGATACCACCTTTTCCGTAGAATGCAATTTGACGCATGGTTGATTCTCGCTAAATTAGTGAGTGATTGTGTACAGTAGGAAGATTTATCTAGGGCTGACGCAGAGATGATTCTTGATTCGGTTAGGAAACATGGGGATTTTAAACCCAGAAGAATTCTTACTCTCTACATCAGTAGATATCTTCCCAGGTGAGAAGCCAATTTAACTGGGTTAGGGAAGGCTTCTCGGGTTGAGTAAAGGCTGTGAATCTTTACTCTTTGAGTCAAGAGGTGACGCTAACAGAAGTCAGAAGTCAGAAGTCAGAAGTCAAACTAGCTTTGTATCTAAGTGTGAGCATCTACAACTGTACTCAACTATGCTTCGATTGCTGTAATAACGTCGGGTTGAGAAGCGATGCTTAAGGAGGCGATCGCTCTCTACCTTTTTTTCTCGTTAACATAGTGTTCTCCTTTTTCTCTGTTTTCAGTTACACTGCAATTACGGTCAATTCTGGGTCAACCCGATCCTTTAATCTGGCTTCGATGGCCAGTTTTAAGGTGGCGGTACTACTGGGACAAGCATCACAAGCTCCTTTGAGAACTACTTTCACTAGATCCCCTTCGATATCGTATAAGTCTATGTCTCCCCCATCTTGAGCTAGGAAGGGTTTAACTTCTTCTTCTAAGATTTGTTGAATTAAGTTTGCTTTTTCTTGTTCTTTTGTTGGTGATGAAGTTGTCTCATCTTCTATTCTGGGAGTGATTGAGCGCAAATGGCTGATAATATCGGGTACAATCTCAATGACACGGTTAATCTCTTCTTGGGTTGTATAACGAGAAAGACTAAACCGAATAGAACCCTGTAGTACACTGTTAGGCAGCCCCATGGCTTTTAAAACATGGGAGGGTTCCATGGAACCGGAGGTACAAGCTGAACCTGCTGAGGCACAAATACCGTATTGATTCAGGGACGATAAAATACCTTCTCCTTCTACATATTTAAAAGCAATATTGGTTGTATTTGCTAATCTTTCTTCTGTAGTTCCATTTACAACGGTATCGCTAATTAAGGTTAAAAGGCTGGTTTCTAAATAATCTCTTAACTGTCTTTCGTGGGAGAGATTTTCTAAGTGAGATTGTGCTAACTCACAAGCTTTTCCTAATGCAATAATACCAGGGACATTTTCGGTTCCTCCCCGACGGCCTCTTTCTTGATGTCCCCCAATCATAAATGCAGGAAAATTGATTCCTTTACGTGCATATAAAGCACCGACACCTTTGGGAGCATGAAGTTTATGACCAGATAGGGTCAAGAGATCGATGCTGCTCTTACTCATATCCATGGGTACTTTGCCCACTGCTTGCACCGCATCTACATGGAATAAGGCTCCATATTCTTTGGCCAGTTTTCCTACTTCTTCCACAGGAAAAATAACCCCTGTCTCGTTATTAGCGTACATCATGGTCACCAGAGCGGTGTTACCGGTTAAGGCTGCTTGTACTTCACCGAGATCCAATCTTCCCTGACTATCAACTCCCAGATAAGTAACGCTATAACCTTGTTTTTCTAAATGTTTGCAAAAATTTAAAACCGCTGAGTGTTCGACTTCTGTAGTAATAATATGATGTTTATCCGGTTGAGCGGTTAAGGCTGCACAGATAGCTGCGTTATCTCCTTCTGTACCGCAACTGGTAAAAATAATTTCTGAATGTTCAGCCCCGAGTAAGGCCGCCACTTGTTCCCTGGCCTTTTGAACCGCTTTTGCTACCTGTCCCCCAAAGCTGTGCATACTGGAGGGGTTACCATAATAGATGGTGAGATAGGGCATCATTGCGCCTATTACTTCTTCGTCTATTTTAGTGGTTGCATTATTGTCTAGATAAATACAGTCTGTCATCAGTTTTTACCAGAAGTCAGGGTTTGGGGGTCAGTCGGGGCTTAATTAATCAGATTAAGCCCGTTAGGATAGATTTAAAGCGGTACTAGATTAATCGTTGAGGTCGGGAAAACAACTGTAGTCTTTGGAAAACCCTGTACAGGGAGGAATAGAATAGTCATCAACACAAGTATTACAGTTGTTTTCCGTTTCCGTTGGGGTTGAACTCGGGGGGTTGATGACGGGGGTTGAGGTACTTCCTTTTGAGGAAACTCGGGAACTTTGAGGACGATAGCTAAGGGTATCGAGCATACATTAAACTCCTAATGCTTCTTTCTGCATATAATCTTTGTAGAAGTTAATGGCCACGTTATCGATGATGTCGTAGGCTTCGTAAGGCTCTAAGCCAGCTTTCCGTAGTTCTTCTTGGGGACAAGGACCGATTTTGGCGGCGAGAACTCCTTTACAGTCGGAGATGGATTTAATAATGTTGTCCAGGGTTGCTTCTTCACCGTAACCACTTTGACAGTAGTGATCTACTTTGCGGTGAGCGACAAATTTAACCTCAGTTCCATCTACTTCAAAGATTTGGAATTCTTTAGCGTGACCGAAATGCTGGTTAACTAGACGGTTACCTTTGGTGGCTACTGCAACTAATATTTTCCGTGCGTTAGCCTCTTTTTCTGCCTGTTTTAGAGCTTTGGCAGCTTTGAGTTCGGCGTTGAATTT
Source organism: Crocosphaera watsonii WH 8501 (assembly GCF_000167195.1). GTDB lineage: Bacteria > Cyanobacteriota > Cyanobacteriia > Cyanobacteriales > Microcystaceae > Crocosphaera > Crocosphaera watsonii. Next base: position 11,015 of record NZ_AADV02000024.1, on the reverse strand, counting down.
TTCGATACCTGCATGAACTTCTTGACGTTTAGCCTGATCGTATTCAGGAGTCATTTCTAAGAATTTGTCTTTGGTAAACTCTTGAGAACGATCTTCTCCTAGTAAACCCACAGCATCAGCACGACATTGACGGCAGTGACGCATCATTTTCATGTTGCCAGAACACTTATCCTGTAAAGCTTTTAGCTCTTTGGGGGTGGGTCCTCTTTGTCCGGTTAAACCGAAGTGAGTTCCGTGTTCAGGGGCAGAAATTAAGGGCATAATGTTGTGCAAGAATGCACCTTTAGAACGAATTACTTGGTTAACTTCTGCTAGGTGTTCATCGTTAATGCCGGGGATCATTACGGAGTTGACTTTGCAAAGTACGTCCGCTTCTTTGAGGGCATCTAAGGACTCCATTTGTTTCTCATGAAGTATTTTAACGCCTTCTATTCCTTTATAACGTTTCCGATTATACCGAACCCAAGGATAAATTTTCTCTCCTATTTCTGGGTCGATCATATTAATGGTTAGAGTAACGTGATCGATGTTCAATTCTTTGATGCGGTCTACATATTCGGGTAACATCAACCCGTTACTGGATAAGCAGAGTTTGATATCTGGTGCTTGTTCTGCTACTAATTCAAAGGTGCGAAATGTTTGTTTGGGGTTAGCTAAGGGATCTCCAGGACCTGCAATACCTAACACCGTCATTTGGGGAATTTTTCCTGCAATGACTAACGCTTTGTGGGCCGCTTCTTCCGGGGTTAATACTTCACTTACCACCCCTGGCCGACTTTCGTTAGCACAGTCATATTTACGATTACAATAGTTGCATTGAATGTTACAAGCAGGGGCAACAGCAACGTGCATCCGTGCGTAGTGATGATGAGCATCTTCACTATAACAAGGGTGTTTGGCTATTCTTTCTTGAATCCTTGCATCTATAGTCTGTGTGCTATCTCCACTTGAAGGACAAGCACAACCTCCTTTAGCATTGGGAATGAATGAGTTCCCCTTAGGAGCCGCTTTTGTAGCCGTAGATGCGTTAGGGTTAATGAGACCAGTAGATTGTAACATTGAATTCCGTGAGTTAGAGGATGGATTAAAGTTTGACTAAAAACAAGAGGCATGAGGGCTGCACATAGGAAAAACAGAGGAAAAGTTTTTATCTCATGATGCTGTTGTTGCCCAAGCTGCCATTGTTGTTAGAGGAATTAGTCAAAGACTTTATAACGAGCAATATAAAAACAATGAACTGTATGTCTTCGGCGTTATGTCATTTATACCACCCCCCTCATTTTGGGTCCGGTGTTTGTGAGTAGGTTGGGATTGATTGGATTACTTAATCTGTACTCATATCCTCAACCCCTCTAAATACAAGGGTTTGAGGCTACAAAAAAAATTTTTGGGTACGGGGTACGGGTATTTATTGGGGGAGGCTCCTGTATTTTTACAGAGGGAGTCAGGCATTTCTGTACTCAGGCTCTAAGTCTGATCACGTAAGGCTTTGACCCTATTATTCTTGGCTTTTTTCCCTCTAATTTCCCACTCACCACTCACCAATTTAAGATCACTATTCACTATTCACTCCTCACTTTTAAAAGAAACACCGAGTTAGCTTCCTCTTGCCTCCCCAGTGCTGTCACGGAATTCAATTCTGTATCCAATGTAACATTTTCTAGTTGATAAATTTGTTACAAACCGCTTAAGTTCGAGTGAAAGGGGTATAACATAGCTAAAACTTAGATTTGATGGTACTTATAGCCCCTTTATAGTTTTTTAATTTTGAGTAGTCCCCCATTTGGGCTATTATAGGGACAGAAAAGGTTTCAAAGTCTTGCTAGATGCTGATTATGCCTGAGTACATAAATACAAAACCCAAGCCCAAAAAATACTCTATCCCCTGTCAAAAAATACTTGTCCCCCGACCCCATAAAAACTTTTTAAATCCTTGAAACGTTGAATATATCTAGCTTTTCTCAAAGGGACTTACCCACTAATAAATCCAATGAATTTAACTCACCATCTTTGCCCATGGGGCAAATAGAGGGCTTGGTATAAGCATAACAACTAAGTCTATGCGTAAGCACGGAATTTAATGTTTGGATCACTCCCAGTCAGAGAGCGTCATGGAAGTCCCTCAAAAAGCTCGATAGCAGAGGCGCGTACTTCTGAGGCTAACCTATTGAGCGTTTTACGGCAAGATTTTCAAATTATTTTTAAAAGAGATCCCGCCGCTCATCATTGGTTAGAAGTGGTGTGTTGCTATCCGGGTTTACACGCTTTAGCCATCCATCGTCTATCTCATTACCTATGGCAACGCCATTTGCCTTTTTTCCCCCGTTTGCTCTCTCATATTGCCCGTTTCCTCACGGGAATTGAAATTCATCCTGGAGCTACCATTGGTAAAGGGGTGTTTATCGATCATGGTATGGGGGTGGTGATTGGAGAAACGGCTATTATTGGCGATGATTGCCTAATTTACCAGAATGTTACCCTTGGTGGTACCGGAAAAGAAAGCGGTAAACGTCATCCCACTTTAGGCCATTCGGTAATTGTGGGAGCCGGATCTAAAGTTTTAGGCAATATTTGCATTGGTAGTCAGGTTCGTATTGGAGCAGGATCTGTCGTTTTAGACGATGTTCCTCACGATTGTACTGTAGTAGGAGTTCCTGGTCGTATTATCTCCCGTAGTGGTCCATTTTGTCCTTTAGAACACGGTAAATTACCAGATGTTGAAGGTCAAGTGATTCGGACTTTATTGGACAGAATTGAAAAATTGGAACAAAAGATACAAAAACTATCTTGACCTTTACCTTACAATTATGATGCAACCTTATCATTCCGATGCTCTAATCAGTCAAGTTGAGAAAGTTTCTCGCTGCGATCGCTGGACTGTTTGTCAACGTCTTCAAGAATTAAAAATTCCCTGCTGGTGTCCTGAAGATGGCTCGTTGTGGGTAGAAATAGAAAATGGAATCCATGCTATTTTACTGCGCAGCGTAGTCTTTAGAACTATCGCTCCCCGTCAAGAGTTAATCACCTGGCTAGAGCGATGTTGGCAAACGGTTGATTATGAGTCCGTTAAGTCTTATCAAAATAGACAACTGTAAAATCGTGAATCTCTGCCTAGCTCACCGACAAAACACTGAGAAAATTCACTAATCAATGGCCTTGCTTGGGGTTTTTACCCCATCCAGAACGCTAATTATTATTATTAAAGTTAGGTTTTTTCCTCTGAAACCGCTTTCCGGTTTTCTCAGTTACTTGATCACTATCTAGATAACTGAACTTCTCAGTGCTGTCATGGAAAACAATTCAATTTCTACGGAATTTAGTCAATTCTTGCAACAAGAGATGGCCTTATCACGGGATGACCTAGCAGTGGTCATCAAGAACCGAAGACAACCAGGAGATCCTATTCCTATGTTGCTTTGGCAATATGGCTTAATCTCTTTGGGAGAACTACAAAGAATTTGGGATTGGCTAGATGCTCAAATTCAGTTCCAAGCTCCCTAATTATTGGTCAATCTGAGGAGGATTAAGCCTTGACAAATATTCATATCAATGATACAACCCTACGGGACGGGGAGCAAGCTGCTGGTATTGTTTTCAGTGCCGCCGAAAAAATAGCGATCGCTTCGATGATGGATAGTATGGGTATTCCTGAATTGGAAGTGGGTATCCCTGCTATGGGAGGCTCAGAAGCCCAAGCCATCACCACCATTGTCCAAAAAGGTTTAAAGGCCAAGCTTTTAGGCTGGAACCGTGCCGTCCGTTCCGATATAGAAGCCTCCATTGCCTGTGGCTTAAAAAGGGTTCATATCTCTGTCCCTGTTTCTGAAATTCAAATTAAGGCAAAATTTAAAGGAAAAACTAATCTTGTTTGGCAACGCTTAAAAGATAGTCTGAATTTTGCTTTAGATCAGGATTTATTTGTTTCTGTGGGGGCTGAAGACGCTTCGAGGGCGGATGAATCCTTTTTACTCGAAGTAGCTCAGTTTGCTCAGTCTTTAGGTGCTTCACGTTTCCGTTTTTGCGATACGGTGGGCATTCTTGAGCCTTTAACCACGGCGCAAAAAGTGGGAAAATTGGTTGAGTGCCTGAAGATTCCCATTGAAATGCACACCCACAATGACTTTGGTTTAGCTACTGCTAACGCCTTAGCCGGGTTGCAAGCAGGGGCAACGGCGGTTAATACCACCGTTAACGGCTTGGGAGAAAGAGCTGGTAATGCGGCCTTAGAAGAGATGATTATGGCTCTCAAACGACTCTATCAGGTTGATTTAGCCATAGAAACCTCTCGCCTACGGGAATTATCTCAACAGGTGATAGCTGCCTCTGGTATTGCCCTTCCCCCTTGGAAGGCGATCGTCGGGGACAATGTTTTTGCCCACGAGTCGGGTATTCACGCCCACGGTGTCTTAGAAAACCCCCAAACCTACGAACCCTTTTCCCCCGATGAGGTGGGTTGGAAACGCCGTTTAGTGGTGGGCAAACATTCGGGACGACATTTATTGACCAATGTATTGAGTCAACATGGTATTCGTTTAAACCATGAAGAGTCCCAAGTGGTGTTAGACTCCGTGCGCCATTTATCGGTGCAAATGAAACGCAGTCTAACCGTTGAAGAGTTACTTTATGTTGTATCTAATAGGAGTATGTCTCATGGGATTGTATAGTGCAGGTGAAATTGAACTCAATGATCCACCGGTTTTTGAAATGGAACAAAAGGTTCGTCTGCGGAAAATGATTCGCAATGATGGGACATTTCCTGGGAAAGAAATAGGCGAAACCTTAGCCAAAAAAGGCGATGTGGGTTATGTTGTTGGCATTGGCACCTATTTGCAAAGTTATTACATTTATGCCGTTCATTTCCTCGAAAATGGTTATGTTGTTGGCTGTCGTCGTAAAGAATTGGTTCCTGCGGATGAACCTTTTATTGATGATACCGATGATGAAGAAATCGTGGAAACCGTCGAACCTTCTCTACAAGAGTCTCAGGTTTAGTTAATAGTTAAAAACTATCAACCATCAATTGTCAATTGTCAACTATTTCAGGAGTTATGCTATGAAAGTTATGCTAAGTAACACCGATGAGGGAAATTTATCTGTTTATGTTCCCAAAAAAGATTTAGAAGAATTGGTTGTTGAACAAACCGTTGAAGGAAACGGCAAAGTTTTAACCTTAGCCAACGGTTGGAAATTAAAATTTCCTGAGCTTACCGATGAAACCACTTTGCCCCAAACCTTAGAGGCAAAACGTCTTTAGTCTTCCTCCAGTTTTTATCGGGCTTAATTAAACATTAAACATTGAACAGTGAACAGTGAACAGTGAGCGGTTAACAGTGAGCAACAACTGGTAACTGATAACTGGTAACTGATAACTGAATTAAGCCCCTTTCTTCAAGTTTTTTACACCATTTTTCTTACTTATTGAGAGAATTTATAATTTGACTTTGGGTTGAGTAATCTAGCAAAACCTTAGATGAACTTAATTGTCATTTTAATTGACAAAATCTCTCATCACTTCAAAAAAAATGGTAATTTTCTCAGTCAACAGTGAGCAGTGAGCAACAACCGATAACTGATAACTGGTAACCGATACTTCCTCCATCCTTTAAGGAAAGCTGTCATGAGTTCAATTCATTCTAGTGAAATAATTCCCTTTCAATTACAAGGCAAGTTTGTGGGCTTTATTTATAAGTCTAATGGTCAAGCAAAATCTTTAATTCTAGCAGTTGGAGAAAGAGAATTAAGGATTAAAATTGATAAAAGTTTACAGGATACCCACTTTTTAAACTTATTACCTGGAGATTGGATTTCAATAACAGGAGAACAGGAGTTTAAGAAGGAAAAATTTACTAAGTTAAAATTGAAAGCTTATGAAATTGACAGGCTCAGTTGTGACGTAAAATGTAATCCACAAGAGGAGACTAATGCTATGGGTAAAGGTAAAGCTTGTGCAAAAAAAGGTAAAATCCTGATCTGTAATAAGTCTGATTGTGCCAAAAGAGGAGGTAAAAAACTATATGGTGTCCTCGAAAAAACTATCTCTAATTTAGGGTTAGAAAAGCACGTAACCATCCAGAAAACTGGCTGTCAAAAACGCTGTGGAAAAGCCCCTAATATGATCTTAATGCCGGGGAGATCTAAACATAGTAAACCCAATCCTAAAAACATTGCAGGATTACTAGAAGAACACTATATTACCTCTGGGAAAAAATAATGGCTAACGTTACCTTTTACGAGAAACCTGGTTGCCGTAATAACACAAAACAGAAAAATTTATTATTAGCAGCTGGTCACAATTTAGAAGAAAAAAGTCTCTTAACTGAACCTTGGAAACCTGAAAATCTGCGTCTCTTTTTTGGTGATTTGCCTATTAATTTATGGTTTAATCCTAGTGCGCCGAGAATTAAGTCTGGTGAGGTTATTCCTGATAATTTAAACGAGGAACAAGCCTTAGAATTAATGATAGCTGATCCCTTATTAATTCGTCGCCCTTTAATTCATGTCGATGGGGTTTTTCGGGTAGGTTTTGATCCTGAAAAAATTGATGCTTGGATCGGTTTAAACCCAGATAAACCCGTGACTGAAGACTTAGAAACTTGTCCCCGTAGTCATGAGGAAAAATCTTGTACATCAGATAATTGATAATGGACAATGGACAATGAATAATTGTCATTTCGATGTACAAGTAATCTCTTTGAATTCCTAATCATAATAGGTAATGTTATGGTTAGGAATTTTTTATTTTTTTAATTGTTAATTAATTAAGCCCCAACTAAGGAATTAATTTTGACAGTATGACTCAATTTTAAATTCAATTGATTCTCTACTAGAAGGGGAGATTGTTTAATAGTATTAAGAATTCGTTGGCTAATATGTGCAAGAATTTTGGGATGCTCAATATTATTAAAAACAATCACAAACTCATTATCACTCCAACGCCCGACAACATCATTTGCTCTTACTAAAGAGTGCATCTGTTTTGTCACATTCCGTAGAGTGTTATCCCTTTCTGTTTCTCCTAAAGTGTCTTGAATATCGATTAAATTATTGATCTTGATAAATATTAAACTAAAAGAAGATTTTGTGTTTTCAGTATTTTTAGTAATTCCAGATAAATACTGCTCAAGACATTGACGGTTAGCTAGGCCAGTAATGGGATCGATATCTTGCTCATTTCTCGTAATTGTTATTGGTTTTCTATCTAAATCTTCAGATTGTTTAATATTAGGTTTTTCTACGGGTTTAAAAGAAGATTGAGTATCATTTTTTCCTTTGGTTAAACGTTGATTAACTTTGCTATTATTAGACAAATATTTATTAACAATATTGTGCAATTGTTCCTTACAAAAAGGTTTAGCTAAATAGTCTATTGCTCCTGCTTCTTTCATATTTTCAGGGGTCAACATTTTACTATTACCACTGATCATAATTAGAGGAGTATTCTTAAACAAAGGACTGGTTTTGATAATACGACAAAGTTTATTGCCATTAATACCAGGCATGGAAAAATCAATTAACACTAAATCTGGCTTATGTTTAAACAAACAGGTAAGGGACTGCGTGGGATTATCTATGGTAATAACTTCGTATTCTGCCTCTTCTAAATAGGCTTTAATCATGTCTAAAATAGTGGGACTATCATCGATGCAAACAATTTTATAGGTTTTCTTTTGTTGGCTTTGGGTAGGCTGATAATTATTACGTGGTTGTGGGTTATTTGGGTTTTTATTTAGTGTATTGGTTGGTTTTAAAGGAGGAATACAAGGGAGTTTTTCTAGAGTCGGTTGAGGAGATTTTAATTGTAGAATATTGCTCTGAAGATAGGGAAATAATAATTGAGCAACCTTTAATTCATCTTGCTTTAAAAAAAGACTAATTTGACGCAGGGTTTTGCCTTGCATCAACTTAACTAATTTTTCTAAGGCGGTGGGATTAAGATTTCCAGAAGGAACTTTTTGCTGTATTAAAGCAGGGTTAGCACAGAAAAGACGCTGATAGGGAGAAGAGATAACAGCAGACAATTTTTGCCATGCTTTCATTCTGATGATCAGATTGTCCAATAAATTAGATATGATGAAACAATCATCCCCTTTTATGGTTGTATGATGAGAAGATAGAGGTTGATCATCACGCCAATGATATTCTCCTTCTCTTAACCATAGATACGATTCTAAAGCATCTTCGATGAGGTCTGTTTTTAAACTCAATACCTCATCAGCAGTTAAATGATTTTTCTGTCCTAACTGCTTTAAAATACTAGGAAGTAAAGGCTGTCTTGGGGGAAAATTTTTGGCTACATTGGGGACTATTTTAGCTATAGACTCTTGATTATTTCTGAGTAGATAATGTTGCATTGTAGCGAGGGACTGTAAAGAATGGGTTGCATTTTCTAGCATTCCTCCTGTAAAGTATAAGTCCCAAGTTACTTAGTTAGCTGTAATTTGTAGATGACCGCTTTTACATTTAGCGGCGGCATCTTGTAAGATTTGAATTGGTTGAAAAGAGTTGTTCATGATAGAAAATGTAGAATGTAGAAAATTGTTTTAATCTGGTTTTGGTTAAGTCAAGCTGAAGTTTTGAGATCCCCCTCCATCCCCCTTACCAAGGGTGACTTATGATCATTCCCCCCTTTTTAAGGGGGGTTAGGGGGGATCATATTCCCCTTACAAAAGACTGTGCAGGGTTTGCAGTAATTCTTGTTCGTTGTAAGGTTTAGAGAAATAGGCCGCTGCACCTAAGTTGAGGGCTAACTTACGATGTTTCTCGTTACTACGAGAAGTCAACATAGCAATGGGTAAAGAGCGAAACTCTGATTTAGTTTTCAGTTCTTCGAGTACCCCATAACCATCTAGTCGTGGCATTTCGATATCACAAATAACCCCATCTACCACAAGTCCTGAAACTAGCTTATCCACTGCATCTTGTCCATCTTTTGCCTGTTCCACTTGATAACCAGCTTTTTCTAGGGTTAAGGTGACATAACGACGTACATTAATAGAGTCATCTACTACTAGAATTGTTTTAGCCGTATTTTCGGTTGAAGGTTGAGAAGTTGGGGAAATAGGTTGAGATCCCTTGTTTAAGAAGTCTTCTAGAAGTTGCACCGGATCGACCAAAGGAACAACTCTACCATCCCCTAACATCATCGAACTGATGATACCCATGGGTAGGGGTAAAGGACTTTCAATAGGTCTAACCGTGACTTCTGGTTCACTCCAAACCCGATCAATATGAATGGCACCCAAACTATTATCACTACCAACAATTAAAGCAATGGGTTTATTGATCACGGGATAACCAGACATTTCAAAGGGTTTATGGGGTCGGTTGAACCGGAGACTTTTTTCGGGATGTAATAAGGGGACGGTTTCTTCTTGCCAGGTAATTTCTGTTAAGTCGTTCACTCCTTCAACTTCTAAAGGGAAGACTTCTTTTACACTGTTAGCAGGGACAGCAAAAATGAGGCCAGAACTTTCGATTAACATCACCCGTAAAATGGAGAGGGTAAAGGGAACTCTGATGATGAAAGTGGTTCCTTTTCGGGGTTCGCTGTTAACTCGAATATCCCCACGGATCTCTTCCAGACTGGTTTTAACCACGTCCATCCCCACCCCACGGCCAGCAAGTTCCGTGACTTCCTCGCTGGTACTAAACCCAGGTTGAAAAATATAGTCAATAATTTCTGGAGTGGACATTTGAGCGATTTCTGCGTCGCTGATCCCCATTTTTCGTAACCGTTGACAAATTTTATGGGTGTCAATACCGTTACCATCGTCTTTGACGGTGATCAGGGTTTCTGTACCTCGGTTAACTGCTTGGAGGGTGATGGTTGCTTCTGGGGGTTTCCCTGCTTTGATGCGAGTAGTAGAGTCTTCGATACCATGAGCAAACCCATTACGGATCAGGTGCATTAAAGGAGCGTTGAGGGTTTCGATCATGGTGCGATCGATCAGGGTGCTTTCCCCTTCAATTTTCAGATTAACTTGTTTACGCCACCGTAAATTAAGATCCCGTACCAAGCGAGGAAAGGGTTTAACCAAGTCTGCAAAGGGTTGCATCTGGGTGGTGGTGACATTCTTTTGTAGCGATCGCGTGGTTTGGTTGAAGTCTTGAACCGCTTGGGTCATTTTTTGTAACCCTAAGTCGATATCTGAGGTTACTTCTTGTAGTTGGACAATGCTTTCTATTTGTTCTTGAGAGATTAAATGCAGATCACTATACCCGAATTTCTCACAAAATCTGCGATCGCCAAACACAGAAGCCTTACAGGAAGTGGGTTTGAACAGAGCGATCGCAGATTTCCCCAACCAACAGTCTGTTGTCAGATTTTAAGTTAAAATCAACCCGAATTAGACAAAGATGAAAAGATAAATCAATCACTCATTTTTCCAAAAAAATTATTAATAAAATCTCTAATAGTACTAGATTGTTAGAATAAAATATGCTATAATTTAATTATTAAAGCAATTTACCTTAAACTGATTTAATGAGTCCCAGTCATCCCCGAACCCCTCGTCAAGTAATCAACTTTAGTAAACAGAAAGGAAAAGAAATAATCGCTAATTTTGATGGGGGACTAATCACTTCAGATGCGGGGATTGTCTGGATAGCTGAGTTGGATAAAAAACTGGGAATTACGGAGAAGTTTGGTAACTGTTTTCAAGATCATCGTCATCAATCTTATGTAGACCATTCCGTTCATGAGTTATTAGCACAAAGGCTTTATGGAATTATTTTAGGCTATGAAGATGTCAATGACCATGATAAATTACGTCACGATCCTGCCCTTAAGATCGCTTTAGAAAAGCTTAATGAACTTGAAGATAAAAAGGGATGGTTAGCTGGAAAAAGTACAATTAATAGATTGGAATATTGTCCTGAGACTATTCTCGACCAAAAAACGAGTCGTTATCATAAAATAGAACCCAACTTTGAAGCCATTGGAAAATCTTTTGTCGATTTTTTTTAGAGTCTTATAAAACCTACCCTAAGTACTTATGGTACCGGCTCGACTTATT
>NZ_AADV02000025.1 GCF_000167195.1 Crocosphaera watsonii WH 8501 | reverse complement strand
GTAAAAGACAGGAAAATTGTCTAGAGACTATCGAAAAAGTTTATGAACAACGACAGTCAATGTGGGAGAATAAGACCCAGAGTGTTCCTCAAAGAATTGTAAGTTTAACTCAACCGCATATTCGTCCAATAGTGAGGGGAAAAGCAGGAAAACCAATAGAGTTTGGAGCTAAACTCTCAGTAAGCTGTGTAGATAACTATGTGTTTCTAGACAAAATAAGTTGGGAAAACTTCAATGAATCTTGTCATTTAAAAGAACAAGTAGAAAAGTATAAAGAACGTTTGGCTATTATCCCGAATCCGTCCATGTAGATAAAATTTATCGAACTAGGGAAAACAGAAATTGGTGTAAGGAAAGAGGGATAAGAATCAGTGGTCCGAAGTTAGGAAGACCTCCGAAAAATGTCAGTGAAGAAGAAAAGAAACAATCCCACTCCGATGAATGCTTCCGTAATGCTATTGAGGGAAAGTTTGGACAAGCTAAACGAAGATTTAGCCTAAATCTCGTGATAACAAAACTCCCTGAAACCTCCATTACATCTATTGCTATTACATTTTTAGTTGTCAATCTTTCTAAACTTCTGAGGCAGTTTTTGTCGCTTTTTTTGTCCTTATTTACTAATAATAGAACAGGGGAACCTCTCAAACCGCCTTTCATTAATTTTGATTATACTTTAAACAATTTTTATGTACTAAAACTTATTGATTTGTCAGAAAATTCTTGGTCAAAAGTGGCATAAATTTTGGAGAAACTTTTTCAGCAAACCCTAATTACATCAGCAGCTTTCATGATGATTCAAAGATAGGGAGCGTAGCGAGGAACTTCTGACTTCTGATACCAAATCCGCTTATTAAACCTATTCTATCTATTCTATCTAAACCTAGTAGAGACGTTGCATGCAACGCCTCTACAAAAGGGGATATTAACCTCGGATTTGGTATAACTTCGTTATTGATGATGGGTAATATTAATGAGAAACTAGACATTACCCACTCTATAACTACAGCTTTTCTACCTTTTAAGGTGATTTCTGATAAAGGAGATCCCTTACGATCCCCCCTAACCCCCCTTAAAAAGGGGGGAATAATTGGAAAAGCAGGTATATTCAAGTGTGGAAATCACCTAACCAAATTGTTTTTCAATCTCAATTTCAAGATCAAACAACATTTGTAGAGACTGTAAACATTTCTGCCTGGCTTCTATATCTTGTTGGGCCCGCAGTTGTACCATCGGTTCATGTAATATTTTATTAACAATACCTCTGGTTAAAGCTTCAATCACCTCTTGGTGTTTCTCCGCAAACTCCGTTCCTAAACGGGATAAGGCTTTTTCTAGTTCTTGTTCACGAATACCCTCTACTTTCGTTCTCAAACAGCTAATAGTAGGAACAGTCTCCAAGGAACGCCACCACAACTCAAAAGCTTCCACTTCCTCTTCTAATAACCCTTCTGCCTCTAAAGCCATTTGACGACGACTCGCTTGATTTTGCGCCACCACCGCCTTTAAATCATCTACATTATAAGCTTCCACCATTTCCATATCTTGGACGTTGGTAGCCACATTTCGAGGCACAGAGATATCAAATAACATTAACCCTTGTTCAACGGATACCACTTCTTTGAGGTTATCTTGATGCAGGATAGGCTGGGTTGCTCCTGTGCTAGTAAACACCATATGAGAGTTACCCACAACCGTCATCATCTCATCCAAAGAAACCAGGGTTAACTCCGCTTGAGGGAATTTTTTGGCTAACTCCTCGGCACGACGCTGGGAACGGTTAACAATGGTGATAGAAGTCGCTCCTTTGGCCACAAGATGTTTAACCAGTAGACAAGCCATTTTGCCAGCACCGATGATACTTACCCGACGGGAAGCTAGATCATCAACTTTAGTTACAGCTAATTCTACCGCAGCCGAACTGATAGACACAGCACCAGTACCAATATTGGTTTCACTGCGAACCCTTTTTCCGGCGGTTATCGCTTGTTTAAAGAGGCGATCGAGTAATCTGCCAATACCTTTGTACTTTTGGGATAATTTATGGGTAGTTTTCACCTGGGCTAAAATTTGCCCTTCCCCTAAAACTAAACTTTCCAACCCGGCAGCCACTCTTAAGAGATGACGCACTGCGTCTTGATGAAGCAGGGTAAATAAATAGCGACGGAGATAGTTGAGGGGAATATGACCGGTTTCTGATAAAAATTGAGTAATTTCTACCACACCCTTTTCTGTGTCTGTCACCACCGCATAAATTTCTAAACGGTTACAGGTGCTAATGACAGCTACCTCCTCGATATGAGGATAACCCTTCAAATGGATTAAGGCTTCTTCGATTTTAGCCTCTTGAATACTTAATTTTTCTCGGACTTCAACTGGGGCAGTTTTGTGACTGAGGCCCACCACGGCAATGTTCATAGGTTCTCCTACAAGGGTGTCAGCTTAGGTTAATAGAAAATGAAATAAGTGCTACTGTTTCTAATCTTTGCAATTTAGATCCAAGTTGTCCCAATCACAAACACTTTGATAAAAATCTTTATAAAACTTTAAAAAAGTCAGTTAACTTTGAGGAAGTAACACTAGAGTATAGAGTTGTCTGTTGTTAATAATAGCAGTTATCAGTTACCGATTATCAGTTACCAGTTATCAGTTTTTTACTCTCCCCACACTCCCTATTTGGGTTAGTGAGCAGGATGCTCACACTCCCATCTCCCCCTGCTCCCCCTGCTCCCCCTGCTCCCCAACCTCAACTATTAGCCAGTGCCTGACGGTTACGCCACCAAGCGAGTAGGGTACTAGCAATGAAAATACTGGAATAAGAACCTGCTATGAACCCTAAAATTAAGGCTAGGGAGAAATATTTTAGGGTTTCTCCACCGAATAGGAAAATACCAATCAGAGGTAATAAAGTGGTGACGGTGGTATTAATAGAACGAGTCAAACTTTGATTAACAGAATTTTCGACAATATCGTTAATGGATAGTTCTTCAATATATTTATCAGTGTTCTCTCGAATGCGATCGTAAATGACCACAGTATCGTTAACAGAAAAGCCAATGATGGTTAATAAAGCCACTAAAAACAAACTATCCACTTCCACTCCAGCAACTAATCCTAAAACAGCAAAAAATCCTGCTGTAATTAAAACATCATGGACTAAGGCCAGGATGGCAAATAAAGCATAATCGAACTTAAAGCGAACACTAAGATAAACAATAATGCCGAAAAAAGAAACCAATAAGGCTAAAATTCCTGACTCGAATAATTCTTTACCAATGGTTGGACCTACGGTATCAATTTGAGTTGTCTCGGGGTCAAAATCACCTATTTTTTCGTTCAATTCTTGTTGTAATTGGGTTCTTTCATCTACGTCTAAATTTTTAGTACGAATAGAAAGAATTGTTCCTTCTAAGACTTGAATGGTACTGTTTCCTAACTCTTTTTCTGTGAGAATATTTCGGACTTCTCCCACATCGATCGCCTGTTCACAAGTGTCTTCAACCCCACAAGCTAGTTGTAACTGTAAACGAGTTCCACCAATAAAGTCTAAACCAGGTCTTAATGGGGCTTTAAAGGTAGTATAAGAAATGATCATAGCTATGATTCCACCCAAAATAATTAAGGCAGAAATTGACCACCATAACCGTTCCAATTTAATTATCTGTAAGCGCATTTTTTCGGTTAAATAACATCAATAATTGAACAATAATAAGAAATAGTTTTGTGTCTAAGTATTACTAACTTTGGGTAAATCAGGACAGAATAGTTCTGGTTTTTTGCGAACCGTAGGCAGTCCTAACACCGTCGCTAATAAGAAAGTTCGAGTACAAGTTAAGGCCGTAAACATACTGACTAAAACCCCGATCGCTAAGGTTAAAGCAAACCCTTTAACCAACCCAGATCCTAGACCAAACAAAGCACCACAGGCGATCACAGTGGTGACATTACTATCTAAAATACTAGAAAATGCCCGAGAAAATCCCGATTCTACCCCACTGTATAAGGGTTTGCCACTGCGTAACTCTTCACGGGTGCGTTCAAAAATCAAGACATTGGCATCCACTGCCATACCAATACTGAGGATAAACCCGGCAATACCAGGAAGGGTTAAGGTAACACCAATCAAAGAATAACAAGCTAAGGTTAAGAGAGTATAGACACCTAGAGCTAAATCAGCGATTAACCCAGGCAGCCGATAATAAACCCCCATAAAGATTAAAACTAATGCTAAACCGGCCACCGCAGCATAGATACTGCGTTGGATACTATCCCGTCCCAAAGTTGCCCCAACAGTGCGATTTTCTACTACTTCCACAGGGAAAGGTAAGGAACCACCCCGTAACTGTACGGCCAATTCGTTGGCTTCGTCTACGGTAAAATTCCCTGTAATAACGGCACTCCCTCCTGTGATACCAGTAGCAGCAAATTGAACCCCCACAACAGGCGCACTAATCAAAACATCATCTAAGAAGATACCAATACTGCGACCTGTTCCAGCAATATTTTTGGTCAATTCAGCGAACTTGTTGCCCCCTTCGTTGTCAAAATCAATAATGACTTCCCATTGGTTTCCTTGGGTGGGGCCATAACGAGCATTGTCCAAATTTTTACCTGATAAGCCGACGGACTCAAATAACTCTAAAATTATTTGGTCAGATTCTTTGATAGATTGGGTTAACTCTGCAATACGTTCTTCTTCTTCAGGGGTAGGCTCTCCCAGTCTCAGGGCGTTTAATTCTCTTTCCTTTTCCCGTCTGAGTCCAAATTCAACAGGTAGTTGTCCTTCTGTCCCTTGGCGTTGTTGCCGAAACTCTAATTGTGCTGTTCCCCCCAATACCCGTTCTGCTTGTTCGGGATCGCTAACACCGGGCAACTGTACTACAATTTTATCTTGCCCCAAGGTTTGCACCACCGGTTCGGCAACTCCTAACCCATTAACCCTATTTTCCAGAACCGTTTTCGCTGCTTCTAAGTCCTCTTGAGAGATAGTTGTAACCTCTTCGGTGGGTTGCAGTTGAATGGTTAACTGGGCCCCACCCCTCAAGTCTAAACCGAGTTGTAAGGGAATAACATTGAGAAGGGCGATCGCACCGATGGCCAAGGCAATAATAAAAGTGATCAACAAACGTCGTTCTTTCATATTCTTCGTCTATGTAAGGGGTTGGGAGGGACGGGGGGACGGGGGGACTGGGGGACGGGGGGACTGGGGGACGGGGGGACTGGGTGACGGGGGGACTGGGAGACTGGGAGACTGGGAGATGGGGAGCAAAATATTAATATTGTTTCTACACTTCCCACACTTCCCACACTTCCCACACTCCTCACACTCCTCACACTTCCGATCACTCCCCACACTCTAAATATGCAGTGTCATCAACTTATCCACTGCTTCAGCTATTTGGGGTGGCTGTACAATGGTTAATCTTTCTAACATTCCATTGTAAGGGGTGGGAATGTCTTGGGAGGATAAACGAATGACAGGAGCATCCAATTCATCGAAAAAGTTATCATTAATTAAAGCAATTAATTCGGCGGCAATACCCCCGGTTTTCATACATTCTTCAACAATGATCACTCGATGGGTTTTGCGAATAGACTCCCCAATGGTTTGTAAATCAAAGGGTTTTAGGGAAATTAAATCAATAATTTCGGGATCGTACCCTTGTGCTTCCATTTCTTTGAGGGCCTGTAAACAATGATGACGCATTCTTGAATAGGTGAGAATGGTTACATCTTTCCCTTTTCTGACTATTTCTGCCTTGTCTAAGGGGACAATATATTCGCCATCGGGAAGGTTTTCTTTGAGGTTATAGAGTAAAACGTGTTCAAAGAAAAGAACGGGGTTTTCATCACGAATGGCTGCTTTCAGTAGTCCTTTAGAATTATAGGGGGTGGAACAGGCTACAATTTTTAAGCCAGGAACCGCATGAAAATAAGCTTCTAAGCGTTGGGAATGTTCGGCCCCTAACTGTCTGCCTACTCCCCCTGGTCCACGGATCACCATGGGGATCTTAAAGTTTCCCCCAGAAGTATAGCGCAACATTCCGGCATTATTGGCGATTTGGTTAAATGCCAATAATAAAAAGCCCATATTCATCCCTTCAATGATCGGCCGTAACCCAGTCATTGCCGCACCAACTGCCATTCCCGTAAAGCTATTTTCTGCGATCGGGGTATCAAGAACTCGCAGATCTCCGTATTTTTTGGCAAGATCCTTGGTTACTTTATAGGAACCGCCATAATGTCCTACATCTTCCCCTAAGACAAATACTGTTTCGTCTCGTCCCATCTCTTCATCAATGGCCTGACGTAGCGCATTAAATAATAAAGTTTCTGCCATATATTTATACTAATTCCTTGCCTTTGTTATCCTATCATTACCTTAAACCTCATGGATCAATCCAGAGGAATGTGAGCATCTTGCTCACTAATATAAATTTCCTAATTTCTGGCCACACACTTCCGTAGGGGTCAACGGCCGTTGACCCCTACAATATAAACATCCGTAGTCTAATACGACGGATTGTTATCTTCTTGTTATAACCTAAATTATCGCCGTCTAACCCACCCTACTTTAATGAACTATTTAAACGCTTAGAATATGAGAATAATGATAGGATTAGGATAATAATATTATGCCCCTACAGTCTATAAATTATCTAGAAATTCCTCAACTGTTACCCCTGCTTAGTTTAAAATATTTTTCAAGGTTCCCACTGCAAGCGTCTTTCTTTGCAGGGGAATAACACAACCGACTTCAATTATTTTTCCCTCTTCACTTTTTAGTTGTTTTTTCAGAATTAAATGACTCCCTTTTTGTCGTATTTGCACAAATCCTAATTTTTCTAATGTTTTGACGGTTTTTTGAGTACTAACTCTAGGTAGTTTAGGCACTTAATACCTCAAATGTTGTCAATAAACGAGGGGATGTTTTAGGTAAAGGAAATTCTTCTAAATATAGTTCTGTTGCTTCTTTAAGATTACCTAATGCTTCTTCTATAGTATCTCCTTGACTTGCTGTTCCCACCTCTGGACATTCAGCAACATAAACATCCTCTTCCCAATAGATAATAGCAGTAAATCTTTTACTCGTGTTTTACCATTTTGAGGGGCGATCGCTAGGTACCAGTAGTGCAAATCTGAGATACTGATGGCATGAGCCAATCAACAGAAACCTCTCCTAAACCGACAACGGAACCTCTCAAGCTGACAGCAGAGGCTGTCAATTATCTCATCAAGATACTACCAAAGGGAACCGCTTATTGTATCGGGATCGTTTTAGTAGTGATGATGAGTGGTCGCTTGGTACAATCGAAGGGGAGTCTAGCTAGGGCTGTGTTGCCTCTGGTCTTCCACATAAAATGGGGATGGCATCGGGTAGAGCGGGCAATGGAGCGGGGAAAAGTCCCTCTGGACTTGCTCTTTGATCGTGCCGTTAGTTGGTGTCTGAGCAATTTGCCAGTGGAACCAGTGGCGTTGGGGGAAAAACAGCGAGAAGTGCTAGCTATTGATAGTTCCACTATTGCTCGGTGGCGGGCTAGACCTGGAATGGATTTGTTAGGCAAAGGCTTCCACCATCGGGCAGGTAAAGCAATAAAAGCCAACATCATTGCAGCAGTTACAACTGTAGTCTTTATTTCTGGGGTGCGAGTGGGGCTAGTGAGTCGAGTAAGATTTGGAGACAGTTGTGAAGCCGCAGTAGCAGAACTATTCAAGGATTTACCTAAGTCTAAGAATCATTGTTTATTGGTAGTAGATGCGGGAATTGCCACCCGCCAACAGTTTGCTGCGGCCAGCGACAAAGATGCTTTGTTAGGACGCTTACGCATAAATAGTAAACTGCGCTGTGCTCCACCTCCACGTCCATCCCAACCAGGGCCAGGTCGCCCCAGAAAACATGGGGAGATTCTTCATCCAGGATGGGACAGTCCAGAAATCCCCCCAGATGAGGATATTACAGCCATGCACCTTAAAGGAGAACTCCGTTTGAGACGATGGCAACAGCTACACTTTGAGGATGTTGCTGATACAGTATTGGATGTAGTCAGAATTGATCATCCTGACTATGAAAAACCTTTGTTGTTGGCAACCATTGCCCGAGAGCTAACTACTGAACAGATTTGGTTGGGGTATAAGCATCGCTTCCCCGTGGAAACTAACTTCTATGTTGCCCAGGATAGTGCGGGGATGGAAATGCCCAGAGCCTGGACTGAGAATGCTATTAAGCGTCGTATCAGTTTAGCGATGCTAGCTGGGTTTGTACTCAAAGCGATCGCCGCCATGTCTGAACCTCTATCAATTGGACCCTGGGATCGAAGACCTCAACCCACGGCTGGTAGGTTAGCCAATTATCTTGATATTCATATCCATAATTTTCTGGCACTTGCTCTGAGCGGGGTCAAACCAAGAAACTACAAAAAAATTCCAACTCCTCAGAAGAGTAAGGGTTTGCCGTTGCCAGATACGGCTTAGATTGGTAAAACACGAGTTTTATTCATTATTTCTTAATCCCCTTCAAAATGATGCCGAAATCTGATTGTATCAAAACAAGATATGACACCCATTAAAACAGAGGTTACAAGCGCGCACCTTTTACGTCATCCTTACAATACCATGTCAAGTCAAGAAAAGCAAGGGTTTAGAAAACATTTTTTGACAATTGTAGGGGTTTAATTAGGGTTTAATTAGAGTATAATTAAGGGGGTGTTTTTTTTGTATAATAACCAATTTCCATGAACGCTCATTAGTAATTGCTCACCGCAATAAAGAATCTGTCTTGACAACATAAAGGTAAAATCGGGGATTTTTATGTATAGTGGGGGTTATGACCACAAATGCTACCATTGATTCAAAGCTAGTTAGAGCTATCGCCGATGAACAGTTGGCGAACAATGTCTTCATGATTGAGTGGCTAGTCAAGGCACAACAACAGTTATCTCTTCAACAAAGACTGATTGACCAGCAACAACAACAAATCTCTACACAACAGCAAGAAATTGAAAAATTGAAAGAAGAGAGAGATAAGCTAAAAAACCGTAACTCAAAAAACAGTTCAGTCCCCCCATCATCAGACCAACTAAAAAAGCCTTCTGACAAAAAGAAACGCAAAAAAGGATTTAAACGCGGACCAAAATATGACCACCCAGGGAAGACCCGTAATGGTTTTGGTCAGCCCGATAAGATAGTCCCTTTAGAACTAGAAAACTGTCCTGTTTGTGGGGGTTCAGTGGAACGAGATGAAGTAGTTCCCGAAAAAGTCCAGCAAGTGGCTGAAGTAGTAGACCAACCCATAGAAATCAGGGAATATCGTCGCGGATTCTATAAATGTCCTAGTTGTGGATGGTCAGATTACAGTCCTGTTCCATTGGGAGTTAAAGAAGGATTCAGTTATGGGGCGCGATTAAGTAGCATCGTGGGCTGGCTTGGCTATGGGGGTAATCTTACATGGCGTAAACAGGAACATTTTATAGAGTATGTCTTTGGCATTCCCATTTCTCAAGGGAGCCTTGCCAAAATGCACAAATGGTTTCAAGAAAGTTTAGAACCCTTGACCCAACAGTGGTTAAAGTACATCCAGCAGCCAGGAATCCGATGTGTTGACGAAACCAGTTATTGCATCGATGGCATCAAGTATTGGGTTTGGGTAGCCACATCAAATGAGGTCTGTGTGTTGATGTTGGCTCCCACTAGTGCAGCTTAGCAAAAATAATCCACCAGTCACTTATGATCTTTAAAGCCCTTAAATTTCCAAACGAACGGCTTAGCAAAATGTTGATTAAAGTAATCAATAAAATTGAGAATTTTTTGGGATAGTTCTTCAGTTGAACGGACAGTAATTCTTTTGAGTAAACGCCGGACTAAGATCGAAAACCCACACTCAATTTGATTAAGCCACGATGTATGTTTGGGAATATAAACAAAGCGAATTCGATGAGATTCATCTGATAAAAAATCTGCTCTGCTGTCCATAGATTGCAAAATCCCCTCCTTTCCTTTTCTCCCCAAATCAATAGTAATTCCACAGCTTTCTGCTACTAATTTGACTAAGCTTTCCGATTTATGAGTGTTGAGTTGATCTACAATAAAAATCCATTCTGCTTTTTCATCAAACTTAATCGTTCTCTGGATATGTTCAGAAAAATCTTGTTCTGTTCTTGTCGGTCCAATAGAGGGACTAACAACTTTTCCTCTTGCCACATCCCAGTTCGCAATCAAGCTTAAAGTTCCGTGTCTTTCATATTCAAATTCGATTTTTTCTACTTGTTTAGGCTTGATTCTTTTGTTCGGAAATAATCTCTCAAGAGCTTGAATTCCTGTCATTTCATCTGTACTAATTAAATGAATTCCTTGTTCTAACAAAGTTTTAGCTTCTTGATGAAGTTCACAGATATATTTGACTTGCTTTTTAAATTTTAAGGGATCATCAATTTTGGCATTTAACCAGTAACGAACGAGATGTGGTTGTAATGTCGCTTCTTTTTAAAAAACGCCCCACACTACGGGGGGAAATCTTTTCGACAATTCCTCTTTTTATGGCTTCATCCGCCAACTCTGAAGGTGTCCAATGGCTCACTGGTCTGTCTGATTTTTCACATTCTTCACAAGCGATCTCTACAATCTGGACTACTTGTTCGACCGTAAAGGATTTTGTTGTTCCAGGTCTTGGGCGATCGCTTAAAATTCCTTTGATCAAGACCATTAATGCTTTCTCCGTTACCTGTTGTTCTTCGGCGGCACTCAGTTTTTCTCTCTCCTCAAACCATCGCGATCGCCACTGACGCACTTGTACTCGGTCTAATTCTAATCTTCGACTAATCGAACTATTGCTCTCTCCTGATGCTGCGGCTAAGATTAGCTTGGCTCGTCTAACAAGGCGATAGGGGTTTGTTGTCCCTCTCACTATTTGTTGGAGTACTGTTTTCTGTAGGTTGGAGAGGTTAATTGGCAATGCTTTTATCATGGACATCAACTTCGAGATTCTTCCGTTAGTTTCATTGAAACACATTGTCGTGGCTGGTCACGAAAGTTTCTGTAAAAATCTGGTGGATTACTTTCGCCAAGCTGCACTAGAAGCTCCGCAGAAGTCGAGAAATTGTTAGGAGCAGATTTTAAGGGCATCCTCACCAGTGACTGCTATAGTGCCTACTTTAGACAAAGTGCGATGGCCAAACAGAAATGTCTGGCACATTTAGAACGAGAGTTAGAGTCCCTTAAAACCAGTCGTTTTCAAGCGAATCGAGAATTTGCTGCCGATGTACAGCAAGTTTTAGCAACCGCCCGTATCCATTATCGTCATTATCATGCTCGAAATTTAACCCTTGAAGACTTAGGCTCCAAAAGAACAGAAGTCGAGAACTCACTGCAAAAGATTTTTAAAGCAACTCCCAAAAAAGGATGGCCTTATGATGCACAAAGATTGATTAACCGTCTCAAACGTCATTGGGAAGAGTGGTTCACCTTTCTAACTTATCCTGAAGTCAAACCAGATAATAATGATGCTGAGAGAGCTTTACGTCCCATTGTCATTCACCGCAAAGTAAGTGGGGGAGCAAGAAGCGACTGGGGTGCAGAGTTAGTCACCCAAATGTTCAGTTTTTTAGAGACCATGAGATTACAGGGGCAAAATGCCATTGTCCAATTATGCGAATTATTTTCATTAGCTGGTCGGAGTCCCCCAGGATTAGAGATGTAAAAGGCTCCGGAGCCGATGGGGGATAGATTTTTCTTGATCCCCCTATCTCTCTGCACAAAAATACACAGGATTAGCGGATAATCTCCGCTAACAAAAAACTATCTTACTATTCTTTTCTTTTCTCATATTGTTGTTTTTATTTGAGGTTTTTAAAAGACTTGATTCTGGGAATGTTAGTCATTAAAATAGCCGTAATAAATTAGCTTAAATTTTACGCTAAATCACAGGGCTTATATTTTTATTGACTCAACTGATGTTGTTTGTAGTGCTTTTCAATAAGACTTTTTTGTTGCGGTGAGCAGTTACATATAGATTCTGCAAATTTTATGTCTTTACCGATGATAGATAGTTAGTTTTTAGGCACTTCTGGGAATTATAGTAATAACCCTTGTTTGCGTATCTATGATGGACAATCTATCATCCTTTCGTCATATTCTTGTTATTGAGGATCAAAAAGCCCGACGTATCGTTGCCTTAGAGGAAGCCAGCTATAGCGTTGGCCGAGAATCGACCAATGATATTGTTATTTATGAACAAGTTGTTTCCCGTCGCCATGCCACCATTGTACGAGTTAGACTCAGTCCCCGATTGGATACTTATTCCTATCGTATTATTGATGGAGATTTAGAAGGTAATCGTAGTACCAATGGTTTATTAATTAATGGGAAGTTACAACAATCTCATAATTTAAAACATGGTGATGTGGTTATTTTTGGTCCAAAAGCTAAGGTCAGTTATTATATTATTTCTACTGCTTTAGATATTGATTTATTTAATCCTCTTGATCCCGAACAATTTGAAGTAGGGGAAGAAACAGTCATGGAAACCATGATTGCTGATGATAATAATAATTCAACTTTAATTAATGAGGAGAGTTTACAGGCACGAGATCGCAATGATTTGATTCGCCTCGCTTCTTTTCCTGAATTAAGCCCTAATCCTATTATTGAAATTGATTTTACAGGAAATTTAACCTATCTCAATCCAGCAGCTAGGATTAAGTTTCAAAGTATTGAACAAGAAAAGTTAAAACATCCTATTTTAGCAGGTTTACTTTCTGAGCTTCACAATATACAAGGTAATTTATTACTGAGAGAGGTGGTGATTGGATCAGAGATTTTTGAACAGTATGTTCATTATTTATCAGAACATCAACTAATTAGGAGTTATTGGTTCGATATTACTGCTAGGAAACAAGCTGAGAAAAAATTAGAATATCGAGCTTTTTCTGATACGTTAACCGATTTACCTAATCGTAACTATTTTGATGAAAACTTGGAAATAGCTTTGGTTAAAGCCAAGAATAATAATAATTTAATGGCTGTGGTTTTTCTTGACTTAGATTGTTTTAAAAATATTAATGACAGTTTAGGTCATAAGGTTGGAGATCAATTATTGAAAAGCTTTGCTCAGCGTTTAAGTTCTTGTGTCCGTAATAACGATATTATTTCCCGTTGGGGAGGGGATGAATTTACTTTATTATTACCTCAAATTAATAGTCCAGAAGATACCATTAACTTAGCACAGCGTATCCTAGAGGATCTCAAGCAGCCTTTTGAAGTTGCGGGGCATCAACTATACGTTAAAACCAGTATTGGTATTGCTATCTATCCTCAAGATGGTGAGGATGGAGAAACCCTATTAAAAAATGCAGATGCTGCCCTATATCGTGCCAAAGAACGAGGAAGAAATCATTATCGTTTTTATAGTTCCACCATGACTTCTAAAGCCTCTTTATTATTAAAATTAGAAAATCTTTTATATCAAGCTTTAGAAGAAGAAAGTTTATCTCTACATTATCAACCTCAATTAAATTTGACTAATAACAAGGTTAGTGGCATGGAGGCACTTTTACGGTGGTATCACCCCGAATTCGGGAATGTTTCTCCCCTTAAACTAATTCCTTTGGCAGAAAAAACTGATCTTATAATTCCTATTAGTCTTTGGGTTCTCAAAACTGCTTGCCTACAAAATAAAGCTTGGCAAAAACGTGGTTTTTCTCCTATTCCCATCGCTGTTAATTTATCTCCCAAACAATTTCAACAGCCGAATTTGGTTGATATTGTCGCTCAAGTTTTAGAAGATACTGCTTTAGAACCCCATCTTTTAGACTTAGAAATTACGGAAACAGCAATGATGCAAAATATAGATTCTTCTCGAGAAACTTTACAGAATTTACGGGAATTGGGAGTGAAAGTTTCTTTAGATGATTTTGGCACGGGCTACTCTTCTTTAGGATATTTACAAAAGTTTCCTGTTACCACTCTGAAAATTGATCAATCTTTTATCCAAACTTTACAAGCTAATTCTGGAAATACTGCGATAATTTCTGCTATAATTGCTTTAGGACAAAGCTTCGATCTTCGGGTCATCGCTGAAGGGGTAGAAACTTTACAACAGTTAGAACTTTTACAAGGACTCAACTGCAGAGAGATTCAATGATTTTGGTTTAGTCGTCCTCTCAAACCTACCGATGCGACTACACTTTTAAGTCAGGTGTGAAAATCACAATGAATCAAAACAGAAAAAATACTAAGAATCGTTATGTCTTAGTTCTTGAGGATAGTAACTGCCGTAGAACTATTTCCTTGGAAGAGTCGGAATATTCTCTAGGGCGACACTCTAGTAATTCTATTATTATTTATTCTAAACAAGTTTCTCGAAGGCACGCTACTTTAATTAAGAAGTTTAATCGCAAAATAAATCAAGATTCTTTTTGGATACTGGATGGAGATTTAGAGGGAATTCAAAGTCGCAATGGCATTTTTGTTAACGGAGAAAAATGTACATTTCATGAACTAAAAGATGGGGATTTAATCAATTTTGGTTGTGAAGTGAATGCTAGTTATCACACCGTTTCTCCTTCTAAAGTGTCATCTGATATTGTTGACAAAGACACACCCAAGCAGTCAGATAAATCTATACTGCGATCCATTGAGGAGTCACAAAAACTAAATTTAGGGGGTTCTGCTGAACAATCTACCTTCATCTTAGCAGATTCCAATTCTTCCCCCAAAGAGCTAGGAAATGATGATACTTTTCAAGAGGAATCTTCTCTTGATCCAGTTACAGAATTACCTAACCGTATTCTCTTTAATGAATATGTTTCCATAGCAGTTACTAACGGCAAGCGGCATAAAAATTGTTTAGCAGTTTTTTTGATAGATATTAAAGATTTTAAGAAAATTAATGATGCTTTTGGTTATACTATTGGAGATTATTTCTTGCAAGCGATCACCCAACGGTTAAAAAACTGTGTGAGAACTGGGGATATTATCTCTCGTTGGGGAGGGGATGAATTTGCTATTTTATTACCTCATATTAAGAAAGCAGATAATTTATATAAAATTACTCAACGGATTATTAAAGAACTAAAATATCCTTTCACTGTTGAAAATAATACTCAATCTTTAGTCAGTCATTTAGGAATGGCTATTTATCCCCAAAATGGACAAGTCCCCCAGGACCTTTTAAACTATGCAGAAACTCAACTAAGTTACCATAAAAAAACAGGTAATTTTAATTTTATAAAAGAGAATTTAAGCAAAGTAAATGCCTCATTATCACAGATTGAAAAGCGACTTTATGAAGCTTTGCGTAAAGAAGAATTATGTTTATATTATCAACCTCAATTGAATGCCCATACGAAAACCACAGAAGCAATGGAAGCTTTTATTCGTTGGCAACACCCAAAATATGGTTTAGTTCCCCCTAAACAATTTCTACCTTGGGTGGATAAAACAGAATTAATTGTACCTTTAAGTCGCTGGATTTTAGAACGGGCCTGTACGCAAAATAAAGCATGGCAAACTAATCACTTACAACCTATTTTAGTCTCTGTTAATTTGTCTATGGCTCAATTCTACCATCCCCAATTAGTGGATATTATTGATGAAATATTAGGGACTACAGGTTTAGAACCTCAATGGTTAGAATTAGAAATTACCGAAGCAGTTATCCTAAAAGATATTAAACTAACCTATCAAGTTTTAAGAGAACTAAAAAGCTTAGATGTTAGGGTTTGCCTGGATGATTTTGGTATTGGTTATGCTGCGGTTAGTCATCTGCATCGACTACCCTTTGATACCATTAAAATAGATGTTTCTTTAATCAAAGAGATGGATGATAAACCTGAAAATACAACCCTAGTTTCTGCTCTGATTTCCTTGGGAGAAAGTTTTGATATGAGAGTAGTTGCTGAAGGAGTAGAAACTCGGCAACAACTAAATACTTTAGGTGATTTACAATGTCAAACTATGCAAGGTTATTATTTTAGTAAACCCCTTTCTGTTGAAGAAACCACTCAATTTTTAACTATTAATCATGCAGAACTTTTTGACAATTTAGGGTAGAATTTCTCTACCAACTGCTTCATAAGCAGACCAAGCAGTTTTGGAAGTAGGACTGGAATAATCTCTGGTAATAACACCCCTTTGGGAAGCCTTTTCAAAGACAACCAAGAGAGGAATAGATGTTTTAAAGCGAGGTAAGTCCGCTTCTCTTAATCTTTTTTTAGCTTCTTGTCCGCTTTTGGTACGGGCATCAACTTTGGTCAACAATACTCTAAAATTAGCATTGAGAGCCTGTAATTGTTCTACCGCCTTGAAGGTTGCGTCTAGGTCTAAATGATTGGGGGTTGTGGGAATAATTAATAAGTCACTCCCATCAGCAAGATCCTTAAACTCTTCTGGTTCTGGTCTCGCCCTGGTATCAACGATAATATGGGGATACTTACGAATAATACTGGTTGATCCTGCTTGGGATGCCACATGAAAAGGTAGTTTATCCTCCCTAGACCAAATTAACGCAGAACGGTTGCGATCGGCATCAATAAGCAAGGTAGGGGCTTTTTCTTGTAAATAGGCAGCAAGATGGATCGAAGTGGTAGTTTTGCCCACACCCCCTTTTAGAGCAGTGATAGAAATGATCATGATCTGGTTAACTGATTGACCGAATTTATATATTTTTCCCGTTCCTAGATTACACCACCATGACCCCCTTTTTTGTGATGACAGCTGAAAAAGCGTCACGATCAAGAAACTTATTTTCTCAGTCCTGCGTCAAAATTAGTGTGTGTGTGAGGAGTAAGAACGAAAGACAAAAGCCTTTGAGGTCGAAACATGGCCAGACTCTTAAGGGCTTTTTTTCTTGTTTAGATTTGGGTTTGCGCCATATTGACCCTTGATCATAGTTTTGTATAGATTTTGATAACATTTAGTCCCTCAATCGGGTATTTCTCGAGGCTGATAGGTTAATGTTTTCCCACACTCCCCCATCTCCCCATCTCCCCGTAGAAACCTTGAAAAATTTAATCCCGACTAAAATAGTCGGGTATGTTTGACGGTGATTTTTACCCGTGTTAGTATCCAAAAAGATTGACAAAGTGTTACTTAGTACCCAACTATGACCCAGGCAACCCAAACCCAAACAGCACCCGGCTTTGCGCCTACTTTCACCCACCTCGTTTCTAAAGAAGGTGGAGTTAAATATCCTCTGAAAGCCCTTCATGTTTGTGAAGAAACCTTTTCTCCGTTGGAAGTCGCCTACGATTATGAGGCGATTCGTAATCAAGTTAGTCGTGCAACCATCGAAGCTGGACCCAATTCTATCTGGCGTTATAAAGCATTTTTGCCCGTAGAAAGCCAAAATCCCATCGATGTTGGCACAGGAATGACTCCTCTTGTTAAATCTCACCGTCTCGCCCGTCGCCTGGGTCTAAAAAATCTTTACATTAAAAACGATGCGGTGAATATGCCCACCTTGAGCTTCAAAGATCGGGTGGTTTCCGTGGCTTTAACCCGTGCCAAAGAATTAGGGTTTACCACCGTTTCTTGTGCTAGTACCGGAAATCTAGCCAATTCTACAGCAGCGATCGCCGCCCATGCAGGATTAGATTGTTGTGTGTTCATTCCCTCGGACTTAGAAGCAGGGAAAGTGTTAGGAACCTTGGTTTACAACCCTACCCTAATGGCAGTTAAGGGAAACTACGACCAAGTAAACCGTCTCTGTTGCGAAGTGGGTAACACCTACGGTTGGGGCTTTGTCAATATTAATTTACGTCCTTACTATTCTGAAGGTTCCAAAACATTAGGGTTTGAAGTAGCCGAACAGTTGGGCTGGAAACTACCGGATCATGTGGTTGCACCCTTAGCCTCTGGTTCCCTTTATACCAAGATTTACAAAGGGTTCCAAGAGTTCATCAAAACCGGCTTAGTGGAAGATAAAGCCGTCCGTTTCAGTGGCGCACAAGCGGAAGGATGTTCCCCCATCGCCACTGCATTTAAGGAAGGACGGGACTTTGTTACCCCCGTTAAACCCAATACCATCGCCAAGTCTATTGCGATCGGCAACCCAGCAGATGGTTACTACGCCTTAGATATTGCCCGTAAAACCAACGGTAATATTGAGAGTGTCACCGATCCTGAGATTATCGAAGGTATTAAATTATTAGCCGAAACCGAAGGCATCTTCACCGAAACCGCCGGAGGAACGACAGTTGCAGTCCTCAAGAAGTTGGTAGAAGCAGGAAAAATTGATCCTGAAGAAACCACGGTCATTTACATCACTGGTAACGGACTGAAAACCCAAGAAGCGGTACAAGAGTATGTTGGTCAACCTTTAACCATTGAGCCAAAATTAGACAGTTTTGAGCGTGCATTGGAACGTTCTCGCACCTTAGAGCGTCTAGACTGGCAACAAGTTCTCGTTTAGTTCCCTTTATAAGCCGTCAAGTTTTCCCTTCTTGTATCCTTGGCGGCTGTTTTTTTGGCAATTTTTCGCCATCATTGTTGATAATTGGTTCATTTTTGGATAACTATGACTGTTAAAGTATTAATTCCCACTCCTCTGCAAAAGCATACCCAAAACCAAGCTACGTTAGAATGTAGCGCGGAGAATGTCGCTGGGTTAATTGAGACTTTGGAAAGTAATTTTCCTGGTATTAAAGATCGTTTATGCGATGATAGTGGAACACCCCGTCGCTTCCTGAATTTCTATGTGAATAGCGAAGATATTCGCTTTTTGGAGAATACCGAAACTGAATTGAAAGATGGCGATGAAGTCAGTATTGTTCCTGCCGTTGCTGGTGGTTAATACTCTGTAGGGGCTTAATATTATTAAGCCCATCAAAACCATCAATACTAAGCCCTAATTTTTTCTTCGGTTGGTGAAGTACCCCAACTTGCTTCGCTGAAGTTGGGGCTTCCCAACGACAACTTCACTCAAGGACGGTTTTATTCGTCTTCGAGGTTTCCCGTCTCATTGGCCGTTGCCTCAATAAGACAAGTCTTATTTTGGTCTAACACAGCCTCCACAGGCAGACTCTCGCCTTCCGCAAGAGTTATTTCTTGTTCGACAAATCACTGTTTGGTCTTACGCTCTTGCTGCCTACTTTTTTATTCTTCAGTGATTTCTTTCCCCGATCTGACAGTGTTTCTGCGCCGAAAGTATTACTACTTTGCTTTGATGTTAGGCTGTCTGTAGTTCCAACGTTCGGGTGGGTCGCAACCACAAGTAATTGTAACACAAGATTCTGGAATATGGATGCTTCGCAGTTTGTTTACTGGTCGGGCATTCATCCCTAACCTAAGCGTGGATAAGGGAATTCTGCCCGACATTAGGTTAAAGGTGTTATGAATTGACATACTCCACGCCCTACAAGTGCGTGGATTCTCTAAGCATCACTGCTTTAGATTTCTGGCTCAACGAGTTCGCTTACATTAAAGTCTTCTCAGTCTTTAACCCAGAGGCGAGTCTCTCCTCAGACGTTCACCCCATTTCAGAGGTCTGTTCTCGTATGCCCTACGATAGGGTTTTGCTTTTATTCAGCAAACCCTAATTATAGACATATTTAGAGATTATATGAAAACCCTAGAAAAGCCGTCCTAAAAGGACGGGGCTTTAAACCAAAATTTTCGGTAACATGATAAAACTCCTGCATAAGCAGGATTTTTTCTTTTTATATTTTCCTAGGGGTAAACTGCCATAATCAAATAGAAAAGTCTGTAGTTAAGGCTTTAGCCTTTATTATAACTAGCTCCGTAGTCCTTAAGGACTTACTACAAGCTTACGTTTATTTTTGCCCATCTACTTAATACATGGTAAAGTGTTGTTAAAAGCGGCTTCTCAATACTATAGCGTTTCTCGGACTCATGAGTTACACCTAATATCGAGCCTCCAAACTCCGAACTCTGAACTCCGAACTCCGAACTCCGAACTCCGAACAATAGAAAACTCTGTACCTCACAAGTATAAGAAGTGCTATATTATGTTTTGATTATTACTTAGTAATCTTAAGCTTATGAGTCAAAAATCTTATGAAGTATTTCAAAAGGTAGAAAATAAAGCAACCCTCTTACAAAGTTATTGGGATAACTTCAAGGACGAAATTATTCGCCATTTACCGAGGTCTTACTACGCTGAAATTGACGCATTATCTACTAATTTAGATACAGCTTTAGAAATATTAATCGAAGAATTGCGCCATCCAACTCTGATTTTAGCCACAACTGGGACGACAAGTAGTGGAAAAAGTACCTTAGTCAATTTTCTTTGTGGTGCTGATATTGTACCAACAGCAGTCAGCGAAATGAGCGCCGGGGCAGTTACTATTGAATATAGCCAGGAAAAGACTTTAATTATCGAAGAAACCCCAGGAGCATTATGGGAATGTGGTAAATGGCCAAGCATTCCTGAAAGCGAAATTTATCGGCTTTTAGAACAAGTAATGCTTGCTTATATTGATAATAAAAAAGATAATCCCTCTTTAGCTTATCCCAAGTTTCTTATTTATTATCCCTTCAGATTATTGAAAGAATATGAGAGGAATTTGCCTAGAGGTGTCAGGGTAAAAATGTTAGATTTACCTGGATTATCTTATGTGGGTGATGAAAGTAATATGGAAGTGATTAAGCAGTGTCGTGAAGCTTTGTGTCTGGTTACTTATAACAGTCAAGAAACTGATCCCCAGAAAATTAAAAGTCTTTTATTACAAGTAGTAGAAGAAGTCAAAGGATTAGGAGGTTTCCCCAAAAGAATGCTCTTTATTCTCAACAAAATTGATGTTTTTAGGAATGATAGAAATTGGACAGAAAGTGAGAAACGTTTTGTAGAAAAAACCACTAACAGTATTAAGAATGAATTAACTGAACAATTAGGAGAATATAAAAAAGATATTGAAGAATTAAAAATTATAAAATTAAGTACATTACCTGCTTTATTAGCCTTACAAATACAAAGCAGCAATCGGAATGATAGTAACATAGCCTGTCGAGATGCTGATCTAAAATGTGGTCAATTAATTGAGGAAAATATCTTAGAAGATTTACCTAGAAAAGCAGAAAATTGGTCTAGTCAAGATCGAATTCGAGTAGCAGAAGATTTATGGCAAAAATCCTATGCTGAGGAATTTCAACAATATCTAAACCAGCATATTAGCCAACATTTTCCTAAATTAGTTATTCCCCAAGCCATTGAAAGATTTAAAGTTGCAGCAGGAAATAGTATTGAACAATGGGCTGTGCAAACAACAACGGGCTGTGCAAACAACAACAGCTATTTTAAATAGTTCAGAAGAAAATTATCAGCAAGAATCTGAGAAAATATCCTGGATTAAGACTTCGTTAGAGCAGTTTCTTGAAGTAAGTGATGCTAATTTACGAAAGCCTTTTGAAGAGATGAATCAAAAGTGTGAAGACTATTTTAACAAGCCCTTTTCAGAAGATTTAGTGCGTATTTTGGAAGGGGCAGTTGAAGAACTCCAGAATACTCCGCCATATAACGAAATTGAAGAAAAATTAATTCCTCTTTATGATTGGCGAGAAGCTTTAGGAAGAGGCGTTGATCAAATTTTAGAAGCAGTAGCAGAATCTTTAGATAATGGAATTGTTAATTTAGATCATCCTAACTTTAAAAAAGTTGATACTATTGATGTTAATTTGTTAGAGAAAAACTTAATGAGACTAATATCATTAGGATATAGAGCTAAAAATGGACAAATAATAGAGGCAAAAACACAAGAAGAAAAAGATAACTTGAAGTATATGAATCTAGCTTTAGAAGAGTTATCTTTAAATTTGAGTAAAAACATAGCACAAGTATTAGAAAACATATCTCAACAAGAAATCAATAGAATGTACAATGCTGTGTTTGAATTATTCCAATGTCATCTGAGTTATCTAGAGGAAGAAGCTAATCGAATTGCCCCAGATATTGCTATTAAATTCCCTAGTTCAAAGCTTAATCAAGTTACTAAAGAATTAAGATTTAATCCTCAATTTGAATCTGGATTTGATATTACGGCTGAAGAATATACTGTTAAGTATAGAACTTGGAGACATTGGTTAGGTATTGTTCGCAAAAAAGAAACTCATTACAGTGATAATGCAACAATTCCTAGCACTGGTGAGATGCTCGAAGACTGGCAAAAACAACTTAAAAAAAGTGAACCTGAGATGTTAAAACGGGTAATGGAATGGTTATTAGAACAAATTAATGATCTAAAAAAGAAAGTAAATAAGACTCAAGGTGAAATTCTTGATCTTTATCAAGACAGACTAGAAAAAGCGAGGCAAGAAATTACCATTGATTATGAAAAGCAAAAAAATATCTGGGAACCAATGCAGGATAAAGCACATACTTTAGCAACACATCTTTCTCAAATCAGTCCTTTTCTGGAGGAGGAAAACTTAAGTGATTAATGAATCCTTAGAAAACCTAATCGATGAATCTGTTAATTTCAATGAGATATACGATCAGATTAAAAATCAAAGAAGAGGAGTATTACACAAGATCATAGAGTTGATAATCGACTCATCAAATGATTATCGATCACAAAAAAAGCAAATAGTAGAAGATGTTTGTAAGCATTTTGGAATAAAAAATTATTCTGAGATACAAGATGATTTTGGAATTGCTTATAATAATATTCCTAAACCTTATTTAGATATAATTAGGAAATTTTTATGGATAGATAAAATAGATATATTTGGAATTCTAAAACAACTAGAAATGCCAGCTTTTATCAAATTCTGTTCAATGTTAGAGGATAAACAAAAAATGAGAATTCTTGTCTTTACCGCTTTTGTATTAATTGCAGGAGTAGCCTTTCTAAAATGGAAATCATCTACTCCAAATCAGTCCCCAAAAAGCTCCCGAAAACAGCCCTTAAACAGAAGAAGAACCCCTGTTATCGATCAATCTATTCCTACAGCAATATGTTTAGTTGTTCCTGCATCAGAAGCTTATAAATTGAGTTTGGAAAAATCAATTTATAGAGATGAAATTATAGAATTAATTGCTGCAGCATCGGACTTTTTATGTATCCAACAAACTGAAGCATCACAACTATCTGTAGAAATTGATCCAGATCAGACTCCCTCACCGGATAGTAAGCTTAAATTTTATCTCAGAATTGATATTCCTGATGGAAAGGCTATTATTAATGAGAAAACCAAATATGTAATTAAACGGGATTTACCACCCAATACACAAGGAAAAATAAAAGAATTAGGTCGTCTTACTAATATCTCTAGTATAAGCTCATTTAACCGAATTTAAGGAGTTAATTTAATGGATTGGAAATCAGCCTCATCTTACTATGAAACCCGTCTTAGTGATGTTTTGAACATCCAACACTTTGCCATTGACTTAGCTAAACTACCTCAAGCTGAAGTTCCCTCCAAATTAACAGAAGTTCTGATTCAAGAAGGCATACCTGCTAACCGTCAACTGGAAAGACTAAAGAAACGAGAATTTCGCATTGCTGTAGTAGGTTTAGAAAAAGCAGAAAAAAGTACCTTTATTAATGCTTGGTTAGAATGTGATTTACTTCCGGCCAAGGGAGGAAGATGTACTTTTACAACCACTCAAATTTATTCTGTAAAAAGTGAATCTGAACAAAGATTAGAAGTCCAAACACGCAGCGAAGAACAATTTATTAATCTTCTCAAAGAATTAGAAATAGTTGGAGCAAAAGAGGACTTAAAAACTATTAGAGAATACGAAACAACCTTACAAAAAGTAAGGAGAGAAGGTAATTTAGTTATTCCTTTTACCAGATTAGAAGACATTAGAGAACAATTAAAAAAATACGTTGCTGATGAAAAATACGCTCATGCAGTCTTAGAAGCGCGACTTTATACTAATAAACTCGCTCAAGCAGAAGGAATCGTTTTTTATGACGTTCCTGGTTCAGATTCTGGTTTAACTAAGCACGTTGACGAAACAAAAGAAATGCTATCAGACTGTGATGCTGTGATAGTTATTCAGCGTTTTCGTAGTATTAGAGAAGCAGAATTAAATATTATTAAATTTACAGAACAAGGAGATAAAAATATTACCATTGCTGACAAACTTTTTGTATTTTTAAGTCATATTGATTCCTTGGGGAGTGCAGAAGCTCTTAAAAATCATGTTGAGGAAGCATCTCAAGATTGGTTAAAACGGGCTAATTTACCTATTAATCGCATTATTTCAGGCTCGGCTGGAGCTTATTTAATTCTCAATAATTTTGCAGAAAAACATACCCAGTTAGAAATTGGTCAGCCTAGTAATATTCGAGATAAATTAAGCAATTTAACAGAGATTACAGACGATGAAAATTTAAGAACTCAAGCAACAGGAATACCAGAAATTAAACAAAAAATATTTGATTATATTAATACTGAGCGTGTCGATATCTTAAAGAAACGTTGTGAAGTCTCTATTGATAAAATTCTTGATACCTCAGAAGAAATTTATCATTTTGTTAATAAAAAATTTCCGGTAAATCCTGAAGAAGCCCAAAAATTTGAAAAAGAAAGAAGACGTATATCTTTTACAGAATGGTGGGAGAAACAATGGGAATATATTAAAGCTGATTTACAAAACTTTTATGATACTTCTGTAATTAATAAGCCCTTAGAAATACTCAATAATAATTCTTCTAGTAGTATCGAAAAATTTAGAAAACGCTATCTACAATTAGTAGAAAGTGAGATGGAAAAACTAAGACAAAAAACCTTAGTGAAAAAAGAAACCATTTTTGCAGCTAATTCTTTTCCAGACTTTGATAGAGCAAAAGCTAATTATGCTTGGCGAGATGATTTGTATGCAGATATTCGTCAATTATTAAATTCTCTAGCACATGAACTCGCTGCTGAATTGAAAGATGAAGCTTTAACTTTAGTTGATTATATGACAACTTTATTATGGGGAAGTTCTCAGGTGAAAGAGAAACTAATTGGACGTTCAGAAGATGAATTTTTAGCCCGTTTAGAGAATAGTTTAAGTGTTTTATTTTTAAGATTTGCTCGACCAGTAGCTGAAGCATTGATTCGTGGTCCAGTTAATAGTGATACCCGGACTCAAATCGTTAAATCATTAGGGCCTGATGCGGAATTAATTGATAATTATTATCAAGGAGATGAACCTGCTTTTAGAGTATTGAAAAAATATGTTAAATATGGGTCTGATTTACTGTTTAACCCTGACACTCGCCAACAAGTTTTAGGAGTAACAGAAACTGGCAAAGATGTTATGGGAATGACAACGGATAATGTTATTAACCCAGATTCCGCACTTCAAAATGTAGTATAAAAAAATACATAGTTTTAAAAAGTCCGAAAATCATACCTGGGCAAGAATATTTCTCTTTTCATTAAATTTTTAGGAAAAATAATCAAATTAAGAAGATTTATACTCATTGAAAACTTAGCAAGACTCAGCACAAACGAAGGAGAGTTTCCTCTTCTCATTTGATATCATTAGACTCTTATTCTTTTATTATTTTTGCTTTATCCAATTCAATTTATAGATAATATCTTTGACAAGATGCAGGTAATAAACTCAATATAAAACGCCTTTCTTCTGTTAAATTGACAATTTGTTTAACTCCGTTTAAAATCACATAATGAATACCTTGAAAACATTGAAATATCCACCTCAAAGTCGGACGCAATGTTACTTTCCCTACTTGATTATTTATTCCTTTTTTGACTCTTTTTAAACAATTTCTTAATTCTCTTTGCCCCAAGTTATAAATCAACAAACACAAAGACATTAAAAATAACATTGTTTCTATTCTTTCTGGTTTTTCAACGAAGAAACTATCAGTAAAAAATAAGGGATCTTTCAAAAATCGAAATCCTCTTTCCGTAGATTGCTGGTTTTTATAAGTTATCAGAATTTCACTAGCTTCTAATTTATTTTCCTCTACTAAGTTAGTTGCTAAAATAAATTTTCCTGCTTCTTTAGTCTTTCTACTTATCTCTTCATCTTTTTTGATGATCAGACTAATCATTTTATAAATCTTTTCCTTTTTTTTCGAGTAAGTTTCAATCAGTTCAACTTCTTTTATTTCCAACAATCTCAATTTTTTATTAATAGCTTTTAATTTATATCGAGCAGCTTGAGGATGTTCAAATTCTTCAGATTGTATTTCTTTAAGAAATTTTTGGGATTTCTTCTCTTCTTGGGAAAGTTGTTTTTCTAGTTTTTCCAAATCACTTTTCTGTCTTTTTTCACTCAAGACTATTAACCAAGTTTGCTTGATTCCACCATAAGTAACAATTTCTTCTTTCCAGGTATAACTTTCTAAATTTAGGTCACTTCTTTTTTCTTTATCTTCATCTTTTACTTCTTCCACCTCTATATTTTGCACTAATTCTTTTGCTTTTTTTATGGTCATTGGAACTCTCGTTATCCATTTTAAATGTTGGATTAGTTGGAGATTTTCTTGACCATATAAAGCACTATCACAAACCATGATACTATCAAACTTTATTTGCTTTTTGAATTCTACTAAAACTTTTCCAAATACAGCTTTATCAGATTCATTTCCATCTCCTACTCTCACAAATAATGGAATATCTCCATCTTGGCTTGTTATTAAATCCAAGACACATTGTTTTAAGTCTGGTCTATGATCCCGAGAATATCCTTTCTTAATAAAAATTGGTCTTTCTTTAATAATTTTTTCTTCTTCCTGTTTCTCTTTATCTTCTTCCCTTTTATATTCTCCATCTAAATGAAATGATGTGGAATCTAAATGGGAGTATTTAAGGTCTATTTTAATTTTTTTAATTACTTCTAAAACTACTTCAATAAAAATATCATTTAGTCCATATTTATATAATTCATCTATTACTCTCCCAATTTTATCATCATTAAGGTAATCAGGTTTAATTCTTTCTCCTAACAATTTCTCAATGGCTTTATCTTGAAAAAACTGACTGAATAAATATAGAGGTCTTGAAACAAATCCTAGTCCATTGATTAAAATAGACTTAACTACTGTACCTGCTGAGATTTTTTCTCTAACATCTATTCCTAATTTATTATTAATTATTTTGACTATTCCTATTTCATCAATTAAACCAGCTACTATCCCTAAATGGTCTAAATTTTTAACTTGTATTTCTTCTAAATAAGACATTTTTCGCTCTTTTTTTACAGAGGAAACAACTTAAGCAATTATCCCACTTTTTTGTCTTCAAGAGCTTAAGCAATTATACTTAATTATTAAACCCAGGCTTGTAGTATTTAATGCTACTTTTTGAAGTGCGGAATCTGGGCTCGAAGCAATTACGCTTCGTCCTACCCGACTCTAGAGAGTTCCGCATCTCGTCAAGCCTACCCAGGTCTCGACTATTTCCTGGGACTCTAGAATCGTTTTTATTCGTTCCGTCCGATGATTGATTGTCCCTTTACCCGGATTTCTCACAAATTAATTTGAAAGCCCAATCCAGAGATGAAAAATGATAATTTTTAGGACTAAT
Source organism: Crocosphaera watsonii WH 8501 (assembly GCF_000167195.1). Taxonomy (GTDB): domain Bacteria; phylum Cyanobacteriota; class Cyanobacteriia; order Cyanobacteriales; family Microcystaceae; genus Crocosphaera; species Crocosphaera watsonii. Next base: position 5,275 of record NZ_AADV02000025.1, on the reverse strand, counting down.
AGAAATTTTGAATATAGATGAATAAAAAAATTGACTTTGATTATCCAAAAATTGAGTTTAAGAGGGAATAATTATATTAACTTTTGATTTTCTCCACGATAAATAAGACTAAATGAAAGTATCAGTCAGTCAACAACTTATGATAGATATCTTTTTTAAAAAACAACTTATTCTACTTATCCAGTATTAGGAATAGTTTTAATTCTTTTGTTAGCAATAGACAAAATATCTTGATAAGGACAAGCACTAGCTATAGCGATAATAATTCTTCTACAACTAATCTTTATTCTGGCTCCCAACTTAAGAAGATTTAGACGTATTCTTCCCACAGTTGCTTTAGCCAATGAAGTTTTTTTTAAACAGTGTTGACGAAAAGCATTTATGAGAACATAAGCCCAGGAATGTATCCATAATCTTAGCTGATTACTTTGAAATGTTTGAGTTGAAGTTCTATCAGCTAACAAGTCTAATTGTTGTTCTTTAATCCGATTTTCCATCTCGCCTCTCGGACAGTATTTTTTTGTATAAAGTTTTGAGGGTGGAATTTTTGAAGCGGGCAAAGATGTCACCACATGGCGCATTTTTAAGCCATCACTTCCATAACAAACTTTTGTCACTACTCTTCTTTGACAACTCCATGACTTTTCTGTTTTATAACGAATAGAGCGATACCAAGTAGAAATTGGTACTAATTTTTTAACTTCTTCTAAATCTTCTTTTTTCTGAAATAAACTATCCATTAATTCAGTTATTGGAGCTAGTTTTTTTCATATTCATGTTTGGCTTTTTCAATTACATCATCCGCTCGTAACTTAAGAACGCCATTTGTTCCCATAGCTATAACATAATCAACTAAAGGCTGATTTTCACAAAAATAGAAGATTTATTCACGGGCATAGGCACTATCACCCCTAACTAGGATATGAGTCTCTGACCATTTTTCTCTAATTAGTCCGATAATTCTTTGTAATTCGTCTAAGGCTCCATCGGCTGAATCTACATTAGATGAACGAAGTTTAGCAACTAATAAATGATGCCCACAGAAAATATATAAAGGAGCATAACATACTCCGTGATAATAAATATTAAAAAATGCCCCTTCTTGATTACCATGTACTTGGTCATCCGTGACATCCATATCTAATATAATACTTAAGGGAGGTTTTTTATAAGACTCTAAAAAAAATTCGACAAAAGATTTTTCAATGGCTTCAAAGTTGGGTTCTATTTTATGATAACGACTCGTTTTTTGGTCGAGAATAGTCTCAGGACAATATTCCAATCTATTAATTGTACTTTTTCCAGCTAACCATCCCTTTTTATCTTCAAGTTCATTAAGCTTTTCTAAAGCGATCTTAAGGGCAGGATCGTGACGTAATTTATCATGATCATTGACATCTTCATAGCCTAAAATAATTCCATAAAGCCTTTGTGCTAATAACTCATGAACGGAATGATCTACATAAGATTGATGACGATGATCTTGAAAACAGTTACCAAACTTCTCCGTAATTCCCAGTTTTTTATCCAACTCAGCTATCCAGACAATCCCCGCATCTGAAGTGATTAGTCCCCCATCAAAATTAGCGATTATTTCTTTTCCTTTCTGTTTACTAAAGTTGATTACTTGACGAGGGGTTCGGGGATGACTGGGACTCATTAAATCAGTTTAAGGTAAATTGCTTTAATAATTGAATTATAGCATATTTTATTCTAACAATCTAGTACTATTAGAGATTTTATTAATAATTTTTTTGGAAAAATGAGTGATTGATTTATCTTTTCATCTTTGTCTAATTCGGGTTGATTTTAACTTAAAATCTGACAACAGACTGTTGGTTGGGGAAATCTGCGATCGCTCTGTTCAAACCCACTTCCTGTAAGGCTTCTGTGTTTGGCGATCGCAGATTTTGTGAGAAATTCGGGATTAGTCGTGGGGGAAATTGAGGAGGGGCAAGCGATCGCCTCTAAAAACTTCTTCGCTTTCTTTTCCCCACTCTGACCATTCTTGGCCGAGGGTTTTTATCATCATTAACCCTATCAAGACAGGAAGGGTTGCGACACTGAGTCCAATTGTTGTTAAATGGGGAAACTGATTTTGATTATCCATAAGATTTTCCTTTAAACTCTTATTGTAAAAATAATATATTAATTATTACTCATGGCACGTCCCAATTCTTCCCCAAAAGCTTCTATAAGTCCTCAAAAGAAAAACAGCAGTTCTCCTAGAGAGGCTGATTTTGACATTCAACAAGAATTATCTCGCCTCCAAGAGGTAATTTATGAGAGTTTCCATATTCCCGTGTCAAGATGGACGATTATCGATGAGGATAAAGTATTAGAACAACTAGAATTTATTGGGACGAAGATTCCTGAGGCCATAAGAAAAGCATTACAGGTTCTCGAACAAAAACAAGAAATTCTCGCTAATGCGGAAGCTTATGCACAGCGTATTATTCAACAGGCGCAAGAAGAAGCAGCAGAAATTTTAGACGAATCAGGAATTATTCAACAAGCACAACATGAGGCCAATCAAATTCGTCAACAGGTACAAAGCGAATGTGAGGCTATCCAAGCTCAGACTATGGCCGAAATTGAGCAACAACGACAGATGGCTAATGGAGAAGTAGAACAGATATACCGAAAAAGTGTCAGCGAAGCACAACAAATTCAGGAGGGAGCCGATGAATATGCCGATGCCGTCCTCACTCGTCTAGAACAAGAATTAGGTGAAATGTTAGGAGTTGTTCGCAATGGCCGCCAACAACTCTATAATCATTCTGCTCAACGTCAAACTAATAATTCTGGAAAACAATTATCTGAGGGTTAGGAACACCGGAGACTGGGGGAGCAGAATATTAATATTGTTTTTAGTCTTTCCTGTTGCTGAGCTTGTCGAAGTAAACGAGAAAATACGGGAGCGAGGTCACGCCCCGTCTCTTTAGAGCGGGGTGGAAAAGCGACTCGCGCGGCTTTAGCCGCCGTCTCAATTAATGTCGGGCATGATGAGGATCATTAATATAAGCCATAACTTTAGCGGTACTAACTTTTCCACTGGTGTCATAAAAATAACTTTTAGTCCATTTTAGAGGAGTACAATTTGTTTGGATGGCAACAAAATCTAATCAAAGAAGACAAAAATACTTTGTCCATCATTGAGTATCTTTGTTCTGTGTCTACAGCTAAATTAAAAAATCGTATTGCTCAACTCTGCGAAAAGTACGGTATTAGGTTTATTGAAACAGAAGAAAGTTACTCCTCAAAAGCTAGTTTTCTAGACAATGATGAGCTACCGAAATACGGTGAAAAACCCGAAAGGTGGCATGAGAGCGGAAAACGAGTGCAAAGAGGGTTGTATCAAACTGCTCAAAATCAGTATATTAATTGTGATGCCAATATTAGGGGTCGAAAAGGAAGTCACCTTCCTCTCCTCCCATTCCGAACCGTGCGTGAGACTTTCGCCTCACACGGCTCTCGGCAATTAGTCCCTTGTCATGGGTACTATTAAAATATCGTCTTTTCATTCATAGCCATTATCTAGCCAATCATAGAGGTAGTCATTTTTGCTTTTAGCGTCGTGACAGTGACGATGTAGAGCTTGTAGATTGTTGTTGGTATCCTTTCCATCTTTTGATTTAGGGATAATGTGGTCAACTTCTATCAAGTCTTCAGGCGTAAAGTGTTGCTTACATTGGGGGCATATACCTTTCTGTTTCTTTAAGAGTTTTGAGACTCTAGTTGGTGTTCCCGTATAGGTTCCCCGTCTCTTGCTCCAATATGTCCAGTTTCCGTCGTATGGTGATGCTTCAGGCTTAACCAGTTGATGTCTCTTTATTTCCGTTCCGGCATGATAGTGGAGGATTGTTCCTTTTGTCTGGAATGTCCATTTTCCATATTTTCCATATGAGAAATATTTTTTGAGGGCATCATACAATGGTGTCTTTTTCTTTTTCCTGCTGACTGTCCATGCTCTAAGCGTATTCCATAATATACAGTAGGTAATCATGGTTAATCTTGTCGAAGCATTTAGCAATATCGGCATCTAGTACATATCGTGCTTTCTTGTTGATGACAGCGTATATCCTAGTGATAGCGTCATGTGCGCTTCTACCTGGGCGAAAACCATAGGAAGTTCCTTCAAATTGGGCTTCCCAATATGGCTCTAAGGCTGATTTAACCAAGGCTTGCATTACTCTATCTTTTATGGTGGGTATTCCCAGACCACGTTTTTCGACTCTTCCAGGTTTGGGTATCCAAATTCGTCTGAGTGCCTTTGCTTTGTAACCCTCTAATCTTAGTTCGCCAACTAGCTTCAATCTTTGGTTAGGGCGTAATGCCTTTTTCCCATCAACGCCAGCAGTTTTCTTACCTTGATTGTCTTGGGTCACTTTGCGTATGGCTAAGAGCTTTGCATAGTGTGACTTTAACAGTAGCTTTTGAAGCTTTTTGGCTTTGCCTTTATTACCTGATTTAACAGCTTGAAATATTCTGGTTTGAAGCTTAAACACTTTCCTCTGGACTTTTGCCCAGTTGATTGTGTTCCATTCTGGCGTAGTCTTGGTTATACTCGCATTCGAGATTTAACTACCTCTAATAGAGACTATTTCTTCTAATTAACCAGCAATACGTCAGCTTATCCGTACTCATTACAAGTAGGCATTTGCTTCTTATTGCTTCTCACATCCATGACCCTTGCGCTTAAGTTTGTCACTACTTACATCATCGACCTGATGGTAAGAGAAATCATTGACTTAATTCGTTCCGTTGATTTGGGTATGTCGGTTTTAGGTTTCAGTGCGATTCGTTGAGCTAAAAAGCTGACATCCAAGTACATCACAAGGATACAGCGTGTAGCTCATTCAAGAGCCTTCTAAAGGCAATTCAATGGTTAAACGACCAATCACCCCAAAGATGAAAAACAAGAGCCTTAAAGCTCAATTTTCAAGGGGCAGAACACAAAGGTCAGAAGGGTAAAAACAATACCCGAACGGTAAAAACCAAAGAAAAGTTTACAAACTTAAGTAGTAATTACCGAATTAACTAAGTAGGGATAACCGAACAGTAAACGAACCTAGAAACTTGAATAACTGTTGGTTTGTTGGCTAAAGGAGCCATACTCGGAATCAAGGGAGAAATCCCGAGAGTAACGACATAACCCTCCGTTTTGGACTTAGTAAACCCAGGACGGAAGCAGGGATAAAAGGGGATACCCACTGTGAAACAGCACAAGAAATCCTCAAGTCAATCGGTCACGGTAAACATACGGTCCGACTGA
>NZ_AADV02000026.1 GCF_000167195.1 Crocosphaera watsonii WH 8501 | reverse complement strand
TACGTCAGTCGTACTATCCTAATTCTTATTGTTAATGGCTTCAGCCGCCGTTATCTTGTATAGGCAATGGGGTTATTAAATGTGGGGTTTTGTTGTGCGTGAGCTTCGGCTATTTCTTTCAATGATTGGGCAACTATTGGGTATCTTTCCTCCCATTTTTTACATCCACTATTGACTGATTGTAATCCTAAACACACTATCTCAGTTCGTTTTTCATGTAATCCAAGTTGAACATTTTTTCTCCCCCAACCAAACAAGATTTCGGTTTGTCTGGCACTTCCTCCACAATACTTGAGACACATTTCAGCTTGAAATGAACGACGCTCTGCTCCCGTCATTTTTGAGGCTGCTAAACGTAAATCATCGACCATCGACGGGGTTAAGGGATGATTTGTCTGTTTTAGCTTCAATTTACTCTCTCTAATCTTTTTACCTCTTCATTTTAATCTATTTCTTCTGTTTTTTCAGACAAGCCAATTATGAAATTTTAAAGTTGTGTACCAAGATCCGCTAACTCTCTGTTCCTTTTATTTCTTGAAAGCCTTTAGTCCAAGCGATTACCCCCTATGGGAAAAGCTTTCTCGGAAATCACCTAAGTTGTCGTTGGGAAGCCCCAACTTCAGCGAAGCAAGTTGGGGTACTTCACGAATCTAGAGTATTTGCCTACGAGTTTAATTCGTAGGAATTTTTATTGCTGAAATTTTGAAAGACGCTCCATCAAAAGTTGAGCCTGTGCTGTGATTGTATCCCATTTTTGATCATCTAAGGCATGACGGGGAAATAGTTGACTAGATAATCCTACTGCGATCGCCCCGGCCTCTATAAAATAGGCTGCATTATCTAAAGTAACCCCTCCTGTGGGAATCAAAGGAATGGAACCCAGGGGACCTTGTAAGCCTTTGATATAGGCAATACCACCAATAGCCTGTACTGGGAAGACTTTAACACAACTGGCTCCTGCTTGCCAAGCGGTGATAATTTCTGTGGGGGATAAAGCACCAGGAATGATGGGAATATCATGGTTAATAGCTGTTTTGATCAGAGTTTGATTAACATGGGGGGTTAAACAGAATTGGATACCGGAGGCGATCGCTTCTTTTAATTCTTCTAGGGTTAAAATGGTACCGGTGCCAATGGTACACTCAGGTAAATCTTGTTTTAATTGTTGAATAATCTCACCAGGGTTGTGACTATTCCAAGTAATTTCTATTATATTCATTCCCCCTGCTGCTACTGCTTTGGCCATGTTAATACCTTGTTCGATATTATCGGTGCGAATGACTGCGATCGCAGGATTTTTGGTTAATAATTTTCGCCAAGATTGTGAAGAGTTTAATGTTTTATTTGCTTCCATGATTTTACCTTGATTGATTTCAATTAATAACTAAATTATCTCGATGGACAATGGTTTCTGCTCCATGACAACCTAATAATTCAGGTATTTTATCCGAGTGATTGCCTTTTATTTTATCAATTTCTTCCTGATTATAATTAACAATTCCTCTCCCAATTTCTTGACCACTTTCATTGTATAATTGCACTGCCTCTAAAGAATCAAACTCACCTTCAACTTTAATTATTCCTGCTGGTAACAGAGATTTTCCTTTTTGAGAAATGGCTTTAACTGCCCCCCGATCAAGATATAATTTTCCTCTGGGTAATAATCCATAATAGATCCAACGTTTGCGGGCATTATCATTATTTAATTGTGCCTCAAATTTAGTGCCAATATCTTCACCTTTAATAATTTTTAATAAGTTTCCTGGCTTTTTTCCGTGGGTTATAACTGTAGTAATACCTGCGGATGTTGCCAGTCTTGCTGCTGTTAGCTTGGTTGACATCCCTCCTGTACCCCATTGAGATCCTTTTCCTCCTGCTTTAATTTCTAATTTATCTAATTCTAAACTATTAACAACTTTGATAGGTTTAGCATCTGGAAAGGTGCGAGGATCAGCAGAATAAAGTCGATCAACATCGGTTAAAATAAACAACCAATCAGCATTAATTAAACTAGCAACTAAAGCAGAAAGGGTATCATTATCTCCAAATTTCAACTCTTCAATAGCAACAGTATCATTTTCATTAACAATAGGAATAACCCCTAATTCAAACAGAGCATCAAAGGTATTTTTAGCATTAACATAACAACTCCGTTCCATTAATTCTCGACGGGTTAATAAAACTTGGGCAATGGGTTGATTTAAAGCTGTAAAAAGGTCATCATAAACTCTAATTAATCTACCTTGTCCCACGGCAGCAATAGCTTGTTTTATGACTATTTTTTTGGGTTTTTCTGTTAATTTTAAACGACTACAACCCACTCCCACAGCACCAGAGGAAACTAAGACAACATGATAGCCGAATTGTCGTAATTCGGTTAAAGTTTCCACCAAAGCAGCTATAGTAGATAAAGCTAATTTTCCTGTCTCTGGTTGAGCAAGACTAGAGGTACCAACTTTGACAACAATCGTTTGGGAGGGGTTCATAACTTCAGAAAAACAGGTAATTAAAAGTGTTATTTTGCAGCCCTTAAAGCAGCCCCAATTAAACCAACTTTAGGATTTAAGATAATATTAACGGGGATTTCAGTTAATAGTGAACTCATACGTCCTTTAGCTTGAAAAGATTCCATAAAGGTTCCTGTTTGCATTAATGGTAGTATTTTAGCTGCAATTCCTCCTGCTATGTATAAACCATTATAAGGTAACAATTTTAAAGCTAAATTACCTGCTTCTGCGCCGTAAGCTGAAATAAATATTTCCATTGTTTGTTGACATAAACTATCCCTATTTTCTAAAGCTGCTTTAGATACTTCAGCAGAGAGATCAATATTTTTTTCATTTTCCCAAATTTGAAAAATTTTCTTTAATTTATCGGATTCTTTTTCAGGATACTTATGGCGTAAAAATTGATAAATTGCACTAATTCCCATTCCAGACACGATCCTTTCTATGGAAACTCTGGATAAACTATATTTATCTCGAATATAGGTTAATAATTCAAATTCTAATTCGCTTCGTGGGGCAAAGTCTCCATGGGATCCCTCAGTAGAGAAGACACTATAATTACCACTTTCTGAAGGAGTTAAAAAGCATTCCCCTAAACCAGTCCCTGCACCCAACACACCTATAGGAGTATTGGGTTTTGCTTCTGCTCCTTGTAAGGTATGTAAATCATCTGGTTTTAACCCTAGAATACCGTAACCAATAGCAGCAAAATCATTGATTAGATTAACTCTTTCTAGAGATAGTTTTTTCTCTAGGCGATCGCCTGTCAATTCTGGCCAGTTTAAATTTGTTAATTTTGAGGTATTATTAACTACGGGACCAGCGATACCAAAACAAGCATTTTTTACAGAAATTTCTTCTTTTAATTCCTGCTTAGCTTCTTGATAAAATTCTTGAACAATGGGAACGAGATCATCGTAGTCTTGACTGGGATAGGAGTTTTCATATAAGGTGGTTTGTTGAGGTAAACTTTCACTATTTTTAGAATTCTCGGAACTAACTAAACGTAAAATAGTTTTAGTTCCGCCAATATCGCCAGCGAGTAATATAGACATACTTAATTTAACCTCTATCTGCTTCTGTTCTTAGTGTAATCAAAATGGGTTGTTCTGTAAAATAATTGTTATCTATCGATGATTTATAGTCTAACACAAAGATTTATACTTCATGGGGTGTAGGGTGGATTAGAGAAACATAATACACCATTAAATTTATTAATTAGTTAGTAAAAGTTTGGTGCATTACACTAACGTTAATGCACCAAACAAAAAAGGCGATCGCAGTAAGATCAAAGGTTATAATCAAATTAATCTTCTTCATGGTTATGGTATTTTAACTATTATTTCTCCTTTGGAGGTGAGTATTGATGAAACGAACAACGATTAAAAAAGGTTTTAACTGTTTAGATTTTAAACAATCTAGTCAAGAGAAAATAGCGACAGAAATTAAAAATCTTAGCCATTCAGAACAAATCAAATATTTTAAAGAAAATATTGATGAAAGTGATTTAAGAATATGGTGGGAATCTCTAAATACTTAAAAAAGTTATCAAAAAAAAGGATATAATAGGATTATTGAGATAAAATGTAGCGTGGATTAGAGAAACGTAATCCACCATAAAACTTATCAATTAATTAGTCAAAATTTGGTGCATTACACTACTGTTAATGCACCCTACAATATCAGCGATCGCTTTGTGTAATTTTCTCTTCCCAATGATTGTCCTCTAAATCAACAGTAATCATTTTTCCTTCACTTTTTGAGCGATCAATATAAGTATAAAACGCCTTGGTATCTTCTCGATGGGTTAGGACATATTGTCGGAGTTCATTTAAGCTTAAAGCATTATAGTCAATTGAATTCATGGTTCATATCCTCCTGTTTGTTTGATTTCAAAGTCTAATTCTCCAGCCAATACATACAAATTTCCTGTTCTTTCATCTATTCTTACTAATTCTATAGTTCGATATTTCCATTCAGGATAAATAGCATTAGTTAGACGATAACATAACCGATATAATCCCTGCGCTTGTCTATCAGTTGGATTCATAATATTCCTAATTTATGAAACTTATACTTAATAATAGCTCATGGTGGGTTACATTTGATTATTTAAAGTTTAACATAAAGATTTATATTGAATGGATGTAGGGTGCATTAGAGAAACGTAATCCACCATTAAATTTATTAATTAATTAGTCAAGATTTGGTGCATTACACTACCGTTATAGCACCCTACAAAAAAGGCGATCGCACTAGATTAAGTTCGTCTTTGCCAGGATTTGGGATTTCGGTGACTGTGAAAAATTGCTGTTACAATTATCCGACTCGATCCCAATCGATAATAAATAGCATAGGGGAAACGTTTAATAATTGCTCATCGGACATCACGATATACAGTGGGATAAGATTGTGGCATTAAACAAATACGATCCAGCAACTCATCGATACAGTCAATAAATTCATCACCAAGACCTACTTTTTGTTGTTCGTACCAATTATAAGCTTCATCTAATTCGTCACGAATTTCTGGGCGAAATACTAAAACATAATCCATTATTTTCTGGTAATTGAGGTTTTAATTTCTTCCCATGTTAATACATTATCAGGATTAGATTCAGAATCATTAATACGGGAATCCAGTTCTTTTTTTTGTTCTTCGTTTAAGTCAGGATAAACTTGTTCTGCTGCAATACTATCCCAAATTGCTTGAACAAGAAAAATTCTATCTTCAATGTTTAAAGCGTTAATTTTATTTAGAGTTTCTGTAATATTCATTGTTTTAGGTAATTATCTGTGTTTAGATGAATCTCATAATCTAATTATATAGTATTATACCTCTACAGCAAACAACCGTAGGGGTTTAACACGGTTAAACCCAACCCACTGATTAATCAGATAAAATGTAGGGTGGATTAGAGAAACGTAATCCACCATTAAATTTATTCATTAATTAGTAAAAGTGTGGTGCATTACACTAACGTTAATGCACCCTACAAAAAAGGCGATCGCTATTCATTGCTTATTCATTAAATAGACAAAAAAGTTATGATTGTTGGGTTTCGTCCCTTAACCCAACCTACAAGAGCGGCGATCGCACTCATTCCCATCAAACCCGAGGGCATAATATTATTAAACCCCTACAACAAACCATCGTAGGGGTTTAACACTGTTAAACCCAACCCACTGATTCATCAGGAAAATGTAGGGTGGATTAGAGAAACGTAATCCACCCTTAAACTTATCAATTAATTAGTAAAAATTTGGTGCATTAACGGTAGTGTAATGCACCAAACAAGAAAGGCGATCACACTAAAAGAAAAGATGATTTCATTTATCAGATAATTCCAGCAATTCCTTTAGCGTAAAAATCTTAATACTACTTGATTTGTCAACAGGTGAAGGTTAAACTTCATAACCCTCTTGACTTGGTATTCCAGAATCTTCTAAAACTAATTCACCATAACTCGAATTCAATACTTTGGGTTCATCCGTAGAACTTTGGGTATCCAGTAATATGTTATAGCCAACCTGATATTTATAAGTCTTAATAACTAAACTATGTACAATACCAGGCCGATTACGCCATAATACACGAGTACCTGGATGATAGTAAACTACATTATCTAATGGTAAAACTTTATCCATAAAATCTCCATTTTCTAAAATGTTAATTAGTTCTTCAAGTTTTTCGGCTGGTAATTCAAACCATTCACCTTGTCCTCGATAATCATTAAAAGCTTCATGTAAACGCTTTTCAAATTTACCTGCATTTTCAAAAAAGGAAGAACAAACAAATAAATGTTTAATAGGATCACCTGTTTTAAGCTCTCCCATTCTTTTTTTTACATCCTTTGTAATACCTATTTTATAATGTTTTCCTGATTTTAAAACATAAATAAATTCATCTAAATTAGTTGTTTCTTCATCAGGTTGAAGACGAAATGGTAGATGACCACAAAACCACTCATCTCCCTGCTGTTCTGGAGGAAATTGATCAAGATATTTGTCTAAAATTTTTCCACATTCTCCCCAATGTGCATACAATATTGTACTAACATCTAATCCTCTTGCAAAAATAACTCCGGTTCCTTTAATCCGATAAGTTCCTTGATTATTTTCAATTGGTTCATTACATACCGAGCAACAAATACTATTCAATCACTTACTCCTTTACTTTTTTAATAAAAACTAGATTTTATATCTTCATATTATACCATATTTTAAACGAGTTTTAAGGCAAATATCACCCTAAAACTCGTCCTTAAAAATCATGAAATTCTAGTTAGTTATTCTGTGCTAACTTAAGAATTCCCATAGTAACGTCGATACTCTCTTCATACAAAGCATCAGTACCCCACCGTTGTAACTGTTTCTGGATCAATTGATCCGTTTGTTGATCAGCTAAAGAGGTGACTTGTTCAATGCGACAAGCTTGGGCCCCTCCAGATGCTTCCATGCGCATACACCCAGTTGTACCGGAACATAACACCGTACAACAGTCAGCTTGAAGATTAGTAGAACTCAACTTAAGGCTAATTAAGTCCCCTAAAACGTCACCCCAGTCAGCTACAGGAACCCCTGCAAGTTCAGCTTCGATGGTCTTTTGTTCATTATTGAGGAACTTAACCCGAGTAATATCATAGTCCCCTCCTTCCTGTTCATAAGCAACCGGTTTCCATTGCAGACGACTGGCCAACCATCCTAAGAACATCAACGCTTGGGTTGCATTGCCCTTTTCATAATCGATAGTAACACGGTCGATCTCTAACACCGCATTACGACGTTCTGGAGGATCAAAAGCAGCAGCCGTTAATTCCTGCCAAGGGCTAAGTCTTCCCCAGTTTAAGTCAGCTAAGGGGATATTCTGCTCTAACATCTGCCCTAGTTGCACTAACTGTCCTTCGGGTTCACTAAAGGTACTAGAGTCCACTACTAAAGTGTCTCCTTGGGAGGCTAACCGTTTAAATAGTCCATATTCAGGTTCGGGACTAGCTTTCCACCAAACAAAAGTAGGTAGGCCACTAATGGTTAATTCTGAAATAATACCCCCAACTCTTTCCAAAGCTGCCGCAGTTCCTGTGAGGGTGATATATTCACAACAAACCAAGGTATTTTGACTGCGTTTATTGATGGGACAATAGGCAGAAACTTGTGCTTTGACCCCTTCATCTTCCCCAACGGTGGGACAAAGGGTAATGATGCGACAGGGGTTAGAGGCAGCGATACTATCAGCTAAACCGGTACCTTCTAAGTCAGGGGTATAGGAACCAGCGGCCACCTTTTGTTCTTCGTTGAGTTGCCCGTTGACTTTTGCCTGTTCAAACTCGGTTTGGAGTTTATGGATAAATTCTTGGTTAGATTTCCCTGTTACCTCCATCTTATAGGCTTTTTGTGCCGATTTAATGGCGGCAGTGGTACGGGGTCCAGCGATACCATCAACGGGGCCTGTATAAAAGCCTAATGCTGCCAATAGGTGTTGAGTGGGTTCGGGTTCATAGACAATGAAAGTAAAAGAAGTGGCACGAGTAGCAACGATCCCATCGTCACTATCGCTGTAACTTTGCCAAATACTGCTTAATTCTGCTTCAATGACATCAATAGAGACATCTTTCGGGTCTTGCAGTGAGACTAAGGGAGGGGTTTGGGTAGTCATAATGGTTTGGGAGTTATAAGGACTATTTAGAGAAGTTTTTGTAGGGGTTAATCTTGTTTGTAGGGGTTAACCGCCGTTAACCCCTACAGGCGTATATGATGTCCCTACAGATTTTATAAACGTCTCCAACGACGGCCATCACGGTTCATTAAAAATTCCGCCTCGGTGGGTTCCCAGGTTCCAGCTTCGTATTGGGGGACGCTATAGGGTTCGGCCGGTCCATTCCAGGCAGATAACACAGGAGTAACTACACGCCAAGCTTCTTCTACTTCATCGGCGCGGGTAAATAGGGTTTGATCCCCTAACATGGCATCTAATAAGAGACGGTGATAAGCGTCAGCACTAGCCATACCAAAGGAAGAACCGTAGCTAAAGTCCATTTCCACGGAACGGGTTCTTAGTTCAGATCCTGGCATTTTCGCTTCAAACTTGAGGGCAATACCTTCGTTGGGTTGTATCCTCATACTGAGGACGTTAGGGTTGGTTTGATGTGCCGCTGACTGGAAGATGAGTAAGGGTACATCTTTAAACTGGATAGAAATTTCTGTTACTTTTTTGGGTAGACGTTTTCCTGTTCTCAGGTAGAAAGGAACCCCTTTCCACCGCCAGTTATCTACCATCAGTTTCATGGCTACATAAGTAGGAGTAGAGGAGTTTTCTCCGACACCGGGTTCTTCTAAATAGCCTGGGACGGGTTTTCCTTTCATCCATCCTGCTTTATATTGTCCCCGAATAGCAGATTTTTCCAGGTTATGAACGTCAAAGAGATGGGTTGCTTGTAATACCTTAACTTTTTCGTTACGGATACTATCGGCATTTAACGCATTGGGGGGTTCCATTGCGGTTAAACAGAATAGCTGCATCAAGTGGTTTTGCAACATATCTCGCAAGGCACCAGAGGTGTCGTAGTATCCGGCACGATCTTCTACCCCGACGGTTTCCGCTACCGTAATTTGGACGTGATCCACAAATTGACGGTTCCAGAGGGGTTCAAAAATAGCGTTGGCAAAGCGGAACACTAACAGGTTTTGAACGGTTTCTTTACCTAAGTAGTGGTCAATACGATAAACCTGTTCTTCTTTGCAGACATTCTGGACAACACGGTTAAGAACTTGTGCCGAACTGAGGTCTTTCCCAAAGGGTTTCTCGATAACGATCCGGTGTTTCAGGGGATCGCTCAACATTCCGGCGGCCCCTAACTGTTTGATACCTGGGGGGAAAAACTGAGGAGAAACGGAAAGATAGAAGACACGGTTGCCTCTGGTGCCTCGTTTCCCGTCTAATTCTTCTAAAAAGGCTTTTAATTTTTGATAACTTTCAGTATCGTCCATATTGCCGGAGCAATAGTACAATCCTTCGGCAAAATCATTCCATAATTCTTCATTTTTAATGCCGTCGGAGAATTCTTCGATGCCCTCCCGCATTTTTTCTCTAAAATAGTCGTGGCTCCAATCTCTACGGGCAACCCCAACCACGGTTAATTCTGGGGGCAGTCTACGTTCCTGTTTCATCTTGTAGAGGGCGGGAACGAGTTTGCGTTGGGTAAGGTCACCAGATGCTCCAAAAATTACGAGTATTAAGGGTTCTGGGGTTCTTTCTTGGCGCAGTCCAACGCGGAATGGGTTTTCTAACAGCGTTACCATAGGCTTCTTTTTGGCTCCTTCAATAGTCTCTAGTTTACCGAGAACTTTATGGGGAGAAGGTAAGTCATTACACAAAATTAAGCTTTCGTCAATGGAAAATTGATAATGATTGCTCTTGTTAGAAAAGGTGATTGCTCTTTAAGCTACAATTAGTAAAAAGCGCAAGGGAACTATAAATCATTGTCTGTCAAATTGGCGATTTTCATAATTGATTTTAAGGTTCCTATTTTTAAGTTTTGATTACGATGAACAGGAATAGAAAGTATTTTGTTTTCATCAGTTTTTTCATAAATGTGATGACTTCCGGTAATTTTTTTGAGAGTCCAGCCTTTTTTCTCAACAATTTTACAAAGTTTTTTACCTGAAATAGACTTCATATTGCAATTTCAATCACTTGTGACTTTTCATCAACGATTTTGCTTTCATTAGCAACTTCTAACCATCCTTGTATAGCATCCTGAAGATTATTGATCACTTCTTCCATACTATCCCCTTCTGTAATACAACCAGGGAGAGCAGGAACTTCTGCCCAATATCCTCCCTCTTCTGCTGGATGAATAATAGCTTTAATTTGCATAGCTTGTATCCTTAATTTTCATTCCGAGAAACGAGGAATCTTATTAAACCTAGTTTAGATCAATTAAAAAAAGATAGCAATATAAACTAAAAAAAGGGTCAACCACCGTTAACTCCTACACACCAATTTAATTGTTAAAAAAATCATTAATTAAGCTTGTTTTTTACCTTTTGCAGCTACAAAACCTAAACCTAACCCTAATAAAGCAAAAATACTACCAGGTTCAGGAGTTGTTGTTGTTTCTGCTAATTCCCCGATAATATAGGGAGAAGAAGAAGCCAAGGGATCGATATCTACATCTATAACGTCAATTCTATTGATGTATGCAGCTCGGTTTCTTCCGAAATCGAAACGGGCTAGACTTAAGACAAAATCACTTAAGAAGGGGTTAACTGGTGTTTGAAACTGTAAAACTCCATTAGGAAAAAGAACAGTTAATTGAGTTCCATCGGTTGACAGGCCTTGAATAAAGGCACCACTATTGGTTTCGGTGAAATTGAATCCGCTACCTCCTACACCATCAGTTACGGTAATATCCCAATTGGTTAGGTTGGCTGAAGTCAGAGAACCAATGGTATCGTCTGTGGTAATGGTACCAGAAGCGACAAATCCATCACCAAAATCGAGAGAATTGATATTGAAAACCGCAGCTTGAGCAGCATAATTAGCAGATAAGGCAGAAATGGCGGAAAATAAACCGAGAAAAGCTAGTTTTTTAAGCATTTAATTTTAATATTAATAAAGTGCAATATTTCAGTTATATCTGACTTAAAAAGCCAAAAACCTTCTTAACTCGTCATTTTAAAAACTAAACCCGCATTTCTCACAAATTCTGCGATCGCTAAACTTCAAACCATTATGTAGTCCGAGTTTAACCTTGATTTGAGGGGCGAGTAAAAAATAACAGTGTGCCATTTTAAGCGATCGCTTGAAAAATAAGCCACATCTAACCTCTAGCTGATTACTGATCAGTTTGTGAGAAATGCGGGTAAAATATCTGCATTCTACCCCCCGCTATTTTTGTCAAGTATTCTCATTAATTTATTATTTTTTCTGAAACTTTTTAGAACAGTTGTCCCTTCACTACTTTTGTGTTTCTTGTTAAAATTAAGAAGCCTAAAATAGCTGAATCCTATTGATTTTAATCCATTCAATTATCATGAGTATTATGAATCAACAAGAATTACTAAATCGTATTACTTTTAACCCAAAAACTTTAAGGGGTAAACCCGTAATTCTGGGATTAAGAATTTCAGTAGAAATGATTTTAGAATTGTTAGGAAAAGGGGCAACCACTGAGGAAATTTTAGAAGATTATCCAGAATTAGAACCTCTTGATATTCAAGCAGCTTGTTTTTATGCTTATTCTCTTGTTTCTCAAGAGGAAATTATCGAAAGAGTTGCTAATTAATACCTGTTGAAGTTTATGGATTTTCTAATTGATGTTAATGCTAGTAGAAACCTTGGAAATGTCTTAATTTCTCAAGGTCATGATGTCGCTCTTGTTACTGATATTGATCCTGAAATTTCAGATGAAAATATTTTACAATGGGTAGTTAGAGAAAAACGAGTTATTATCACCACTGATAAAGATTTTGAACAGCTTATCTGGCAAAAAAATAAAAAACATTTTGGTGTTTTACGTTGAGAGAACCTACCCCGTCAGGAAAGACTTGTTTTACTCAACGAAGTTTTAAAATTGTATATTAAAGAACTGGAAAATGGGTCAATTATCATTGCGACAAAAACTAAATTTAGGATTCGTAGACGTTAATTTTTCAAAAACTCTTACATCTACTAAAAAATTTTAAACCCATAATTACCAGGCACTTGATTTAAAATTGATATCATTAATAATCGCAACAATATCAATCTCCATTGCTAACCCTTTCTTTTTTAATTATAATAGTATTTAGATTTATTTATTGAAGGTTCATGATGCTAATTACTATTAGTGAAGACACTTTAACTTTATCCCCTGGTAACACGGTTATTTTTCGGGGTCAAAAATGGGAAGATTATGAAAGATTACTGAATTTAAGACAAGAAACCTCTATTCCTAAACTTTCTTTTAATCTTAACAACCAAGAAATTCGTCTTATGTCTCCTTTACCTAGTCACGGAAAACGTATCGATCTACTCAGAAATTTAGTTAGAATTCTTTTAGAGAAAAAAGGCTTAGATTGGGAATGTTTTGACCCTATTACTTTGAAAATACCACCACTAGCAGGAGTTGAACCAGACACCTGTTTTTATATTAATAATAGACAAACTATTTTAGGTAAAAATAAAATTGATTTAACCCTTGATCCACCCCCAGATTTAGCTATTGAAGTTGATTTTACTTCCATCACAGATATTAGTGCTTATGAAATGATTAAAGTTCCTGAATTATGGATTTATCGTCAAGGAGTTTTAAACATTTATATATTAGAAGACAACAAGTATCAAGATAGTGCAAAGAGTCGATTATTTCCTGATTTTGATATTAAAACTATCTTACCTCAATATGTTGAGTTAGGATGGAATGAAGGATCAAGTGTTGCTTTACGTCAATTTAGGAATCTTTAAGTACAAAATAATACTAAAATTAAATTATTGAGAGGTATTAAACTATGCAATTACAAACTAATCCCAAACAGCGTTACTATACTCCAGAAGAATATCTGGAATTAGAAGAAAAATCTCAAGAAAAAAATGAATATCGCAATGGAGAAATTATTCAAATAGTAGGTGGAACAACTAATCACAATCAAATTGCTGGAAATGTTTACAAACTATTTCCTTTAAACATCGATGATCAAGATTATTATGTTTATATCGAAAGTGTTAAATTATGGCTATCTGAACATAATATTTATACTTATCCTGATGTAATGGTTATTAAAGATAAACCCATTCATCACGGTAAAAGTAAATCTAATGTAATTAATCCACAAATTATTATTGAAGTCCTTTCATCTTCTACCGAAGCTTATGATCGAGGAGATAAATTTGAATATTATCGTTCCCTTCCTACCTTTCAAGAATATATTTTAATAGAGCAAGATCGTTACTCAATTACTCAATATATTAAACAAGATCATAATAGTTGGTTAGTTAATTTTTATACAGGAGAAGATGCTATTTTAAAATTAGGTTCAGTTAATTGGGAAATTTCTTTAAAAGATATTTATCAACGCATTGATTTTGAAGCAGTAGAAGAAGATAGTTAAGGTAAATGTAAATAATTATTACTTAACCGTCACATTACCAATATAATAGAGTTACTCTTGATTTTTAATTCTTTCAATATAAGGTACTATATTGACGAGTCCCCACCTTAATACTATTTCCCATCAAAGAAATTTGCTGAGGTCTTTCATAAAGATACTCCATAAAGCTAGTAGCAACCAGATCAAAACCAGGAACACTTCTTAAGGTTTCTTCAGATTGTTTATCTAGAGGGTGACGAAAGGCTTCGCTTGAGAGTCCAGGATAACTAGGCATTTTTTCTCTTCATTAACTTCTGGATATATTGTACAATTTCAATAATAAAAAAATAAAATTCTCTAGTTATGAGGAGAGATAAAATTGCTCACCCTTGGTGTTAATATCGATCATGTTGCCACTGTCCGCCAGGCCAGACGAACCGTTGAACCCGATCCCGTTGCGGCTGCGGTTTTAGCGGAGTTAGGGGGGGCAAATGGTATTACGGCGCATTTGAGGGAAGATCGCCGTCATATACAAGATCGAGACATTCGCTTACTCAGAGAAACCGTTCGCACCCATCTTAATCTCGAAATGGCAGCCACTGAAGAAATGGTGTCCATTGCCCTAGATGTTAAACCAGACTATGTTACCCTTGTCCCAGAGAAACGGGAAGAAGTTACCACAGAAGGGGGCTTAGATATAGCTGGAAGCTTGGAAAAACTAAAAAATGTGGTGGATCGCCTCCAAAGCGCAAACATCCCTGTGAGCCTCTTTATTGATGCAGATGAATCACAAATTAAAGCCTCTGCTGATACCCAAGCGAAATTTATAGAACTCCACACTGGAAAATATGCCGATGCACCAAACCCAGAAATACGCCAAAAGGAATTAGAATCGTTAAAATTAGGTTGCGAACAAGCATTAAACTTAGGTTTACGGGTTAATGCCGGTCATGGGTTAACCTATATAAATGTCTATCCTGTGGGTTGTTTACCAGGAATGGAAGAGTTAAATATTGGTCATACCATTGTCAGTCGTGCGGTGTTAGTGGGGATGGAAAGGGCGGTTAAAGAAATGAAACTGGCCATGAGAGGGGAGTTTTGAATTATTAATTATTAATGAACCCTGAGCTATAATGTCCCCTTGGATTGAATAATAGTAATTGGGTAAATAGCAATTAATCATTCAGCAATGACCACCTATTATTACGTTTTAGCCAGCCAACGCTTCCTGTTAGAAGAAGAACCTTTAGATGAAGTGTTGAGAGAAAGAGTCAGACACTACCAAGAAAAAAAGAAAGAAATTGATTTTTGGTTAGTCAAACAACCAGCTTTTATTGAAGCGCCAGAATTTGCTGAAATTAAAGCAAAATGTCCTCAACCTTGTGTTGCCGTTATTGCTAAAAATTCTGAATTTATTACATGGTTAAAGTTACGTTTGGAATATGTAATCAAGGGGGAATTTGAAGCCCCCTCCTCTAGTATTCCTGATGCCATTGCTTCTTTAGAAACGGAAACGGTTTCGTAGCGGTCTTTTGCCAAGTCTATCAATATTTCGGTTGAGTAAGTTTAGAAATGCCATACTCCTACTCAACTCCATTTATCTAGCTTATCATCATGATTATGAAGTAACCCAGTAAATAAATCATTTAGTTTTTCTGTGCTGTATTCAGGTTGTAATAAAAGTTGTCGTGCATTGACAAAATACTGTTGAATATTTTGTATGGGGGTTAATTTGGATTTTAGAGACCATAAATTAGCTTCTGGTTGTTTCATATTAGTAACATTAATCCAGGTTTTCACAGTCATAGGTAGTTCTGTTCCCAGACGGAAGTTTAAATTTCCCTGAGATAAAGATTCAATGTAACTAGGTGTTAAAAATACTTTATACCGAGACTTTTCCTCAGTTAATTGTTGAATAAAAGCTAAACTAACCCCCCGTACTAAGCGACGAACTGGTTCAGCTTTTTCTCCCATAATTTCCCTAACTAGGGTACTCTGTCCCATCATACTGTTCATACTATTCATATCAGTAACACTCATGTGAGTTCCTCCCATGGCCATGATTAGATATTTTTCCGTAGACAGTTCTTGAAACGGTTTTAATTGATGGGAAATAGTGGGGGTAATCCCGTCATCCGAGGCAGATAAAATTAAAGTTGGTACTTTAATTTGAGATAAATTATTACCAAATAGTTCACCAATAATGGGATTAAAAATGATAATTTGTCGAATACGATTATCCTGAAAATTTCTTTGAGGATAAGGCAATTCTCCTGCTGCACATTGTAGCCAATCTGCCGGCGATCGCTTTAAGGGAGACTCCTTTTGACAAAAACTTCTCAAGGTTTTTAAATCTAAGGATGCGCCCCCTAATGCTAGGGCTGTATAACCCCCAAAAGAATGACCAATTATACTGACTTCTTGAGTATTAAATTTTCCTTTAAATTTTCGAGTGTTTTCATTTAAAAGAGTTAATTTATTTAAAACAAGACTAATATCTTGAGGTCGATCAATAAATTCCTCTGATGGCAAAATTTGACTTGAGTTTATTCCTGTTGCTGTTTTAAGTAGGGCATGAATGTCACTTCCAGGATGTTCTACAGAAACCACAGTAATTCCGTAAGAAGTCAAATGTTTAGCTAAATAGCGCAAAAAACGACGATCTGATGCAAATCCATGAGACATAACCACCAACGGACCATGGGTTTTTTTAGCGGTGTAAATATCCAAGGCAATATAACGGTTTCGGCTCCGATCATAGAGAACATTTCTTTCTATAGATATACTTTTTTGTCCTGATACTGTAGGGTCAAATTTAGGTTGAATCTCGATGTTTGATGAGTTTTTTAACCCTTTTTTAAATTGAGCATTAATTAAGCGACTATGTAAAAAGGACTCATTCATTTTTAAGCCTAAGATTGCAGCTTTTGATAAATCAATTGTCAAAGTTTCTTGAGGATAAACCCGTAAAAAATTAATAAAGTTAAAATTATTGGTTTGTTTTAAAAGTAATTTTAGTCCTTCTTTTAGTTCCGAAGAGCTACTATCAGGTAAGGCTTGACTTATTTGTTTTAATAATCTTTGTCCATCATCACTTTTGAAAATGTCATTTAAAAATTGTTCTGCTATTACAGGATCAATATTAATATTTTGGGATAAAACTTCTTGTATTTCACTTGTTAGTAGGAATTGATAAGGTTGTAAACTAGAAGATATTTCCCCTGTTTCTAGGAATTCATCTAAATCTTCAACTGCAATCTTATGATTTAATAATCCAGCTTTTAAAATAATATTTTCTGCGGAATTACAGGGAGATACACCCAAAACTAAAGATAATAAAATAGGGGTAAATCCCTCTACTACATTGAAAATAAAAGGCGAAAGAAACTTTAAAAAATTCATAGGTGCAAATAATATAAATCAAGAAAATTTGACTATCTTTTAGTTTCCCACTTCGGCAGTACCGTCTAGGACGATTTGCTCATTTTTTCCTGTCTTGTTGCCAACTGACTGAGTGAGATTCCTTTCCATAGTATGCCCAATTATAAAGCCTAACCTAGCAATCTTAGGTGACGAAAAAGACTAATCAACTTTAGATACTGATTGACATATTTTAACCGACACACCCAATGCTGAAAACTGCCACTGAGCATTGTGACAGTTTATAAAGTGTCATAGTGTAGATTGCCGTCTACTATTTAACTTGATAGATTATTGTTGTGTGTGAGGAGTAAGAGTGATATGAAAACGCCTTTGGAGTCGAAACACGGCAAGACGCCCGGAGGCTTTTCATTTTTATATTTAAGTTAGTTGAATATCTGTTGGGCATAGGCATAGCCTCTACCGAGTGCTGAACCATGAGGCAACTAGGGCCGAAGAGGCTTC
Source organism: Crocosphaera watsonii WH 8501 (assembly GCF_000167195.1). Taxonomy (GTDB): domain Bacteria; phylum Cyanobacteriota; class Cyanobacteriia; order Cyanobacteriales; family Microcystaceae; genus Crocosphaera; species Crocosphaera watsonii. Next base: position 14,900 of record NZ_AADV02000026.1, on the reverse strand, counting down.
AGAAACGCTTATCGAGCGCGAAGCGGATAAGCGTAGTTCATACTAAGGACAGGTTTGATATTATTTTAGCTAATCCGCCCTTTGGGGGCAGTGAACGCAAGGAAATTAAGGAAACGTTCCCTATTAAGACGGGAGACCTGTTCAGATTGCGGTGAGGTCAACAAAGACCTAAAACTGTCTGATAGGACGTTTATTTGTCCGTCTTGTGGTTTTTTCTTAGACCGTGAGTGCGATTCGTTCAGTCTAAACCTGGAAACAGGGGGACGACTGGCATCTGTTAAGTAACCGATAAGGTAGAGTTCGCACTTTAATCCTTGACAGATGACAACTTCATAATCATGGTGGTGAGCAGGAGTAACCTAGAAACTGCAAGTCCTCCCAGTCCAGTACAGACTATGTCCAACTTAGTCTAAGTCTGTCATAGTTTATCTAAGTTTTTCAGAACGGAAATAGTAGGCACAGACTAAAAAAAATGTTAAGCTATAGATGTAACAGGATAAATCGTTCATCTGCTGCTATCAGCAGACGGAAGTAGGGAAAAATATCCCGAAGGAACGCGCCTCATTCAATCCACCACGATTTAGAAGGAGGCGTTATGCTCTTTAATAACAACATCGGTACTCACTTAAACGAGTTAGATACTTCAAAGTCTAAATCTCGTTTCTTAATAGCCCAAAATCGTAGCAAACAACAACATCGTCAACTGTCCATGTTGCACCGTATTGCTGCTGAGATGGGTGTAAACGTCCAATCATTAAAAGCATAGATAGAGGTGAGTTATGACTAATAATCCAAAACACTTAAATGATGTCGCTCGTCTCCATCGTGCTAACATTTTGAAAAGCTTGGAACATCGCTTAGAAGTTGCCAGATCGAAAGGACAAAATAGTTTAGTTCAGCAACTAGAAGCTGAAAGAAGCTACTACAGTCGTTAATTTTAATCAAAATTGCTCAATAGTTCTCATTTCAACCAGAGGTTAGGAATGGGAACTATTTGTTCTTGAGCTAAGTTCAAAGCAATCAATTTATAGAGAGTTCAAAGGGTGAATGAGTCGAGAAAATGACTAATTAGGGTTTGCTGAATAAAAGCAAAACCCTATTCTTTAAAAGGTTACACCCATATTCGCGATCGCAAAAAAGATCAGCTTTGTCGGCTACAAACCGCTATAATTGGTAGAAACACCTCCCAGTTGTTGGTCAAGAACAAATGTATCGAAAAGAGGAGCAACCTTTACCGCCCCCAGAAAAATTTGAATTACCTTTCGAGGGCAAATTGTCCCCCAATAATCGTTGGGTAATCATGGCAGAGTTGATACCTTGGGATGATTTTGAGGAAGAATATGCTAAACTTTTTTCAGCAGAAAAAGGTGCGCCAGCCAAACTATTTAGAATGGCATTAGGGACATTAATTATTAAGGAAAAATTAGGAACAAGTGATAAAGAAACTATAGAACAGATTAGAGAAAATCCCTATCTACAATACTTTATAGGTTTAAATTGTTATCAACAAGAGCCACCACTGGAATCTTCAATGCTAGTTCATTTTAGGAAAAGAATTGATGGAGAATTGATAAACAAAATCAATAAAAAATAGTAAAAAGAGAAATAGACAAGAGTGATAAAGAAGTAAAAAAAAAGGATTGTCTCCAAGAAAAAGGAGAAAAAATAAAAAATAAAGGTAAAGTAACTGCTCACCGCAACAAAAAAGTCTTATTGAAAAGCACTACAAACAACATCAGTTGAGTCAACAAAAATATAAGCCCTGTGATTTAGCGTAAAATTTAAGCTAATTTATTACGGCTATTTTAATGACTAACATTCCCAGAATCAAGTCTTTTAAAAACCTCAAATAAAAACAACAATATGAGAAAAAGAATAGTAAGATAGTTTTTTGTTAGCGGAGATTATCCGCTAACCTTGTTTATTTTTGTGCAGAGAGATAGGGGGATCAAGAAAAATCTATCCCCCATCGGCTCCGGAGCCTTTTACATCTCTAATCCTGGGGGACTCCGACCAGCTAATGACAATAATTCGCATAATTGGACAATGGCCTTTTGCCCCTGTAATCTCATGGTCTCTAAAAAACTGAACATTTGGGTGACTAACTCTGCACCCCAGTTGCTTCTTGCTCCCCCACTTACTTTGCGGTGAATGACAATGGGACGTAAAGCTCTCTCAGCATCATTATTATCTGGTTTGACTTCAGGATAAGTTAGAAAGGTGAACCACTCTTCCCAATGACGTTTGAGACGGTTAATCAATCTTTGTGCATCATAAGGCCATCCTTTTTTGGGAGTTGCTTTAAAAATCTTTTGCAGTGAGTTCTCGACTTCTGTTCTTTTGGAGCCTAAGTCTTCAAGGGTTAAATTTCGAGCATGATAATGACGATAATGGATACGGGCGGTTGCTAAAACTTGCTGTACATCGGCAGCAAATTCTCGATTCGCTTGAAAACGACTGGTTTTAAGGGACTCTAACTCTCGTTCTAAATGTGCCAGACATTTCTGTTTGGCCATCGCACTTTGTCTAAAATAGGCACTATAGCAGTCACTGGTGAGGATGCCCTTAAAATCTGCTCCTAACAATTTCTCGACTTCTGCGGAGCTTCTAGTGGGAGCCAACATCAACACACAGACCTCATTTGATGTGGCTACCCAAACCCAATACTTGATGCCATCGATGCAATAACTGGTTTCGTCAACACATCGGATTCCTGGCTGCTGGATGTACTTTAACCACTGTTGGGTCAAGGGTTCTAAACTTTCTTGAAACCATTTGTGCATTTTGGCAAGGCTCCCTTGAGAAATGGGAATGCCAAAGACATACTCTATAAAATGTTCCTGTTTACGCCATGTAAGATTACCCCCATAGCCAAGCCAGCCCACGATGCTACTTAATCGCGCCCCATAACTGAATCCTTCTTTAACTCCCAATGGAACAGGACTGTAATCTGACCATCCACAACTAGGACATTTATAGAATCCGCGACGATATTCCCTGATTTCTATGGGTTGGTCTACTACTTCAGCCACTTGCTGGACTTTTTCGGGAACTACTTCATCTCGTTCCACTGAACCCCCACAAACAGGACAGTTTTCTAGTTCTAAAGGGACTATCTTATCGGGCTGACCAAAACCATTACGGGTCTTCCCTGGGTGGTCATATTTTGGTCCGCGTTTAAATCCTTTTTTGCGTTTCTTTTTGTCAGAAGGCTTTTTTAGTGGGTCTGATGATGGGGGGACTGAACTGTTTTTTGAGTTACGGTTTTTTAGCTTATCTCTCTCTTCTTTCAATTTTTCAATTTCTTGCTGTTGTGTAGAGATTTGTTGTTGTTGCTGGTCAATCAGTCTTTGTTGAAGAGATAACTGTTGTTGTGCCTTGACTAGTGCAGCTTAGCAAAAATAATCCACCAGTCACTTATGATCTTTAAAGCCCTTAAATTTCCAAACGAACGGCTTAGCAAAATGTTGATTAAAGTAATCAATAAAATTGAGAATTTTTGGGGATAGTTCTTCAGTTGAACGGACAGTAATTCTTTTGAGTAAACGCCTGACTAAGATCGAAAACCAACACTCAATTTGATTAAGCCACGATGTATGTTTGGGAATATAAACAAAGCGAATTCGATGAGATTCATCTGATAAAAAATCTGCTCTGCTGTCCATAGATTGCAAAATCCCCTCCTTTCCTTTTCTCCCCAAATCAATAGTAATTCCACAGCTTTCTGCTACTAATTTGACTAAGCTTTCCGATTTATGAGTGTTGAGTTTATCTACAATAAAAATCCATTCTGCTTTTTCATCAATCTTAATCGTTCTCTGGATATGTTCAGAAAAATCTTGTTCTGTTCTTGTCGGTCCAATAGAGGGACTAACAACTTTTCCTCTTGCCACATCCCAGTTCGCAATTAAGCTTAAAGTTCCGTGTCTTTCATATTCAAATTCGATTTTTTCTACTTGTTTAGGCTTGATTCTTTTGTTCGGAAATAATCTCTCAAGAGCTTGAATCCCTGTCATTTCATCTGTACTAATTAAATGAATTCCTTGTTCTAACAAAGTTTTAGCTTCTTGATGAAGTTCACAGATATATTTGACTTGCTTTTTAAATTTTAAGGGATCATCAATTTTGGCATTTAACCAGTAACGAACGAGATGTGGTTGTAATGTCGCTTCTTTTTAAAAAACGCCCCACACTACGGGGGGAAATCTTTTCGACAATTCCTCTTTTTATGGCTTCATCCGCCAACTCTGAAGGTGTCCAATGGCTCACTGGTCTGTCTGATTTTTCACATTCTTCACAAGCGATCGCTACAATCTGGACTACTTGTTCGACCGTAAAGGATTTTGTTGTTCCAGGTCTTGGGCGATCGCTTAAAATTCCTTTGATCAAGACCATTAATGCTTTCTCCGTTACCTGTTGTTCTTCGGCGGCACTCAGTTTTTCTCTCTCCTCAAACCATCGCGATCGCCACTGACGCACTTGTACTCGGTCTAATTCTAATCTTCGACTAATCGAACTATTGCTCTCTCCTGATGCTGCGGCTAAGATTAGCTTGGCTCGTCTAACAAGGCGATAGGGGTTTGTTGTCCCTCTCACTATTTGTTGGAGTACTGTTTTCTGTAGGTTGGAGAGGTTAATTGGCAATGCTTTTATCATGGACATCAACTTCGAGATTCTTCCGTTAGTTTCATTGAAACACATAGAAAATCACTTCCCCCGTACAAAACGGAGAGAAGATGGCAGTCTTAAACAGGGATATAAACCCAAAATCATCCGCTACGCCGATGATTTCGTAATTCTTCATACAGATTACGATGTTATTCTACAATGTAAAAATCTAGTTGCACAATGGTTAGAAAAAGTCGGATTGGAACTAAAACCAGAGAAGACTTCCATAAGACACACTCTAAAAAGTATTGTCCATAATGGTAAAACCATTGAACCAGGCTTCGATTTCCTTGGATTCAATATTAGGTCATACCCCAAGGGTAAACACCACTCTAGTAAAACAGGTGGAAAAAATGCACAACTAACTGGATTCAAAACACTAATCAAGCCAAGCAAGAAAAAAATACTAGCTCACCATGAGGCAATCAAAGAGGCCATCAAGGCCAACAAGAAAGCCCCACAAAAAGCATTAATCACAAGATTAAATCCCATAATCCGAGGATGGTGTAATTACTACCGAAATGTTTGCAGTAAGAAAACATTCAAATCCGAAGACAACATATTATGGAATATGCTTAGAGCTTGGACAGTAAGCAGGAAAAAGAAAGAGACACCATTGATTAAAGCTCTTAAAAAATATTTCTCATAAGCAAAAGACGAGGTACATATTCTGGGACACCAACAAGAGTCGCAAAACTCTTAAAGAAACAAAAAGGTATATGTCCTCAATGTAAGCAATACTTTACACCTGAAGACTTGATAGAAGTTGACCACATTATCCCCAAATCGAAAGGTGGAAAGGATACCTACAACAATCTTCAAGCTCTACATCGTCACTGTCATGATGTCAAAAGCAAAAATGACGTAACTGCTCACCGCAACAAAAAAGTCTTATTGAAAAGCACTACAAACAACATCAGTTGAGTCAACAAAAATATAAGCCCTGTGATTTAGCGTAAAATTTAAGCTAATTTATTACGGCTATTTTAATGACTAACATTCCCAGAATCAAGTCTTTTAAAAACCTCAAATAAAAACAACAATATGAGAAAAAGAATAGTAAGATAGTTTTTTGTTAGCGGAGATTATCCGCTAACCTTGTTTATTTTTGTGCAGAGAGATAGGGCGATCAAGAAAAATCTATCCCCCATCGGCTCCGGAGCCTTTTACATCTCTAATCCTGGGGGACTCCGACCAGCTAATGAAAATAATTCGCATAATTGGACAATGGCATTTTGCCCCTGTAATCTCATGGTCTCTAAAAAACTGAACATTTGGGTGACTAACTCTGCACCCCAGTCGCTTCTTGCTCCCCCACTTACTTTGCGGTGAATGACAATGGGACGTAAAGCTCTCTCAGCATCATTATTATCTGGTTTGACTTCAGGATAAGTTAGAAAGGTGAACCACTCTTCCCAATGACGTTTGAGACGGTTAATCAATCTTTGTGCATCATAAGGCCATCCTTTTTTGGGAGTTGCTTTAAAAATCTTTTGCAGTGAGTTCTCGACTTCTGTTCTTTTGGAGCCTAAGTCTTCAAGGGTTAAATTTCGAGCATGATAATGACGATAATGGATACGGGCGGTTGCTAAAACTTGCTGTACATCGGCAGCAAATTCTCGATTCGCTTGAAAACGACTGGTTTTAAGGGACTCTAACTCTCGTTCTAAATGTGCCAGACATTTCTGTTTGGCCATCGCACTTTGTCTAAAGTAGGCACTATAGCAGTCACTGGTGAGGATGCCCTTAAAATCTGCTCCTAACAATTTCTCGACTTCTGCGGAGCTTCTAGTGGGAGCCAACATCAACACACAGACCTCATTTGATGTGGCTACCCAAACCCAATACTTGATGCCATCGATGCAATAACTGGTTTCGTCAACACATCGGATTCCTGGCTGCTGGATGTACTTTAACCACTGTTGGGTCAAGGGTTCTAAACTTTCTTGAAACCATTTGTGCATTTTGGCAAGGCTCCCTTGAGAAATGGGAATGCCAAAGACATACTCTATAAAATGTTCCTGTTTACGCCATGTAAGATTACCCCCATAGCCAAGCCAGCCCACGATGCTACTTAATCGCGCCCCATAACTGAATCCTTCTTTAACTCCCAATGGAACAGGACTGTAATCTGACCATCCACAACTAGGACATTTATAGAATCCGCGACGATATTCCCTGATTTCTATGGGTTGGTCTACTACTTCAGCCACTTGCTGGACTTTTTCAGGAACTACTTCATCTCGTTCCACTGAACCCCCACAAACAGGACAGTTTTCTAGTTCTAAAGGGACTATCTTATCGGGCTGACCAAAACCATTACGGGTCTTCCCTGGGTGGTCATATTTTGGTCCGCGTTTAAATCCTTTTTTGCGTTTCTTTTTGTCAGAAGGCTTTTTTAGTGGGTCTGATGATGGGGGGACTGAACTGTTTTTTGAGTTACGGTTTTTTAGCTTATCTCTCTCTTCTTTCAATTTTTCAATTTCTTGCTGTTGTGTAGAGATTTGTTGTTGTTGCTGGTCAATCAGTCTTTGTTGAAGAGATAACTGTTGTTGTGCCTTGACTAGCCACTCAATCATGAAGACATTGTTCGCCAACTGTTCATCGGCGATAGCTCTAACTAGCTTTGAATCAATGGTAGCATTTGTGGTCATAACCCCCACTATACATAAAAATCCCCGATTTTACCTTTATGTTGTCAAGACAGATTCTTTATTGCGGTGAGCAATTACGTATAACTTTCTAAATTTAGGTCACTTCTTTTTTCTTTATCTTCATCTTTTACTTCTTCCACCTCTATATTTTGCACTAATTCTTTTGCTTTTTTTATGGTCATTGGAACTCTCGTTATCCATTTTAAATGTTGGATTAGTTGGAGATTTTCTTGACCATATAAAGCACTATCACAAACCATGATACTATCAAACTTTATTTGCTTTTTGAATTCTACTAAAACTTTTCCAAATACAGCTTTATCAGATTCATTTCCATCTCCTACTCTCACAAATAATGGAATATCTCCATCTTGGCTTGTTATTAAATCCAAGACACATTGTTTTAAGTCTGGTCTATGATCCCGAGAATATCCTTTCTTAATAAAAATTGGTCTTTCTTTAATAATTTTTTCTTCTTCCTGTTTCTCTTTATCTTCTTCCCTTTTATATTCTCCATCTAAATGAAATGATGTGGAATCTAAATGGGAGTATTTAAGGTCTATTTTAAATTTTTTAATTACTTCTAAAACTACTTCAATAAAAATATCATTTAGTCCATATTTATATAATTCATCCATTACTCTCCCAATTTTATCATCATTAAGGTAATCAGGTTTAATTCTTTCTCCTAACAATTTCTCAATGGCTTTATCTTGAAAAAACTGACTGAATAAATATAGAGGTCTTGAAACAAATCCTAGTCCATTGATTAAAATAGACTTAACTACTGTACCTGCTGAGATTTTTTCTCTAACATCTATTCCTAATTTATTATTAATTATTTTGACTATTCCTATTTCATCAATTAAGCCAGCTACTATCCCTAAATGGTCTAAATTTTTAACTTGTATTTCTTCTAAATAAGACATTTTTCGCTCTTTTTTTACAGAGGAAACAACTTAAACAATTATCCCACTTTTTTGTCTTCAAGAGCTTAAGCAATTATACTTAATTGTTAACCCCAGGCTTGTAGTATTTAATGCTACTTTTTGAAGTGCGGAATCTGGGATACAAGAACGGGAGATTGAAATTTGTTTAGATGATTTTGGAACAGCTTATTCTTCCTTGAGTTACTTACACAGGTTTCCTGTTAATACCTTAAAAATAGATCGCTCCTTTGTTATGCGGATGGAACCCAATAACGAAAACGCAGAAATTGTACGAGCGATTGTTCATTTAGCTCATATTTTGGGGTTAGATATAATTGCAGAAGGCGTTGAAACAGAATTACAATTAGAACAATTAGAACAATTAGGGTGTGAACAAGGGCAAGGTTACTTTTTTGCCAAACCTCTACCCTCTTTAGAAGTAGAAAAATTGCTACAAAACCCCCCAACTTGGAAATATTCAGATTCTCCCTGAAAATATATAAACGTGATTATTATGACAGTATTAATCCCTATTAACAAAATATATCTTAATCTCGGTAGCAAGATTAGTATTCCTAATTTAAGTTGGCTGGAATTTGAAAATATTTTAGAGGAATTAGGTGAGAAAAGAAACCTCAGATTAGCTTATAGTCAACAGTGTTTAGAAATCATGTCCCCTTTACCAGAACACGAACGAGTTAAAATATTAATTTCTGACCTGGTTAAAATTATTCTTAAAGTTCAAAGAAAACCTTGGGAAGCTTTAGGTTCAACTACCTTTAAAAATAAGACTATGGAAGCAGGAATTGAACCTGATGAATGCTTTTATATTAAAAATCATCAAGCAGTTATTGGTAAAAATAGATTAGATTTAAGCCAAGATCCGCCCCCTGACTTGGCCATAGAATCAGACTTGACCTCTTTAACAGAAATTACCGCCTATCAAAAGTTAAAAGTTCCTGAATTATGGGTGTATCATCAAGGTAAATTAACCATCTATATTTTGCAAGAAAAAGAGTATAAAAAATCCTCTATTAGCCTCAATTTTCCTGATGTCAAGATTATAGAAGCTATACCAAAACTAATAGAACGAGCTAACCTATTGGGAAGTAGTCAAGCTTTATGGGAATTTGAAGAAAATGTAAAGGCGACGCAACAAAGTCCTTAATAGAGTAGTCAGACAACAAGAAAGTCAAAAAATCCTGACTTGATTGACTCCTTCTGTCGAACAAAAATAGCCAGATTGAACAATTAAGCGATCGCCCTAAAAAAGATTGAGTACACTAAAACAATAGAATACACTCAAAGCGATCAACGAGATAGCTAAACTATGTTTTCCATGCCTATTGTCTCAAAGAAAAACATTCTAGGAACCCTCGGCTGCACCTTAGCTATAATCACGGGTACATTAACCCTAGAAACCACTCCCAGAAACGTACAAGCGCAAACCCTAGCCCCCAATAGTCCCCTCACCGTTCGCTCCGATATTCAAGAAGCCAACTCAGAAACAGGAGTAGTTACCGCCAGAGGTAACGTACAATTTTTCTACCCTGCCCGTCAAATACAAGGAACTTCTGTACAAGCACAGTATTTTAGCCGAGAACGGCGTTTAGTCCTCACCGGAGACGTTTATGTACTGCAAGAAGGCAACAGTATGCGGGCCGAAAGCATGACCTATCTCATCGATGAAGGACGGTTCATTGCCACCCCAGAAACAACCCAACAAGTAGAATCAATTTACCTCGTCACAGAAAACCAAAACAACCCCTCTCAACCTGCTCCCGTGTCACCGGCTCCCCCCTTAGACACCACCTTGCCCACTCCCGACTTTTAAATCCCGATCTATGACACTGATTTTAGAAAATATCCATAAAACCTACGGAAAAAGAGACATTGTTAACCGTGTCAACATTAAAGTTGCCCCTGGGGAAATAGTTGGACTCCTCGGTCCTAATGGAGCAGGGAAAACAACCACCTTTTATATAGCCACTGGTCTCATTAAACCCAATAAAGGCAAAGTTTGGTTAAATCAACAAGAAGTGACTCGTTTACCCTTGAATAAACGGGCCCGTCTCGGTATTGGTTACATGACTCAACAACCCAGTATTTTTCGTCATCTGAGTGTAGCCGACAATATTCAAGTAGCCCTCGAACAAACTAACGTTCCCTTTCGACAACGGCCCCAACGCCTTCATGGTTTGCTCAAAGAATTTCGTCTGGAAAAAATTGCCCATACTAAAGGCTCCCAAGTTTCCGGAGGGGAAAGAAGAAGAACCGAGTTAGCTCGTTCCCTAGCGGTGGGGAAACACGGACCAGACTTTCTACTCTTAGATGAACCCTTTGCCGGGGTAGATCCCATCGCTGTCTCAGAAATTCAAACCATGATCGCCCAATTACGCGATCGCCAAATGGGTATTTTGATCACCGATCACAATGTTCAAGCAACCTTAGCCATTACCAATCGGGCTTATATTATGAGGGACGGTCAAATCTTAGCCGCCGGCAGTGCCGAAGAAATATATAACAATCCTTTGGTGCGACAGTATTATTTAGGAAATTAGAGACCACAGATCAACTCTAAAAGCACACACATTCATTATGGATATTGGTCAAGCAAACCCCGTTAAAGTCAAACTAAAACCCCCCATACCTGGTTTATCGATCATGGATCGTTACCTGTTTATTGAACTGCTGTTACCTTTTCTGTTTGGTATGGGCATTTTCACCTCTTTAGGTTTATCCATTGGGTCATTATTCGATCTCGTGCGTCGTGTCACCGAGTCAGGGTTAATGTTATCAGTGGCCTTAAAAGTTTTACTGCTGAAACTACCAGGTTTTGTTAGTTTGGCTTTCCCCATGGCTATGTTATTAGCAGCTTTGATGGCTTATACTCGTTTATCCAGTGACAGCGAAATTATCGCCCTACGCAGTTTGGGGGTTAGTATTTATCGTTTAATCATTCCTGTTATTCTTTTTGGCTTCATGGTTACAGGATGCGCCTTCATTGTTAACGATTGGATCGCACCGGCAGCCACCCATGAAGCGGCTGTTACTTTAGAAAGGGCAGTCAATCAAGAAAGACCAGACTTTAAAGAACGCAATATTGTTTATCCCGAATATAAAACCATTCAAGAAGAAAACGGCCAAGAAGCCACGGTTTTGAGCCGTTTATTCTACGCAGAAGAATACAACGGCGAGCAAATGCAAGGGTTGACCATTTTGGATCGTACCCAAGAAGGGGTTAACCAAATTGTTACCTCTGAGTCCGCTACCTGGAACATCTCTAGCAATACTTGGGACTTTTTTAATGGCACCATTTACCTGATTGCCCCAGATGGTTCCTATCGCAATATTGTCCGCTTTCAACATCAACAACTGGCCTTACCCCGGGCCCCCTTAGATTTAGCTAACCGTCGTCAAAATTTCACAGAAATGACCATCGCCGAAACCAAAGAATATCTCAAAGCCATGCAATTAAGTGGCAATGAGAAGCGCATCAGAAAGGTTCAGGTTCGTCTTCAAGAAAAATACGCCCTACCTTTCGTTTGTTTAATCTTTGGTTTAGTAGGGGCAGCCATTGGGGTTAGACCCCAGAACACCAATAAGTCCACCAGTTTTGGGGTCTGTGTGGGTTTAATTTTCGGTTACTATCTCCTAGCCTTTATGAGTACCTCCCTCGGTATTTGGGGCATTTTAACCCCGTTTCTGGGAGCTTGGTTACCCAATATTCTCGGATTGGCCGCCGGTAGCTTATTATTAGTTCAATCAGCAAGTTTACGATAGTCTCCAAATCAATCAATTGTTAATTGTTAATTGCTCTATGTCTGAACCCCCTTCTTTAACCATCGGTTGGCTTTACCCTAACTTAATGAGTACCTACGGCGATCGCGGTAACGTTATCTGCATACAACGCCGTTGTCAATGGCGGGATATTCCTGTAACTATTCTTCCTTTGGATCAGCAAACAGAACCAGATTTATTTAAGAGTGTCGATGTCATTGTTGGTGGTGGGGCCCAAGATCGTCAACAAGAAATCGTTATGCGAGACTTACAAGGGGCAAAGGCTGATATCCTACGCAATAAGTTAGACGGAGGAACCCCCGGAGTGTTTACCTGTGGATCACCTCAACTTTTAGGCCATTATTACGAACCGGCCTTAGGCCAGCGCATCGAGGGGTTAGGATTATTAGATTTAGTTACCAAACATCCAGGGCCGAATGTTTCTCGTTGTATTGGTAATGTGGTGTTTGAAATTACTGCTTCTCCCCTAGCAGAAGATTTACAACAAATGTTAGGTCAAGCACCGATTATTATAGGCTTTGAAAATCATGGGGGACGAACTTATTTAGGAGATGTACAACCCTTGGGCAAGGTTAAGTCAGGATACGGCAATAATGGGGAAGACGGTTACGAAGGGGCTTTTTATCGTCATGCGATCGCTACCTATTCCCACGGACCCTTATTACCCAAAAATCCTTTTGTTGCTGACTGGTTAATTAAAACCGCATTACAAGAAAAATATCAAAGGGAAATCCAGTTAACGCCCCTCGATGATAGTTTAGCCCAACAAGCAAGGGCAGCTATGTTAAAACGTCTAGAAACTGTGGCCTAACTGGACAGTTAATATCAATTTTAAAATAGTTACAATGAGCAAATCTACTTCATTTAAACCTTCTTTTATTACCATAGCTTTGATTAGTTCTATTGTCATTACCTTAACCACCTATATTTTGAGAGGGTTAGGAATCTTAGGATTTATACCAGGAATTGTTATTTTGCTGTTGATCGCTCTCTCGGTTTTCATGGGCATTTTCTACAGTATTTCAGAAAGAAGACGTTTCTAGAAACAATTATGAGAAATTTTTGAGAAAAAGCTTTTGACTCAAGGTTGAAATTTGGGTGAACTACCCCAACTAATTGCAAGCAATATAGTTCGGGCTTCCAATCTCATTAGGAGTTGCGTCTAAGAGACAAGAAATCTTACCCCCTAGCCGTCTTACACTCCCTCCATTGGCAGTATCGCTAGTTCCTAACGACAATATCCGTAAGGCTTCATTTCTAATGTTTATTGAGGCGTTGATGTCGCGGTCATGGTTTGTATGACAATGTTCACAAGTCCAGTTTCTAATATCAAGAGGTAAGCTTTCCACTTGATTTAGACAGACATGACAAGTCTTAGAACTAGGAAAAAACCTATCAACTTCAACATAAGTTTTCCCTTCCCTTTCTGCCTTGTATTTAAGCATTGTACAAAACATTCCCCAACCACAATCACTGATAGCTTTAGCTAATTTGTGATTTTTTACCATGCCTTTGACATTGAGATTTTCTACAGCAATAACTTGGTTTTCGTTGACTATCTTACGGGATAGTTTGTGCAGAAAATCTTCCCGACATCTAGAGATTTTGGAATGGACTTTAGCTACTAACCGTCTAGCTTTTTTCCTAGTATTACTCCCCTTTTGTTTACGAGATAATTTTTGTTGTTTACGCTTCAAGTTCTGTTGATGTTTAGCTAAATGTCTAGGATTATCAAATTTAGAACCATCACTGGTAACAGCAAAATCGGTTAATCCTAAATCTATTCCTATAGCTTTCCCCTCTGTTGAAGCTTCTGGTTTATCTAAACCATCATCAACTAATACAGAGGCATAATATTTACCATCACTATTTTTTGAGATCGTAACTGTCTTAATCGTTCCCTCAAAATCTCGGTGACGACGACAATAAATTTTACCGATCTTTCGATTTAGCTTGATGTAATCCCCTTCAAAGGTAACATTAGCAGGATAACTCATCGATTGCCGACCATGCTTTGATTTGAATCGAGGGAATGAAGCTCTTTTATCAAAGAAATTTTGGTAAGCCCGTGAGAGATTTAACGCTACACTTTGTAAGCATTGAGAATAAGCATCACTTAGGGTTTGCTGAAAAAGTTTCTCCAAAATTTATGCCACTTTTGACCAAGAATTTTCTGACAAATCAATAAGTTTTAGTACATAAAAATTGTTTAAAGTATAATCAAAATTAATGAAAGGCGGCTTGATGAGTTCCCCTGTTCTATTATTAGTAAATAAGGACAAAAAAAGCGACAAAAACTGCCTCAGAAGTTTAGAAAGATTGACAACTAAAAATGTAATAGCAATAGATGTAATGGAGGTTTCAGGGAGTTTTGTCATCACGAGATTTAGGCTAAATCTTCGTTTAGCTTGTCCAAACTTTCCCTCAATAGCATTACGGAAGCATTCATCGGAGTGGGCTTGTTTCTTTTCTTCTTCACTGACATTTTTCGGAGGTCTTCCTAACTTCGGACCACTGATTCTTATCCCTCTTTCCTTACACCAATTTCTGTTTTCCCTAGTTCGATAAATTTTATCTACATGGACGGATTCGGGATAATAGCCAAACGTTTCTTTATACTTTTCTACTTGTTCTTTAAAATGACAAGATTCATTGAAGTTTTCCCAACTTATTTTGTATAGAAACACATAGTTATCTACACAGCTTACTGAGAGTTTAGCTCCAAACTCTATTGGTTTTCCTGCTTTTCTCCTCACTATTGGACGAATATGCGGTTGAGTTAAACTTACAATTCTTTGAGGAATTGGACTTTAGATAAAAAACAATTGTTAGCGTAAATTTTACGCTA
>NZ_AADV02000027.1 GCF_000167195.1 Crocosphaera watsonii WH 8501 | reverse complement strand
CACATTTAAGCTTTTCCCATCCTTGTTCTGCAACCTTATTGCTTTGCATTCTACTAAACTTTTCAATACACTTTATCAGATCATTTCCCTTCCTATTGTACAAATATGGGATATCCCATCTTGGCTTGTTATAAAATCCAAGACACATGTTTTAAGTCTGGTCTATGATCCCGAGATATCCTTTCTTAATAAACATTGGTCTTTCTTTAATAATTTTTTCTTCTTCCTGTTTCTCTTTATCTTCTTCCCTTTTATATTCTCCATCTAAATGAAATGATGTGGAATCTAAATGGGAGTATTTAAAGGTCTATTTCAAATTTTTTAATTACTTCTAAAACTACTTCAATAAAAATATCATTTAGTCCATATTTATATAATTCATCCATTACTCTCCCAATTTTATCATCATTAAGGTAATCAGGTTTAATTCTTTCTCCTAACAATTTCTCAATGGCTTTATCTTGAAAAAACTGACTGAATAAATATAGAGGTCTTGAAACAAATCCTAGTCCATTGATTAAAATAGACTTAACTACTGTACCTGCTGAGATTTTTTCTCTAACATCTATTCCTAATTTATTATTAATTATTTTGACTATTCCTATTTCATCAATTAAACCAGCTACTATCCCTAAATGGTCTAAATTTTTAACTTGTATTTCTTCTAAATAAGACATTTTTCGCTCTTTTTTTACAGAGGAAACAACTTAAGCAATTATCCCACTTTTTTGTCTTCAAGAGCTTAAGCAATTATACTTAATTATTAAACCCAGGCTTGTAGTATTTAATGCTACTTTTTGAAGTGCGGAATCTGGGTTTAAAGTAGGGTGGGTTAGACGGCTATAATGTTGATGGTGAATAAGAATATCAAAGTCCGTCGCAGGCCACCATTTTAGTTAAAAAATTGAACAATTTTTGGTGTATTACGCTTTGCTAATACACCCTACAATTATACTAATTGAATATTACATCCTCATAAATCGCTGTTAAGGAACTCTGAAAATTAATACTTTTGAGAATAAAAATTTCACAGTCTGCATGATAAACTTCTAATACCCATAACCCTTGCTCATTTCTTCTAAAACATTCAATTCGCTGATGTTTAGTGTTAATTAAAACATATTCTTCTAAACTTTCTAAGCTTTGGTAATCAATAAATTTATCCCCTCGATCAAATGCTTCTGTGGAGTCTGATAAAACCTCAATAATTAGTTTAGGATAACATTTATAATTATTATTTTCTTGATCTCTAGTATCACAAGTGACCAAAACATCAGGATAATAAAAACGATTAAACTTTTCTAGTCTAGCTTTCATATCACTAAGATAAACCCGACAATTTGAACCTCTGACATTACTTCTTAATAAAGCAAAGATATTCCCTGCTATAGTAACATGAGCATCAGATGCACCGGCCATTGCATAAATGTCTCCGTCTCTATATTCATGTTTAATTTCTTGGTGTTTTTCCCATTCAAGATATTCTTCAGGGGTAACAGGAAAAGATTCAGATAAAGCAATCATAGGATTTATCTTATAAGACTTAATAACTGTATAATAGCAAAAATTAAGGACATAATATTATTATGTCCCTACCAGAAATTTTAAAAATCCCGCCGTTAACGACGGGGTTTAAATGATGGTTTCCCCTTCTGCGATCGCCCCCAACATCAAAGCGCGATCAGAAATAGATTTATCCCCAGGTATTTGTAGGTTTCCTTGTGGGGATAATCCTCTGTTGGGAGGGTTTATTGTCAAAATTTGCTGATTTTCTAGATTTTGAAGCTCAATAATCGATTTAGTCATAGGTTAGGACTCAGAAGTTAGGAGTCAGAGGGGATCAATACTGAGGCACAGCACTATTGATCAGGGTTAGAGGGTTTAGGAGATTAGTAGTTCCCCCACAATGACATTTTTAAGATACACAAAATGGCAAGGGCTGTCAATCATACTCAACCGACTTCTAACTTTGAGTCTAAAGTTTTTTTCAGATTTTTATGAAACCGCTAAAATTTGAGAGATTGTTCTCATTTTCTGGGTATTGTTTTTAACGGTTAACATATTTTTATGCACTGTTTCTGGATGTTTATTGTTATTGTCTTGATTGAACTCTAACTTCATCTTGAAAGATGAACCAAAATAAATCTCTGAGAGGGCAACTTTGGTGGCAGACATAAGAGTAAGCATTTGCTGATAGCGAGGAATTCTATCTTTGAAGGTTTCTCTATATAAGTATTCTCTCAACTTTTCACAATCTTCCTCTAAGCTGTAACACTCACTATCTAAGCTTTTCCCTGTTGCCATATTTTCCATCATCAATTCTAATCGATCGGCTATTATCTCTAACTGAAATGCTAACTTATGATGGTTGCTATCCCCTAGAGTTTTAGTCTCTGTTTCTGATACATCTGCTACTTTTAATAAATCCTTAATCATGGTTGGCTATCCTCAAAAAACGTTGAAAAGACAGCTTAAATGTAAAAGAAAAATCATCAAAAAACAACGGAAAATAATTAAATATTTATAAAGTTTACCCTAATACTTTTCTGGTGATTATTCCACACTTAAACAATTCTTAATAGTATTTACTTGCCAATCTTTATAGATTGAGGATAAGCTTATTGATATCAATTCCCAATAAGTGGCAATTGTGTAGTTCATTGAAAACTATGATGCAAACTTACGAAAATCCCAACGTCAGTTATGACTGGTGGGCAGGAAATGCCCGATTTGCCGAAAAATCAGGATTATTCATCGTTGCCCACGCGGCTCAAGGTGCTTTAATCATGTTTTGGGCTGGTGCGTTTACTTTATTTGAACTCTCTAAGTACGTTCCCGATTCACCTATGGGAGAACAAGGGTTGATTTTACTACCCCATTTAGCCACTTTAGGCTTCGGTGTAGGACAAGGAGGAGAAATTGTTGATACATATTCCTTCTTTGTTATTGGGGTATTACACCTGGTCTCATCTGCCGTATTAGGTGCGGGTGCTTTATTTCATCTCTTAAAAGCTCCCCAGGATCTAAAAACCACAGAAGGAGGCGCAAGTCGCTTTCATTTTGAGTGGGACGATCCCAAAAAACTTGGCATTATTTTAGGCCATCATCTCTTATTCTTGGGTGTCGCTGCCTTACTATTGGTAGGAAAAGCGATGTTCTGGGGCGGTATATACGATTCCACCACAGAGGCGGTTCGTTTAGTAACCCAACCCACCTTAGATCCCTTAGTGATCTATGGCTATCAAACCCATTTTGCTGCGGTTGACAGTCTCGAAGACTTAATTGGTGGTCATATTTATGTGGGTGCGTTACTCATTGGCGGTGGTATTTGGCACATTGTTGTTCCTCCTATGGCATGGGCAAGAAAAGCTCTCATTTTCTCAGGAGAAGCCATCTTATCCTACTCTTTAGGTGGTATTGCCTTAGCAGGGTTTGTCGCAGCTTATTTCTGTGCGGTTAACACCTTAGCTTATCCCCCCGAATTTTACGGTCCTGTATTAGATGTCAAGTTAGGCATTAGCCCTTACTTTGCTGATACAGCCAACTTAGAATTTGGTGCGCATACTGCACGTTGCTGGTTAGCTAATACACACTTCTTTTTAGCCTTTTTCTTCTTACAAGGTCATTTATGGCACGCTTTACGTGCTATGGGCTTTGACTTCAAAAAAGTAGAAAACGCGCTCAATAATCTCGGACAAGTGTAAGTAAATAAAAAGGAGTTAAGGGGTGTCTAAGGGTTTTATCAGGACACTATATAGACATCCACTTAACTTTCCTCTTGAACTCTATCTTTATTGTGCCTTAAATTGTCTTCAGTTTGGAGTTTGTTATGTCTTCTGTTCCCAATGCTTTATGGTTAAGTGTCAGTCCTATATTACAGAGGTTTAACCGTCCTTTAATCAGTCAACTGTCCCAAGATCATGCCGTCGCTTTATGGGAATACAATCAAACCCCAGATGAACCTATCACCCTTGACGTTGCTTTTGTGTTGTTACACGACTATCTTAAACAACTGAAGCAACCGGTACATCTCATTGGTCATAGTACCAGTGCTTGGTTAGGGATGATCTATGCACAACGTCATCCTGAAAGAGTTAAGTCTTTGACTTTGTTATCGGTAGGGGCTAATTTAGCGGTGGACTGGCAGACTCATTATTATGCCATGTTCAAGACTTTGCCCTGCGATCGCCACACCATTTTGAGCCAAATGGTTTCTACGCTTTTTGGTCGTCAATGTCCTTTTAAAAACGAATTATTAATTTATCTGTTGGAGCAAGATTTATTGTCTTCTCCTTCTCCTAATACCTTAGTAGAACAAGTGAGCGTTACACCGCAACTGGTTTCCGTTCCTTTGTTTGTTGGGGGTAGTCAAGACGATATGGTTATTTCTCCTTATCAATTAAATGCTTGGAAACCCTGGTTAAAATCAGGGGACATCTTATGGGAATGTTCCCAAGGAAGGCATTTTTTCCATTATATGAATTCCGAATTAGTGGGTGAGAAAATTAGAAATTTTTGGCAGAATGTAGACCAATCAAAAGTAGATCCTAAAATGTTTCAATCGGTGTCATAGTTAATCGGTTCTTTCTATAGAGACATTGTTTAAATAATGGATAAGTGGAATGTAGAGCAACTTTCATTCTACTATTCGTTGAAGAAATGTCTCTATGTCAATTTGTTTGTCTCATCTAGAGAGTATTTATGATATTACCCAAGATTATTATGCTCCAAATGGGTTGGATTTGTCCTCTACTTATTTGGTTGGTTTTGTTATGTTTTTTCTGTGCAATTTTCTTTGCGATTGAAGATGGATATCTTTATTTGCGCCAACTCCACCAAATACCTTGCGATCGCTGTTCTTTTCATACAGGAGAAACCTGTTTAAAGTGTACTGTTCATCCCTATAAAGCGTTTACAGTAGAAGCCGTAACTTGTGAAGACTGGGAAGGGAAGCCAGTCAATACTACTCGGATAGGCTGGAAACTTTTATGGCATAGGGAGTGTGGGGAGTGTGGGGGTAATTAAGGTGCGATTCGTTTAGCTAGAAAGCCTGTACTAAATACAGGTGTGTAGCTAGTCTAGAACCTAGAAAACTAGATAACTGTTGGTTTGTTGGCTAAAGGAGCCACACTCGGAATCAAGGGAGCAATCCTAAGAGTGACAACTTAACCCTCCGTTTTGGACTTAGTAAACTCAGGATAGAAGCAGGGTTAAAAGGGGAACCCGTCATGAAACAGCATGGCAAGTCGTTCCTCCAGTCAATTGGTCACGGTTAAGCATTACGCTGAATCATCGTCCTGAACCCTCAAGACCTCCAAGTAGCCAAATCTGTTTGACAGGCTGCGTTCAAAAGAACAAGGTGAAAAGTGGAGTTTTCTTCGTAACATCCACAACGATTCCTAAAAGTAACCTGGGGGAGAGATGAAACCTAAAACCAATACACCCAAACCAACGGAACGAATTAAGTCCATGACTGCTCTTACCATCAGGTCGATGATGTAAGTAGTGACAAACTTAAGCGCAAGGGTCATGGATGTGAGAAGCAATTAAGTTGCTAATGCCTATTTGTAATGAATATGGATAAGCTGACGTATTGCTGGTTAATTAGAAGAAATAGTCTCTATTAGAGGTAGTTAAATGTCGAATGCGAGTATAACCAAGACTACGCCAGAATGGAACACCATAAACTGGGCAAAAGTCCAGAGGAAAGTGTTTAAGCTTCAAAAAAGAATATTTCAAGCTGTTAAATCAGGTAATAAAGTCAAAGCTAAAAAGCTTCAGAAGTTACTGTTAAAGTCACATTACGCAAAGCTCTTAGCCATTCGCAAAGTGACCCAAGACAACCAAGGTAAGAAAACTGCTGGAGTTGATGGGAAAAAGTCATTACGACCTAACCAAAGATTAAAGTTAGTTAACGAACTAAGGTTAAAAGGTTACAAAGCCAAGGCACTCAGACGGGTTTGGATACCTAAACCTGGAAGAGATGAAAAACGTGGACTGGGGATACCCACCATGAAAGATAGAGCAATGCAAGCCTTGGTTAAATCAGCCTTAGAACCATACTGGGAAGCCCAATTTGAGGGTACATCTTATGGCTTCCGTCCAGGCAGAAGCGCACAAGACGCTATCAGTAGAATATTTTTAGCAATAAAAACGAATGCAAAATATGTTCTAGATGCAGATATCGCCAAATGCTTCGACAAGATTAACCATGATTACCTACTGTCCAAAGTAGATTGTCCACACAACATCAAAAGAATCATTAAACAATGGTTGGAATGCGGTGTAATGGACAAGGGCATTTTTGAGGAAACAGATTCAGGTACACCTCAAGGTGGTGTAATAAGTCCATTATTGGCTAACATTGCACTACACGGAATGATAATAGACATAGAAAATTACTTCCCCCGTACAAAACGGAGAGAAGATGGCAGTCTTAAACAGGGATATAAACCCAAAATCATCCGCTACGCCGATGATTTCGTAATTCTTCATACAGATTACGATGTTATTCTACAATGTAAAAATCTAGTTGCACAATGGTTAGAAAAAGTCGGATTGGAACTAAAACCAGAGAAGACTTCCATAAGACACACTCTAAAAAGTATTGTCCATAATGGTAAAACCATTGAACCAGGCTTCGATTTCCTTGGATTCAATATTAGGTCATACCCCAAGGGTAAACACCACTCTAGTAAAACAGGTGGAAAAAATGCACAACTAACTGGATTCAAAACACTAATCAAGCCAAGCAAGAAAAAAATACTAGCTCACCATGAGGCAATCAAAGAGGCCATCAAGGCCAACAAGAAAGCCCCACAAAAAGCATTAATCACAAGATTAAATCCCATAATCCCAGGATGGTGTAATTACTACCGAAATGTTTGCAGTAAGAAAACATTCAAATCCGAAGACAACATATTATGGAATATGCTTAGAGCTTGGACAGTAAGCAGGAAAAAGAAAGAGACACCATTGATTAAAGCTCTTAAAAAATATTTCTCATACGGAAAACACGGATTCTGGACATTCCAAACAAAAGGAGCAGTCCTCTATCACCACGCCGAAACAGGAATATTGAGACACACATGGGTTAAACCTGAAGCTTCACCCTATGACGGAAACTGGACTTACTGGAGCAAAAGACGAGGTACATATTCTGGGACACCAACAAGAGTCGCAAAACTCTTAAAGAAACAAAAAGGTATATGTCCTCAATGTAAGCAATACTTTACACCTGAAGACTTGATAGAAGTTGACCACATTATCCCCAAATCGAAAGGTGGAAAGGATACCTACAACAATCTTCAAGCTCTACATCGTCACTGTCATGATGTCAAAAGCAAAAATGACTACCTCTACGATTGGTTAGAAAATGGCTATGAATGGAAAGACGATGTGTTAACAGTACCTATGACAAAGGACTAATTGCCGAGAGCCGTGTGAGGTGAAAGTCTCATGCACGGTTCGGAATGGGAGTCGTGGTAGGTGACTACCACTTCGACCCCTAATCTCATCTCGGTTATCGGAAATAATTATTTACATTATCCTAACTTATAGATAGTATGAACGCAATCAAAAATTGGTTAAAAAAAATCCGAAACAAAGCTTTAGGTTTAGCAGAAATTGAGGAATTGCTTAATGAAAAAAATAGAGAAAATCAAGAATTGATCACTCAACTTCAACATAATACCAACCAACGGAATGATTACATCCAACACTCAATTAATAAGTTAGACGAGCAAACTAGAAATATTCAAGAATCAGTGGATATTTTATCCTCTCCAGAAAAGTTGATTCCTCAACTTAATTCCTATACAGGGAAATATTATATGGCTCTAGAATATCCTCCATCAAGGGACTATCAACCCCGTTGGGGCTATACAAAGCCACCCCATTCAGGACTTAGTAAAATTTTTCATAAAGATTTTGATGAACATTGTCAAACTCTTGAAAACCTGGCCAAACTCAAACCTTTTTTTGACAAGATAAATATTTATTTTGATCACGAAAATTCGGGAGATCCTGCCTGGTTAAAAACCCCATTAAATGCCTTTGATGCTGCATTAATTTACTATTTTGTAACTGATTTAAAAGCAAAGAATTATCTAGAGATTGGTTCTGGAGTTAGTACCTTATTTGCAGCCAGAGCCATTAAAGATCATAACTTAGAGACAAAAATTCTTTCTATTGACCCTGATCCCCGTGCGGAAGTGGATGCTGTGTGCGATCGCGTTATTCGTGACGGTTTAGAAACTTGTGAGTTAGAGATTTTCTCACAATTAGAACCAGGGGATATTCTTTTCCTTGATGGCAGTCATCGTTCTTTCATGAACTCTGACGTAACTGTGTTTATGATGGACGTTTTACCCATGATTAAGCCAGGGGTTATTATCGGGGTTCATGATATTCTCTTGCCTTACGATTATCCTGATAGTTTCAAAAATTGGTATTGGAATGAGCAGTATATGTTTGCTGTCTATTTATTAGCAGCAGCTAATAAGCTTAAAATCCTAATGCCTGGGAGATATATGTCTTTACGCCCCGAACTAGAAAAAGCATTTTCTGCTATTTTAAAAGACTGGAAAGAAGATAGAAGTGTTTGGCTTAATGGCGGCTCTTTGTGGTTTACCCATCTAGAAAATAGTTAAAATGCTAATGTGGAACTAATTAATCCACTCCTGGTCAAATAACATTAACAATCATTAAACAAGTCTATTCATAACTATTTATCTATAAAACGCTTTTATGGACATTAAAGATTATTTAATTACCAAAATACGTCGAGTTCTCGGCATTGTAGACACCTTAGACGCGATTGATCGTGTGCTTCACACCCAAAAACGGGAATGTCTCCAGGAGATATTAGACTTAATCCAATCAGGATCGGTGGTACAGTGCCGTATTAATCAGATTAATGCCCTCGCCCCAATCGATCCCCTAAAAGTATACAAACATTGCCTAGTCATTGGGGACAAAAATCATTTTAGCTTTATGATAGAAACCCATTGCGCTGATTGGTTATGCTCCAAAATCGACTACGGTGATGTGGTTCTCGATGTTGGGGCAGCCTTTGGAGTCATTAGCTTACCCCTAGCCCAAGCAGTGGGCAAAAAAGGTCAAATTCACGCCTTTGAACCAGCTAGAAAAACCCAAAGCTTTCTCAAACAAATTATAGACCTTAACCAGATCCAAAACATAACTATTGTTCCCTGCGCTGTAAACGACCAACCAGGAAAAGCAGAATTTCTCGAATACACCCCAGAAAAAGAATTTTTTTGGGCTTCTGATGTGTCAACCTTGAGTACACCGGATAGTAACCGTCATCGTCAACATGAGAGTTATATCGTGGAAGTTACCACCATTGATGATTATGTGGCTACCATGAACATTGAACCCAAGGCCATGAAGATCGATATTGAAGGCTTTGAACTATATGGCTTACAGGGGGCAAAAACCACCTTAGATCGCTATCATCCCTATCTCTGTATCGATATCCATGAGGACGTTAAAACAGGCAAATCATCCTTATTAGGGGTTCAACCGTTTCTAGAAGCCTTAGGTTATGATGTGCAAATGAAGGAACATACCTTATTTTGCACTCCCCAAGGGGCAGAATAAGATAACTAAAAACGTGAGGAGGAGTGAAAGAGTTGTTACTCTCAGTTGTTGTGCCCTGTTATAACGAAGAAGAAGTTATCCCAATAACTCACAATCGTTTAATCTTCGTTTTAGAAGAAATAACTCCCCAATTTGAACTAATTTATATCGATGATGGAAGTCAAGATGAAACCCCTAATCATCTGCGACAACTACAGCAACATGATCAAAGAGTTAAAGTTGTCTTCTTATCTCGTAATTTTGGCCATCAAATGGCTATAACCGCCGGACTCGATCATGTTAGTGGAGATGCTGTTGTCTTAATTGATGCGGACTTACAAGATCCCCCAGAAGTGATTAAAGAGATGGTCAATCGTTGGTACGAGGGGTATGATGTGGTCTATGGAGTTCGTACTGACAGACAAGGAGAAACCCCCTTTAAGCTTTGGAGTGCTAAAGCGTTTTATCGCATGATGAATCGTTTGTCCGATGTACCTATTCCTCTCGATACAGGAGATTTTCGCTTAATGGATCGTCGGGTAGTAGAAGCTCTAAAAATCATGCCAGAAAGAGATCGCTTTCTACGAGGAATGGTTAGTTGGGTTGGGTTTCGTCAAGTTGCTGTTTCCTATCAACGTAGTCCTCGTATTGCCGGAGTTAGTAAATATCCTCTGTTTAAAATGATTCGTTTTGCAGCCGATGGAATTTTGTCCTTTTCTTTAGTCCCTTTAAGAATAGCTATTTGGGTCGGATTGTTGACAGTTGCCCTCTCTTTTCTTGGTATTCTATACGCCTTATTTGTTAGGCTATTTACTCTTAGTTGGGTTCCTGGTTGGACTATTTCTTTCATTGCAATTTTGTTTATTGGCGGGATACAATTAATTTTTTTAGGAGTCATTGGTGAATATATTGGTCGTATTTATCGGGAAGATAAACGCCGTCCTCTATATTTAGTGAGAGAAAGTTTAGGCTTTGAGCATTTATCTAACAGGGATTATATTCATAATCTGAATACAATGACTTATGCCAAAGACAATTCTACTTAAAAAGTCACTAATTCTGGATAAAAGAGCAACAAAATGCTTTAATATCTGAAGACATAATTAATTAATTTAGGAGAGAAAATTAACCTTGGATACTATCTGTCGTGTTTGTGATTCAACTCATTTAGAATTAGCCATTGATTTAGGACATCAACCCTGGTGTAATAATTTCTTGAAACCTGAACAAGTTGGCCAAGAACCTTTTTATCCTTTAAGGGTTCTATACTGTCATGATTGTGGTACAGTACAGTTAGATTATACTGTTAAAAAAGAGATCATGTTTGGGGATCATACCTATCTTTCTGGTGTGACAAAATCTTTAAGCAACCACTTTAAAAATGTTGCTCATGAAATCGATGATCGCTTTTTTAAAGATACCCCTAATAAGTCGGTTTTGGATATCGGTTCTAATGATGGGACACAACTGAAACATTTTCAAGCATTGGGTTACGATGTTTTGGGGGTAGAGTCATCAAAAACTACCGCAAAAATAGCCCAAGATGCAGGAGTTCCTACGGTCAATGATTTCTTTAATTTAGATGTGGTAAAACGCCTTGACCGTAAATTTCATGCCATTAATGCAGCAGGGGTATTTTTTCATTTAGAAGAACTCCATTCTGTAACTGAAGGAATAAGAGAAGCATTAGAGGATAATGGTGTTTTTGTGGTTCAATTCCTTTATATGAAGCGCATTGTTGATAATTTAGCTTTTGATCAAATCTATCACGAACACCTTTTATATTACAATCTCAACACCATTGAAGTGTTGTTAAACCGTCATGGTTTATCCATGTTTGATGCCTATTTATCTCCCATTCATGGAGGTTCAATTATTGGGTTTGTAACTCATCAAGGACAGAAAATGCCAAGCGATCGCCTGGAAAAAATGCGTCAAGCAGAAGTAGAAGAAAAAAGCAATGAATTCTCTACTTATTTAGACTTTGCTAAGCGTATTGAACAGATGAAAGTTGATAATTTAGCCTATTTAGATAAAGCTAAACAAGAAGGTAAAACCGTCTGGGGTTTTGGCGCACCAGTTAAAGGTAATACCATGTTAAATTACTTTGGTGTCGGTACAAATCACCTGGATTATTTGGTAGAAAAAAATGAACTGAGACGGGAACTTTATTCTCCAGGAATGCACATTCCTATTGTCATTGAAAAAGAATTAACGGAACTTCCTGATATTTATTATGTGTTAGCTTGGAACTTCAAAAAAGAGATTTTAGCTAATAATCAGCACTTGATTGATAAAGGAATTGAGTTCTATTTCCCTGTTAATCCTCAAGAGATTTAATTGTAGGGTGGGCAATATTAACTAAAATTTGTTAATATCTATAGCAGTCAGTAATGATATGTGAGAATAGAGAACATATGAGGACATAATAATATTATGTCCCTACAAATACCCCTTGTAGGGGTTTAACACTGTTAAGGTGATGTCTGATCAAGGATATCTCTTATAATCCCCCCTAACCCCCCTTTTTAAGGGGGGAATAATTGGAAAAGAATGTATATTCTATTCTGGAAATAACCTAAACCATCTTCGCCTTTTTCTCATAACTGAAACCTTATTTCTGTATTAGCAAAACCTTCTAAATATTGCCCACCTTAATCTTATTGATGGTAATAGTCCCAGGAAAAATAATCATGTAAACAGTAAAAAATCTTTATGAAACAGACTTTAATCTTTGGTTAGAAGAAACAGCTAGATTGTTAAAAGAAAACAAATTTGAGCAATTAGATATTGAAAATTTAATCGAAGAAATAGAAGCAATGAGAAGAAGTGAAAAGAAAGGATTTCGTAGTAATCTAGAAATATTATTACTGCACCTTTTAAAATGGAAATATCAACAAAATAAACGCTCAGGTAGTTGGAAACGTTCTATTATTGAAGATCGAAATAGAATATTAGACGAATTACAAGACAGTCCCAGTTATAAACCCTATTATGAGCAAATTTTTAATAAATGTTATCAAAACGCCAGAAAATATGCCGAAGCAGAAACAGGTTTATCTATCAAAACGTTTCCTGAAATTTGTCCCTTTTCTAAAATAGAAGTTTTAACTATTGATTATCTTCCCGAAGATAATAAAAATTAGATACGTTTAGGGAGTGAGGTACACTTTCTATTTTTATCCTTACTTTTGATCCCCCCATCCCCCCTTAATAAGGGGGGATCTTCAATTTCGTCTGGGAAGGGAAGACAAAAAATCAGCAATGATCAAGATTTTTAAGGATAAAACCTGATTTTGACCCTTTTTTATCTCTTAAACTACCTAGGGTTTGCTGAATAAAAGCAAAACCCTATTCTTTAAAAGGTTACACCCATATTCGCGATCGCAAAAAAGATCAGCTTTGTCGGCTACAAACCGCTATAATTGGTAGAAACACCCCCCAGTTGTTGGTCAAGAACAAATGTATTGAAAAGAGGAGCAACCTTTACCGCCCCCAGAAAAATTTGAATTACCTTTCGAGGGCAAATTGTCCCCCAATAATCGTTGGGTAATCATGGCAGAGTTGATACCTTGGGATGATTTTGAGGAAGAATATGCTAAACTTTTTTCAGCAGAAAAAGGTGCGCCAGCCAAACTATTTAGAATGGCATTAGGGACATTAATTATTAAGGAAAAATTAGGAACAAGTGATAGAGAAACTATAGAACAGATTAGAGAAAATCCCTATCTACAATACTTTATAGGTTTAAATTGTTATCAACAAGAGCCACCACTGGAATCTTCAATGCTAGTTCATTTTAGGAAAAGAATTGATGGAGAATTGATAAACAAAATCAATAAAAAAATAGTAAAAAGAGAAATAGACAAGAGTGATAAAGAAGTAAAAAAAAAGGATTGTCTCCAAGAAAAAGGAGAAAAAATAAAAAATAAAGGTAAACTAATTTTAGATGCGACTTGTGCGCCAGCAGACATCAAATACCCAACGGATTTAGGCATATTAAATCAAGCCAGAATTGAGACAGAAAGAATAATAGATAATCTTTATAAACCATTAAGAGTAAAATTGAGAAAAAAGCCGAGAACTTCTAGAAAAATTGCTAGAAAGGAATACTTAAAAGTAGCTAAAAAACGAAAAGTATCTTATCAAGAAAGAAGAAAAGCTATCGGGAAACAGTTAAAATACCTTAAGAAAAATTTAGGAAATATAGAAGACTTAATTCAAGCTGGGGCTTCCCAGGAAAATCTGAGTAAAAGACAGAAAAATTGTCTAGAGACTATCAAAAAAGTTTATGAACAACAACAGTCAATGTGGGAGAATAAGACCCAGAATGTTCCTCAAAGAATTGTAAGTTTAACTCAACCGCATATTCGTCCAATAGTGAGGGGAAAAGCAGGAAAACCAATAGATTTTGGAGCTAAACTCTCAGTAAGCTGTGTAGATAACTATGTGTTTCTAGACAAAATAAGTTGGGAAAACTTCAATGAATCTTGTCATTTTAAAGAACAAGTAGAAAAGTATAAAGAAACGTTTGGCTATTATCCCGAATCCGTCCATGTAGATAAAATTTATCGAACTAGGGAAAACAGAAATTGGTGTAAGGAAAGAGGGATAAGAATCAGTGGTCCGAAGTTAGGAAGACCTCCGAAAAATGTCAGTGAAGAAGAAAAGAAACAAGCCCACTCCGATGAATGCTTCCGTAATGCTATTGAGGGAAAGTTTGGACAAGCTAAACGAAGATTTAGCCTAAATCTCGTGATGACAAAACTCCCTGAAACCTCCATTACATCTATTGCTATTACATTTTTAGTTGTCAATCTTTCTAAACTTCTGAGGCAGTTTTTGTCGCTTTTTTTGTCCTTATTTACTAATAATAGAACAGGGGAACTCATCAAACCGCCTTTCATTAATTTTGATTATACTTTAAACAATTTTTGTGTACTAAAACTTATTGATTTGTCAGAAAATTCTTGGTCAAAAGTGGCATAAATTTTGGAGAAACTTTTTCAGCAAACCCTAATTAAACTTACATGATTTAACTTAATGGGAAGTAAGTCAAAATCTTCAAGTTTTATCTTGTTGTTGATATAGTCTTCTAATGGTAAGAATAAATTAAATTTTCCTTTACTTTGTTTAATTCCCATTTCCCAAACACTTACTAAACTAATCAGCTTTTGATGATTATCATCCTCCATTATTTCTCGAACCTTATTACTAAGGTTAGGATGACCGGCAAAAAACCAAATTAAACTATGAGTATCTAATAAATATTTCATTACATATACTCAGTAAAGTCTTCTAAAGGTTCATCAAAATCATCTGTAATAGATATGATATCTCGATCACTACCAAACAAAGAAGGTCGTTGATTTATGTTTTTAATTGATTCTATTTTGACCATTGGTTGATTATTTTTTGTAATAATAATTTCTTCTCCTTTTGCAGCTATTTCCAATAATTTCTTGATTTCAGGTATCGCTTTATCAATATCTATGGTTTCCATTTTTTATTTTCTTTCCTAAATTAATATTTTTGGCAATTCTAGCATAACGTTAACTTCATTGATATAGTTAGATAAGATAATTTTTGAATGTTAAGGCTGTAGGGGTTAACGGCCGTTAACCCCTACTTTAGGAAACTGGTAGTTTATAACTGTTTATAACCATAACTGTTCCCTCAATGCTTCTGGGACATTTTTAGCGGTTTCTAAGCCTTGGACGCCTTCCCAGTTGGTGTATTTATTCCACTTAATACCTTCTAGGTAGGCGTTACTGAGGTAGGCGTTACTGAGGTAGGCGTTACTGAGGTAGGCGT
The DNA here is from genome assembly GCF_000167195.1 of Crocosphaera watsonii WH 8501. GTDB lineage: Bacteria > Cyanobacteriota > Cyanobacteriia > Cyanobacteriales > Microcystaceae > Crocosphaera > Crocosphaera watsonii. Next base: position 16,883 of record NZ_AADV02000027.1, on the reverse strand, counting down.
AACTGAGGTAGGCGTTACTGAGGTTGGCGTAACTGAAGTTGGCGTTACTGAGGTTGGCGTTACTGAGGTAGGCTTTAACCCAGATTCCGCACTTCAAAAAGTAGCATTAAATACTACAAGCCTGGGGTTAATAATTAAGTATAATTGCTTAAGCTCTTGAAGACAAAAAAGTGGGATAATTGCTTAAGTTGTTTCCTCTGTAAAAAAAGAGCGAAAAATGTCTTATTTAGAAGAAATACAAGTTAAAAATTTAGACCATTTAGGGATAGTAGCTGGTTTAATTGATGAAATAGGAATAGTCAAAATAATTAATAATAAATTAGGAATAGATGTTAGAGAAAAAATCTCAGCAGGTACAGTAGTTAAGTCTATTTTAATCAATGGACTAGGATTTGTTTCAAGACCTCTATATTTATTCAGTCAGTTTTTTCAAGATAAAGCCATTGAGAAATTGTTAGGAGAAAGAATTAAACCTGATTACCTTAATGATGATAAAATTGGGAGAGTAATGGATGAATTATATAAATATGGACTAAATGATATTTTTATTGAAGTAGTTTTAGAAGTAATTAAAAAATTTAAAATAGACCTTAAATACTCCCATTTAGATTCCACATCATTTCATTTAGATGGAGAATATAAAAGGGAAGAAGATAAAGAGAAACAGGAAGAAGAAAAAATTATTAAAGAAAGACCAATTTTTATTAAGAAAGGATATTCTCGGGATCATAGACCAGACTTAAAACAATGTGTCTTGGATTTAATAACAAGCCAAGATGGAGATATTCCATTATTTGTGAGAGTAGGAGATGGAAATGAATCTGATAAAGCTGTATTTGGAAAAGTTTTAGTAGAATTCAAAAAGCAAATAAAGTTTGATAGTATCATGGTTTGTGATAGTGCTTTATATGGTCAAGAAAATCTCCAACTAATCCAACATTTAAAATGGATAACGAGAGTTCCAATGACCATAAAAAAAGCAAAAGAATTAGTGCAAAATATAGAGGTGGAAGAAGTAAAAGATGAAGATAAAGAAAAAAGAAGTGACCTAAATTTAGAAAGTTATACCTGGAAAGAAGAAATTGTTACTTATGGTGGAATCAAGCAAACTTGGTTAATAGTCTTGAGTGAAAAAAGACAGAAAAGTGATTTGGAAAAACTAGAAAAACAACTTTCCCAAGAAGAGAAGAAATCCCAAAAATTTCTTAAAGAAATACAATCTGAAGAATTTGAACATCCTCAAGCTGCTCGATATAAATTAAAAGCTATTAATAAAAAATTGAGATTGTTGGAAATAAAAGAAGTTGAACTGATTGAAACTTACTCGAAAAAAAGGAAAAGATTTATAAAATGATTAGTCTGATCATCAAAAAAGATGAAGAGATAAGTAGAAAGACTAAAGAAGCAGGAAAATTTATTTTAGCAACTAACTTAGTAGAGGAAAATAAATTAGAAGCTAGTGAAATTCTGATAACTTATAAAAACCAGCAATCTACGGAAAGAGGATTTCGATTTTTGAAAGATCCCTTATTTTTTACTGATAGTTTCTTCGTTGAAAAACCAGAAAGAATAGAAAAAATGTTATTTCTAATGTCTTTGTGTTTGTTGATTTATAACTTGGGGCAAAGATAATTAAGAAATTGTTTAAAAAGAGTCAAAAAAGGAATAAATAATCAAGTAGGGAAAGTAACATTGCGTCCGACTTTGAGGTGGATATTTCAATGTTTTCAAGGTATTCATTATGTGATTTTAAACGGAGTTAAACAAATTGTCAATTTAACAGAAGAAAGGCGTTTTATATTGAGTTTATTACCTGCATCTTGTCAAAGATATTATCTATAAATTGAATTAGATAAAGCAAAAATAATAAAAGAATAAGAGTCTAATGATATCAAATGAGAAGAGGAAACTCTCCTTTGTTTGTGCTGAGTCTTGCTAAGTTTTCAATGAGTATAAATCTTCTTAATTTGATTATTTTTCCTAAAAATTTAATGAAAAGAGAAATATTCTTGCCCAGGTATGATTTTCGGACTTTTTAAAACTATGTATTTTTTTTATACTACATTTTGAAGTGCGGAATCTGGGTTAGATGTGGCTTATTTTTCAAGCGATCGCTTAAAATGGCACACTGTTATTTTTTACTCGCCCCTCAAATCAAGGTTAAACTCAGACTACATAATGGTTTGAAGTTTAGCGATCGCAGAATTTGTGAGAAATGCGGGAAATGCCAATGCCAATGCCAATGCCAATGCCCATGACCATGCAGATTCCCATGCCAATGCCAATGCCAATGACAATACCGATACAAATGCCAATGCCAATGCCACAACCCACAAGGGAGATAGGATTATTGCCATAATTGCACCATAAATACTATAAAGTACAAAACTAGTAATTAAGCTTATCCAGGGAATTTTTCTTGCTCTGAGACGAACAGGGCGTACATTTTTATTACTAGGGTATGATATTGGTTTAATCTCCTCTTTTCGATACTGTGGCGCAACAGGAGGAGGGGGTTGAGGTGTTTCTAATAACCCAAGCCATGCTGAGATTGACTGGGGACGATCTTCTTTTTCTAATGCCATTCCTTCTAGGATAGCCTCATTAATATGTTCACTTTACATCTTTCTCTGAAATTGTACTTGAGGAAAACAGAAAATGGAACTTTGACCCCAAAACAGTACATAAATATCTTTGTAAAGGTTTTCTGTACTAAAAAACAGCCCAGAAAATAAATATAAGAGGACTTTCAAACTCAAAACAATACATAAATATCTTTATAAAGGTTTTTCTGTACTAAAAAACAGCCCAGAAAATAAATATAAGAGGACTTTCAACCTTAAAATAATACATAAATATCTTTGTAAAGGTTTTTCTGTACTAAAAAGCAGCCCAGAAAATAAATATAAGAGGACTTTCAACCTTAAAATAATACATAAATATCTTTGTAAAGGTTTTTCTGTACTACTAGACTTCAATGATAATGAATTTGGAAAAAGCTTTAAGGTTTAGAGGTAGAAGAAGGACTAGGGGAAACAGTAGGAGTGGGTTGGGGTGTTAACCATTTTTCAACCATTTGGGGAAGTCCTAACGCAGTTAATAAAGTAGCGATCGCAGTAACACCACCCCAGAACAGAGTCCAGTTGATGGAAAAACCTAGACTTGAGGAGGTTTTCACCCCTTTGGGAATAGATAACCCCAACTGTTTCAAGCAATCTTGTACTGACTGAGGGTGATCGCTTGCTTCGAGTTCCATTGCTTTCAAAATAGCATTATTAGTGTGATCGCTAATAGCAGAATTAATAGTTTTGGGGGGAATTAAGGGTTTATTTTCCAGTTTACGTTCAATAGCACTGACGGGGTTATTTCTGTCAATAATTCGTATAAAGTTGCCCCGAGAGAATAAATATCGGTATAAGCTGACCTTTTTCCATCACGAGAATAACATTCAATAGGGGCAAAACCTTCTGCTAATTCTTCAGTTCTCGTTTTGGTTAATTCATGATCAAAATTTAAGGCTAAACCAAAGTCAATTAATACTGCTTCTGCTTTTCCCGTGCGAATAATAATATTTCCAGGTCTAATATCTCGATGTAATAATTGATGACGATGCACTTCTATTAAAGCGTTTCCTATTTGTTGAATATAATTTAATCCTTCCTTTTCTGGAATAATTTTGTTATCTCTTTTGTCCAAGGTTTGCCCACTAATATATTCCATAACAATGCACAAAATATTTTCTTCCCTAAAACGCTCTTTTACCTGGACAATATGAGGATGGTTGCATTTTGCTAGTTCAAAAGCTTCTTTAGATAAACTATCTTGTAACTGTTGGAATTTAATTGGATTTAACCATACATCTTTTGCCGTTTTTATGACAATTTTATGATCATTTTGAGTATCATTAGCTAAATAAGTAACAGAAAATCGTCCTCTCCCAAGGATTTCTTGGATAGTGTATCTGTCATTTTTTAATGTTTTTCCTTTTGACCAAGCCATTAATTTTGCTTAAATATTCAATAATTTTTAGGTTATTTATGGGTAAGTTAAAATATATCGATACTAAAATAGACGCACTTGAGCATAAAATCGAGACTAAAATAGATGCTCTTGATAAAAAGTTTGAGGCAAAAATAGATGCTCTTGATAAAAAGTTTGAGGCTAAATTTGAGAAAGTAGAAGAACGTCTGAACAGTCTAGAAATAAAACAAACAAAACTAACTGAAAAAGTTGAGGGAATGAATGATCGATTACAATCAGTGGAAGGAACCCAAAAAAATCAAGTTTGGGCTTTAATTGTCCTTTTAGCTGGAGCCATAGCAACGGCAGGTTTTAGAACATTCTTTATAGGTAATCCTTAGATTTTTTAGAATTTATAGACAACTACCTATTATGATTAGAAGGTTATGGAGATTTCTCGTTCCTCACCAATGACAATTGTTAATTGTTAATTGTTAATTGTTCATTATAAAGCTAACTCTTTCTTATTTTGGTTAACTAATTTTTCAAATTCTTGTAAAGCTTTGATGTATATTTCAGAAGCGATCGCACTAATACTAACGTGATCAGCACCTGCCACTAGGACAAGTTTTTTAGGAACGGTAGCAGCTTTAAATAGGGTTTCACTCATGGTGTATGGAACGGTGCGATCGCTAGTTCCATGAATCAACAGTAAAGGAACTTTTAATGAGGATAATTTCCCTAAAGAATCAAAGCGTTGATGTAACAATAATTTGCTAGGAAATAGTTGATAAATAAACCCTGAATGATCAATCATATCCATCATAGAAGTGAAGGTATTTTCTACAATAACCCCTGCTGCATCTGGTTGATGAACTCCTAAATCAATAGCAACGGCCCCACCCAAAGAATGACCATAAATAAAGATATTTTGCGGTTCAATTTGAAGTTCTTGGGTTAAATAATCCCATGCTACCTGAGCATCACGGTATATTTCCGATTCTTGGGGAAATTGACCTTTACTGAGTCCATAACCCCGATAATCAATAATAAGAACAGAATATCCCTGATCATAATAGGTTTGAACTGTGCTTAAATTGTAGCTAACATTGCCACCAACACCGTGCAAATATAATAAGACTTTTTTTGGATGGGGATTAGGATTAATCCACCAACCATGTACTTTTTCTATTTTGCCTTGAGAAGTGGTCACCGGTAACCAGACATCTTCGTAAGACATTCCTAACTGGTTAGGATTTGTGCTTATGGCGAAGGATGGCTTTAAAATTAGTCGATTTTGACCCCAAATCAAAGCAACACACAGAGATAGATAAGCTATCACTCCGACACCAACACTACCTAGTAATCCTTTCAATAAAAGATTATTCATGATTCGGGAATTCTCCTCAATTTTTACACCTTAATATATTATGATATCTTTACTTTAAGGGAGGTACTTGATTGTGCCAATCTGTAGACTGTTCATAAGCATAGGCAACTTGAAACAGTTTGCCTTCTTCGAGAACATTACCGATTAATTGTAGGCCAATGGGTAGATTTTGCTCATCGAAACCGCAAGGAATACTCATCCCTGGTAAACCTGCTAAATTAACGGGAATAGTCATTAAATCAGATAGATACATACTCAAGGGATCAGATGTTTTTTCCCCTGCTTTAAATGCGGTTGTAGGAGACGTAGGACAAACTAAAACGTCTACCTTTTCAAACCCTGCATCAAAATCTTGTTTAATTAAGGTGCGAACCTTTTGCGCTTTCAGATAATAAGCGTCATAATAACCGGCCGATAGGGTATAAGTTCCGATCATAATGCGTCGTTTCACCTCATTACCAAACCCTTTGGCCCGAGTTTTGGTGTACATATCGATGAGGGTATCTGCATCTTCACGAATACCGTATTTTACCGCGTCGTAACGGGCTAAATTTGAGGATGCTTCTGAAGGGGCGATGATATAGTATGCAGGAAGACCATAACGGAAACGGGGACAGGAAATATTAACCACTTTTGCCCCTAAAGTTTTCAGATGGGCGATCGCATCTTGAACGGTTTTAGCTACCACGGGATCTAATCCTTCCCCGAAAGTTTCGTCAATGACTCCCACGGTTAACCCTTCTAAAGAGGGTTTAAGGAATTGGGTATAGTCGGGGATGGGGGTGTTGATGCTGGTGGAATCTTTGGCATCATAACCTGCGATCGCCCCTAATAAGATGGCTGCGTCTTCTACGTTGCGGGCAAAGGGTCCAATTTGATCCAAGGAAGAGGCATAAGCTACCAACCCATAGCGAGAAACCAACCCATAGGTGGGTTTTAGCCCCACTACGCCACATAAAGAGGCTGGTTGACGGATCGAACCCCCAGTATCAGAACCGAGGGATACAACGCATTCTGAGGCGGCTACGGCTGCGGCTGATCCCCCTGATGATCCCCCTGGAACCCTGGAAAGATCCCAAGGGTTGGCGGTGACTTGATAACCGGAGTTTTCGGTGGAACTTCCCATGGCAAACTCATCCAGGTTGGTTTTGCCTACCATAACGGCCCCTGCGTCTTTTAATTTTTGGGTGACGGTGGACTCGTAGGGAGGGACAAAATTGGCTAAAATTTGCGAGCCACAGGTGGTTTTAATGCCTGTGGTACACATATTATCTTTAATACCGATGGGAATACCAGCTAACAGGCCAATTTCTTCATTCTTGGCGATTTTGGCATCGACTTTTTTGGCGGTTTCCAGGGCGTGATCGGCGGTAACTTGCAGGAAACTTTTAACTTGTTCATCCACTGCGTTGATTCTTTCTAAGGCTTCTGTGGTAATCTCAACGGCAGATCGTTCTTTGTTGACTAATTGTTGATGGAGTTCGCGGATAGATGTCATAGTCTATTTTTTTCAATGAAGGGAGGGGATGCGCTACATGCCCACCAATTAAAAATAGTAACATTTTGACGCATCCTGATTAAACGAAAAATAGAGGGATGAAAACAGATACTATCTTTTATCGTCTCTTTCAATCTTTTCCTTCTATCTTCTTTGAACTGATTCAACTTCCTGCCACGGAAGCAAATAACTATTCTTTTGACTCGGTAGAGGTTAAGCAGTTATCTTTCCGCATTGATGGGATATTTCTACCGCAAAATAATAATCCTCATGTACCGATTTACTTCTGTGAGGTACAGTTTCAAAAGGATAATGACTTTTATGGTCGCTTTTTTGAAGAAATATTCATGTATTTGAGTAAAACCGATTCTTGTTTATAAATTACCCCGTTTAACTCGTAGGGAGGTAGAAGCCATGTTTAGTTTAGATGAATTAAAGCAAACTCGATATTTTCAAGATGTTCTTGAGGAAGGTCGTCAAGAGGGCAGATTTGAGAATAAACTAGAAACTGTCCCTCGTTTGTTAGCATTGGGGTTAACCGTTGAACAGGTTGCCGAAGCTTTACAGTTAGACATTGAACAGGTTAGAAATATACAAAAAAAGGAAGGGCTTTAAACCTTCCTCCCACCTATAAACGTAGAATAGAAGCATGAAAACAGATAATATCTTTTATCGTCTCTTTCAATCTTTTCCGTCTATTTTCTTTGAACTGATTCAACTTCCTGCAACGGAAGCAAATAACTATTGTTTCGAGTCGGTTTGTTGTGACATCCTCCCACGCTAACTGCTAGGCAGTATAGCGTGGGCTTCCCGACTCACGACGGGATATTTCTGCCCACAGGGGTATTCCCCTACGCCAGTTATCTAGGCTCATCACCCCCGACACCTCGACTTGACAGACGGTTTCCTTTCCCCTGAGTCCCAGGGTAGTAGTTTCTATTCCTCGATTACAAATTTCTTGCGCGCTGGCAACATCTCTATCACATTCATATCCGCATTCAGGACAGTTATGAACTCTTAAGACAAGAGTTTTCCTAACCTCTGCACGACAATTAGGACAGGTTTGGCTAGTTCCTCGGTGGTCAACTAATCCAAAATATTTTCCCCTAATTTTGCAGACATATTTGAGAATATCTCTGAATTGTCCAAAACCTGCATCTAGAGTATGTTTACCAAGAAAGCCCTTAGCCATTGTACGAAAGTCAATATCCTCCATAAAGATACTGTCTCCCATATCACAGACTTTATGAGCTAATTGAAATTGGTAATCTTTACGCTTGAAAGCAATATGATTGTGTTGCTTTTCTACTTTCTTTCTAGCTTTTTCATAGTTATTAGAACGCTTTTGTTTTCTACTTAACCGACGTTGTAGCACTTTCAGCCGACGGTGTTCGGTCTTGAAGAATTTACGCCCTTTTTCTATATAGTTATCACTGGTAGCTAAGTAACTAGAAAGCCCGACATCTAACCCTAAAGGATGCCCAAAAGGAGCCTCAATTTCAGGTAAGTTAATGTCAGATTGAATGCTAATTACGGCAAACCACCCCATTGCTTTCTTGACTACTCGTATCTGCTTAATGACAAAACCATTAGGAATTGGACGATGAAGATTTATCTGTACTTTTCCCAATTTAGGTAATTTGATCTGCCATCCTGTCAAAGGATTGCTCCTAAACTGAGGAAATAATAAAGATTTCATCTGTCCATATTTCTTGAAGCGAGGAAATCCAAATCCTCTATCACGAAAAAAGTCCCAAGCATCATGTAGTCTTCTGACATTAGTTTGCAAGACTTGGCTTGGGACTAAAGCTAATTCAGGAAATACTTTTTTCGCCTTTGGTAATTGGTTTTGTTGCTGATGATAACTAGGAAAAGGATAATCAGCCGACATGATATATTCTGACTGCAAACTACACCGATCTGCTGGACACTTCCTCGAAGCTATCCAACCCTTTAACTCACGCAAAGCATAATTATATGAACAGCGACAAATTTCTAGCCATTGGTCTAACATTGCCTCTTGTTTGCTGTCAGGGTAGATTCGGTACGAGTAGTTGAGTGTTAGAGTCATGATAATATGTTAGCACAAAAATAACAAAGTGGTAACATAAATTATCAATCCCAAGGTTGTGCTGTCGCACGTTAATATATTGGTCGGGCTTTATCCGCACGCTATAAACGAGGGGTACTCACCTACGGTTCGATGAGTCCCCCTCGTTTATAGCGTGGGACTTAGCCCGACATCCCAGTTAACTCCCTAGAGGTTAAGCAGTTATCTTTTCGCATTGATGGGATATTTCTACCGCAAAATAATAATCCTCATGTACCGATTTACTTTTGTGAGGTACAGTTTCAAAAGGATGATGACTTTTATGGTCGCTTTTTTGCGGAAATATCCTCATATCTGAGTCAAACCGAGTTAACCAATGATTGGCGTGGCGTAATCATCTATCCCAGATTCCGCACTTCAAAAAGTAGCATTAAATACTACAAGCCCGGGGTTAATAATTAAGTATAATTGCTTAAGCTCTTGAAGACAAAAAAGTGGGATAATTGCTTAAGTTGTTTCCTCTGTAAAAAAAGAGCGAAAAATGTCTTATTTAGAAGAAATACAAGTTAAAAATTTAGACCATTTAGGGATAGTAGCTGGTTTAATTGATGAAATAGGAATAGTCAAAATAATTAATAATAAATTAGGAATAGATGTTAGAGAAAAAATCTCAGCAGGTACAGTAGTTAAGTCTATTTTAATCAATGGACTAGGATTTGTTTCAAGACCTCTATATTTATTCAGTCAGTTTTTTCAAGATAAAGCCATTGAGAAATTGTTAGGAGAAAGAATTAAACCTGATTACCTTAATGATGATAAAATTGGGAGAGTAATGGATGAATTATATAAATATGGACTAAATGATATTTTTATTGAAGTAGTTTTAGAAGTAATTAAAAAATTTAAAATAGACCTTAAATACTCCCATTTAGATTCCACATCATTTCATTTAGATGGAGAATATAAAAGGGAAGAAGATAAAGAGAAACAGGAAGAAGAAAAAATTATTAAAGAAAGACCAATTTTTATTAAGAAAGGATATTCTCGGGATCATAGACCAGACTTAAAACAATGTGTCTTGGATTTAATAACAAGCCAAGATGGAGATATTCCATTATTTGTGAGAGTAGGAGATGGAAATGAATCTGATAAAGCTGTATTTGGAAAAGTTTTAGTAGAATTCAAAAAGCAAATAAAGTTTGATAGTATCATGGTTTGTGATAGTGCTTTATATGGTCAAGAAATCTCCAACTAATCCAACATTTAAAATAGATAACGAGAGTTCCAATGACCATAAAAAAAGCAAAAGAATTAGTGCAAAATATAGAGGTGGAAGAAGTAAAAGATGAAGATAAAGAAAAAAGAAGTGACCTAAATTTAGAAAGTTATACCTGGAAAGAAGAAATTGTTACTTATGGTGGAATCAAGCAAACTTGGTTAATAGTCTTGAGTGAAAAAAGACAGAAAAGTGATTTGGAAAAACTAGAAAAACAACTTTCCCAAGAAGAGAAGAAATCCCAAAAATTTCTTAAAGAAATACAATCTGAAGAATTTGAACATCCTCAAGCTGCTCGATATAAATTAAAAGCTATTAATAAAAAATTGAGATTGTTGAAAATAAAAGAAGTTGAACTGATTGAAACTTACTCGAAAAAAAAGGAAAAGATTTATAAAATGATTAGTCTGATCATCAAAAAAGATGAAGAGATAAGTAGAAAGACTAAAGAAGCAGGAAAATTTATTTTAGCAACTAACTTAGTAGAGGAAAATAAATTAGAAGCTAGTGAAATTCTGATAACTTATAAAAACCAGCAATCTACGGAAAGAGGATTTCGATTTTTGAAAGATCCCTTATTTTTTACTGATAGTTTCTTCGTTGAAAAACCAGAAAGAATAGAAACAATGTTATTTTTAATGTCTTTGTGTTTGTTGATTTATAACTTGGGGCAAAGAGAATTAAGAAATTGTTTAAAAAGAGTCAAAAAAGGAATAAATAATCAAGTAGGGAAAGTAACATTGCGTCCGACTTTGAGGTGGATATTTCAATGTTTTCAAGGTATTCATTATGTGATTTTAAACGGAGTTAAACAAATTGTCAATTTAACAGAAGAAAGGCGTTTTATATTGAGTTTATTACCTGCATCTTGTCAAAGATATTATCTATAAATTGAATTGGATAAAGCAAAAATAATAAAAGAATAAGAGTCTAATGATATCAAATGAGAAGAGGAAACTCTCCTTCGTTTGTGCTGAGTCTTACTAAGTTTTCAATGAGTATAAATCTTCTTAATTTGATTATTTTTCCTAAAAATTTAATGAAAAGAGAAATATTCTTGCCCAGGTATGATTTTCGGACTTTTTGAAACTATGTATTTTTTTATACTACATTTTGAAGTGCGGAATCTGGGATATAAGCCTGCTCCCTGAGCATAACACATTCTGCTCGTTCGGCCATAGCTGCGTCGATCATCTCGGCACGAGACTTAATCCTTAACGGGACAACCATTTTTTTCTGAGGTATGACCACTAAGCGATCACTGGTGGTGTTTGATGATTATTGTATAATTAAAGATTGCGGTAAAAAATTACAAAAGGGATAACCGATCATGGCAAAACGAGTTCAAGTAGTATTGAATGAATCTATTAATAAATTAGGTCAAAACGGCGATTTAGTGGAAGTTGCCCCAGGATACGCTAGAAATTATCTAATTCCTAAAAAATTAGTCACTCTTGCTACACCTGGAATTCTCAGACAGGTTGAACAACGCAAGGAAAAAGAAAGACAAAAACTCTTGGCCCAAAGACAAGAGGCTGAAGGTCGCAAAACAGCCCTGGAAACCATCAAACGCTTTACTATCCGTAAAGAAGTTGGGGAAGGAGAGGCTATTTTTGGAACTGTTACCAGTTCAGAAGTGGCTGAAGCTATCCAAGCCGCTACCAACCAAGAAGTGGACCGTCGGGGTATTACTGTTCCTGACATTAATAAAACTGGTTTCTACGAAGCAACGGTGAAACTTCATCCCGAAGTTACAGCAACTATTGAGATTCAAGTTGCTCCCCTTTAGAAATGATTTTGGTTATAGTAAGGGGTAGGGTTTCAACCTACCTCTACTCTCAGAAATTCTTATGTTTGGTGTATCTTGGCAAAAACTCTTCCGTTTACCCCAAACCTACTTTCTCATCGTAGGTGCAGTCTTAGGTTATGTTACCTTCCTGGTATGGGCAGGGATTCGTCCTGTTACCTTTAATAATAGTTATTGATTGAAAATTATAATGGATTTTGTTTAGGAATACCTACAGGACGAGGGAAATATTCAGGAATATTAGTAATTTTTTCAACATAAATAAAGTGGCGTATACTTTTAGTTAAAGGGGTTTCAAACTGTTTGACTAAGATAAGTTTGCCTCCTAATTGTTTTAAAGCATTATTTAAGTTTATTTCTTCTTCTTTTTGCCAGTTTCCTCGATATAAAACCCCGATTCCTCCTACTTTGAGAAAGGGTAAAACATATTCAGCGCAAACAGAGGGTTCTCCTACTGCACGAATTAACCCTAAATCATATTGTTCTCGATGTTCTGGGATATGTCCTATGTCTTCTGCACGACCAATAAATGTTTGAGAATTGTTTAATTTTAATGCTTCTAAAAATAGTTTAATCACATTGATTTTTTTACGAGTTGAATCTAGTAATGTTAGTTGCCAATGGGGAAAAATAATACTAATGGGAAGACCAGGAAACCCTGCGCCTGTACCAATGTCAACTACTTTTAATGAATCTTCATAGTTCAAAAAATCCAAACCTATTACACCAGCTAAGGAGTCCCATAAATGCTTTTCCAAAAAGTCGTTAGGTTCGGTGATTCGAGTTAAATTAATTTGACGATTAATTAATATGATTTCTTGGTAAAGTTTTTCCCATTGTTCTAGTTGTTCTTGTGTGGGTTGCCATTGTAAACTATCTTGCCAAATATCGTTAAAGGTTGGTAATTGCATAAAATCAAGTATTTAAAATACATGTTATTTTAATAGTATAAGCTTGTCGTGTATATAATATAAACTTAAGATGTACATTTAGTTCATTAAAAAAGCATCCATTCTGCTTTTCGTAGGGGTCAACGGCCGTTGACCCCTACAAGGGATTAATGTTTAAATTTACGATAAAGACGTAAGATAATCTTTTCAAACTCTACCCAAACAAACATCAAACTACTAAACAGTAAACAGATAACTAATTGTTCTCCTGTTAACATCCTTGTATTAAAGAAAGCCCGTAACGGAGCAACATAAACTAACATTAATTGTAGAATCGTCGTAACAATAACAGCAGCCCAAAGATAAAGGTTAGAAAAGGGATTCATTTCTATAGCTAAACGGGTACTGGAACGAGCAGCGATCGCATGACCCATCTGGGCAATACAAAGGGTGGTAAAGACCATTGTTTTCCAACTTTCAGGATCGTGTCCAGGTTGTTGTGCATCATTAAAAGCCCAACGCATCAAAGTAATAGTAACGATAGAAAAAATGATGCCAATACGAACAATATAAGACCCCAAACTACGAGCAAAAATACTTTCTTGGGGACTAGAAGGAGGACGTTCCATAATATGAGGATCAGCCGGTTCCACTGCCAAAGCTAACGCCGGTAAACCATCGGTTACTAAATTCATCCAAAGAATTTGTAGGGGGATTAAAGGCACACCAGAGAGTCCTATTAATGGGGCAGCAGCAATAGTAATTACTTCCCCCACATTACTACCCAAAATGTACTTAATAAAATGACGAATATTGCTATAAACTACCCGTCCCTCTTCCGTGGCAGCAACAATGCTGGCAAAGTTATCATCCAGCAAGACCATATCACTAGCTTCCTTGCTCACATCCGTACCTGTAATACCCATAGCAATACCGATATCAGCTTGTTTGAGGGCGGGAGCATCGTTCACCCCATCGCCAGTCATAGCCACAAATTTATTGCGCTTCTGCAATGCTTGGACAATGCGTAATTTATGTTCGGGGGAAACACGGGCATAAACGCTGACCCTTTCTACTTCTTCCTCTAACTGGGGTTGGGATAACTTTTCTAACTCTCGTCCCCCTAAAATATGATCCTCTGCTTGGATAATACCTAACTGTTGCGCAATAGCTTGGGCGGTGACTTGATGATCCCCTGTGATCATGATGGGACGAATACCAGCAGCCCGACATTTCGCAACAGCGGCCTTAACTTCTGGTCGAGGTGCATCCATCATTCCCACTAACCCTAACCAAACTAACCCTTGTTCTGCTTCTTCTGCTTCCGTTGCGTCTGGTATCTGTTCTAAAGGTTTATAGGCCAACCCTAACACCCGTAAAGCACGTTTCGCCATACCATTATTACCGCGCAATACTTGTTCTTTTTGTTCCTCGGTTAAAGGATGAACCCGTTTTCCTTGTTGATAATATTGACATCGTTCTAAAATTAATTCGGGGGAACCCTTGGTGAATAAGAGATATTGATGATCTCCTTGACTTTGCCAACTGGGCAAGCGCTCGCCTGTTTGACTACCTTGACAGATCGTACTCATGCGTTTGCGTTCGGAAGTAAAGGGAAACTCTCCAACTCTTGCATATTGTTTTTCCAAGACTGACTGTTGTAACTCCGCTTTGCCGGCTAAAGCGAGTAAAGATCCTTCGGTGGGATCGCCCATAATGTTCCAGTCGTTGCCTTCTTGGGACAAATGAGCATCATTACATAATACCCCTGTAAATAATAAGGCTTCTAAGGCACCAAAACGACTACAACGAATACTACTTTTCGCTTCGCTACAAATAAACTCCCCAACTGGTTCGTATCCTGTTCCTGTTACTTGATAGTTGCCTTCGAGGGTTTCTACTTCTTGGACAACCATTTTATTTTGGGTTAGGGTTCCTGTTTTATCGGAACAAATAACGTTAACCGATCCCAAAGTTTCCACTGCTGGCAGTTTACGGATCAAGGCGTGGCGTTTAACCATGCGTTGGGTTCCTAAGGCTAGGGTAACGGTGATAACTGCTGGTAAACCTTCCGGGACAACAGCAACGGCCATACTCAAGGATATTTCAATTAATTCTTGCAGGAGTCCCCAACCTGCTTTGAGGGTTCCCCCAACAACTACCAAGGCAACCATCACCAATGAACCTGTTACCAAGACGTTCCCTAACTGGGTCATACGTCGCTGTAACGGGGTTTCCTCTGTTTCCACCGATTGTAACATTTCGGCGATTTTCCCCAGTTCTGTGTCCATTCCTGTACCGGTAACCACAGCTTTTGCCCTTCCCTGGATCACTTCTGTTCCGGTAAAGACCATATTAACGCGATCGCCGATAGGAGTATCTTCTTGTAAACCTTGAGTTAAGATATTTTTTTCAACAGCGTGTGCCTCTCCTGTTAAGGCTGACTCTCGTATTTGTAGATGAGATCCTTCTACAATTTGACCATCAGCACATAACGTGTCCCCTGCTTCGACTAAAATTATATCCCCTGGGACTAATAGAGGTGCATCCACTTCTTGACGTTTTCCCTCTCGTATTACTTGTACTTGGGGGGAGGATAATTTTTTTAGAGCAGCTAAGGCTTTTTCGGCGCGGGTTTCTTGTAAATAGCCTAAAAGTCCGTTTAAGATAACGATGGAAAAAATAGCAATAGTATCTTTAAAGGGAAGTCCGCTTTTAGTTGTGCCACTGTTGCGTAATTCCACAATATCTAAAATACCGGAAATAATAGCTACCACGATCAGCATGATCAACATAATGTTAGTAAACTGATCGAGTAGTATTTCCCAGTTACTACGGCCTGCGCTCTCTTCTATTTCGTTGCGGCCATAATGCTGTTGTCGTTGAGCAGCATTTTCCGTATCTAAGCCGCTTTGGGGGTTAGTTCCCAAAGTTTCTAGGGTTTTCGCCACAGAATAAGTATGCCAGGATTGTTTCTGTTGCGGTAGGGTATGGGCAGAATAGGATTTGATCACAGCAACAAGGATGGGTTAATTCTCTACTCCTATTGATCTTACTGTTAAGTTTTTCAACTGTTGCCTTTTATCACAAAATCGTAAATTCTCTTTTCTTTTATCGACTTAAATTTTTACGAATCATTAAATTATTTTGCTAATAATCAGGTGATTTCCGAGAAAGCTTTTCCCATAGGGGGTAATCGCTTGGACTAAAGGCTTTCAAGAAATAAAAGGAACAGAGAGTTAGCGGATCTTGGTACACAACTTTAAAATTTCATAATTGGCTTGTCTGAAAAAACAGAAGAAATAGATTAAAATGAAGAGGTAAAAAGATTAGAGAGAGTAAATTAAAGCTAAAACAGACAAATCATCCCTTAACCCCGTCGATGGTCGATGATTTACGTTTAGCAGCCTCAAAAATGACGGGAGCAGAGCGTCGTTCATTTCAAGCTGAAATGTGTCTCAAGTATTGTGGAGGAAGTGCCAGACAAACCGAAATCGTGTTTGGTTGGGGGAGAAAAAATGTTCAACTTGGATTACATGAAAAACGAACTGGGATAGTGTGTTTAGGATTACAATCAGTCAATAGTGGATGTAAAAAATGGGAGGAAAGATACCCAATAGTTGCCCAATCATTGAAAGAAATAGCCGAAGCTCACGCACAACAAAACCCCACATTTAATAACCCCATTGCCTATACAAGATTAACGGCGGCTGAAGCCATTAAACAATTAAGAAATCTAGGATATAATGGAGGGGAGGTTCCTGCTGCTTCGACAATGGCAGATATTTTAAATTGTTTGGGCTATCGATTAAGAAAAGTGGTAAAAGCTAAACCTAAAAAAAAATCTCGGAGACGGACGCTATCTTCGAGAATATAGAGAAAAAAGATAGAAAAAAAGACCCTTCTGTGAAACGTTTAAGTATGGATTGTAAAGCAACTGTGGAAATAGGAGAATATTCACGTGGCGGACAAACCAGAGGTTATAATCAAGCTCAAGATCATGATATGGGAA
>NZ_AADV02000028.1 GCF_000167195.1 Crocosphaera watsonii WH 8501 | reverse complement strand
GTGGCATTTGCCACGTCTTCCCCCCCCATTTGCAAATGATTATCATTATCGTTCATTCTCAATAAGCTCTCTGGTTGCCGACAATTGTTTAGGGTCGGGTAACAGAGAAAAACCTCTCTGGACTTACTTTTCAACCTACTTGTCACCCCGTGAGAAAATCAACTCTTGTTGAACGAGTTTGGGTGATAGTTGTGGCACCACACATAATATCCACATCTCCCCGTTGGACAATACGAAAACGACTGTCAATAGTCCCTTCTCTCAAGTTTAATTTTATGGGTTGATTGAGTTCTTTTTCCAGTCTTTTATGAATTAACTTTTATGAATTAAATAGATGAGATCAACAGAGTATCCTGTCCATTTTCCTTTGTTATTCACATAACAAAAAGGAATAGCATCTTTTCTGACTCCTGCGTTTAACTCTCCTGTCCTTTTTATTTTCTCTAAGACGGTTTCAGCTAAGACAAAACGGGGAAAAAAACAACATAAAATCAGAGTTATCAGGACAGAAATTGAAGCTTTACTTTTCATCTCATCATTATTTAACTATATATATAACACCCTAGACAGATTAATTGTTATAAAGTTCCTCTCATTATTTTTAGGTCTAAAGTGAAATTAACAAAATTAAACTGTTTTTCAATTAGATACTTTCTATATACTTCTGAATAGTTTGTTTTTGTTCTTCGTCGTATTCCCATTTATCTAAAAATGCTTGATAGATGCCACTATTATTAATAATAGTTTGCGTTAATGCTGCTAATTTTTGGGAACTTAATTCCAAGTCAGTTAGCTTAATTAAATTGCCATTTCTTACGGCAACTTTTTCAGAACTTTTAGCCATATTCTCATCGTTATTTCGACGATGGGTGACGGACATAGCTGAAGACATAGCCAGATTTTTTACTAATAGTTCACTAACAATTTCTGGGGATGTTTTCAAAGCATTAACAACCCCTTCACTGGGATTATCTGCCAAAGGGAGATCACTGGTTAAATAAACAACAAAAAATCCTCTAGCACCATTTTCGCTATTGACTAGGGTAGTGACTATTTCTTCAATTTCAGAGTCTTTTAATTTTTTGTTAACCATTGCTTCGGTGAGGGTTCTGGTTAACTGTAATGCGTCTTCAAAGGTGAGATCCTTAGGAATATGCCAATTCATTTTAGTTTGTAATCTTTTATAATTATTGAGGTTGATTTTCTTGGAAATAGCTAACAGAAGGGTCTAGGGTAATTAAGTCTTCTATATTTCTATCCATAGTATAACAAATCTGATCCAACGGTAGATCGTTGGCATCGTAACCGAAGGGATCTTCAATTTCTATGCCAATGGCTTCTATGCCTAGTATAGTAAAGCTAATTAAGGCAACAATGGGTGCTGTCATCCATCCCAACTCATCCACAAATTGAAACGGTAATGTTAAACAATAAAGTAAAACTAACTGTTTCAAATGGATGGTATAAGCTAAAGGGATGGGGTTTTTAAGGATTCTCTCACAAGCTCCTAAAACATCTACCATAGTATCTAATAATTTAAACATGGCAGTGAGTTGATAAGAATCGATAGCTTGTTTTTCATATTGTTGCTGTAAATAATCACCAATCCAGAAAGCGATCTCTAAGGGAGGATGACTCATGGTGCATAATTTATTGTACCCCTCTTGAGGTAAAAATCGCTCTAGTTCCTCATTAACTGGTTCAGAACGTAATTGTAATTTAGTGGCGATCGCAAAAGCAATTAATAGTTTGAGAGTGGTGATTTTTTCTGTGCGATCGCTACTATCATTTTCCTTAATTATCACCCAAATAGTACGGGATAAATTACGAACCGTGTTAATTAAAGTTCCCCAAAGTTTTCGCCCTTCCCAATATCTTTCGTAGGCAGTATTAGTACGAAATACTAACAGTAACCCCAAAACAATACTAGGAACCAAGCCACTTTTTAAGGGCAAAGCGACATTAATCCCAAAATAATACAAACAGGTAACACCAAGAGCAAAAAAAGCGCAGGCTGAAACTCTGGGCAAAATGGCGGGGATAACGGAACCTTGCCATTGCCAGATGAAACGAAACCAGGGGCGGTGATTAGAGTTTGGTAATAATTTTCCCCTGTTCATTGCCTATTTTTTTTCTTTAACCTTGGGACGAGGGAACTTAGACGCAGCATGGAATTGTAGAACCGGTTGATTTTTCAGGACTTCGCTCATAAAACTACGCCATATCGGTGCAGCATGACCCCCCCCTGTGGTTCTTGCACCCAGAGGGCGGTTAGCGTCATCTCCGATCCATACAGCCGTAGATAACTGGGGAACATAACCCACAAACCAGACATTTCGTTCATTATCTGTGGTTCCAGTTTTACCAGCTGCGGGACGGCCAATGTCAGCAGCCCGTCCGGTTCCACTGGTGATCACCCCTCGTAAGACGGTGGTTAAGGAAGCGGTTGACCAAGGATCAAGCACTAATTGAGGTTTTGGGGTATTATCTCTTAAAACATTGCCCCGACTGTCTGTAATGCGGACAATAATAGTCGGCTCAGAATACCAACCGTTGCTGGCAAAGGTAGCGTAGGCGTTGGCCATTTCTAGAGGAGTCATGTCACCAGCACCCAAAGGAAGAGATATTACTGGTTGCATGGGACTATTTATACCCAAACGACGACAGACTTCAATCACCTTGCTAACGCCGATTTTTTGCCCAATAACCACCGCCGGGACGTTACGAGAACTAATCAAAGCAGATTGGATGGTCACAGGACCGGCAAAGCCTCCCCCGTAGTTTCTGGGGCTATAGACACCGCTACCACCGCTACCGTCACGATAACTGACAGGGCTATCGTTAACCACGGAACCGGGGCCATATTTGCCACTGGCAAAGGCGGCGTAGTAAACAAAGGGTTTAAAAGAAGAACCGGGTTGACGAAGGGACTGAGTAGCGCGGTTTAATTGACTTTTTTCGTAATCTACTCCCCCAACAATGGCTTTGATAAAGTGGGTTCGGGGATCAACAGCCACTAGAGCAATCTGTAAATCTTTGGTCCTTAAACCTCGACCCCTTAGTTGCTTATACCCTTTTTTAACGGTTTCTTCTGCTCTTTGCTGCATGAAGTAATCTACGGAGGTTTGAATACGCATTCCTCCTTTAGTGATCACCTCTTTGCTGAAGGTTTCTTGTAACTCTTGCTTCACCGTATCGGTGACGTAGGGTAGTTTACTAGCTTGCCAGGAAGTAGGTTTTCCCACCTCTAAAGGCGCTTTATGGGCTGCTTGGGCTTCTTCTGGGGTGATCCAACCTACATCGGCCATACGGTCAAGAACTACCTTCTGACGTTGTTTAGCGTTGGCGTAGTTGTTAAAAGGACTATAGGTTTCAGGAGCCTGTATTAACCCGGCCATCATGGCGGCTTCGGGTAGCGTTAATTCGGAGGCTGATTTATAGAAGTAACTTTGGGCTGCGGTTTCAACCCCGTAGTTATTGTGACCCCAATAGATGTTATTGAGGTACATTTCCATAATTTTGTCTTTTTCAAAGACTTGTTCGACACGAACGGCGAGAACAGCTTCTGAGAGTTTACGGGTAAAGGTTCGATCCTTAGTTAGAAAAATATTTTTCACTAACTGCATGGTGATGGTTGAAGCCCCTTCTACCACACCCCCACTTTTCCAGTTAACCCACAAAGCCCGTCCGATACTGTTGGGGTTAATGCCTTGGTGCAAATAAAAATGGCTGTCTTCAATGGCTAAGACAGCCCGTTTCAACTCAGGGGAAATTTTGTCCAGTGTTACTGCTTCTCGGTTGGCTTCTCCGTGTAGTCGAGTTAGGAGCCTTCCTTTGATATCGTAGACGTAACTGGTTTCTGATGGGGAATAGTTATTAAGGCTCCGGACATCAGGAAGTTTACGGAAGCTTATGGCTAAACCCACTAGCCCTCCGGCGACGACGGAACTTGCTAAGAGACTCATCCCCAGGGCTGTCCCTCCAGCAGTGCGAAGAACTCCCTTAATAAACGAAGGGTCGTTATTAGGGGAGTTCTTAGAGTTTTGTTGCTGTCTAATAGTGCTAGACGACACGATGTTTAATTTCCTCACTCCGAAAGTACAGTATAGATAAATATAAACAGGGATTTACAAGTTTATGGTTTTTTTGTGTATTGATATAGTAGCTTACTAGAATTTTGCTCAGAGTCAATCCCTTAAGTTCATTATGGCGATTTTTTTTGGGAAATGGGGGGAGGGTCAGGGCAATCGCATTTAATTTTTGAAAAGCTGACTGCATAAGAGGTTTCGCGATCGCCGTTCATTTGTACTGAAACTCTAAAATCTTTACTGGATCACGCATCTCAGATTTTAATGCGATTGCCCTGGGGGGAGGGTGATGGGGTGACGGGGTGACGGGGTGACCGGGTGACGGGGTGAAAATATAGAGATCATTTCTCGAAAATCTCCCCCTCTCGCTCAATACTGTTCGGATAAGCTTGAAAAGTTGATTAAATAAGGAGTGTGGGAAGGCTGGGAAGTGTACTTCGACAAGCTCAGCAACAGGGAAGACTAAAAACAATATTAATATTCTGCTTCCCTATCTCCCAGTCCCCCAGTCTCCCAGTCCCCGAGTCTCCCAGTCCCCCAGTCCCCCAGTCTCCCCCTCTCCCAGTCTCCCTATCTCCCAGTATTACAAGGCTCCGGCTGCCGTTTTATCAAGAACTCCCCCTAAATGGGTGGTAATATTGATGGCTTGCAGTACGGGATGTCCATCCACTCCTTTAGGATAGTCAATGACGCTAACACAGCCATTACCCTGTTTAATATTCCAAAAATTAGCCGGTTGCAGTCCCAATAGTTGACATAAAATCGCTTTATTAATGGCATCGTGGGCGACAACAATGCCAGTTTTGGGGTTGCCATCTTGGCTATAATCTTTAACAATGTCTTGCCAACAAGCAACGGCACGATCCCAAACCTGTTGTAAGGTTTCTCCTTCTGGCATTTGTACGGTTTCTGGAGCATCTTTCCACTGTTGTAGCATCCCAGGAAAGTCCGCTTCGATCTCGCTTTCTAGTTTCCCTTCCCAGAGTCCATGACAAATTTCTTCTAGGGGTTGGCGCAGATCTAGGGTAATATCGGAATGATATTGTAGGATAATTTCGGCGGTTTCTTTGGGTCGTAATAAAGGACTACTTACACCAAAATTGATGTTAATTTCTTTGAGAAAATCGGCAGCTTTTTGTCCTTGTTTTTTCCCGTTTTCATTCAGGGGAATATCCCGAATTCCTTGGAATCTAGATTCACGGTTCCATTGGGTTTCTCCGTGACGAATAAATAGTAATCTTAAGACATTATCTTGGGAACGAGGCGGAGGAATAGGGATGCCTAAATGAGAGGTTTGGTTTAGGGATTCTAGTTGCACTGTTTCTCCCCAACTTCCTGTAAAATTCAAGATATTAATACAACAATTTGACTGCTGTATATGGTGATAATGGGAGGGAGGAACGCCGATCGCACTCATGATTAAACAGCGATTTATTCCATTATGAGCCACAATTAAAATAGTCTTGTTTTTATGCTCCTTAAGTAATTTTTGCCAAAATTCTTTTGCTTGTTCGTAAAGAGAAAGTACGGGAAAATGCTCTTTTTGTCCTTCAGGAGTGGATAAGACCATTTTAAATTCATGGGGACGTTGTTTCCAGCATTTATAGTCTTCGGAAAATTTCTGGGCAACTTCGTCTTTATGCAACTTTTCCCACAAAGGAAGGTCTACTTCTCTTAGTTGTTCATCAGGGGATAAACTGGGAGGTTCTTGGAAACAGTTTTGGATAATTTCTGCGGTGGTTTTTGCCCGTTGCAAAGGACTACAATAAATAGCATCAATGGCTAAAGAACTTAAGGTATTACCGACTTTTTCAGCGTCTTGGCGACCTTTTTCTGTTAGCACAGATTCATCATTACGCCCTTGAATTAATTTTTGAGCATTGTAGCTGCTTTGTCCATGACGCACTATAATAACGCGAGTAGTCAATCTTCCTATCCTCTCTCAAAATTATCATTTTCTAGATTACAGGTTCTTGCCACTTTATCCTCAACTTATTTTGCTATTTGTCAGATTTCTTATCAATATTTTCTCAAGTCTTTTCATAATCTATGATTTTAAAGCAAAAAAACTTATCTGAACTCTATGATAAATCATATCATAAAAATAACGTTTTTGAAATAGTTTTAATAATTATTTTTGCCGTCATAACCTTGATTGGTATACTGAACCATGCCATGTGGCGTGATGAGCTAAATGGTTGGTTAATTGCTAGGGATAGTTATTCTTTTATTAATTTTTTTGATAATATTAAGTACGAAGGGCATCCTCTTATTTGGTACGTTTGTTTATGGTTTTTAAATCAAATAACAGGTAATCCTCTAGCTATGCAGTTTTTTCATTGGTTTATTGCTATTGCCAGTGTCTCTATTTTTGTTATTTTTTCTCCCTTCACTAAAACACAGAAAATATTATTTATTTTTGGTTATTTACCTTTGTATGAATATTCTGTAATTAGTCGTAATTATGGTATTGGTGTTTTATCAATTTTTATTTTTTGTGCCTGTTTTAAAACTCGCCATAACTCTTATCTTCCTTTAGCATTGATCTTAGCTATTATGGCTAATACAAATGCTTATTGTTTACTTATATCCTTAGCATTAGGATTTACTTTAACTATTGAATATATTTTTAGAGGTTATTTTCACTATCAAACCAAGGCAAATAAATATAATATTCTTGGTGCTTCACTCATCTTTTTCTTGGGAATATTTATATCAGTATTTATGTTATTACCTCCTGCTGATAGTACCTTACAAGGAGGAGCAAGTCAGTGGTTTTTTCAGTTTGATTTTAATCGTTTGACTCAAACAATTACGAGAATTTGGCGTAGTTACGTTTTAGTAATTATTCCCAGTGATTCTAAACCAATAGATTTATTTATTTTTTCGTTTTTATCTCTTGGTTTATTTACCTTTTCTCTACTAATATTGCTCAAAAAACCTATAGCTTTACTATTTTATATTGCGGTAAATTTAGAAATTCTTGCTTTTACTTATGCTAAATTTTTGGGTTCTCAAAGACACTATGGACATTTATATATAATCCTTATTGCTGCTTTATGGCTAGCTCATTATTATGATAATTCTCCAATTATTATTAAGTTTATAGATAGGATTAATCATCGACTATCAAAAATAACTTTAAATGGTTACAATTTTGTTTATCACAATAAAAAATCTTTATTGTTAATGATATTATGGTTACAGCTTATTGCTGGTATTGTTGCTTTTAGTCGTGATTTAATCACCCCTTATTCCAGTAGTCAAGTAACGGCAAACTTTATTAAAGATAATGAGTTATCAAATCATCTTATCATGGGTAGCGAAGATTTTACTATTGCCCCCATTAGTGGTTATCTAAATCAGAAAATATACTATCCTGAAAGTCAAAAATTGGGCAGTTATGTTCTTTTCAATAATGAACGAAAAATCGTAAATGATGGCGATATCATGAAGCAAATGATTAACATTATAGCTGAGGAAAATCAAGATATTTTGTTAATTATGAATAGAGAGTTTATGGAGCGATCGCCTAATTTAGACATTGAATTTATCGAAAAGTTCACCAAATCTTTTATCTATAATGAAAAGTATTATCTTTATTTAGTAAAATCAGTACCTAGTTTAAGTTAATAAATATGAAGATAACAAACATAAAAAGTGATAGTTTCTGGTTCGTATTTCTATTAATATTAGCCCTACTGTTATGGCTTTTGAATTTAGGTAATCTTCCTTTAAGAGACTGGGATGAAGGATACTATGCTACTGTAGCGCAAGATATGTTTCAATCAGGAAACTGGCTTTATTTAACATACTCAGATCAGCCTTTTTTATTAAAACCTCCTTTGATTATTTGGTTGATAAATATAAGTTATAATTTAGCAGGTATCAATGAATTTACTACCCGTTTTCTCTGTGCTTTAATCACTTCTTTTGGAGTTCCTTTATTATATTTAGTCGGAAGAAATTTATTTTTAAAGCAAGAGCCAGCAATTTTTAGTAGTTTAGTTTACCTAACTTTATTACCTATGGTACGTCATGGCCGCTTAGCCATGATAGATGGTATTATAAACACATTTTTTATCTTTGCTATCTTATCTTTACTCAAGTCAAAAAAACAACCATTATGGGCCATAGGGTTTGGTTTTGGGATAGGATTAATTGCTTTAAGTAAAGGAATTTTAGCTTTAGCTTTAGGAGGTATTTTAGGGGTTTATATACTTTGGGATAGGGAACAAGAGGCTTTTAAAATTCTCTTGACAAAGATAACACAACTACTCGGATTAAAAGCTATATTTAAACCTATTTTAATTGCTTTAAAAAATAGTGACAAAAGTTTGCTTAATAATTACTTCCTATGGATAGGTTTGTTGTTAGGATTTTTACCTGTAATAATCTGGTATTATCTACAAATAAAGTATTATGGTGAACAGTTTATACAAGTTCATTTTTTACAACAAAATTTTGACCGTTTATCTACTGCTGTTGAGGGAAATAGTGGTTCCCCTTGGTATTATATTGTAGAATTAATTAAATATAGTTTACCTTGGTTACTATTTTTACCCAATGGCTTATTTTTAGCATGGAAAAAACGGCAGAAAAGTTGGGGTAAATTAGTCTTAGTCGGGTTTTTTCTATTTTTAGGAATTATCACTATTATGGGTACTAAACTTCCTTGGTATATTATGCCTATCTATCCTTTTTTTGCTTTAGCTGTTGGCTATTATTTAAGTTATTTATATGGAGGAGACAAACAATATCCTAAACTATATACATTCTGTTTCTTCTCTCTAAGTATTATGATTGTAGCTGGTGGCATTTATTTATGGAAAGATACACAAGAAATAATACTTGTTATTATGGCCTGTCTTCTTTTTATTACCTTTTTCTTAACCAGTCAAAAACTAAAACAGAATTCTCCTAATTTTATTAATATTCTTGTGATTGGTTTATACAGTAGCCTAATATTATTGATAACATCCAGTGTTTGGGTATGGGAGCTAAACGAAGCATTTGCCGTTAAACCTGTTGCCAACCTCATTAAAGAAAATACTCCTCCAAAAACTATTATTTATACCTCATTTGAGTATAGTCGTCCTAGTTTAGATTTTTATAGCCATCGCCAGATACTAGCTGAGAATAACGCAACATTAGAAAAACTTGCTTCAACTGGATCTTATTTGTTATTGGATCAGGAAACTTTTGACAATTTAAAGTTAACCGATGTTAAAATACTAGGAGAGGTCAAGGAATTTATTTTGATTTCTACAAATAATCAGTAGTCAAAATACTTAGAGAGAGTTTAATGACAACTAAAAGAGCAATATTAATTGTTTTAACTATCGTTTCACTTATACCTGTCATTTTATCGTTAATTGCTAGTATAAATCAGCCCCAAGTACAATCAAATCTACAACTTTATCAAACCAACTTAGTATTACAAGCGGCAGAATCTTCTTCTGAAAATCTTAGTGAATTTGACCAAATTCGTGAATCAGTATTAGGAAAAAATCCTTACGAAGCAGCATTGAAACAATATCAAGATGCGCGTCAAATCTCTGAGAAAAATTTAAACCGTTTAGAAAATAGTCTAAAACTATTTAATGAGCCAAAAAATGAGCTTAACCAAGCAGATAGTAATAAGATTCTGCCTATTTTTTCAGAAAATAATGAACAAAATAAACTAGAAATAGAAATTAATAAACAGCAGGAAGAAATAGACAAAATAACACTCAACATAGGAGTCTTAGAAGTTGCACAAGGAAACACAATCGAAAGTTTAGAAATATTAAATGAACTACAAGCATCATCTTTTTCACCTTCTTTAAAAAAGATAGCAAATACCATAAGTCATTTATCTGATAATAACGAGCCTATTTTAGTAGAATCAGAAAAAATCATCAAACAAGAATTAAAGGGATGGTTTCGCTATTACTACCTTAACAAACTTTATCAAATTCAAGAAAGACAAGATGATTTAATTAAATTACAAAAAAGCCAACAAGAAGTAGCTAAGCAAGCTATTATTAAGCTAACTGTTATTGCTATGATTCCTGCGGTAGGTGGATTAATAGGAGTGGCGATTATTATATTTTGTTTAATTCAATTAGGCATTAAAAAAGAATCAGCTATTTTAGTGATAGATGAAAGATTTAAGTGGGAAACTCCCTGGACCATAGAAATTCCTTGGCAAGTTTTAGTAGTTGGATTTCTCTTTTTTGGGCAAATAATCATCCCTATTTTGGCTAGTTTTCTCAGTCTTAATTTAACCGCATTAGGCTTGCGAGGAACAGCATTTTATATACTAGGAACCTATGTTGCCCTATCTCTAGGAGGAATAGGGGTGCTATATTTATCCATTAAATCCTTTTTTCCCTTACCGAAAGATTGGTTTAATTTTAGTTGGTCAAGTAACTGGATTATTTGGGGAGTAGGAGGCTATTTAGTAGCTTTACCTTTAGTGGTTATTATTTCATTAATCAACCAAAATATTTGGGATGGGCAAGGGGGAAGTAACCCCTTACTTTCCCTCGCACTAGAAGGACAAGATATAGTGGTTTTAGCCATCTTTTATTTCACAGCAGCGATCGCAGCCCCTTTTTACGAAGAAATTATGTTTCGTGGCTTTTTATTACCTTCTTTAACTCGGTATTTTCCCCTATGGGGAGCCATTGCAATCAGTAGTTTAATTTTTGCCGTTGCTCATCTTAATCTTTCAGAGGTGCTTCCTTTAACCGTTTTAGGGATGGTTTTAGGAATTGTTTACACACGCTCTCGTAATCTTCTTTCTTCCATGCTATTACACAGTCTTTGGAATAGTGGCACTTTAATCAGTCTTTTCTTATTAGGGAGTGGAGGAAATTAACAAATTTAACTATGGATGTGGACTTTGTAGGGGTTTAACAGGCGTTAACCCCTAGTTTAGAAAATTTATATTAACAAAATATTGAGCAATGATAACAAAACAGGGATTTAAGGGAATAATATAAATAGTATGACCTCAAGAAAATAGTCCCTTAAATCATCAATGAATAGCACATTACCACAACAACAGTTAGGAAAAATGATAGGAACCATAGCTATTATTGCCCTCAGCTTAACCGGGGTAATTTGGCTACAAAAATCTCTAATTTCTCCTGAAAAAAAAGCCTTAACCCCAAAGGAATATGAGAAACAACAACAACTAGAACAAATACAGTTAAACGTTTACAAAAGTTTACCGAGTTTAGGATATGGTAACTTACTAGCAGATTGGTTTTACTTAAAGTTTGTTCAATATTTTGGCGATGGGGAAGCACGTCAATACACTGGATATCCCCTAAGTCCCGATTATTTTCAATTAGTGGTGGACAACGATCCCCGTTTTGTTGATGCTAATCTGAAAACCTCTTGCAAAAATATTTTATGCTATAATTAAAGGCTATTTTTTTGCCAATTTAACTTGTTCAGATGTACAAAATATCTGATAATTTTTGAATAATTGAGATAAAAGCGATCGCTTCTACACAAAATCATTAAAAATAGGCTGCTTAAAACAGTTAAGCTAATGATAAAAAGCTCAAACCACTAGAGATTAAATAGATTTTTTTTACAAATTAATTAGCCAAATCGTAGTTATGAAGTCCAGCTATTAAGTTGGCTCTTAATCCGAATCTCTTACCACGATTTCGATAAGGATAAGAAAGGATTTTAAAGATTTTTAAGCTACGATTTATATGTTCGACTGTGATTCTTAATCGATTTAGTTGCCGATTATATTTTTTCTCCTCTTGGCTTAACTTCTTCCCTTTCTTTTTCTTGATGGGGGTTTCACTTAATTGATGAATTTTTCCTATTCCTTGATAGCCTTCATCAGCAAGAACTTTTATTGATGTCCCAAATTTGACCCCACTGTTTTTAAATAGTTTAAAATCATGAGTTTTTCCTTTTCCGTTGACTAGGCATACAATTTGACCAGTTTTCTGTTGAATGACTATTTGTGTTTTTAAAGTATGTTCTCTTTGTTTTCCACTATAAAACTGTTTTTGTCGTTTTTTCGGCCTTTCAATTTGACTTTCCATGACATCCATTACTACCATTTCCTCTTGATAATTCGTTTTCCATAATTCTTTCTTTCCAGGTAGTCGAAATTGACGAGATTTTATTAATATATTTTCGATTTTATGGACAATGCGACAAACGTTAGATTCGGACATTTTCCACGTTAGACTAATATGGTAATAAGTCCTATATTCTCTTAAATACTCAAGCATTATGAGAATGTGGTCTTCAACTATTAATTTTGGTTTACGTCCGGGTTTCTTTTTTCTTTTTAGATAAGCTTTGACAGTGCGAACCATCACTCTGAAAGTTTTTTTTTACTCCTGTCAAACGCTTGAATTCGGTCTCTTTTAACTTTTTAACTTGCCAATATTTCATTATCAAATCAATTTTATTAGCTGAATAGTTATCTTTAATAATTATACAACGATTCTTGTTTTAAAACTTAATTGATTTTTGGGGTTCAGGCGATCGCCACTATGAGAGTGCGATCGCTTTACCAATGGTGGCTATGCAAAAAATGAATAATCTTTTATTATACCACGAAAAACTTTTGCAAGAGGTCTTGAGAATAGCGGTATCCACTTCTCTTTTCGCAGGTTTACCTCATAAAAGTGTCGAATTCTTAGAAGAAAGTTTAAAGCATACACCACCTAAGGTAACATCTCCTGTATATCCTCCTTATTATTTATGGATTTATAAAGGTGTAGATGAATTACTTTTTTTAGGGGATGTAGAAGCAGCAAAAAACTCAAATACCATGGCTGCTAACTGGGCTGATACTTATCCTGAAAATGATCGATTTAATAGTAAAGCTGTAGCTCAAAGAAGACGACAAACGGTTAAATTTTTAGAAGAAAATCCCGACAGTCGCGCTGCCCAAATTGGAGCTTGGTCCCAGATTTTAAGTAATGCTAATAGCCAAGAAATGATTGAGCAAGTATTAGCACAAATTCAAGCTCTAGGAGGTGAGGTTTACTTTGATTCTGATGGAAATCTTAGGGTTCGTGTTCCTGAATGGATCGATTAAATATAGGTTATTAACTAGGTAGAGATAATGGACTCATTATCTCTACTAAATCGGTAAATTACGTACTCGAAAAGCATCATCACTAACTGAAATAATTGCCCCTGTTAACAACTCATTTTCACATTGACTGATAACTTTCTCTAATTGAGGATTGATTTTGTCATAATTCTCGTTACCCAATCTAAAGATAATTACACTGGGTAATGTCTCTCTACTCCATGCCAATAAATTTGTAAAATCTAAGTTCATTGTTAAAATAATTCTTTCCTCATTTTTGGCTTTAACTAAGATAGCTTCATCACTAAGTTTTTGTAAACCTTCTTCCCTTAAATGAACAATATTATACCCTTGGTTTCGTAGCCATTCTATCGTTTTTTGAGAGATTCCCATATCTGCTAAAAACTTCATTTTACTGACTCTAGTTTCTGATTTTGTTCAATGGGGATAATTCTTTCATCAGCCAACCAAGCAGCATATAATAAACATTGTTTAATATCTTCTAATTCTAAATCAGGATATTCGTCTAAAATTTCTTCATTGGGTTTCCCATTAGCAATTAAATTAAGAATCAAAGACACAGGAATTCGCATTCCTCTAATACAGGCTTTACCCATCATAATTTTAGGTTCAAAAGTGATTCTGTCTAGTTGTTTTACCATTGATGTAGTCTCCTTTGTCTCTGAATAATTAGTGTTTCAATAATATTAGAAGATAATCTATAACATGATTCTCGAGAATCTTCTTATCTTCTTCTGCAATTATTTCTCCTTCTGGAAATCTACTCAAAATATCCTTGACGATTTGTTTACTTAACTCTCTGATATAGTCACAAAGTTGCTTTTTACGAATAAAATCAAATAGTTTATTTACTTTTTCTAAATATCTAGTGCAGCTTAGCAAAAATAATCCACCAGTCACTTATGATCTTTAAAGCCCTTAAATTTCCAAACGAACGGCTTAGCAAAATGTTGATTAAAGTAATCAATAAAATTGAGAATTTTTTGGGATAGTTCTTCAGTTGAACGGACAGTAATTCTTTTGAGTAAACGCCGGACTAAGATCGAAAACCAACACTCAATTTGATTAAGCCACGATGTATGTTTGGGAATATAAACAAAGCGAATTCGATGAGATTCATCTGATAAAAAATCTGCTCTGCTCTCCATAGATTGCAAAATCCCCTCCTTTCCTTTTCTCCCCAAATCAATAGTAATTTCACAGCTTTCTGCTACTAATTTGACTAAGCTTTCCGATTTATGAGTGTTGAGTTGATCTACAATAAAAATCCATTCTGCTTTTTCATCAATCTTAATCGTTCTCTGGATATGTTCAGAAAAATCTTGTTCTGTTCTTGTCGGTCCAATAGAGGGACTAACAACTTTTCCTCTTGCCACATCCCAGTTCGCAATCAAGCTTAAAGTTCCGTGTCTTTCATATTCAAATTCGATTTTTTCTACTTGTTTAGGCTTGATTCTTTTGTTCGGAAATAATCTCTCAAGAGCTTGAATCCCTGTCATTTCATCTGTACTAATTAAATGAATTCCTTGTTCTAACAAAGTTTTAGCTTCTTGATGAAGTTCACAGATATATTTGACTTGCTTTTTAAATTTTAAGGGATCATCAATTTTGGCATTTAACCAGTAACGAACGAGATGTGGTTGTAATGTCGCTTCTTTTTAAAAAACGCCCCACACTACGGGGGGAAATCTTTTCGACAATTCCTCTTTTTATGGCTTCATCCGCCAACTCTGAAGGTGTCCAATGGCTCACTGGTCTGTCTGATTTTTCACATTCTTCACAAGCGATCTCTACAATCTGGACTACTTGTTCGACCGTAAAGGATTTTGTTGTTCCAGGTCTTGGGCGATCGCTTAAAATTCCTTTGATCAAGACCATTAATGCTTTCTCCGTTACCTGTTGTTCTTCGGCGGCACTCAGTTTTTCTCTCTCCTCAAACCATCGCGATCGCCACTGACGCACTTGTACTCGGTCTAATTCTAATCTTCGACTAATCGAACTATTGCTCTCTCCTGATGCTGCGGCTAAGATTAGCTTGGCTCGTCTAACAAGGCGATAGGGGTTTGTTGTCCCTCTCACTATTTGTTGGAGTACTGTTTTCTGTAGGTTGGAGAGGTTAATTGGCAATGCTTTTATCATGGACATCAACTTCGAGATTCTTCCGTTAGTTTCATTGAAACACATTGTCGTGGCTAGTCACGAAAGTTTCTGTAAAAATCTGGTGGATTACTTTCGCCAAGCTGCAGTAGGTAGTTCACATTTTTTAGCTGTCCGCCGCGAGAAGCCCCACACCCAATTTGACCCGAAAAAAAGCGAGTGCGTAATTCTGGGGAAACCCCAGAATTACGCACTCAAGACAGATCAACTCAAATGGGTGTGGGACGGGGCTTTTGAAGTGCGGAAGCGTCTTCCGCACACAGCAGGGAAATATTTTATTTTCTTTATTTTCTGGGTCAGGAATCTATCTTAAAATTGAGAAAGAAGACTAGCATTACACCTAGCTTGTTAACATCAAGATTCCTATTGCCTGCTTTTGGGGAGGAAAACTTGCCAGTTCTGCTTGTCTAAATATGGCAGTCAGTAATAATGTGTGAGAAATAATAATATATCAGGACATAATATTATTATGTCCCTACAAACAGACCCTTGTAGGGGTTTAACACTTCGACGACCCTCAGTATTAAACCCAGAAAGCTGATTTTCTCATAACTGAAACCTGATTGCTATATGTTGTTGTTTTTTGTTCAATTTAGGGAAAAAAGTATGTCCTTCTCAAAAGATTTGGCGATCTCAAGTTGGTTTAAATTTTTCGATTTTATTGGCAACAGAAAGAAATTAATCTCTTTGATTTCTGTCACAGCTTTGTTAATTGCTATTAGTCCTCTATCTTGTTTTGCTGAAACGGAAAAACCAGAAAAAGAGGTAGCAGACACCACTGATATCTGGCTCAATACGGTGACTTCTGGTTCTGAGGAAGTAGTAGATGAGGTAGTAGCTTTATATGGTAAGGATGGAATCTTGTGGGGTACCGTATCCGAGCAAGTAAGGGATAACCCCGCAGAAATACGCGATTATTTTGAATATTTTGCTAAGCTTCCCGAATTGAGTGTTAGTTCATATAAAGGTTGCGTAAGAACGTACAATGAAAATCTTGCTATTAACATTGGTTATTATACTTTCACCTTTCGTAAAGATGGTGAAACCATAGAAGTACCAGCGCGCTATAGTTTTGTCTATCAGAAAAACGGTAATAATCAATGGGAGATTATCGAACATCATTCATCTGCTTTGCCTCAAGCTCCTGAAGCATTGCATCAAGTTGATGCAGAGCAAGACACTTGTGAAAATGGGTTATTGGTACAAAGATAATTACCCAAAATATTGCTAATTATTGGGGAGGAATATGAACAGGGAAAAAAAGGTAACTCCTACTTGATTAAGATTCTCCTTTTTCTAACATTCCCCCAATATGACGGACTGATAACCTAGAATATTGAATAGTTTGGGGACGGTTTTCGAGTTTTAATTCCATCCCTTTGAGAATAGCATTATTGGTGCGATCGCTTTTTTCGCTCCGTATCGGGCATCATAATAGTGTAAAAATAGCAAGCAATACTTGTACTGAGCCTGTCAAAGTATGCTTGCACTACATGATAAAGAATTGAATAATATCTCACAAATAACAATGATCGAGTATAATTAAACAGTAATATGATAAAGAATCTGTATCCTGAAAACTGATTGAAAAAATTACCCTCAATCTTAGCTAGACCGTCCTTGTCACTTTAGAGTGAGAAGGGTATTCTTCATGGCAGTTAATTCGCTTAGGGAAAGGCTTTCGCTGTCTGACCCCCTAAAATTGGAAACTGTACATTAACAGGAGGCACCGCCAACCATTGAAGATTCAGATATAGGAAAACAAAAGTACATGGTAACTCAGAACACAACAACAAAAGACATTGGTTTCACCCACGAAGACTTCGCGGCCCTGCTCGACAAGTACGATTATCATTTTAGTCCTGGGGATATTGTTCCGGGGACAGTTTTCAGTATGGAACCGAGAGGCGCATTAATTGACATTGGCGCAAAAACCGCTGCTTATATTCCCATCCAAGAAATGTCCATTAACCGAGTGGACGATCCCGATGAAGTTCTCCAGGCCAACGAAACCAGAGAATTTTTCATCCTCACCGATGAAAACGAAGATGGGCAGTTAACCCTATCCATTCGTCGTATTGAGTATATGCGAGCTTGGGAACGGGTGCGTCAACTACAGGCAGAAGATGCCACCGTGCGGTCAGACGTCTTTGCAACCAACCGAGGCGGTGCCTTGGTAAGAATAGAAGGGTTACGGGGCTTTATTCCTGGATCTCATATTAGTACCCGTGAAGCTAAAGAAGATTTAGTTGGGGAACAGTTGCCCTTAAAATTTTTAGAAGTAGATGAAGAGCGCAACCGCCTAGTTCTCAGCCATCGTCGTGCGCTGGTAGAACGGAAGATGAACGGTTTAGAAGTGGGTCAAGTGGTCATTGGTTCTGTTAGAGGAATCAAACCCTACGGGGCGTTTATCGATATTGGTGGAGTCAGTGGACTACTACACATTTCTGAGATATCCCACGACCATATTGATACCCCTCACAGCGTCTTCGGGGTCAACGATGAACTGAAAGTGATGATCATCGATCTCGATGCAGAAAGAGGACGTATTTCTCTATCCACCAAACAACTAGAACCGGAGGCCGGTGATATGTTGAAAAATCGGGATTTAGTCTTCGAGAAAGCCGAAGAAATGGCTGAGAAATACCGTCAAAAACTTCTAGCTGAAGCACAAGGCAAAGAAGCACCAACTGAGGAAGTTTTAGAGGATGTTCCCTCAGCTTCTGAGACAGAAGAACCTCAAGAAGAGTTAGCAGCTACGGCTACTGCTGATACTGATGATACTGTTGCAACTGCCACAGAAGAATAGATAATTTTATCTTTAGACCGCAAGGAAACTACAACTTAAGCACTATTGGGTTGTAAGGGAATTGCGGTCTTATTAATTGATAATTAATAATTAATAATTAATTATTAAAAATAATGTCTGAAACAATTAAAAAAGAGTTAGAAACGAAAATTGAACTACAACATCTAATTAAAATTTATGGAAACCAACCTCATGTTGCACTTAAGTTGTTTCGGGAAGGTAAAACCAGAGATGATATTTTAAAATTAACCAATCAAGTTGTCAGTATTGCTGATATTTCCCTCAAGATTAATAAAGGGGAATTATTTGTGATTATGGGGTTATCAGGTTCGGGAAAATCCACCTTAGTGCGTTGTATTAACTGTTTGATTAAACCTACCAGTGGACATATTTATATTGATGGAGAAGATATTGCTCACGTCAATGAGACAAGAATGCGAGAGCTTCGTTTAAGCAAAATCTCAATGGTGTTTCAACAATTTGGGCTATTTCCTCATAAAAGTGTCAGGGAAAATGTAGAATATGGTTTGAAAGTACGGGGAATCAAACCCGTTTTACGCCGTGAGAAAGCCCAGGCAACCTTAACCCTGGTGGGTTTAGAACAATGGGGTGATTATTTGCCTTCCTCTTTGAGTGGTGGAATGAAGCAAAGAGTGGGTTTAGCCAGAGCTTTAGCCACAGATGCAGAAATTTTACTGATGGATGAACCCTTTAGCGCACTTGATCCCCTAATTCGGCGAGAAATGCAAGATGAATTACTGCGTCTGCAAAAAGAACTGCACAAAACCATTCTTTTTATTAGTCATGATATACACGAAGCCTTTAAAATCGGCGCTCGCATTGCCGTCATGAAAGACGGAAAAGTAGTTCAGTTAGGGACACCCAAAGAAATTATTAGCCAACCGGCCAATGATTATATTAGGGCTTTTCTGCAAGATATATATGACTCAAAAGCCATTTTAGGATAAATTATTATCCAAACCCCGTCGTTAACGATGGTAACTTATTAAAAAATTGAGGGTTGAAACATTGCTAAAATTGAAAAGAACAATCCCCTTATTCGTTTTATTAACAAGTAGTTTAATCGCTTGTCAAACAACGCCCCCATCAGAAGACAATACAAGTCAATCAACCCAGAAAGTTACTGTGCGCACTGCTCATAGTAGCTGGATCGAAGAACATTTTCAAACAGAAATTGTCAAGATAGGTTTAGAAAAACTGGGTTATGAAGTGGAAACCCCGAAAGAAATTGAGTATCCCGCCCTTTATATTTCTTTAGCCAATGGAGACTTAGACTACAGCATTGTTTACTATTATCCTGGACACAAGGAATTCTTTGAAAATGCCGGTGGAGAAGACAAGTTAGAAGCCGTTGGGACTATCACCGCGGATGGTACACAAGGATATCAGATCGATCGCAAAACTGCAGAGCAACATAACATTACTAACCTTGAACAACTGAAAGATCCCAAAATTGCTCAACTATTTGACTCCGATGGTGATGGAAAAGCTAATTTAGTCGGGTGTAACCCTGGTTGGGCTTGTGAATCAATTATAGAACATCATCTAGATGCTTATGAACTTAGAGATACTGTAGAACACGATCAAGGGCAATATACTGCCTTATTAGCCAATAGTGTAACCCGTTACAAAGAAGGCGAATCGGTGTTTTTCTATGCCTATAATCCTCATTGGATCGGGGCTACATTAAAACCAGAAGAAGATGTGGTTTGGTTAGAAGTTGCATTTACCGATTTACCCACGAAAATAGCCGAGAATATGGAAAAAGATACTTTAGTTGAGGGAAAAAATTTAGGGTTCCCCAAAACTGAACAACGTATTGCCACTAACAAGCAATTCTTAGCAGAGAATCCCATAGCCAAGAGTTGGTTTGAATTAGTTCAAATTCCAGCCAAAGATATTAATGAGGAAAGTCTCCGTATTAAAGAAGGGGAAAATAAAGCAGAAGATATTCGCCGTCATGCTGAAGAATGGGTTGAAAAAAATCAAGACTTATTCAATAGTTGGCTCGAAAAAGCTCGTAATCAATAAACAGGCTAAAATATAATTGATTGAGTCTCATCTCTTAACTAAGCTCTCATGGATGAACTATTATTTACTTATCTTCTAGCAACTGAAAAACCAGAAGGGATAAATGTTCTACTAAATCCCTTCCAACTTTATACCATTCCCCTTGATGATTGGATTAGCCAAAGTATCGAATTTATTGTTAAGAATTTTCGTCCCTTTTTCCAGACCATTAGCCTACCTATTGGTTGGGGATTGAAGAGAATAGAATGGGGCTTTAGTGCCATTCCTCCCCTCATTTTTATCATAATTATTGGTATCCTCGCTTGGAAATTAGCAGGGAAAAAAATCGCCATTTATAGCATTATTTCCCTAACCTTAATTGGTTTTGTGGGTGCCTGGGAACAAGCAATGGTATCTTTGGCTTTAGTTGTAACAGCGGTGTTATTTTGCCTGATGGTGGGCATTCCTGTGGGGGTTATCAGTGCCAAAAATGATCCCCTAGAAAGAGTCATTCGTCCACTATTGGATGTGATGCAAACCCTACCATCATTTGTTTATCTGGTTCCTGTGGTGATGCTGTTTGGTATTGGGGAAGTTCCTGGGGTCATTGCCACAATTATTTTTGCTATTCCTCCTCTCATTCGGCTGACTAATTTAGGTATTAGACAGGTTTCCCCAGAAGTAACTGAAGCGGCGATCGCTTTTGGTTCAACCCCTTGGCAAGTTTTATGGGAGGCACAAATTCCCTTAGCTATGCCTACAATTTTAGCAGGGGTCAATCAAGCTATTCTCATGGCCTTATCTATGTCCGTTGTAACCTCTATGATTGCCGTTCCAGGGTTAGGACAAATGGTGTTACAGGGTGTGGGTCGTTTAGATGTGGGTTTAGCTGCTGTAGGAGGTTTAGGCATTGTTCTCTTGGCTATTATGCTCGATCGCATGACCCAAGCTATCAGTCAGTGACAATTAACAATTAACAATTAACAATTAATTATCACTCCCAACACTTCCCACCCTATCTGTTAATTTTTTTTTGATGAGGCGATCGCTATGAAACCAAAAAACTGGGATATATTCCTTAAAGAAGTTGCCAATGAACAAAATTTAAAAGGGAGACTAAGAGGAATTTTTTTAGTACGTTTTGCTTATGAAAATTGGCGTATACCGGATACAAAAGTATGGGAACTAGCAGAAGCTGCAAGTCATGAAACCTATAAGAAACAAATGACTGACTTGTATAGTTGTTTCTCTAGTGACAAACCCAATGGTTGTCCTGAATTACTTCCTGGCCACAAAGGCCCTGGAAAGTTTCAAATCTTACGAGAGTGGTTAAAAGATATTAAATATCCGGAATGGAAACCAGAAAGTCCGATCATTATTGTTGAAAATCCTTCCCCTGATGGTGATTATATTCCCCGTCCCCCCATTGAAAAAGATTGTTATCAAACTATTCTTAAACCTGGGGCTTTAATACGCATTAAGTCCCCAGAAAAAACAGGTAAAACATCTCTTTTAAATCTAATTTTGGACTATGCAGAAAATAATGATTGTCGCAAAGTTTACCTCAATCTGCGCTCTGCTGAATCGGCCATGTTTAGCAGTTTAGATAAATTTTTACGCTGGTTTTGTGCCAATATCAGTAGAGAATTGGGCTTAAAACCTCAACTAGATGATTACTGGGATGAGGAATTATTTGGTAGTTTAGTTAGTTGTAAAACCTATTTTCAAAGTTATGTCTTAGAAAATATTGATCGCCCTTTGGTTTTGGGTTTAGATAACCTAGACCGCATTTTTGAATATGCGGATATTGCTAAAGATTTCTTACCCATGTTACGCTACTGGCACGAGGAAGCTAATAACTTAGAAATTTGGCAAAACTTGCGTTTAGTTATTGCTAATTCTACGGAAGTTTATATAAAATTAGATGCTAATCAATCTCCTTTTAATGTCGGAAAACAAGTTAAATTACCAGGAT
The DNA here is from genome assembly GCF_000167195.1 of Crocosphaera watsonii WH 8501. GTDB lineage: Bacteria > Cyanobacteriota > Cyanobacteriia > Cyanobacteriales > Microcystaceae > Crocosphaera > Crocosphaera watsonii. Next base: position 9,442 of record NZ_AADV02000028.1, on the reverse strand, counting down.
TTAATTTAGAACAAGTTTTAAATTTAGCCAAAGTTTATAAATTAGATTGGGAAGAAAATCCAGAACAAGAACAGTTTAGTAATGATTTAATTGAGATGGTAGGAGGACATCCTTATTTAGTTGATTTAGCTTTAAAAGCTTTAGCTGCTCAAAAAATTTCCCAAGAGAAACTATTAGTAGAAGCTCCGACTCAAGGGGGGATTTATAGTAGTCATTTACGCCGTCATTGGGATAATTTACAATCCTCTCCTGAATTAGCAGAAGGAATAAAAGAAGTAGTTAAAAGTGATAGTGGGGTACAATTAGAACCCTCTGTTGCTTATAAATTAGAAAGTATGGGACTGATTAATTTACTAGGAGATGAAGCTAAACCCAGTTGCCAATTATATCATCGTTATTTTGCTGATAATCTTTTAAAATAACAAGCGGTATTTGCAAAATTTATAGGAGGTTTATTGTGGTACAAATTACTTCAACTATTACAGATCAAGAATTAATGAAACTCAGTTCTCAAAACCCAGAATTGAGATTTGAACGCAACGCAGATGGAACTTTAGTTACTATGGCACCCACAGGAAAAATATCAGGAAACAGAGAAGCTAGAGCGATCACTTATGTATCTATCTGGGTACAAGAAAATGACTTAGGAGAGGTATTTAGTTCTAGTACAGGGTTTAAATTACCTAATAGTGCAGTTCGTTCTCCTGATGTTGCTTTTATAGCAAAAGATCGCTTACCTTTAGGGTGGGATGAAGGAGAAGACGAATTTTTTAATTTAGCACCAGATTTTGTTATAGAAATTAGGTCTAAAACCGATAGTTTAGATGTGTTAAAAAATAAGATGGAAGAGTATCGAGAAAATGGGGTTAAGTTAGGTTGGTTAATTGATCGTCATAACCGTCAAGCTTTAGTTTATCGTCAAGATGCTTCCATAACAACTTATCCCCCTGATGCAATTTTAAATGGGGAAAATGTTATTCCTGGGTTTACATTAGCATTAAATATTTTACTGTAAATTTAATAATGAGATAATTATAAAAGCTTCTTAAGCGAATTGTAAATAATGACTGGTATTAATCGTGATTTGACCCTAGATGAAAGACATATTTCTAAACATATTCCTAACACACCTGAAATGCTGCGATTATTAAATAAAGAGGGATTTGTTCATGTATTTAAAGATGAAGCAACCATGAAAAGAGTTGCACAAGCTATCATTAATCAGGGAGAATTTACAGGAGTGATTCGTGGACATGAAAGATATGGTCTCTATTTTACTGAACCCATCGGTTATAGACTAAGTATTGATGGAAATCAAATTCCTTTGTATTATGGTGAAATAAAAGTAACGAAAAACAAATATCATGTTATCCCCCGAACTCGACCTAGTTAATAATTGGATCTTAACTGAAATTTGGATTGATTCTACAGCGATCCCTCCTTATATTCTCGTTTTATTAGGAGATGAGCAAGATAATTTTGCTATTTATGATCCTAAAGAAAATTATCAGCTTATTTATGCTTGTTCTAGTTATGAGGAAGCAAAACTGTGGTTTTTAGAAGATGAATATGAGAGGGTTGAGGGAAGAATTTTAATTGAAAAATTTGCCTGAATTTTGTAATGTGTGTAAATGTTTAACTATATTTATAAAGTAAAAAAAGGTAACAAGGCTGTTATGCGATCCCCTTAGCATAATAAGGGGTAAAAAGTCAAGTATTTTTCAAAAATATAACAAAAATTTCCTATTTAGGGTTTGCTGAATAAAAGCAAAACCCTATTCTTTAAAAGGTTACACCCATATTCGCGATCGCAAAAAAGATCAGCTTTGTCGGCTACAAACCGCTATAATTGGTAGAAACACCTCCCAGTTGTTGGTCAAGAACAAATGTATCGAAAAGAGGAGCAACCTTTACCGCCCCCAGAAAAATTTGAATTACCTTTCGAGGGCAAATTGTCCCCCAATAATCGTTGGGTAATCATGGCAGAGTTGATACCTTGGGATGATTTTGAGGAAGAATATGCTAAACTTTTTTCAGCAGAAAAAGGTGCGCCAGCCAAACTATTTAGAATGGCATTAGGGACATTAATTATTAAGGAAAAATTAGGAACAAGTGATAGAGAAACTATAGAGCAGATTAGAGAAAATCCCTATCTACAATACTTTATAGGTTTAAATTGTTATCAACAAGAGCCACCACTGGAATCTTCAATGCTAGTTCATTTTAGGAAAAGAATTGATGGAGAATTGATAAACAAAATCAATAAAAAAATAGTAAAAAGAGAAATAGACAAGAGTTATAAAGAAGTAAAAAAAAAGGATTGTCTCCAAGAAAAAGGAGAAAAAATAAAAAATAAAGGTAAACTAATTTTAGATGCGACTTGTGCGCCAGCAGACATCAAATACCCAACGGATTTAGGCATATTAAATCAAGCCAGAATTGAGACAGAAAGAATAATAGATAATCTTTATAAACCATTAAGAGTAAAATTGAGAAAAAAGCCGAGAACTTCTAGAAAAATTGCTAGAAAGGAATACTTAAAAGTAGCTAAAAAACGAAAAGTATCTTATCAAGAAAGAAGAAAAGCTATCGGGAAACAGTTAAAATACCTTAAGAAAAATTTAGGAAATATAGAAGACTTAATTCAAGCTGGGGCTTCCCTGGAAAATCTGAGTAAAAGACAGAAAAATTGTCTAGAGACTATCAAAAAAGTTTATGAACAACAACAGTCAATGTGGGAGAATAAGACCCAGAGTGTTCCTCAAAGAATTGTAAGTTTAACTCAACCGCATATTCGTCCAATAGTGAGGGGAAAAGCAGGAAAACCAATAGAGTTTGGAGCTAAACTCTCAGTAAGCTGTGTAGATAACTATGTGTTTCTAGAAAAAATAAGTTGGGAAAACTTCAATGAATCTTGTCATTTTAAAGGACAAGTAGAAAAGTATAAAGAAACGTTTGGCTATTATCCCGAATCCGTCCATGTAGATAAAATTTATCGAACTAGGGAAAACAGAAATTGGTGTAAGGAAAGAGGGATAAGAATCAGTGGTCCGAAGTTAGGAAGACCTCCGAAAAATGTCAGTGAAGAAGAAAAGAAACAAGCCCAATCCGATGAATGCTTCCGTAATGCTATTGAGGGAAAGTTTGGACAAGCTAAACGAAGATTTAGCCTAAATCTCGTGATGACAAAACTCCCTGAAACCTCCATTACATCTATTGCTATTACATTTTTAGTTGTCAATCTTTCTAAACTTCTGAGGCAGTTTTTGTCGCTTTTTTTGTCCTTATTTACTAATAATAGAACAGGAGAACTCATCAAACCGCCTTTCATTAATTTTGATTATACTTTAAACAATTTTTATGTACTAAAACTTATTGATTTGTCAGAAAATTCTTGGTCAAAAGTGGCATAAATTTTGGAGAAACTTTTTCAGCAAACCCTAATTAGGAACCTCCTCATTAGCAATGTATCCCACAGAAGCAGGAATCATGGGAGGAGCCGAGGATAGAACATCATTTAGTCCTTCTTGTTCAATTTGAGGAAGCTGATTAGAAACTAAAATAGAGCCATTAGGAACGGCATTATCATCCTGATAAAGAACACGAAATTTGCTTTCTGGAACCGTAGCGCGATAAAGATTGTATTCTTGAAGAGACATGGCTGCTGCTACCACTTCCCCCTGGGCTATCCATTGTAGAGCCTGTTTTGGTGTGGGCGCTAAACGGATTTTACTGAGGGTGAGTCCATAGAGGTTCAACAGGGGAAAATAATAGCCTGTAGCCGAGCCTGGTTGTCCAAGGGCAACCGCTTGGCCATTCAAGTCAGAGAGTCCTTGAAAAGAACTCTCTTGGGCAACAACAAAGATAGAACGGTTATTGAGTCCTCCTTCTAGGGGCAAGATGGGGACATATGCCGATTTTTGACTGGCGATCGCTGCTAAACCTGGGGAAGCAAACACTAGTGCAGCTTAGCAAAAATAATCCACCAGTCACTTATGATCTTTAAAGCCCTTAAATTTCCAAACGAACGGCTTAGCAAAATGTTGATTAAAGTAATCAATAAAATTGAGAATTTTTTGGGATAGTTCTTCAGTTGAACGGACAGTAATTCTTTTGAGTAAACGCCTGACTAAGATCGAAAACCAACACTCAATTTGATTAAGCCACGATGTATGTTTGGGAATATAAACAAAGCTAATTCGATGAGATTCATCTGATAAAAAATCTGCTCTGCTGTCCATAGATTGCAAAATCCCCTCCTTTCCTTTTCTCCCCAAATCAATAGTAATTTCACAGCTTTCTGCTACTAATTTGACTAAGCTTTCCGATTTATGAGTATTGAGTTGATCTACAATAAAAATCCATTCTGCTTTTTCATCAATCTTAATCGTTCTCTGGATATGTTCAGAAAAATCTTGTTCTGTTCTTGTCGGTCCAATAGAGGGACTAACAACTTTTCCTCTTGCCACATCCCAGTTCGCAATCAAGCTTAAAGTTCCGTGTCTTTCATATTCAAATTCGATTTTTTCTACTTGTTTAGGCTTGATTCTTTTGTTCGGAAATAATCTCTCAAGAGCTTGAATCCCTGTCATTTCATCTGTACTAATTAAATGAATTCCTTGTTCTAACAAAGTTTTAGCTTCTTGATGAAGTTCACAGATATATTTGACTTGCTTTTTAAATTTTAAGGGATCATCAATTTTGGCATTTAACCAGTAACGAACGAGATGTGGTTGTAATGTCGCTTCTTTTTAAAAAACGCCCCACACTACGGGGGGAAATCTTTTCGACAATTCCTCTTTTTATGGCTTCATCCGCCAACTCTGAAGGTGTCCAATGGCTCACTGGTCTGTCTGATTTTTCACATTCTTCACAAGCGATCTCTACAATCTGGACTACTTGTTCGACCGTAAAGGATTTTGTTGTTCCAGGTCTTGGGCGATCGCTTAAAATTCCTTTGATCAAGACCATTAATGCTTTCTCCGTTACCTGTTGTTCTTCGGCGGCACTCAGTTTTTCTCTCTCCTCAAACCATCGCGATCGCCACTGACGCACTTGTACTCGGTCTAATTCTAATCTTCGACTAATCGAACTATTGCTCTCTCCTGATGCTGCGGCTAAGATTAGCTTGGCTCGTCTAACAAGGCGATAGGGGTTTGTTGTCCCTCTCACTATTTGTTGGAGTACTGTTTTCTGTAGGTTGGAGAGGTTAATTGGCAATGCTTTTATCATGGACATCAACTTCGAGATTCTTCCGTTAGTTTCATTGAAACACATTGTCGTGGCTAGTCACGAAAGTTTCTGTAAAAATCTGGTGGATTACTTTCGCCAAGCTGCACTAGTAGGTTCACCTTCTTCTCCTAATGCGAGGGTAGTAACTCTAGGATCTTCTTCTTCTCCGAATGCGTAGGTAGTGGGTTGAGGAGGTTGAGGTGGACCTTCCTCTCCTAATGCACGACTAGAAGGTTCTTCCTCTCCGAATGCTTGAGTGGTAAAGTCTGGACTTGGACCTTCTTCTCCCAATGCACGAGTTGTGGGTCCTGGATCTTCTTCTCCGAATGCTAAGGTAGTGGGTTGTGCAGGACTATCACCAGGATTCAAAAATTCTCCTGCGTGAACAGTAATGCTGTTGATCCTAGCGGATACGATTACTGCATCGGCCCCGTTACTTGGCTCAAAATCAACAGTAGCCATAATAGGCGTTAACTGAGGTAAGGAAATGCCTGATGGTCTATCTGCATCAAAGTTAAATTCCAAGATAGAATCATCAGGGTTAGGATCGGCGGAGTTATCTAAACGAGGATTTGTCCATCCTGATGTTGCTGCAAGACCCTCTGCTTGAATAGATAAGGTTAGGGGTGATTCGCTGACCTTAATCACTGTAACTCGAAGAACCTTAAAGATTTTCATGTGGCTCCTTGATTATTGTTAATTGGTTGGAAAACTTTTTCTGGAAATATCTCTCACTCTCCAAACTATACTCCATACCATGACCCACAATATGTCTATTTTTTTAACAATTTATTAACTTTTTTTTAACAATATTCTTAATCTTGAACTTAGTTTTAAGATTAATTTAAGGAGTCCTTAAAAATCAATGAAGATCGGGTTTATATATTAAGTAAAATCTATTCTTTTTTTCTCTCCTGATAAGCCTTTTCTGCACTATAACCCTTTTTGATTAAGCGCTTAATTTTCTTAAAATCTAAACCTGTTTTTAACCAAAGCTTAACTTCTTTTTCCATATCCATTTCTGGTTTTTTAAAGTCCTGAGTAAAGATAGCAGAAAAGCCTAAGTATCCCCATTTTTTAACGGTGGCAACGGTCATATTTAACCCTTTCCACATCGCAGCTTCTCCTGCTGTAATACCTATTTCATGCCAAGGAATTGCTTCTGATAAAATAAACTTATATTTATACCAATCTTCTGCTTGTTTAGGAACAACATTAAGATTAATCCAAGTTAGAATGTCTGCTAAAGGAACACTATAGCTAATCCATTTTTGAATCTCATTACTATTGAGTCCGTAGTTAACTAAATTTTCAACGGCATTGATATCAATATCTTTCGGTTTTAAACCTGATTGAAACCAAGCTATAACTTCATTGGTTGTCAAGTTTAAATCAGTGAACTTTCTAGCTATCTCAGGAGTCATTCTACCATTTAAGGGATGAAACCGAGACGTAGTTTTAAACCATTGTTGAGCCAACTGTACAGAAAAGCCATGATCTCGCCAATCTTTCGCTGCTTCTGCCTTAAACTTACCAATACTTTTCCAAACTAAAGCTTCTTCTACTTCAAAATTATAACTTTCCCAATCAGAGTCTAAACCCAAGGGCCAAAGCCAAAAAAATTTGATATCTTTATATTGAGGAAAATCAGCTAAATTAATAATAGTTTCCGGTTCATAAATGGTGCGATAAACTTCTCCAGGTTGGGGAGGCATGAAAAAGCCCAAAATTTTTCCAGTATCTATTTCCTCAACTAAAATCTCATTGCCCCAAGCTGCAATTAACAAATCATTAGAATAGGTTTTGAGTCGATATTTAATAACCATAGTATCGGGAGCATTCCATTTTTGCAAAAAAATTATCCTTGAAGTTTGAGGGGGGGGGACGGGGTGACGGGGTGACGGGGTGAATTTTCATAACTATAACCTATTATCAATAAAGAACAATTTACAACTTTGGGATGCTCCCATAATATCAGAATTGATAATCAGGAAAATTTTTATTTTGATACCCTAAATATGGGGATTTTGAAATACTTTTTTCGGTAAATTTGAATTCACCAACTTATTAGCTTCTGTAGGGGCTTAATATTATTAAGCCCTACGGACTAATGTTAAAGTATCCCTTTTCAGGTACAATATAGAATGGCAAAAATGCTTAGAATAAATTGCCATTGCTATTATTAGCAATTACATCAATAACAATTTAACAGTATATTTGGGAAGGTTACTCTATGATTCACGATATTTTCATGCCTGCATTAAGTTCTACCATGACCGAGGGAAAAATTGTCTCTTGGACTAAGTCTCCAGGGGATAAAGTCTCCAAAGGAGAAACCGTGGTGGTTGTAGAATCAGATAAAGCAGATATGGATGTAGAATCTTTCTATGACGGCTATTTAGCTACTATTTTAGTCGAAGCAGGCCAAGAAGCTCCAGTGGGAGATGCGATCGCTTTAATCGCAGAAACAGAGGCAGAAATTGCCCAAGCTCAACAAAAATCACCTTCTAGTCCTCAGAAATCTCCTGAACCGTCCCCACCTCAAAAAGAGGAATTAGCCACTGCTACAGCCCCAGTAAGCACTGCTACAGCAACAGTTACGGCTCCTCCATCAACCAACGGGAAAAGTAACAGAATTGTTGCCTCCCCTCGGGCTAAAAAGTTAGCTAAACAGTTAGGGATCGCCCTTAATACCGTTGAAGGTAGTGGACCTTACGGCAGAATTGTAGCAGAAGATATTGAAAAGGCCGCAGGAAAAACCCCCACTCCCCCTGCTATTGCTACTCAAACCCCTGTAACTACTCCTACCCCCAAAGTAGCAGTTACACCTACTCCTACCCCGGTAACCGCAGGAGAAACTGTTCCCCTGAATACGTTACAAAAGGCAGTGGTACAAAATATGATGGCTACCCTACAGGTTCCCACCTTCCATGTGGGTTACACCATCACCACCGATGAGTTGGATAAACTCTATAAGCAACTGAAACCGAAAGGGGTGACAATGACGGCGTTATTGGCCAAAGCGGTGGCAGTTACCCTGGAAAAACATCCTGTGGTAAATGCTAACTATGGTGAGCAAAGTATTCGTTATCCTCAGTCTATTAATATTGCGATCGCTGTTGCTATGCCGGATGGTGGTTTAATTACTCCTGTCTTACAAAACGCCGATAAGATTGACATTTATTCCCTGTCTCGTACCTGGAAAGATTTAGTAGACAGAGCGCGGTCTAAACAGTTACAACCAGAAGAATATAGTAGCGGTACCTTTACCCTCTCTAACTTGGGAATGTTTGGGGTAGATCGTTTTGATGCTATTTTACCCCCCGGCCAAGGATCAATTTTAGCGATCGGTGCATCCAGTCCCCAAGTGGTAGCAACTGCTGATGCTTTATTGGGAGTTAAGCGTCAAATGGCGGTTAATATTACCTGCGATCATCGGGTTATTTATGGTTCAGATGCTGCTGCTTTCTTACAAGAGTTTGCCAACTTGTTAGAAAATAATGTTCAATCTTTAACCATGTAAGTTCAATCTAAAAATATAGACATTCACGTAGGGTTCAACGGCCGTTGAACCCTACAATATAGACTTATGTAGTCCAAATCAGTTTTATTTTTGTTTTAACCCATAATTTTCAGTTCTACTTTCATCTATTTAGGGTTTGCTGAAAAAGTTTCTCCAAAATTTATGCCACTTTTGACCAAGAATTTTCTGACAAATCAATAAGTTTCAGTACACAAAAATTGTTTAAAGTATAATCAAAATTAATAAAAGGCGGTTTGATGAGTTCCCCTGTTCTATTATTAGTAAATAAGGACAAAAAAAGCGACAAAAACTGCCTCAGAAGTTTAGAAAGATTGACAACTAAAAATGTAATAGCAATAGATGTAATGGAGGTTTCAGGGAGTTTTGTCATCACGAGATTTAGGCTAAATCTTCGTTTAGCTTGTCCAAACTTTCCCTCAATAGCATTACGGAAGCATTCATCGGAGTGGGCTTGTTTCTTTTCTTCTTCACTGACATTTTTCGGAGGTCTTCCTAACTTCGGACCACTGATTCTTATCCCTCTTTCCTTACACCAATTTCTGTTTTCCCTAGTTCGATAAATTTTATCTACATGGACGGATTCGGGATAATAGCCAAACGTTTCTTTATACTTTTCTACTTGTTCTTTTAAATGACAAGATTCATTGAAGTTTTCCAAACTTATTT
>NZ_AADV02000029.1 GCF_000167195.1 Crocosphaera watsonii WH 8501 | reverse complement strand
TTTTTCAGGCTGAATTTAACCTTGAAGATTAGGGTCCAAAGAACAGAAGTTGAGAACTCCCGCAAAAGATTTTAAAGCAATCCCAAAAAAGATGCCTTTGATGCCAAAGATGGTTAACCGTTCAAACGTCTTGGGAAGAGTGTTCAACTTTCTAACTATCCCGAAGTCAAACCAGATATAATGATGCTGAGAGAGCTTTACGTCCCATTGTCATTCACCGCAAAGTAAGTGGGGAGCAAGAAGCGACTGGGGTGCAGAGTTAGTCACCCAAATGTTCAGTTTTTTAGAGACCATGAGATTACAGGGGCAAAATGCCATTGTCCAATTATGCGAATTATTGTCATTAGCTGGTCGGAGTCCCCCAGGATTAGAGATGTAAAAGGCTCCGGAGCCGATGGGGGATAGATTTTTCTTGATCGCCCTATCTCTCTGCACAAAAATACACAGGATTAGCGGATAATCTCCGCTAACAAAAAACTATCTTACTATTATTTTTTTTCTCATATTGTTGTTTTTATTTGAGGTTTTAAAAAGACTTGATTCTGGGAATGTTAGTCATTAAAATAGCCGTAATAAATTAGCTTAAATTTTACGCTAAATCACAGGGCTTATATTTTTGTTGACTCAACTGATGTTGTTTGTAGTGCTTTTCAATAAGACTTTTTTGTTGCGGTGAGCAGTTACGATTAAACACCCTAAAACATTCAGATAATCTTGTTCTTCCGTGGTCAAACTTCCTTGATCAATTAATTGATCAATAACTTTTTGAGTCGTTTGATAATCTTCTTCTGATGCAATAGGACGAGGGGGGAAAGCTTGTAATAATTTTATATAAGCTTGATTGTTAGGAGAACCAAGGGTCGTTTCTCCAGTTATCTGTGTCATATTCTGAATGGGTAAGGACAGCACGAACAAAAACTTTTTGATATCTATAGTCTATCAAAGTAATTAAGCGATAGTTGTTACCACTTATATTAAAGACCGTTAGATTACCCACTTGATCTGCTTGAGGAAATGTTTGACGTAGCTGAAAAAATTGTGCCATCTTGCCTCTCTGGTGCGAGAATACCATATTTGTAGGCTTGATTTAGCATTCGGATGCTTTTTCCAAAATTCTTTGAGTCGTCTATGAGTAATAATGTGCATTTCTTGTTATTCTTGGTTAAAATTATTCATTGTTTTCTACAAAAAATTGTGATTGAGTAATGGGATATTTATCAACTATGGGACGGGTAAGACAAAAAGAATGCGATTGCTGTCATATCTCCTCTAAACTACTGTATAGAGTGCAAATTGATTCCTCGCAACAGTGGTGGTTTCTGTGTCCCAACTGTTGGCAACAAGCGAGTGAGAATAATCCCCACTACGTCTATGGCGGAGAATGGTGTGCGATTCGTTGAGCTAGAAAGTTTGGAAACAAGCGTGTAGCTCGTTCAGAACATTGAAATCTGAATAACTGTTGATTTGTTGGCTAATGGAGCCACACTCGGAATCAAAGGAGAAAATCCTAAGAGTGACGACATAACCCTCCGTTTTGGACTTAGTAAACCCAGGATGGAAGCAGGGTTAGAAGGGGAACCCGTCATGAAGCAGCATGGTAAGTCGCTCCCCAAGTCAATCGGTCATGGTTAAACATTACGTTGAATCATCGACATGAACCCTCAAAACCGCCAAGTAGTAGCCAAATCTGTTTGATAGGCTGCGTTCAAAAGAACAAGGTAAAAAGTGGAGTTTTTCCATGAGCATCCACACAGATTCCTAAAAGTAACCTGGGGGAAAGATGAAACCTAAAACCGATATACCCAAATCAACGGAACGAATTAAGTCCATGATTGCTCTTACCACCGGTCGAGTAGGTAAGTAGGGACAAACTGAACCGCAAGGGTCATGGATGTGAGAAGCAATTAAGTTGCTAATGCCCACTTGTAATGAGTACGGATAAGCTGACGTATTGCTGGTTAATTAGAAGAAATAGTCTCTATTAGAGGTGAATATGTCGAATGCGAGTATAACCAAGACTACGCCAGAGTGGAACACAATTAACTGGGCAAAAGTCCAGAGAAAGGTGTTTAAGCTTCAAAAAAGAATATTTCAAGCTGTTAAATCAGGTAATAAAGTTAAAGCTAAAAAGCTTCAGAAGTTACTGTTAAAGTCACATTACGCAAAGCTCTTAGCCATACGCAAAGTAACCCAAGACAACCAAGGCAAAAAAACTGCTGGCGTTGATGGGAAAAAGGCATTACGCCCCAACCAAAGATTAAAGTTAGCCAAAGAACTAGCTTTAAAAGGTTACAAAGCAAAGGCACTCTTCCAGGTTTGGATTCCCAAACCTGGAAGAGAAGAAAAACGTGGTCTGGGAATTCCCACCATGAAAGATAGAGTAATGCAAGCCTTGGTTAAATCAGCCTTAGAGCCATATTGGGAAGCCCAATTTGGGGGAACATCTTACGGTTTTCGTCCAGGCAGAAGCGCACAAGACGCTATACAAAGGATATACACGGTAATCAATTCAAAAGCCAAATATGCTCTAGATGCCGATATATCCAAATGTTTTGATAAGATTAACCATGACCACCTACTGTCCAAATTAGATTGTCCTAATAACGTCAAAATAGTCATTAAACAATGGCTAAAATGCGGTGTTATGGACAAGGGTATATTTGAGGAAACCGATTCAGGAACTCCCCAAGGCGGTGTAATAAGCCCTTTATTGGCTAATATTGCACTACACGGATTGATTAATGATATAAGAAACCAATTTCCTGCAAATAAAAAGAGGAAAGATGGTAGCTACAAAACAGGATACCAACCTGCAATCATCCGTTATGCCGATGATTTCGTAGTTCTCCATGAGGACTACGACGTTATTCTAAAATGTAAAAATCTAATTGCACAATGGTTGAAACAAGTCGGACTGGAACTAAAACCAGAAAAGACTTCCATCAGACATACTCTAAAAAGTATTGAACACGACGGAAAAACCATTGACCCTGGTTTCGATTTTCTTGGATTCAACATAAAGTCCTACCCCGTAGGGAAATACCACTCTGGGAAAACACCCCATCGTGAGATACTTGGATTCAAAACTATAATCAAACCAAGCAAAAAGAAAATACTAGCTCACCATGAGGCGATCAAAAAGGTCATAAATGCCAACAAGAATGCCCCACAAGCAGCATTAATTGCAAAATTAAACCCCATAATAAGATTGGACTTTGGATAAAAAGCAATTGTTAGCGTAAATTTTACGCTAAACATATCTCCAGAGCTAAAATAGAGAATTAAGGTGATTTTAAAAACTCTCTTTCCATCTTTTTAGGGGATTTTAAATATTAAATAGCTTCATTCAGTTTCGGTTCCAATATAGATATCTAAGTAGCTTTCCGTTAGAGATTGAATGACTCGTTCTAATTCATCAATGAGATTTCTTCTAGTGAGTTTTTCTACAGCATCAATATGAGCAGAACTTCCGGCTCGTCCTAAATATTTATATTTGGTTTTTTTCTCATTATTAGTGGCCATAGGAAAAATTGATTCAGCAGCCTGTAGTTTATAATACCAGTAGATTGTTCCCTTTCCATTAACCTGATAACGAATAATATGACAATTAGCTGGTGCTACTTCCCCTTCCCGTTCAATTTTCTTTATTTTCTGTTTAAGAGAGCGAATTAGACTCTTAATTTGTTTGGCTCTCAGGTGGACATCTTGACTGGTCTTAAGTTCGGAATGTGATGACATTAGCCTTAACTGTAACAAACAACCTCTTTTGATGTTAGCGTATATATTCCGCTAATTTATAAGGTAATAAATTTTAAAAATGACCAAAAATGAAACGGCTACGTCTGTCGAGGAATTCCTGGTGTGGAGGTCTAACCTCTTCCAAGGACTAAAAGCTAGAAAAGAAACTATTATAGAATTACTCGATGCCCTCTCCAGTAACCAACAAGCTCACTCAGTCGTTGAATTGTCTCTCAATCCTCTATTTAGAAGAGATTATAACAGTTTATATAGAGGAATTCAAGAGTTTTTACCCACTCAAACTGACCCTAATTATGAACAGAGAATTGAGACTTTATTTTCAGCGGTATCGAGAACAATTCCTCCTACTTCAAAACATTATAACTTATTTGGTATTGACACAACTCCCTGTCCACGACGGTTTGGCGAAACGTTAGCGGATAAAACCTTTATTCATTACCCCAATCCAATTAAGGGAAATAAACCCATTAATATTGGACATTGTTATTCCGTTGTCTGCGCTTTACCTGACCAAATAGACACAGAAAAAGTCCCTTGGGCTGTCCCCTTATCAGGAGAGCGAGTCCCCTCTAAACATAAAGGAGTAAATCAAGGCAATCAACAACTAAAAAAAATCTGGCAAAGTTCTTTATTTTCTGATAAATTATCTGTCTTAGTGGCTGATAGTGACTACAGCCAAAAGGATGTTATTGGGGAACAAGTTAAGCACGAAGACGTAGTTACTATTACAAGAGTTAGAAGTGACCGAGTTTTTTATCGTCAATTTATTCAGGACCCAAATCAAGCCAAAACTTCGGGACATCCCCGTTGGTATGGGGATAAATTTGACCTTAAAGATGACCAAACTTGGACTGAACATGATGAAGTTCATCATGTTCCCTTTACAACGAAAAAAGGTCGTCAATTAACAGTGACTATTTCGGGATGGAAACAGATGTTAATGAGAGGAACTAAAAACTATAAAATGAACAATCACCCCTTTACTTTACTCCAGATTGTTGTCAGAGATCAAGAAAGAAATAGTATTTGGAAACCTATGTGGCTTATTGTTATTGGTTCTCGGCGCGATGAGTTAAGTTTAGTTGATTGTTATCAGTGTTATCGACAACGTTATGACATGGAACATCTTTTTCGATTTGGTAAACAAAGATTATTGATGACATCTTATTTAACTCCCGATGTACATCATGAAGAAAATTGGTTTAAACTAACACTTCTTTCTTACGTAAATTCGTGGGCTGCCAGAAAATTAGCTGTGGTTTTACCCCGTGATTGGGAACAGTATTTGAAGACTAATAAATCCATCAAAATCACCCCTAGTCTAGTTCAAAGAGACTTTTCAAGAATAATTACGACCTTGGGGACTTTCGCCAAATTTCCCAAACGTCGAGGTTTTTCTTCCGGACGTATTAAAGGTTACAAAAAAGCCCCACGAACTCGTCATGATGTTATCAAGAAAGGGAGCAAAAAATCAACTAAAAACTTAAAAGCTACTTAGTTTCCCTCAGAATCTATAGATTAGCCCTATTTGTCAGCCAATTTTATTGACTGATACAGAGCCGATATTTTGGGATTTTAGTTTAGCGTAAAATATACGCTAACAAACTTTTTTTGTCCAAAGTCCAAATAAGAGGATGGTGTAATTATTACCGAACTGTATGCAGTAAGGAAACGTTCGACACCGAAGACCACATATTATGGAATATGCTGAGAGCCTGGACAGTCAGCAGGAAAAAGAATAGGACCCCACTGATTGAAGCCCTCAGAAAATATTTCTCATACGGAAGACGCGGAAAATGGACATTTCAAACAAATGGAATGGTCCTTTACTACCACGCCGAAACGGAAATAAAAAGACATCAATTGGTTAGGGCCGAAGTCTCACCATATGACGGAAACTGGACATACTGGAGCAAAAGACGGGGAATATACACTGGAACACCAATGAGAGTGTCAAAACTCTTAAAGAAACAAAAAGATATCTGCCCTATCTGCAAGCAACACTTTACACCCGATGACTTGATAGAAGTTGACCACATAATCCCAAAATCGAAAGGTGGAAAGGACAGGTACGACAATCTACAAGCTCTACATCGTCACTGTCATGATGCTAAAAGCAAAAATGACTATCTCTATGATTGGTTAGATAATGGCTATGAATGGAAAGACGACGTTTTAACAGTACCCACGACAAGGGACTAATTGCCGAGAGCCGTGTGAGGTGAAAGTCTCACGCACGGTTCGGAATGGGAGTCGTGGTAGGTGACTACCACTTCGACCCCTAATCTCATGAGGTACACCTAACATCTAACATCTAACTCCGAACTCCGAACTCCGAACTCGTAAAACTAGAAAACTGTGTACCTCACAAGTATGAGAAATGATATAATCAACGGGTAACAATGAATTAACTGTTGATCAATAAGTGTTTTCTCCCTGAATAGTTGTTATGGTTTTTCTTCCTTTCGAAGCAAAAAATTTAACTGAAGAAACATCCCTTGACTTAGTTGATAAGATTAAGTTCGAGAACATTATAACCCCTCTGTCCCCTCAACCTATCCCTACCAGCTATGTTTTCCAGGGAGAGGAAAAGCCACCTGTTTTGCTTCTACACGGCTTTGACAGTTCTTTATTAGAATATCGTCGTCTTTTCCCAATTTTATCTCAATCTCATGCAACTTGGGCCATTGATTTATTAGGCTTTGGTTTTACTGAAAGAAGCAGTGATTTATTATTTAGTCCTGAAACCATTAAAACTCACTTATATTATACCTGGAAAACTTTAATTAAAGAACCATGTATTTTAGTCGGTGCTTCTATGGGAGGTGCAACAGCAATTGATTTTACATTAACCTACCCAGAAACCGTTAGCAAATTAGTGTTAATAGATAGTGCAGGGTTAGCTGCACCACCCAAGATAGGAAAATTTATGTTTCCTCCTCTAGACTATTTATCAACAGCTTTTTTACGTAACCTTAAGGTGAGACAGAAAATTAGTGAATCTGCTTATTATGATAAAAGTTTTGCCAATAAAGATGCACAACTCTGTGCTGCTTTACATCTTAAATGTGAGCAGTGGAGTCAAGCTTTAATTTCTTTTACCAAAAGTGGTGGTTATGGTTCTTTGAAGCAAGAAATTATCAATTTAAAACAAGAAACAATCGTTATTTGGGGAGAAAATGACAAAATATTAGGAACAAAGGATGCTAATAAATTTAAAGAATTAATCCCCAATAGCCAACTAATTTGGATTCCAGAATGTGGCCATGTTCCCCATTTAGAAAAAGCAGAATTTACAGCCAAGGCTATTCTTAATTAAGGTATTTCCTATACCAGTAAATAAATGTTTAATCTATAACCCAGGTGTTGTTTGTCCAAATAAAGAAGCAAAGTCCTTAGTAATATTAGCCGTAGAATCATCTTCCGGTTTACTAATGACATCGAAAGCTTTATTTTTAGCTGTAGATTCTATTAGTGCTTGTACAACTAATTCTGCTACATCTTCTCTAGGAATAACCGTCGGTATGCCATTGGGAGGATTTTCTAAAAAAGTGTCATTTTTTCCCACAATTAACTCTCGTTTACCTCCTGGTTCATTAATTAAACCACCAGCGCGAATAATAGTATAATCGATACCTGAATCAATCAAATATTCTTCTGCTTTCCGCTTCCAAATTAAAACATTACCATTACCCATTTTATTGAGAGGATGCTCACGGTTTGTTCCTCCCATTGATCCAACTAAAACAATCTTATTAATGCCCAATTCTTTAGCAAGATCAATCTGATTTTTTTGCCCTATCCAATCAACTTCTTCCGGCATTCCTCCGGGTTCAAACTCAAATTCTGGTCGTTGCCCTTCTTGGGCAGGTGCTTTCATTTTCGGGAAAGAACTGGTAACAATCACTAAGGAATCACATCCTTTTAAAGCAGGTTCTAAACTGGATTTGTTGGTAATATCTCCCACAAAAAATCCTTCAGTTGAACCAAATAATTCTTTTACTTTCTCGTTATCTCTAGCAAAACCAAAGACCTCAAACTTATCAGAAGTTTGACGAAGTTTCTTGACTACAAATAATCCTGTTCTTCCGGTCGCACCTGTAACAAGAACTCTTTTTTTTGACATAATTAACCAACAAAATATAGTCAAGCTTTAGTATAATATCCAGGGGGCCTTCTTAGCAATTTTATTATATTTTTTTTGCAATGGAAGAAGTTATCTAAAATATTGAGCAAGGAAAATCCAGGGATGAAAGCCAAGGCAGTAGGGGTCAACGGCCGTTGACCCCCAATACTGCGTAGGTTTTGCTCGAAACGCTCTAGTTAAGCGAGGCTCTTGAGGGGTCGGGGGCAGAGGAGGCTCTTGAGTAAGTCCCATTTTCTACCTCTGCTCAAGAAAGCATCCACAGCGAGAGAAAGCTTGTCTCAACAGACAATTTTTCGCGGGCCGAGCAGTATTGCGTTGACCCCTACTGGACAAAACCCAGATTTTGGGAATTACTCTCCGGTAACAGACAAATCTTTTACCCAAACTCTCGGACAGACACCACCAGGAGTAACCTCTGCTTCTGATTCCACACAGACAATGGACTTCAATAAGGTTAGATAATCTCCTGCAACGGTGGCCGCATCGATACTGGTTAATTTGCCTTTATTCACCAACCAACCATCAAAGGGTAAGGAAAAGGAACCTTGTAGGGCATTTACCCCTGCATGAAGGGCTTGTAATTGGTCAATAAAAATGACGTTTTCTGCTTCATCTAGGTTGTATTGAGGGTTAGCTTCAGAGTTGGAAAAAACGTGGTAAAAATGAGAACCAACTGT
Source organism: Crocosphaera watsonii WH 8501 (assembly GCF_000167195.1). Classification (GTDB taxonomy): domain Bacteria; phylum Cyanobacteriota; class Cyanobacteriia; order Cyanobacteriales; family Microcystaceae; genus Crocosphaera; species Crocosphaera watsonii. Next base: position 22,624 of record NZ_AADV02000029.1, on the reverse strand, counting down.
GACTTTTGCCCCGATGTTGGCGTTGCCTGTGGGTTGGGAGTTCATCCTTTTAGCGGTTCCAGAACTGTGTAATAATCCTCCCAAAATTCCATCTTTAATAAGTTCAATCCGACGGGTAGGGGTTCCTTCTCCATCAAAAGTTTCTGCCCCAATATTATCAGGATGTAGGGCATCATCACACAAAGAAAGTAAGGGAGAAGCGACCTCTTTTCCAATAGACTCTAAGTCTGAAAGACTTTGTTTATCTAGAATATTTTGGGCATTAAACAGGTTAGAAAAGGAACCAATTAAACTTAAAAAGGCTTTAGGAGAAAAAACAATGGTGTATTTTCCTGAGGGGATGGTTTGATAGTTAATATGACTAATTGTTTTTTCCGTCACCTCTTTTAAACAACCATCAACGTCCAAAGTTTCTAAACCTCGACTGATTTTCATGGAACTAGCCCCTCTGGGTTTTTTCCCTTCTTCTTCTGTGCGACTATAGAGATAGATGACTGCATAGGAACGAGCTTCTTGACGCAGGGAACCCTCACTGTTGAGATAAAATCTTTTTATGTCTTCTTGGGATAACCCATTGTAAGGGACTCCTTGGATAGCAGGATGGGCTTTTAAAAGGTTTGTTTCTGCTTCGATTAAGGTATCGATCAAGGTAGGAACTGGTGCCGCTTCTACGATTTCATCTCCATTATTTTCAATGCTCTCTTTAGCTTGAGGGCTAAAGTCTGGAGGATTATTCGTATGACCAAAACTACTGGCTTCTTTGGCTGTTTCTAAGGCTAATTTTATACCAAGTTCATCTAAATCTGTGGTACTTGTCACCCCAACTGTTCCCTTTTCATTCCAGACTCTCACAATGACACTGGATCGGTTAGATGCTTGAACTTGTTTGGGTTCTCCTTTATCGACTTCAACACTGGTTTCATCAATAGAAGAACCATAAATGTCATACTTATTAATGCCAAGTTCCTTGGCACTACTTTTGGCATAATTAGCGATAATTTCTGTGTTGATCATGGCTATTTTATTAAACCTTTCAGTAATCTTTTTACTTATTTTATAAGAACATTATATCCTAATCAGTCCTTTTTTCTCAACCTAAATAGATTCTAATCTTATTTGCACTTTAGTTTTTAAAGCAAACAATCCAGATAATTAAGCTGGTAAATCCAACATAACTAAAAACCGTCATCCAATCTAAAAAATTATGGGATATCATATTTCGACTAATTAATAATTTAAAATTTTATCTATTCTGAGTATGGATTATACCATAGATCACTCCTATCATGGGCTATCTGAAAAAATCAGTTTTGAAGTAGACTATTTCATCATTCCTCCATAAACGTTCCTCATTTCACAAGAAATATAAATTTCTTTTTACTTAAATCAAACAAAACTTCATGAAGATATGATAATTATTCTTGCATTTTAGTTATAGGGACGTAATATTTAAAAAACAAGTCCACAATAAACTTTATGCTGTTGTATGTAACTATTTACAATAGAAATATTTTATGATTTTAATGATGAGGATGTTAAATCATGGTACTGAAAAGTTTAAAAAATGCAACTCCTGAAATGCTAACAGAAATGGTGCAAGATTCTCTAGTTTTAGCTAATGAAATTCAACCACATGGAGTTGTCTTTGTTTTAAAGGAACCACTATTAGAAATTATACAAGTAAGTGATAATACAGAAATTTTTTTTGGCATCGCTGCCCAAGAATTGTTAAATAATAATCTTAGTAAAATCTTTGACAAATCAGCATTAGAAACAATTCATAATCATCGAAAAAGAGAACAGATAAAATCTTATAATCCTCTGCAAATTACCGTTAATTTAGAAGGTAAATTTCAGGTCTTTGAAGGCTGTTTAAGTCGGCAACGAGAAGGTTTAATCTTAGAATTAGAACCTTTGTCTAAACCTAGTAGTGAAACTAACTTATCATTTTATCAATTATTTCGCCCTTGCTATGAAAGAATTAAACAAGGAAAAACTTTAGAAGAGGTTGCTCAAAAAATTGTGGGGACTAATTGCTTGTCATAATTATGCACCTAAATATATTAGTTACAAAATACGGAAAGTTTGTGAATTGATAGCTGAGTTAGTTCCCGATAATTTAGTCACTGCTCAAAAAACCCAAGATAAGCAACAAGTTAATCTAATTAAACAGCTACAAACTTATTTAAAAACATCTGTAGATTATGAGACTAATCTTCTTACAAGATTAGTTAATCAAGAAACAGATACCTTACTCAATTTAGTTAATGCACAAGGAGTCGCCTTATCCTATGGTGAGACTCTTAATTTAGTCGGTAAAACCCCCAAAAAAGCAGCTATTGAAGATTTAATACTCTGGTTAAAAAGTAATCATAGAGAGAAAGTTTTTGCTACCCATAACCTAAGTAAAATTTATAATCAAGGGAAAGATATAATAACGGAATCCAGTGGCATTTTAGCTATTTCTATTCTACTCAATAGCACATCTTATTATATTATTTGGTTTCGTCCTGAAGTCATTCAAACCGTCAATTGGGCTGGAGATCCTAACGAAAGCTTCTCAATAGGTGTAGATGGAGAAATAAAGCTTTGTCCTCGTAATTCTTTTGCAATATGGAAAGAGACTGTTAAAAATACAGCCATACCTTGGAAAAAGTTTGAAAAAGAAGCAGCGGAAAAACTAAGAGAGATATTACTATTAGCAGCCTTAGAATTTTCCCATACAGTGATGGAAGAAGCAGTCAAGAAAGCCGAAGCAGCTAACCGTATTAAGGGTGAATTTTTAGCTAATATGAGTCATGAACTACGCACCGCTTTAAATGCTATTTTAGGGTTTGCTCAAATCATGCGTCGTTCCTCAAAATTAGATGCAGAACAGCAAGAAAATTTGAGTATTATTACTGGTAGCGGAGAACATTTATTGAACCTCATTAACCAAGTTCTCGACTTATCTAAAATAGAGGCAGGAAGGACAATAATTAATAAAACAGAGTTGGATTTTTATCGTCTTTTAGATGACTTAGAAGATATGTTTCAGTTTAAAGCAGAAGAACAAAAGTTACGATTATTATTTGAGCGATCGCCTAATGTTCCCCAATATATTCGTACCGATCAAGTTAAATTACGTCAAGTGTTAGTTAATTTGATTAACAATGCTTTAAAATTTACAGAAGAAGGTGGCGTATCTCTAAGAGTTAGAGGAGAAAGTTTGAACTTTATGGAGACAAATGACACAAAAGAAACATAAAATAAATTATCAACTAAGAAAACAATTATTATAGAGATTGAAGATACTGGACAGGGTATTTCTCAAGAAGAATTAGACCGTTTATTTGAACCCTTTGTGCAAAGTAAAGGAGTTAAAAATAATCAAGAAGGAACAGCTTTAGGATTAACGATTAGTCGTAAATTTATTAATTTGATGGGAGGAGATATTGCTATGAATAGTGAAGTAGGAAGGGGAACAATTATTAAATTTAATATTGAAGTAGAAGAAATTAAAGCAACAGAAATTAAAACTGAAATCAAACCTCGAAGAAAAGTGATTGGACTGCAACCTAATCAACCACAGTACCGTATTTTGGTAGTAGATGATCGTTATAGTAATCGGGAATTAGTTGTTAAATTATTGACACCTTTAGGATTTGAGATAAGAACAGCAAGTAATGGAAAAGAAGCTATACAAGTATGGCAACAATGGGAACCTCATCTAATTTGGATGGATATGAAAATGCCTATTATGGACGGATATGAGGCAACTAAGGTGATTAAAACCACAATGAAAGGACAAGCAACAGCTATTATTGCTTTAACAGCTAGTGTATTTGAAGAAGAGAAAGCAGTTGTCTTATCTACCGGGTGTGATAGCTTCATTCGTAAACCTTTTAGGGAGGCAGAAATATTCGACGCTATGGAGAAACAAATCGGTGTTCAGTTCATCTATGAAACCGATGAAAATAACGAACAAAAAAAAACAAAAATTGACGTGCATAAAGTAATTAATTCCCAAACTATTGCCAATTTATCTGATGCTTGGGTAAAAGATTTTAAACAGGCTGTTGTTAATGTAGATTCAGTTACTATTGATAGTTTACTGGAAAAAATTAAAGATAATAATCCTGATCTTGCTCGTGCTATTTATCATTTAACAGAAAATTTTGAACATGAAACATTGTTAGATTTACTTGAATAAGTTAAACTTATTGGTAGATAAAATTGTGTAATCTTTCCCACAATTCCCCATAAATAAACCTTAGTAAAAATTCCTGTCTCTGATTTAAAACAATGATTAAAACTAATAAAGATAATAACTCAAAAGGTAACATTGTCGTAGTTGATGATTCCCCTATCAATTTACGATTGATTGTGGATATGTTTAAAAGTAAAGGGTACGAAGTCCGTCCCGTACCCAGTGGAAAATTAGCATTAACTACCATTAAAAATTTGCCTCCAGACTTAATTTATTGGATGTCATGATGCCAGAAATGGACGGATATGCAGTGTGTGAAAAATTAAAAGCTGACCCCAAAACAAAAGATATTCCTATCATTTTTGTTAGCGCATTAGATGCTGTTTTAGACAAAGTTAAAGCCTTTGAAATGGGAGGAGTTGATTATGTCAGTAAACCCATTCAAGAAAAAGAACTTTTTGCCAGAGTAGAAACCCATTTAGAAATTCGCAGATTACAGAAACATTTACAAGAAAGAAACAATAAATTAGTTGCCACATTGCAACAGTTAAAACAAGCACAAAGTCAATTAGTAGAATCTGAAAAAATGGCTGTATTAGGACAATTAGTGGCCGGTATTTCCCATGAAATTAATACCCCATTAGGTGCGATTCGTTCCTCTGTGGAAAATTTAGCAGATTTTTTAGGAAAAGATATTAAAACTCAATTAAATTTTTGGCAAACTATTGATCATAAACAGCAACCTTATTTCTTAGAATTATTAAGATATCCGGCCTTACAAGCTTTATCCAGTCGGGAGAAAAGAAAGTTAAAAAGAAAGCTAAGAAATACCTTAGATTCTGCCAATATTGAACATAGCGATCGCATTGCAGACACTTTAGTAGATATGGGTATTTCGGAACCAGAATTATCATCTATTTTACCCCTATTTAAGCAACCAGACGGCTTAGATATTCTTGATAAAGCCTACGAATTTTTTACTCTCAGAAAAAGCACAGAAACCATTCAAACAGCAACAGAAAGGGCCGCAAAAATAATCTTTGCTTTAAAATCTTATGCCCGTTATGATTTTGGTACAGAAAAGACGGAAGGAGACTTAATTAAGGGGATTGAAACTGTCTTAACTCTATACTATAATCAAATCAAAAAAGGGGTTGATGTCATTAAAAATTATCAAGAATTACCTCCTATTCTTTGTTATCCCGATGAATTAACCCAAGTCTGGACAAATTTGATCCACAATGCCTTACAAGCAATGAATTATCAAGGGAAATTACGGATTGATGTTGAGAAGAATAATGATATGATTGATGTAAGAATTACTGATAGTGGCAAAGGTATTCCCAGTGATATTTTACCTCGTATTTTTGAACCCTTTTTTACGACAAAAGTTGCAGGAGAGGGCAGTGGTTTGGGGTTAGATATTGTCAAGCGAATTCTGGAAAAACATGAGGGGAAAATTAGCGTCAATTCTGTGTCAGGAGAAACCGTATTTACCGTATCCATTCCCATGATAACCAAAGAAAAGGCTGATAATTCCCAAATCAAAGAATTACAAATCTCCCAATAATATCCCGTGAATAAACAATCAGGAGTGATTAACGATGATTAAACCAGTAATTTTATGTGTTGATGATGAGAAAGTTATTTTAGATAGTCTCAAAATTCAACTAAAAAAAGAATTTCAAGATACCTACCTTTATGAAGCAGCAGAAAGTGCTGACGAAGCATTAGAAATTATCGAAGAATTACAAGACGATGAGATCACTATTTTAGTGATTGTATCAGACTGGTTAATGCCAGTTATGAAGGGGGATGAATTCTTAATTGAAGTTCATAAACGCTTTCCAAAAATTGTTAAAATTATGTTAACCGGTCAAGCAGATGAACATTCACTAGAACAAGCAAAAAAATATGCCAACTTACATAGTTGTTTACATAAACCTTGGAGTAGTGAAGACCTAATCAAAAATATAAAATCTGGTCTATCCCATATCTAATTTACTATATTTACATTATAGCTCTCTATTTTCCCCTATGTCCTCTAATTTTGATAAATCGATTAAATTTAATAACAATAAACCTATCGTAATTTGTATTGATGATGAAGTTACCGTCTTAGATAGTTTAAAAATTGAACTAAAAAAAGCATTAGGGGATAAGTATATTATCGAAACCGCAGAAGGGGGAGAAGATGCTTTAGAATTAATGCAAGATTTAATTACAGAGGGTTGTCAAGTTGCCTTAGTTTTGTCTGATTATATAATGCCAGATATTAAAGGAGATGAAGTGTTACAACGTATTCACAAAATGTCTCCTGATACCCTAAAAATAATGTTAACTGGACAAGCTAATTTAGACGCAGTAGGTGATGCTATAAAATACTCTAGACTATATCGTTATGTACCTAAACCTTGGCAATCAGAAGATTTAAAATTAACTGTTGTTGAAGCTTTACATAGTTATTTACAAGATCAAAAAGTAATCCAACAAAGAAAACAATTAGAAATAATGAATCAGAAATTACAAGAACTAACTCGTAACCAGGCAAAAATTATTGCTGAACAAACTGCTGAACTCAAAGAAATCAATGCCGAACTGAAAGCAGCTAATACAAAACTAAAAGAAGCGAATGAAGAGTTAGAACAATTAGCCATTTTAGACCCCTTATTACCAATAGCAAACCGTCGTCGTTTTGATGAGTATTTAAAACAAGAATGGGCAAGAATGTGCCGAGAAAGACGCTATCTATCCTTAATTTTAGCTGATGTAGATTACTTCAAACAATACAACGATAAGTATGGACATCAAGCAGGTGATCGTTGTTTAATTGCCATTGCTAAAACTATCCAAAAAAGCTTAAGAAGACCGGCTGATTTAGTTTGCCGTTATGGAGGAGAAGAATTAGTTATTGTTTTACCAAATACTAATCCAGATGGGGCAATTAAAGTTGCCGAAACAATACAAGAGGAAATTGCTTTATTAAAAATACCTCATTTTCGTTCTAAAATAAGTGACTATGTTACCATTAGTATGGGTTTAGCCTCTATGATTCCCATTAAAGGAGTTTCTCCTTCAATGTTGATTAATGTTGCTGATAAATCACTTTATCAAGCCAAAAATAATGGACGTAATTGTTTTCTTTTGGAGGTCATTTAACTGTTGTTTAATGAAGAATAATTCATCAGTCAATGATTAAACAAATTCAGTAAGGAGTCAACAATATAAATGAACTAATAAATAGTAACTTATTCTGCTTACTTACCTGAGTTCGATATAAGGAAATTTATAGAAAACTGGTCAAAATCAATAGTCTTAAACCCTGATTATATCCTGTAAAAAACTCCGAACTCCGAACTCCGGTTACTTCTTTTTTTTCTTAAACAACTTAGTTCCCATTTCTGTTTTAGCTGAAAAAATTAAATAAGCAATTAACAGTGTCACCCCCAACAAAAAAGAAAAAAGCTCATTATCCATCCTATCCTCCTCATTTTGCTATAATGATACTGTTCTTAGTTTATCGTAATTTGATATTATTAATCGATAAATAATAATTTGTAAGTAATAATTTATAAGTGATGACAGAAAAATTATCTCCTTGGCGATCAATTTTGTCTCGCGCCCTTCATCGAAATCGCAGTTTACCTAATGCTCGTTATTTTCAATTAGCAACTGTTGATTTTGGAGGAAAACCAACTAACCGGACTGTTGTTTTTAGGGGCTTTTTAGACCAGAGTAATCAATTACAGATTATCACGGATCGTCGCAGTGAAAAAATTAATCATATTAATGATGACCCCTGTAGTGAAATTTGTTGGTATTTCCCCAAAACGAGAGAGCAATTTCGTTTCAGTGGAAATTTAACTATAATTGGTGAAAACCATGAAAATCAAACCCCAAGATTAACAATTTGGCAAAAGCTTTCCGACTCAGCTAAACAACAGTTTACTTGGCCATATCCAGGTATAAATTTAACTGAAAATAAACAAGATTTTATCCAAGAAAAACCGTTAACAAATCAACCTCTACCTAATTTTATACTACTTTTATTTAATGCTGAAAAAGTTGATCACCTAGAGTTAAAAGGGAACCCCCACCAAAGAACCTTATATTACTTAGATAATGAGAAAAACTGGATAACACAAGCAGTTAATCCTTGAGCAATAAAAGATATTCTATGAGGGTAGGAAGCCTTATATTTGTGATTGACCTATATTTGTGATAGAATGGTAAGGAATACGGAAATAACTGTAAGATCATGGATTTAATTAATATAGCGAACTGGGGTTTAGGATTATTTCTGGGTTTGATGACCTTCTTATTTATCTTTCGTATTGTCTTAACTTGGTATCCTCAAGTTGAGTTAAACCGTCTCCCTTGGAATTTAATTGCTTTCCCCACTGAACCTTTATTAATACCGGTTCGCCGTGTTATTCCCCCTGTTGGTGGGGTTGATATCAGTCCCATCATTTGGGTCGGTATTTGTAGCCTACTGAGAGAAGTTTTAGTAGGTCAACAAGGTTTGATCACAATGGCTTTGCTGAAGTAAGTCGTGAAAAGAAACTGCTGTAAAACATATTTAATGTTAAGAAAAGTAAAGAGTTTTCTACTTGTTAAAACTTAAGAAAATTCTTGACAATTATTAAAAAGTGATTGCACAATAGTGGTGGTTGTGAGTAAGTATATTGAGACTTAATCGATGTCCTGTCAATTTTAAAGGTTTTCAGGTTTCATCGGGGCTTGTCTTAAGGCTGAAAAATATAATTGCTTGCTTGGACATAAGCTTCTATTTAAGTTTTACGCAGAAATCAGAAGAGTTAGTTTAATTGACAGATTCTTCAGTCAATTATCCTATCATTAAACCAACTAGCTGTAAGGAAAATAAATACTCTTCTTGGGTTATTTCATTCTATATTATTACAGTTATTACAGATGTAATGTATATATATAAACCTTTTAGGGATTTTTAAGACACAGAATCATGCTATTGAATAAATCGCTTTTACCCTCACTTACTCATTGTTCTTTATTGTTGTCTAGTCTAATTTTCGGTTTGACCATCTCCCATAATATACCAACCCTTGCGGCAGAAAAAGAGATGGATAAAAATCAAGAAGAATTATTAGGACAAACAGTCACAAAAAATGGGTTAGCTAACGGCACTTATTTATATGGAACTTCTCGTAAACCTGATGAAATTGGACAACACTATATGGTGTTTACAGTCCATCAAGGAGAGATTCAAGGGGCTGTTTATATGCCGCGCTCAGATTTTAGTTGTTTTACGGGAACCTTTGAAGATAATCAGATGAAGATGTCCATTATCGACCCTTATGATGGCACTCGTTATAATTACGCCATTAACCTACAAATTCCCACCACAGCTTCTACTAATGGTCAATGGGCTGAAATGGGTTTACAAGGCTATCATCGTATTAATACTATTAGTCAGAATGATCAGAAAATTCTTGACACTTGTTCGTGAAGTCAGTGGTTGATCTCCACCAAAACCTTCAAAATACCTCGTTTTTGAGCTATTCCAAAGGCTTTAAGTCCTTCGTCTATGGTATAACGACCATCAATTAGGGGTTTAACGTCAACTTTTTCCTGTTCCAATAATTTCAAAGCCGGGGCAAAGGGACCGCAACGGGAACCAATAACGGTAATTTCATCCACCACTAAAGCTGAAGCATCTAGGGTTAATTTTCCTGCATAGGTACTTTTTAAGACCAAAATACCACGAGGACGGAGAGAACGACGGGCTAAGTCGAACCCTTGGGGGTTTCCTGTACAATCTACCGCAATATCAAAGCTTCTCTCTTGTACATCTGCTTCTAGACCGATTTTAATGCCTCTAGCAGCAAGATTGGCTAATTTTTCCGAGTGACGACCAATTGCCCATAAATCACAGCCAGTTAAAGCCAAAGTTTGGGCAACTAATTGTCCTAACTTACCATCCCCCACAACTAAAACCCGTTGATTAGGGGTCGAAAAGGTAATCACTTACCTCTCCTCCCAGTCCGAAGCGTACGTGAGACTTTCACCTCATACGGCTCTCGGCAATTAGTCCCTTGTCATGGGTACTGTTAATACGTCGTCTTTCCATTCATAGCCATTATCTAGCCAATCATAGAGATAATCATTTTTGCTTTTGACATCATGACAGTGACGATGTAGAGCTTGTAGATTGTTGAACTCATCCTTTCCACCTTTCGATTTAGGGATAATGTGGTCAACTTCTATCAAGTCATCAGGTGTAAAGTGTTGCTTACATTGAGGACATATACCTTTTTGTTTCTTTAAGAGTTTTGCTACTCTAGTTGGTGTCCCAGTATATTGGACTTTGGACAAAAAAAGTTTGTTAGCGTATATTTTACGCTAAACTAAAATCCCAAAATATCGGCTCTGTATCAGTCAATAAAATTGGCTGACAAATAGGGCTAATCTATAGATTCTGAGGAAAACTAAGGAGCTTTTAAGTTTTCAGTTGATTTTTTGCTCCCTTTCTTGATAACATCATGACGAGTTCGTGGGGCTTTTTTGTAACCTTTAATACGTCCGGAAGAAAAACCTCGACGTTTGGGAAATTTGGCGAAAGTCCCCAAGGTCGTAATTATTCTTGAAAAGTCTCTTTGAACTAGACTAGGGGTGATTTTGATGGATTTATTAGTCTTCAAATACTGTTCCCAATCACGGGGTAAAACCACAGCTAATTTTCTGGCAGCCCACAAATTTACATAAGAAAGAAGTGTTAGTTTAAACCAATTTTCTTCATGATGTACATCGGGAGTTAAATAAGATGTCATCAATAATCTTTGTTTACCAAATCGAAAAAGATGTTCCATGTCATAACGTTGTCGATAACACTGATAACAATCAACTAAACTTAACTCATCGCGCCGAGAACCAATAACAATAAGCCACATAGGTTTCCAAATACTATTTCTTTCTTGATCTCTGACAACAATCTGGAGTAAAGTAAAGGGGTGATTGTTCATCTTATAGTTTTTAGTTCCTCTCATTAACATCTGTTTCCATCCCGAAATAGTCACTGTTAATTGACGACTTTTTTTCGTTGTAAAGGGAACATGATGAACTTCATCAGGTTCAGTCCAAGTTTGGTCATCTTTAAGGTCAAATTTATCCCCATACCAACGGGGATGTCCCGAAGTTTTGGCTTGATTTGGGTCCCGAATAAATTGACGATAAAAAACTCGGTCACTTCTAACTCTTGTAATAGTAACTAGGTCTTCATGCTTAACTTGTTCCCCAATAAAATCCTTTTGGCTGTAGTCACTATCAGCCACTAAGGCAGATAATTTATCAGAAAATAAAGAACTTTGCCAGATTTTTTTTAGTTGTTGATTGCCTTGATTTACTCCTTTATGTTTAGAGGGGACTCGCTCTCCTGATAAGGGGACAGCCCAAGGGACTTTTTCTGTGTCTATTTGGTCAGGTAAAGCGCAGACAACGGAATAACAATGTCCAATATTAATGGGTTTATTTCCCTTAATTGGATTGGGGTAATGAATAAAAGTTTTATCCGCTAACGTTTCGGCAAACCGTCGTGGACAGGGAGTTGTGTCAATACCAAATAAGTTATAATGTTTTGAAGTGGGAGGAATTGTTCTCGATACCGCTGAAAATAAAGTCTCAATTCTCTGTTCATAATTAGGGTCAGTTTGAGTGGGTAAAAACTCTTGAATTCCTCTATATAAACTGTTATAATCTCTTCTAAATAAAGGATTGAGAGACAATTCAACGACTGAGTGAGCTTGTTGGTTACTGGAGAGGGCATCGAGTAATTCTATAATAGTTTCTTTTCTAGCTTTTAGTCCTTGGAAGAGGTTAGACCTCCACACCAGGAATTCCTCGACAGAAGTAGCCGTTTCATTTTTGGTCATTTTTAAAATTTATTACCTTATTAATTAGCGGAATATATACGCTAACATCAAAAGAGGTTGTTTGTTACAGTTAAGGCTAATGTCATCACATTCCGAACTTAAGACCAGTCAAGATGTCCACCTGAGAGCCAAACAAATTAAGAGTCTAATTCGCTCTCTTAAACAGAAAATAAAGAAAATTGAACGGGAAGGGGAAGTAGCACCAGCTAATTGTCATATTATTCGTTATCAGGTTAATGGAAAGGGAACAATCTACTGGTATTATAAACTACAGGCTGCTGAATCAATTTTTCCTATGGCCACTAATAATGAGAAAAAAACCAAATATAAATATTTAGGACGAGCCGGAAGTTCTGCTCATATTGATGCTGTAGAAAAACTCACTAGAAGAAATCTCATTGATGAATTAGAACGAGTCATTCAATCTCTAACTGAAAGCTACTTAGATATCTATATTGGAACCGAAACTGAATGAAGCTATTTAATATTTAAAATCCCCTAAAAAGATGGAAAGAGAGTTTTTAAAATCACCTTAATTCTCTATTTTAGCTCTGGAGATATGTTTAGCGTAAAATTTACACTAACAATTGTTTTTTATCCAAAGTCCAATAATATTAAGCAAGTCTAAATTAACAGCCTCCTTGAATCTCTTATTGTTACAAATCCTATGACTGGGGATACATATTTAATATCTTAGCTTGGGTTGACTCTAAAATTTAATCTCGAATAAAAGAACTAGCATTAGTGATTTCTATGCCAATTAATTCTCCTAAATCGTTTAATTCAGCCGTAATATTGGGATTAATTTCGACACTATTAAACTCTGGTTCATCAGAGATAGTTATATGAATAATGTCTTCTTTTTCAAAGTATTTCATCTGAATTTTATCCATTGAGAATATACCTTCCAGTTGCTAGACGAAATCGAATTTTTTGGCGTGTTGTACCATGAATGGTTATGGGTGTTATAATTTTAAATATGTTTCTATAACTAAATCTATTCAATCCCTTACTATTAACAATTCATGACCATCAAGAACTTTGACAGCGAAGACAATAACCGTAAATTTGAATTACCTGGAGCTAAACCCCATTATAACCCAGATCGCTACGGACAAGTTGACCATATTTTCCTCGATCTAACCTTAGATATTCCTAATCAAAGCTTCACAGGAACTTGCACTATTACTTTAACTCCTGTTCGCTCTGGAATCAAGCAATTAATTCTCGATGCTGTTGACTTAAACATCAATTCTGTTTTCATCAAGGAAGTTAGTCAACCTTTTGATTATGACAAAGAAACATTAACTATTAATCTTCTCCAACCTACCCAAGAAGATGCTATTACAATCAGTATAAACTATGGAGTAGAAAACCCTCAAAGGGGACTCTATTTTATTGCACCAGATGAACATTATCCCGATAAACCTACTCAAGTTTGGACCCAAGGAGAAGATGAAGATTCAAGGTTTTGGTTCCCTTGTTTTGACTATCCGGGACAGTTGGCAACTTCGGAAATTAAAGTTAAAGTTCCTAATAACTTTATGGCAATTTCTAACGGGAAATTAATAAGTCAAGAAACCCTTGGGGAAGAAACTGTATATCATTGGTTACAAGAACAGATTCATCCTACTTATTTAATGACATTAGCAGTAGGAGAATTTAGTGAAATAAAAGACCAATGGAAAGATATTCCAGTCAATTATTATGTAGAAAAAGGGAAGGAAGAAGAAGCTAAATTAAGTATGGGGAAAACTCCCCAAATGATTGACTATTTTTCCTCAAAATTTGGTTATGATTATCCTTTCCCTAAATATGCTCAAGCTTGTGTTAGTGACTTCATTTTTGGGGGAATGGAAAACACCTCAACTACACTCTTAACTGATCGCTGTTTATTAGATGAAAAAGCAGTTAAAGATAAAACCTTTACAGAAAGTTTAGTCGCCCACGAATTGGCACATCAATGGTTTGGGGATCTGGTTGTTATTAAACATTGGTCACACGCTTGGATCAAGGAAGGAATGGCTTCTTATTCTGAGGTTTTCTGGACAGAAAATGAATACGGAAAAGACGACGCTGCTTATTATTTATTGAACGAAGCAAGAAGTTATTTAGATGAAGATTCTTCCCGTTATCGTCGCCCCATTGTTACCAATGTTTACCGAGAAGCAATTGAATTATATGATCGCCATTTATACGAAAAAGGTGCTTGTGTTTATCACATGATTCGAGGAATTTTAGGAGAGGAATTATTCGATAAAGCTATCCATAAATTTGTCAATGATAATGCTCACAAAACTGTAGAAACCGTTGACTTACTAAGGGCAATAGAAACAGCAACAGGTTATAACTTACTATTCCTATTCGATCAATATGTCTTCCGAGGAGGACACCCAGATTATAAGATAAGTTATAGTTGGGATAATGATAATAATTTAGCTAAATTAACCGTTACCCAAACCCAAGCCAAAGAAGAAGATGGTAACATTAAAGATATCTTTGATCTCAAAATTCCTATAGGTTTTGGCTATGAGAAGTCACCAATAAAAATCTTTACTTTGCGTCTTCATGAGAAACAACAAACCTTTTACTTCCCCTTAGAAACTCAAGCAGATTATATCAGTTTCGATGTTAATAACTACTTCTTGAAAACAGTAAAATTAGAATATCCTCTTGCTGAATTAAAAGCTCAATTAAAGTATGATCCTGACCCCGTTTCTCGAACTTATGCAGCCATTGCTATTGGGAAAAAAGGCAACTTAGAAGCCATTAAAAGTTTAGAAGAAGCCTTGACAAATGATCCGTTTTGGGGTATAAGATTAGAGGCAGCTAAACAGTTAGGAAAAATTGGTTTAGATCAAGCAGGAGAAGCCTTAGTTAAAGGGTTAGAGGACGAAGATCAAAAAGTACGTCGTACCGTGATTCAAAGCTTAGGAAGAATAAAAAATGATCACTGTTATCAAACCTTAAAAACGGCTCTAAAAACCGAAGAAAAAAGCTACTATTGTGAAGCTGCGATCGCTAGTAGTTTAGGGTCAATTTTATCCGGTAGTTTAAAAGAGAAAACACCAGAAGTAATTGACTTATTAAAAAAGGTTTTAGAAACCCGTTCAGGTTGGAATGAAGTGGTAAGATCAGGAGCAATTACAGGGTTAAGTAAACTAAAAACTAATGGTGATGCTGTGGATGTGATTATGGAATATACAAAATTAGGAATCCCTCAAGCATTAAGGTTAGCAGCAATTCGGGCATTAGGGACTATTTCCACAGGACAAACCCCGGATAAATTAGAGGAAATTCTAGATAGTTTAGAAGCCATTTCTCAAGAAACTTTCTTCTTAACACAAGTCGCTGTTAGCACAGCATTAGGACAAATGGAAACCCCAAAAGCGATAAATATTTTGCAAGGTTTAGCCGATAGTACCCCGGATGGACGCGTTAAAAGAAGGGCAGAAGAAGCTATCAAGAAAGTCCGCAAAAAATTAGGTTCAGATAAAGGAATTCAAGGGTTACGAGATGAAATTGAAAAACTGAAACAAGAAAACCAAGAATTACAAAGTCGTTTGTCTAATTTAGAAGCAAAAAATAGTGAATTAACCTGAGTTTTATCTAAGGAAATTTCTAGATAACTTGTCAAAATCAAAAGTAGGGGTCAACGGCCGTTGACCCCTACTCCGAACTCAGGCTAGGTAACAACATAAACTAGATATACTTGCGATAATCTGGGGGAAAATTGCCGGCGGTGATGGTGTCTAAGATGTCGTAGTCAGCAATATATAACGGTTTCTCTGCGATCGCCTTAAGAAAGCAAAGAAACCAAGTCTTAACATTTGCTTTACAAATATTTTTGAGTTAAGCTAACAGTAGGAATTGAATAATAACTAATAATTGGTAAGTCAAAAAAGATGGATTTATTAATCGCCTCTATTACCCTTCCATTTGTCTTTGTCTTTGGTGCTTGTATCGGTAGCTTTCTCAACGTTGTTATTTATCGCTTACCAGAAGGAATATCTTTAATTCATCCTCCTTCCCGTTGTCCCCATTGTGAACATCCTTTGGGCAAAACAGAGAATGTCCCAGTGTTAGGTTGGTTATGGTTACGGGGACGCTGTCGTTGGTGTCATACTCCGATCTCGGTGCGTTATCCTTTAATAGAAGCTATCACAGGTTTATTATTTTGTGCTGTATTCTGGCAATATCAATTTACCCTTACAACCATCGGTTATTGGGTGTTAGTTAGTTGGTTAGTCTCCCTTGCTATGATTGATTTTGATACCATGACCTTACCAGGAGAATTAACCAAGTCAGGGTTAATATTAGGGTTAATCTTTCAAGGGATCATAGGTTGGCAATTTGCTCAAACCCCTGAATATTTAATGACAGCGATCACCAGTGCTGTTTTGGGAATCTGGTTATTTTGTATTATTCGCTGGGGTGGTACCTGGGTTTTTGGGAAAGAAGCGTTAGGAGGAGGAGACTCTAAGTTAGCTGCAATGTTAGGTGCTTGGTTAGGATGGAAATATCTCTTAGTCACCAGTTTTTTAGCTTGTTTATTGGGTTCTTTATTTGGTGTTAGCGGAATGGTTTTAGGATTTATGGGTCGTCTTCAATACTTTCCTTTTGGTCCATTTTTAGCATTGGGTGCAATTTTGAGTTTATTTTGGGGAGAAATTATAATTTCTACTTATATTCAAGCTTTTTTCCCTTTGAGTTAATAGCACTCCTAGAGGTTATTTATTGATATTAACTATCAATAAAAGTATTAAAATTATCTGTCATTCTGAGGTACCTCCGAATCTTGTTAACCTTTTGATGTTAACAAGTTAATGCTATAATTCTCTCAATACTGTATTACTTTCTCTGATGGAAGAGTTAGAAACATTTTTCGACGACATAAGTAAAATTAAAAATGAAGAGGAAATAATTGATTTTTGTCGTAAATATTTAATACATGGAATCCCTTATATATTTACTGATAATCAAGATGACTATTATGAATTTAGGAAAAGAATTGCTAATCAATTTGACATTAAATTCTATGAAATCTATATTACAGGTTCAGTAAAGTTAGGATTTAGTCCTTTGAAACAAAAGAAGTTTGATGATGATTCAGATATTGATGTTGCCATTATTTCATCTCAATTATACGAAAAAATGTTAGAACCTATTTATGACTATCAAATGGAACTTAGACAAGCAAGAAAAAGTATAAATGTAAGAGAATTAGAACAATATCATTCTTTTCTTGAGTATACAGCAATAGGTTGGATTCGACCTGATAAACTTCCCAAGTCGTTTGGTGTCGGAATATTAAAACAATCGTGGTTCGACTTCTTTAAATCCATTTCTTATGGTAGATCAGAAGTAGGAAATTATAAAGTCTCTGCTGGAGTGTTCAAAAGTTATTCTTATTTTGAACGATATACAATCAGTAGCTTAAAACAAATTATCAACGCACAAATAAAAATCAAATAAGATGCTAAAACAAATCAAATCTTCAGTAACCAATCCAACTATAGCTGATATTTACCAAAACATAGAAAGTGGTAAATTAGTTATTATACCAGATTTTCAGCGTAAGTTTGTTTGGACACATGATCATCAGGAGGAGTTTATTGATACGATCTTAAAAGGGTATCCTTTTCCAGAAATTTATGTCTGTAAAGGGGAAGTTGATCTTAAAAAAATGCGGACTACAGAATGGGTAATAGATGGACAACAAAGATTAACAACAATTAAAAAATATATGGATGGAAAACATGATAAAACTTTGAAAAAATCAAAAAATTTGAGGATTTAACTGATAATGAAAGAGGAGAATTTTTGTCATATCAAATTGTAGTTAGAGATATTGGTCAAGTTGATGACAGTGATATCAAAGAAGTATTTAGAAGAATCAACCTAACCAAGTTTAAACTAGAGGATGTGGAGATTCATAATGCTATTTATGACGGTGAATTTATTCAAACAGCTAAAGATAGCTAAAGATATATTAGATAATATTGATTTAAGTGATTTTCCTGTTTTTCGTGAATCAGAATTTACTCGCATGGCGGATTTGTATTTTATTTTATTAGTTATGTCAACCTTAGAAGAAACAGGTTATTTTCCTCAAGATAAAGAAATAGAAAATTATATTATTCAATATAATGATGAGTATCTAGATAAAAATCATATGAAAGCTTTACTAATTAAAACTTTTGCTATTATTAAAGACTTTCAACTTACTGATGATTCGATTTGGTATAGAAAATCGAGCTTTTTTACTATGGTGGTGGAAATAGCTAAAGTTGAAGGAAATATTCCTAAAAATTTTCCAAGAAAATTAGTAGAATTAGAACAGAATATTATGAATAATAAAAAGAACAATAATGAATTTGGCGAATATTATAATTATATGTGTTCAGGAACCAACCATAGAAAAGCTAGAGTCGTAAGAGGAGATATTTTTAAGAAGCATACATTAGAATAAAGCGTGTTATAATGATAATTAATTGTACAAAATTATGACTAGCAATTTTGATGTTATTGTCCTTGGTGCCGGTGGAATAGGAAGTGCTGCTGCTTATTATTTAGCCAAGGAAAAAAAAAGAGTTCTCATTTTAGAACAATTTAACATTAATCATAATAAAGGCAGTTCTTATGGCTATTCTAGAGTCATTCGTTATGCTTATGACAACCCCATCTATGTTAAACTAATGCGGGCAGCTTATTCTCTCTGGTTTGCCTTAGAAAAAGAAGCAAAGGAGACATTATATATTAAAACGGGAGAATTAGATTTTGGTTTAATCAATTCTCCATCTATGCAAGAAGTTGCGAATAGTATGACACAGGAAAATATACCCTATCAAACTTTAACAGCAACGGAAATAAATAAACGGTTTCCTCAGTTTAATATTCCTGAAACTATGGAAGGATTATATCAAGAAGATACAGGAATTTAAAAGGCATCTTGCTGTGTCTTATCCCATCTAAAATTAGCCCAAAAATATGGAGCAATAATTGAAGATAACACCCCGGTAATTAACATTAATCAAAACAACGAAGAAATTACCATCAAAACTAATCATAATACTTATGTTTGTCAACAATTAATTATCGCAGCAGGAAGTTGGACAAAACAAATTTTAATGTCATTAGGATTAACCTTACCTTTAACTATTATGCCCTGTCAATTAGCCTTTTTCAAAGTTGCTAATTCTGAGGATTTTATACCTGGTAATTTTCCTATTTTTCTTGCTCATTTAAACGAAAAATATGGACAGTTTCCCTATGGACTTCCTGCTTGCGATCATCAAGGATTAAAATTATCTACCTTTTATGGATGGGATACAGTTGAAACCATAAAAGAGGTTGATTATACCCCTTCTTTACAATGGACAGAAAACTTAAGAAGCTTTTTAAAACAATATTTACCCAACGCTAATGGAGAGTTAATAGAAACAAGACGTTGTTTATATACTATGACTCCCGATAAACATTTTATTATTGATCAACATCCCGAATATGCTAACATTTTCATTGCTGCTGGATTTTCAGGTCATGGGTTTAAATTTACAACCTTAGTCGGCAAAATATTAACAGATTTAGTGATAAAAAAAGAAACTGAATATGATCTCAGTTTATTCAAAATTAATCGATTTTTATAATTTTGTTATTATTAAACTGTAACATAAGCATCTTGCTTGTACAGGCTAGAAGCCTATGTTACCCTTTATTTATCAAATCTAAATACTATATATTATTAATGAACGATAAACCTTTATTTTATGTTGATGAGTTGCGTATTCAATACCCATTAAGTCAGACTTGGGCAGTAGATCAAGTTTCATTCACCCTCGAAAAAGGAGAAAAAATAGGCTTAGTAGGAGAGTCAGGGTGTGGTAAATCTACTATTGGTAAAGCTGCAATGGGTTTACTGCCTAAACTAACGCAAATTGAGGGAAAAATCCAGTTTCAGGGTGAATCTATTTTCAAGTTAGACGGGGAAGGGTTAAGACGGTTTCGCGGTGAAGTGGTGGGGTTAGTGTTTCAGGACCCCATGACTCGTCTTGATCCTTTGATGACTATTGGCGAACATTGTCTAGAAACTTTACTGGCCCATCGCCCTCAACTATCTCGTAAAGAAGCCAAAAATATCGCCATCAAAACCCTGGAAAAAGTTAAGATTCCTCCCAACCGTTGGGGACAATATCCCCATGAGTTTAGTGGTGGAATGCGCCAACGGGTAGCGATGGCTTTAGCTTTATTATTAAACCCGAAAATGATTATTGCGGATGAACCTACCACCGCTTTACCCGGATTTCTCACAAATTAATTTGAAAGCCCAATCCAGAGATGAAAAATGATAATTTTTAGGACTAATAGAAATTTTGAATATAGATGAATAAAAAAATTGACTTTGATTATCCAAAAATTGAGTTTAAGAGGGAATAATTATATTAACTTTTGATTTTCTCCACGATAAATAAGACTAAATAAAAGTATCAGTCAGTCAACAACTTATGATAGATATCTTTTTTTAAAAACAACTTATTCTACTTATCCAGTATTAGGAATAGTTTTAATTCTTTTGTTAGCAATAGACAAAATATCTTGATAAGGACAAGCACTAGCTATAGCGATAATAATTCTTCTACAACATATTTTGGTCCGCGTTTAAATCCTTTTTTGCGTTTCTTTTTGTCAGAAGGCTTTTTTAGTGGGTCTGATGATGGGGGGACTGAACTGTTTTTTGAGTTACGGTTTTTTAGCTTATCTCTCTCTTCTTTCAATTTTTCAATTTCTTGCTGTTGTGTA
Source organism: Crocosphaera watsonii WH 8501 (assembly GCF_000167195.1). GTDB lineage: Bacteria > Cyanobacteriota > Cyanobacteriia > Cyanobacteriales > Microcystaceae > Crocosphaera > Crocosphaera watsonii. The sequence continues at coordinate 1,732 of NZ_AADV02000029.1, read as the reverse complement.
GAGATTTGTTATTGTTGCTGGTCAATCAGTCTTTGTTGAAGAGATAACTGTTGTTGTGCCTTGACTAGCCACTCAATCATGAAGACATTGTTCGCCAACTGTTCATCGGCGATAGCTCTAACTAGCTTTGAATCAATGGTAGCATTTGTGGTCATAACCCCCACTATACATAAAAATCCCCGATTTTACCTTTATGTTGTCAAGACAGATTCTTTATTACGGTGAGCAATTACCATTAATTCAGTTATTGGAGCTAGTTTTTTTTCATATTCATGTTTGGCTTTTTCAATTACATCATCCGCTCGTAACTTAAGAACGCCATTTGTTCCCATAGCTATAACATAATCAACTAAAGGCTGATTTTCACAAAAATAGAAGATTTCTTCACGGGCATAGGCACTATCACCCCTAACTAGGATATGAGTCTCTGAGCATTTTTCTCTAATTAGTCCGATAATTCTTTGTAATTCGTCTAAGGCTCCATCGGCTGGATCTACATTAGATGAACGAAGTTTAGCAACTAATAAATGATGCCCACAGAAAATATATAAAGGAGCATAACATACTCCGTGATAATAACTATTAAAAAATGCCCCTTCTTGATTACCATGTACTTGGTCATCCGTGACATCCATATCTAATATAATACTTAAGGGAGGTTTTTTATAAGACTCTAAAAAAAATTCGACAAAAGATTTTTCAATGGCTTCAAAGTTGGTTTCTATTTTATGATAACGACTCGTTTTTTGGTCGAGAATAGTCTCAGGACAATATTCCAATCTATTAATTGTACTTTTTCCAGCTAACCATCCCTTTTTATCTTCAAGTTCATTAAGCTTTTCTAAAGCGATCTTAAGGGCAGGATCGTGACGTAATTTATCATGGTCATTGACATCTTCATAGCCTAAAATAATTCCATAAAGCCTTTGTGCTAATAACTCATGAACGGAATGATCTACATAAGATTGATGACGATGATCTTGAAAACAGTTACCAAACTTCTCCGTAATTCCCAGTTTTTTATCCAACTCAGCTATCCAGACAATCCCCGCATCTGAAGTGATTAGTCCCCCATCAAAATTAGCGATTATTTCTTTTCCTTTCTGTTTACTAAAGTTGATTACTTGACGAGGGGTTCGGGGATGACTGGGACTCATTAAATCAGTTTAAGGTAAATTGCTTTAATAATTAAATTATAGCATATTTTATTCTAACAATCTAGTACTATTAGAGATTTTATTAATAATTTTTTTGGAAAAATGAGTGATTGATTTATCTTTTCATCTTTGTCTAATTCGGGTTGATTTTAACTTAAAATCTGACAACAGACTGTTGGTTGGGGAAATCTGCGATCGCTCTGTTCAAACCCACTTCCTGTAAGGCTTCTGTGTTTGGCGATCGCAGATTTTGTGAGAAATTCGGGTATAAGTCCCTCCAGCAACCCAAATTTTATCCCCACTGCGGGATGCAGCTAAAGCATCTTGTAGATCGGTAAACGCATTACTCCAAGAAGTCCCATTATTATCCCCTAAAGCAGTTGCTCGGACATAAAGAATGCGAGAAGCAGCAGGAGTGGGTGCAGGAGAGAGTTCTGCCCCTTCATAAGCTCCTAACTCCACGTTTGGTCCGAGAACACGGGAATTACCGGATAATTCTAGGGTATGGTTCTGTGGTATTACCATCCCATTTTATTCTGTACTTCAAAGCCACAGGTTGATTCCTGCTTTAACCG
>NZ_AADV02000030.1 GCF_000167195.1 Crocosphaera watsonii WH 8501 | reverse complement strand
CAGAGTTAGTCACCCAAATGTTCAGTTTTTTAGAGACCATGAGATTACAGGGGCAAAATGCCATTGTCCAATTATGCGAATTATTTTCATTAGCTGGTCGGAGTCCCCCAGGATTAGAGATGTAAAAGGCTCCGGAGCCGATGGGGGATAGATTTTTCTTGATCCCCCTATCTCTCTGCACAAAAATACACAGGATTAGCGGATAATCTCCGCTAACAAAAAACTATCTTACTATTCTTTTTTTTCTCATATTGTTGTTTTTATTTGAGGTTTTTAAAAGACTTGATTCTGGGAATGTTAGTCATTAAAATAGCCGTAATAAATTAGCTTGAATTTTACGCTAAATCACAGGGCTTATATTTTTGTTGACTCAACTGATGTTGTTTGTAGTGCTTTTCAATAAGACTTTTTTGTTGCGGTGAGCAGTTACGCTCATTATAACTACAAATATTAAATTAATGGTCATTAGTAAAAATATTAAGTCAATTTCTACCCTTGAAGAATTTTTAAAGCAACCAGAAATAAAGCCGGCCAAGGAGTATTTTGACGGAATTATTTATCAAAAACCTATGCCTCAAGGTGAACATAGTATCTTACAAATGCGTCTAGGCACAGCTATTAATAATATTAGTTTACCTAATAAATTAGCCTATCAAAAATTGTTCGATTGGCTAATTATTTAAGTAAACAATCTGCTCGTAACCAAAATTATAAATGACTCATAATTGAAATATTTTTTCTCTCTAAAACCTCTTGATAAAGCTTTTCCACCTGAGAAATATTACTTGTCAAAGAATATTTATCTAATACCCTTTGCCTGGCTTTTTGCCCTAATAATTGAGTAATTTCGTTATGATCTCGAAACAAAGGTAAGAGGGTTTTTAACTGTGTGGTAACACCCTGAGTATCTAACACTACACCGGCGCCATCTTCTAATACTTCCCCATCTGCCCCTGCATCGGTGGCAATACAAGCGACACCACAGGCCATGGCCTCTAATAAAGATAAAGATAACCCTTCTACCAAAGAAGGTAAAATAAACACATCAGCAGCCCGTAAAATATCAATACGTTTTTGTTCATCGGCCACAAACCCCAGCCAATAGATATTATGTTCTCTACCATAAAAGTCTTCTAAGGAGGGTTTAAGGGGTCCATCCCCAACAATTAATAATTTACTTTGCTCCCCCATATCAAGCTGTTTCCAAGCCTTTAACAAGGCTTCTACATTCTTCTCTGTGGCAATACGTCCCACATAGACAAACAACCGTTTTGCTTTGATTTGAGACTTAAGACAGGAAACACCTGGGGAATATTTAACCGTATCAACACCGTTAGGAATAATCGCCAGTTTATCTTTATGAACCCCCAGTTTCATCAATAACTCCTGTTGCAGTCGGGAGAAAACAATAACTTTATCGTAGTGGGCTAAAAATGGCGCATAAAGCTGATAGGTTAAAAATTGGGTACTGGACTTGAAATTACGTAATTTGCTGTCAAAAGGGGGGTGAAACGTGGCTATGAGGGGTAAATTTAATGCTTGACAGATTTCCGGTAGTCGAAAGTCCAGAGTTGATAAAGTCAAGGAACCATGAACAACATGGGGCTTTAGTTTAGCCAAAGCGTTCATCAAAATTTTACTGGATTTTGGGGTAGGAATGGTATAAATTTGTGATTTATAGAAAAAGGGTAAGGTCACTTCCTTACAGTGTTGCCAATGATTCGAATCTGTCTCTTCTTGCGAAAAATGAAGAAAACTAACCTGATAACCTCGGTCGAGGAGAGAATTGGTAATTTCTCGACCGTATGTTACATTTCCACAGAAAGGGGATTTTTTCCCAAGCCAAGCGATGTGCATTCAGATATAAAGACAGATAGTTATCACGAACCAATAAATGATAATTCGTTGTAATCCTATGGATTATAACAAAACACGGGAATTTGAAAACTCCTGTTTAAAAAGAGCGTCAAAAGCAGAAGCTACCTATAACTACAAGGGGAAGGTTTGGGTAGCTTAGATAGTGTCGGAAGATAATTATCCGTTTTAGTGTATTTTGACTTTACAATCATTGGGTTGAGAATTTCCTAAATTATAAAGATGACCTTTTTCACCCCAGATGAGACATTAAATAGCCTTGGTAACGAAACATTAGCAGCAACATTGGCAGAATTTCCTGAATTAGCCCCAAATCAATGTGCTTTGACCTTATTGGTTTATGATACCCCTGTTGTGGTTGAAAAAGAAGTAATGACTTTTCCCTCGGAATTTTGGCAACACCCCATCAAAGGTTTTGCTTATCGAGGGGATGAGGTGATTTATCCTGCTAGTGTGGTGAAATTGTTTTATTTAGTAGCAGTATCTCAATGGTTGGAAACGGGCAAAATTAAGCCCTCAAGAGAACTCAATCGTGCCATTACTGATATGATAGTTGACTCCAGTAACGATGCAACCAGTCTGGTAATGGATATGTTAACAGATACCACCAGTGGACCAGAATTGAAACCTGAAACTCTCTTAACCTGGCAAGATAAACGTAATAGTATTAACCGCTATTTTCAAGGGTTTGGCTGGGAAGAATTTAACCAGATTAATGTTAATCAAAAAACTTGGTGTGATGGTTATTATGGCAGAGAAAAGCAATTTGTTGGGGAAAATTCCCAACATCGTAACCGTTTAACTACTAATGCTGTGGCTAGATTATTTCATACTATTGTGACAGAAAGGGTTGTCTCTGTAGAGCGATCGCAGCAAATGATGACTTTATTAAACAGAAATATTACCATGAATATTGAAGAAAGTCAAGAAGAAGAGCAAATTAGAGGATTTTTAGGGGAAAGTTTACCCAAAAACGCAAAATTATGGTCAAAAGCGGGTTGGACATCCCAAGTTCGTCATGATGCAGCTTATATTGAAAAGCCGAACCTACCGCCTTTTTTATTAGTTGTGTTTATAGAAGGTAGAAACAATAGTCAAAATAAAAAGATTTTACCCTTTATTTCGCAATTGGTTCTGAAATTTTTAGAATTACAATAATATAAAATATTAATCAATTAACTAAAAACTTTCCCATAAAAAAGGATAATTGTTGGGACAGGAGTGGGAGCATTCTGCTCCCTAGTGGGAAATGAAGTTAAGATAATTTTTAAAGCATTTGTTATTACTCTAAGCCAGACTTTCTTTAGCTTCTTTTGCTACTTGTTCCATAGAATCTTCTGCTAAGATTTTAAGGTTTTTTTGAGCTTCTTCTCCCCCTAATCTATTCAACGCTTGAACCAGTCGATAACGAACTTGCCAGTCTTCATCTTTGACCAATTTAACTAATAAAGGAATAGCCTCCTTACTACCTAATTCTCCTAAAGAACTCACCGCAGAGCCTCTCACCAACTCATTATCAGATTGTAGGGCAACTTCTAACAATTCAATGCCTTTGGGCTCTCCTAACTCTCCTAAAGTTGCAACAATACTTAACCGTAATAACCAATCAGAATTTTGATGATAAAGCTGTTGTAAATCATCATAAGCTTGGGTTAATTGTAGTCCACCAATGACATCAGCGGCCGCTGCTTTAACGTCTATTTCCGTGTCGTTTTGCATTCGATCGCGTAGTAAACTTAAGGCTTTTTCTGGATCTTGTCTCCCTAAAGGATCGAGTTGACTGACGGCCGCATAACGAACCCGTTCATTAGTATCTGTTACCAAGGGTTGAATGAGTTTAAAGGCGATGGCAGGATCGAGTTGACGTAAGAGGTTAACACCTTTGAGGCGATCGCCCAGGTTTTCGGAGGTTAAAAGGGGTTGTACATCAGCAGGGGTAATACTCATAACAATAATCTAAATAATGATGTTTATCAATTTTCTTCGGTTTGATTCTCCGAAGAGGTTAAACTTTGTTTGTCAGAAGGAGAAATGATCATAGCCATTCCTTTATCATAGTTAGAGGCGATAGCCAAAAAAGCCCCTGCTAAAACGTAGATAGGTAAAGGCAAGATAAAGCCTTTTACCCATTGATAAAACTGCACTAAGGCAAATAAGACGAAAACCGCACTAATCCATACTCGCACACCAATCACCTCTCACCTTGTTCAGCAATATTTCCCGACAATTATAGTTAATTCAAATAGAAATGAGACAAAACGAACCTACCGTATTCTTAGTATAGTGAGCAAGATGCTCACATTCCTCTGTCTCAAACTTATTTGAAACGACTATATCTTGCTTACTTCATATTAGCGCGAGTATCCTTAACAGCTACCACAAAGAATAGGACGGTTACAGGAATACTTAAGGCTAAAATAATACTGGTGTTTAAGTTTCCTAAGTCCGGTGTTCCTGATGATAGTTCAAACACAGAACCCACAGCAGCGACAGCGGCAATGCAAGATCCTAACAAAAATACACCACTTTTTGGGGTCACAATTTTTACTCCTAAGTTTTAACCAAAGATTAACAGATTTATTGATTAAGATTTTACAGGTTTCACGGCCCCTCTTGAAAATCCTTTTTTTTGTAATTGTTCTGTTAAAGCTAAGTCATTATCTACCCGATCTACAAACATCACCCCATTGAGGTGATCCATTTCGTGTTGAATGACTCTTGCTAATAACTCAGTGGCTTGAATTTTGCGAGGTTTGCCCTGTTCATCTTTAAAAGAGACTTCAATGGCTTTGGGCCTTGTTACGTCTAAGTAAACCCCAGGAATACTGAGACATCCTTCTTCTACCACACATAATTCCTTAGAAAAAACAGTTATTTTCGGATTGATTAAAATTAGGGGGGAATTGGCTGGATTATCCGGTTCACAGTCAACAACAATTAATTGCTTCTGAATGGCGACTTGTGGCGCAGCTAAACCAATACCCTGAGAACTATACATGGTTTGGAGCATTTCTTTAGCTAGTTTGCGAATGGAGTCATCCACTTTAGCAATACGCTTGGCAGGTTGACGGAGTGCGCGATCGCCCAGAAAATGAATATCTAAAGGGGGATTTTCTAATTTTTCTTTTTCAACGGTAATTAAACTCGTCATAACAACTTCAAGACGACAAATAACAATAATTCTACTGGTTAACTACATCTTAACAAAAATATCGCCATTGTTTTAAGCGTGAACAGTTATCAGTGAACAGTTAATCAGAGTCTTTCTTTTGATTCTAGATGCTGCTCAACTATACTGCGATCGCGCCAAATGGGGCGCATTTTCCCTTGTCCATACAAGGATAGTTGATCCCCTAGATGGGGTGAGTTAGGTTGAGTTGCGTTACCATAGACCATTAATCCTTGAGCTTGAATGGGGTCAGAAAATTCTACGGCCATCATAAAACTGTCCCCAGAAATCACTTGAAATTTTTTGTCTGGGGTCGCTTGTATCCCTAATACCTGAAAACTACCTAATTTTCCAGGTGCGCCCCTAGCAGGTACGTCTTGCTCCCCTACACGCATTCTTACCACCTCTCCCCAAGCAATATCCAAAGAACCATATAAGAGTTTAACTTGTGCTGCGATCCCTTCTAAGACAGCAACTGCGGTGTTAATATCGGCTAACCCTGTGGGGGTTTCTAAGGGGTTTTCAGGGTTCCAGGGTTTAGAAAACAGTTTTTTTGATTCTAGGGTTGTGGCCCATAACATGAATAACACGGCACCACGACTGTCGGGGTTAGCTTGACGATCCCATTTTTCTAGAACTTCTGCTGCTTCTATTCCGATGGGGTTGGCTAATGCTTTGCTGGTGGAAATAAGGATGTCTAAAATGCGATCTGTAATTAATAATTTAGATGATAATTTTTTGTTAATCACGTCTTCTAAACTAAGTTTATCTGCCTCGCTTAATAATTGAATGGAACGCTGCGATCGCAAAATATCTGTTACTTTCCCTAAGTCTTGGGGAGCAAAATAAGGGGGAAAGTCTTCTGGTTTTAATTGAGAAGGAATAGTGCTAGTCCAAGGGGGATCATTTGTATTTTGTAACCAACCTGTTTCAGGATTAATTATACGGGGTAATTCTTCGTATTTATGATAGTCTTTCCAGAGTATTTCTGAGCTATCTCCTGCTATAATACCTTGCCAATTTTGCCAATTTCCTTGTGAGCGAATAGGAATTAATCCGTTAAAAAGGTACATGATATTATCTTGTTTATCGGCGTAAATTATGTTAAATAAAGGCAGTTGTAATTGTTGTAAGCTTGTTTCAAATTCCTGCAAGTTTTGGGCTTGTCCCATCCGCCATAATTGTTCTAAACTTTGGGTATGCTCTAGCCCTGCTACTCTCAAAGCATAACCAATATCTTTTTGTTGTTCAATGATTATACCATGAATCGATTGTTTAACACCTATTTGTAATTCTGTAAAATTTCCATTAGACTGACGAACTTTTATTGTTTCTATTTCTTGTTGTAAAGGGTTTAATTCTCCATCAAATAGATAACTTTCTCATTGTAATTTAAGTTGATAAATATCTGCTCCATCTAGAGGGTTAAGGGTTAAAGTCCATCCTAAATTATCATTAAATGCAATGGCTAAAACTGGCATACCTACTAGAGTTGCACCATATAAATTGATTCCAGGGGCGGTTAATTGTGCTTCGTACCAGAGATAAAAATCTGACCAGGGTAAATGGGGATTAGCCAATAAAATTGAATGATTATTTACTGTTTTCTGGGAGGCGATCGCCCAAGCATTTGATCCTGCTGTTGAGGGAAGATTTTGTAACGCTTTAATATTCCTGGGATTGGTTAAAAAATGGAAATAAATAACCCGTTGAAAATGTGCTAAAATATCTGTTCCTGTGATGGGTAAAACTATCTTTAATTCTTCTGCTATTTCATCGGGATGTTGTTGAACATAATCATTAATTCCCTGAGCAAAACTATCTAAATATTTCTGCATTTCTGGGATTTGTTTTTCGTACCATACTTTGGCTCTTTTGGGAATACCCATTGTTCTCACATATTGATCTGATTCTAAATAATTAATTCCCCAATATTCTGCTGCTTTTCCCCTTGCCTGTGCGTATAATTTTAATAGTAAGTTACCATGACATTTGGTTTGTGACCAACCAAATGCTTTAAATAAACTCGTATTATTTTCAGCATAAATATGAGGAACTCCCCAGGTATCCCAGAGAATTTCAGGAGAATTATTACTTAAACTAGGAACAGTAAATATTAATAATGTTCCTAAAATAGTTATCAAAAAAACAGCCATAAATTTTCTCATTTTCCCAGACTCCTTACTTAAGTTTAAAATATCTGACTTCATTCAAGCTCCCATTCCTGAATATTGTTTTAAACCTTTTCTCCATAACCAGCGATTGATTACAAAAAAGATAATAATCCAGGTCAACATAATGATAAAACTCAAAGTAATATTTACAGGACGATTAATAAATAAAGATGCAGGGAAATAGACAGTATAAGGAAAAGGAGTTAGTAAAACAATCTCTCTAATACTGGCAGGAAAAACATCTAAAGGAGCAGTTATTCCCGATAAAAATATATCAAATAGAAACCAAAATTGTTGAATAGAACTGGCTCTTTCTATCCAAAAACAAAACATAGCTAAAGTATATTGAATGATGAACCTTAATGTAAAAGCCAGAACAATGGCCATCAATCCTAAGATAAGATTTATTAACTTAGGCATAAAAACCGCTTCAGGATATAACCAAAAGAACAATAAAGTAATCAAAATAGCAATAGGAAAGCGAGTCATTTTTTCAGCAATATGTCTAGCCACATGATACCAAGCTGGATCAACAGGATATAATAATTTAAAAGATAATTGACCTTCAATAACTTCCTTTTCAAAATCCCAAATTACCCAAACATTAGTAAATTGACGAACTTGAAAAACACAGAAAAAGTAACGGGCAAATTCTACAGAATTTAAAGCAAAATCTCCTCCTTGAGAAGCTTGTATCCATACTCCCATTAAAATAATTGGCAGGGAACCAGACAACACCCAAAAAAAGATTTCTGCTCGATACTCTAACATATGAGCATAATACACCGAAAGAAAGGAGACAACTTTATTAATTAACCAACGCATCAGTACACAAAACCTAAAATATCCTTATTTAATTTAGCAGTGGGAAGCCCCAAAAATCTATCTAAAATAATAGGGTAGGATGTTCTATTTAGATTACGATTATTTTAGAATCTCCACAATACATTCAATAAAGTTAAAGTCTTAAGAATTTATGCTAATTTGCTGCTAAGAGATTATTTTACTAATTCCCTTGAATTAGAGGTACAAATCAGATAGAATAATGGCAGGTAAAAAGAAGAATGAATTAGTCAGATATACGTTTGGCTCTTGCTAATCACCTTTGTACTGTACCAGAATAGCAAATTTCTAAGAATAATCAAAAAAGTAGTAAACCTAACCCTTTAGTTATCTTTATGAATCCTTTGAGATTATACCTTAAACCCACCTTAACAGATGAAATCTTACTTACTTCCCCCTAACAATAATCATAATGGACAAAATTGCTTACCATCGACTTTGAGCCAAATAGACGGTAACATAGGGGCAGATACGGCATTAGAAAGAGAAACAGGGAGTCAATATCTGTCCACAGGAAAGTTAGCGCAGAAACTAGAGCAAACCCTAGAAAATCATCGTGGTGAGCGTCATATTGTTGTCATTCAAGATTTTCCTGATCCTGATGCTCTTTCTAGTGCTTGGGCTTATCAATTAATTGCTCAACCCTACGAGATAGAATGTGATATTGTCTATGCAGGGACTCTATCCCATCAGGAAAACATTGCCCTGGTTAAACTGACTGGTTTACCAGCAACGAAGTGGAGTACCAACACCCTCAAAGATCGGGATCTCTCCATTTATCAAGGGTGTGTGTTAGTGGATTCTCAGGGTAACACCAGTCAACTGATGCCCTATGTTAAGCAGTCCAGAATACCTGTTTTGATTGTAGTTGATCATCATACTGAACAGGGGGGTATCCAGGCAGAATTTGTCGATCTCAGACCGAAAATTCGGGCAACAGCGACTATTCTGACTCAGTATATACAAGCAGGTTTACTGGATTTTAACAGCAGTAATGTTACTCATGTAAAATGTGCCACGGCCTTGATGCACGGCCTTCGTTCCGATACCAATGGGTTACGACAGGCCCAGGAACAAGATTTGCTGGCCGCGGCTTATTTATCCCGTATTTACGATCCCCAGTTACTCAACGCTGTTTTACAGTCGGCGAGATCCCGTCATGTCATGGATGTTATCGAGCGATCGCTGAAAAATCGCCTGATTAAAAATAGTTTTTCCATTGCTGGTGTGGGTTATTTACGTTACGAAGATCGGGATGCTATTCCCCAAGCAGCAGACTTTTTGGTAACAGAAGACAATATACACACGGCGGTTGTTTATGGCATTATTCATGATGAAACTCACGAACTTGAGGTGGTGATAGGTTCTTTACGCACCAATAAATTAACCCTTGATCCCGATGAATTTATTAAAGAAGCATTAGGAAAAAATCCGCAAGGCCGTTACTATGGAGGGGGCCGAGAAATGGCCGGTGGTTTTGAGATTCCCATGGGATTTTTTGGTGGTGGGAACGATGACAGCAACTACACTAAATTGAAATGGGAATTAATAGATAAACAAATCAAGCACAAACTTTTAAAGTTAGTTAATCCTAAAAATAAAGTGGTTCATGCTTAAGTTTTTGCTGGTTAAACTATAAAACATAAATGGCCTCATCTTCTACTGACTTAAAGAGTTGAGGTTTTAACATTTTTAGATTTACTAAATCAACAGATAATCCTAAGCTATCTTCTAAAAAGAACTTTAAATCCATATATTTATCAAAGGTAACTACTCCCTCAAACTCTACCAATAAATCAACATCACTACTACTTTTTGCTTCATCTCTCGCAAAAGATCCAAATAAAGCTAATGACGTTACGCCATAACTTTTAATGACAGTTAAGTTTTGCTTTAAAAACTTAATTAAATCCTCTTTATTCATCTTTTTGGCTACTACTTTAAAATCTTAACAAGAAATTGAACAATTACTAACTTTAATCTTCAACATCTTGTGACTGTGATATTAAAGCGGAAATAATTCTTACTGTTTTTTGTTTTATTAGGATAACCTTGAGAAGTTAATAAAGAAACGTTTTCATCAGAATCAACAATTTCTAAATCTTCTACCTATTTCTTTTTAAAGCAATTGATAATTGTCTAAGTCTTTCACTGACTTCTAAATTAAATTCTTGTGATTTCAAATCACTTGGTAACTGTGCTAAAAGTTGAGGGTTTTCTTGTAGCCATTCGTTCATAGCAATACCTGTCCATGTTCCTTTTTTCTCTCGAAAAAGATCCACTAAACCCCTTAATTCTTGAATACAGTATGCTTCAAAACCTGCTGCTTCAAAAATTCCATTGCGTAAATATTCTTCAAAAGCATTAATATCGTTGGTAACTTCAAACGTAACAACTTCTCTAGGAGGTCTTAATGGATCGGCTAAATTAATAACCCAGATTCCGCACTTCAAAAAGTAGCATTAAATACTACAAGCTTGGGGTTAATAATTAAGTATAATTGCTTAAGCTCTTGAAGACAAAAAAGTGGGATAATTGCTTAAGTTGTTTCCTCTGTAAAAAAAGAGCGAAAAATATCTTATTTAGAAGAAATACAAGTTAAAAATTTAGACCATTTAGGGATAGTAGCTGGTTTAATTGATGAAATAGGAATAGTCAAAATAATTAATAATAAATTAGGAATAGATGTTAGAGAAAAAATCTCAGCAGGTACAGTAGTTAAGTCTATTTTAATCAATGGACTAGGATTTGTTTCAAGACCTCTATATTTATTCAGTCAGTTTTTTCAAGATAAAGCCATTGAGAAATTGTTAGGAGAAAGAATTAAACCTGATTACCTTAATGATGATAAAATTGGGAGAGTAATGGATGAATTATATAAATATGGACTAAATGATATTTTTATTGAAGTAGTTTTAGAAGTAATTAAAAAATTTAAAATAGACCTTAAATGCTCCCATTTAGATTCCACATCATTTCATTTAGATGGAGAATATAAAAGGGAAGAAGATAAAGAGAAACAGGAAGAAGAAAAAATTATTAAAGAAAGACCAATTTTTATTAAGAAAGGATATTCTCGGGATCATAGACCAGACTTAAAACAATGTGTCTTGGATTTAATAACAAGCCAAGATGGAGATATTCCATTATTTGTGAGAGTAGGAGATGGAAATGAATCTGATAAAGCTGTATTTGGAAAAGTTTTAGTAGAATTCAAAAAGCAAATAAAGTTTGATAGTATCATGGTTTGTGATAGTGCTTTATATGGTCAAGAAAATCTCCAACTAATCCAACATTTAAAATGGATAACGAGAGTTCCAATGACCATAAAAAAAGCAAAAGAATTAGTGCAAAATATAGAGGTGGAAGAAGTAAAAGATGAAGATAAAGAAAAAAGAAGTGACCTAAATTTAGAAAGTTATACCTGGAAAGAAGAAATTGTTACTTATGGTGGAATCAAGCAAACTTGGTTAATAGTCTTGAGTGAAAAAAGACAGAAAAGTGATTTGGAAAAACTAGAAAAACAACTTTCCCAAGAAGAGAAGAAATCCCAAAAATTTCTTAAAGAAATACAATCTGAAGAATTTGAACATCCTCAAGCTGCTCGATATAAATTAAAAGCTATTAATAAAAAATTGAGATTGTTGGAAATAAAAGAAGTTGAACTGATTGAAACTTACTCGAAAAAAAAGGAAAAGATTTATAAAATGATTAGTCTGATCATCAAAAAAGATGAAGAGATAAGTAGAAAGACTAAAGAAGCAGGAAAATTTATTTTAGCAACTAACTTAGTAGAGGAAAATAAATTAGAAGCTAGTGAAATTCTGATAACTTATAAAAACCAGCAATCTACGGAAAGAGGATTTCGATTTTTGAAAGATCCCTTATTTTTTACTGATAGTTTCTTCGTTGAAAAACCAGAAAGAATAGAAACAATGTTATTTTTAATGTCTTTGTGTTTGTTGATTTATAACTTGGGGCAAAGAGAATTAATAAATTGTTTAAAAAGAGTCAAAAAAGGAATAAATAATCAAGTAGGGAAAGTAACATTGCGTCCGACTTTGAAGTGGATATTTCAATGTTTTTAAGGTATTCATTATGTGATTTTAAACGGAGTTAAACAAATTGCCAATTTAACAGAAGAAAGGCGTTTTATATTGAGTTTATTACCTGCATCTTGTGAAAGATATTATCTATAAATTGAATTGGATAAAGCAAAAATAATAAAAGAATAAGAGTCTAATGATATCAAATGAGAAGAGGAAACTCTCCTTCGTTTGTGCTGAGTCTTACTAAGTTTTCAATGAGTATAAATCTTCTTAATTTGATTATTTTTCCTAAAAATTTAATGAAAAGAGAAATATTCTTGCCCAGGTATGATTTTCGGACTTTTTAAAACTATGTATTTTTTTATACTACATTTTGAAGTGCGGAATCTGGGTTCTACGATTATCAAGGGGTATTAGTTCGTCAACAGAGCGGTATCGATAATGCACTAGAATTAGATGGTCATACGATTGGTGTGATTGAAGGCTCAACCGCCTTAACGAATCTTGAGATATTACTATCTTCTAACGGTGTAGAATTTGAACCTCGATTCTATGAATCTACCAGCGCAATGTTTGCTGACTACGATGCAGGTAATATAGATGCCCTTTCCACAGACAGAAGTTTAATTTATGGACGTTTAGATACCTTATCTGAGCCTGATGCTCATCATATTCTCGATGTAGAATTTTCGAGCGAGCCAATTGCAATGGTATTACCTGAAGACGATTCCCAATGGAATAACGTCGTTAAATGGGTCATTAATGCTACCATCGAAGCCGAAGAATTAGGCTTAAATTCTGATAATATTGAGCAAATTTTAGCGGTTAATAAGGATGAGAACCCCAATAATGATTCAGATCCTGCGATTCGCCGTTTCTTAGGAATAGAAAGTCAATTAGGAGAGGCATTAGGTTTACCTAATGATTTTGCTTACAATATCGTCAAATTAGTGGGGAACTACGATGAAATTTATGATCGCCACTTCCCCGACTTAGAAAGAGACAGAAATCTACTGTATTCCGATGGTGGCTTATTATATTCTCCACCCTTCTCTGGTAGTTTTGACGAAGATAATGCCACCATTATTGATAATGACGATCGTGATTTATTACAAGAAATTAAAGACAGAGGGATATTAAAATTAGGCATTAATGGGCAAAAACCTGGTTTCTCCTTCCCCGACGAGAATGGGAGTTATATAGGATTTGATGTGGATTTAGGAAAAGCGATCGCCGTTGCGGTATTCAACGATTCCAATAAAATAGAGTTTGTAGAAAGAGAAGATCGAGTAACATGGTTAACTAACGTAGCCAATGGAGTTGTAGATGTTACTGCTGCCCAAGTCACTCAAAATTTAGTGAGAGATGGCAAAGCCGGAGTGGACTTTATCTCCCCTTATCTTTACACAGGTCAAGGGTTCTTAGTGAGAAAAGATAGTGGTATTCTCAACTTAGCAACCCTTAACGGACATGAAGTAGGATTATTTTCAGGGACGACTGCCGAACAAAATTTACAAGATGCGATGAAAGAATATGGCGGGACTTTCATCCCTGTTTATTATGACAACCTTGACGAGATGTTAGCAGGTTATGCTCAAGGTGACATTGATGCGATTATTAACGACTTACCTTTACTTGGTGGCTTAATTGATACTTTTTCTAACCCAGATGAACACCTTTTATTAGATGATGTCATTAGTAAAGAACCATTGTCAATGGTGGTTGACGAAAATCAATCGGATTGGAAAGATGCGGTATCTTGGGTTCAATATGGGCTTTTACAGGCTGAAGAATATGGCATCACCCAAGACAATATTGACCAAATTTTAGCGGATAATACCGATAGTAACCCCGATAATGATTCTGACATTTCCACCCGTATTTTTCTAGGCATAGAAGGTAATGCTGGCGAGTTACTTGGCTTAGAAAATGATTACATGGTAAATGTGATAAAAGCTGTGGGTAACTATGGGGAGATTTACGAGCGTCATTTTGATTCTGATATTTTACCACGAGATTTCAACCAGCTATCTGGAGATTTTGGTTTACAAATTCCTTATCCTCAAGGTATTACGGTTAATCCAACTAATGATGTCTCTATAAATAATGAACCTCCTGTCTTTGGCAGTCTCGGCAATGAAACCTTAGATGCAGGGATAGATCCTGGTTTTGACGGCACTGACGACATTGTTTTCGGTGGTTCAGGAAATGACTTGATTGATACGGTAGCAGGAACTGGTGGCAACCGTGTTTATGGACAATCAGGAAATGATACCCTAACCCTTGGTGGGAATGATCGCGCTTTCGGTGGCACAGGAGATGATCGATTCATCCTCTTAGGAGGTGATAATATTGTTACTGGTGGTGCTGGTGCAGATCAATTCTGGATTGCCAATGCAGAGATTCCTGAGTCCCCTCACACTGTTACTGACTTTGATCTTGAAGATGATCTGTTAAATATTGCTGGTTTGGGTGTTGGTAGTTTCAATGAATTAACTTTAAGCAATGAGGACGGCAATGCCTTAATTGCTTTTGAGGAAAATAAGTTAGCTCAACTAATTGGAGTCAATGCGGATAGTTTGAGTGCTGATCACTTTGGTCTGATTCAATAGATTGTGGTGGAGAATGTATAAAAATACACAAAAAAACTGCTCTTTCTAGGAGCAAATAATCTATTAATATCTTTTAAAAACTATCCATATCTGACTATAAAAGTTAAAATTAGTATGATATAGTTATAGTCGAATAATTAACCAGAGGATTAATTATTCCAGAGGTACGACCTCACCCTCAACCCCCGTGAAAGCCCCAGAGGTAATTTTCCTCATCCTTTCTAGAAAAGGACGGAACTATATTGATCGACTTCTTTGCAAGTAACTTGGTTGAGAAGAAAAACCTGGGTCATCACCGAGCCATTTCCGATGTCAAAACCTACTAATCTTTAGTATATTTTGTTACAGGTTATCAGGAAAAAAGTAGGTGTGATACCTGAGTTCGGAGTTCGGAGTTTTTTCCATGAGATAATCAGGGTTTAAGACTATTGATGAAAGACCAGTTGTCTATAAATTTCCTTATATCGAACTCAGGTTGTGATGGGTTACGGCGCAAATCAAAACTTATAAGGTTTTCCGAAAAATCATCCCTGCGCCTAACCCATCCTACGAATCATAAGTTTTGCTGATAACTAAAATATGAGGATTTTGATAGTATTTTTAGACGGGGACTTCTTTCGATATTTTGGTTAAATCCTCGTCTCAAAAACAACTTCTGACCTCTGATTTCTGACTTCGTTAACACGGGCAATACTTATTTGCACTGCACAAGTTTTTAACTCAGGTTGCAAAGAACTGGGACAAGCCGTAGGATGGGTCAAAGCGTTAGCCTCGGCATTCTCTGCCCACAGTGCGCCCCAGTGCATGGGAACGAAGAGAGTACCAGGAGCGATCTCTTTAGTAATTTTTGCCGGAAAATAGGCTTTTCCCCGACGCGATCGCACTTCTAGCAAACTATTCTCTTTAATGTTCAATTTAGCAGCATCTCGAGGATGAATTTCTATAAAAGGTTCAGGGTGTTTCTTGTTGATTTTAGGAATGCGTCCGGTACGGGTTTGGGTGTGCCAATGGCCGTATAGTCTGCCAGTGGTTAAAACGAAAGGATAGGCTTGATCAGAAGGTTCTGCCAGTCCCCTAGAATGATAAGCTCCAAACCTTGCCCGTCCATCTGGAGTGTTGAAGCAAAAATCCGTGTACAGTCGCTTATTAGTGCGGTTTTGTCGGTCTAACTCCTCTCCTTCGAGACAGGGCCAAGTATCAGCATAAGGCCACTGCAAAGGTCCGTATCTGCGTAATTTTTCATAACTCAACCCGGAACTATCACAAGGACGGCCTTCGGTTATTTTGACAAACTCTGCATAGACTTGGGCGGAGTTTGGGAAACTAAACTGCTTCTCGAACCCTAAACGTCGTCCTACTTCGGCGAATATTTCCCAGTCTGCCCTTGCTTCTCCAGGAGGATCACGAAACTGGGGACAAAGGTTAACTACTCGTTCTGAGTTGGTCATCACCCCTGTTTTTTCACTCCACTGGGCCGCCGGCAGTAAGATATGGGCATAAGTTGCGGTTTCGGTGGGGTAATAAGCGTCTTGATAAACAGTGAAAGGCGATCGCTTCAAGGCTGCTTGAGTTCGTTTCAGATCGGGCATACTTACAGCCGGGTTGGTAGCTGCTATCCACAAAAAGCCTACTTCTCCTGTTTCTAACCCTTGGATCATTTCCCAAGCTGTACGACCTCGTTGGGGTTGAATAGTACCGGGCCGAACACCCCAAAACTGTTCTACTTCTGCCCGATGTTGGGGGTTATTAACCAGTCGATACCCAGGTAAAATATTACAGAGTCCCCCAGCTTCTCGACCTCCCATGGCGTTAGGTTGTCCAGTCAGGGAAAAAGGCCCGGCCCCTGGTTTACCAATATCTCCTGTCATCAAATGTAAGTTGATCAGGGTACGAACTTTGGCCGTTCCTTCAGAAGATTGATTCAGCCCCATTGACCATAAGGATAACACCCGTTGCGACTCACCCCAATATTTAGCAGCTTTTTCTAAGTCTTGGATACGAATACCACATTTACGGGCCACTAACTCGGGGGAATAATGACGGATAACCTCAGCGTAGGCCGGAAAGTTTTGGGTACATTCATCGATAAAAAGGCTATCAATACGACCCCAGCGCATCAATAAATAGGCGATACCGTTGAAGAGATCGATATCGGTTCCTGGTTTAATGGCTAGGTGTAAGTCTGCTGCTTCTGCGGTTTGGGTACGTCTGGGGTCAACTACCACCATTTTTACTTTACGGTTCTTTTTATGATAAAGGCGCAGACGGTTAAAAACGATGGGGTGACATTCTGCGGTGTTAGTTCCTATTAAAAATGCACAGTCGGTTAACTCTAAGTCTTCGTAACAACAAGGAGGCCCGTCACTGCCGAAACTTTGGATATAACCTGCTACAGCAGAGGACATACAGAGACGGGAGTTTGCATCAAAATTATTGCTTCCGAGGAACCCTTTAAAGAGTTTTTGGGCGATGTAATAATCTTCTGTTTGAAACTGTCCGGAACCGTACATACATAATGCGTCTGGCCCTTGGGTTAAGCGTACTTTTTGCATACGGTTGACGATCGCTTCCATTGCTTCATCCCAACTCACCCGACGAAACTCATCGGTTAGACTGTCTCGCATCATGGGATATTTAAGGCGATCTTTCACCAGAGACTCGCTAACGGTTCCCCCTTTAATACAGATTTTTCCTTTACTGGAAGGATGACTGCGATCGCCCCTAACTTGCCAGATAGGGTTCCCTTCGCTGTCTCGGTTGACTGCTTTTCCTGGTTGGGCCGGTGGTAAGACTTCTAAACCACAACCCACACCACAATAAGGACAGATAGTTTTAGTAGAGTTTGTCATTTCAATTGTCAATTATCAGTTATCAATTATCAGAATTTATTCACAAGGCAACCAATCACTATCAATTGTTCTATAGTATAAAGACATTGAGCCGAAAATTTATCTTTTCCTAAACAGAACACTAAGTAGGGTGCATTAGGCAAACTAGATGTTTTGTGGCAACTACTATACTTTTTTTGTGCCGTAATGCACCAAAATCATGTTTTCTGGTGTATTGCCCTATGCTAATACACCCTACAGTGTTCTACAGTAAGTCAACAAATTTTTAGTATACTTTGTCTCAACAAAACATTCAGTAGGGTGCATTAGGCTCACTATAAAGAACCTCAAACACGTAACTGCTCACCGCAACAAAAAAGTCTTATTGAAAAGCACTACAAACAACATCAGTTGAGTCAACAAAAATATAAGCCCTGTGATTTAGCGTAAAATTTAAGCTAATTTATTACGGCTATTTTAATGACTAACATTCCCAGAATCAAGTCTTTTTAAAACCTCAAATAAAAACAACAATATGAAAAAAAAAAGAATAGTAAGATAGTTTTTTGTTAGCGGAGATTATCCGCTAACCTTTTGTATTTTTGTGCAGAGAGATAGGGGGATCAAGAAAAATCTATCCCCCATCGGCTCCGGAGCCTTTTACATCTCTAATCCTGGGGGACTCCGACCAGCTAATGAAAATAATTCGCATAATTGGACAATGGCATTTTGCCCCTGTAATCTCATGGTCTCTAAAAAACTGAACATTTGGGTGACTAACTCTGCACCCCAGTCGCTTCTTGCTCCCCCACTTACTTTGCGGTGAATGACAATGGGACGTAAAGCTCTCTCAGCATCATTATTATCTGGTTTGACTTCAGGATAAGTTAGAAAGGTGAACCACTCTTCCCAATGACGTTTGAGACGGTTAATCAATCTTTGTGCATCATAAGGCCATCCTTTTTTGGGAGTTGCTTTAAAAATCTTTTGCAGTGAGTTCTCGACTTCTGTTCTTTTGGAGCCTAAGTCTTCAAGGGTTAAATTTCGAGCATGATAATGACGATAATGGATACGGGCGGTTGCTAAAACTTGCTGTACATCGGCAGCAAATTCTCGATTCGCTTGAAAACGACTGGTTTTAAGGGACTCTAACTCTCGTTCTAAATGTGCCAGACATTTCTGTTTGGCCATCGCACTTTGTCTAAAGTAGGCACTATAGCAGTCACTGGTGAGGATGCCCTTAAAATCTGCTCCTAACAATTTCTCGACTTCTGCGGAGCTTCTAGTGGGAGCCAATATCAACACACAGACCTCATTTGATGTGGCTACCCAAACCCAATACTTGATGCCATCGATGCAATAACTGGTTTCGTCAACACATCGGATTCCTGGCTGCTGGATGTACTTTAACCACTTTTTGGTCAAGGGTTCTAAACTTTCTTGAAACCATTTGTGCATTTTGGCAAGGCTCCCTTGAGAAATGGGAATGCCAAAGACATACTCTATAAAATGTTCCTGTTTACGCCATGTAAGATTACCCCCATAGCCAAGCCAGCCCACGATGCTACTTAATCGCGCCCCATAACTGAATCCTTCTTTAACTCCCAATGGAACAGGACTGTAATCTGACCATCCACAACTAGGACATTTATAGAATCCGCGACGATATTCCCTGATTTCTATGGGTTGGTCTACTACTTCAGCCACTTGCTGGACTTTTTCGGGAACTACTTCATCTCGTTCCACTGAACCCCCACAAACAGGACAGTTTTCTAGTTCTAAAGGGACTATCTTATCGGGCTGACCAAAACCATTACGGGTCTTCCCTGGGTGGTCATATTTTGGTCCGCGTTTAAATCCTTTTTTGCGTTTCTTTTTGTCAGAAGGCTTTTTTAGTTGGTCTGATGATGGGGGGACTGAACTGTTTTTTGAGTTACGGTTTTTTAGCTTATCTCTCTCTTCTTTCAATTTTTCAATTTCTTGCTGTTGTGTAGAGATTTGTTGTTGTTGCTGGTCAATCAGTCTTTGTTGAAGAGATAACTGTTGTTGTGCCTTGACTAGCCACTCAATCATGAAGACATTGTTCGCCAACTGTTCATCGGCGATAGCTCTAACTAGCTTTGAATCAATGGTAGCATTTGTGGTCATAACCCCCACTATACATAAAAATCCCCGATTTTACCTTTATGTTGTCAAGACAGATTCTTTATTGCGGTGAGCAATTACGATTTTGTGAAAGATATTTCTTTAGAAAATTTAGTAGCTTTGGAAGTCAAAAAAGAAACAGGAAACCTATCTTATATTCAGACAGAAGTAGCAGAGTTAAACGGTAAAATTATTGGTAGTATTAAAAGTTCCGATGCAAAAAAACATGGTGCAGTTCAGGAAATGAGAGATTTTTTGTCTCCAGAAAAATTAGATTAGTTAGGGAATTTATTTGCCAGCAGAATAACAGAAGGTTGGTATGTTAATAGTTTAGCTGTTAAGGATGATTATAGAAATCAAGGCATAGGAAAAAATTATTTAGCCGTGTTAAAAATAAAGCTAAATAAAATAATTGTTCTCTCCTGAATTTAACAGTTTGGGCTGATAATGTCACAGCAATTAAATTTTATGAAAACCAAGGCTTTAAAATACTTAAACAGATAAATATTGATTTTCATTACCTTATGCTCCATCATGGTGGGATGAAATTAATGCAGTGTATGTTAACGGAATAATTCATAAAATTTAGCTTTTTTGAAAGAATATTAAATGTTGTTGGGGTAATATTTCTTCTGTTTTATCCCAGACTAATCCTACTTTTTTCATTTCTTTTTTAACTTGTTTTTCAGTCATTTTGTGTAAAGTTTTAATAGGAATTAAAGGATTTTCACGATGGTATTCTGCTAAGACAACTTGACCCCCTGATTTTAAAGAACTTACAATATTTTCCATTATTTCTTGAGGATATTCAAATTCATGATAAGCATCCAACATTAACACAGTATCAACAGAATTTTTAGGTAAGTTGGTATTTTTTATAGTTTCTAAAATAGTTTCTATATTGTTTACTTTGTTTTCTTCTTTGAGAAAGTCTATAATATCTAACATTTCTGGTTGAATATCCACAGCAAAAACCTTGCCATCGTGAACTAACTGAGCAAGACGAAAGGAAAAATAACCACTTCCTGCAACAAGATCGGCAATAGTTTCTGTCTGTTTTAAGTTTAAAGATTCAATTACCTTTGATGGTTTTTCTTCTTGTTCTCTGCTAGGTCTTTCTAACCATAAAAATTCTTGATGTCCCATCACTTTTGCGATTTCTCGACCTAAATAAAACTTACCAATTCCATCACGACTATGTAAGACATGATATTGATAATTATCATTGTTATTCTTCTCTTTTTCAGGTATGACAGAAGCATCATAGGTTAAACTTTGACCACCAATAACAATGAAAGCAACTAATATAGTCAAACTCAGAATCAAGATTTTTAAAGGCTTCATAACTTTTTTAGTATTCCTCGGAAAGTGATTGGTTATAATTAGATTATATCTTATTACTAACTATGTTCAAAAGGTTAAAGAGATTCCTAGTACCTCGGAATGACAATTATCCATTGTCTCTTATCAAAGGGTTTTGAATTAATTAGGAAGGAAAACAATGAGTAAACAATTTTTGTTTTTTACTATCGGTTTAGCGAGTATTTTGGGCAGTTTATACCCTGTGATGTTAGCAGCGCAAAATAAAGCTTCTATTAGCTATTTTAGTCGTTCTCCTCGTCTTATTAATGTCATGACAACCTATCGAGGTGCAAGAGTTCACAGACCTAGATACTACTATACCATTGACTTACCTAATGGCATTGGAAAACCTCTGAAAAAAATTACGATTAATCAACGTCAAGGGTTTGAAGAAATTGACTATTATCCTCAAGATACTATTGCGTTTCAAGGAACTCCTCATCATCGAGAAAACCCAATAACTATTGAAGAAAGCACTTGGGATAAACAAACAGAAACTATGACAATTATTTTTGAGCCTCCTGTATCTCCAGGAACAAGATTTACAGTAGGATTAAAGGCGAAGAGAAATCCAGATCATGGAGGAATCTATTTGTTTGGAGTAACAGCATTTCCACCAGGAAATAACCCTAGAGAATTATATCTAGGGACTGGACGTTTACACTTTTACGGGAGTGGTGATGGAGATTTTGATTAAAAAACTATAGCAATTTCCATACTTGTGAAGTCCACAGTTTTCTAGTTTTAGGAGTTCGGAGTTCGGAGTTCGGAGTTCGGAGTTTCGGAGAGGTGATATTAGGTGTATATATCGAATCCGAGAAACGCTATATCATCCCAGAAAAATGATACAAAAGATTAAGAAATTTAATGGCAGAAAATTCTGTGCTAGGATATAAATAAATGGTAATTTTTTTTCCATGTTATTACATCCTGCCAACTTACTTTACTGGGTTTTAATTTGTATTGGGGTCGCTTTCTTTCTGCTAGTTATTGTTTCAGGTGGAGGAGATGAAGGGGGCGATATCGACACCAATATTGATAGTAATGGGTTCAATTTAGAGGCGGATGTCGAGGCAGATGTTGACGCTGATATTAGTAGCGATGGACATGATGTAAACCCTTTTCAACTATTAACTTGGTTTGGTTTAGGAAAAGCACCTTTAATGATCTTACTAGGGATTGATTTTAGTGCTTGGGGGGTAGCTGGTTGGACTTTGAATACCATCATAGGAAGTCTAACTGGAACCATTCCTGAGCGATTTTTTGGCTTAGGAGGTTTAGTATTTTTTGTTTCTTTATTTATCGGTGTATGGACAGGAAAATTATTATCCTATCCCATCGGACAGATGTTTTCTTCCTTTGGGGAAGATGTCAAAAGTGAACGTTTAATTGGCTGTGTGGGAACGGTAACATCAAAAGCTATTCCTTATTTAATCGAGGGTAAAATAGGACAAGCAGATGTTTATGACACCGCAGGTAATTTAGTTACCATTAGTATTAGTTTACCCCACTGGGCTGATGTTATTCCCCATCACGGACAACAAATTTTAATTATTGATCGCCAAGAACATAGTTACATTGGAATTGGTAAAGATAGTTCTGATGAGGATAAATGGATGAATCAAACCAACTTACCCAAAGATTCCTAAAAAGAGGTATAAAAATGAATCCTAACTTTGAATTACAATTGCTTCAATCCTTACCTAAAATTACCCTTGATACTGATTTTATTAGTTTGGATGAAAGGGAGTTTTTAAAACAAGAAGATAATCAAATAAAGCTCTTGGTGGAGCAACCTATTATTGAAGAAATATCACCAGTTAATTCACCCTATGTTGGACAGTTGGGAGCAACCTTAAATAGTTTCCCGTTTGTGGGAATTTTAGGCAGTATTGGTGGTTTATTATTCCTATTATTATTAAGTGTTTGGTTGTACACTAGATTTTATGTTATCGCCCCGAATAATGAAGCATTAGTGAGAACTGGTGGTGTCTTTAAAAAGAGCAAAACTGTTATTTTAAATGGGGGTTGTATTGTCATTCCTGGGTTCCATGAAATCACCCGTGTCCCTTTAAGAGAAATATCTATTGATGTGGTACGTGCTGCTAATTTAGCCGTGAGGACTCAAGACTATTTAAGGGCAAATATGAGAGTAACATTTTATATCTGTGTTGCTCAAGAAGAAAAGGATATTTTAGCAGCAGCAGCTAGATTATCGAAGGAGGGAGCAATCTCAGAAAATGATATTAAAGATGCTATTGAAAAACGAGCAGATGATGCTATTCGTGCGGCAGCTAAGAAGAAAAAAATAGCCGAGATAGACTCAGATAAATTAGGGTTTGCTGATGCAGTTTTAAACATGATCCAAAACGATCTCAAAAAAGTGGGTTTAACCCTCAATAATATTGCTATTTCTGAGATCGAAGAAAGCGATACTTATGATGAAAATAACTTTTTTGATGCTCAAGGAGTCAGACTGAGAACCGAAACTATCCAGAAATCAATTCAACAGAAAAGAGAGGTTGAACTAGAAACTCAAGTTGCTATTGAACAACGAGAGTTAGAAGCTGAAAAACAAACTCTAGAAATTATTAAACAAAAAGAAGATGCTAACTTAACTCAGCAAAAAGATGTAGAATTTTTGCGAGCGCAGCAACAAAGAGAGATTCAAGAAACTAAGGATCAAGAGGCTGCTAAAATTGAGAAAAATAAAATTTTACAAGAGCAGGAGGTTGAAGAAGAGAAAATTTCCAAAGAGTTAATTATTAAACAAAAACGAATTGCTGTTAATATCGAACTTGAGGAACAAAATAAACAATTAAAAGTGACTCAAACTCTACAACAACAAGAAACCGAGGTTGCAGAAATTAACCGTAAAAAAATGATTCAAGCTTCTCAACTTGAAGCGCAAGCTGAAGTAGCGACTGCTGAGCAACAATCAAAAATTGCTCAACAACAGGCTGCGATCGCTATTGCTAATAAAGAGAGGGAAAGGTTTGACTCCGAAGCAGAAAAAGCTCAAGCTGAAGCTGCTGTTATGACTGCCCAAGAGGTAGAAAAAGCCCAACGGGAACAACGTTTAGTCGTTATTACTGCGGAACAAGAAGCCCAAAAAATTCGCATTTCTGAGCAGAATGTGGTAGAAATTGATGTATTCCGTCGTCGTCGTCAAGCAGAAATAGCCCGTCAAGCTGCGGAGTTAGAAGCGGAGTCCATTCGTACCCTCGCTGATGCTAATAAGTATAAAATGTTGGCTGAAGCCCAGAGTAAACAAGCTCTGATTGAGGCGGAAAATGCTCTGAGCAATGCAAACAGGACTGCTGACCTCATAAAAGACCTTTGGCCGCAATTAGCCCCTCAATTGCCCTATATTCTCCAATCTTTAGCCCCTCAACCTGGGGTGTTAGGGGATGCCAAAATTTATGCTTTTCCAGGGTTAAACGGCAATAATGGCAATGGGACAGCAGATATTAGCAAGTTAATGTTATCAACCAGTGGTTTAACCTTGATTAATTCCCTATTAGATGAAGGGAAGTTAGGCACATTAATTCAGCAAGTTAAAACCGCTTTAAACAGCGAGGAAATATCAGAAACGAAGGAGGAAGAAAAGCCTAATGTATCTGAAGTATCATCCACTGTAACACCTCAAGAACCAAGTATTTCAACGGAAGAAGTTTCGTAATGGACAATGGATAATGACCTATGTTGAAAAGGTGTTATTATTAGATATGCTTCGTAGTTAGTCCTTTAGGACGAGAAAAATAGTCATAATCAAGGCTAAAGCCTTGACTACGGACTTTTTTATTTTAGATTTAACTCAAACTTTATATCGCTGAAAAAGTCTTTGACGTGACTTGTTATGAAATTAACCGAAGAACTGATATTCTTGGGTTATTAGTGAAGCGACGGCTAAAATAGATTATTTATTTACTAACGATAAATATAGCAAGCAAGATGCTTGCACTCCATTAATCTAATACACACTTATTGACTGAAATAATGACGTAGAGGTTTTGATGTGTTTTATCGATTTTTAGACATATTTCGATAGGTAACTCTACATTTCCACTTTAGCATTTTTTGAAAAAAAAACAAGTCTTAAATTACGTCATATTTGGGCAAAATCAGGGAAAAGTGATCTTTATAAACGAGTGTAAATTATTTGTTATAGATTATATAAATCTTGGTTTTAGATAATTATTGTTTATGGTAGGGGTCAACGGCCGTTGACCCCTACAGTGAGATGGGTTGCAATTATCCGTTTTTTAAGATATCTTAGATATAGAGAGTTGCCAGATAAAATAATAGTCCAGAAATTCGGGTTATTTTCAGCTTGATATAAGTTGAAAGTCCTATATTTTTGTTGCTTATTTATTCATGCAATTCTCTAAACTTATGTATTTAGAACTGAAGTAAACAGTAATTCTTGATAAGAATAGACACTTTTCAGTTCTAGTTAAATACAAAAACACTAATGAAGTCTAGTAGGTAACAATGAACACACTCAACCTTAATTATCACCCCGATAGTGGTGGAAATAATGCCAATGAATTCTATCAAGAAAGCATCCCGAAAATTAAAACAAATTCAAATGAAGAACTTGTTTTGTTATGTCTTGAAAATAGGGAATTATACGGGTTACAAATCACTCAAGCGATTGAAGAAGCGAGTAATGGAACTAAAAAAATTAGGATTGGTTCCTTATATCCTACCCTTAATAACTTGGAGAAAAAAGGACTCGTACAGTCTAGATGGGGTGACGATAAACCGGAAAAAAGAGCGGGGGCCAGACGACGATATTACACCCTTACCTCCTTGGGAAAAGCAACCGTTACCGCTATCCATGAATTCCGAAACAATCTCCTTAATTGGCAACCAACTTGAGGAAGAAAACCAGGAATCAATCAAGATACTTTTTGATAAAATTTATCACTATTCTCGGTCAACAAAATGGTTAGCTATTCCCGTTGCTTTACTGCTTCCAAAAGAGAGAATGGAAGAATGGTTAGGGGACTTATATCAAAGTTTGTATCTTGCTTTTGGCAAATATCCTCAATGGTTTATTAATCTGATGATTATTTTTAAAACAGGAATTTTGATCATTTCTGCTTTGAAGATCAAGATTAGTGATCTTTTGGGAAAATAACCTAAACCATCACCCAGGACAACGTAGGGGCTTAATATCATTAAGCCCTAATCTTTATATATAGTTGTAGCTCATATTTTTGCGGACAATGGTTTACCATTTATTATTGTATTATTAAAGAAGCTTGGCATTATGCCAGTCTCCAACAAGATTAGATTAACAGGGAAAAATTGCTTTATGATTACACAAGCTAAAGTTAAAAAACAAATTATTTCCTTAGAAAATTATCGTAAGCTAGAAGATATATCTGAGTTTAAACACGAATATCACGATGGAGTTATTATTGCTCTGACTGGTGGAACAATTAATCATAATAGAATTATTCGCAATCTTATTTATTGGTTAATGAACTTGTGTAATAATCAAACTTATGAAGTATTTTCTAGTGATCTTAGGGTTTGGATACCTGAGCATAAAAGAGGGTTTTATCCTTATGTCATGGTAATTACAGGAGATGCTATTTTCAATGAAAATAGGCAGGATGAAATTGTTAATCCTTGTCTTATTTATGAGGTTTTGTCACCTTCAACTTCCAGTTATGATCGAGGGGATAAATTTTTATATTATCGCTCAATTTCTTATTTGAAAGAATATATTTTAGTTGATCAAGTAAACTATTTTATTGAACATTATACTAAAACAGAAAATAATCAATGGTTATTACAAGAATATCAAGATATCAATGATATGATTAAATTAAACTCAATTGATATTGATCTCAAAATTAGTGATATTTATGAAAATATTTCTATCACTAAATAGTAATCTAGATATAAATCCAGAGGAGACTTGTAAGAATAATTGCACACCATCACCCAGAATAAGGTAGGGGCTGAATACTATTAAGCCCTCATCTTTATGTGTAACTGTTGGAAAATTTAAGTTTTATGAAAAGATAGCGATCCCGAAGGGAACAGCGAAGCGGCGGGCTTAAACATTTACTGATATAATGTAGTCAAAGCTTAAGTAAAATGTAAGGTGGGCAGTGCATCGGCCTACGTTGATTTATAATCGCCTATTCATTAGTGGTGTAAGGAATAACACAAATTATACAGAAATTAATTATTGGAATAAATGGTCATGAAAGAACAAGAACCCTGGTATAGCTTAGAAAAAAGAAAAACTTTTCTTGTAATTGCTCACCGCAATAAAGAATCTGTCTTGACAACATAAAGGTAAAATCGGGGATTTTTATGTATAGTGGGGGTTATGACCACAAATGCTACCATTGATTCAAAGCTAGTTAGAGCTATCGCCGATGAACAGTTGGCGAAGAATGTCTTCATGATTGAGTGGCTAGTCAAGGCACAACAACAGTTATCTCTTCAACAAAGACTGATTGACCAGCAACAACAACAAATCTCTACACAACAGCAAGAAATTGAAAAATTGAAAGAAGAGAGAGATAAGCTAAAAAACCGTAACTCAAAAAACAGTTCAGTCCCCCCATCATCAGACCCACTAAAAAAGCCTTCTGACAAAAAGAAACGCAAAAAAGGATTTAAACGCGGACTAAAATATGACCACCCAGGGAAGACCCGTAATGGTTTTGGTCAGCCCGATAAGATAGTCCCTTTAGAACTAGAAAACTGTCCTGTTTGTGGGGGTTCAGTGGAACGAGATGAAGTAGTTCCCGAAAAAGTCCAGCAAGTGGCTGAAGTAGTAGACCAACCCATAGAAATCAGGGAATATCGTCGCGGATTCTATAAATGTCCTAGTTGTGGATGGTCAGATTACAGTCCTGTTCCATTGGGAGTTAAAGAAGGATTCAGTTATGGGGCGCGATTAAGTAGCATCGTGGGCTGGCTTGGCTATGGGGGTAATCTTACATGGCGTAAACAGGAACATTTTATAGAGTATGTCTTTGGCATTCCCATTTCTCAAGGGAGCCTTGCCAAAATGCACAAATGGTTTCAAGAAAGTTTAGAACCCTTGACCCAACAGTGGTTAAAGTACATCCAGCAGCCAGGAATCCGATGTGTTGACGAAACCAGTTATTGCATCGATGGCATCAAGTATTGGGTTTGGGTAGCCACATCAAATGAGGTCTGTGTGTTGATGTTGGCTCCCACTAGAAGCTCCGCAGAAGTCGAGAAATTGTTAGGAGCAGATTTTAAGGGCATCCTCACCAGTGACTGCTATAGTGCCTACTTTAGACAAAGTGCGATAGCCAAACAGAAATGTCTGGCACATTTAGAACGAGAGTTAGAGTCCCTTAAAACCAGTCGTTTTCAAGCGAATCGAGAATTTGCTGCCGATGTACAGCAAGTTTTAGCAACCGCCCGTATCCATTATCGTCATTATCATGCTCGAAATTTAACCCTTGAAGACTTAGGCTCCAAAAGAACAGAAGTCGAGAACTCACTGCAAAAGATTTTTAAAGCAACTCCCAAAAAAGGATGGCCTTATGATGCACAAAGATTGATTAACCGTCTCAAACGTCATTGGGAAGAGTGGTTCACCTTTCTAACTTATCCTGAAGTCAAACCAGATAATAATGATGCTGAGAGAGCTTTACGTCCCATTGTCATTCACCGCAAAGTAAGTGGGGGAGCAAGAAGCGACTGGGGTGCAGAGTTAGTCACCCAAATGTTCAGTTTTTTAGAGACCATGAGATTACAGGGGCAAAATGCCATTGTCCAATTATGCGAATTATTTTCATTAGCTGGTCGGAGTCCCCCAGGATTAGAGATGTAAAAGGCTCCGGAGCCGATGGGGGATAGATTTTTCTTGATCGCCCTATCTCTCTGCACAAAAATACAAAGGGTTAGCGGATAATCTCCGCTAACAAAAAACTATCTTACTATTCTTTTTTTTCTCATATTGTTGTTTTTATTTGAGGTTTTAAAAAGACTTGATTCTGGGAATGTTAGTCATTAAAATAGCCGTAATAAATTAGCTTGAATTTTACGCTAAATCACAGGGCTTATATTTTTGTTGACTCAACTGATGTTGTTTGTAGTGCTTTTCAATAAGACTTTTTTGTTGCGGTGAGCAGTTACCTTTTCTTAAAGAAAGATACTCTAGTGGTTCTCATCATTATTTTTTTGAATTAAAAGAAGCAAAAAATGGCTCAAAATATATTGTTATAGCTCAACGGAAAAAAGTAGGAGATGAATTTGTTGGGATTAAATTTCGTCTATTTGAAGATGAAATGCTAGAATTTGAGAGTATTTTACATAAAATGATTGATATTTCTTTGCATAATGATCAATCCCAAGAACCAACAGTTAAAGAGACTTGTGATAATGATATCCAGTCATTAGATTCTGATTTAATACCTGCTTTTTTCTATAAATTACCTGTTACTAATAATTGGAAAGAGTTTGAAAGAAATACTTATTATCTTCTAAAATTATTAGGAATACAACTCATTTATAATTTTTTAGATGAGCGACAAGCAGGAAAAGCAGATGGTTTTTTCAAAATAGGTAATTTAGCAGTTATATATGATTGTACGTTATATAGAGGAGATATTGCGCCGCATAAAAGTGAACAAATTAATAATTACTATAACTGTTTAAAACAAGGTCGTATGGAAATATCGGAAACGACAACAGAAGAATTTTATAATCATCATAAACAAGTTTGGATAATTACCCAAAATAAAACGAGACAAATAAAAGTCATTAATTCAATTGAAATTAAGGAAATAGCTATTCAAGATATAATGAATTTATACCAAGAAAGATTAATAACCACATTAAGAGATCAGTCCCTGGAAATAAAATTGCGTAATTTGTAAATATTTTCTCATATTTTTATAGTTACTACTAGGATGATTTTAAAATTATCCTAAAAGTTCTTGAATAATTAATTTAACTTCTTGTAGTATTTCAGGTGTAACTTTAGCCTGAATCTTTAAAACTTTACTTTGTAGAATAGAAAAAGGCTTATCAACTCTAATAGCACTTTGAACAGGTAAACTCCCCCTTTGTAAATCTTGACTTTCAATGATAATTTTGTAAGGATTAAGAGATAGATTGGAGGTTATTGCCAAGACAACAGCATCTAAATTAGTTTGATTGTAGTTATCATTAGAGATAACTAATGCTGGTCTAACTTTAGTTCCTGTTAAGTCTGAAAATGGGAAGTTAATTAAAATAATCTCTCTTTGTTTAACTTTCAAGACATTGCTCCCAAAGTCCTTCGGGTTCGTTATCGTAAACCTCTTTTAACCCTTCTTCTGCTAAAATTTCGTACTCTTTGATCTTCTGTAATGTTAAAGTCCCATCTGCTTCTACTGTGTAACCATAAAGTTCATCATCTTTTAGCTCAAAAATTTGTTTAATTTGTTTAATTTTGCGATTGCATTTAATAACGGTACCGGTAGTTAG
>NZ_AADV02000031.1 GCF_000167195.1 Crocosphaera watsonii WH 8501 | reverse complement strand
GGTTGTTAAACTTTTGGTAATTGGGGACAAAATTTTGGTTTGCTGGAAAAGGCTGGTTTTAAGGACTTAAATTTTCGTTTTTAAGTGCCCGAGCTTTTTGTTGGGCCTTTGCATTTTTTTAAAGTGGGCACTTTTGCAGGTCATGGTGAGGATGCCCTTAAAATTGGTTCTAACCATTTTTTGGATTTTGGCGGAGTTTCTAGTGGGAGCCAAACATCAACACCCAGCCTTCTTTTGAGTTGTTACCCAAACCCAATACTGGATCCCATCGATGCCATAACTGGTTTCGTCAACACATCGGATTTCNTGGCTGCTGGATGTACTTTAACCACTGTNGGGTCAAGGGTTCTAAACTTTCTGAAACCATTTTGTGCATTTTGGCAAGGCTCCCTTGAGAAATGGGAATGCCAAAGACATACTCTATAAAATGTTCCTGTTTACGCCATGTAAGATTACCCCCATAGCCAAGCCAGCCCACGATGCTACTTAATCGCGCCCCATAACTGAATCCTTCTTTAACTCCCAATGGAACAGGACTGTAATCTGACCATCCACAACTAGGACATTTATAGAATCCGCGACGATATTCCCTGATTTCTATGGGTTGGTCTACTACTTCAGCCACTTGCTGGACTTTTTCGGGAACTACTTCATCTCGTTCCACTGAACCCCCACAAACAGGACAGTTTTCTAGTTCTAAAGTGACTATCTTATCGGGCTGACCAAAACCATTACGGGTCTTCCCTGGGTGGTCATATTTTGGTCCGCGTTTAAATCCTTTTTTGCGTTTCTTTTTGTCAGAAGGCTTTTTTAGTGGGTCTGATGATGGGGGGACTGAACTGTTTTTTGAGTTACGGTTTTTTAGCTTATCTCTCTCTTCTTTCAATTTTTCAATTTCTTGCTGTTGTGTAGAGATTTGTTGTTGTTGCTGGTCAATCAGTCTTTGTTGAAGAGATAACTGTTGTTGTGCCTTGACTAGCCACTCAATCATGAAGACATTGTTCGCCAACTGTTCATCGGCGATAGCTCTAACTAGCTTTGAATCAATGGTAGCATTTGTGGTCATAACCCCCACTATACATAAAAATCCCCGATTTTACCTTTATGTTGTCAAGACAGATTCTTTATTGCGGTGAGCAATTACGTTTAATCCGAGATTATGAAGACCTTTATTATCCATTCAACTAAGTTGATTTTATTAGCATAACTACAGTATAGATAAATTAAAGCAAGGAATCCATTACATTCATCAAATGAACAAGATCATCGTTTAATTCTTGTGGCATTTCTTGCTGACTTAAATGATGTTCTAAAATGCCTTTAAGAGAGATTAATTTTAAACTATTTTCTGCTAGAGTGTTGCCGATCGCATCCACTCCCCCTAAATAACCGATCGCCCCTAGATCCATTAAAGCCGAACGACGCACCTGTAAGGTGGTTTCTTGCAATGCTGTGACCAATATTTCCCCATAAACGGGATCATTAGTCAATTGATATAATGCTCTCGCTGCTGCAAACTTCACCTTCGGTACAAAATGCTCTACAAAAGGCTCTATCAAAGAAATTGCGTTTTTTGCCTGTAAAGTTCCTAAAGCTTCTAATATTGCCTCATAAGGCTGAATGAGATGGGGTTTACCTTCCACCTGTTGTGCTGCTGCCACCCCACCATTTAACAAGGAAATCAACCCTGGAATTGCTTGTTGATCCCCCAACATTTCCAAAGACTGGGCCGCAGACTCTCTGACATAATAATCGGGACACTGTAACGCTTCGATCAAGGCCGGCACCACAGAAACGTCTCCCGACTTTCCTAACGCTTTGGCTGCGTTGCGTCGTAGGGGATAACCCCCATCAGGAGAGCGATCGCTATTATCTTCTAAAGCAGTTAATAAACCTTGAATAGCCACAGGTTCATTAACCCGAAACCGTCCGATCCACCAAGCTGCATAATACCTCGCGCTGGGGTCGTCGGTTTGCTGTAAATTGTTTAAAGCTTGTTCAATGGTATAGGCAGGATCATCGAGCAATCCTTGATCCGTTGGCGATCCTGTGCCGTTATTATCTTGGGAATAATCCACTATTACAAATTTTCTGATGGAGTTGTAGAGCTAAAATAGCGGTCTGAGAGACAACAAGACCTGGAGAAACAGAGGATTGCTAACTTCTTAAGCTAACAACCTTCAGCTTTTCCAGGTCATCTAGACAGTCTTGATGACTAGCTTAGTGCGTTGATTGCGTAATTGAGGTAGGAGTTAGCTTCACCAGCAGCATCCCCACTCAAACCATGATTAGCTTTAATGTACTTGAGAGCTTCAATGTACCAGCTAGGAGATAACTCAAAAGTACGGTTAATTTCGTCGATACCAGCGATGAGGTACTCATCCATAGGACCGGTTCCACCAGCTACTAAGCAATAAGTAACCATGCGGAGGTAGTAACCAATGTCACGAGCGCACTTGTCTTTACCACGTTGATCCGCAGCATAGGTAGGCCCTTGCATTTGGGTAGTGTAAGGGAATTTGGTGTAAACAGCATTAGCTGCACCTTGAATCAAGGCATCTTTCTTGGCAGTCAACTGTTTAGCCGCGTCTAAACTAGGGTTTGCACGTTTAAAACGTCCAAAGGCAGATTGGATCTCTGTGTTGCTTAAGAAGCGACCTTGAGAGTCAGCACTAGAAATCGCTTCGGTTAAGGGGGTTTTCATTTTTCTTTTATCTCCCGATTGTTTTGCTAAGTTTTCCTAGAATACCGTGTTGAAATCGTGTCAGAATTGCTTATGAACCACTAAAAGGTTTTTATTAAGCAACAGAAGCAGCAGCGCGATCGAAGTAACCTGCAATTTCCGCTGCAATGGCAGCACAATCTCCAGAAGTGATTCCAGTGGGATCGTTAACAATAGCTAAGGAAGCATCTTTCATTTTTTGAACGCCAGTGGCCACAGAAGATCCAGGAGTTCCCAACGCTAAATAAGTTTCGCGAAGTCCATTGAGACAACGATCTTCTAAAATACTTGCATCTCCGCTAAAGATAGAATAGGTGATATAGCGTAGGATAATTTCCATATCACGCAAGCAAGCAGCCATACGACGGCTAGTATAAGCATTTCCACCGGGATTAATTAATTGGGGTTGCTCTGCAAATAAAGCACGAGCAGCGTCAGCAACAATGCTAGAAGCGTTGCTGGTGATGCGGTTAACGGAATCCATGCGCTTGTTGCTCTCAGCTACCATGGCACTTAGAGCATCTATTTGAGAGGTAGATAGAAATTCACCACGGGCATCAGCCTGAGAAACAACTCTGGTAAATGCGTCAAACATTAAACTAATCTCCTAGTTTACTTAATCAGTTGAGTTAGGGTTAACAAAGGACTTCCATCCGGTTTGATCATGCTCTACATTCAGACCATAATCTCTATGGTTTCCGAAGGTCTTTACAAAAGTTTTCTTAAGAAACCTGAGAAACCTAGATGGCTGTCTCAGAATTATCAGAGGTGTTCGAGATGACTTCCATCTCTACTTGTCTCCCCTTCCAGTTAATTTTATACAATGTCTTTGCTCATTTGTTTATTACGTATTATTAAAAAAACGGAGGGGATTTGTAAACAAACGTTAAGAAAATGTCTATAAACCTTGATATTACTGAATTAGAGGCTGATCATGTTTTTTGTTTTTGTGCTGCTATTTCTTTTTGCGATCAATTGGCTGGCTTCCTATATCATGGCAATTATTCCTATTCATTTATTCACTTATTTAGGCTCTTTAGGTCAATTATTACTTTTAGGTATAGTTTTAATCGTGATTGCTTGGCTTTTTGGTGAATAGCTCCCCAAAGCTTGTAATGTTGCCAATTACAAAAAGCATAAATAGGGGGGTAAAGGAATAAATGCTGAATTGTTAAGAAAAATAAAATTTACAAGTTTGTGCAAATCATACCTGAAACTCCGTCGAGCGAGAGATAGCCAGTCCGTTTTAACTGCTGGCAGTGGAGCGAGATGATGGTTTTAACCATCAGTATTTAATTTAAGCTTATCAATACACTCCTCTAAAACTTGCGTCATAGTTTTGTCTTTTTGTTGGGCATAAAGTTTTAGTTTAGCTAACCTTTTGTCACTCAATCTAATTGTAAAGTTTTTCTTTACATATTGGCATTGCCATTGCGGAATGCTATAATCATAACATGAAGTATCAAACCCAGAAAATATTGTTAACAGGGAATATAGATGATGAGACTCACGCTTATCTTTTATGGTGTTGTGAGCAGTCTAATAAACTATATAACTCTGTTTTATTTACAATTCGTCAAGATTACTTTGAAAAATGTAATTACAAAACTTGGTTTGACAAAAATGATAATTACAGAAGAAGTCCTCGTTTAAGACGAGTTAAAATCAGTTACGCTCAACTCTGTAAGGATTTCAAGGATGACGTTCATTATCAAGCAATAGGAGGACAACAAGGACAACAGACTATTAAATCAGTAGTGGAAGCCATTAAAGGATATAACAAGCTTCTGCCAATGTGGTTTAGTGGGGAATTAAAAGATACACCTAGAATCCCAAGTTACCGTAAAAGAGGTCTTTATCAAGTTGCTTTTACCTCTCAAAATATTCGTTATGAACCATTAGAGGGAATTTGTTATTTACCTATTCCTAATTCTCAAAGAAAAGAATTAGAAACTCCATCAATTATTATTCCCAGTGGTGTTAATTTCCAATCTGAAGATATAGCAGAGGTTAGGGTTATTCCGAGCAATGGTAAGTTGTGGGCGGAATATGTCTATAAAACCCAGTTGCTTAAAGCTTCTAACCTTGATTATTCTCAGGGGCTAGGAATTGACCACGGTGTTGATAATTGGCTCAGTTGCATATCAACAAAAGGTAAATCCTTTATTGTTAATGGCAGAAAAATTAAGTCAATTAATCAACGGTATAATCGTTTCGTTGCTAAACAGAAACAAGGGAAAAGCCAAGAGTATTGGGATGAAAAATTAGACCAAGCTACCCATAAACGTAATTGTCAAATGAGAGATGCTGTTAATAAAGCAGCAAGATTTATTATCAATTACTGCTTAAAACATCAAATTGGAAATATCGTTTTCGGATGGAATGATGGGCAGAAAGAGTCAATTAATATTGGGAAGACTAATAATCAAAACTTTGTCCAAATTCCAACAGCAAGACTTAAAAACCGTATTCAAGAATTAGCAGAGTCAGTAGGTATCGTATTTACTGAAACTGAAGAAGCGTACAGTTCACGAGCAAGCTTTTTAGATGATGATTTAGTCCCGAAGCATGGTGAAAAACCCAAAGGGTACAAGTTTTCAGGAAAGCGAATCAAGCGTGGATTATATCAAACCGCTAGAGGATGGTTAGTCAATGCCGACACTCAAGCCGCAGCGAACTGTTTAAGAAAGGTAGCCACACAGCTAGGAATAAACCTAGCCAGGGTGGGCAAGGAAGTTTTGACTCTTCCCAAACGATATGATCTTAATCGTCTAACTCGATCATATCGTAAGCAAGCGGAAATGTGGCTTCAGCCCATTGAAGCTTAACCGCTTAGAATCCAGGCGTTTTTAAACCCTGGAGAAGTCAATATTTCCATAAGCTGTTAACCTGAGTTCGGAGTTCGGGGTTCGGGGTTCGGGGGTTTTTTCAAAATGTTAGGTGATTTCCACACTTGAATATACCTGCTTTTCCAATTATTCCCCCCTTAAAAAGGGGGGTTAGGGGGGATCGTAAGGGATCTCCTTTATCAGAAATCACCTTATAAAAAAGTATCGGAACGTTCACATACTAATATAGTTCCTCTTTCTCCCCGTGTGATGCGTAGTTCTTCGTCTAAATAAAGCACTTCTAGACGACCTTTGGGAGAACGTTTCATAGTAAAAGAAATTTCTCCCGTTTCTAAATTCATCCCTTGGGGTGGAACTAAACCAAACATAAACTTGAGAAAAACTGACGTTAACTGTTCACCCAAGCCTTATCTAAATAGCAAAAAGAAATATACTCACAATGACTATATTAATACAGTGAGCATATTATATTAATACAGTGAGTAGGATAATCACACTCCTCTTTATTAAACATTAAATCTAAATAAAACTACATCTCCTTCTTGCACCACATACTCTTTTCCTTCGCTACGAACTAACCCTTTTTCTTTAGCAACTGTCATGGTTTTACAAGCAACTAAATCCTCATAGGAAACGGTTTCAGCACGGATAAACCCCTTCTCAAAGTCTGTATGAATAACGCCGGCCGCCTGGGGTGCTTTCATCCCTGCCAAAATAGTCCAAGCGCGGGTTTCTTGTGGTCCGGTGGTTAAATAAGTTCTCAGTCCTAATAATTCATAAGTAGCTTGAATCAAAGATTGTAACCCCCCTTCTTTGACCCCTAAAGCTTCTAAATAATCTGCTTTTTCTTCTTCGGGAATTTCTACTAATTCTGATTCTACTTGTGCCGAAACAATCACCACTTTAGCTTTATCAGCAGTGGCAATTTTTCTTACTGCTTCTACCCATTCATTCCCTGTTGCTAGGTCATCTTCTGAGACATTGGCAGCGTAAATAATCGGTTTACGGGTGAGCAGTCCCAAAGACTTAATTAAATCTTCTTCTTCCTCCGTCAACTCCACATGGCGCGCTCCCATTCCTTCGTTGAGAGCAGCGAGAATCTTCTCTAAGGCTGGTATTTCTTCCTGACCTTCTTTTTTGCCCTTAACTTGCTTTCTTACCCTTTCTAGGCGTTTTTCAGTTTGAGTGAGATCAGCTAAGGCTAGTTCTAGGTTAATCACCTCGATATCTCTAGCAGGATCAACCGAACCGGAAACATGAATAATGTCATCATCATCGAAACAGCGAACCACGTGAACGATCGCATCTACTTCTCGTATATTGGCTAAAAACTGGTTACCTAGTCCTTCTCCTTTCGATGCACCTTGAACCAAACCTGCAATATCCACAAATTCCATGCGAGTGGGGACAATTTTCTGAGACTGGGAAAGTTCGGCTAAGACGGCTAAGCGTTCATCGGGAACCGAAACCACCCCTACATTGGGTTCGATGGTACAAAAGGGAAAATTAGCTGCGTCTGCCTTGGCATTGGCCACCAGCGCATTGAATAGGGTTGATTTACCGACGTTAGGGAGTCCAACGATTCCAGCTTTGAGCATCTATTTCTTCTTTTGTGTTTAATGATTCTTTATTTATTATCATTGATTTACGAAAAATGATCAACTCTTGGCTAATTAATCTCTGCTCATAGGCTTTAGTTATATTATAAAATAAAAGTAACTCAAAAGTTTTCAATAACAGGATTAAAATGATAACTATAGCAATCAGTAATGATATCTCAGAAGTGATAAACTATTATTAGGGCATAATCATATTATGCCCCTAAAAATAAAATGTTATAGAGATTGAACACTGTATTTTATAACCACTGACAACTGATTGCTATAGCTGGAAAATAAACAAGGAAAAATATGACAATATTACATGGAACTTGGATTGAAAATACCTCTGAAAAACATTTTTTTATTTGGGGGGAAACTTGGCGTTCTTTATCCTCTGATATTTCCTCAGATGATTCTATTTTAATGTATCCATTTTCTGTAGATAAACAGGGAATTATTGAACAATTAAACTCGAATAAGATTAAGATTGAAAAAAACAAAAATATTGAATCTGTTTCTCAAATATTTTATTTGCCTAGTAAATTTATTGCTAAATCGAAGCAAAGTATCCCTTTACTATCAACAGAATTAAAAGATAAAGATTTTGAACAAGGGGATATTCAGTTAATTGCTTGGAAAATCGAAGGGATAAAATTAAATGTTGATGATACAATTAATATTTTAAGTCAGTTACCGTTGGGATTAACCAATAATGACGAAAATTACATAGGCGATAATTTAAAATTTTGGACACATATTTATCGTTGGAGTCTAGATTTATTAACTAGAGGTAAATATTTACCGCAAATGGAAGAACAAGATAATAACTGTTATGGACAATGGGAACCTTTACTAGATAGTTTAGTTGATCAGCAACGGTTCTCTAAATTTATACAAACTATGCCAAATAGTTCTCTTGCTTATCATAATTTAATGGAGGGTGAATTATCCTCTTCTTTACTCAAACAAACTACTATTCTTGATTTTTTATCTACTATCATTAATCAACAAGTACGTCAATTTATTGATGTTGCTATTACCCCTAGTTCATTTATCCAAAAGTGGTTATACTCTTTAACACAAGACTTATCTAAATTTGAAGCATCAGAAGTTGAAAGAAAGGGATTAAAGAATGCTATTAATAATTGGAAATCTTCTTTAAGTGAATATATTATAAAGTCTGATAATCAACCATTAGGAATTAACCAGTTTCGTGTTTGTTTTAAACTAGAAAATCCAGCTAAAAGTGGTAAGAAATTAGAACAAAGTAATTGGCAGTTACACTACTATCTCCAAGCTTTAGATGATCCTAATTTTCTGATCTCTGCCAAGGTTATTTGGGAAAATCCTGTTACTAGATTAATCTGCAATAATAGAACAATTAATCATCCTCAAGAAACCTTGCTAAAAGGACTAGGTTTAGCTTCACGTCTATATTATCTAATTGAAGAAAGTTTACAAGACAATAAGCCTAGTTTTTCTGAGTTAGATCCCATACAAGTCTATGAATTTTTACGTTCAATTGCTAATATTCTTAAAGATAATGGCTTAGGGGTTATCTTACCAGCTAGTCTAGAGCAAGGAGTCGAAGAAAAACGCTTAGGAATTAGTCTAACCGCAGAAGTTAAGTCGAAAAAAGGACAAAGACTTAGCTTACAAAGTTTGTTAAGTTATAAGCTAAATTTAGCAATTGGTGATAAAACAATATCGAAAAAAGACTTTGAAAAACTATTAGCGCAAAAGTCACCTTTAGTTGAAGTAAAAGGAGAATGGATAGCATTACAACCTGCTGATGTCAAGGCCGCACAACAAATTTTAAATAAGTCCTATGATCCCCTAGAACTTTCTGTAGAAGATGCTTTACGCTTCAGCACAGGAGATATTTCAACTGTTGCCAAACTGCCGATTACTAACTTTGAAGCAAAAGGGGAATTAGCCAATCTAATTAATGCTATAAATAATAATGAATCAATCCCTATGATCGAAAATCCCAGAGGATTTAAAGGTCAATTACGTCCCTATCAACAGCGAGGAGTCGGTTGGTTATCGTTCTTAGAAAAATGGGGTTTAGGGGCTTGTCTTGCCGATGATATGGGATTAGGAAAAACACCACAATTAATTGGGTTTCTCTTACATTTAAGAAGCGAAGGAATGTTAGATCAACCTACCTTAGTTATTTGTCCTACATCTGTTTTAAATAACTGGGAAAGAGAAGTTCAAAAATTTGCCCCAACCCTTTCTACTTTGATTCATCATGGAGATAAACGTAGTAAAGGGAAAGCTTTTGTTAAAGCAGTTAGTAAAAAAAATGTTATCATTACTAGCTATTCTTTAATTTATCGAGATATTAAAAGCTTTGAACAGGTAGAATGGCAAGGTATTGTCTTAGATGAAGCACAAAATATAAAAAATCCCCAGGCAAAACAATCCCAAGCAGTGCGTCAAATTTCCACACAGTTTCGTATTGCTTTAACAGGAACTCCTGTAGAAAATCGCCTAACAGAATTATGGTCAATTCTTGACTTTCTTAACCCAGGATTTTTAGGGACACAGCAGTTTTTCCGTCGTCGTTTTGCCACTCCTATCGAAAAATATGGGGATAAAGAATCACTGCAAATTATGCGTTCTTTGGTACGTCCTTTCATTCTCAGACGATTGAAAACAGATAAAACTATTATTCAAGATTTACCCGAAAAACAAGAAATGACCATTTTTTGTGGGTTATCCTCAGAACAAGGAAAACTTTATCAACAATTAGTAGATAATTCTCTGGTAGCAATAGAAGAGAAAACAGGAATTGAACGCAAAGGCTTAATTTTAAGCTTACTGCTAAAACTCAAACAAATTTGTAACCATCCTGCTCA
Source organism: Crocosphaera watsonii WH 8501 (assembly GCF_000167195.1). Lineage (GTDB taxonomy): Bacteria > Cyanobacteriota > Cyanobacteriia > Cyanobacteriales > Microcystaceae > Crocosphaera > Crocosphaera watsonii. The sequence continues at coordinate 20,017 of NZ_AADV02000031.1, read as the reverse complement.
TTTTCTCAAGCAAAAGAGCTTAAAAACAGCAGAACAATCTGGTAAATTATTAAGACTAGAAGAAATGCTAGAAGAATTAATCGAAGAAGGAGATCATGCTTTAATCTTTACCCAATTTTCTGAATGGGGTAAACTGCTGCAACCTTATTTACAGAAAAAATTTCAGCAAGACGTTCTCTTTTTGTATGGTGCTACTCGCAGAGTTCAAAGACAAGAAATGATCGATCGCTTTCAACAGGATCCCAACGGACCCAGAATTTTTATTCTCTCCTTAAAAGCAGGGGGAACCGGATTAAATTTAACCCGCGCTAACCATGTATTTCATATTGATCGTTGGTGGAACCCAGCAGTAGAAAATCAAGCAACCGATCGCGCGTTTCGTTTAGGACAAAAACGCAATGTTCAAGTACATAAATTTGTCTGTACAGGAACCCTAGAAGAAAAAATTAACGAAATGTTAGAAAGTAAACAAAAATTAGCCGAACAAACCGTTGACGCAGGGGAACAATGGTTGACAGAATTAGATACAGATCAACTGCGTAACCTCTTATTATTGGATCGAGATACCATTATTGACGAACAATAATTAGACAAAGCCGTCGACTATAATGGAATTGTAGATGAGCAAGATCAAGGAAAAATTTTATGTTGAAATCTCTTGTGGTGGGAGGTGTGGTAATGGTGGGATTAATGATCCCTACTGTCGCTTACGGTCAATTTAACGGCCCCATATCTCCAACTGTAGAAACAGAGACCACCGTTGATCCCAAAGTCAGTCCTTTGGAGTTACAACAATTTGTACAGGTGATTAAGCAGTTTCAACGTATTGAAACAGTGGTACAACGACAAATGGCCAAAGCTATTCAAAAAGAAGGATTAACCCCTGAACGATTCATGGAAATTAATCAAAGTCAAAGACAGTTGCGATCGGAGTCTGTTAATTCCTCAGAAGACCTAGAAAAATTCAGAAAAATTGTCGTAAAGTTTCAAGAAATTATGGATGATGCTGAAGAAAAGCGACAAAGTACCGTGGCAACTCAAGGACTAGAATTAGAACGATTTTTAGAAATTGAAAAAATTGTCTCTGGCAATCGACAATTACAAGCAAAAGTAGAACGAATGTTAGGCAATTAGACAATAAAGACAATAAAAATAATTCTCTTTATTGTCTCATTTAATAGTTAAGCTATAGTCTTCGTCATCGCTTAAAAAAGCCCAATCAAAGTCTTTTTCAGATTTGAGGGCTTTTCTTATTTCTGTTAAATTTGCTTCAATTTTAACTCTTTTAAATTCATCGGGAAGTTCTTCTGGTTTCACTTTTAAACAAATACTAGGTTGTTTTTTTCTCATCGATAATTTACAACTTACTCCCTCAATTTTTGTTTTATTAACCCTCTGCATTTCTCTAATTAAATATTCCCGTAGTTTATCCCCTTGCTTTTCACTCATACTAGCTAAGACTCTTAAACGTTTTGCTTCAGCTTTTCTCGCTTCTGTGATCGCTTCTAAATACTTAATATAATGGGCAACTTTTTCAGCTTTTTCATCAAAGTTTGTGTCAGCAGTTAACCACTCAGAAAATAGTTGATTGATTTTACTTTCTTTTTCTTCTTCGCTTAAATCTTCAGAATCTTGCAGTCGATTAATTAAGTTTTCTAGTTCAATAATTTCTTGAGAAATATTCCAAAGGGTATGATTAGGTTGGTTCATTTATTACTGCCTTTCTATTGTGTTATTATATATTAGTTTAAATGATTTTAACTATCTTTGCTTCCTTGTTTACCAAATAAAAAACCAATAACTCCCGTTGCTAAGGATGTTAAGGTAGTTCTCGCCCAACTTTTTTCATCATTATCAGCTTTAGGATCTGAATAAATAGCAATCTCGAATTATCTTATGACTCTCCTAGAAAACATCAAAAACGATTATCAAACCTTTCCCAATAACCAAACCTATTCTATTTACGCTGACAATGTGTATTTTAAAGACCCCATGACTGAGTTTACAGGAGTCAAACGCTATCAAGAAATGATCCAATTTATGTCAACTTGGTTCAAAAATATTGACTTAGAATTGCACAATATCTATCAAAGTGATAATATTATTCACACCCAATGGACCCTACACTGGACTACACCTCTACCCTGGAAACCCCCTATTTCCATCCCAGGACGTAGCGAAATGACCTTTAATGAGCAAAACCTCATTATCTCCCATATTGACTACTGGAATTGTTCTCGTTGGGATGTGCTGAAACAACATTTTGTCCCAAATCCTTCATAATAAGAATAAGTAATGTAAATTTTTCTGAAAAAATCATGCGTGTAATTCTCATGACTGGTAAAGGGGGAGTTGGTAAAACTTCCGTCGCTGCGGCCACTGGCCTGAGATGTGCTGAGTTAGGGTACAAAACTCTAGTTTTAAGTACCGATCCGGCCCATTCTCTAGCGGATAGTTTTGATTTAGAATTGGGACATGAAGCTCGTTCCGTGGGTCCCAACCTTTGGGGTGCCGAACTAGACGCATTAATGGAACTAGAAGGGAACTGGGGAGCGGTGAAACGGTATATTACCCAGGTATTACAAGCTAGGGGACTCGATGGGGTTCAAGCGGAAGAATTAGCTATTTTACCCGGGATGGATGAAATTTTTGGCTTAGTTCGCATGAAACGCCACTACGACGAGGGAGAGTACGATGTTTTAATTATCGACTCGGCCCCTACAGGGACTGCTTTACGTCTGCTGAGTATTCCTGAAGTGGGAGGCTGGTATATGAGAAGATTTTATAAACCGTTACAAAGGATGTCCGTGGCCTTGCGTCCTTTGGTAGAACCGTTATTCAGACCGATCGCCGGGTTTTCTTTACCAGATAAAGAGGTAATGGACGCACCTTACGAATTTTACGAGCAGATCGAAGAATTAGAAAAGGTTCTGACAGATAACAAGCAAACTACTGTCCGTTTAGTGACAAACCCCGAAAAAATGGTTATCAAAGAATCTTTACGGGCCCATGCTTATCTCAGTTTGTATAATGTTTCTACAGATTTAGTAGTTGCTAACCGTATTATTCCCGAAACTGTTAATGATCCTTTCTTTGAAAAATGGAAAAATAATCAACAAATTTATAAGCAAGAAATTCATGAAAATTTCCATCCATTACCAGTGAAAGAAGTGCCATTATTTTCTCAAGAAATGTGTGGCATGGAAGCATTAGAAAGACTGAAAGAAACCCTTTATAAAGATGAAGATCCAGCGCAAGTTTATCATCAAGAAGACACCATCAGGGTTGTACAAGATGGTCAAAATTACAGCTTAGAATTGTATTTGCCAGGGATTCCTAAAGAAAAGGTACAACTTAATAAAACAGGGGATGAATTGAATATCAGAATTGGTAATCATCGCCGTAATTTAGTTCTGCCGCAAGCTTTAGCTGCTTTGAAACCTTCGGGAGCAAAAATGGAAGAAGATTTCTTGAAAATTCGTTTTAGTAGTATAGTGGCTGCTAAGGCGTAGGTTTTAAACCAAAATTGTAGGGTCTTAAATAAGATTAAGCCCCTACATTAATATGATTTATTGCTGTTTGTTAAACTAAATAATAATCAAATAGATTTAACCGTCATTCCCTATTAAAAATAATCTCAAACATAATGTCAATTCTTACCGGAAAAACCCAACTATTAGGAATCATTGGTGATCCCGTCGAACATTCTTTATCTCCTGTAATGCAAAACGCAGCCATCCAACATTTAGGGGTAGATTACATTTATATTCCTTTCCCTGTTAAACCCGAAAATTTAGCCATCGCTTTAGATGGTTTTGCCAACATCGGGGTTATGGGGTTTAATGCAACCATTCCCCATAAACAAGCCATCATCCCTCTATTATCAGAGATTACTACAACCGCCCAATTAGTGGGAGCCGTTAACACCGTTTGGCGTACAGAAACAGGGTGGAAAGGGACAAACACCGATGTTATGGGCTTTTTAGCCCCCCTGAAACCCCTCAAACGCCCCTGGAACACCCTTAAACCCATTATCCTCGGAAATGGGGGCGCAGCAAGGGCAGTGGTGGTAGGATTAGCAGAATTGGGCTGCCCCGAAATTGCCGTTTTGGGACGAGATCAAGGCAAGTTAGAGGAATTTAAGCAAAGTTGGCATAATAGCGATCTTAAAGCCTCCGTAACCGTTCACTCCTGGGATGAATTATCGGGGTTGGTATCAGAAAGCCAGTTAATTGTGAATAGCACACCCATCGGGATGTTTCCCCATACAGATAACTCTCCCGTTGACAGTCATATCTGGGGGAAATGTCCTGAGAATGCCATCGCCTACGACTTAATTTATAATCCCAGTCCTACTCAATTTCTTAAAGACGCACAACAACAGGGATTAAAGATTGTTGATGGCTTAGATATGTTAGTTTATCAAGGAGCAGCAGCCTTAGAAATTTGGGTAGAAAAATCAGCCCCTGGAGAAGTGATGAGTCAAGCTTTGAAACAATATCTTTTTACCTAATTTTATCTAGCTATCACCTTTTTCTATTAAATCATTACGCTATAATAAATAGGGAAGTTAGTTAATCAAGAATTTACAGTAAAGAATTATGACCCAAGCAATTGACCAAAATCCCATAATTTTAGATAAGTTTCATCGTTTAACCCCAGAACAACAAAAACAAATTATTGATTTTATGGACTTTTTGTTAGCGAAAACCAAACAAAAAGAAGCTATCGAATCTGATGAAACGTATATTTCAGCTTTAGAAGCAGCAGGAGAGGTTTTCGGATCTGTCGACTGGGGTCCAGGAGATTTAGCAAGTAATAAGAAATATCTTGACGGGTTAAAATAAAAATGAGATAAAGGGTTATTTTAGATACCGGTCCGTTAGTCGCATTAATTAATCGACGTGAACAGTTTCATCATTGGACAAAAGAACAATTTTCTTATGAGTTGGATGGAGGAAATACGGGGTTAGCGTCGCAAATGTCTAACAATGCGAAGGAGTTATTAAATTATTTTTCGGTGTTGGTTGGGGGGAAGTTATTAAGTTCAGAATTGATTGCTTATGGACATTTGGAAGGGGAATATATTTATTATCCTATTAGTCGATCGCCTAGATATTTTGGGGGAAGTAGTGGACGGGGAAGGGTTGGTTTTGGTAATGCTCAAAGTGCGATTGTGGAAGGGATAATTTATCAGTTAACAACGACTCGTTTTGAAGGGGGAGATTTATATCTAAAACGTGCATTAAAGAACATTCAGTTACATGGAAATAGTCGGCCAGTTAGTGTTAATACAGTTGATAAGTTAATTGATGTTGTTCAAGTTGCGCAGATCAAGTCTATACCGTCACCGGTAGCAAAGGTAACGATGTATTAACTACCATTGACAATAATAACTTAGGTGTAGTAGCAAATGGAGGCGATCGCAACGATATCCTCACCGGAGGAGATGGTGACGATGTGATTACAGGGGGAGAAGGAAGCGATCGCATTTTCGCAAAGGGAGGAGACGACATTATCACCATCGACGGATGGGATAACCTCAATTATATCGACGGAGGAGAAGGAACTGATGTATTAATCATCGAAGGAGACGATCCGGTGTCTCTATCTTTAAGTGACTTAAACGTGGAAATTGTGACAGGTAACGCAGGAGATAATATATTTAGTTATGAGGGGACATCTTCTATTGTCATCGAAAGTGAAGGAGGAAGTAACGATGACATTCTTAACGGTGGAGAAGGGGACGACACCATGACAGGAGGAGAGGGAAACGATATCTTTGTTTATGACACCTTAAACGATTCTACCGTAACTAATCCCGATATTATCACTGATTTTGAAGTAGGAAAAGATAAAATTGACCTATCTAGAGTTTCGATTAATGATTTTAATCAATTAACCATTGAGCAAAATAATCAACAAACCTCAATTTATTCTACAGTTAATGATAGCAATTTTTTAGTGAATTTAGAAGAAAATATTGGTCTAAGCCAAGATAATTTTATTTTCTTGATCACCTTTGGGATAGCCAGTAATAATGTTAAATACACATTAGATATTGACGGAAATAGAATTATTGAACAACAAGATCATAATTTAAGAAATATATATTATTCTAGATTTGACAAAACAGAATTTGATTTTTTGATCAATAATAATCCCAATGACTTAATCGGAGAAAATGCTACTCGTGCCGATGCTAATTCAATTTTTAATTATTTTGATGAAATGGATAGTTTACTAGATATCGATGGTAACAATCTAATTGAACCACAAGATCATAATTTAATTAATTTATATGGGTCTGGATTAGATGTAATAGAATTTGGTTTTTTAATTGAAAATTTTTCTAATGATTTAATAGGAGCAAATGCAACTCGGAATGATGCTAGTTCAATATTTGCCTATTTTGAAACGATTGTTTTATAAATAGTTTAAATCAACCTTGAAAATGTGATTAATTGAGATTAGGAGTACCTCAGAATGACACTTTAGGAATGCGTGACTTTAACCAACTCAACCCTACCCACCCCCGCCCCTCCCAGGAGGGGAATGCGCGAATTTAGAATTAATTTTTGTGTCCATTATCCATTGTTCATTCTTGATCATCCATTAATCGATCCATTTCTCTGAATAGTTGCTAAGATGCTAGGAACCATTGAATATAGATTAACCATCTATGGAGACTGATGGCTAAATGTAATTTATTCTGAAAATAACAAAATGCTTAAACAATTATTATTGAAAGGGTGTGTTGGTGCAGTAATCTGTGTGAGTGGTTTAGGGGTGTTTTCCCCTTCTAGTCAAGCAACAGAGGCGATCACTCAGTCTTCTTCTCCAACACTCATAGCTGAAGCAATTTCACGACCAGAATTAGAACAATTTGCTAAGGCGATCGCAAACTTACGGGCGATCGATGAGGAAACTCGCTCCAAAATGATCGAAGCAGTTCAAGCAAATGGAATGTCTCCTGAAGAGTTTATGGAAATTGGTCAACAAGAAGAAGGTGAAAGAAATCTTTCTGAGGAACAACAAGCTCAATTTGACACAGCTTTAGAAGCAGTGAGAGACCTTAATGAAGAAGATCGCCAGAAAAAACGAGTTGCTGTTGAAGAAGCTGGTTTAAAAATCTCACGGTTTAATGAAATCGGCAAAATTGTTGAGAGCGATTCCGATTTACAAAAACAAGTGGTTGAAATCTTGTCCCGTTAAGTAGCCAAAGTCTTTTCTATCCAGTCAATCCGCCCTCCATAACCTTCCATTGGTTTGCAGGTAGGCTTTTGTATGTGAAAATAGTTGAAAATTCATCTTTTATCATTATCCAAACTGTTTGCCATGAAACCCATAAAATACCTGATAGGATTCATACTCTGTTTAGCGATCGCTTTGACTACGGCCATGGCACCTGCCACTGCTACGGGAGTTTATGATCTGCCCGTGTTAGGTCAAGGATCAGATACTTGGGTCATTGATCAAGCGGATGCTATTAGTTTTAGCAATGAAAACCGCTTGAGTGGTCAATTAGAAACACTAGCTAACGACAATGGCGCAGAAGTCAGACTGATTGCCGTGCGTCGCTTAGATTACGGTGTCACTATGGAAGGGTTAGCGGATGATATTTTCGCTAAATGGTATCCTACCCCCAAAGAAAAAGCTAACCAAGTGATTTTAATCGTGGATACTTTCACTAATAAAATCGCCCTCCGTCAAGGAGAAGATACCAAGTCCTTATTAACCGATGATATTGCTACGAGTGTAGTTAAAGAGACGGTGACGGTTCCTTTACGTCAGGGTGCTAAGTATAACGAAGCTTTTCTCGAAGCTGGCGATCGCTTGGTGGCTGTTTTATCCGGAAACCCCGATCCCGGACCCCCTCAAGTCCAAGAATTGAACATCGAAAGCACTTTTACCAGTGCCGAAGATACGGATGATACCAGCGCAACTATTTGGGTTGTGGTTCTTATGGTTTTAGCAACTGCTATTCCTATGGCTACCTATTTCTGGTACGTGGGTGTTCCTGGACGTTAAAACCTAAAAAACTGTTCTTTCCACTGGGGGTTAACAACGGTTAACCCCTATTTGTTTTTTTTAGCTAATATGGGGCAAAATTACCTTTTTTGGTTAATATTTAGTTGAGTAAAATATGAATAATAATCCTGTAATTGATATTAAAAAACTTGATCATTATTTTGGAAAAGGAGAATTAAGAAAACAGATTCTTTTTGATATTAACTTGACCCTAAAATCAGGAGAAGTGGTTATTTTAAAAGGTCCATCGGGTTCGGGTAAAACTACGTTATTAACTTTAATGGGAGGACTGCGATCGCCACAAAATGGAAGTCTTAAAGTGTTAGGACAAGAGTTAGTGGGTGCAAAGAAACATCAATTAATTAAGATTAGACGTAATATCGGTTATATTTTCCAGTCTCATAACCTTTTAGAATGTTTAACTGCAAGACAAAATATAGCGATGTCTTTGGAGTTACATCCTCAATATTCTAAGGGTGAAATTAAACAAAAAACCCAAGAAATATTAGAAGCAGTGGGGTTAGGAGAAAGGATTGACTATTATCCTCAAAACCTCTCTGGAGGACAAAAACAAAGAGTTGCGATCGCCCGTGCATTGGTGAGTCATCCCAAGATAGTTTTGGCCGATGAACCTACCGCATCTCTTGATAGTAAATCAGGTCATGATGTGGTTAATATTATGCAAAAATTAGCCAAAGAACAAGGATGTACTATTTTAATTGTTACCCATGATAACCGTATTTTAGACGTAGCTGATCGCATTGTAGAATTAGAAGATGGACATCTTAAACAGGCTACACTAGAGATTAGTTAAACTTGATTAAGTCTTTTATCTATTCCATCTAAACCCCGTAGAGACGTTGCATGCAACGTCAGGACAAGGGGGCTAACCTCGGATTTGGTATGAGACGTAACTGATCCCATTCTAGAATTAGAAGAGATTAAGTTTAGAAAACTGGACACAATCATAAATAGATTTTGATATAATAAAGGATGAAAAATAATTTTAATAATTTATCTCAGGAGGTATAAATATGTTATCAACTGATATACAACGAGAATCAATGATTAAGCGAATTAAAAAAGTCGTGTCTACCTTAATGGAAGAAGATGCTTTATTTAGAGATGATCTAAATTACTCAGATATAGTGGAGCATTTAACTAACTTATTTAATAATAATTTACCTTTTGAGGAATTTAATACTATGTCAGACGAGGAATTAAAACATCATTGCAGTGGAATCATGTCTATAGAAATATTATCAAAAGTTGGAGAAGATTTTACCCCTGAACAAATGAGAACTTTTGATGAAGGTATTAAGCGGAAATAAGAAATTATGAACTATTTATTAGATACTAATATCGTCTCCTTCATTGTTAGACGTGATTTTAATATATTCCAGAAAATTAAAGAAGTAAAAAGTCAAAGAAAAGAAATATTTATTAATTGTATTACTTATTTTGAAATTAAAAGAGGATTTTTAGCAGTTGATGCACCCAAGCAAAGAGCAAGATTTGATAAATTTTGCCAAACTCATACTATCATTTTATTAGATGACTTAGCTATCTTAGAAAAAGCAGCAGAAATTCATGCTAATCTGAGATTAAGAGGATTACCCATCCAAACTGAAGACATTTTAATTGCTGCCACTGCTATGATTAAAGGGTTAACAGTTGTCTCTAATGATAGTGATTTCTTGAGAGTTGAAGGACTAAGTTTAGAAGATTGGACAGAATAATAAATCAATGTTTAATTAAACAATAACCTATCATCTCTATAACAACGATAGAATAATTCCTATTACTAAAAATCCTTAATATTTTCTAAATAAATCCCCACAAACCTGTAAGATCGTCTTAATACTTGCCGTTATGTAAAATAGGAAGAACTCACACATGACAGTTGCCAGCGCAATACCAGCATTTTGTCAAGGAATTCAACACTTTGGGGAAAACTTACCCAACTCTCAACAATACACCACAGAAGCAGCCATAAAATCCGACAATAAAGCTATTTCCTCCCCTAACGATGCTAACGCCGTCTTTCAAACCATCTTAGCAGCCGACGCATTACGCTACTTAACCCTACAAACCGCCGCCACCAAACAGTCGGGCCACCCTGGAGGTTTTGCAAGCATCGCTGACACCATTGCAGCTTTAGTGATGTTAGGTCATAAAAACATTCTTACTGAAGTTGGCCACCACGCACCAGGCTTTTACAGTAATATGTTTTTAGATCGTTCCCTAGAAGACATGGGCATCACCACTGTACAGCAGATGGGGGAACGGTTTCGAGAGATGCACGGACTTTTAGGACACCTTTCTGGACAAATACCCGGACTGCTGAACCCTGCCGGACCCTTGGGACAGGGACAACATTTTGCCATGGCCGGTGCCAAGTTACATCCTGGGGTACTCTTTCCTGTCACTATTGGCGATGGTGGGTTAGGGGAACCCTATATTATGAGTAGTTTTGGTCACTTTAATACTGCCTATCCTCAAGTGACGAACTTCTTACCCATCCTGGTTTGGAACGGTTATTCCCAGGAACACCATAGTATGGTTTCCACCAAAACCAACGAAGAAATGATCGCTTATTGGCAAGGAAACGGCTTTGCTGAGGTCATTTTAGTCAACGCTAAAGACTACGATGATAGGAACCAAACAGGGGAATATGTGGATAGTACCCAGTTTTCTCTTGCCAAACGGATGGCCTTTACCCAAGCTATTTTAGAAGCAACGGACCAAGCAGCTAAGTCTGCTTTAGGGGGTACATTAACCGTTCTCATCGTCAAACAACTCAAAGGGGCCGGGGTTCATAAACGGGGCGCAAAATCTCATAATTTATATCCTGGGGATACCTTAGAAAAAGACTATATCGTTAGTGCCTTGAAAGAACGCGCTTTATCACCGGAAGCTTGGCAACTGGTTCGCACCAACTTTGAACGTTCAGGAGGTGGTCCGGCCTCTCATAATGTGGTCACAGAGAAGGTGTTACCCTTGCCAGAGTTGGGAGAGTTACCTTTAACAGAATATGAGGTACATGGGGATAAAAAAGTTGCTACCACTGCTATGGGTGAGTTAGTGGTTCATGTGGGACAAAAAGACCCTAACTTTGTCATTGCCAATGCTGACGGCAATGCAGCTTCTGGCATTAATAATATCAATATTGGTTTAAAAATTGTTCATCCTACCGTTGATGATATCTATTTTCAAGGGCCAGGGGGACAGGTTTATGAACCTTTAAGTGAGGATGCTTGTTCTGGTTTAGCTGCTGCTTTAGCTTTATTTGGGGCCAGAACTTTATGGTGTTCCTATGAGTCCTTTGCCATCAACGGTTTACCTATTTGGCAAACAGTGACACAAGCAATGGCTGAGTTACGTCGTCCCACTCCTTCTACTATTACTTTGTTTACTGCCGGTGCATTGGAACAAGGGCGTAATGGTTGGACCCATCAACGGCCAGAAATTGAAAATTATTTTGCTGGAATGATGAGAAATGGGAACATTTTTCCTCTGTTTCCTTGTGATGCTAATAGTATTCAGGTTTGTTATGACTGGGCCGTTAAAACCAGTAATAAAGGCATCACTATTACTGCCAGTAAGTCACCCTTACCGATCAGAACTACCTTAGAACAAACCCGTCAAGGTTTAGAGGATGGGGGCATCGTTTTACATGACAGTGAAGGTAAGAAAAAAATTGTTTTTGCTGTCATTGGCGACATGACTTTAATTCCCGTTTTTGATGCTGCCTTACACTTAGAAAATGAGGGTATTGGGGTAAGAATTGTTTCCGTTATTAGTCCCCGTCGTTTATACCGTCCCCATGATGTTGCTTGGGAAACTTGCAGCGAAAAGGATAGTCATTTCTTGGATGAGCAAGGGTTTGAAAAACTGTTTGGCGGTGACGCTTTAATTGGGGTGACAGGGGGAACTTCTGCTATGTTAGAACCGATTATGTTACGCAGTAATAGTAAGCGTGATACCTTTGCTTGGAAACGAGGAGAAACAGCCTCTAGTGCAGGACAAATTATGGAATTTAATGGTTTAACCGCAGACGCTTTAAGTAAGCGAGCCAGCGAATTATTAGCCTAATATTGTCGGGTGGGCATTGCCCACCTTTTAGAAAAAAGGAGTATTATAAGGGTGGATATCCTTAATCTAATCTTTCCTGAAAAGATTATTGAGAAACTAGATCGTAAACATAACGTAAGCAAACAGGAGGTTAAAGAGATTTTTCGAGGTTTCCCTAAATATAGGTTTATTGAAAAGGGACATCAAAAAAATGAAAACCTTTATGCTGCTTATGGACAAACTTATTCGGGGCGTTATTTGATTGTCTTTTTTATTTATAAACAAACCAAAGAAGCTCTAATTATATCAGCAAGGAAGATGACTGATGGAGAACGGAAAAAATATCGAAAAAGTTAAAAGTTCTATTTCTAATGCTAATTCTTACGAAGAAATAGGAGAATTTTGGGATGAACATGATACAGCAGAGTGTTGGGAAGATACCTATCCTGTTGAGTTTACTATTAACTTAAAAGATGATGAAGATATTGTCTATTATGGGATCGATGAAGCTTTATCACAACAAATCATTTCTCTATCACAAGAAAAAGGAATAACAGCTAGAGAGTTGGTTAATTCTTGGCTTAAAGAAAAACTACAGGAAACAACTCATTAAAAACAAATGACTTTACACTGGTTAATAATAGCAAGTATTATCAGAATCATTAACGAATTAATTGATGAGATGAGTTGAGAGACATATTATTAAAAAAAATCATCGGTTTTATGCTGAAATTGACCGACTATGTTTCTTATCAAAAAATCTCTACAACTATGCTAATTATTTATGTCGTCAGTCTTTTATATTTGAAAACACTTACCGTAACTATTATGACATTCAGAAAACCCTGCAATCTCAACAAGACTATCAAGCTATGCCAGCTAAAGTTTCTCAACAAGTTCTGATGATACTTGACAGAAACTGGATAAGTTTTAAAGAGTCTAATTTAGCTTACAAAGAAAGCCCATCAAAATTTAAAGGCCGTCCCGCGCTACCTGGATATAAACATAAAATTAAGGGCAGAAATGTGGTAGTTTATACAGCCCAAGCTATCAGAAAAAAACAGTTTAAGCGAGGTATTATTAATCCCAGTAAGACGGAAATTTACCTCAAAACCAAGGTAGATACTTCAAACAAGACCTGCTCTTGGCGAGGAAACCTCGCCGAGCTTCCTTGTTCAAAAATAAAACAAGTTCGTCTTGTTCCCAGACTTAACCATTATATAATTGAGGTCATTTATGAAGCGGATCAACAACAATACGAGTTAGAGGAAAATCGCTACGCTAGTATTGATATTGGTTTAAACAATTTAGCTACATTAACTTTCAATCAAGCCGGAATTAAACCGCTCTTGATAAATGACAGACCGTTAAAATCTATCAATCAATACTATAACAAAGTTAAAAGCGAATTACAATCTCTTTTAGGAGAAAATAAATCAAGCCAGAAACTAAGAAAACTTTGTAATAAAAGAGAATTCAAGATTAATGATTATCTCCACAAGGCATCTCGTTTGATTATTGATACTCTGATTAATAAGAAAATAGGAACTCTGATTATTGGCCATAATACTGACTGGAAACAGAAGATTAACTTAGGGAAAAGAAACAACCAAAATTTTGTATTTATTCCCTATAATAAGCTAATAGAAATGTTATATTATAAAGCAGAGATGGTGGGGATCAAGGTAATTTTTACTGAAGAATATTATACATCGAAAGCTTCATTTCTGGATAATGATCCTATTCCTGTGTATCAGAAAGGTAAAAAAATCAAGTAACTTTTTCTGGGAAAAGAATAAATAGAGGTTTGTATCGTACTAGCAAAAGAAAATTAATCAATGCCGATGTTAACGGTTCGTTGAACATCATGAAAAAAGCAGTCCCAAATGCCTTTAGCTATGGGATAGAGGGTGTTGTAGTTCACCCAGTCAGGGTAATACCGGCAAAATAAGAATATGTCATATTTGACTATATTTTTATGAACTATAATGGTAGAATAGAAGACCCTACAGATTTGGGAGGAACACTCGATTGTCCAAGCCAGTCAACGTCGCAATACTAGGAGCAACCGGAGCCGTAGGCACTGAGTTGCTACAGCTTTTAGAAAGCCGAAACTTTCCCATAAATACCCTCAAACTCCTTGCTTCTCCCCGTTCCGCCGGAACCACCCTTAAGTTTAAAGGAGAAACCCTCAAAGTTGAGGCAGTAGAGGCAAAAGCTTTTCAAGACGTTGACATAGTATTAGCTTCGGCAGGAGGCTCTACCTCCAAAGCTTGGGCGCAAACCATTGTCGAGTCTGGGGCAGTGATGGTGGACAACTCCAGTGCTTTCCGCATGAACCCAGAAGTTCCTCTCATTGTGCCAGAAATTAACCCAGAAGCCGCCGCCAACCATCCAGGCATCATCGCTAACCCCAACTGTACAACCATCCTCATGGCAGTGGCTATCTATCCCCTACACCAAGTTCAACCCATCGAACGTATCGTGGTGTCTACTTATCAGTCTGCCAGTGGGGCCGGGGCCAGGGCTATGGAAGAAGTGAAAATTCAATCCCAGGCCATTTTAAACGGAGAAGATCCCAAAGCAGAAATTTTACCCTATCCCCTCGCGTTTAACCTCTTTCCCCATAACTCTCCCTTAACAGATGCAGGGTACTGTGAAGAAGAGATGAAAATGGTTAACGAAACTCGGAAAATATTCGGCGAAGCCAATTTAAAAATTACGGCTACCTGTGTTAGAGTTCCTGTATTACGGGCCCATTCCGAAGCTATTAACCTGGAATTCAAACAACCGTTTTCTGTAGCCCAAGCAAGGGAAATTATCGCCCAATCTCCAGGGGTTCAACTACTAGAAGATTGGCAAAAAAATTACTTTCCCATGCCTATAGATGCTTCGGGGAAAGACGATGTGTTAGTCGGGAGAATTCGTCAAGATATTTCTTGTAATAATGGCTTAGAATTATGGATATGTGGGGATCAAATTCGCAAAGGTGCAGCCTTAAACGCAGTACAAGTTGCTGAATTATTAATCAAAGAGAGTTGGTTAAATAAAAAACCGTCCACCTTAAAAGTTTAGGGCTTATGCTTAAACTAAATTAGGGACTGAATGAAACTGTAACTGATTAAAAAGGGAATGAGTGAACAAACTTTTGGTAAGGTAATTACCGCAATGGTAACCCCATTCGATCAACAAGGAAATGTTAATTATGAAATGGCAGAAAAATTGGCCGTTCATCTAGTTAATAATGGTAGTGATAGCTTATTAGTTTCTGGAACAACAGGAGAGTCCCCTACCCTAAGTTGGTCAGAAAAATGTCAACTATTTAAAGTGGTTAAAAAAGCCGTAGGTAATAAGGCTAAAGTCTTAGCAGGAACAGGGGGAAACTCAACTCAACACGCCATAGAAATGACCCAAGAAGTAGCCAAAATGGGTTTAGATGGTTCCCTACAAGTAGTTCCTTATTACAATAAACCTCCCCAAGAAGGATTATACGAACATTTCAAAAAAATTGCTGAAACGGTGGGCAATTTTCCCATAATGTTGTATAATATACCTGGGCGTACTGGAACAAATATGTCTCCAGAGACCACCGCCAAACTAGCAAAAATTGATAATATTGTTGCTATAAAAGAAGCGAGTGGCAACCTAGAACAAGCTTGTAAAATTCGCAGAATGACCGATAGTTCTTTTTTAATTTACGCAGGAGATGACTTTTTGACGTTACCATTATTGACCGTAGGAGGTGTAGGAGTAGTTAGTGTTGCCAGTCACTTAGTAGGCTTACAAATGCAAGAAATGATCGCAGCTTATAATCAGCAGCAAGGAAGTCAGGCAAGTCAAATTAATGTGAAACTTTTTCCCTTATTTAAAGTCTTATTTTGTACAAGTAATCCGCTCCCTATTAAAGCAGCTTTAAATCTACAAGGATGGGATGTAGGAGGGGTGAGATTACCCCTAGTCAGTATTTCTGAAAAGTTAAAACAAGAGGTTAAATTAGTCTTGGAAGAATTGTCATTGTTATAGAACGAATGAACTGCATAAATTAATAATATCTATAATAATCTGATCAATGTATCAAGTGAACAACTCCTTAGTTGTTTTGAGAATCCTTTTATTTATATTTACAGTTTTTTTCACAAAACAGAATCATCCACAAACCACTTAAACCATCCAAGGAGGAAAATGAGTAAAACCAAACAACAACCTAGCCTAAAAATTATTCCCTTAGGGGGACTGCACGAAATCGGCAAAAACACCTGTATATTAGAGTATAAAGAGGAGATTATCCTGGTCGATGCAGGTATTGCCTTTCCCACAGATGAAATGCACGGGGTTAATATTGTCCTCCCCGACATGACCTATTTACGAGAAAATCGCCATAAGATAAAAGGGATGATTGCCACTCACGGTCATGAGGATCATATTGGCGGTATTCCCCATCATTTGAAGCAATTTGATATCCCTATAATCTATGGTCCAAAACTGGCCATGGCCTTAGTTAAAGATAAATTAGACGAAGCAGGACTCAGCGATCGCACAAAACTACAAACCGTTGGTCCGAGAGAAACGGTGAAGGTTAGTCCTTCTTTTTCCGTGGAATTTATCCGCAATACCCACTCCATGGCCGATAGTTTCACCATAGCCATTCAGACTCCTTTAGGGGTGGTGATCCACACAGGGGACTTCAAGATTGATCATACCCCCGTAGATGGAGAACATTTCGACCTGCAAAAGTTAGCCGAATACGGGGAAAAAGGAGTTCTCTGTTTACTCAGTGACTCCACCAACGCCGAAGTTCCCGGCAGTACCGCCTCAGAAAGCTCGGTTTATCCTAACTTAGACCGCATTATTGCCCAAGCAGGAGGACGGTTAATGATCACCACCTTTGCATCTTCGGTGCATCGGGTCAATATTATCTTACAGTTGGCGCAAAAACATAAGCGCAAAGTGGCTGTGGTAGGACGTTCCATGTTAAACGTCATCGCCCATGCCAGGGAATTAGGCTATGTTAAATGTCCTGATGATATCTTTATTTCCCTCAAAGCGGCCAATAACTTACCAGACGAACAAGTTTTAATCTTAAGCACAGGGTCACAAGGGGAACCCTTAGCCGCCTTAACCCGTATTTCCAGAGGGGCCCATCGTCATCTGAAAGTACGTCCAGGGGATACCATTGTTTTCTCTGCTAACCCCATTCCAGGTAATACCATCGCCGTTGTTAATACAATTGATCGCTTGATGATGCAAGGGGCAAACGTCATTTATGGCCGTCGACATGGTATTCATGTTTCTGGTCACGGTTGCCAAGAAGACCATAAATTAATGTTAGCCTTGACTCGACCTAAGTTCTTTGTTCCTGTTCATGGGGAACACCGAATGTTGGTTAAACACGCAGAGATAGGTTATAAAATGGGAGTTCCTGCGGATAATATTGTCATTATCGATAACGGTGATATTGTAGAACTGTCCACAGAAAAGATATCTGTAAAAGGAAAAGTTCCCTCCGGCATCAAGTTAGTGGATCAAGCAGGTGTGGTTCATGAACACGTTATGCAGGATCGTCAGCAACTTGCTGAAGATGGGGTGGTTACGGTAGCGGCCCCCATTAGTTGGGAAGGAAAATTAATCACTCCTCCTGAAGTTCACTTACGAGGTGTGGTGACAAAGGTGGAACCCTCTTTGCTCAAACAACTAATTATTCGGGCGATCGAGAATATTCTCGAAAACCGTTGGGATGAGTTTTCAAACAGCGATCGCAGTGCAAAGGTTAACTGGTCTTATTTACAAAAAGAGGTTGAAAAAACCTTACAAAGATTGGTCAAACGGGAATTACGCAGTTATCCCTTAGTCATCTTTATCCTACAAACCCCAGAAACTCCTTCCCCTACTGCACCTGAACCTACCCCCAACTCTAACCGTAAAGTTTACCGTCGTCGTCGTCCTACCGCTTCTACGGCTTCTTAAACCCATATAAATAGTATTGTGGTAGGGGTCAACATTTGTTGACCCCTATCTTTGTGTTAGGACTTTTCTTTTGTACGTCTAATGAAAAATAAGAAACCTATTAAAAATAGCCCTATACTCATAGATGGTTCAGGAACAGTAGGGGTATCAGATGGGTTAACTTCTATCAGTTGAGTAAATTGACTTTGGTTAGGTGATTCACTGGCATTTGTCCCATCAGCAAAACCTGTTTGTGATAAATCAATATCAAGGGTTAGGGTAGATGTTTCTGTTCCTATTTCCTATTACCTCGAAAAGCAATAAACTAAAAGGATCTAGTTGATTAACTCCAATGGGTGAACCTACAAAAGCAGTGGGAAAGAAGCTGCCCCTAAATTAGTAATTGTTCCATTCGCATTATCTAATGTTCCTGTTCTAAATAAAGGAAAAGTTGAAGGTAATAAAGGACTACTTAAATCGAAGGAATTATTAATATTTTGGATTTGATTTCCATCAAAAGATAAAGCAATATTACTGCTAGTTATTCCGACAGTATTATTACGAATATCTCCTATTAACACTTCAACAAAAAAAGTATCTCCTGTGTCTAAGGGACTATTAATAATAGTTCCAGGAACGCCATTATTATCGGTTCTGAGATTAAATTGTGTGCTGAGAGTTGTCATGATTTATTTCTCCTGATTTATGATTAATTAGTGAAATACAAAGAAAGTAAGAGAGTTAAAGCAATTTACAATTTACAAATTGTTCATTATTGAATTTGTAGTATGGGTTAGGGATAGCGTCACCCATCAAAAATCACTGATTTTCTCAGTTTGAATAAGGCTGAAGCCTTCACTATGAGCTTCAATTACTGAATCGCCAAACTCAGCCTTTAAAGGAACTAATTTTGCTCAATTAATTATGCCATCCCCTCTAATATTAACTGTGGTATCATAATGAATATTTCCAATTTTACTGCAAAATAATTAAGCTTTAAAGTGAATTTACCAGCTAAATTTATCTCAAAATTAGAGTCATTACTGGCTTTACTAATAATAGTTGAATTTGTAGGATGGGTTAGCCATAGCGTAACCCATCAAAACCTACTTTTTAACAAGCAATACTTGTGCTGAGCTTGTCGAAGTATACTTGTGTTATGGACTTAAAAAACTGAATTGCAAAACTCAGTATTTAAAGTAACTAATTCTGCTCAATTAATTATGCCATCCCCTCTAATATCAACAGTTGTATCATAATGAATATTTCCAATTTGCCTCTCCCGACATTGTGGGATAAAAAGTATAATAGACTACATATAGCAATCAGTTATCAGTTGTGAGAATTAAGTGAATGCTGATCCCCCTTCAATACTGCGTAGGTTTTGCTCGAAAAGCTTCAGTTGAGTGAGACGGAGGAGGCAGAGGAGGCAGAGGAGGCAGAGGAGGCAGAGGAAGAAGTCCCATTTTCTCCCCCTGCTCAAGAAAGCTTGTCTCAACAGACAATTTTCCTTAACCTACGCAGTATTGGATTCCCCCTAAGGTGATTTCCGAGAAAGCTTTTCCCATAGGGGGTAATCGCTTGGACTAAAGACTTTCAAGAAATAAAAGGAACAGAGAGTTAGCGGATCTTGGTACACAACTTTAAAATTTCATAATTGGCTTGTCTGAAAAAACAGAAGAAATAGATTAAAATGAAGAGGTAAAAAGATTAGAGAGAGTAAATTGAAGCTAAAACAGACAAATCATCCCTTAACCCCGTCGATGGTCGATGATTTACGTTTAGCAGCCTCAAAAATGACGGGAGCAGAGCGTCGTTCACTTTCAAGGCTGGAAATGGTGTCTCAAAGCTATTGGTGGCAGGACAGTGCCAAGACAAAGACCCGACACATCGGTAGTAAAGGGATGGGGGCGCAGACAATACAATGGTTCCAAAATTTGCGCACTTACCACTGTACAGAAGACGGAAA
>NZ_AADV02000032.1 GCF_000167195.1 Crocosphaera watsonii WH 8501 | reverse complement strand
AAAATCAGTCGGTACCCGNTTATCTTGTATANGCATGGGGTTATTAAATGTGGGGTTTTGTTGTGCGTGAGCTTCGGCTATTTCTTTCAATGATTGGGCAACTATTGGGTATCTTTCCTCCCATTTTTTACATCCACTATTGACTGATTGTAATCCTAAACACACTATCCCAGTTCGTTTTTCATGTAATCCAAGTTGAACATTTTTTCTCCCCCAACCAAACACGATTTCGGTTTGTCTGGCACTTCCTCCACAATACTTGAGACACATTTCAGCTTGAAATGAACGACGCTCTGCTCCCGTCATTTTTGAGGCTGCTAAACGTAAATCATCGACCATCGACGGGGTTAAGGGATGATTTGTCTGTTTTAGCTTCAATTTGCTCTCTCTAATCTTTTTACCTCTTCATTTTAATCTATTTCTTCTGTTTTTTCAGACAAGCCAATTATGAAATTTTAAAGTTGTGTACCAAGATCCGCTAACTCTCTGTTCCTTTTATTTCTTGAAAGCCTTTAGTCCAAGCGATTACCCCCTATGGGAAAAGCTTTCTCGGAAATTACCTAACTTCCGAAGATCGTCGAGCCACTATAGGCAGAGGGTAATAATAAGATATCCCGACCATTTTCCCAATCACTTATACCATCGGATTCTCCGGCAATGACTTCCGTAGTCAGGTTAAAGACATCATTTCCGGCACCACCCAAGAAACCATCATTTCCAGCACCACCTGCCAGAGTATCATTACCGATGTCTCCCATCACGATATCTACCCCGTCGCCGGCAGAAATGATATCGTTTCCGGCGTTACCAGTAATCAAATCATCGGCGTTACCAGTACCGATAATATCATCACCTAGTCCACCAAACATGGTTACAGCATCCACTAGCCTCGAGTACATGGTGTCATTTCCCGCATCACCGAAAACTCTGTCGTTACCAAAGTTTCCGTACATCAGGTCGTCCCCATCTCCACCTCTGAGGATATCATCTCCCAGTCCCCCGGCGATTTCGTCATTGCCAGCACCACCGTCAAGAAGGTCATCCCCCTCTCCACCATAGAGTCCCCCAAGTGTGGTGTTGAAAAAGTTTGGTCCAAAGGCTTGCGTTCCTGCGGTAATATCCTGCCTGTCATCGTTACCGCCACCACCATAAAGGGTATCATTACCGCCACGGCCATACAGTGCATCTCTGGCCTCACCACCATAAATGGTATCCGCTCCCCCTCCAGCTTCAATGATGTCGTTACCATCCTCACCGTAAAGAGAACTACCAGGACTGGTGTTCACGAGGGTCATCCAATCATTACCTGGCCCACCAAACCCATCCATCAAGAAGGCACCAAGTTGGAAAAGAGTGTCGTCACCTTCTCCACCAAACGGCTTAAAGTCCCCGTCACTTTTTCCTAAAGCATCATCTCCGTTCAGACCATATTGCTCTAAATTAGGATTATCAAATTCGTTGTCGTTACCATTAGTTCCAATATATGACATGATTAAAATCTCCTCTGATTTAATTTGTAATTGTCAGTAGTAAGGCAGCATTATCTGAGAATATGCTCAGAAATCGCATTTTAGATTGTATAAAGACTATAAGAGTATAGCAAATATTACCTAGTTGACCATTAACATTACATTAAACTTTTGCACAAGTTGGAGCTATTTTTTATTAGTTACAGCGATCGCACAATATTTCAACTATTAGCCCACAATATTCTGGGGCAGTTTCCAATCCTAATCACAAGGCATATTTAGGCCACATAAACCCATACCTAGTAAAGTATATCAAATATTACTTACTTGATAAGCATAGGCAATTCAATTTTTTGCACAACTAATGGTTACCGTTTATTCTTGACAGCGATCGCACACCCCTTCAACGGTCACTTGGTAACGTTCTGGGGTTATACCTGGGCGTAACCGTTGTAAATTCAAGGGCTGAAAAGTATCCCAAGGAATATCCTCAATTACTCCACAACAAGGACAATGAAAGTGATGATGAGGTTCTAGATTAGCATCATAGCGACATACCCCTGGCTCTAACAACACCTCTCTGACTAAACCTACTTCACGTAACGCTTGTAATGCCGTATAAACCGTTGCTTGTGAAGAGGTTGGCACATTTTCATTGAGATCCTTTAAAATCTGCTCTGCGGTAGGATGATCGCTTCTCTGGAGTAAATTTGCGTAAACAGCAAAACGTTGCGGTGTTACCCTCAATTTCTTGGCTTTTAGCGCGTTTACAATCGTATTAGCTTCTTTTTTCATCGCTTTGACTTTTTGTTGTTCTCATCTCCCTATATTATAATTTAGGGTTATTGAGATTATTTCATATCTTAAAATTACTCAATAAACTGAGTAGTTATTACCATTGACTTTTTCTTAAATAAGAATTATTCTGATATATGTTGGTAAAAACTGATACAAAATTCATTGTCAAGAGGTGAAGTATGGCTGTTATCGAAACTGTACCCAGCGTTGTCTTTAAAACCCGTGTTCGTGATGAGTCTGTGCCAGGGCCTAACCCTTTTCGTTGGCAAGATGTAACCACCGAAGAAATTTTTAAAGGAAAAAAAGTGATTGTTTTTTCCTTGCCTGGTGCTTTTACTCCCACTTGTTCATCTAACCACTTACCTCGCTACGAAGAGTTATATGAGGAGTTCAAGGGGTTAGGAGTTGACCAAATTATTTGTGTGTCTGTGAATGATGCTTTTGTGATGTTCCAATGGGGCAAACAACAAGAAGCCAAAAACGTCTCCTTATTACCCGATGGCAACGGCGAATTTACCCGTAAAATGGGGATGTTAGTCGAGAAGTCTAACCTCGGTTTTGGTATGCGTTCTTGGCGTTACTCTATGTTAGTGAACGACTGCAAGGTAGAGAAAATGTTCGTCGAACCTGACTTCAGCGATAACTGTCCTACCGATCCCTTTGAAGTATCCGACGCTGACACCATGTTAGCTTACCTCAAAGGCACTGAGTCTGCTGGTGTTTCTGAACCCCGCAAAGCTTTTGTAGGTTAATTTTTACCACTAGAATATTGGTAGAGCCAATTGGCAAATTGGCTCTACTATATCTTGTGCAGAAACAGAACAATATGTTATAGTAATTAAGGTGTATGGCGAGCGTAGCCAAGTGGTTAAGGCACCGGGTTGTGGTCCCGGCATTCGTGGGTTCAAGTCCCATCGTTCGCCCTGAATATAAACCTGACCAGCACTTGTTAAATTATTCTTGGATTTTGTAGGGGATTCAAGATTATTGGACTAACCTCAAGGGTAGCGTTCTAAAAAAATTATGTGTGGCATTGCAGGAATCTGGGGACAAACAGAACAAACTAACGTTGAGGCGATGATGAAGAGTATTATTCATCGTGGTCCAGATGCAAAAGGGATTTTTACAGTTCCCAACGGTTCAGGAATTTTGGGGCATCAGAGATTGAGTATTATGGATGTAGATGGGGGAGATCAACCCATTTATTCCAAGGCAAACACCCAAGCAATTATTGGTAATGGAGAAATCTATAATTATCCTAAATTGCAACCAGAATTAGCCAAAAAATACAAGTTCTTAACGAAAAGCGATACGGAAGCAGTTTTACACTTATACGAGGAAAAGAATACAACTGCAGTGGGCGAATTAGATGGAATGTTTGCCTTTGCTATTATTGACGATAATAAGTTTATTGCTGCTCGTGATCCCATCGGCATCAAACCTCTTTATTATAGTGAAAAAGACGGTAACTTTTGGTTTGCCTCGGAATTAAAAGCTATCACACAATTTTGTGAGAATGTAGAAGAATTTCCCCCTGGCCATTTCTTCTCATCAGAAACAGGGTTTTCTCAGTATTACAGCTTACCAGATATTCCCCCCGAACTGGATGCTAATGTGGATGAGTTATTGCAAGAAATACGAGAAACCGTAGAAGCTTCTGTGGTTAAAAGATTGATGTCCGATGTACCTTTAGGTGCTTTCTTGTCGGGAGGTTTAGATAGTAGTATTATCGCTGCTATCGCCAAAAAACATAAGTCTGAATTACATACTTTTTCTGTGGGTATTGCCGGGAGTAAAGATATTAATGCTGCTCGTTTGGTGTCTGATTATTTAGGAACCATACACCACGAATACATTATTACACCCGAAGAAGCGATCGCCAAACTACCGGAGATTATTTATTATTTAGAATCCTTTGACCAAGACTTAGTTAGAAGTGGGATACCTTGTTATTTTACTTCACGTTTAGCCTCTGAATATGTAAAAGTAATTCTGACGGGAGAAGGAGCAGACGAGCTTTTTGCTGGTTATACTTACTACAAAGATATTCCCAGCGATGATACATTACATAGGGAATTAAGAAGATCTGTCAACAGTTTACACAACATTAATCTACAGCGTGTTGATCGTTTAACTATGGCTCATTCTATCGAGGGAAGAGTGCCATTTTTAGATTTAAAAATGATCGAACTAGGTCAAAAAGTACCTGCTCATTTAAAACTGAAAGGTACGCCCCCTGTAGAAAAATGGATCTTACGCAAAGCCTTTGAGGATATTTTACCAGAGGAAATTGTTTGGCGCAAAAAAGAACAATTTGATGAAGGAAGTGGCACAGTTGACTTGTTAACTGAAACCTTAAAAGATGTGATGAATGAACAACAGGCTCAACAATATCAAAAAGAGCATCCAGATATAAAATTAAGATCAGCAGAAGAGTGTTATTATCACCAAATATTCATGAAGGCTTTTGATAACCCCGATGCTCTCTTAACAAATGTTGCTCGTTGGGCAGAAACACGGTTTTAACGGTATATTGTTATTGAATTTTTACTGCGATCGCTTTTATTTTTAGCGATCGCTCTTTTTTGTTATAGCAAGATCGAGTAGCAATTAATAATTATTCGGTAAAACACTAGAATGTTATGATATCGATTGCCATAAAAATCTAAGTAGTTTTACTCAGCTTAACACTGTTTGCAGACACGCCCTAGCTCATCGTGTTGAGGAACCTTCTGCTTCCTTAGGCATTTTATTTCTATTTGGACTAGGTTTTATGGGTCGTTTATCTTTTGTATTTTTGAACAGCAGAAATTAACAATTATTTTAGATACAAATCTAATTCAGCTTTACAAATTATTTAAAAAATCCTCTAAAGTAGTATTTGTTTGTATCAAAATGTTTTTTAGTGTTAGGGGATTAAGTTCTTGTCGAGGATGAGGAATGGGGAAAGTAATTGTACTGGTTTCTGTTTTTTTGAGAATAAAATGATCTCCAGTATGTCTATCTTTTTCAAATCCTAATTTCCGAAAAGCTTTGATAGCTTTTCTACTAGAGATGTTGGTTAAATTAGATGTAGGAATTGAGGCATTATCATCATTGGTATTTTGTAATTCATTAATAACATTATTATTACCCTTTTTACAGGTTTTTAGTGCCAATTCTAAGCATTTATTTTTTTCTATTTCTGAATTTAAGTTTTCTTTTAGATTTTTATTTTGTGACATCAACCTTTCTTTTTCCTGTTCTAGACTTTCTGCTTCTTCAAAAGCATATTGTGACTCTAGTTTAACTAAGTTAATTTGTCTCTCAAACTCTTTTTGTATAGTTTCTTCTCGTTGTTGAAGAGACTTTTCATTAGACAACTGTAATTCATGTAAATCATTGATCTTTTGTTCATTTTCTTGATTCTGAATCATTAAAACTTCGATTTTTTTTCTCAGAGATTGAATATGTTGCTTGCTTTCTTGTTCTAGGTTTTCTTGTTCTTCCAATTGTAGCAACAAATTCTCTTTTTCTTGTTTTATCTCCTCCAACTCTTGAGATTTATCTTGCCAGACTTCCAAAATTAAAATTTCTTGTTCATATTTCTTGATAATAGTTTGAAGATTTTGTATTTTTTGAGTTTGCTGAATCTCCAATTTTTCTAAATTTTCTTGTTCTTTTTCTCTTTCCTCAATTAAACGGTAATTTTGAGCTATTTTGTCCTTAAGATTATTCTTCAGAATAATAATTTCCTTTTCTAATTGAATCTGCTGATTTTTTAACAATTCTTGATTTTGATCAGAAATTTTTCTTTTTTCTATTTCTTGTTTTACTAATTCTTTCTCTAATTTTAATCTTTGAAATAATTGTTGTTTTTCTCTAATAGTTGAAAGCCGATAAATCACAAAGCACTCAGTAAAACTCCAGATAAATAATCCAATAATTATAAATAATAGTATAGTTAGATTATAAAGAGGGAAACGAGAATTTTTTTTAAAAGGATTCTGAAGCCATTGTAATAATTCTTGTGAAAAGCTATCAGCAATGTCTCTAATATAATAGACTCTAGCAAGAATCAATTGTGAATCAATTGATTCTTGATTATAAACCTTATCTTCTCCCTTCGCAAAATAATAACTCTTAGCAGAAGCAGAAAAAGGATCTAATAGTAAATGATGAGAATAATTATTGAGATTATTAACTGAGATATTCCTTATCCAACTTGATTTATTGGGAAAATTTTCGTAAGAATATCCCAGAATTTTTTTTTCTTCTATATCCGTAATAATTAGCCCTTGTAACCCCTGATAATCAGCATCTAAAACTTCTTCAATTTGTTGTGTATCATTAGTAATAATGGCAGAAGATAAAGCTAAAGGAACTGTGGGAAACAAAACGTTATAATCTAACCTTTCTGAGGCGAGAAAAGAATAATTTTGATAGGTATAATAAGTTTGACGAACAGCGAATATACCAAAAGATAATAATAATAACTCAATAATAATTAGGCGGCTAAAAATAACCGCAACTTGTCTACAAGATAACTGCTTTCTTAAGATCGAAAGGAACATTCTCTTAAGATTTATGTACGAACTATGATTATAATAATTCTATTGACAATGATTCAAGTTTTCTTTATATTATTTAACCTATGGAGTAGTTTTGCCCCTGCTATGATCTCGTGACACTCTATGTCAGAATGGTTAAGGTTGTGAATTAGCCCCAAAAGCACCTTAATAGGAGGATTATATAAAAATAATGACTATGAAAATCGGCGATCGCGTTCGTGTTATGGAATCTGTTATTGTTTATCATCATCCTCAGCATAAGAAACAAGCATTTGATCTCAAAGGAATGGAGGGGGAGATAATCGAGATTGTCACCAACTGGCAAGGTAGGCCAGTTAGTGCTAACCTACCTATATTAGTCAAGTTCGAGAAACGGTTTCGGGCCCATTTTCGTGATAATGAAGTGGAAGTGATTGAAACCGTTGCCTGATACATTTATGGGGTTTATATTTTATCGAAAAATCATGGGTCTAAAACCCCGCCCTAACAGGCGTAATTGTGTTAGAATTACACTGTAGCAATATTCAGCTACCTACTGGGGGTCCCCCAGAAAGTGACGACTAACCCTGAATTGGCAGGGTGTCTGGAAACAGATGGATGTATGACCTAGTAAGGTAAGTACCAGTCAGCCTAGTAAACCTCATTTGAGAGTAGGTTTCAACAAGTAATTGTTGAATCAGAATCCACTCGCCTTTAGGCAGTGGAGTATGTCAAACCACCTTAAAATTGAACCTGATTAGGTAAGAAACTTAACCCTCACCGAATCAGGCTTTAATTTTCAAAAAAGACAAAAAATAACTATTTTTTGATGTTACGAGCCATATTACGGAACATATCCATGCTGGTGTCCGCTTGACGACGCTCCGTATTCGTATTCACAGAACTTGTTGGTTGAGAGCTACTGGTTGGCTCGGTTTGCTTCGGAGCATTGTTGACATTTCCGGCTTTTTTCTTCTCTAAGGAAGAAATTTCTTGAACCAGTTCACCACCGTTAGCAAAAGTACGCTTAATGGTGATGGGTGTACGCATAAACTTGGTATCACCTAAAGTTTTCGCTGAATCACTATCCAAGAAAAATGCTTCCTTGTTCTGGGGTTCAACTGGGGTATTATCTTGTTGGTCTACAAATTTTGCTTTACGACCACTAAACAATCCTAAGAATCCTGCCATTGTTTTGTTTTCTCCTAACGCTTTTATGAGTAAAGTGTTTCTATATGTTACAGTCTATCAAAAAATATTACAAAGCTTCAGCAGAAAGAACAAAATTGTGATTTTTTTGATCAAGTTATTCAGCGAACCTAGTGAGACTTTGATAAGCATCATCAATTAACCCTGTCTCTCCTAGTAAGCGAGTATTAGCCCCAGGACAAATATAATGAAGAGTGTCAGGGGAGAAGCGATCGCATAATAGAGCAACACTTTGTAATTGACGACCCCAATGAAAGGTTTTATCTAGCTTCAGAGGAACCGGAAACCCCTTGCGATCGGGTAGTAAGTGCCGTCCCGTGAATAATACGCCCCCGTGTCGTTGCCAATAAAGACAAGACGATCCCGTAGAATGGCCGGGGGTCCAAATAATCGTCATAGATTCGGCGATGGCCATTTCCTTCTCAAAAGAAGTGACTGTCATCGTCGGCAAAAGATAAGCCTCTTGTTCTTGGATAATAACGTGACAATTCAAAGCTTGCTGCCAAGACTTGAGAGAGGGGCTAATACCCCCACGATGGCTTAAAAACAACCACTTTACCCCACCTTGTTTGTTGATAAAGCTAAGATAATCAGGGTGATAAACAGGACAATCTATCAAGACGTTACCAGACTTTTCTCCGATGAAATAGGAAGTTCCCCCCAAAATCTCTCGATTGGGGGCAAAAGCAAATAAATCTTCCAACAATAGACGAGGGGGTTTAGGACTTTTAATAGTGTTTAAATTCATTTCTGGGGACAACTTGCTTACAATATAGATATGGGGCTATTGCTGTATTATTGCTCAATTGGTTAATTATCCCTAGAAAGAACCATCCTTAACATCAAGTTCAACTGTCAATATGAATTGGTTACTATTATTTCTTTTAGGCGCATTTACATACTATCTTGCCCAGAAAACCGTTGCCCCTATTACTCGCACACCCCTCTGGATTATTTGGTTAGTGATGATGATGCCAGCGGTAGTCTGGACGATCTGGTATGAAATTAATGGGGAGGATCAACAGATACCTCTTCCGATAATCATCATCCCTTTGGTGATTGGTTTTACCCTCTATGTCTGGTTAATTCGACTGGGAAAAATCTCTTCCTCCGATCAACCCAAAGAAACGGTTCAAAACTCACAGCCAAAACTAGAAAACATAGAACAACCTCCTCAAGACAGCGAGAAGATTAGGCCAATTACAGCCACAGAAGAGAAGTCTTTGCGAGATTGTTTTCCTTGGGAAGTCTATTACCTACAGAATGTAGATTATCGTCCCCAAGGGATTCTTTGTCGAGGAAAACTCCGCACCGCCCCAGAAAAAGCCTATAAATCCATTAAGAAAAATATTGAGAAAGTATTTGGCGATCACTTCTTAATTCTCTTTCAAGAAGGATTACAGGAAAAGCCCTTTTTTGCTTTAGTGCCTAACCCCTGGTCAAAAAATGAAAGCGAAAAAAATAGTGACGAAGAAAAATTAAAACGACCTGTATTTGCTTTAACATTATTATTGCTCACCCTATTAACTACTACTATTATTGGTACAGTTGCCATTGTTGGGGTTGCCCAAGAAACCCTTAATACAGATCCTAGTCTGTTATTAAAAGGACTGCCCTATAGTTTAGGCTTGATTACCATTTTAGGAATTCACGAATTGAGCCATTATTTTACTGCTATTCGCTACAAAATTGCCACAACTTTACCCTATTTTATACCGATTCCTTTTTTCCTGGGAACTTTTGGAGCCTTTATTCAAATGAAAGCTCCAGTCCCTCACCGAAAAGCCTTATTTGATGTGGCAGTTGCCGGTCCTTTGGGGGGTTTTATTGTTACCATTCCCTTACTAATATGGGGAATTTCTCTATCAGACATTGTGCCTCTACCTACGGTTGAAAGTGCTTCTTTACTGAATGTCGAAGCCCTTGATCCTCGTTTTTCTTTTCTGTTTGCTATTTTAGTTAAACTGGTTTTAGGCAGTAGCTTTGTAGCAGGAAAAGCCCTTCATCTTCATCCTTTAGCCGTGGCTGGATATATCGGATTAATAGTGACAGCACTCAACTTAATGCCAGTGGGACAGTTAGATGGGGGTCACATGGTTCATGCTATGTTTGGCCAAAAAACTGCCATTGTTATCGGTCAATTAACTCGAATTTTCATGTTAGTTTTAGCCATGAGTAGACCAGAATTTTTAATCTGGGCAATTCTTCTGTGGTTAATGCCAATTATGGATCAACCGGCACTTAATGATGTTACAGAATTAGATGACATTAGGGATTTTATTGGGCTATTTTGTTTAGGCTTATTAATAGTAATCTTATTACCTGTACCCGGTGCAATTAGTCAATGGTTAGGAATTTAATGGACAGTTAACAATTAACAATTAACAGTTAACAGTTAACAGTTAATAATTGTCATTCCGAGGTACGAGGAATCTCTTTAAACTTCTCAAAATTGCTATAGGATTTAAACTAAATTAAGTTCTAAATTGCTATTACTTGTCCCTTAATTTCTTGACCTAACCAGGGGGTGTTATAATTCAAAGATTTGAGAGTAGATGGAGTAGGAGTCCAGGTTTTTTGAGGGGCAAAAACAATCAACTCTGAAGGATGGCCAGCTTTAACGGGGTGGACAGTTTGCCCTAAACATTTTCTGGGATTACTACTTAAAGCTTTCCATAATTGTAAGGGGGACAAAGTTTCTGTTTCTACTAAAGTTTGCCACAATAAAGGTAATGCTAATTGTAATCCGATCGCCCCTGGAGGAGCTTCCGCGAAAGGAACGGTTTTTTCCTCATAAGTATAACCCCGATGATCGACGGCGATGGCATCAATAATACCCTGAGAAATGCCTTCGATTAAGGCTAAACGGTCTTCTGGGTTGCCCAAAGGGGGATCTAGGCGTAAATTAGGATTATAACTGGCAATATTTTCACTATCTAATAAGAGGTGCATCCAGGTGGTACTAGCAGTGATGGGAATACCCCTAGCTTTGCCCCAGGCGATTAATTCCACCGCACGACGGGTAGAAATACGCATTAAATGCACAGGGGTTTCCATAGCGGCCACCATTTCTAAAATAGTTGCTACTGCTGTGCCCTCCGTCATAGCAGGGTTTCCCGTAAGTCCGTAAGTGGTGGAAAAATACCCTTCTCGCATCACTCCACTGCCTTTGAGGGAAGGAAACTCCGCCACCAGAGCTAAAGGTTTTTTCAGGGGTTTAAGATATTCTAAGACTCGTCTGAGCAGTGCTAAATTTTCAATCCCTTGATTATCTGTAAAGCCAATAATACCCCCTTGTGCCAGTTCCCCTAATTCTGTGATTTGTTCGCCTTTGCCTTGATGGGTGAAAGTTCCCCAAAAATCGAATTTTACCCCTGAAATAGACGCTGTACGCTGTTTTAAGTGGCTAAGAGTGGCTAAATTATCAATCGAGGGTTGGGTTTGGGGGAGAATAGCTACACGGGTAAATCCTCCAGCAATAGCAGAAGCAGCTAAACTATCTAGAGTTTCTCTGTCTTCATGGCCAGGCTCTCCACTGTAACTATAAAGATCCATCAATCCTGGGGCAAGAATTAAGCCTTTTCCGTCCACAATATTAGTGTCTGGAGGAATATTATCAAGATGGGAGTCTATCGCTTGAATTAGACTTGAACCCAATAACACATCATTAGTCATGGTGCTATTGGCCACAGGATCTAAGACTTGTATTTGTCGTAGTAGCGTAAGAGAAGGACTTGTCATAGAAAAATTACAAGAAGCAGGGTTTAATTGATCCTCTCATAATTGGGAAGCCCTAACTCTGAATATTGTTATAATTCGGTTTAGATTAACAGTTGCCCACCCTACAAACTACAGTCTAAACAACCGAAATAGACTCATAAGCACCATAGAAAACGGTCTTATCCACTGTTAAATCGGATTGATTAACAATATCGCCATAAACTGCAATACTGCCAACTAAATCACCATCATGGGCCCCTGCACCCCCTTGATTACTAATTAAGTCAATCAAAGAATAGTCAATACTACCATTATTATCGCTGTCAATATGGGAAACTGTTGCTTCTACCGTATGACCAAAAATAGCAATTTTGTCGCCTTCTGCTTTGCTATAGTCAAGAAATTAAGGGTCGAAAAGGAAGTCGCCTTCCTCTCCTCCTATTCCAAACCGTACGTGAGACTTTCACCTCATACGGCTTTCGGCAATTAGTCCCTTGTCATGGGTACTGTTAATACGTCGTCTTTCCGTTCATAGCCATTATAAGTGCCAATCATAGAGATAATCATTTCTGCTTTTGGCATCATGACAGTGACGATGTAGGGCTTGGAGATTGTTGTATGTATCCAAACCACCTTTCGATTTCGGGATAATGTGGTCAACTTCTATCAAGTCTTCAGGTGTAAAGTGTTGCTTACATTGAGGGCATATACCTTTTTGTTTCTTTAAGAGTTTTGCGACTCTAGTTGGTGTCCCAGTATGTGTACCCCGTCTTTTACGACCATAAGTCCAGTTTCCGTCATAGGGTGATGATTCAGACTTGACCAGTTGATGTCTCTTAATTTCCGTTTCGGCGTGATAGTAAAGGACTGCCCCTTTTGTTTGGAACGTCCATATTCCGTGTTTTCCGTGTGAGAAATATTTTCTGAGGGCATCTATTAATGGTGTCTTTCTCTTTTTCCTGCTAACTGTCCAGGCTCTAAGCATGTTCCATACTACTGCGTCCTCAGATGAGAATCTTTCCTTACTTGCTACAGTTCGGTAATAATTACACCATCCTCGGATTATGGGATTTAATCTGACGATTAATGCTGCTTGTGGGGCTTTCTTATTGGCTTTTATGGCCTCTTTGATTGCCTCATGATGAGCTAGTATTTTCTTCTTGCTTGGTTTAATTATTGTTTTGAATCCAATTATTGTGGAATTTCGCCCTCCTGTTTTTCCAGAGTGGTGTTTTCCAACAGGGTATGACCGTATATTGAATCCAAGAAAATCAAAACCTGGGTTAATGGTTTTTCCATCATGTTTGATACTTTTTAAAGTATGTCTAATGGAGGTCTTTTCTGGTTTAAGTTCCAGTCCGACTTGTTCTAACCATTGTGCAATCAGTTTTTTACATTGTAGAATAATGTCGTAGTCTTCGTGGAGAACTACGAAATCATCGGCATAGCGAATGATTCTAGGTTTATAACCCTCATTTAGACTACCATCTTCCCTGCGTTTTTTGCGAGGGAAGTGGTTTTCTATGTCGTTAATCATTCCATGTAGTGCAATGTTAGCCAATAGTGGGCTTATTACACCGCCTTGAGGTGTACCTGCATCAGTTTCCTCAAATATGCCGTTGTCCATTACACCGCATTCCAACCATTGTTTAATGATTCTTTTGATGTTATATGGACAATCTACTTTAGACAGTAGGTAATCATGGTTAATCTTGTCGAAGCATTTAGCTATGTCGGCATCAAGGACATATTTTGCCTTTTTGTTGATGGCTGTGTATATCATGCCAATTGCGTCATGCACGCTTCTGCCTGGACGAAAACCATCTCTATGTTCCCTCGAATTGGGCTTCCCAGTATGGCTCAAGGGCTGATTTAACCAAAGCTTGCATTGCTCTATCTTTCATGGTAGGGATGCCTAGTCCACGTTTTTCATCTCTTCCGGGCTTGGGAATCCAAACCCGTCGGAGTGCCTTTGCTTTGTACCCTTTTAAAGCTAGTTCTTTGGCTAACTTTAATCTTTGGTTAGGGCGTAATGCCTTTTTCCCATCAACTCCAAAAGAATTAAACCAATGGATCATTACAGATAAATGTCGTGTTGTCCAAATTTTGGGAATGGGAGGAATTGGAAAAACAGTTTTAGGGATTAAATTAGGGAAACAAATTCAAGATTATTTTGATTATTTAATCTGGCGATCGCTTAATAACGCACCTCCTTATAATTTTCTTTTAGAAGACTTAGAAACTTTTTTTAGTGACAATCAATCTAAGGAATTTAAGGAAAGGGGTATATTACATTATTTAAGAAAGTATCGCTGTTTAATAATATTAGATAACTTAGATAGTATTTTACAATATAAAAAACAAGGTCAATTCAAACAGGGAACTGCTTGAAAATTAGACTTCAGAGCTAAAATATCCGAATTGACAATTGCTGACAAATTAATTTGACACTCCCCCGTCAGTTTTTTTGTTGGCAAAAATTCGTCTCCTCTGATCCTTCGCGAGTTCAGGACTAAAGATTTCTGTGGGTATTTTTTTCGGGAGAAATTTAACGGGAGTCCTCTGGCAACACTTAAGATAGAATAATTGAGGATCATTATAATAAATATTGTCTCTCAACCGTCCAAGTCTATCAATATTGAGTATGCAGGGTTTACTAAAACGCTTCTGGCAGTGGATACAACAATTTTTTGCTCAGGTATTTGGTTCATCTTCTCCTTTAGGAAGAGATGACAAAAACGCCTCGCAACAGCCCCTAAGCGACACAGAATATGAATTTTTGTTTAGCCAACTCCTGGATGGAGTCGCCCACGGATGGCACGAGGGGCGCATTCTCAAATATTTTGAAGATTTGGGAGAAAGAGGCAAAGCCAAACTCTGGGTAGCTTGGTTGGAGCGTTTTGGAGAAAAAGCGGCCTCTTCAGCTGCCCCTAACTTACAACTGGCAGCGAGAATGATGCGCTTAGGAGAGTTAGCTCAGTCCTTTCAAAAGATAGAGCCCATCGGTAAAACAGCTTACGAAATTGGCAGAAAACTCTACAGTAAAGAAGCAAGTAGCGCGGTGTGGGAATACGCAGGACCGGATACAAGAGTTACGGATGTGGTAAGAAGAGAAATTAAGACTCCTACCCTTGAAGAAAGTTTAGAAAAAAATCCTCCTCCTGCTCCTTCTCAACCGGACCAAACCGAAACCCTAACCATCGAAGAATTAACCGTCAGATTACAACAAGATCCAGAACTAGCGAAGCAAGTCTCTCAACAATTAGGTGTTGATTCCACCGATCCCCAAACCCTCGTAGATGCTTTAATTAGTCATTTTGAAGCCCAACAACTGCAAGATACTACCCCTCAACTTCCTCCTGAGACTGTAGAAGCCCAACAACCGCAAGATACTACCTCTCAACCCTCTCCTGAGACAGTAGAAGCCCAACAACCTGCAGCTACTACCCCTCAACCCTCTCCTGAGACTGTAGAAACCGTGGAAACCTACTTTAATCAAGGGGTTGAACAAGCTAACTTGGGGGACTTAGAAGCTGCGATCGCTCTCTGGGATCAAGCTTTGGCTATCAATCCCAATTTTGCCCTTGCTTGGCATTACCGAGGCAGTGCTTTGGGAACCATCGGACAACTAGAAGAAGCGATCGCTAGTTTTGATCGAGTCTTAGCCCTTAATAGCCAGGATATAGAAGCCCTCAACGGTAAAGGCCAGGTTTTATATAATTTGCAGCAATGGACAGAGGCCATCGCCTGTTGGGATCAAGTTCTCACCCTTCAACCTAACTATTACCAAGCTTGGTACAATCGGGGGAGTGCCTTAGAACTAATGGGGCGGCCATCGGATGCTATAGAAAGTTATCAAAAAGCCCTTGAAATCGAGCCTAGCTTTGAATTAGCCCAAAATCGTATACAAGCATTATCCCAAGGGTAATGGACAATGGACAATGGACAATGGACAATGGACAATGGATAAGTGGTAACTGTTCACTGGAAAAGTCATGCCTCCTCAACTTCGAGTTTACGTTCCTGATCATCCTCTAATTAAACATTGGTTAGGTGTGGCCCGTGATGTCAACACCCCTGGAGTGTTGTTTAAAACCGCTATGAGCGAGTTAGGGCGGTGGTTAACCTACGAAGCAACCCGTTACTGGTTTCCTACTGTAGAAACTACTGTTAACAGTCCTCTGGCCCCTTGTAATGCTACTCTGATCAATCCTGAAGTCCCCATTGCCGTGATTCCTATTTTACGTGCCGGACTTTCCTTATTGGATGGGGCCCAAACCTTGCTTCCAGTGGCTTCTATTTATCATCTAGGTTTAGCCCGAGATGAGGAAACTTTGGAAAATAGTTGCTATCTCAACAAATTGCCACAAAAATTTGCCCCTAAGACGCAAATTATTGTCTTAGAACCCATGTTAGCCACTGGGGGGTCAATTATGACCGCTATGAAGGAAATTAGCCAACGGGAGGCTGATATTAGCCTAGTCCGCATTATTTCCGTGGTAGCAGCCCCCCCTGCACTGCAACAATTAAATACACATTATCCCGATTTGAACATCTATACCGCTATTATTGATGAAGGGATTAATGACAAAGGTTACATTGTTCCCGGTTTAGGAGATGCCGGAGATCGCTCTTTTGGAACTTAGTATTTAATGAACATTAATCTCCAGAAAATTAGCCATAATCACTTAATATTGAGGTCAATTCTTATGAGTCAACGAGATGGATTTACAGGCGGATTTTTAACCGGAACAATCGTTGGAGGAATTGTTGGGGGAATTATCGGAGCGGTGGTTGCGTCTCGTCTTGATAATAATGAAGAAGAACAAGAATCCTCATTATTTCAATCAGATAAACGAGAAAGACTGGACTCTGAAGAAAGTATCGAAATGGCTCGTAATCGCTTAGAAGACAAAATCGCTCAACTCAATCACGCTATTGATGATGTTCGTCAACAACTAACTCCCATAGAAAAACATCCCCTAGAATCAGAAAGTATCCCAGACTAACATTTTGCCGGAATAACTCTTACACTCCCACGGCTGAAAATCGTGGGTTTCATATTGTCACCCCGTCACCCAGTCACCCAGTCACCCCGTCCCCCAGTCACCCCGTCCCCCAGTCACCTACACCTACCCTTAAGGAAAACTTTTTATTTGATTATCAATAATAATTTTCAATAGTGCTAGAATACGTGAGATGAATAATAAAAATCTATCTTAACCATAGTCTAGTTATCGTGAATAAATTATCAAGACGAATATTTTTAAGTGGTAGTACGGCAGTAACCGTTGTGGGAGTTAGCCAACTGGTGACCAGTTGTGGCAACAATAACAATAATAATAATAATGCCTCGGATAATCCTTCTAGCCCCCCTGCAACTCCAACAACAGGGAAGGTTAACCTCTACTCTTCTCGTCACTACAACACCGATACAGAACTACATAACGGGTTTACCAAAGAAACTGGTATTAAAGTTAACCTGGTAGAGGGTAAGGCAGATGAACTAATCGAACGGATTAAAAGCGAAGGAGAAAACACCCAAGCGGACGTATTCATGACAGTGGATGTTGCCAGACTGTGGCGGGCTGAAGATGCAGCAATTTTTGCCCCCACCAGTTCGGCTATATTAGAGGAAAGAATTCCTGCATCCTTACGAGATCCCAATGGTCTTTGGTTTGGTTTCACCAGACGGGCAAGGGTCATCATGTACAATCAAGATAAGGTGAAACCGGAAGAATTATCCACTTATGAAGACTTAGCCGGTCCTAAATGGAAAGGGTTGGGCAATATAGGATAAGATCATATCTTCTGGTATCCCAGTGCCGATCCACCCTATAGAAAGAAAGTAAATATAATGAGAAATTATCACTTTTTGATTAGTGTGAGGAATTGAATGATGAATCGCTTTGTTTCTGTTAATAATGTAATCCTAGTCTTAGAAATGATTCTGTCTTCTGCGTCTGCCAGTCAGGCTTTACCTGAGCAAAACTTATCTTTAAGAGAGTCTGGTGGACAGTTTCTCCCTCGTCAAGGCACTGTGTCTTTAGAAAAGGGAGAGACATCTCCCTTGCCTCAGTTACCCAAAATTGATCGGGATCTTCGTTTAAGACAGTCTCGGGATGGCTTTTTGAACTCGGGTAGTCGTCGCCAAAGTTCCATGTCTCAAGTCACCAGCGTATCTGAGTTACAAGACATTTCCCCCACAGAATGGGCTTACGAAGCCTTACGGGGACTGGTGGAACGCTATGGGTGTATTGTTGGTTATCCCGATCGCACCTTCCGGGGCAACCGCGCTTTATCTCGTTACGAGTTCGCCGCCGGTTTAAATGCCTGTATGAACACCATAGAACGGTTAATTCAGGAAAATGTTGCCGTTTTACGGGAAGATATCGAAAAGTTGAAACGCTTGGCCCAAGAATTTGAACAAGAATTAATCGCCTTGAAAGCGAGGGTGGATAATTTAGAATCAAGAGTTGCTTTCCTAGAAGATCACCAGTTTTCCACCACCACCGTCCTCAGTGGAGAGTTTGTGGTTGGTTTGACTGGCATCGCCAGTGGGGATAAAAACGGAGGAACCGAAGAGATCAACAAGGTGAATAACTTTGGTTACAGGGGACGGTTAGAACTCAATACCACCTTTGATGGCAATGACTTACTCTATACCCGTCTCGCAACAGGGACTGTACCCGCCTATTCTGACATCACAGGTACTTTTGAAGGGGAATTAGGCTTTTCCCAACCGGATGATAGCGATCTGGCCATCGAACTGATTATTTACGAGTTTGATCTCGCCGAAAACGTGAGAATGTTCATTGAACCGGTGGGTGGAGCTTTTGATGACTTTGTTCCCACTGTCAACTTCCTCGACGGGGACGGAGCTTCCGGGGCGATTTCTTCCTTTGGTAGTCGTAATCCTCTTTATTATATGGGTGAAGGCCCTGGTATTGGCTTCCAAGGTCGTCTTTTCGAGGTATTTGAATGGAGTGGGGGTTATTTAGCCACCGATGGTAATGATCCGGCCTTGGGTGCAGGTATGTTTAATGGGCCCTATGGGTTGATTGGACAGTTTGCCTACGAACCCAGTGACAACTTTAAAGTAGCCTTTACCTATGTTCATGGTTACAATAATCTCGACTCCGGAACTGGTACTCGTCGTTCTAATTTTCAAACCTTTATCGAAGAAGAATTTGAAGATTTTGAAGCCTCTGTTAATACGGTCAATAATTCCTACGGGGGAGAATTTACTTGGCGTGTTTGGGATAAGTTTGTCATCGGTGGTTGGGGCGGTTTTACAACTACCAGAACCCTCGGTGCGATCGATATCGGTCCCGATGATGATGTTATCCAAAGGGGTCAATTAGATATTTGGAATTGGGCCGTTACTTTAGCTTTTCCTGATGCTTTTAAAGAAGGAGATACCGGGGCTATTATTATCGGGATGGAACCTTGGGTTTCTGACGCGAATATTAACTTACCCGACAATTTTAGAAGAACCGATGAACATAGTTCTTTTCATATTGAGGCGATCTACGAATACCCTCTTAACGATAATATCGCGATTACTCCTGGCATTATCGTCATCACAGAACCTGAATTTGATGACAGGAACGATGCTTTAGTTATCGGGACAATTCGTACAACATTTACCTTTTAAACCATTAGGAGAGGAGTTAATGATGAATTCTAGTTAATATCAGAAAGTATCTTAATAAATCTCCTCGTTAGGGATAATTAACTAATTATCCCTACACAAAAAAATCCAACACTTTTTCAAGGAAAACAATGCAACAAATTGTCAAAACTTATTTAAGAGAACTACCAATTGGGTCCATAGGTTATATCGTAGGATATGACAAGGTTTTCAAAGGTTATCAAGGTAAACTATTGTCTATGGGATTAACACCAGGAACACAGTTTATCCTAATTCGCCAAGCTTCAAAAAATTGGCCAATTCTCTTAGAAGTTGAAGAAAATTTAATACGATTAAGTAAACCCGAAGCTGATGCTTTGTGTGTGGAAGAAGTTGACTAGATTTTTAAAAACATCTTAAATTTTTACCTTAAATATCTTTACTATTTTATAATGCTATAAAACTATTATATTGGGAGTAAATATTTATGAAAAACAACCTACGTTTTCTGATTATAGCATTAGTAACCTGCTCCTTGTTGTGTGCCGGATATTTAACGGCTCAAACCCCTGATTATCATCCTCAAGTAATCGCTGGAGTCGATTATTTTCGTGAACGAGTTGATGAGCAACTTCCCCTAGTAGAAGACTTAATTATCTGCCCTAAAAACGGGGGATTTATCCAAGGCGAAAATGGCTTATGTTAACGCCCGTCCTCCCTACGAAGAAATCGAAGTTTATGCAAGGAGTTTTGAACAAGAAGACTCAGATATTGATGCTCGTCCTTATTCGTTTGACGATGGGGAAAACTCCGATGAGTTTAAAGGTTTTCATAAAATTGAAGCCTTTATATATCGGGATGAGGACTTAGCTTCAGCCATTCCTTATGGAGAAGAATTGATCGATAGTGTTAAATCTTTAAGAGTAAAGCTGAATGATATTAATAACTTTAATGCTTCTCTTAATTTTAATGGAATGTTGAGTTTGGCCACAGAAGTTCCTGCGAAAAAAATATCTAGTGAAGAGGAAACTTGGTCCGATCAAAGCCTGTTAATTTTCAAACATAATTGGATTGGTATTCATAGTCAATTTGAACCTTATAAAAGTACCAAAGTTCAAATAAACCCAAATTCTCAATAAACAGTATGGTCGGGCATCCGAAAACTGAGGCCAACCACCTAAACGACTGGGGACAGCCCCGCCTATGACTAGCTACTGCGAGAGTGGAGATAGTTAAGCGGTCTGGATGAGCCAGTAATCCAGACTAGTGATGTTTGGAGAATCCACTCACTTCAGGGAGTGGAGTATGTCAAAAAAACACCCTTGACAATACCCCGTACTTTTACTTAGTAGTTGACTGCCAATGTGTCCGACTCCTTTAAGAGGGTAACAACCTGATGAATACCTTGACCAATCAAGATTCACAGATTTTCCAGCAAGAGACAAAAATGCCTAAAAGCATATATCACCAAAACTGGTCAAAAAACCTAATTAGGCAGATTTATTGTCTTTTAAACTCTGATATTGATCCTCAAGTAAAAATTGCCCAAGTTTTAGCAATCATAGGGGAAACATACCAGGTTGATAATGTAGTTTTGTTAAAGATACAATCATCGGTTTCCCAAATTTACGGCACTTGGGGGAGTAATGATAGAAGTTGGTTAGAAAGTTTTATCGATCAGCAATGGTTTACCTTAGCCAGTTCTAGCAAAGAACATCAAGTTTATCAATTTTGTCAAGAAAACGTTATCGTTAACGACTATCGAAAGGTTTCCTACTGCGAAGAAATAAGAAGTAATGAGGATTTGCATTGCTGTATCTTGAGTTTACCCCTATATGTGAGTCATAACTTTTTTGGTTATTTAATCTTACAGAATGATCAATCGGATAGAATTTTTAATTGTGAAGAGATAGATAGTTTAGAGACTATTATTGATCAAATTGCTATAGCTATTCAGCAAATTAAATACCAAGAGAGAATAAAAAAAATAGAATTAGAGAATAAACAACTGAAATCTTCTAAGAATAACAAAAGTGATTATTTTTCCCATGTTAGTCACGAATTAAGAACTACCCTAGCTGGCATTTTAGGTTTATCTAAGATGTTAAAACAAGAACTTTACGGACCCCTAAATGAAAAGCAAAAAGAGTATGTAAATGGGATTAGGGTATCAGGAGAGCATTTATTAGCCTTGGTTAATGACTTTTTGGATCTCTCAAAAATTGAAGCAGATAAAGAAGAATTATTTCTAGAAAACGTTACTGTTGAAGATATTTGTTTAGCGACAATATCCATAATTCAACCAAAAGCAGATGAACAAAATATAGACATAATTTTAAAGGTAAGTGAGCAAGTTGATTTTTGTACGGTTGATCAACGAAAAATAAAACAAATTCTGATTAATTTGATGTCTAATGCCATTAAATTTACTGAAGAAGGTTCAGTTACTTTACAGGTGGAAAAGGTTGACAATTGGCTTAAGTTCTGCGTTATAGATACAGGAATTGGCATTAAAGAAGAAGATCAAAAGAAACTATTTCAACCCTTCCAACAAATTCATAGTAAACTGAGTCGCCAACACAAAGGAACAGGGTTAGGGTTAGCTTTATCTAGGAAATTAGCTCAACTACATGAAGGGGAGCTTACCTTAACCTCAGAATATGGTAAAGGGAGTTGTTTTACCTTAGAATTACCCCTTAAATTAAGTCAACCCAACCCTAACCCTATTTGCTAAGATAATAGTTAGAGTTTATAAAGATTTTCTTAAGATAAAATGCTGACGGATAAATTAACCCAATTACAAACAATATTTAAACAAATGGAAAGGGCATTGATTGCCTATTCTGGAGGAATTGATAGTACATTAGTTGCTAAAGTCGCTTATGATGTCTTGGGCGATCGCGCCTTAGGGGTAACGGCGGTGTCTCCTTCCCTACTCCCGGAAGAATTAGAAGACGCAAAAATCCAAGCAGCCACCATTGGTATTTCCCATGAGTTGGTCAACACTCATGAAATGGATAATCCTAACTATACCTCTAATCCCGTCAACCGTTGTTATTTCTGCAAAAGCGAACTCCACGATACCCTCAAACCCTTGGCTCTAAAACGAGGTTATCCCTACGTTGTGGATGGGCTTAACGCTGATGACTTACAAGACTATCGGCCTGGTATTCAAGCGGCTAAAGAAAGAGGTGCGCGATCGCCTTTAGTAGAAGTGGGAATTACAAAATTAGAAGTCCGTCAACTTTCCCAAGGGTTAGGGTTACCCTGGTGGGATAAACCGGCCCAACCATGTTTAAGTTCTCGTTTTCCCTACGGTGAAGAGATTACTATCGAAAAATTGCAACGGGTGGGGCGTGCGGAAATTTACCTGCGTAACTTAGGCTATCATAACTTACGGGTGCGATCGCAGGGGGACACAGCGAGAATCGAGTTAGCCCCTGAAAAAATTAAAGAATTTGTTGCTACCACAGATTTA
This sequence comes from Crocosphaera watsonii WH 8501, assembly GCF_000167195.1. Classification (GTDB taxonomy): domain Bacteria; phylum Cyanobacteriota; class Cyanobacteriia; order Cyanobacteriales; family Microcystaceae; genus Crocosphaera; species Crocosphaera watsonii. The sequence goes on along the minus strand of NZ_AADV02000032.1, from coordinate 6,639 downwards.
GACAAATTGGTGGCTAAATTGCAAGAATTAGGCTTTATCTACGTCACTCTTGATTTAGAAGGGTATCGCAGTGGGAAGTTAAATCAGGAAATCGTCGGAAAAAATGTTGCTAACACGCTAAGCTGATGGGGAACTATCGGTCTTGACAACTCCACTGCCTAAAAGCGATTTGATATACGAATCCCATCATGACAAAAAGGGCCCTTCTTCTAGTTAACCGTCACTCTCGCAAAGGACAAAGAAATTTTGCCCAAGCGGTAGATATTCTCAACGATTTGGGTTTTGAGTTAATTGTTGTTCCCATAAAATCCTCTGAACATTTACCCCAACTCATACAAAAACACGGACGAAAAGTGGATCTAGTGATTGTGGGAGGAGGGGACGGAACCCTTAATGGGGTGGTTGATAGTTTAATGGATATGAACCTCCCGTTAGGGATTTTACCTTTAGGAACCGCCAATGATCTCGCCCGTACCCTAAATATTCCTGTGAATATTCCTCAAGCCTGTCAGGTAATTGCAGAGGGACACATAAAATATATTGATCTCGGTTGGGTTAATGGCAAACACTTTTTTAATGTGGCCAGTTTGGGATTGAGTGTGAGGATCACCGAAAAATTATCCAAAGGGGCTAAGCGTCGTTGGGGTATTTTGGCTTATGCTTTCACTGCTTTACAAGTGATTAGTCAAACCCGTTCTTTTCGCGCCCATATCATGATCAATGGGGAAAAAATTAAGGTGAAAACTGTTCAGATCGCTGTAGGAAATGGACGGTTTTATGGGGGAGGAATGGCAGTGGCCGAAGATGCAACCATTGATGACCAAAGATTGGATTTATATAGTTTAGAATTAAAATCTTGGTGGCAACTGTTTCCCCTTTTATGGCGACTTCCCCAAGGACAACATGGTAATTTAGCTTGGGTAAGAACCTTAGAAGGGGAACATATAGAAATTCGTACTCGTAAGAAGCAAGAGATTAACACAGATGGGGAGATTATCACAGCAACCCCTGCTATTTTTCGGGTGATTCCTCAAAGTTTAGGGGTTTTTGTGCCGAGAAATTCCTTATTTCAGTTAGAAGAGAAAAAACGCCCTAAATAGGGCTATTAGTCAATAATTGAGGATTGTTCAAAAATTAAACATCATAAATTCTGCATTCGTCTGCTTCGGGGTGTTCTTGACAATATTGTTGAAAGTTTGTACGGTGGTTTTGTTGATGAGATGCTTCTGCAAACAGTTCTTCTACTTCGTCCCATGCTTCGGCTGCTTGTGTCGTGTTGCCTTGAGAAGAGAGTTTACGAGCTTCTTTGAGTGCTTCGTCTATACGTTCTTGGAGTCCAACGCTGATAGTAGTCATAATCTTTCTTGTTCACACCAATTCAATTAACTTACCTTTACGTTAACGTGGACAATCTTGATGTTACCTCGGTCAACTGGTTCACCCAGTTGGGTGAATTGGTAAATTGTTATAGAAGTATAAAAATGAGTTTCTTCTAGTTAGCATCTTTAGCTGTCATTGGTGAGGTACGAGAAATCTCTTTAACCTCAAACACCATAATCCCTAGTGCTATATATTTATATATTGTCATTGGTGAGGTACGAGGAATCTCTGTTAAGGTCAAGCAGTATAATGCGTAGTGCTATAGTGAGCAAGGTGCTACACATTCCTATTACCTTATTTAAAAATAGAATATTTATGAAGAAGATGAAATACAAAAATATAACTTTTCTGAAATTGTTTATCTTATCTCTTAGTTTATTTTTATTGTTAGATATTCATCTTTTTAGTTATTCTCAACAACTTTCTCCTGAATGTCAAGCTTTAACCAATGACATTCAGGAAAGAGCCAAAAGTGACGCAGAGTCTGATAGATTTAATCTACAAAATTTAGAGGGAAGTCGTAGAAATATTGAAGATTTGAATAATTTATTCGGAGAGGAAAATAAAAAATATAATTGTTATACTAATAATAAAATTTTGACCATTTATGATTTAAATTATGAATCTCATAAATTTCCTTACTTTTTGGCTATAATCACCATCTTATTATTATTTATAGGTGCTGTTTTAGGTAGATTTTTTGAAAAGAATTTAATTGAACCTGCGAGTAAAAAATTAGGAAAACTTTGGGAAGCGATTTATCAACAATTTGCAGGAAGTATTTTCTTGTTAGGAACTGCTCTCAAACGTTATAATAAAAAACTGATTGAAGATCATCAATTATTACCAATTATTTTTACAGGAAATCAGTTAAAGCTACCGATGAAGGATATTTATGTACCTTTAAAAATAGCGAATTCATCGGATAGAGAATTACTGAATATTAAAAGTATCATTCAATCTCATCGTCGTTTGATGATTACAGGAGAACCCGGCTCAGGCAAAACATTATTATGTAAATATTTGAGTTTGAATTATGCTGAAGGTGGATTTAATTATTTAACAGATAAACCTATTCCGATTATTCTAGAATTATATCGAGTCAGTGATAGTGAATTAACAATTAAAAAACTACAAAATGCTATTGTTAAAGCATTTGAACGTAGAAACTTTCCCAAAGCAGATAATTTTGTTGAACAACAGTTAAATAATGGGAAATTGATGTTATTATTGGACGGATTGGATGAAGTAGCAAGTAAAGAGCATTCTCATGTTGTACAAATAATTCAAGATTTTTTGAAAAAATATGATCAATGTCGAGTGATTATTACTTGTCGTGTTGCAGTTTATCAAGAACAATTTAAGTATAATGTTGATCAAACTTTAACCTTAGTTGACTTTGATGATGAGCAAATTAGACGCTTTCTAAGAGCATGGAAAGAATCATTTACCCCTGATCATTCCAGGGAACAATTAATTGCTTCTTTGCGAGAACGTCCCCAAATTTTACAAATGGCAAGAAACCCATTAATTTTAACATTAATTGCTTCTCTTTACATAGATTCTACTTTTGTATTACCCCATTCTCGTCTAGAATTTTATAATAAAGTAACAGATCGCTTATTAGAGTTAAGAGATATGGAAAGACCTTATTTACAACAATATAATAACTATCGATTATCTGAGAAAAAAAGTATTTTGCAACGGTTAGCATTATATGCTCAAAATAACCCCGATAAATTAGGTAAAGATAGGAAAAGTTTATCGTTGAAAAACGTTCGAGAAGAAGTGAAGAAAGAACTCTCTAGCTTAAGTCGCACAGATAATGATATTCTTCCTATTATTGATGAAATTGTGGAAAGAAGTGGAATGTTACAGAAACTAGATGGGGGAGAAAATTATATGTTTTCTCATTTAACTTTACAAGAATATTTCACCGCTTTGGCCATGCGAGAAGAAGGAGAAACTCTAATAAGTCGCTTTCAAGTTGATCCCGATAGTTGGCGGGAAATTGTTAAATTATGGTGCGGTTTAGTTAATGATAGCACTGATGTTATTAAAGAAATTTATGAGAAAGATCAATTAACAGGATTTGAATGTTTAGCTGATGCTGCTAAAATCCAACCAGAGGTAGAAAAAGAGATTCTGGAGAGTTTAAAGTCAAATTTAGAGAATGAAGCCTCTCATAAAGCATTTGCAGTGGTTGCAGCCGATGTTCGTCCAAGGGGTGAAGCCTTATTTAGCTTTTTAACTAATATTTTAAACAATGAAAATGAACCATTATCAAAGCGAGAAGCAGCAGCAAAAATATTATCAAAAACCAATTTACCGAAAGCTGCAAGAGCATTAGGAAAGCATTATAATAGTCTTAATTTTATTAGTGATTTATTAGTGGATATGGGAGATGTAGCACTAGAGGAGTTAGAAAAATGGACAAACCAATAAAATCAACAAGAAAATTAGCGATCGATGATATTTACCGCATTGGAACCCCTGATGCTGCTGTTAAATTAGTGCCTTTTTTATGGCATGAAGATGAAGATTTTGCAATTTATGTTGCTTGGCATTTAGGTGTATTATTAAAAAATCCAGAAGTAGAAGAAAAATTGTCTCAATATCTATTGAAAAATGAACAAACTCCAGTAAATGAATTAACTTATATTTGGCGACCTTTTGAGAATAATTCTGACTCTGCTTTGTTTATAATTACCAGTCGTTTAGCTTATTTAATAAAAGTATCATCAATTAAAAATGCCCCTTCTGGATTTTTTAAACCAGTTGATCCTCGTATTATTATTCCTATTGCTGCTATTGAAACTCTTGAGCAAGGTAAACTACCTAAAAAAGTAGATATTGAACGTGATTATGATGGACTTTTTATTGATGAACTTCTAGTAAAACCTAGAGGATTTCCTCACTTACAAGCACTTTTCAGACGGAGGATAAAGACACTTTTAGGAGATCCAGAAGGTCTTAATACTTGGCAATTTAAAATATTTTCTCTTAATAAGCGTTTACAGCTAAATCTATTAAATCGTCTCATTAATTATCGAACTCCAACTCGCCGTGATTGGATCAAATTATATGCCAAAGATATTAATTATAATTTTCAAAAATCATGGCATTATTACATAGTTTTAGTAATTAGCTTTGTTATTTCTTTAATTTCATTGGCAGAACTCTTTGTCATAATGTTTCGTGATCCCATGAACATCATAAATTTGATAGTTACTCCTTCTTTATCTTTATTAATTTGGTATTTTTGGGTAATTTTATTGCAAGGTTTTACAGAAATATTAGACCCCGAATTTCTTATCACTTTTAGTCTATTGGGGATAATAACATTTTTAGAAGAATTCCGCTCCTTATTAATTTATGATTCTTCTGATATAAATATTAATAATCTTTATAATGTTGCTGTAGAAGGTTCTGATTCATTAAGACTACTTTACGTTAATTTTCTGTCAATAATTATTATACTGATGTTGACAGGAACTATCCTAAAAATAAGAATATTGGAATTATTGATTTTAGGGGTAACAGTATTAGTAATAGCAGGAGTTATAGCAACGATAGTTAGCTCTGGCGCAAAAAGCACTGAAAAAACCGAAAAACCTCAAGACATAGTTATTAGAGAGTTAGCAGTAATTATTATATTTGGAGGAATAATTGGGGGAATAGTTGGAACAATTTTATCATTCTTTATACAAAGAGTGCTTAATTTACCAGCAGATATTGTATTAATCAAAACGGTATTAGGGACATGGATAGCCATAGCAATAGGAGGAATAGTAGGGGTGGGTTTAGGAGCTTGGTATCGAGCAAAGGATAAAATAGATAAGAGTCGCTATCTGGCAATTTTGGCTTTTCCTTTCTTCTGCACTTTTCCTATTGTCTTAGGTTATTCTTCTTATGCTTTTTATGATTGGTTTGGTTTAAACTGGCAACAAATTACTATTATTTGGATAGGTATTTTAGGAGTCTGTACCGTTTTATGGCAATGGGGACAAAAACTTGATTATGAAGCAAGAAACCCCTTTAAAGGTATTTTAGATTCCGTTAAAGATGATGGTGATGCTTTCAATTAGTGGTAGAATAAACTAAATATTAGGTAGTAGATTATTTCAACTAAAATGGTGGGTTACGACGGATTGTTATATTACTGTGATAACCGTGCATTATAGCCCTCTAACCCACCCTACTGTAATCAATGGTAAAATAAAGAATGTCCCTGTGAAATAAAATGAAGAATAATTATGTTACAAATTATCACAGGTTTTGGTTTTTTTTCAGGAATGAGTTACCCTTTCCGTTTATTAGGACTTTTTGTATCTAATCCTAGTCTATTATCTTATATTATTGTTCCTATTTTAGTTAATATTGTTGTTGGGATTTTTCTCTATATTGGTTTATTTTTCTTCGGTTGGGAAATTACTGAACTCTTAACAGATAGTCTGCTTAACCGTCTTGATCTATTATTAGCTGATCTTCCTAGTTGGTTGAATGGTTTAGATTATCTGGTAATATTTTTAGCCTGGTTAATTAGAATTATTTTGAGTGTATTGTTATTAATTTTAACAGGTTTTATTTTGGTGCAATTTGGGGTATTATTAGCTGCACCCTGGTATGGGAGTTTATCGGAGAAAATAGAGAAAATTAAGACAGATAATATAGAAATTATAGAAGTGGGAATTGTTCGAGATATTTGGCGCGCTATTTTATTTGAACTGAAAAAAATTGTGTTAATGTTATCCTGTGGGATCCTAATCTTTTTCTTGAGTTTTCTTCCTGTAATTGGGGCTATTATTTCTACTGTGGGAGGTTTAACGGTGACAGGAAATCTTATTTGTTTAGACTTTTTTGATGCTGCATTGGAAAGAAGAAGACTAAAGTTTAGAAAAAAAGTTGCTCTTGTCTGGAAAACTTTTCCAGCAAGTGCAGGGTTTGCTGCTATTTGTTTACTGTTAATTAGTGTTCCTTTTATTAACTTGATTACTATTCCTTTTTGTGTGGGAAGTGGCACTTTATTTGTCTGCGATCGCATCCTCCCTTGCCCCCCTTAGTAAGGGGGGTTGGGGGTATCTCATTTAGAAGGAGAAAAACGACAAACCATGATTAAATTCAACACAAAAATACGTGAAAAAATTGCCCCCGATCTTATTGATTCTTTGGCAACCTTTGAAGAAATCACGGAATTTTTACACCAAAAAAGTGAAAAAAATTTGATGTGGAGTCCCATCGATAAAGATAGTCATAATT
>NZ_AADV02000033.1 GCF_000167195.1 Crocosphaera watsonii WH 8501 | reverse complement strand
AACGGGCCCATTTTCAAGAGTTTCAGGAAAGACAATCGGTTTGCATATGCCGTCAACCTTAGATTTCTCATAGCAGATAATCACAGGTTCGAAAATATGATGTATAGAGACCATATTTCTGCCACGGTTAACCATGAGCATTCGTTTGGGAAACAATAGAAGTGAGACATGACCTATTATTGGATTAATGATCCCTAATAGATACCACGCATTCCTAAANGGGTAAATAAAGCAAAAAATAAAAATGAGTTCCATAACGTAATGCTTAGATAAATACCAACTACTAGAACAAATATTCCATATATGATTAACATTCGTGAGTAATATTTACGATTTTGATAAGAATTATATTCAGATATCATCTGTTTATAAATAACCATAATAAATAGTAAGTTGATAATCCATAAAGCTAAAGGCAAAGCAATATTTAATCTTATCACAGCTAGAAAAAAAGCTACAATAAACATAAAGAAAGGCTGACCAATTAGACATATAAATATTATTACCTCACCAAGCCCAATAGACTCGATTTTCAGTTGTTTATCTAAAAAATAATCAAACTGTTTTCTTGTAAAAAACAAAGTATTATCAGCAGAAATATCACTCAAAACCTTAGCGAAAAATGTATCAGTAAATTTTGCATTTCCTTTCATTTCTATTGGTTTTAAAGCAAAGTTATGCTTATAATAATCGTCACAATCGTTATTAGCTATACGCTCTTTTAAATTACTATATCGGCTATAGTCAATTCCTAAAAGAGTAAATAAAGCAAAAAATAGAAATGAGTTCAAGAAAGGAATGCTAACACAAATACCAATTACTAGGATAAATATTCCATATATGATTAAATTACCTGAGCAGGTTTTGCGAATTTTATAATTATTATCTTCAGATATAGTAGCTTGATAGAACGATATAACAAATAGTAAATTTATAATCCATGACGGTAAAGAAAAAGAAATATTTCCTATTCCCATAGACGGAAAGATTCCCACAAAATCAGTAAACCAAATATTGAAAAATATAAGTATAAATATTGCCCTGTAACCAGCATCACTATACTTAGGTTTCAGTCGTTTATCTAAAAAATAACCAAGCTTTTTACTCGTAAAAAATAATGTCTTCTGCGCAGAAATACTGTTCAAAACATTAGCAAAAAATAGATAAGTAAATTTTGCATTTTCTGTTGGTACTTTCTTTTCAAAAGCAAATTGATGTCCACAATAATAGCAACGATCCTTATTCGCTTTACGATCTTTTAAATTATTATCTTTCCCACATTTAATACATTTCATACAATAATTACTCCTTTAATTTAAAATTTGATTATCAATTAATACTTGATAGTCTTCTCGTTGACGAATTAAGCGATGACTTTCTTTCTCTAATAAAACTTCTGCTGGACGGGGACGATGGAGAAAATGAGATGACATAGCATAACCATAAGCTCCTACCTCTAAAATACCAATAATATCGCCAATTTCTAAGGCAGGAAGTTGACAATTTTTCCCTAAATAATCCCTAGAATAAGTTGTATTACCACAAACGTCAGTTAACCATAATGTTTGAGATTTTTCTGGCCAACTAATGATTTTTCGGTACCCTCCATGAACCGAAGGAACCGATAAATTACCCACCGTTGTATCTACTCCAATAATTTGTTTATCTCCTTGCCATTTTACAGAAACAACTTTAGCTAATAATGTAGCACAATTAGCAATTACTGCTCTACCTGGTTCAATAATTAATTGTATTGGTTTCGATAATTGATTTAATTTATCAGTCAATTCTTGACCAAATTTATGCCAATTAAAAGCAATTTTATCATGATGATAAGGGTAACCAAATCCACCCCCAAAGTCTAAATATTCCCAGTTAGGTAATAATTGACCTATCTGTATAATATCATCAATAACTTTGGTAAACGCTCTAGTTGCATTGGTTCCAGTTCCGCGATAAAAATGTAATCCTTGTATGTTTAATCCTACCCTTTTAGCTATTTTGATAGCTTCAGGAAACTCTTGAGGTTGTACCCCAATTCTACTATCTTTAATTAGGTTAGGTTCGTTTAATCTTAAACCTAATTTTAAGCTAGATAAGTCACCAGGAAATGATTTATAAATTTCATATAATAATTCTAACTGCGATATACTATCTAAGTTTAAAGTTCTTACTCCCCATTTTAAAATCTGTGTCATTTCTTCTGGGTTTAAATTGCTACCACTATAAACAATTTTTTCTCCAGAGAATCCTGCTTTTAAACCTAAATAAATATCTCCTGGTGTATTAGCATGAATTCCCCATCCTTGGTCATTAAATAATTTTAAAAGTTCAATATTCCCATTGGTTACTGTTGCAAACTGAAAAAGTGTGTTATTATAGGGGATGCTAGTGGTAATGTGGGATATACCATGTCTTAATAGGTCAGATTGATAGACATAAAGGGGAGATCCATAGCAATTTAACAAACTATGAGCTAATGTAGCAGAAAATGGCTGATTTTGCTTCTGAGCAATTTCCGTCATATCATTATTAATGTTAATTCTTGGAAAAGCTAAAATTATCACTCTTTAAGATTAAGAATGATTTTAATTTAAACCGTTCTTAATTTAGAAATAATTTGCTCTAATATTAGCATATTTTTGCCAGACTGGACGAGGTATATAGAAAGGATTAAGTAAGGAAACCTTTGCTTTATCTTCTCCTAAAACCTTAACACGCCAAACTTCCCAAATCAACAATAACCAGAGAATTTCCCCTATTCTTCTACCCCTGAGATGACCACTAATTTGTCCTAAAATAACTTGTAAAGGGAGATGATCTAGAAATCTTCCTTCAGCTTTTAATACAGTGGGGTTTAACCAACTACCAAGGGTTAACCATAAAGAGTTTAAACACCAAGAGGTTAAGGGAACACCCATCCCTCTTTTTTTGCGCCAAACAATTTCAGATGGTAACCAAGATTCCACCGATTTTTTAAGAATATATTTCTCACAAGATTGTTGTAAAAATAAATTTTCAGAGGTTTGAAATGTCCATTGAGTTAAATCAATATCACAAAAAGGAGAACGAACCCATAAACCATTTTCATTACTTAAATAAGTAGCACGAGGTTGAATATTTTGCGCCCCTTTTAACATTAGGGTAGCACGACGTAAACGATCTAATAAATCAGTTGAAAATTCTTTATCTAAAGATGATTGTATTGCTTCTCTGGGTTCATTTAATAATAATTGATTATAAATTTCTGAAGTAAAAATTCTTTTTTCATAACCATAGAGATGATGAAAAGTTTGTAAATATTGTTCAGTAAAATCTTTTTGATATTCAGGGTGTTGAAACTGATAAATATTAGCAGCAATTATGGGTTTATTTGTCCAACCTGCAAATAATTGATCGCCATTTTCTCCATTAAAAATCATTTCAGTTTCTTGAGACGCTGTTTGATATAATAGGTATAAGGGAAGGGTGACACCATCACCAAAGGGTAAATCTAATGCACGAACTGCTTTAATCAAATGTTTTTTTATTTTTTCGGGAGTAATGCTAACTTTAACCAAAGGAATATTAAGATGTTTAGCCACCATTTCTGCATAAGGATATTCTGATAAATTATCCTTCTCAAATTCTAATGTATAGGCACGAACTTTAACACCTAATTTCACCAATAAAGCAGCTATAATTGATGAATCTAGTCCTCCTGATAAACAAATACCCACAGGTTCATTATTAATTCCTTGTAATTGATTTTCTACTGATCTTTTAAGTAATGTTTGTAGTTGGGGTATCGCTTCTTTTTCTTCATTAAATGTTTTGGGTAAAGATTGCCATTGATGAATAATCTTTTTACTATGAGTAAGTTGATTATTGAGACAAGAAAAGACAACTTCTTCTCCTGCATTAATAGCAGAAATCTCTTTAATAGGAGTTAAAGGAGTTGGAAAATAAGAAAAACAAGTATAGTTATGTAATGCGGTTAAGTTAACCCTTGGAGAAGACAGTAAGGGTAATAATAATTGACAATGGGAAGAAAACCAAATCCCTTGATTAATTTGTGTCCAATAACTAAGGACTCTACCAAAAGTATCCCGTCCCAAAATCAAGTAATCTTCATCTATTTTTATCCAAGAATCAGCAGTATTGTTAACCCCAGATGCAGCAAAATTAATTACTCTGGGATTACCTGCTTTAGTTTCCAGTAAAGTTTCACCAAAATAAGCAATTGTTCCAGAAATATTTTCATTGTTATTCAGTATTTGTAACTGATAATTGTTCTGGATATGGGGAAAAAGTATCTGCAAAGTTTTGGCAAATTCTTGAGCTTGATCTAATCCCCAATAACCTAACCATTGATATCGTTTACCCACTGTTTTATGATATTATGAGCAGTAATTATTGAACCTGAAAATTATTGCGACTTAACAAGCGATCGCCGAGAAACATTTCTACTGTCCAAGTCCCTGATAGAGAAGCATTTCCAATTAGATGACGACAATAAGTTGTCCATACTTGCTTATCAATTTTACGGGTTTGATAGACATTTTGATGAGAGAGGTTTCCTTGGGGATCAATCCATTGACAACTCAAGGATAATCGTTCACCAAGGGGAACATTTTGTAAAGTAACACGATAGAAAATTTCACCGCTATTCTGACGATTAATTACTTGAAGATTGTCACCCTTATCCTCAGACAAAGTTAGACGACTTTGGTAAATAGTAATTCCCTCTAAACCTTGTTGATAATTTTGCTGAAGTAGAACAATTCCTGTCACAGTAATAAACAAGATAAAAATAATCCCCAGCAATACCCGTAAATTACGTTTTTTTTCTCGTTTTAATGCTTCTCGACGATTTACCTGATTAATCGCTTCATCGAGGAGATCAGGTGATAAATTCAGGGTTTGTAAAATTTCTTCAACATTCTGACGATCCAAGTCTTCGTTTTGTTTTGATAACCTTTCAACTTCAGCAATAATTTTTTCAAGTTGATCTGGGGTAATTCTGTCCATTTTTATCTACTATGATTTTTTCTCTTTAGCTAAAACAAAAACAGACCCCTCGCTACCCCTTCCTATACGTAAATCCTCGTCCAAATAAGTAATTTCTAACCATGCGGGTTGTTCTCGAGGTTTGATGTTAAAATCTAACGGAAAAAACTTTTTTCCTGTCTCAATATCTTTAATTAATTTATTAGGAGATTGATACCCCAAAACCCTTTGTAATCCTGCAATAGATCGTTCAAATTGAACTTGTACTCTTTTGTCTGATGTAGCTTCAAACTTAGCAGCAATACTGACAATTCCCTCTAAAAGAGGAACTCCAACAATTTCAGCAATATTATAAAGTTTAGCTTCGTCAACTCGAATACATTGATAAATTTGACCCAATTGCAGCACGGGAAAACGATCTAATCCTAAAATACTTTTACTACTTGTGTATAATAATCGCCAATTCCCGTCTAATAATTCAGGGTTTTTAATAGGCGTTGGATTGGGGTTATGATCTTCGAGTTGTTCAATAGCAGATAAAACCCTTACCCGATCCATTTCCGTTGCTAATAAACCTCTATTTTTTCCGGCAATTGTTTCTAGTAATTTGGACTTTTCATTCATTATGAACTATCTCCTTAAATCGATCAAAAGTGAACATTAAACAAAAGATTTTACTGATAATAATTAACTAATTAAAGTTAATTATTCGGGATATCAAATAATACCTGAGTCATATATTTGTCAGCCCAAGCCTGACCGAATGCTCTCTCTAAAACACGACGGGTTTTGTCATTTTGTTGTTGCTTTTCACAATAATATTGTTGACCTTGTATGTTAAGTTCTCGTTCTTTATTAGAGACGGTTTGAGATTGATTTGCTTGTTGACAATGCACTCTTAAAAAGTTGCCTACTCGTTGTAGAAATAGTCTTTCTTCTTCTTGAGTATGGGGACGAATAAATAAACAATAATCAGAGAAAATATCACCCCATTCTGGCAATTCTCGTTGATCCGAAAAGTTGGGAGTTTCTAATTGCGATAATGCTTGATTATACTCATTAGATAAGGTTAACTCAGGATTAGTGGGAGATAAATCTGCGATCGCCGCACTAACACCCTTTTTCCCGGCCACGATATCGCAACCAAACATAGGTAAAGCATAGTCTGGGTTAGGAAACATGACACAGTGAAGAATATCTACCCCTCGCCCTACTTTTGCTAATTCTAGGTGCATTTTACGAAATTGGGGAGATTGATAGCAACGATTTTCTATCACCAGTCGTTCCCCTTCTAGTTTCCCTTCTACATAGCCTAAACCATCTGGTAATTGGTAGGGGCTTAAATCCAAATATTCTTCCCAATGGGAGATGATAACCTCAGCTAACTGATGAATTAATGGGTGTAGGGGTAAAGTAGTGGGTGAGGTTTGTAAAGTCGTCATGTTTAGGTACCCAATTCAACAAAAGACAGTATTCTCAGGATATACTGAGAGTGTACCCCATGACAAAATTCAGACATAACTTAACTTTTGGAGATATTTATGTTGGGACTGGGATGGCCCGAACTTGCTATTATTCTTATCGTTGCTTTATTAATTTTTGGTCCCAAAAAAATCCCCGAGTTGGGATCTTCTTTGGGTAAAACGTTACGAGGTTTCAAAGAAGGAGTTAATAACCCAAAGGATGAGGAATAATGGATAATGGATAATTGATAATTAACTTAAAATTGTAGGTTGGGCAAGTTTAAAAGTTATGCAACATAACAAGATAGTAATATTCTTGCCCACCTTTTTCTAATCCCCTTAAGGGCTTAATATTATTAAGCCCCTACAAGTTTCTCGTTAAAAAAATCATAACTCCGAACTCCGAACTCCGAACTCCTAACTCACCTTAGAAGGTTGTGTTACTTTTAATTTGTTCACGCCATTGGGTAATAGCTTCTAGAGGATCGTTTATAGTTACATATTGCGACATAAAAGTTAGATCGAGATTTGGTAATACTTGACTGTTAGGTTTCGTCTGATAAGTATCATTTTCTAGACAATAAATTGTAAACTGTTGATTTTGCCAAAACCAGACTTCTGTGACACCTAAACGCCGATAAATTTCTAAAGTATCTATACCACCGCTAGTATAGATAACTTCAATAGCTAAATCAGGAATATCTTTATCTGTACCTATACAATAGCACTCATCTGGTTCCTTTCCCGCTTGTTTATCTTTATTCTTGAGAGTCGTTGATCCTAAACCCCAGAAACGAATACGTTTTTCTTCTAGATAAACTTCTAATAATCTAGCGATCGCTTTTTTATCTAATTCGTGATTGCGACTTGGGGACATAATTTCTAAGGTTTCTAAGAGATAAGCGACACGATAACGAGAACTATTACCTAAAAATGTCAGAAATGACTCATAAGCTGGCCAATTTACACCAGAGGTGAAGAATTTTTCCTCTTGATACCCGTTTTCTACTTGAAGGGGAAAATAGTCATTTAATAATGCTGAAGTCATATTTATATATTGCTTTGCTGTTAATTCGATTATACTCGGTTGAGTCGAGGGAAGCTATTACACTTCGCCCCTCTCATTTAGATCCGGACGTGCGACTTTCACCGCATCCGGCTCCCGACAAACTAGACTTTTTCAGTCTTGCCCATGTGGATGTGCTGGTGACAGCTATGGTGGACTGCCATTAAATTTTTTGGTTTCCAGTTATCGTGGTTTCCATCTATGTGATGGAGGTGTCCCCTCTCATCATCTGTAAACTTCAGTCCACAATATCCACATGAATGGTCTTGTCTTTTCAGACATTTAGAGGTTGCTCCGTCGTAGAGTTTGCTGTTACGCTTACTCCAGTAAACCGTGTCCCCATCGTATGTTGGACTTTGGATAAAAAACAATTGTTAGCGTAAATTTTACGCTAAACATATCTCCAGAGCTAAAATAGAGAATTAAGGTGATTTTAAAAACTCTCTTTCCATCTTTTTAGGGGATTTTAAATATTAAATAGCTTCATTCAGTTTCGGTTCCAATATAGATATCTAAGTAGCTTTCAGTTAGAGATTGAATGACTCGTTCTAATTCATCAATGAGATTTCTTCTAGTGAGTTTTTCTACAGCATCAATATGAGCAGAACTTCCGGCTCGTCCTAAATATTTATATTTGGTTTTTTTCTCATTATTAGTGGCCATAGGAAAAATTGATTCAGCAGCCTGTAGTTTATAATACCAGTAGATTGTTCCCTTTCCATTAACCTGATAACGAATAATATGACAATTAGCTGGTGCTACTTCCCCTTCCCGTTCAATTTTCTTTATTTTCTGTTTAAGAGAGCGAATTAGACTCTTAATTTGTTTGGCTCTCAGGTGGACATCTTGACTGGTCTTAAGTTCGGAATGTGATGACATTAGCCTTAACTGTAACAAACAACCTCTTTTGATGTTAGCGTATATATTCCGCTAATTTATAAGGTAATAAATTTTAAAAATGACCAAAAATGAAACGGCTACGTCTGTCGAGGAATTCCTGGTGTGGAGGTCTAACCTCTTCCAAGGACTAAAAGCTAGAAAAGAAACTATTATAGAATTACTCGATGCCCTCTCCAGTAACCAACAAGCTCACTCAGTCGTTGAATTGTCTCTCAATCCTTTATTTAGAAGAGATTATAACAGTTTATATAGAGGAATTCAAGAGTTTTACCCACTCAAACTGACCCTAATTATGAACAGAGAATTGAGACTTTATTTTCAGCGGTATCGAGAACAATTCCTCCCACTTCAAAACATTATAACTTATTTGGTATTGACACAACTCCCTGTCCACGACCGTTTGCCGAAACGTTAGCGGATAAAACCTTTATTCATTACCTCAATCCAATTAAGGGAAATAAACCCATTAATATTGGACATTGTTATTCCGTTGTCTGCGCTTTACCTGACCAAATAGACACAGAAAAAGTCCCTTGGGCTGTCCCCTTATCAGGAGAGCTAGTCCCCTCTAAACATAAAGGAGTAAATCAAGGCAATCAACAACTAAAAAAAATCTGGCAAAGTTCTTTATTTTCTGATAAATTATCTGTCTTAGTGGCTGATAGTGACTACAGTCAAAAGGATTTTATTGGGGAACAAGTTAAGCATGAAGAGGTAGTTACTATTACAAGAGTTAGAAGTGACCGAGTTTTTTATCGTCAATTTATTCGGGACCCAAATCAAGCCAAAACTTCGGGACATCCCCGTTGGTATGGGGATAAATTTGACCTTAAAGATGACCAAACTTGGACTGAACCTGATGAAGTTCATCATGTTCCCTTTACAACGAAAAAAGGTCGTCAATTAACAGTGACTATTTCGGGATGGAAACAGATGTTAATGAGAGGAACTAAAAACTATAAAATGAACAATCACCCCTTTACTTTACTCCAGATTGTTGTCAGAGCTCAAGAAAGAAATAGTATTTGGAAACCTATGTGGCTTATTGTTATTGGTTCTCGGCGCGATGAGTTAAGTTTAGTTGATTGTTATCAGTGTTATCGACAACGTTATGACATGGAACATCTTTTTCGATTTGGTAAACAAAGATTATTGATGACATCTTATTTAACTCCCGATGTACATCATGAAGAAAATTGGTTTAAACTAACACTTCTTTCTTATGTAAATTTGTGGGCTGCCAGAAAATTAGCTGTGGTTTTACCCCGTGATTGGGAACAGTATTTGAAGACTAATAAATCCATCAAAATCACCCCTAGTCTAGTTCAAAGAGACTTTTCAAGAATAATTACGACCTTGGGGACTTTTGCCAAATTTCCCAAACGTCGAGGTTTTTCTTCCGGACGTATTAAAGGTTACAAAAAAGCCCCACGAACTCGTCATGATGTTATCAAGAAAGGGAGCAAAAAATCAACTGAAAACTTAAAAGCTCCTTAGTTTTCCTCAGAATCTATAGATTAGCCCTATTTGTCAGCCAATTTTATTGACTGATACAGAGCCGATATTTTGGGATTTTAGTTTAGCGTAAAATATACGCTAACAAACTTTTTTTGTCCAAAGTCCAATTAAGACAAAAGCGCAAAAATTGTCAATGTACTACTTTAATTCCATCACAGAGACGGCGATCGCTCTCTGATAGACTAGCATTAAACTCTAAATAATCTTTAATCCAAGCACATCCATAACGCAATTCATCTAGGGCTAAAACTTCGTTTAAATCCCATAAAATAAGCATACTTTCCCGACTGCCTACCGCAAGTTGCTGACCATCGGGACTAAAGGCAAGAGAGCGTACCATACTACTATAACTGTACAAAGTTTTAATTAACTGGCCATCAAGATTCCAAAATCGAACCGTTCCGTCATCGCTTCCCGATGCTATCATCTCACCATTGGGACTAAAAGCGACATCCCAAACCCTCTCTTGATGTTCCTGGAGGGTGTGCAGTAACTCCCCATCCCAACTCCATACTTTTACAGTGTTATCTCGACTTCCCGAGACAATTTTACTGCCATCGGGACTAATAGCAATAGTTCTAACTGGTGCTTGATGTCCCTCAATATTCCTAACTAAACTACCATCTAATCGCCAAATTTTGATAGTTTGATCCCTACTACTAGAGACAAGATATTTACCATCAGGACTAAAAGCAAGGTCCAAAACTCCCCGCTCATGTTCTGTAATAGTTGTAATCAAAGTACCATCTTTACGCCATAATTTAATGGTTCTATCTAAACCTCCCGAAGCAATTAATTGATTGTTAGGACTAATAGCAACGGTTAAAACCCAATCAGTATGACCCTCTAAAGTCCGAAAATTCTCCCCTTGATTATTCCATAACCTAACCGTTTCATCCCGACTTCCTGAAGCAAAAAACTGCCCATCAGGACTATAAACCACCGTTGATACTCCATCTTCATGATCTTCTAGGGAAATAATAGAATCTTGTTGGGGGTTCCATAATTTTAGGGTGTGATCTCGACTTGCTGTAACAATGCGGTTTTGATCTGGACTAAAAGCAATACCACGAATTTCTCCTTGATGTTCTAGATAATTAATCCAAAGAGGTTTATTTGGTTTCCAAAGTTTAACGGTTTTATCCCAACTAGCAGACACCCAAAATTCTCTTTTAGGGTGTATTGCTAAGTCTAATATCCCATCCTGATGACCATCAAAACTATCGATTAATTCTCCTTGAGGAGACCAAAATTTAATAGTTTTGTCTTCCCCTACGGAAAAAAAGACTTTACTTTGAGGCACAATTTCTATATCCATAACCGCGCTATTATGAGCAACAATGGTTTTAATAACAGTTCCATCTAGGTTCCATTTTCTAATAGTTCCATCTTCACTAGCAGAGAGAAAATAACTATCATCTTCCCCCCATTCTACTTCCCAAACAGTATTATTATGATCTCGAAAGGTTTTTAGTAATTGACCATTTTTATTCCAAAGTTTAATGGTTTTATCCTTGCTACTGGAGAGAAAAAATTGACCATTATTGCTAAATTCTACATCATAAACTTCTGCATCGTGTTCTTCCAGTGTCTTCAGTAATTTTCCTTCCACTGTCCAAATTTGTAGATCATTACCAGTGGCAGCGATCAAGATTTGATCATCGGGACTAAAAGTAACATCATAAACTGGTTTATTAGTATTAAGGGTACGTAATGGTTCACCATCAAAAGTCCATAGTTTAACGGTTCGATCCACACTTGCAGAAGCAATTAGTTGATTATTATGGCTAAATTTAACTTTATAAACACGGTTTTTATGTCCTGAGATAGTTTTTAATAATTTTCCATTTTGTTGCCATAATTTTAGGCTATGGTCCCAACTTGCTGTTACTAATGTTTGTCCATCGTTACTGATATCAACTCCCCAAACCCCGTCTTTATGTCCTGTTAAACGATTGAATTCTAGCCCACTATATACTGCTTTTCCTAAAGCTATTTCTACTTCTCATTGAGTTTGGGTATCTCTTATTTTTAATTTTTGTAGCTTCCGTTTAGCTTTGATCGCTGCTAATAATGAGTCTAAATCTAGCTCAGAGGTTGAATATCCTTGAGAAGAGCGGGCCATAGCTTGAATCTCATTTAAGGCACCTTGACGATATTGTTTAATACTTAACCAAATAAAACCACAGGAAACCAAAAAAGCAAAACTAATCACTGCTATTAATCTTTTTTGTGCTTTCAGTCTCCTGTGTGTTTCTTTTAATTTTTCTGCTTCTAATTTTTGTTGACTTTCACGGCGATCGCAGGTTTCGGAAGCTGCTAAGAATTGATAATCAAGATCACTTAAACGATGATTTTTAGCCCAACTTTGTGCATCTAATAAAGTTTGTCCTCGTAATAGTTGAGACTCCTCTTGATAGTTAGATTTAACCCATAGTTGTAATGGGGAACTGTAGGGACGAAGGCGATCTAATTGTTGGTTAACCCAATCTCTATTAAAGACCATTTCGTAAATGGGACTGCGAACTCGTAAACAAGCTCCCCGTTTTTCTACGATTCCTGATAATAATAATTCCCGTTGTTCTAAACGATTATCTAAGGGAATTTGTGCCTGTTGTACAATTTCGAGATAGCAACCTAAAATACTTCCTATATTGGCTTCATTCCGTAGCAGACGGTTGCGGATAGTGCGTAGATGTTCCGGTTCGTCTTGGGTTTCCCAGTCAGCAATAATCTGCGATCGCACTAATCTTTCTATCCATTGGGGTACAGTTTCTGGGGTTAAAAAGGGAGGGGTTTCTGCGAGAACTATTTGACAGATTTTTTGTGTTAAAAACGGCTTTCCCCCCGTCCAATACAAAATTTCTTCTACAATTTCCTGTGGATATGTCAATGACCCCTTTAACCCCTCAATTAGGGGCTTAATTTCATGGGGTTGAAACCCTCTTAATTCGATAGCTGTACCAATATTAAAGGGGGTGCGCTCTTTAGCTTGGATTAATTCTGATGGGGTGGCCACACCGAATAAAGCAAAGGTGAGACGGTTATATTCTTTATTTTCTGCCCATTGATTGTAACAAAAGCGAATTAATGCCCAAAAATCGTCCACTGCAAAGGATAATCCCAAAACACTATCAATCTCATCGATAAAAATGACAATGGGTTGAGAGGGGATGGATTTTAAGAGAATATCTTGTATAAAATGGTCTAAGCGTTGGATGGGTGAAAAATCTGCTTGTTCGCTCCACCAAGCTTTTAAATTAACTTTGCCAATAAGGTTAAACCCACGCCACAGTTCCCAGATTAAGCCTTTGTACCATTGTATGGGGGTTGTGGTTTCACTGCCAATACTGGTTAAATCTAAAGAAGCGCAGCGATAACCTTCTTTTTGTAAACGGTTTTTGACACGAACCCGAAGACTAGATTTTCCCATTTGACGGGTATTGAGAACATAGGAAAAATCACCTTTTAACAAAGCTTGATAAAGTTGGTTGTCCCCGTGACGGACAACATAACTCGGTGCATTAATTCTGAGACTACCTCCTACTTGATATTCATAGAAAGAATCAGTTTGATTTGTATCAGTCTGCATCTACTTTAAAACCAACAATTTGTCTTGATTATAGTTTATTTTAATTAACAAAAAGTTTCTTTTTCTCATGTTATACTGTGCTGCACGGACTATTGAATTTACATTCTTGATAAATGGAAGCGATTACTACTATTGCCACTGCCTTAGCTTTAGGGGCTGCTAGTGGCTTTCAATCTGTTGCTGAAAAGGCTGTAAAGGATAGCTATGAAGCCTTAAAAACAAGTATCCAACGTCGTTATAAAAATCTAAATATTCAGCCTCTAGAAAAAAATCCTAATTCCGAGGCACGTCGAAAAGTTCTTATTGAAGATTTAAGTGAGGTTAAGGCTGATCAGAATCAGGATATTTTACAGAAATCTCAAATACTCATAGATCATATTCAAACTTTATCAGAGGCAGAACTACCGAAAATCGGAGTTAAATTAGAGGATATTAAAGCATTAAACTTAAATATTCAACTAGGCAATACCATTATAAAACACCATTATTATATTCCTCGTAATTCATTTCTAAAATCAATCTGGGAGCAACTTGATTCATCTTTACAAGATGCACTGGCTTTAGCAGCAGTACAAGCCAAAAGAAAAGGAAAAAATCATATTTCTACTAATAATTTATTTGCAACTTTAAGACGATTAAATCCTGAACCACTGTCTAATTTTTTTTAAAAGTTACCAACTGATGCACTTCCAGAACCTATATCTGAAGATATTTCAGTTGACGATAAAATCTTTGGGAAGGTTTATTCTTTATCACCATGTATCACAACATCTCTGACAAAACTTTCATCTCATATAATCTCTCAGAAAAAAATTACAAGTCAAGAGGTATTTGTTGATCTAGCAAAATATTGTAGAGGAAACGCTGTGAAACGTTTACGAACCTGTGGAGTGAATCCTAAGAAAATTGACAGTATAGTTAAACAACTAGGTTGGAGTACAAAATAATTATCAAAGATGTAGTCCGAATCAAACCCCTCTTGCAGCAGCAATTAATATATGGTAACTATGATGGCATCACTTGTGAATCTTTACCCAAATCTAATTGAGGCAACCACTATCATAAACAATTGATTACAATCAAACAAGAGACTATTGAATTTGTTGGAGAGTTTGTCTAGCTCTCTGAGCATTTAACATATCTCCCTGTTGTAGAGATAAACTTATAGCTTTTTGCAAATCAGGAATAGCTTTTTGATTTTCTCCTAATCTAGAATATGCAATTCCCCGATTAAGATAAGCTAGGCCATCTTGAGGACTAAGAGAAATAACTTTATTGTAATCGTCAATTGCTTTTTTAAACTCCTGTTCCCCTCCTGGGAGGGGTTAGGGGTGGGTTGACTAACCACCTATACCCAATCTTCCTGCTAATGCTGGACTTAAAGGAATGAGGGTTGCTAACATTAAAAAGAGAGCTAATAAACCCCATCCTGCGCGAGTATCATCGGGTTCTGTCAATTCGTTAAGACTTGGTCTTTCTAAATCTCTTTGTAAGAATAAAATAACCACTGCCCAGTATAAAGGAATAGGGTTAGCAGGGCTAAATATAGTAACAATTCCTAAAATTACTAGAGTAATAATTGTGGCTCTTCTGGCGGTTTTTCTGCCATAAATAGCTTGAATAATTCTCCCACCATCTAATTGTCCTGCTGGCATTAAATTTAAGGCTGTTACCACTAATCCTAACCAACCAACAACGGTTAAAGGATGAACATCAACAATAGCATTTTGTAACTGTTCTCCTAAGACAACTTTGGCTAAACTTCCTACTAAAATAGAGCCTTGAAAAAACTGTGTTGGAACTTGGAAAAGACTGCCATCATGGGATAATACTAAACCGATAATAAGTAAAATAAATGACAAAATTCCCCCACAAGCAGGCCCAGCTAAAGCGACATCAAATAAAGCATTACGAGTGGGTATTAAAGATTCAAACCGAGTAATTGCACCAAAAGAACCAATTCGCCAAGTAGGTAAGAAAAATGGCACACTCATTTTAATATCGTATCTTTTTGCTGCAACTCTGTGTCCTACTTCATGAAAAATAAATATCCCCCACAAAGCTAAACCAATAGGTAAAGTTTCTATATAACGACCCCAATTATTAAATAAATCAAAGCCCAATAAAATACTAGCTGCTTCCAATGTTGTGAATACTGTACCGACAAGTAAAACTAAAGCAAGATTTTTTTGAACTAGAGTGGTTGGTTGAGGATCATCACTACTGGGAAGAATAATAACCACTGGTTTTCCTTCGCTGCCCTCCACTAAAAAGAGACGGTATTTTTCACCAAAACTATCCTTAAGTTTTTCGGATAGTTTTTGATAAGATTCCTCAGTTTCTCCTCTCAAGTTACCTCTAAAAATAGCTCCTTCTTGATAAGAAATAGTTTCGGTTGCAAAAAAAGTGTCAATACTAAAAATTCCTTTGATTAGCTGTAAATCTTCATCAGGAATGGGAATGAGATCACTAATATTTTTGTTATCAGAACTATCATTAAACTCAGTGGTTAACGAGGGAGTTTTATTTTCATCTTTTTTGGCTTCTTCTTCTTGAATTCTTTGTGCTGCTTCATTTTGTAACATAACGTCTTGTCCCTCGCTTCTTAGCTTTTTACCTAAGTAGATATAGGAAATTATTGACGCAACTAATAAAAATAAAATACCAACGATATTCAGGTAAATTCCTAGAGCAAATAGACCAAAAAAGACTAGCCAAGGTGTCATCAAACTAACTGATTGTAGCCAAGCTAATTTTCCTAATTTGCCGTAACCTTTGGCACGATTATAACCCCAGGCTAACAAGCCAAAGGCGACTAAAATAATAACTAAAATGGTTGTGGTTTCCTGTGTATTTAACATAGTTTAATGAACAATAATGACCAGTTTTGTAGAGAGGTTTCATGAAACGTCTCTACGGTTTTTTGCTGCTTTCAAGGGCAACCCGAAGATTTCCATGATGATTATCTAATAATGACTGCCCTGCTTCGGGATCAAGCCCTGTCCAGTGCATTAATAGGGCTAGTTTAACCCGTTTACCACTGCGATCGAGTAACTGTGCTGCTTCTTGACGGCTTAATTCTGTCAATTCTTCTAGAATGCGTAAAGCACGATCATAGAGCTTGCTATTGGTCACAGAAACATCGATCATGCGATTGCCGTAAACTTTGCCTAATTTGACCATCACCCCCGTAGAAAGGATATTTAGAGCCATTTTTGTCACTGTCCCTGCTTTAAGACGGGTGGAACCAGCTAAAATTTCTGGACCGGTTAACAAGCGAATGTCAATATCGACAATAATAAGGACTTGCTCAGCCGGAACACAACTCATTGCGACGGTGGTTGCTCCTCTCTGTTTAGCTGCGTTTAAAGCCCCATGAACATAGGGGGTAGTGCCTCCTGCGCTGATCCCCACCACCACATCTTTTTCTGTGATTTTTCGTTGGGCGATGGCTTCGCCCCCGTCTTGGGAGCTATCTTCTAAATTTTCCGAACTCCTGATCAAAGCGGCTGCTCCCCCGGCAATAATGCCCTGTACCATGTCGGGATCGGTACAGAAGGTGGGGGGACATTCGGCAGCGTCTAGCACCCCTAAACGTCCGCTAGTCCCTGCTCCAACGTAAAATAAACGCCCCCCTTTACTCAAGGCTGCACTGGCCGCATCAATGGCCTGAGCTAGTTCTAATTTGGCTTGGGAGATCGCTGTTAGGGTTTGAGCATCTTCGTTGTTGAACAAAGTCACCAACTCAACGGTATTGAGTTGATCTAAATTCTGGGAGTTGGGGTTGATCTGTTCGGTTAACAGATGACCTCGTTGTTGTATATTTTCCATAGGGGTTACAGTAAGCCTTCAAATTTACGGCGCATTTGTTCTAATTGTTCTGAGGACATTTCTGAGGCTGTTGGTTCGCTTTCTGTTGCTTTTGGGGGTTCTTCTTCTTCTCCCCAGTTGACATCTTCGACATTTTGTTCTGGGGGGATGGCTAACTCACCAGCGGCGATCAGTTCCCAGTCATAGTCCGCTTGACGACAAAATTCTTCGATTTCATCTGCGTCAAAGGGTTCGACGGTAGGGGTGGGAAAGTCTTGTGCTTCTAGTAGTAAAGCATAGCGAAGGGCATCGTCTTCTGACTCGAACATCAAAATTTTATTGCGATCGCCCATTTGCACCGTATGAATTCCCTCGTTTTCGGTTCGGGCGTTAAAGAGTAGTACATAAATTTTACTCATAAATTCTCCTCTTTTTGGCGTGACAGCATGACTTATAAATTGACCGATAGATTCCGATCATCGGTCTTGTTTAGGAGTCTCATTATTTTCATCTCCTGGGAATAATAAACCATGATTAGCCTGAACTTGCATTCTTTCGGCAAAGTCTTGCAAAAAGTCAATTTTCTCCCCACCAAAATCTTTAACACGTTGCCAATTTTTGAGAAAAGAAACTTTGACTAAATTTTCATCAAAAGCAAGCACACCAATATTAATCCGTTCATCGGCGATGGGATTGGGAACATACTGAATTATGCTATATCGACTAGGCATGATTTTAGCCTCCTAAAGCAAGTTCAAGGGATTGTAACAGTTGTTTTTGTCTTGTGACTAGATATTGAACCTTCTTCTATTGTAAAACCCCATTCAGGTGAAACGAGAGCTACAGTTAAGATTGTTTTTCTAACCATTGATGTCTTTGTTTAGGATAATGTTCTTATTTTAGACTAAAATATTGAATTATACGTATTATGTTACTGATTCCTAAAGATTGTGTCTTCTCTTAATCAGCTTTTTCCATTACTATTGTTTTCAATATGGTAAAGATATAATTTGATTGTATTGTTAACACCCAACAGCTAATTGATAAATTCCATCCGTCAAAAAATAGTTTATGGTCATTTCTCTTGCTCATCTTGGACCGGTTGGTACTAATGCAGAAACTGCCGCCTTAGCCTATGCTCATTGGTTAGAAAAGACTCAAGCAAAATCTTGTTTATTGTGTCCTTGTCCCAGTATTGCTCAAACTTTGCATTCTGTTGCTCAAGGAGACACCAAAAAGGCAGTAGTCCCGGTGGAAAATTCAACGGAGGGCAGTGTTGCCTGTACCTTAGATACCCTCTGGAAACTGGATCACCTCAAAATTCAACAAGAGTTAGTTCTGCCTATTATCCATGCTTTGTTTTCACGGGGAAGCTCTATCAATGGCATAAAAACTGTCTATTCCCACCCTCAAGCTTTGGCACAATGTCAAAGATGGTTACAGGAACACTTACCAGATATAGCTTTAATTCCTACTAATTCTACCGCTGAAGCTCTAGACAAAATCAGTCTCGAACCCACAGCAGGGGCGATCGCTGCTCCCCGTGCTGCTAAACTCTACAATGTGCCTATTTTAGCCAACCATATCAACGACTACCCGGATAACTGTACCCGTTTTTGGGTGATGACGTTAGATCCTACCCCCACGGTGAGTAGTCGTATTTCTTTGGCTTTCAGCGTCTCGGAGAATGTACCAGGTTCCTTGATGAAACCATTACAGGTGTTTTCGGAACGCAATATCAACCTCAGTCGCATCGAGTCCCGTCCCACCAAGCGATCGCTTGGGGAATATCTCTTTTATCTCGATATTGAAGGGAACCACGAAGATCCCAACATTATTAATGCTCTTGATGCTCTAACCCATCATACAGAAATTATCAAGATATATGGAAGTTATCCAGTGTTGTTTCTCGAAGAAACAGACATTGAACAACTTTAAAAACTGGTAACAGTTAACTGTTAACTGTTAACTGTTAACCTACTTGAGTACATCTTTTAGTGCTGTTCGTGCTGCTAAATGATTCCGGGTAGAGGTTAATATTTCAACTTCCCTCTCAAGACGGCCTTTAGTATCTTGCATTTCTAGGAGTCCTTGTTGCTCTGCTGCTACCCCATACAAGTTACCAGCTACCCAATAGGATAATTCTACAGGAAGCTCTGGTAAATCATCGGGTAGTTCAATTTTTTGATCGGTTAACTTAGCTGAAA
This sequence comes from Crocosphaera watsonii WH 8501, assembly GCF_000167195.1. Classification (GTDB taxonomy): domain Bacteria; phylum Cyanobacteriota; class Cyanobacteriia; order Cyanobacteriales; family Microcystaceae; genus Crocosphaera; species Crocosphaera watsonii. The sequence continues at coordinate 7,472 of NZ_AADV02000033.1, read as the reverse complement.
GACGGACAACATCTTGCAACAACTTTCCCACTTCATTACCCAAAGGATGTAGGTTTTCGCTAGTTGGTTTATCTTCGAGCCATTCTACTAAACCAACTCGATAAGGTTTTTCTCTGACGTATTCTAGAACCCGAAACCGTTGTTGTCCCATGGTTAAAACTTTCATGCGATCGTCGGGGAGACGTTGAAAACGCATTAATTCTGCACAAGCTCCTACTTTAGCTATTTCTCCATCGACAGGGTTAACCATCACCACACCAAAACGGCGATCCCCTTCTAAAATGGTGTTCATCATCATACGATAACGAAACTCAAAGATATGCAGAGGTAGAGGACGACCTGGAAATAGAACGACTTCGGGTAAGGGAAAGATGGGAAGTTCTCGAACTGCAAGGGAAGAAGATGTCATAATACTCAAGCGCGCGTCTTAGCTTTTATTTAATACTTTAACTGATTTTCCTCCATTAAGTTATGAGTTGGGCATTTGTGGCGCAAAATTTTTGCTCAAAGTATGCCAAAGTTTTAAATATTCCTGGGATAATACTAGGTTCTAGCAAGTTCTCTGGTGTGAAAAACCTCTTTTAGATCCAGCAGAGTCAGCATTTTATCTTGATATTGGATAATTCCTTGACTGTAGTTTTCTTTTACTGCTTGAATACTGTTACTACTGTCTAATATATTTTGGGGAGCAAAGGAAAAAATTTCACATATCTCACTCACAACGATCCCACAAGTAAGATCATCAATAGGAATTAAAATTACAGGTGAATTATTTTTAATCTCCATGGGGGGAATGTTGAGAAAATAAGTAATATCAATCAAGGTTAAAATCTAGACATAGAAAAATGCTTCGACAGGATTAACCACACCTCAATCATGGAAAGGGTGATAGCCCCCCAGACAATCAAGACTGGGATATGGAGATGCTTGAAAGCAGGTGTCAATCCAGAATTTCCAGAACAAGGAACCCCCCAAGGGGGGGTGGTAAGTCCACTATTAGCTAACGTCGCATTGGACGGTATAGAAGACATCCATTACAGTATCCGCTATGCGGACGATATGGTTGTCATTCTAAAGCCTAAAGACGATGCCGACAAGATACTCAAAGACATACAAGAGTTCCTAGCAGCCAGAGGACTAAAGGTAAGTGAAAAGAAAACCAAACTCGTCAGAGCGACAGAAGGATTTGATTTTCTAGGCTGGCACTTCAAAGTGCAAACCAACGGAAAGTTCAGATGCGTCCCATCAGAGGACAATTACAGAACATTCCGTCAGAAAGTCAAAGATATCGTCAACTGCTCGAATTATGGGGCTAAGGTTAAAGCTAAGAAATTAGCTCCCCTAGTCAGAGGATGGCGAAACTATCATAGGTATTGCAAAATGGACGGCTCTCGCTTCTCCTTATGGAGAACAGCACACAGAGCTTTCAAAGTCTTCAACAAAGAAAAGAAACTGAACCGATACAAGGCATCAGAACTTATCAAGAAGGCTTTTCCAGCAGTATCACGCAGTGAAAACAGCCATGTCAATGTCAAAGGCAACAAATCACCCTACGACGGAGACACCCTGTATTGGAGTAAGCGTAACAGTAAGCTCTACGACGGTGCAACCTCTAAATGTCTGAAAAGACAACACCATTCATGTGGACATTGTGGATTGAAGTTTATGGACGATGAGAGGGTTCAACTCCATCACATAGACGGAAACCACGATAACTGGGAGCCTAAAAACTTAATAGCAGTCCACCATAGCTGCCACCAGCATATCCACACGGGCAAGACTGGAAAAGTCTAACTTGTCGGGAGCCGTGTGCGGTGAAAGTCGCAAGCACGGATCTAAATGAGAGGGGCGAAGGATAATACCTTCCCTCGACTCAACCATTACTATATTGTAGGGGTCAACGGCCGTTGACCCCTACGTTCATGTGTAGTTAGTAGGGTGGGCAGTGCATCGGCCTACAAGTTTCACTGCTATGAAGAAACAGCCGGAAAGATTTGAGCAGACTGAGAAGCGATCGCTAGTTGAACTTTAGTACCAACTTCTAACTGAGTATGTAAAGTCGTTCTAGCATGAATTTGACCACCGGAAGGGGTTTGTAAACAGTAGCGGTATTCTCTCCCTAAAAACTGGCGATCGCTGATAACTACCTTAGCTGTATCATCGGCTTTTAAACTGATATCCTCTTGTCTCACCATTAAGTCTCCTTGAGAAACCGTTTCCTGAGAAGAAGTAAGCTCCCATGCACCTATTTCTGTGATCAAGAGTTGTCCTTGTCTTTGAGCAGGGATAAAATTAGCCTGGGTGACAAATTCAGCCACAAAACGAGAAGCCGGACGAGTATAAATGGCTTCAGGGGTTCCCAGTTGTTCGATTTTGCCTTGAGACATGACCCCAATGCGATCGCAGATGGCTAAAGCTTCTTCTTGGTCGTGGGTAACAAAAATGGCGGTTATACCCGTTGCTTTGAGAATTTGGCGAATTTCGTGGCACAGCCTAACACGAACTTGTACATCCAGGTTACTGAGGGGTTCATCGAGTAAAATTAAGGCGGGTTGGGGGGCTAATGCTCTAGCTAAAGCTACCCGTTGTTGTTGTCCTCCTGAGAGTTGGTGAGGATAGCGTTTTTCTAAGCCTTCTAGTCCGATCAGGGTTAATACTTCGTCGATACGTTGTTTTATCTGTTTTTTGTTTAATCGTCTCTTATTTAAGCCAAAAGCAATATTTTTAGCGATGTTGAGATGGGGAAACAAAGCGTAATCTTGAAAAACCATTCCCGTGTTACGTTTTTCCGGGGGTAGCAACCGAGAGGCACTGGCAACCATATCCCCTCCTAAGGTTATCGTTCCGGTGGTGGGTTGCTCAAACCCGGCAATCATGCGTAGAAGGGTGGTTTTGCCGCAACCTGACGGACCCAATAAGCCTAAAATTTCTCCTGGGGCTAATTGAAAGCTAACTTCATCAACCACCCGAAGGGTATCAGCAGCAAATTGTTTAGCAATTCGATCTACCTGGAGAATAATAGAGTCTGTCATCATTTTTAGGCTATCTTTGAGTAAAAATTGACAAAAATTATCTATGTCATCTAGAACATACTCTAATTATAAGCCTAATCCCAAAAACCCTAATTTTGATACTGTTTTAGTCCCTCAAGGGATGGAATATAAAACAGTCTGCGATGGAATGGGGAAAAATTCGGCAAAGCTCGATATTATAGCCATTCCTGCTGGTATTCAACCTTTAACTACCTTTCTCCAACAATGGCAACAATCTCCAAACTTTGTTAATAAAGTGCCTCAAGGACTGATTATGATGGGGTTGGGGGGTAGTTTGTCCCTAAATTATTCTGTGGGGGATGTGATTTTGTACAAAAAGTGTGGTTTAATGGATTATAGTCAGGAAAATAAGGGCTCGTGTAACCAGTTTTTGACTGAGAGGTTATTTAAGCAGTTAGGAAATAAGACTATTATCGGGGAAGGAATAAGCAGCGATCGCATTATTTGTTCTGCTGAAGAAAAGCTTTTATTAGGTAAAAAATATCAAGCTGATGTAGTCGATATGGAAGGTTACGCACTCTTAAATTGGAGTGAGAAATTAAACATTCCTGTGGCTATGATTCGGGTTATTAGTGATGGTTGTCAGCAAGATTTACCAGACCTAACTGGGGCTTTTACAGAAGATGGAAGCCTACGCCCTTTTATTATAGCCCGTCAGATGCTTACAAATCCATCAAATTCAATACATTTAATTAGTAGCTCTTTAAGAAGCTTACAGGTATTAAAAGAAGTTTCTAATAAGATACTTGACAATGGATAATGGACAATGGACAAGGGATAAAATTACTATGTTATTCTTAAATTATATTAAGATTAAAAAAGAACAATGTTAGTGCTTTGTGCAAATTAATGGGATGTTTTACTTTCATGTTTTTTATATCGGTGTCTTATTTACATTTATTGACAAATAGTAACACAGCTTTCTAAGCTCTTACAAGCATCCTACTGTTTTAGACACCAATATTGAAGAAAATAGTAGCACGACGAATATTGTCTTGACTACCTTGACTACTTACGGTGAAAGAACGAATATTTCTTAATAAGGGTTTAACGCCAAATTCCACTACTTTAGTAATGGGTAATTTTTGGTTTAAAATGGGTTCACTTTTTTGCCAGTTAATATAGAAATAACCGTCATTTTCTGGGGATAATCCTTCAACTACGTGCTGAAATTCTTCTGTGTCTATTAGTTTTGTATAATCATCAGAAATAGCTTCAGAAATAGCTTCTATTGAAGTAGAAAAGATAACATAATCATCAACATTACCATGAATACCACTCACCTCAGCTTGCAAACTAGCTAAGTTTTGCTTATCGGGATTAACCGTTGCTTTTAGCTGTGTCCAAACTGTTACGTCTGTGTTTAATAAGGGTAATTTTCCTACTGTATAACCAGCGTTTTCTGCTTGTTGATCAAACTGTGTTAATACTTCATCCATGGCAACATCGGGACTTTTTTGGGCGACAAAAATCCAGTCCGCTTCACCCCCTTCCTCTTTTGGTACTAAACCCAAGCTAAATTCTCCTTGAACCCAAGGAAAAACATCTTTTGCTAAATGTACACCTAACGGTTCTTCTAGAGAGTTTATAGTTCGATTTAATAGTTGTTGTAGGGGACTATCTTGGTCTAACCCTGTCTCAATTTGTTGCCATAATTGATTTAAGTTAGTTCCTGCTGCGGTTAAAATTGTGTTGTCAGGAAGATAGGAAAACGCCCCCACTGGTTCCGATAAAATAGGGGAGCGATCGCTTTCTCCTGAGACTCCAATTAAAGCCGTTTCAGCTACTAAACCCTCTTCTTTGATAGAAAAGGCAATGGTTAAAGTTTGGGTAATCTCAGGTAATTCGGGAATGGGTAGATTAGCTAACCAAGCAGATAAAGCTGGAAAATTAGTATAAACAATGCCAATTCTAGGATCAACGATTGTCTTTAATGCTTTTTTGTAACCTGGTGCGTTGTTTAAGTTTAGATCAGGAACTTGTGCATTATTAATACTTTCCTTTAATACTTGTATATCGTTGGCGAAAAGAACCATATTTCCTACAACTGCTGTAGCAGAAAGGGGTGTATTTTTCGTCAGATTAGGGTTTTGTTGAGCAATTAAATTAACCCCCTTGTAAGGTTCAAAAACCAAGTCAGAAGTTCCGGCGATCGCATCGGTGGAATAGGAAGTTTGTAGGAACTCTTTTGCCAGTTGTTGGTCTTTAGTAGAAACCGCCAATAAATAACCAGGTTTAACACCGTTATCAGGGTTATGATCGTAGTCAAGAGAAGTAACCGCTAAGGTCATTTCTTCCCCTAACCAGGGTTGAATTTGCGATTGATAATCTAATCCTGTTTTAGCTAATAAAGTTTTTTCAATAGTGAGTATTTCTTGATGCGATCGCCGTCTTTTTTCAGGGGAAGCAATAAACTGTCCCAAAGCATCCAAGCGATCGGGGTTAGTCAACAAAGAAACCATTACTGGTGCTTGTCTGGGAAGAAAAATTGCTGTAGTTGGTTCTTTGATAACTCCTCCTGCTAATAAAGGAAAAGGACTCGGTTTCAGTATCCAGTAGACGCTGCTTGCTGCGAGGGAGAGAAACAGAATAACACCAAGGATGAGAGTGGCAAAAAAACGACGAAACTTCACTATTACCTATCCACAATAAGGAATGATCACTGTTTATTTTACCAAACTATCAGTCTCTATAAATTTTTAACAAAAAAATCTTACTTTTAACTTCATAATTGCTTGATCAACTAATAGAAAATTCGTTAGCATTACAGGGACTTACTCATCAGGTAAGTGTGCCTATGAGTAACTAATGTGAGTAAATGTGAACGGGAAGGAAAAACATGAAAAAGACCCTATTTTTAAGTCCCCCCTCTTTTGATGGTTTTGATGGGGCAGCAGGGGCCCGCTATCAAGCTAAACGAGAAATTACCTCTTTTTGGTATCCCACCTGGTTAGCACAACCAGCAGCTTTAGTGCCAGGTAGTAAATTAGTCGATGCACCGGCTCATTATCAAAACGTCGAGGATGTCTTAAAAATTGCCAAGGACTACGAACTGGTAATTATGTACACCAGTACCCCCACCTTACCCAATGATGTTAAATGTGCCGAGGCTATCAAAGCGCAAAACCCTGATACACAGGTAGGGTTATTGGGGGCCCATGCTGCGGTTTTACCCACTCAAACTCTAAAAGACCATCCTATTATAGACTTTGTTTGTCGCAACGAGTTTGATTACACTTGTAAGGAGTTAGCAGAAGGCAAACCCTACGAAGATATTAAGGGACTGACTTATCGTGATGCTTTGGGTAACATTAAGCATACCGAAGAACGGGAATTAATTCACGATTGGGACTCAATGCCCAGTGTTTTCCCCATGTACGAACAACATCTAAATTTCCGTAACTATTTTATCGGTTATTTACAGCATCCTTACGTCTCTTTGTACACAGGAAGAGGTTGCCCGGCGCAATGTACATTTTGTTTATGGCCCCAAACCATCGGAGGGCATCAATACCGCGCCAAGAGTCCCGAAGCTGTGGGCAAAGAAATGGCTTTAGCTAAGTCTATTTGGGGTAATGAGGTTCGAGAATATTTCTTTGATGATGATACTTTCACCATCGATAAAAAACGGGTTATGGCTATTAGTGAACATCTGAAAAAGCTTAACCTAACCTGGAGTTGTAACGCCCGTGCTAATCTAGATTACGAAACCTTAAAAACCCTAAGAGATAATGGTTTACGCTTGTTATTGGTTGGTTTTGAATCAGGAAATCAAGGGGTATTAGACGGGGTGAAGAAAGGCATTAAATTAGAAGTTGCCCGTAGGTTTATGAATAACTGCAATAAACTGGGTATTAAGGTACACGGGGCATTTATTCTGGGTTTACCCAACGAAAGTAAAGAAACCATTGAAGACACCATTCGCTTTGCTTGTGATATTAGTCCCCATACGATTCAAGTGTCCATCGCTTCCCCTTATCCTGGCACAGAATTATATAAGCAAGCGCAAGAAAATGGTTGGTTTACTAATAAAAATTTAGTGGCCAGTTCCGGTATTCAACTATCTACTTTACAATATCCTAATCTTTCTGCTGCGGAAATTGAGGAGGGAGTTGAACAGATGTATCGTCGTTTCTATTTCCGTCGTCGTACCATCGTTCCTATTGTTAAAGAAATGTTAGGTGATCCGCAAATGTTAGTGCGTCGTTTACGAGAAGGAAGAGAGTTTATGGCCTATTTAAAGAACGTCATACTCGCAGTTTAGTTATGCCTAATCTATTAGGTGGCATGCCACTTATAAGAGTCGAAGCTTTTTAGGTTTTCTGGACATATACTCTCGATTATCCAAATAATCAAATTATACACTTTTAGCATACTCTCGACTCTTTTTCCCAGAGATTACCAGTTGAGGATTCCGAT
>NZ_AADV02000034.1 GCF_000167195.1 Crocosphaera watsonii WH 8501 | reverse complement strand
CAATAGTGAGGGGAAAGCAGGAAAACCAATAGAGTTTGGAGCTAAACTCTCAGTAAGCTGTGTAGATAACTATGTGTTTCTAGACAAAATAAGTTGGGAAAACTTCAATGAATCTTGTCATTTAAAAGAACAAGTAGAAAAGTATAAAGAAACGTTTGGCTATTATCCCGAATCCGTCCATGTAGATAAAATTTATCGAACTATGGAAAACAGAAATTGGTGTAAGGAAAGAGGGATAAGAATCAGTGGTCCGAAGTTAGGAAGACCTCCGAAAAATGTCAGTGAAGAAGAAAAGAAACAAGCCCACTCCGATGAATGCTTCCGTAATGCTATTGAGGGAAAGTTTGGACAAGCTAAACGAAGATTTAGCCTAAATCTCGTGATGACAAAACTCCCTGAAACCTCCATTACATCTATTGCTATTACATTTTTAGTTGTCAATCTTTCTAAACTTCTGAGGCAGTTTTTGTCGCTTTTTTTGTCCTTATTTACTAATAATAGAACAGGGGAACTCATCAAACCGCCTTTCATTAATTTTGATTATACTTTAAACAATTTTTATGTACTAAAACTTATTGATTTGTCAGAAAATTCTTGGTCAAAAGTGCCATAAATTTTGGAGAAACTTTTTCAGCAAACCCTATTTACACTGAAGAGTTATCAGATAACAACAAAGAGTGAACCACATCTAAATCAGGTAAAGCAGTTTGTGCGCCTTCTTTTGTAGTGGTTAAAGCTCCAACAATTGTTCCCCATTTCAGGGCTTCTTTTAGGCACAAACCCCGATCCAAAGCAGCAGCTATCCCCCCATTAAATCCGTCTCCTGCACCAACAGTATCGATGGTTTTAACCTTGATAGCGGGGACAAAATCTTGCTCCTTATCCGTGGCGTAAAATGCTCCTTTATCCCCCAATTTAATCACAACAATTTTGACACCTTTTTTGAGCAAAACATTAGCAGCTTTTTTGATTTCTTCTTCATTATCTAAAGGGAAACCTACTAATTTCTCTGCTTCGTTTTGATTGGGGGTAATAATATCAATTAAAGGGTATAGGCGATCGGGCAACTTTTCAGGAGCAGGAGCAGGATCTAGCATAACTGTTACCCCTAATTCTTTGGCTTCTCTAGCTGCCATTTCTACTGCCGCCAAAGGGATTTCTAGTTGTAATAATAACAGGCTAGTTTTAGAAAGAATTTTCTCTAAACGGGTGATATCAGATTCATCAATATTACCATTGGCCCCAGGAATAACAATAATGGTATTTTCTCCCGAGGTTTCTACATTAATCATCGCTACCCCTGAGAAAGTTTTCTGATCAATAAAAACTCCTTGGGTATTAATTTTAAGTGTTTCTAATCGCTTCAATAATTCTCTACCAAAACTATCACCCCCAACCCGTCCCACAAAATAGGTTAAACGCCCTAATTTTGCCGTTGCAACCGCTTGGTTTGCTCCTTTTCCCCCTGGTAAGGTAATAAAGTGATCACCGATAACCGTTTCTCCAGGTTGAGGGAGATGGGGTGTTTGGGCGATCATATCCATGTTTATGCTGCCAAAAATAACAATACTCATAATTCTTTTAAAACTAAAATTTATCTATTCCTGATTAAGTTACAATTTATTTTATCATTTTTATAATTTAATATCTTCCCAGTTTAAAGCTTCACTAAACTCACTTAAATGTTTAACATTGGTAGTAGCAATGACAATATAACGACTCGGATGTTCTTCTTTTAGTAAACGCCAATGAGCAATAATAATCATATCTACATCAAAGCTGGAATCATCTGCGGTTTTTCTTCCCCTTTGACGAGCTTCTCGCCAAACTTGAGAAGCGCACAACATCACTTCTGTTTCCAGTTTTAGGAAATCAATAGTTTCCCGTAAATCATCCAAATTATTAACACTATTATCACTCCGATTTTTATTTGTTTCTACAAGAAGACTTCTTCTAACTTCATAATCGCAAACATCAGAACTAACAACAACTCCTTTAGCTAACAAAGAATAAAGCCAGTTTTCACATAATAAAGGCTGACCCTTTTTGTTAGGATTGGTTAGTAATCCTAACACTCCTGAATCGAGAAAAACAATCATTGTTTAATCTTCAGAATATAGTTTAGAACCTTGGGGGCGAAATTGATCCATTAATTGTTTAAACCTCTCAAATTCTTCTTCTCTATGACAAGCTTCTTTATCATCAATCTGTAAAGTTTTTTGATGTCTTTCTTTTAATTTCTTCAAAGCTTTTTGATTTCTTTTTATTTGTTCTTCTCAATCCCAGTCGGGATAATTTTTAAGTTTTTCTTGAATATTTACAATTCTCTGATCATATTTTGACTCTAAACTATCTGATAAAACTTGTTTATAAGTTGTTGATAAATCTTCTTCAACAGAACAACATCCGATTAATCCACTTTCCATAAATTTATCATAAAGTGTTGGCTCTTGTGTCTTCTGTTCATTTTCAGAGATTGCTTTTTGAGCAGCAATTTTAATATACTCATCTGGTTCTTTATACTGTTTATTAGAAACAGCATAATCCTGGAAAATCACACTCCGATTTTTTAAATATCTTTGATATTTATTTATATCACCTTTTCTTTTCTTTTTATTCGTAACTTTTCGAGTTTTTGTTTCGTAAACTAAGGTCATTTTTCTATATCCAGTAGAAGCAGTAAGTTGAGGTAATTTATCAACTAAGTTTTCTTCTTTATATTTTGAATCAATAAGAGTTTGAGTCATAATGTTACCTCCATTTTTCCTGTAAATTTTCTGTTGTTAATTTCATCAAGTTATCTAGACTTTGTTCATAAACAGACATTAAACAATTACGAAGATGTGACTCATCATCAAATTCTATTTCTTCCATTGTTTGAGATAATAAGTTTAAAAACATTACGAACGACTCATCCTCTAATCTAATTTTTTGATCAGATGATATTTGAAGTATTCCCAGAGAATTAGGTAATCCTAACATGAGTTGAAAATCATACAATTTTAGCTCCCCATTAAAATCCTTAATATTGTTATTAATAAAATTAAAGAATTTAGGATTATCTTGAGGACTAAACCACTCTAAACGTTCGTCAAATATATAAGAAACAAGCAACTTATAATTATTACTATTTATTTGCATTTTTTCATCTTGTAATAAGAATCTTGAATACCAATCTTTAAAAGTATTCCACTCCGAAAGAAAATCATCTAATATACTTTTAAAATCAAGTTCATTATTATTATTGTCTGTTTTATAACTATAACCAAATCCATTATTACTGATCTGAATCAAACGGTCTAACTCAGGATTAACAAATGAAACTTTACTAACAGTATTACCAAATAAAGAGTTTTCATCTTCAAAATAACTAGGTTGATCTTCTGTCTGAGGAAATCTATCTTTAATCTTTTCCCAATATAACCCAAGATAAGCTGAAGGAAAACTGATTGCCTCAAATTCTATGACAAATACAATCTCATATATAGGTAACTTATTGAAAGCAATTTTGTTCATCCTATTAACACTAATATTACGGAAAATTAAAATAATAATGTTTCTCCACTTCTCATCCTATCACAAATTTTGATCTTCTTCAAAAATACTCAAGATTATTAAAGACAATCAATTTGTGTAGGTTTTTTAAAACCGTATATTTGTATTTATTCTCTTTTAGATTTAACCTAAAATTCTTCTGTACCTTTAGCATATTGTTGTTGATAAAACTTAGCATAACGGCCTTGTTTTCCTAACAACTGATCATGGTTTCCTGACTCCACTACTTGACCCTTTTCTAAGACCAAAATACAATCAGCACTGCGGACGGTGCTTAAACGGTGAGCAATGACAAAAACGGTACGATTCTTCATTACTCTTTCTAATGCTTCTTGTACCAACGCTTCTGATTCAGAATCCAGTGCTGATGTCGCTTCATCTAAGATCATAAGACGAGGATTTAATAAGACTGCTCTAGCGATCGCAATTCTTTGTTTTTGTCCCCCTGAGAGATTAACACCCCTTTCTCCTAACCAAGTTTGATACCCTTGAGAAAATTGACTGATAAATGAGTGTGCGTTGGCAATTTTTGCAGCATTTTCGATTGCTTCATAATCTAATTCTTCTTGGCCATAGGCAATATTTTGAGCAATAGTTCCTGAGAATAAAGTGGTTTCTTGGGGAACAATCCCAATTTGTCGGCGTAAACTTTTTAAACTAACCTCTTTAATATCAATTCCATCGATTAAAATTTCTCCATCTTGGGGATCGTAGAAACGAGGTAATAAATTAACTAATGTTGTTTTCCCTGCACCGGATGAACCTACCAAGGCTATAATTTGTCCAGGTTCTGCTAGTAAACTCAGTTTTCTGAGGACGGGTTTATCTAATTTATAGGCAAAACTAACCTCAGAAAATTCTACTTTTCCTGTTACTTGTGGCAGAGTTAAACTATTTTCAGTTTCCTTAACTGTGGGTTTTTCATCCATCAATTCAAAAATGCGATCCACCGATGCTTCTGCTTGTTTGAATTCATTATAATTACTGGTCATTAAATCGATAGGATGCAGCAAGATAGCAACCGCAGCTAAATAACTAACGAATTCTTCTGATGCTAAATTACCCTGAGAAATTTGCCATCCTCCAATAAAAAAGAGGGACATAATACTAACTGCTTGTAAGAATCCCACTACAGGATATTGGGTGGCTTTTAATTTCTCTGCCCTATATCTTGCCCGACGATTTTCTTTAGCTTCTTGTGCAAATCTTTTTACTTCATAATCTTGTGCAGCAAAAGCTTTAACCACACGAACACCACTAAAAACCTCTGTTAACAGGGCAGAAAGATTAGAAATTTGATTTTGACTACGACGGGATAATATTAATAATTTTTCACCAAACATACTCACCAAAGTAGCCATAAGAGGGGCTAAAATCAGACTAGCAATAGTTAGCTGCCAGTTTAAATAAAACATATAAGCAGGAATGACAATTAATTGCAGTACATTAGATACAAATTGATGGGATAATTTGTCTACAATTTCGCCAACTTTGTCAATATCTGCTGTTAAACGGTAGGTTAAGTCCCCTGTCTTGGCAACTTCAAAATAATCGAGTCCCAGTTTGTGTAAATGAGCATAAACTTTGTTACGAACACTTAACACCATTTCCAAAGAAGCATCGATCATAAAGATATTTTGCCCGTATTGAAAAATCCCCCGAACTAAAAAAGCTAAAGTTCCTAAACCCAACCAATAAGCAACTTTTTCTAGATTACCTTGTCCAATATTTAAAGAAACTTGTCCTGCTAAATAAGGTAAAGCTAATGTCACTAAAACAAAGCCTAAAATACATAAAAACCCTTTTAATAATGACGGCCATTCTGTTAATAAATAAGGTAACAATCGCAACCAATTTGATCTTTTTTTCATTATAATTATGAATTTAGCAAAATTAAGTGCATATTATAACATAAAAATGCTCATAAGATCCTGCTGTTAACGGGGGGTTTAAAGGTAAATTGAAAATATACTTGATGCAGTACAAGCATCGGCCTGTAGTAAGTCCTTTAGGACTTTCAAAGCTTCTCATTATCAAGGCTAAAGCCAAGACTTACGAACTTGTAAAAATAGGAGTAAACTATTCAATTTTACCCCTATTTCTAAGCTCAATTAATGATGATGATGATGTCCATTCCCATGATCATGATGATGATGGTTAACATCTAAATTACCCACTGCTAAAGTAGGATTAACCGTTAAAGCTTCTGCTGATAATAACTCTCCAATATGCTTATCTGCCCATTGTGCAGCCATTTCGCAAAATTATGGTTCATCATTAACACAAGGCATCTGTACATAAGTAACATCGGAATTTTTCTTATGTAAACCATGAATAATGTGTTCTACATCTAAGAGAGTTTCATGGTTTTCTGTCGCAAAACCAATAGGCATAAATATAATTGCCTTGGCCCCTAATTCCATGAGATTTTTAGCAGCTAATTCTGCATTAGGTTGTGTCCATTTAATCAAGGGAGTTTGATGATTTAACCAACCCACAGAAATCAAAGGATAACGATGAATCAATCTTTCTCTGACTAATTCATATAATATCTGACTTTCATCAATTCCTGATGTAAAACCTTTCGCTTCGTGGGGACAACCATGATTTAATAAAATAATTCCAATTTGAGAAGGAAGGTATTTATCGGTTAAATCTTTCTTGATTTTTTCTTCTACTAATTTAGCCATTAAATCTAAGTAGGTAGGTTCGTTATAAAAAGAGGGAATATAACGTAAACCTTTTAACCAATGAGCATCTCCCTCTGATAAAGATTCTAAAGCACTATTAACCTGCTCAACAGCAATGCCACTGGTAAAAATAGAGTCCACCACTAACAAAGGATAGATTAATATTTTCTCAAATCCTTGGGATTTAATTTCCGTTAAAACTTGTTCTGGTAAAAACGGTTTACAGAAGTTAAATGCTTTAAAAACTTGAATGCGATCGCCCCATTTTTCTTGTAAGCTCTTTTCAATAGAAGCCCGTTGATGCTCGAAAATATGATTATGAGGGGAAACGAAATGATCGTGTTGATGTTGCCATTCATGGAGGTCAAACATAGCTAATAACTTAGCTAAAGGAGGATAGATCCATGTGGGAACTGGTGCAAATTTTGCCGTTAACAAATTTAAAGCTTGTTCATTATAATTGGCAAAATCTTCATAACTTTCAACTTCACCGTAACCCATCAACAAAACCGCCACGCGATCGCTTTTATTGGTTCCCTCAATAGGGTGAATGTGTTGTCTATCTGGCGTTGCGACCATATTTGTTACCTCAATGATAGTTTAAAACGAAAGCAAGTATGGGGTGGATATTTCCTAAACGCTCCCTAATCCTTAGTATAAAATACCTTCCCCTGGGGGGGGACATAATTTGAACTCTGTCTTAATAATATACTGTGGGGAGAGGGGGAGACGGGGAGACTGGGAGACTGGGGAGGGTGGGGAGTCAAGGAATTTTAATGTTTAATCGATCCAAAGAAAAATCTCTATGATGACTGTCACTCTAACTCAGAGTTACGAGCCAATGCTAGGATTAACGTAAATAATTTAAGATTTCAAGGTTTAAGATTGTGAATATGCCCATTTTAAGTTCAACCTTTTTCCTCACCCTTCTGTTGATGGTAGGGTTATTTTTCTTTATTCGCGCTTCGGTTAAGGACCGCACGGAACAGGTTCAACTCATCTCAGAAGTCCCCAAAACCTCTTTATTGGAGCAACTTAAGGACTATTTTAAACAACGGGCTTACAACGTCACCTCCTCTGATGCCGCTCAAGATACTATGACTTTTGAAGGTTTAGTTCGCCCAAGTTGGTTTTTAGCAATTTTTCTCAGTATATTAGCAGCATCAGGATTTTTTTGCTTAATATTAGTTTTATCCTTTCTTTATCCTGCTCTAACTCCCTTATTTTTTGCCCTAGAACTTTTGTCCCCCATCGCTGGAATTTTTTACTGGAAAAAAGCCCGAAGAATGGAAACTGTTTCTTTTTCCCTGGAAAGTCTCAACCAAGAGGGATCACAGCCAGGTAGTATCTTAACTTTAACCGCCCATCGTGACGAAGTGATCCAATTAAAACAAACTTTCCCCCTCAAATCGGCCAATTGAGATATAATAATCAAGCGAACAAAAATCCCCCTAGATGGCAGTGGGGGATAAGGTTGTTTTCTGTGTTTATTCGTCGTTAACCAGTGAAAGCAGGAGTCTTTGTTTGTGTTTTAGGCACTTGCGGCTGGTATTCTTTGAGACTGGGGAAGAGAAAATGGTTTTCTTCAACGTATTGTGCGCCAAATAAACCTTTCTCTGCCCAAAAATATCTATCAGTGGTGTGTTCGTTTCGTCTAACAACAAGTAAGGCCGGGGGTTCTATCCCAATGGCATGAATATATTTCCTAGCGGCAGTTACTGGTTTATCTTCGCCGCTTTCGATATTATACTGGGGTACAAGCTCGAGAATCTTCCGTCCTTCCTGGCGACGACGACTTTTCCGTTTGCGCTTTCTTGCCAACCTCATTACCTCCTGTTTGGACTACTTTATTGTAGTCATAGTTACAAAATCCGAGGTCATTATATCCCTTTAATTTCTAAAAATCAAGCATTGCTTACACAATCGTTAATTTTGCATAATCCTTTCTATCCCAGGCCAGAAGTGCTATTGTGGAATTTATTATTACTCAGTACCCTGAATCTCTGTTATAAAACTTAATTTTTTGTAACAAATGTTAACATATAGCCTTTTTTCCTTATGTTTTCTGCCACTGCTAGTATCCCTGATCCCAGTCAAGACTTTATAGCTTTATGTCACTCTCAAGCGAGGTTATTAGCCACTGCTTTGCAAGCAGACTGGAGTGCAGTTTATTTAACCTCAGAAGAAGAGGGTAAGGCAGTTAATTTAATTCCTGTGCTGATTTATCCGTTGAGGGAGACTATAGAAAGGCCAGGAGAGCAACCCACTCAGTTGAGGGAGGGTAAACAGGAGATAAACCTATCCAACTTATCTAAGGGTTTGCCCACTAATCTCGATCGCTCTTTGATTATCCCAGAAAATGAGAGAGTTGAGGCCAAAGATTATCAGATTGTCTTACCTTTAGTTTATCAAGAGACTGTTTTAGGGGTCTTGGTGACGTATAGAGAAGCCTATCCCTGGCAACCAGAAGAATTTAATCAAGTTCAGCAAATAGCGGATACTTTAGCCATTGCTTGTTTATTGGATCAGCGTGGAGAGTGGTATGAGAGACAACTGCAACGACAACAGTTAAAACAACAGCAGGAACGAGATCGCCTTGATGATCTCTTTCATCAAGTAAGGAACCCTTTAACCGCCTTAAAAGTGTTTGGTAAACTATTATTAAAGCGTTTGGGGGGCGATGAACAGAGTAGTTCTATTGTTAAGAATATAGTACAAGAAGGGGAGCATTTACAAGACTTAATCAAAGATTTTGAGAGTTATGAAAACTCTCTCATTAATGAAGAAGAAGTTATCACCTTAAACACGGAATCTGTAGATATTTCTGATAATTTATCTTTCTCTTTACCTGCTTCACAGTCTTTAACTTTAACAGAAGTTGATGTTTGGGATATCTTAGAAACAGTTCTGATTTCTGCGGAGTCTATTGCTGAGAATAAAGGGATTAATTTACGAGTTGATAAACCTAAACATTTAGAACCAATATTAGGAAACTCCTCGTCATTAAGAGAGGTATTTAGTAATCTAATTGATAACAGCATCAAATATACACCTTCATCGGGTAAAGTTACAATAAAATTGGGTTTATCTAAAATAATTGATGATAAAAAATATCAAGGAATTTTAATTGAAGATACAGGTTATGGGATTCCTCTAGAGGATAAAGAGCATATTTTTGAAAGGCATTACAGAGGAATTCAGAGCAAAAATGATATTTCAGGAAGTGGTTTAGGATTAGCTATTGTTAAAGAATTCATAACTAAAATGGGAGGATTAATTGAGTTATTTAGCCCAATTTTAGACAATAATAGAGGTGCAAGATTTATTGTTTGGTTAGTTAGTAATTGATCAATTTGGGTACAAAATGCTATATTAGAATTGATGAAATTATTGTAAATTATTGTCATGACAAAGGCTAAAAATAGTGAAAACTCATCAATGAAATACGGGGAACGGGAAATTGAAGCAGGAAAACTAATTACTTTTCCCAATCCTCGTATGGGTCGTTATTATACAATTAATGTTACTTTACCAGAATTTACTTGTAAATGTCCTTTTTCTGGTTATCCAGACTTTGCTACCTTACATTTAACTTATGTTCCCGATGAGAAAGTCGTGGAATTAAAAGCCATTAAATTGTACATTAATAGTTATCGAGATCGCTATATTTCCCATGAAGAGTCCGTTAACCAGATTTTAGATGATTTTGTGGCAGCTTGTGACCCATTAGAAGCAACATTAAAAGGTGATTTTAATCCCAGAGGAAATGTTCATACTGTCATTGAAGTGACCCATAAAAAGAACCGTTCATAAATAATGAACAATGGGCAATAGATGATAGAAATTTTGGGTAATTTTAAGAGAAATTAAGGGAAAAAAGTGATCCTTTCTAGAAAAGATTGATTAACTCAAGAATTAAAGCTCCATTTATCCTTCCTTTTGTGCTAAAATGTAGGGTGGTGAGCGATAAAAATAGACTGATTAAAATAAATATTCGGCTTTTTTTGTCAAAAATATAAGAAAATCATCCCTGTTAACGGAGTTAAGACACTTATGACCATCCCTCAAGATAGAATTATCCCCACAGACTTGAGTAATGAAATGTCCCGTTCTTATTTAGAATACGCCATGAGCGTCATTGTGGGACGAGCATTACCCGATGCGAGGGATGGTTTAAAACCAGTTCATCGTCGCATCCTCTACGCCATGTATGAACTAGGTTTAACTCCAGAGCGCCCCTTTAGAAAATGCGCCCGTGTTGTTGGGGAAGTGTTAGGGAAATATCACCCCCACGGTGACACAGCGGTTTATGATGCCTTAGTGCGTATGGCCCAAGACTTTTCCATGCGCAGTCCACTCATCGAAGGACATGGGAACTTTGGTTCGGTGGATAACGATCCCCCCGCAGCCATGCGTTACACAGAATGTCGTCTGCAAGCTTTATCAACCAACGCCCTACTCAGGGATATTGAAGCAGATACAGTTGACTTTGCCGATAACTTCGATGGCTCGCAACAAGAACCCATTGTTTTACCTGCTAGAATACCGCAATTACTGCTCAACGGTTCCTCTGGTATCGCTGTGGGAATGGCTACCAATATTCCACCCCACAACCTCGGAGAATTAATCGACGGAACCATTGCCCTTATCCATAACCCAGAATTAACAGAAAAAGAACTAATTAAAATCATCCCTGGCCCCGACTTTCCCACAGGGGGACAAATATTAGGGCGATCTGGTATCCATGACGCTTACCTCAGCGGACGGGGTTCCATTACCATGCGTGGTGTAGCGGAAATAGAAACCATAGAGCAACGAGGCCGCCCCGATCGCGAAGCCATTATCATCACTCAACTACCCTATCAAACCAATAAAGCAGCTTTAATTGAACGTATCGCCGACTTGGTTAACGATAAACGCATCGACGGCATTTCTGATATTAGGGATGAAAGCGATCGCGACGGAATGCGGGTGGTGATCGAACTGAAACGAGACGCTTACCCCAGAGTTGTCCTTAACAATATCTATAAACAAACCCCCGTACAAGGTAATTTTGGGGCGAATATGTTAGCGTTGGTCAACGGGGAACCCCAACTGCTGACAATAAAAGACTTTTTACAAGTTTTCTTAGAATTTCGTGTCGAAACTATCACCCGTCGCACCCAATACGAACTACGGAAAGCAGAAGAAAGGGATCACCTCTTACAAGGGTTACTGATCGCCCTCGATAACCTCGATGCCGTCATTCAACTCATTCGGGGGGCTGCTGATACCACCACCGCTAAACAAGAATTAGTAGAACAGTTCGGACTCTCTCCTGTGCAAGCTGATGCTATTCTTCAGATGCAACTGCGTCGCTTAACCGCCCTAGAAGCTGAGAAAATACACGCAGAACACGAAGAACTACAGCTAAAAATTGCCGATTTAAAAGATATTTTAGCCCGACGGGAACGTATCGAAGCCATTATCGAAGAAGAATTAGCCCAGATCAAAACAATTCATGCTACCCCACGACGCACCGAAATTGTCCACGACGACGGGGAAATAGTTGATACTGACCTTATTGCTAACGAACAGGCTATTATTCTCCTCACAGAACAGGGTTACATCAAACGGATGCCTGTGAGTACCTTTGAGGCGCAACAACGGGCTACTAGAGGGAAAGCAGCGGCCAAGATAAAAGAGGATGATGTGGTAGAACACTTTTTAACCTGTTGTGACCACGATCAAGTCCTATTTTTCAGCGATCGCGGGGTTGTCTATGCAGTCAATGCTTATCAAATACAGGCAGCTTCTCGAACTGCTAGAGGTATCCCCATCGTGCAGATGTTACCCATCCCCAAAGATGAGAAAATTACCTCCATTGTTGCTGTTAGTGAGTTTAGCGACGATGTCTTCTTAGTGATGTTAACCCGTAACGGTTACATCAAAAAAACCGCCCTCTCTGCCTTTAGTAATATTAGAACTAATGGACTGATTGCCATTTCCCTTGGAGACGGGGATCAACTGCGATGGGTGAGACTGACAAGGGAAGAAGATAGTATTATTTTGGGAACCAGTAACGGGATGTCCATTCATTTTCAAGCTGATAACCAACAACTGCGACCCCTGGGACGGGCAACTAGAGGGGTTAAAGCCATGAAACTCAAAAAAGGTGATGAGTTGATTAGTATGGATATATTGACGGCTCAAGTTACCGCAGGAATGGCGTATACAGAGGAAGATGAAGAGATTTTAGACAACGAGAATGAAGAGTTAACGGAAGAAGAAACCACTGCTGGTCCTTGGATCTTAGCCATTACTAATGGGGGTTATGGGAAACGGGTTCCTATTTCCCAGTTTCGTCTCCAAAAACGTGCCGGAATGGGAGTTCGGGCGATTAAGTTTAAATCAGACAGCGATTGTTTAGCTTCCCTGCGTGTAGTCAATGCAGAAGACGAATTAATGATCGTTTCTAACCGAGGGATTATTATTCGTCAAGCGGTGGACGCTATTTCTATGCAGTCTCGCGCTGCTACTGGGGTGAGGGTACAACGGTTGGATAGTGAAGATGCGATCGCAGCAGTTGCTTTAGTTCCCCCGGCCCCCGAAACAGAAGGAGAAGAGGAAACAAAAGAGACAGTTGAGGAGTAAATAAAAATATTCCGTAGGGTGGCTTAGGTGTGGGGTTAATTTTGATAAATAACTAATTATTGTTTATCCACACCGTAACCCACCAATTTAATGTCTGAAGTATTATCATGAATGACAATCTAAACCTAAGTAATTTACCAACCATTCCCGTTGCACCAGAAGGCTTTAAATCTGGATTTGTAGGAATAATAGGCCGTCCTAATGTGGGAAAATCAACCCTAATGAATCAATTAATTGGACAAAAAATAGCTATTACTTCCCCCGTTTCTCAAACCACTCGTAACCGACTGCGAGGTATTTTAACCACAGAAAAAGCCCAGATTATTTTTGTAGATACTCCAGGAATCCATAAACCCCATCATAGCTTAGGAAAAATTATTGTTAAAAACGCTAAAACTGCTATTAATGCTGTTGATATTATTTTATTAGTAGTCGATAGTTCTACAAAATCAGGAGGAGGCGATCGCTACATAATTGATCTTCTAAAAACAGTTAATCAACCAATTATTTTAGGACTTAATAAAAGTGATCAACAACCAGAAAACTATCAAGAAATAGACGAAAGTTATGCTAGTCTAATTCAAGACTATAATTGGCCAATACTAAAATTTTCTGCGCTCACAGGAGACGGTTTAGAAAACCTACAAAATAGTTTAATTGAACAATTAGATTTCGGTCCTTATTATTATCCCCCCGATCTAATTACCGATCAACCAGAGAGATTTATTATGGGAGAATTAATCAGAGAACAAATATTACAAATGACTCGGCAAGAAATTCCCCACTCCGTGGCCATTGCTATCGAAAAAGTAGAAGAAACCCCCAAAGTCACCAAAATTTTTGCTGCTATTAACGTCGAAAGAAACTCCCAAAAAGGGATTATGATTGGGCAAAAAGGGAGTATGCTAAAAGCGATCGGTACTGCCGCCAGAGAACAAATTCAAAAGTTAATTGCAGGAGAAGTGTATTTAAAGCTTTTTGTTAAGGTTGAACCCCAGTGGAGACAGTCTAACCTCCGTCTAGCAGAATTTGGCTACCGAGTCGAGGAATAATTTTCCAAAAAAGATTCCCAGAAATTATAGTTTTTTGCAAAACACTGGGTACTCTAAGTCCAAGAGGCACTCATCCCCAGCTGATAGGACCCAGTCATGAACAGTCGTTATTCTAACCCAGATCAATTTACCGAAGAATCTTTTGATGAAGATATTGCCCAACTCTTTGATGACTTGGGCGAAGACTCAGGTTTTCTAGAATCTGAGCAAGAATTAGACGAATTAGCCGATTTGTTTGAAAAAGACTTATCAGCAACCTCATGGGACGAGGAATCTAAACCTGCGAAGGAAAGTCCCACCTTATCCTCTTTGCCATCGGATGAGGAAATTAGTGAACTTTTCAATGATGACATAACCTGGGAAGACGATCACGATGGCCAAGATGAGACATCAGAAGCAGAACTGGTTAACCTCTTAAATAAAGTCTCAGAACCATTTTTTAGCACAGCCAGCAAGGGAAGGGGTTTTAGATGAGGCTACCGTTGCCGAGTTAGCAGCCTTGATCGCTGCCCCAGCTAAAGTAGAAGAAAAATTTACAGCCACTACCGCACCTGCGGTCTCATCTCCCGTTACTGCCGTTTCCCAAGAGTCAGATGGGGACATGGATGATGATTTTGGAGAGCTTGTCGCCCTGCTCAAAGAAGCAGACGGAATGGGGGGACCGCCTACCATTGCCCCATCTCCAGGAAAACGCTTTGCTGGGGGATCTACAGCCCGCGTCACCAATACAAAAGCCTTTGAACAAACCATGCGGGTTCCCATCAGGCAACTTGATAACCTCAGTAATTTAATTGGGGTTTGCTGAAAAAGTTTCTCCAAAATTTATGCCACTTTTGACCAAGAATTTTCTGACAAATCAATAAGTTTTAGTACATAAAAATTGTTTAAAGTATAATCAAAATTAATGAAAGGCGGTTTGATGAGTTCCCCTGTTCTATTATTAGTAAATAAGGACAAAAAAAGCGACAAAAACTGCCTCAGAAGTTTAGAAAGATTGACAACTAAAAATGTAATAGCAATAGATGTAATGGAGGTTTCAGGGAGTTTTGTCATCACGAGATTTAGGCTAAATCTTCGTTTAGCTTGTCCAAACTTTCCCTCAATAGCATTACGGAAGCATTCATCGGAGTGGGCTTGTTTCTTTTCTTCTTCACTGACATTTTTCGGAGGTCTTCCTAACTTCGGACCACTGATTCTTATCCCTCTTTCCTTACACCAATTTCTGTTTTCCCTAGTTCGATAAATTTTATCTACATGGACGGATTCGGGATAATAGCCAAACGTTTCTTTATACTTTTCTACTTGTTCTTTTAAATGACAAGATTCATTGAAGTTTTCCCAACTTATTTTGTCTAGAAACACATAGTTATCTACACAGCTTACTGAGAGTTTAGCTCCAAACTCTATTGGTTTTCCTACTTTTCCCCTCACTATTGGACGAATATGCGGTTGAGTTAAACTTACAATTCTTTGAGGAACACTCTGGGTCTTATTCTCCCACATTGACTGTTGTTGTTCATAAACTTTTTTGATAGTCTCTAGACAATTTTTCTGTCTTTTACTCAGATTTTCCAGGGAAGCCCCAGCTTGAATTAAGTCTTCTATATTTCCTAAATTTTTCTTAAGGTATTTTAACTGTTTCCCGATAGCTTTTCTTCTTTCTTGATAAGATACTTTTCGTTTTTTAGCTACTTTTAAGTATTCCTTTCTAGCAATTTTTCTAGAAGTTCTCGGCTTTTTTCTCAATTTTACTCTTAATGGTTTATAAAGATTATCTATTATTCTTTCTGTCTCAATTCTGGCTTGATTTAATATGCCTAAATCCGTTGGGTATTTGATGTCTGCTGGCGCACAAGTCGCATCTAAAATTAGTTTACCTTTATTTTTTATTTTTTCTCCTTTTTCTTGGAGACAATCCTTTTTTTTTACTTCTTTATCACTCTTGTCTATTTCTCTTTTTACTATTTTTTTATTGATTTTGTTTATCAATTCTCCATCAATTCTTTTCCTAAAATGAACTAGCATTGAAGATTCCAGTGGTGGCTCTTATTGATAACAATTTAAACCTATAAAGTATTGTAGATAGGGATTTTCTCTAATCTGTTCTATATTTTCTCTATCACTTGTTCCTAATTTTTCCTTAATAATTAATGTCCCTAATGCCATTCTAAATAGTTTGGCTGGCGCACCTTTTTCTGCTGAAAAAAGTTTAGCATATTCTTCCTCAAAATCATCCCAAGGTATCAACTCTGCCATGATTACCCAACGATTATTGGGGGACAATTTGCCCTCGAAAGGTAATTCAAATTTTTCTGGGGGCGGTAAAGGTTGCTCCTCTTTTCGATACATTTGTTCTTGACCAACAACTGGGAGGTGTTTCTACCAATTATAGCGGTTTGTAGCCGACAAAGCTGATCTTTTTTGCGATCGCGAATATGGGTGTAACCTTTTAAAGAATAGGGTTTTGCTTTTATTCAGCAAACCCTACTTAACATAACTTGTCCTAACAAATAATGATGATCTTGAGTTGTTAAGTCGGAATTATTAGCAAATTCTTCTCGTTGTTTAGGGGAATAGAAGTGAATACCCCCAGGAGAAAACGGGACAGAATCGGAAGAGTCAAGTCGGGTATAGTCCACCAGATAAAATTGTCCCTCGGGTTTTAAAACACGAGAAACTTCCTTAAAAACTTGTTGTGGATTGGGGTAATGTAGAAAGCTAATAGTGTTAAATACCGCATCAAACTGTTTGGTAGCAAAAGGAAGACATTCTGCATTGCCTTGGGTAAAAATCAAACGAGGATGATGCCAATTAGTTTCCCTCGCTTCCTTCAACATTTGAGGGGATAAGTCCACTCCTATTCCCTTTAATTCAGGAAAATTTTTGGCTAAACGATTTAATAAGCGACCGGTTCCACAACCTAAATCTAACACAGAGGAAGGATGAGGTAAACTCAGATAGGATAACAATCTTTTGTGTAGGGACTGATAGAAAATAGTGGTAAAAATTAGATCGTAGTTTGGGGCCCATTTATCAAAAAAAGAGGCTTTTTTCTCGAAAATTTCTTCACTCATTTCCTTATCTAATAATACTGGTTGGTAATTTCTTGTAATCCGTTGACCATGAAACCCTTACCCACTGCCTCCATTTTCCATTCTTCTTGATCACGGTAAACTTCAGCCAAAATCATCCCTGTTTTTCCACCATATTCTTCTCCTAAAAGACTGTAACGGGCGATTTCTTTATTATCATTGAGATTTACTAGGCGAACAAAGGCATTTTTAACCTGTCCAAAGCTTTGTTGTCGTTGTCTAGCTTTGTAAATGTTAACAACAAAAACTAACTTGAGAATATCATCAGGAAGTCGTGTTAAATCGACTAATATTTGTTCGTCGTCTCCGTCTCCTTCTCCTGTTAAGTTATCTCCTTGATGAGTAATTGCTCCTGATGAATGCTCCAGGTTTCTATAGTAAACCACATCAGATTTACTCTTTAATTTATCTTTATTGGTTAAACATAAAACAGACGCATCGAGATCAAAATCATTGGCTTTAAAAAGTCCAAAAAGCCCTTTCGATTCTGAGACATCCCACCCCAAACCACACATAACTTTAGTGAGTCCTGGAGCTTCTTTTTTAAGGGAAATTCGTTGTCCTTTTTTAAGATTAATTGCCATTATTTTCTCCTAGTTATAGTAACGATTTAAGATTGCTTGTAAACCTCCTTGATAACCGGAGCCTACTGCACTCATGCGCCATTCTCCATCCTTTTTGTAGATTTCTGCAATAATTAAGGCGGTTTCTATGGAATATTCTTCCGTTAAATCGTAGCGTAATACTTCGTTTTTGGTTTGTACATCAACCAATCTTACAAAGGCATGTTCTATCTGACCAAAGTTTTGTTGTCTTTTATCCGCTTCGTGAATAGTGACAACAAAAACTAATTTTGTAACATCATCGGGAACCTTCGTAAAGTTAACTAAAACAACTTCGTCGTCTCCTTCTCCTTCCCCTGTTAAATTATCCCCCATGTGTTCCACGGAATGATCGGGATCGGGACTTTTTAAGTTGTTATAAAAAATGAGATGATTGTCAGAAATTAACGTTTCGTTTTCTCCCAATAAAAATACAGAAACATCGAGATCGTAATCGTTGCCAGTATCGACTTTTTTGACATCCCATCCTAACCCGACAAAGGCTGCTTTTAGCCCAGGACTTGCTTTTTCTAAGGAAATTCTTTGACCTTTACTGAGTGAAATTCCCATATTTTTTTTCTTGATTTCTTGTTGTTTTTGTGCTAGTAACTTTAGTTAGAGTAACGGTTAAGAATGGCTTGTAAACCTCCCTGGTATCCGGAACCTACGGCAGTCATCCGCCATTCTCCATCTTTGTTGTATATTTCTGCGGTAATTAAAGCAGTTTCTATGGAGTAGTCTTCTGTTAAATCATAGCGTAAAATTTCTGCTTTGGTTTGTACATCAACCAATCTTACAAAAGCATTATCAATTTGTCCAAAGTTTTGACTTCTTTTGTCTGCTTCGTGAATAGTAACCACAAAGACCAATTTTTTAACTTCGTTAGGAATCTTGGTAAAGTTGACTAAAACAACTTCGTCGTCCCCTTCTCCTGCTCCGGTTAAGTTATCTCCCATGTGTTCCACGGAATTATCGGGATCAGGACTTTTTAAGTTATTATAAAAGATGAGATGGCTATCAGATAGTAATTTCTCATTTTCTCCTAATAAGAAAACAGAACAATCGATATCAAAATCTGTTCCTGTATCGACTTGTTTGACATCCCAACCTAACCCAACGAAGGCTGCTTTTAGTCCAGGACTTGCTTTTTCTAAGGAAATTCTTTGACCTTTACTGAGTGAAATTGCCATAATAATTAGTCGATTACTGATAATAATTGAAACTTAACTAAGAGGAAGCATTGAGAACAGCTAAATACTCCATAGCAGCCTCTAGGCGAGATGGATAGCTACGGGAGAATGATTCAAACCATAGCCCCTCATCAGAGTATTCGTCTAAATTTTCTAGCCATTGCTTGGCTTGACGAGTCAATAATTTTTGCTGCTGTTGCTTTCTCTGTTCAGTATACCGTATTTCTTCCTGATTTTGATGAGTGATAGTTTCTGATTGTTGCTCTTGTTTTTGTTGAAATTGATCTTTAAAATTGTGTAAATTTTCGTTAAACTTTGGAGTATTTCGAGCAACATTATGCTTTTTGACTTCCTTCTTTTGTTGTTGGAAGTTAGACTTAAGTTGTAGTAAGCTTTGGTTTAATTCTGCTTTATTTTTTTCAAGAGTATCTGGGGAATATTTTTCTTTTTGCTGTTGAAAGTTAGACTTAAGCTGTTCTAAATTTTCGTTAACTTTTGGTTTATTTTGCTCAATATTATTATGTCTATATTTCTCTTTCTGTCTTTTCAAGTTAGACTTGATTTTTTTGATATTTTCATTCATTTCTGGTTCGTTTTGATGAAAATCATTTTGTTCAGGTTTTTCCTTTTGTTGTTGTAATTCCGACTTAAAGCGTTGCAGTAGATTATCTGTTGAGTTAGGTTGATGATTAGATTTATCCATTGATTCTTTCTTTTTATTGCTGTGTTGATCTTTAATTTGGTTGATTAAGTCATCAATATTAGATTCTTGTTGAGGTTTATTAATCATTTTTTGTTGAAAACCTGTCATAACACAAAGTCTCCTATTATAATATCAATCAGAGTTTTGATTTATCTCTGTCTGGAAAGCAGATGCGATCGCCCACAATGTTTAAACTTGTGCTTATCAAAAATTAAGGCTCGTCACCCCTATTATAATTTCGTGTTAAGTTTAAGGGTAGTCGATGTAATAGAACGTTGCAAAGTATATGTCTATGTTTTCTGGAAGTTTGTTAGTGGCCGAACCGAGATCCTTCTATATTGTAGAACCTTCTTCCCCTCAATGGATCGAAGTTTTGGTCAATTCTCCTTGGGGACAAGAGTTATGTATTTATAGTATTTCTCCTGATTTAATGGTACAACCTGGAGATATTGTGAGTGTACCTTTTGGAAAACAAATTATGGGAGGAATTGCCATTAGATATGCTAATTCTATTCCTGAATATCTCAATCATGATCAAGTTAAAGCGATTGATGATGTCATTACATCGGGATTTTTTACAAAAAATTATTTTCAATTGTTAGAGAGAGTTGCTAACTATTATTGTACGGACTTAATAACTGTTATACAAGCGGCTTTACCACCTAAATTATTAAGTAAATCTCAACAAAGAATACGCTTAAAAATCGATAATATTCCCCCTGGGGCAGAAACATTTTGCTCTCCTGCTGCTGCTAGAATTTTAACCTTATTACAGGAACAAAAAGATGGAGATTATAGTTATACATTCTTAAAAAATAAGGTAAAAGGCTCTAGAAAAGCCATTAAAGAATTACGGAAGAGAGACTGGATAGAAAGTTATTTTAAACCTCCTGAACCTCCAAAAGCTCAGTTGAAAAAAGTAGCTATATTAAACAGTTACTTTGCTAAAGATATTTCTAAAAGACATCAAGAAATTTTACACTTTATAAAAAGTAAAGGAGGAAAAATTTTAGTAAGTGAGTTAGTCCAAAAAGCTAAAACAACGACAAAAACCATACAAAAATTAGAAGAAAATGGTTACATAATCATTGAAGATCAAGAAGTATTGAGATTAGAACAAGGTATTGATGATATTAGGGATCAATCAAAACAGCTTAGTCAAGATCAAGAACAAGCATTAGAAGTTATTAATAAGTTACAAGGTTATGGAGAAATTTTATTACATGGAGTAACAGGATCAGGAAAAACAGAAGTTTATTTACAAGCTATATCCCCTTTATTAGAACAAGGAAAATCTGCTTTAATTTTAGTTCCTGAAATTGGATTAACACCTCAATTAACAGATCGATTTCGGGCGAGATTTGGTGATAAGGTTTTTGTATATCATAGTAATCTATCAAAAGGGGAAAGATACGATACTTGGCGACAAATGTTACCTGGAGAACCTCAAGTTATTATTGGTACTAGATCAGCCATTTTTGCTCCTTTACCCAATTTAGGTTTAATTATCTTAGATGAGGAACATGATTCCAGTTTTAAACAAACCCAACTATCCCCAAATTATCACGCACGAACTGTTGCTAAATGGCGAGGAGAATTAGAAAATTGTCCTGTTATTTTGGGATCAGCTACCCCCTCTTTAGAAACCTGGTTATCTGTTAATTATCCTCCATCTTCTTCTGTTAATTCTTACTATTTATCCTTACCTGAAAGGATAGGATATCGTCCTTTGCCTCCTGTAAAGATTGTTGATATGAGAGATGAATTAAAGCAAGGAAATCGCTCTATTTTTAGTCGTCCTTTGCAGGAAGCATTGAGAAATTTAAAAGAGAAAAATCAACAGGCAATTTTATTTGTTAATCGTCGCGGACACAGCACTTTTGTATCTTGTCGTGTCTGTGGATATGTAATGGAATGTCCTGATTGTGATGTGTCTTTATCCTATCATTATACCCACGAAGGAGCGACACAATTATTAAGGTGTCATTATTGCAATTATACCCAAATTCAACCCCCAAAATGTCCCGAATGTAACTCACCTTATTTCAAATTTTTTGGTAGTGGAACCCAAAAAGTTACTCAAGCATTAGAGAAAGAATTTCCTGAATTAACATACATAAGATTTGATAGTGATACTACCCGTAACAAAGGTTCTCATCGTCGCTTATTGGAGCAATTTTCACGGGGTGAGGCTGATATTTTAGTGGGGACACAAATGCTAACCAAAGGGTTAGATTTAGCCCAAGTTACCTTAGTAGGTGTTGTCTCTGCCGATGGGTTGTTATATTTATCAGATTATCGGGCAGCAGAAAGAGCATTTCAAACCTTAACACAGGTGGCAGGAAGAGCCGGAAGAGGAGACGAACCAGGAGAGGTTATTATACAAACTTATTCCCCTGAAAATTCTGTTATTCAAGCAGTTAAGAAACATGATTATCATCGTTTTATTGATGAAGAATTACCCCGAAGAGAAGAGTTAAATTTCCCCCCTCATGGACGTTTAATATTAGTACAATTAAGTGGACTAGATGCCATAGAAGTAGAAAAAACAGCAGAAAAATTAGGGGAGCGTTTTCACGAAACCATAGGCTTAGATTGTGAAATATTGGGACCAGCACCGGCCAGTATTATGAGGGTAGCAAAACGTTATCGCTGGCAAATTTTATTGAAATTTTTACCAGAAGCTAGGGTAATTATTCCTGATATGAAAAATTGGTATAAATTATGTCCTAATTCTGTTAGTTTAAAAATTGATATTGATCCCTTACATATTAATTGAAAATTAGGTATAATACAAATGTTTTGAATCGATCTAGAGTGGGGTCAGGCATAATAGAAGATCCCCGTGTCACTTGCTTAAACCATGTCATCCTATGAACCTCTCCATCATAAATATCGCCCACAAACCTTTGCCGACTTAGTGGGACAAGAAGCGATCGCCACCACCTTGAATAATGCGATCGCCAGTCAACGCATTGCCCCGGCCTATTTATTTACAGGGCCCAGGGGAACAGGAAAGACCTCCAGTGCTAGAATTTTAGCAAAATCACTCAATTGTTTGGCGGTTGAGGCTCCCACTGCCTCACCCTGTGGTGAATGCGAGGTGTGTCGGGCGATCGCTAGGGGTTCGGCCTTGGATGTGATTGAAATAGATGCGGCCAGTAATACAGGGGTGGATAATATTCGAGAAATTATTGAGCGATCGCAGTTTGCCCCGGTACAATGTCGTTATAAAGTATATGTCATCGATGAATGTCATATGTTGAGTGTGGCTGCTTTTAATGCTTTATTAAAGACCTTAGAAGAACCGCCAGAACGGGTTATTTTTGTTTTAGCAACCACCGATCCCCAACGAGTTTTACCTACTATTATCTCTCGCTGTCAACGGTTCGACTATCGCCGTATTCCTTTAGAAGCGATGGTCAGCCATTTAACAGTAATTGCTCAAAAGGAAAATATAGAAATTGAGCCAGAAGCCTTAACTTTAGTGGCACAAATTGCCAACGGCGGCTTAAGGGATGCGGAAAGTTTATTAGATCAATTAAGTTTATTATCAGGAAGTATTACATCAGAAAAGGTTTGGGATTTAGTAGGGGCTGTTCCCGAGAGAGATTTATTATCTTTATTAAAAGCGATCAATTCTAATAACCCAGAAATTGTCATTGAATCTTGTCGTAAATTGATGGATAGAGGTAGAGAACCCTTAGTAGTTTTACAAAATTTAGCAGGGTTTTATCTTAACTTATTAATTGCCAAAACTGCCCCAGAAAGGTCTGATTTAGTTGCCGTAACTTCCACAACTTGGGATGATTTATGTACGGAAGCGAACCAGTGGCAAACCGAAACCATTTTAAGGGGTCAACAAAAGCTTAAAGAAAGCGAAGTACAGTTAAAAAATACTACCCAACCTCGTTTATGGTTAGAGGTTACATTGTTAGGTTTACTCCCCCAAGCTTGCACCCCAGAAGTTATTATTCAGTCATCCACTATTCCAACTCAAACTAAGAATAATATTGAATCCAAAACAACGACATTACAACCCCAACAACCCAGGTCAAAAGTTGTTGAAAATTCAGGAAAAGAACAACCTAAAACCTTATCTAAACCACCTAAAACTGTTATAAATACACCAGAAACATCCATTAACAATGATGATCTAGATTTAGATCAAATTTGGCAATTAGTTTTAGGAAAACTCGTACCATTTATTTCAGCATTAATTAAACAATATGGTCATTTAATTAGTTATAAAGGTACGGTGGCAACTGTAGGAATGAAGAATAAGGAACTCCTAAAATTAGCACAGGATAAAGTCCCTCAAATTGAGTCAGCTTTTCAAGAAGTTGTGGGTCACAAAGTGAAGGTTAATCTACAAGTTAGAACCGCCTCTAAAATAGCAAATAAATCCCATAATCCTCCTTCTACTACCCCAACAGTTCCTTCACCAAATAACCATAATAACCCTGTAAAAGATAAAAAAAAAATAGATGATGATAATAAAGTTAATCTGGATAAGAAACCTACCATTAATTTAGAAAATAATAATAATGGACAAAAACAAGTAATTGAATCTGCTAATATTACTGAAGCACAATCAAATGAAAATATTTTTGATGATGTTGATTTTTCTGATAATAAAATACAAGAAGTAGCAGAGCAATTTGCAAAAGTCTTTAAAGGTGAGATAATTGCTGATCATGAAGATTTGATTCATGAAGAGGAGAATTTTAAAAATCATAAATCTGCTGCAAAAGATGATATCGAATTATCCAATCAAACTCTGGAAGAATTGACAATAGAAGAAGAAATAGATAATAATGTTAACAGTGATAACCCACAGGATAAAACCGAAGAAACCAGTATTAATGCTCAGAAAATAATAGGAAGACCAAAAATCACCAAAAAAGAAGAAGAGTTAGAATTTTAAATTACTTCATTATATTAGGAAATCAAACCGATGAATAAAATCAACTATCTAACTGTTACCCTATTAATTGGACTTATGACTTCTTGTCAATTTCAAAATAATCAATTTGTTGAAGAAGAATTGATAACGATATCTGAAGCAGGTAATAGTACAAAACCTGCCAGTTGGGACTTTGACCCAACCGTCGACAATTATGATAATAATTCGCTTTTAGACTTACGTTATCTCAATGAAAAAGTAGCAGGAGAAACAGGTTTTATCCGTCTATCGCCTAATAGAAAAGACTTTGTTAAAGGTGATGGCACTTCAATGAGATTTTGGGCAGTTAATTCTGATGTTTGGAAGAAAGGCTATCAAGAATTAAAAGATAATGCTCGTTTTTTAGCAAAACGAGGGGTTAATATGGTACGTTGGCACGGTCAAATTATTGCTAAAACTGATAATAATGCCCTGAAAAATATTGATGAACAGGCCCGTCAACAACTTTGGCAATATGTAGCAGCGATGAAAAAAGAAGGGATTTATTTAACCATATCTCCCTATTATGCCAATGCTGTAAAAAACCAAGAAAACTGGCAAATTCCCCGTGATAGTGAAAAATTGAGTGGTTTATTATTTTTCGATCCAGAGTTACAAAAAGCATATAAAAATTGGCTAAGAGAGTTATTAATACCTGTGAATCCCTACACATGTATTCCTTTAAAAGATGAAGCAGCAATCGCTATTATCCAACTACAAAACGAGGACTCTTTATTATTCTGGACATTTAAGAATTTGAAAGGGCGAGATTTAGAGTTATTGAGTAATCAATACCGTGATTGGTTAATCAATAAATACGGTTCTCTAGAAGAAGTGATCAAAGAATGGAAAAATGTTTCCATTAAAGGGGAAAATATAAAAGCAGGGAAAATAAAATTTTATAGTATCTGGCATTTAACCAAAGAACAAAAT
Organism: Crocosphaera watsonii WH 8501; assembly: GCF_000167195.1. GTDB lineage: Bacteria > Cyanobacteriota > Cyanobacteriia > Cyanobacteriales > Microcystaceae > Crocosphaera > Crocosphaera watsonii. Next base: position 1,375 of record NZ_AADV02000034.1, on the reverse strand, counting down.
CCCAATAGTGGGACAGGGAAAAAATACGCCGATCAAATCCAATTCTTAACCGAAACTATGTACAATTTTAATCAAGAAATGAAACGTTTTTTACGTGAAGAAATTGGTGCCAAACAATTAATTAATGCAGGTAATTGGAAAACCGCCGATCCCATTAAATTAAACGATGCAGAACGCTATTCTTATACAGCAACAGAAGTGATAGGAGTGAACCGTTATTATAATGGTGGAATTCATGAAGGAAAATACTCAGATTGGGCAATTGTTAATGGAGATAAATTTACCAATCGTTCCGTTTTATTGAATCCTTCTTCCTTCCCATTAAACCCAGATTCCGCACTTCAAAATGTAGTATAAAAAAATACATAGTTTTAAAAAGTCCGAAAATCATACCTGGGCAAGAATATTTCTCTTTTCATTAAATTTTTAGGAAAAATAATCAAATTAAGAAGATTTATACTCATTGAAAACTTAGCAAAACTCAGCACAAACGAAGGAGAGTTTCCTCTTCTCATTTGATATCATTAGACTCTTATTCTTTTATTATTTTTGCTTTATCCAATTCAATTTATAGATAATATCTTTCACAAGATGCAGGTAATAAACTCAATATAAAACGCCTTTCTTCTGTTAAATTGACAATTTGTTTAACTCCGTTTAAAATCACATAATGAATACCTTGAAAACATTGAAATATCCACCTCAAAGTCGGACGCAATGTTACTTTCCCTACTTGATTATTTATTCCTTTTTTGACTCTTTTTAAACAATTTCTTAATTCTCTTTGCCCCAAGTTATAAATCAACAAACACAAAGACATTAAAAATAAAATTGTTTCTATTCTTTCTGGTTTTTCAACGAAGAAACTATCAGTAAAAAATAAGGGATCTTTCAAAAATCGAAATCCTCTTTCCGTAGATTGCTGGTTTTTATAAGTTATCAGAATTTCACTAGCTTCTAATTTATTTTCCTCTACTAAGTTAGTTGCTAAAATAAATTTTCCTGCTTCTTTAGTCTTTCTACTTATCTCTTCATCTTTTTTGATGATCAGACTAATCATTCTATAATCTTTTCCTTTTTTTTCGAATAAGTTTCAATCAGTTCAACTTCTTTTATTTCCACCATATTCCATTTTCTATTAATAGCTCTTAATTTATATCCGAGCAATCGAGGGATGTCCAACTCTCCGCATTGGTTTCTTCTAGAAATTCTGCGGATCCTCCCCTCCTGGGCAACGTGTCTCCCAGTCTTCCACATACCTGTCGCGCTTCTCCTCCAGAAATGTACCACGTCGCTGTTGCCCCCCAAGGAGAATCTCTTCCCGGGGAATCTCACAAGGCACCCGGTTGGACCACCCATATGTCCCACCAATGTG
>NZ_AADV02000035.1 GCF_000167195.1 Crocosphaera watsonii WH 8501 | reverse complement strand
TGCCACCAGAGGTAAATCAGCTCAAGTATATATGGACTTAAGAAATACTTCTTGTGGATTTAATAAATACAGGCAACTTAGTAACTTTGGAAGTCTTATAAACGAGTAATTCATGCTAAGATAACTTGAAGCAATGGTGGACAAGTCTGAGTATAACTGAAAAGCAGCAACTAGAGAACATCCAAATTTAAAGTTGATAATGGACCAGAAAATAGTGGAATAAGAAGGCAATTTTTGAAGAGAATGGTAGAGTTTGCCGACCAAACTAAGAAATCTATTCAATTACTATATTTTCCTCCTTATCACAGTAAATATAATCCCATAGAAAGATGTTGGGGAATTTTAGAGAGGCATTGGAACGGAACACTTCTGAGAAATGCTCAAACGATGTTAGCTTGGGTAAAAACTATGACATGGAAAGGCTTAAATCCGATAGTTAAGTTAAGTAAAAAAGTTTATCAAAAAGGCATTTCTTTAACGAAAAAAGAGATGAAGGAAATTGAGAAACGTTTAGAACGTAATCCTCACTTACCTAAATGGGATATTTTGATTAGACCCAGTTAGTCTAAAAAGTTAATAAGAGTGTAAAATTAAGTGAATTTCCTTTTTAAAAATAGTCAAAGCTAATTTAAAAGTTAGCGTATTTCTTTCTTTTAGATAGGGAGGTTTTTGTTCGCGGAAAGTATCCGCGAACAACTTTTTATTTTTCCCTTTTCGCTTATTTGAGATGTTCTACAAACAGATTCTGAGAATGGGTGGGAAACTTTTTCTTGGAAATCACCTAAGCACTGGTATATTTAGGGTTAACTGTTTGCACATCTCCCCCTAATTCTGTCCATCGGTCATTTAAAATCTCTACAATTCTTTGATGGCACCTTAACGAAGTCAGAAGTCAGAAGTCAGAAGTTCCTCACTACGTTCCGGCACTATCGTACAGAAGTTGTTTTTGAAACAGAGATTTATGCTCCGCTTCAAAAACTATGCGCCTTAAAAGGCGGGGTTTTAGACCCAACTATTTTCGATAAATGAAACTTTTGTCTCATTAAAGTGCCTCTATTTCCTGCCTTAGCTTTCCATCCTGCTAAGTTTTCGATGACAATTACTTTAACATTATGAAGTTTAGCAAACTCAATAATTTCTCTAGAAACTTTACGAGAGATTTCTAAGTTAATATTACTTGACTTTCGATAAAGCCCTCGACAAAAGCCCTTAAAAAACTTTTGTCCTGTCTTTTTATGAGTCTGTTTTGACTTTTTAGTAATCATCATTTTCCGTTTATTTCGACGGTCTATGTCTCTAGCCGGATTGATAAATTTCCTAGCCTTTACAGTACCGTCCCGTCCAACAATTGAACAAGTAGCAGCATTATTAATGCCTAAATCTACGGAACAAACATAATCAGAATCCTCCTTTGTTATCGGTTTAACTTTAACTGGCATTGAAAGCTGACAAGTCTTAGAATTAACAACTAAAGCAGGGGACTTGATTTGATTCCCTATCACTTTATGTCGGTTAAGTCCATGGCCTCTTACTGGGATTTCTTCTAACCAAACCCAATCAAAACCATTCCAAATTTTGAGAGAAACATTTTGATAATCATTATTATATTTGACCTGTTGACCTTTATATAAGGCACGAGGGAGATTGACACATAGCTGTTAAGCGAGGCGGTCTTACTTTTCTATTTTTTCTTATCCCTGATTGCCATTCTCTATAACGAGTCTGAAAACTTGAAACAATGCCAATAGCATCCGCTATTGCTGCTCTTCTTAAATAACTAGGAAACTTCCGAAACGATGGATATTTATTGATAACTTTTTGATAATATGAATATTTTATCTGGGGGTTTTTGCTAGTTACATGGATAGATTTTTCTAGATAGTTTACTTTCTCTTTATCGGTTAAATTCCCAATTGATTTCCATTCAGCATTAACAATAAAAACTAAAGGTTTTAAAAATCTTCTATATTCAGCAACAGTCAATAATAATAACTTTTTCTCTAGAGATGTCACTTTGAGAGTCCAGACATCTGTACGAATCATGGAGTCCTGTTTTTTCTTTTTAGTTTTACGTTTGGTTTTAGACTTACCCATAATTACTGAAAAGTTTTATCAGTTAGAACTATAGTAACATATATAACGATGCTTCGCGTTTATTTACTGGTTTCGCTAACCCCATCTAAATTGGAAATTTTAGATGGGGACTGCGCGAAACTATTTTGTTCAATACTGTTTTGTCTAGCTCCTGGAAAGATTTTACCTACCCACAGGAAGGATACTAGAACTTATGGATAGAACCCCATATCTTTGATTGCCAAGGTACAGCGTTGCTTTTTCAGCACTAGGTTTTGTTAGAGCAGGTTGATTACCTTTCCTGCTATACTCTAATTATACAGATATTTAGAGTATATGGCAAGAACTAAACGACTACAACTTTTATTATCTGAGCTTGAGTATGAAACCCTTAAATCCTATGCACAATCCCAACAAATTCCTATGTCTGAAGTTCTTAGGGATTACATAAAAACTCTAGAAAAGCCGTCCTAAAAGCGCACCGCCCCGTCTGAGGTTCCCTCAGACATAGGGACGGAGCAAGAAGGACGGGGCTTTAAACCCAAATTTTCGGTAAACGCCCTATTGATCAGTTCAAAAATAATCATGAAACGTATTGTAAGTGTCATCTATGGCTTAATCGCTTACCTAACCTTTTTGATCACCTTTCTTTATTTAATCGGCTTTGAAGAGAACTTACTGGTTCCCAAATCTCTAGATTCAGCACCAACTGAAAGCTTGAGTACCGCCTTACTAATTAACTTAGCATTAATTGGTTTGTTTGGACTTCAACATAGCGGAATGGCGCGTCCAGGTTTTAAGAAATGGTGCTTAAAAACAATTCCCTCACATCTCGAAAGAAGCACCTATGTTTTAATGACTTGTTTGATGCTCATTCTTCTGTTTTGGCAATGGAGACCTTTAGGGGGAGTTGTCTGGGAAGTCAAGAATATAACCCTAACCTATATTCTCTACAGTATTTCAGCACTAGGATGGGTAATTGTTTTTCTTAGTACAGTATTAATCAATCATTTTGATTTATTTGGCTTAAGACAAGTTTACCTCTATTTCAAGTCTGAGAAATATCAATATCTAGACTTCAAAATTATCGGTTTTTACAAGTATGTCCGTCACCCTTTAATGCTGGGATTTCTCATTGCCCTTTGGTTTACTCCCAAAATGACTATCACTCATTTCATTTTTGCTCTAGGAATGACAGCTTACATCATTATTGCCATTCACCTAGAAGAGAAGGATTTAATTGATATTTATGGCGATTTATACAAAAAATATCAGCAGCAAGTATCCATGTTAATTCCTTTTCTCAAGACAAGTCTCCCAGAATCTTAAGGTCCAATAAGGGAGCATCCCATTTTTGCAAAAAATTTATTCTTAGAGTTTGACGGGGAGACGGGGAGACGGGGAGACGGGGGGAAATTCATCAGATAAAATATTATCAATACTTATTATTATTTCATTACTTTACAGGGGAAAACCAAAAATCAAAACCATTGCTGGAGCTTTTATTTTATGCAATTTTCTGATTGGCCAATTGAACAATTACCAGGGTTAAGTAAAATAAATCAAGAACAATTAAAATCTTTAGGAATTAACAATACTCAAGATTTACTCAAGATAACTAAAACTAAAAAAAATAAGCAACATTTAGCTAATCAATTAAAGTGTCAACTACAATTAATTAACAAATGGGCAGCTTTGGCTGACTTAGCTAGGGTTCCCAGTGTCGGATGTGATTATTGCGGACTCATTTTACATTCGGGTATCATATCCGTGGATCAGTTGTCCCAAACTTCTGTTAGTTTTTTACATCAACAAATTCTTAAATTACAAGTTGCTACCTTACAACGAAAAGATTTATGTCCCTCTCCTGATGTTGTAAAAACTTGGATTAATGAAGCAAGGACAATTAACAATTAACAATTAACAATTAATAATTAATAATTGTCATTCGTCGTTCCTCGGAATCTCTTTAATGTTTCAACCATAAAAATATAGTGCTATTATTGAGTAAAAAATCATGACAGACTTATCTAATTTAGAATCATCTAATATTTGGGACTATAAACCCTGGTGGTGTCAACCTTGGTCTATTTTATCAACGGGAATAGGATTAATTGCTGGTAGTTGGATCATGTTTCATATTATTTGGATAACGATTATTATGACAATTTTGGTGACGGTTTGGTGGAGTTACTTTTTAATTATGTATCCTCGAATGTTTACAGAATACGTAGAAAGTCAGAAGACGAAAGATAATTCTGTTAAGCTAACAAGCACTTAAAGGAAGTGTTGAAAAAATAGGAAACAAACAGTCTACCCGTCTCCCCTCCCCCCTACCCTCGTCAGTTAGTTTAATACCTTATCTAATTAGGTAGGTGTAATTAAAGATAAAATAGAAAAGTAAGTAATGAAGGCTAAAGCCTTCATTACTTACTTTTCTATTCCTAAAGGACTTACTACGAACTGGCGTTTATTGTTGCCTACCTACTTAATTAGGTTCCTAAATAATCTCATCAATTGCTTTAGGAACAGCAGCAGTTAACACTTCATGACCCGTTTTTGTTACTAAAATATCATCCTCAATTCTAATACCAATACCTCGCCATCTTTCAGGTATTTCTGGTTGTCCTTCTGCTGGTTTAATATCCTTACCGATATAGATCCCAGGTTCAACGGTTAAAACATGACCAGGTTGCAGAGGATACCAAGTTTCTTCATCTTTTTTATAAACCCCAACGTCATGCACGTCTAAACCTAACCAATGACCGGTTCTGTGCATATAAAAAGGTTTATATTTTTCTTCTTTTATTATTTCTTCTAAATCCCCTTTTAATAACCCTAAATCAATCAATCCTTGTACTAAAACACAAACAGCAATATCATGAAACTCGTTATAAGGGTTTCCTGGTTTTACCTCTTCAATAGCTTTTAATTGCGCTTCTAATACTAACTCATAAATAGCTTTTTGTTCCCCTGTAAATTTACCATTAACAGGAAAAGTTCTGGTAATATCTCCATTATAATAACTATAGGAACAACCAGCATCAATTAATAATAAATCGTTCTCTTGAATTTGACGGTCATTTTCAATATAGTGGAGAATACAAGCATTATCACCAGAAGCAACAATAGAAGGATATGCTGGGCCTATTCCTCCATTAAGTTTAAAAGTATGCTCAATTTCTGCTTGAATTTGATACTCATAATGACCTACTTTAACAAATTCTCGCGCACGGTTATGAGCAGCAGCAGAAATGTCCATTGCTTTACGTAACATCATTAATTCTGCTTCGCTTTTTACTTGTCTCATGGGGTGTAAAATGGGACTGGTATCTTCAATAGCAACCGGTCCAGATCCCCGTTTTTGATAGGTTCTTATTAATCCTTGCCAATGGGATAAAATAACCTCATTAAAATGTTTATCTCGTCCCAAATGGTAATAGATACGATCTGCTTTTGTGAGATATTCGGGTAATTTTTCGTTTAATTCTGTGATGGGATAAGCTACGTCTGCGCCATACTTTTCTTTAGCACCTTCTACACCACAACGATAACCCGTCCATGTTTCTTTTTCGTGGTCTTTTGGTTGTACAAAGAGGATAAAACGGTGTTCCTCGTGGTGAGGGGCAAAAACTGCCACTGCTTCGGGTTCATTAAACCCTGTTAAGTAGAAAAAATCGCTATCTTGACGGAAAATATATTCTACATCGTTGTGCATCACTGATGTAGGTGCGCTGCGAAAAATGGCCGTCCCTTGACCAATTTTTTGCATTAATTTTTCTCTACGTTGGCTGTATTCTTTGCTATCAATTCCCATAATACGTTAATATATACTGACTAATCTATTAGCATAACTCAAAAACAAACAATAAAGCTAGACTTCCTTTGATGCTATGGCTATTTTCAGATTTTTTGATGACTTACCATCAGAATATTCTTTTTAAGACTTCCACAAAGACGCATCTGCTAAACCCGAATTTCTCACAAAATCTGCGATCGCCAAACACAGAAGCCTTACAGGAAGTGGGTTTGAACAGAGCGATCGCAGATTTCCCCAACCAACAGTCTGTTGTCAGATTTTAAGTTAAAATCAACCCGAATTAGACAAAGATGAAAAGATAAATCAATCACTCATTTTTCCAAAAAAATTATTAATAAAATCTCTAATAGTACTAGATTGTTAGAATAAAATATGCTATAATTTAATTATTAAAGCAATTTACCTTAAACTGATTTAATGAGTCCCAGTCATCCCCGAACCCCTCGTCAAGTAATCAACTTTAGTAAACAGAAAGGAAAAGAAATAATCGCTAATTTTGATGGGGACTAATCACTTCAGATGCGGGGATTGTCTGGATAGCTGAGTTGGATAAAAAACTGGGAATTACCGAGAAGTTTGGTAACTGTTTTCAAGAGCATCGTCATCAATCTTATGTAGATCATTCCGTTCATGAGTTATTAGCACAAAGGCTTTATGGAATTATTTTAGGCTATGAAGATGTCAATGACCATGATAAATTAGGTCACGATCCTGCCCTTAAGATCGCTTTAGAAAAGCTTAATGAACTTGAAGATAAAAAGGGATGGTTAGCTGGAAAAAGTACAATTAATAGATTGGAATATTGTCCTGAGACTATTCTCGACCAAAAAACGAGTCGTTATCATAAAATAGAACCCAACTTTGAAGCCATTGAAAAGTCTTTTGTCGATTTTTTTTTAGAGTCTTATAAAAAACCTCCCTTAAGTATTATATTAGATATGGATGTCACGGATGACCAAGTACATGGTAATCAAGAAGGGGCATTTTTTAATAGTTATTATCACGGAGTATGTTATGCTCCTTTATATATTTTCTGTGGGCATCATTTATTAGTTGCTAAACTTCGTTCATCTAATGTAGATCCAGCCGATGGAGCCTTAGACAAATTACAAAGAATTATCGGACTAATTAGAGAAAAATGGTCAGAGACTCATATCCTAGTTAGGGGTGATAGTGCCTATGCCCGTGAAGAAATCTTCTATTTTTGTGAAAATCAGCCTTTAGTTGATTATGTTATAGCTATGGGAACAAATGGCGTTCTTAAGTTACGAGCGGATGATGTAATTGAAAAAGCCAAACATGAATATGAAAAAAAACTAGCTCCAATAACTGAATTAATGGATAGTTTATTTCAGAAAAAAGAAGATTTAGAAGAAGTTAAAAAAATAGTACCAATTTCTACTTGGTATCGCTCTATTCGTTATAAAACAGAAAAGTCATGGAGTTGTCAAAGAAGAGTAGTGACAAAAGTTTGTTATGGAAGTGATGGCTTAAAAATGCGCCATGTGGTGACATCTTTGCCCGCTTCAAAAATTCCACCCTCAAAACTTTATACAAAAAAATACTGTCCGAGAGGCGAGATGGAAAATCGGATTAAAGAACAACAATTAGACTTGTTAGCTGATAGAACTTCAACTCAAACATTTCAAAGTAATCAACTAAGATTATGGATACATTTCTGGGCTTATGTTCTCATAAATGCTTTTCGTCAACACTGTTTTAAAAAAACTTCATTGGCTAAAGCAACTGTGGGAAGAATACGTCTAAATCTTCTTAAGTTGGGAGCCAGAATAAAGATTAGTTGTAGAAGAATTATTATCGCTATAGCTAGTGCTTGTCCTTATCAAGATATTTTGTCTATTGCTAACAAAAGAATTAAAACTATTCCTAATACTGGATAAGTAGAATAAGTTGTTTTTTAAAAAAGATATCTATCATAAGTTGTTGACTGACTGATACTTTCATTTAGTCTTATTTATCGTGGAGAAAATCAAAAGTTAATATAATTATTCCCTCTTAAACTCAATTTTTGGATAATCAAAGTCAATTTTTTTATTCATCTATATTCAAAATTTCTATTAGTCCTAAAAATTATCATTTTTCATCTCTGGATTGGGCTTTCAAATTAATTTGTGAGAAATCCGGGTAAAACCTTCTGGGTGCAAGTGAATCCCCAACTATAATCTCTGATGAGCGTTTGGGTGTGTTCAAGTCCTTTGCTATAGCAGTACCAAAAAAGATTAGGACATTATTGTAAGGTGGGCAATGCCCACCCTACGGGGTTTTGTCATTTTAACTTAAAACCCAATTAACCAAGGTTCTCACGGGAAACCCGGTTGCACCGGAATTATTAACCCCATTTTCTTTATCGGCCCAAACTGGCCCAGCAATATCCAAATGAACCCAAGGAGTTTCCTTGATAAACTGTTTTAAGAATAAGGCTGCGGTAATAGAACCCCCGGCCCTGGGTCCGGTATTTTTCATATCTGCAATGGGAGACTTTAACCCCTCAAAATACTTCTCTTCCATCGGCATCACCCAAAACTTTTCTCCGGCTGTTTCAGAGGCAGTTTTAAGTTCTTCTGTAAGGGTTTCATCCGTACTCCATAACCCAGAAATATCATTCCCCAAAGCTACAAGACAAGCTCCGGTTAAAGTAGCGAGATCGACGATCGCATCCACTTCTAATTTTTCAGCATATACCAAGGCATCAGCGAGGGTTAAACGTCCCTCAGCGTCGGTATTATTCACTTCGATAGTTTTGCCATTGGAGGCGGTTAAAATGTCTCCAGGGTGCATGGCCCTGCCACTGATCATGTTTTCTGTAGCGGCACAAACAAAATGAACTTCTACATCCGGCTTTAATTGGGCGATGGCTTTGGCGGCACCTAATGTGGCTGCACCACCACCCATATCCATTTTCATGGTTTCGATACCACTACCAGATCCTTTTAAGTTTAAACCGCCAGAATCAAAGGTTAAACTTTTACCGACGATGGCAAGTTTCCGTTTAGGGGTTGCTGCGGGTTTGTAGGTTAAATGAATAAATTTCGGGGGTAAGTCTGAGGCTTTGGCCACCCCTAAAAATGCCCCCATACCCAGTTTTTCACATTCCTCTTGTTCTAAAATTTCGATGTCTAAACCGTAGTCTGTGGCTAAGGTTTGGGCAGTTTCAGCAAAGGTTACGGGGTTGACGCTATTAGCAGGTGCCGCTACTAATTCCCGTGCTAAAATAACCCCAGAAGTTATGGTTTGCGCTTGTTCAACCGCTTCGCTTTGCGCCCCAACTCCCAAAATATGAACTGTTTCCAGTTTTAAGGGTTTGTCTTCGGGTTCGGATTTAAAACGGTTATCTTGGTGCAAAGAGAGGATCATCCCTTCGGCGATCGCTGTTGTGGTGCTTGCCTCATTCTCCACCACAGGAAAATTAATCCCTAAGCTTTTCACCTTTTCTTTTTTCCCTAAACGGGCAACAGCAGCAGCCGCCAAACGTAGGCTATCTAAGCTTAACTCATCTTTTTTCCCTAAACCTATGAGGATTAGTTTACGGATGGCACTACCCCCACCAATACGAGTAACAGCACTGCTACCGGATTTTCCTTTAAATTCCGTTTCTTCGATTAATTCTGCCAGGGTTCCCCCAGTTTTTTCGTCTAACTGGCTCAATTCCCCTGTTAAGATTGTTTCATCCTCAAATAACCCCAAGGCGATCGCATCTCCACTCCAATCTAACAAAGGGGTATCGATTCCACGAATATCCATATCTATGTGTTCCCAAATCTGTCTAAAATAAACCTTAAACAATTCTACTATTTTCTCAGGTCTTTCATATAATGTATTGTGTTTATCCAGAACAGTTAAATTATGAAAACAATAAAATTAGGTTTATTATGCTTCGGTAGTATGGGATTATTTTTCCTCGTAGGTTGTACAAACCCCACGGTTACTTCAGATGAGTCAATGGGTTCTAATTCCGCAACAATTTCCGAAGAAAACCACTCAGAACATGATAGTCATGATCATAGCCATGATCACGGAAAACATTCCCAGAGCGAACAAGTGATTAAATCAGGTGAATATACCTTAAAACTTGTCACCGTTCCCAGTGATAAGGGTGTTCATATTGCTTTTTATTTACTAGAAGGTGAAGCCAATAAACAAGTTAAGACTGCTCAAGTTTAAGGTCAACTTCAATTACCCAATGGTGAACAAAAAGCTATTCCTTTGAATTATGAAGCTGAGAGAAATCATTATCACGGTATGCTTTCTGAAACCGAATCAGGAGAATATAAACTTACTATTCTTTCTGAGCTTAACGGAGAAAAAATAAACGGCAAATTTAGTTTTCAACGCTAGTTAATTTAAGTTCAGAGTTTGGATTTATTGGCTTGAGTCTGTTACCAAAAACCTACTTAACCTGACTTCGGAGTTCGGAGTTCGGAGTTCGGAGTTATGATTTTTTTAACGAGAGAATGAAGGTTTGAGACTTCTGATTTGAGTCTTTTTTCTGAAAATTTCCTTATATCGAACTCAGGTTACTTAATCCTGCCAAAATTACTCATTTGACATACTCCCGTCGACGGAGTCGAGGGATTCTAACACCTCACGATGCTAGTTTTCTGCTTCGTCCCCCACCAACTAGAGCATCACACGTGATGCTCCCCGTCGCTCTGAGTCCACAGACATTTTTGGGTCCCAACGCCTCTGAGGTTTCCTCAGAGGACGCAAGCCGACCCGCTACCATCTGCCCGACCGCGGTTATGCCTCGATTCCTAATTTCTTGACTAGCTACGTTGCAGTAATTCAACCTTGCGCTGTAGGGTTTTGAGGAATCTAGGCCGTTTAATCTCTTCACCGTCGGAAGTAGCCACAAACTTCTCAAATCCTAAATCTAACCCTCTAGGATGACCAATCCCCCCTTTCATTCCCCCCTTACTAAGGGGGGTTAGGGGGGATGGGACATCAACATCTAACTGTAGTGACAGAGCTACAAAGTAACCAGATGCTTTTCTAACAACCCTGGCTTGCTTGACTTGAAACCCTTCTGGAATTGGTCGAGATAGTCTCCACTTAACCCATCCTAGTTTGGGAAGCTTCAGAGCATCATTTCTAATGGGGTCTTTCCCCAACTGTGGGAATACAAACGAACGCAGACGATACTTGTTCTTAAAGCGTGGAAAACCAAAACCTCTGGCTCTCATGTCATCCCAAGCTCTGTCCAAAGTTCTTAAAGTTTGCTGAAGAACTTGAGAATGGACTGTCTTTAACTGAGGATATTGCTTTTTAGCATCGGTTAGTTCCTTGGCTTGCCTATGGTAATTTGGGAAAGGGGCATCAGCAGAGATGATATATTCACAATTGAGGGAGCAAGCATTGACAGGGGACTTACGAGAAGCACACCAATCTTTACGCTGACGTAGCGAAAAATTCCAGACAGAACGACACACATCAAGAGTTTGCTCGATGATATCAATCTGTTCAGGAGTTGGTTGCAGTTTGTACTCGTAGGTCATAGTTAGCATGGTTCTATATTTAGCTTACACAAGGTTACTTTTTGTGTAAAGTTTGTTTAAAGAAGCTAAAATAGGTTTGTTTGTTGGTCGGATTTTCATCCCGTCGGTAAAACCGAGGGTCTTCAATCCAACATTTTAAGATAAGTAGTAGGGTTCAACGGCCGTTGAACCCTACTACCTAGACATCTGTATTCTAAGTTGATGAAACCTAAAAATAGACCTAGTTCATGTAGAAAGTGGGACAAAAATCTAGGAATTTTAGCAGAAATGATACTCAAACCCTAGTTATGAAACCACCTCGGTGATTTTCAGAATCGTACCACCTGACTTGTGTATACTTTGAACAGTCTTAGACATTTGGTCGTAGCTAATCACCCGTTCCTGACAACTAAACTTGTTGATTCTCGCAGCACCTTGCTTGCTGGAAAAAGCAATGCGAAAACGCTTACCAGTATTGTCATAATTAGCTCCATTACCCACAGCTATAGGTTTAATGGGAGTGGCTAAATTAGCAGCAATAGAAGAAATCAATCGAGCATTATTATTGCTACTATCATTGTTAGCAGGGCCTCGTAACAATGAAAAGGTACGGTTAAAGGTTTCATTTGTTAGCCCAACCACTGAACGAATGCTACGAGGATAGGGGACGATATTCTCCCCGAAACTTTGAGCATATTCGTCACTATCAAGGTAGGAGTTGATTTCAGCTTCGTATCCTCCCTCGTTGTAAATCTGAACGTGTTCAGATACTTCCTCTTGACTTTGAGGTGGACGACCTAAAAAATGCTTGAAGCTTAACTCAATAAAGCGATATTGAGAGGCAGAGTGGAAAAAGAGAGACTGATATAAACTCGATTGAGCAACAGCACGAACAAACCCACGAACGGTAATATCACCATTACGCAGTTGTGCTTCAGCACTGCTCAAGCGATCGCCTTCCATCAAATGCTGATTTCCCAATACCTGCCGATATACTGCTCTGATGATTTGCTGTAGATCGTCTTCAGTGTAATTAGGGCGAAGTTCTAGCGGTTCAGTTCCGAGAATATCTGATGCAGTTAAAATTGACATGATTTTATTGTGATAAGTTTTTCTGATTTTCTTTTAAGTGTTGATTCGGTTTACTCAACCAACAAATAAACAAACAAGCAAGTGTGTTTTTAACACACTTGCCAACTCCATAACTATCCTTCTAACTAGGACATGGAGTTGATTAAATAATCAAGGTATCCGTTATACTCAAGTAAAGCTTGAGGAGACAGATCCCGTGGCGCACAACCACGATTACGGAGGAAGGTTAAACCGGTGATATATGTAGCGGTATCAATTCCTAACGCACGGTAAACTTCGCGCGCACCAGCCATTCCCCATTCATCAATGGGACCGGTACCACCAACCACTCAACAATAGTTGATTAAGCGTAAGTAGTGTACGATATCACGCTTACACTTATCTTTTTGAACACTGCCATCAATGTCCCGACCACTACCACTGGGGAACTTTTGATAAATAGCATTAACAGCTTCTTGAGCAATAGCATCATAGTTAGCAGCTAATTTTTCAGCAGCTTCCATACGAGCAGCAGCACGCTGTAAACTTCCTTGAACTGATTCTAAATCAGATGCACTGGGAAAACGACCGCCTAAGTCAGCAGCAGCAACGGTTGTGGTTAAAACAGATTTCATAATTGAGAGTTTCTCCTAGTTTTCTTCAGAAAATTCGACAAAATTGTCAATGCACTTCACAATGCCTAAAATATTTCAGTCTTAGCTGATGGTAGCAATAACTTCATCAAAATAAGACGCACACTCAGCAGCTTTCATAATGGCAACGGCACGAGCAGTGTTACTAGTAGGAACGCCTAAAGCACTATAGGTTTCTTTTAAGCCATTTAAGCAACGATCTTTGAGAACAGAAGGATCACCGGTTAATAAAGCGTAAGTGACATAGCGTAAGATGATTTCTCCATCACGAAGACAAGCAGCCATCTTGCGGTTGGTATAAACCCCACCACCAGGTTGAGTTAAGCCTTCGCTTTCGCAACAGATCCCTGCAACTGCATCAGTGATAATGCAGTTAGCATTACTAGCAATGTTATTAACTGCATCCAGACGCTTATTACCGTCAGAAATAAACGTTTTTAGGGATGCCAAATCATCAGCACCAACAAAAGAACCACCAGCATCAGCTGCGATAACTGTTTTTGAAAAAGCATCAAGCATTGAATTTTCTCCTGTTTTTTTAAGACTGCGTAACCGTGGAGACAGTTAGTTAAAAACTTATCCTCGGAAACTCGCTTTTAACTGTAGAGGTTCATGATTTTTTTAATAAAAGTTAACAAAGAGAGATAATAACACCCTTGAATTGTTTTATTACAAATTGTAACTTATAGATTCAGAAATGAGACAGAAGCCAATACTTTGGTGTAAGGTCAGAAAAGTTTTTAGTATCTCTATGGTGACTCTATGTTTCAACCTTTTCTCCAACACCTAGAAAAAGAACTATTCAGTCGCTTTGATTTAAGTAGTCGACCGATTGATCCAGAATTGGAATTTCAAATCAGTCAACGGGGTAAAAATCCCGCCATGATTGAAAGTTGGTGCTATCAATGTCCCCAGTTCAGAAAAATTCGCTACACTTACATCAATGCTGGGGAAACTGCCCAAATTTTCAACAGTGTTCTTTATCCCAGTTATGAGTACGATTTACCCTTATTAGGGGTTGATTTATTGGCTTTTGGTAAGAAGAAAATCTTGGTAGTTTTGGATTTTCAACCCTTATTTCGTGATGAAGATTATTTAGAGAAATATATTGAACCCATAGCACCCATACGTGCAAAATATAATGAATTGGCGCAAGATTTGGAAATGAAATTCTATGACGCTAATCAATATTTTTCCCCCTATTTATTATTTGCTAAAACCGATGCCGAAACGGTTGTTAATCGTCTGTTTCCTGCTTATCAAGAATATCTACAATTATATTGGCAACTCTTAGAACAAGCAGAACCTAAAACCGATTCAGCCAGCATTGAACGCATCACCAAAGCTCAAAAAGATTACGATCAGTATAGTGCAGAAAGAGATCCCGCATCAGGGCTATTTCGTAGCTATTTTGGCAGTGAATGGGCTGAAGAATTTGTTCATAACTTTTTATTTGAAGATTCTGTCCCCGTTGCGGTTAAATAAAGATAAGTACTTTTATAACGTTTATCATGTCAACAATTATCGACTCCGCCAAACAACGTCAGTTTCAATCTTTTGATAAAATCGATCACCTAGAGTTTATCCCAGGTTCCGATGAAAACGACATCGAAACCATCATCCGAGGGGTTTATAAACAAGTTTTAGGAAATGCTCATCTGATGGAGAGTGAAAGGCTAATAAGTCTTGAATCTCAAGTTAAAGGCGGAGAAATTAGCGTTCGTGAATTTGTTCGACAAGTGGCTTATTCTCAATTGTATCGTTCTCTCTTCTTTGAAACTTGTCCTCGTTATCGTTCCATTGAATTAAACTTTAAACACCTGTTAGGACGCGCTCCTAATGACTATAGCGAAACCTTCCATCATAGTCAGATATTGGATGACGGAGGATGGTTTGCAGAGATCGATTCCTACATTGACAGTGACGAATATCAAGATAATTTTGGTGAAAATATTGTTCCTTATTGTCGAGGTTATCAGACGCAAACTGGGCAGACACTGCTAGGCTTTACCAATATGTTTACACTCCTGCCCAGTGTTTCTACCAGTGATAAGGCCAGTTCATCAGATAATAATTCTCTACTCAATAAAGCGATTATTTACAATAACCCTGGCGGTAACGCCCCTGTTCAGGATGTTAAAGCATTAATCGCTCAAGCCCTGAATCCGGCAGCAACAGCCCTTAGTCTCTTCAAATATTATCAAAACGATGAGCTTATAGCCTTAAAAGAAGAATGTTCCCAACAAGAACAAGAGATTGAACGCTTACAAAAACAATTGGCTGATTTACAACCGGGTGGTTTTCTGGGTGGTTTAGCCTTGAGTAAGTTCCCCAGTTCTAATGCTAATCAAGTACCTGAGCGTACATTTGTCACCGCCATTTCTGTTCCTAGTTCTCTAGAGAGAACAGAAGAGCCATCAGGTGATACCCTCAGTTGGCAACGGAGAAGGGATCTTAATGCTGAAGAAATCTCTAAACTACAAGAAAAGATCAAAGATGCTCGGCGTTTAGCTGTTATTGGTAATGCAAGGCTCAATAAATGGCGTAATCGATATTCTTCTATCCGATAACCTGAGCCAAAACTCAAAAAGAAATCGGTTTTATTGACAAAGCTTAATTTTTAGGTTAAGTTTTGTTAATAATCATTGCAAAAAGTTTCTAAATCTAAGAAAGTCGATATGTGTCCGTAAAGTTTCTTAGATTTAAGTTTTCGTGAATTCAATTATTTATTAACTCACTTTTTAGGAGATTAGAAACAATGTTAAAAAATTTATTGGGTGGTGGCAAAAAAAAGGAATTCTTCTTGGAATTAGACGAATCTGCTGATGTTCCTACTTCTGAGGCTAAGGTAGAAACTCCTGCTCCAGAGGCTAAGGTAGAAACTCCTGCTCCAGAGGCTAAAGTAGAAACTCCTGCTCCAGAGGCTAAAGTAGAAACTCCTGCTCCAGAGGCTAAAGTAGAAACTCCTGCTCCAGAGGCTAAAGTAGAAACTCCTGCTCCAGAGCCAACAGAAGTGGTTGAACAATCTGCCCCAGCTAAAAAAAGTAAGAAGACATCTATTAAAAAGAAAGCCAAAAAAGAAACACCTAAAACTGAGATAGTTCCAACTTCTTCTCCTTTAAACAGCGAGACAACTCTTCAAAAAGAGGAACCAAAAGAAGTAGAATTTGCTACCAAATTTTATATGACTTCTACTCCTCGTCGTCGTCCCGGCCCTAGTTTAAATAACTTTAAGGACATGGCTTCTCAAGTTGGAATCAGACGGGTTTAATTTCTTGATTTAAGTTTCTTTTTGGTTGTAGTCTAGAACTAAGTTCTAGACTATTTTTTATCCAACAAGTAACCATTGAATATTCTATTTTTGCATCCCAATTTTCCGGCACAATTTCGCCATTTAGTAACTGCTTTGGCTAAAAATTCCCAAAATAAGGTTGTCTTCGGCACAAAGCGCGAAGAAGGGAGCATTTCAGGAGTTTTAAAAGCTATCTATACCCCTTCTCGTCAAGCCCGTCGGGAAACCCAGCATTATGTGAGAAACTTAGAAAATGCGGTACTCCAAGGACAAGCAGTTTATCGTCTAGCAGAACAGTTAAAAAAAGAAAGATTTATCCCCGATGTGGTTTACGGCCATTCTGGGTGGGGTCCCACTCTGTTTATTAAAGATATCTTTCCTAAAGCGGAATTATTATGTTTTTTTGAATGGTTTTATCACGCTCATGGAACCGATGCTGACTTCGATCCCAAAGAACCCTTAACAGCAGATGATGAAGCTCGTATTAGGATTAAAAATACACCCATGTTGACGGACTTGTATAGTTGCGATCGCGGCTTATCTCCGACTTATTGGCAACGACAACAATTTCCCCCAGAATTTCATAATAAAATTACAGTACGTCACGATGGGGTAGATACTAACTATTTTCACCCGAAACCTGGGGCAAAATTGGTCTTACAAAATAAGAACCTAGACTTATCAGAAGTAGATGAAATTGTTACTTATGTCGCTAGGGGAATGGAACCTTATCGGGGGTTTCCTCAGTTCATGGAAGCGGTTTCTATCCTGTTAAAAAAACGCCCTAATTGTCATGTGGTTATTGTGGGAGATGATCGGGTGGCTTATGGGCGATCGCTCCCAGAAGGGGAGAGTTATAAAAAGTTAATGTTAGATACTTATGATTATGATTTAGCCCGATTACATTTTACGGGATCGTTACCCTATTCTCAATATTTACAAGTTATCCAAGCTTCATCGGTTCATGTTTATTTAACCCGTCCTTTTGTTCTGTCTTGGTCTATGTTAGAAGTGATGTCTACAGGGGGTTTAGTTTTGGGTTCAAAAACTAAACCCCCTGTAGAAGAAGTTATTGAAGACGGAGTTAATGGTTTATTGGTTGATTTTTTCGCTATTGATAGGATAGTTGAACGGATAGAAGAAGTGTTAGATCATCCTGATAAAATGGCTAATTTAAGGGTCAAAGCCAGGGAAACGATCCAAGAAAAGTATGATCTATCTCGATTGTTACCGGAACATATTGACTGGATAATGAACAATTAGGGGAAGAGGTTTACAACTCCACAACCTTACCTCTCCCTAAAGTGAGGGGGAATCAATGGATTCATCAACATCAAGAGTAACAGTAACATTAAGAATATGATCAGTTTGACCAGTCCATTTAATTCTCTTGATGGTACCATTGTAGAGATAATATTTTATCTTTTTATACATAACACTGGGACTACTAATCTAAATATTAATTGAACTTATTGATCTTAGTTTTCCCAGATTATGAGGAAAATAACATATTCTTGACAATAAGAAGTCTAACAACGTACAGTTATGGGGCTGAGAATTCCTCAGACTATCCATCAAGAAGAGTATAAAAATTAATTAATGTCATTTTTGCGTACCCAAAGTGGAAAGCCTAGCACTATTAATCTGGTTTTTGTTGGTTTGATAGCTATTTCCATTATATTAGCCAGTTATACAGGGAAAATGGAGGCTGTTACCCAAGCCAGTGTAGACGCGGCTAAAAGTTCGGTGCAATTAGCCATTGGATTAATTGGAATTATGGCACTTTGGTTAGGGTTAATTCGTGTTCTCGAAGCCGGAGGATTGATGTTAACTTTAGCTCAGTGGTTAAAACCCTTAATGGTTCGATTATTTCCTGATGTTCCTCCAACTCATCCAGCTATGGGAGCCATGTTGTTGAATATCTCCGCTAATATGTTAGGACTGGGAAATGCAGCAACTCCTTTTGGTTTAAAGGCTATGGTTGAACTAAATAAGCTTAATCCCTTCCCAGGAACAGCCACTAATGCAATGTGCTTATTTTTGGCTATTAATACCTCCAGTGTCACCATATTTCCTTTAACTATTATTGGGGTAAGAGCAGCGGCCGGGAGTACCCTTCCTGCGGCTATTTGGCTTCCCACATTGGCAGCAACAACTATTTCAACCGTTGTAGGAGTCTCCGTTGCTACTTGGTTAGGTTACAAAGATAAAGATTATGCTCAATCGTTCTCAGAATCATCTGTGCTGAAAACAAATACTTTGAGACAAGAAACTGACACAGAAATAGACTCACCCCCTTTAGTTCCCCCTCCCGAGAGGAAGTTAGGGGGTGGGTATGATTTGGATAGAGAAGAAAAGGAGACAGAAATGGAAGTAATAGATGGAGATCATGGTTTGGATACAGAAGAAAGCCAAAATTTTGAACATTTACTTTATACTCCTGGTTTATTGTCTCGATTGATTGCTTGGGGAATTGTAGGAGCATTTTTAGGGGCGATTCTTTATCGGGGATTTAATAGTGAGAATTATTGGGAGTTTATTCGGTCTGATTTTCTTGCCCATTGGTTGCTACCAGGGTTAATGCTATTTATTGTGGTCTATGGTTTAGGAAGAGGAGTGAAAGTTTATGAAGCGGTTACGGAGGGAGCAAAACAAGGGTTTGACATTGCTATTAGTATTATTCCTTTTTTAGTGGCGATTTTGGTCGCTATTGGAATGTTTCGTGCATCAGGAGCAATGGAAGGGATCACGGTTTTTTTGGGTCCTTATACCGAGTGGATCGGCCTTCCTGTAGATGTCTTACCAATGGCTCTTTTACGTCCTTTATCCGGGGGTGGAGCCTTTGGTTTGATGAGTGAAGCGATTGAGAGAGATCCTAACTCCTACAGTGCTTTTGTTTCCTCTATCATGATGGGAAGTACCGAAACCACTTTTTATGTGTTAGCTGTCTACTTTGGGTCAATCGGTATAATGAATATTCGTCACGGATTAATAGCTGCTTTGTTAGCAGATTTTTCAGGAATTTTATCTGCTTGTCTGTTGGCTCAAATTTTTTGGGTAGGTTGATCGTGCCAGTTAATAACCAATTTTATTTAAAAGAATCCCTTGATAAGTAGGGGATAAAGACCCTGTTTGATAAGCTAATTTGAAAGTATCTGTTAACTTAAATTTCAATATTGCTTCTTGGGTTTTATCCTGTGAATTGAAAGCTTTTAGGTTTAAAATATTATCGATGAACTGCCATTGTCCTTGCCAAGTTATATCCTCCAATGTTTCTCGGTCTTGATAAATACGATGTCTAGCCACAAAACTTCCATCTGGTCGAAATTGATAACCATAATAAACCATCAATCCCTCAGATTCATGAAACCCACGCCAAGTACCAGTGATAAAGTTACCCTGATCTATAATATTAGGAGAATGATCCCTATTGATATTATTCTCATTGTCCCCTTGGTTAATTAACTCAGACTGAGCAACATATATTATCCTTTCCCCTTGAGGTCTTGCCTGTTCCCTATTATTACTAACAGATTCACTTCTAAGTGAGCCAGAAAAAATTAATAAATTTAAACAACAATAACAAAAAAAATAAAAATAGTTGATCATTTGTCGGTCGAAATCGTTAATAATAGAGAATATAATGCAACAAAGGCTATACTATCAGAGGGTTTATGACACGACTATGTAAGGGCGTTGAAGTTGAAATGTATACAGGGACACCCCAAGGAGAAATTGTGGGGTTGTCCGATCGTATTAGTAAAGACCTTAACGGATTTGTCAGAGAACCTGATAGTCGTAACGTTGAATATACTACTGCCCCTTTGTCTTGTTACGATCGCCTTCTTTGTGCTTTAGTACGTCCTAGACAAAATTTAAGAGCATATTTACAAAAAATTGGTAATTACACCATAATTCCAGGAAGTACCCTCTCTTTAGGGGATAGTAAGAAGTTTCACCGTTCTGATCCCATAAATCCCTATCATAGCTATATTGAAAATACCTATGGAACCGATGTGGTTACGGCCAGTATTCATATTAATATTGGTATCCCTGATCCAGAATTATTGATGCAAGCTTGCCGTTTAGTACGGGTTGAAGCACCTTTATATCTAGCTTTGAGTGCGTCTTCTCCTTTCTTAGATGGACAAGTAACAGGATATCACTCTACCAGGTGGCAGATGTTCCCTCAAACCCCCGAAAAAGTCCCCTTTTTTGAGAGTCATAATCATTTTATCCGCTGGACAGAAGAACAGTTAAAACTAAAAACCATGCAAAATGTCCGCCATTTATGGACATCGGTGCGCCCTAACGGTCACAATAGACCTTACCATCTCAATCGCTTAGAATTAAGAATCTGTGATTTAATCGTTGATCCTATTGCTTTATTGGCGGTGATCGCCTTATTAGAATCTCGTCTTCTACAATTAATCAAAGATCCCACCCTCGATCCCCTCAAAAGTAGTCAACTATCCCCCGATACCATACTTGATATCACCCACAGTAATGAAATGGCCGTAGCTAAACACAGTTTAGAAGCAGAGCTTTATCATTGGCAAGATGGGAGTAAAATCAAGGCAACCGCTTGGATCGAACAAATATATCAACAAGTATCTCCATTGGCTAAACAAAATGGATTTAGTTGTTTTTTGTCTCCTGTTAACAAGATCCTCCGCAACGGCAATTTAGCCCAACAATGGTTAAAAAAATATCAAACTTCTCCCGATATTCCCTTAATTATCGCCGAGGAAATCCAAACTGTTGCCCAACAAGAAAAAATGTTAGAAGATAAACTTTGTGACGCGCTCTTGGTGGCTTAAAAAATGATTAAATTTTGCCTAAAAATACATAAGTTTTATTAATCAGGGTGTAACAACTGTTTAACAAAATTAATTGTTTGCCTAGAGTAGCTTATTCATAAAAAAAAACTATCGATGGTTATGCCGAGAGTCGTTTTAGTCAATCCTCAAATTCCCCCAAATACAGGAAATATAGCCCGAACTTGCGCCGCTACCAACACCGAACTGCACCTAGTGGGTCCATTGGGCTTTGAATTGAGCGATCGTTATCTCAAACGTGCAGGGTTGGACTATTGGCCCCATGTAAAGCTGCATTATTATGAAAATTTAGAGCAATTTGTCAGCTTTCAGAAGCAACAAGAAGGCAGATTACTAGGATTTAGTGTCAGGGGGAAATCCTGCTATGGGGAGTGTAATTTTCAAGAAAATGACTGGTTAGTGTTTGGCAGCGAAACCGAGGGACTACCTGATAAATTTAGAGAGCAATGTGACCAAATGCTCTATATTCCCATGCCTCACCCCCAAGTCAGAAGCCTTAACCTATCTGTGAGTGTAGCCATTGGTTTATTTGAAGCCTTAAGACAGTTAGATCAACTACATTGACAAATAGAGAATAGAGAATAGAGAAATTAATCATATTTTTCATAAGAAATTTCTATGATTCCAAGGTGAAAAACGAGCCAGAGAAAAATGGTCCCTATAAGACCGGAAAGCCCAGAAATTGGCACTTAGAGCAGACGAGATAACCACCGATGAAACCTTTTAAGAATAGGTAGCGTCAATCAACTCGCGTCTTGCAGCAAATGTTATGTATGGATGAAAAATTGCTGAGTAGATTACAATCTATTTGCGCTTGTTTACAGAAAGCGTAAGTTAATCTCTCATAACATACTGACTAAGTACATTGACTTATTTGGAAATTTCAACTAAAACTAACATCTGATGGGTGTACTAAGTTAAAAATCATCTTATAGAGACTCTTTATAGTCCAAATCCCTCGTTCACACAGTAGGAGGTTGTCCTTGAAAGGTAAATTTAATGAACTAACGTCAATGTCTTCTTGTTTGGCAGATCACACAAAACTAGAGGCACTATCTTCTTCAGAAGACTCTCAAAATAAATTAGCCTCAAGTGAGAAAAGTCGGGTTCGTCGCTCAGGAGCCATGATCGGATTGGCCATTTCTATGGGCGCAAGCGGTATGTTATTGAGCCAAGACAAAGCAGCAATAGCAGCTAATGGTGTGACGGCCGAGACAGAGATTTCTAGTCTTCCCAATTTTTCTGATCTTCCCAGTGAGGGTAGTCAACTATCTCCTTTAGCCCTGAAGCATAAAGTAGAAGAGGGAGATACCATTACCCGACTAGCTTACAACTATCAAGTTAAGCCAGAGGCGATCGCCGCCATGAACAATCTGCCACTTGCGGCTAAGCTAGAGCCAGGAGAAACCATAAAAATTCCTTCTGATAAGGACTCATCTCAGAAAATTACGCCAAAAAGCTCTCCAGAGAGTAGCATCAATAACAAAAGTGTTGGTACAAAATCCGTCAACACCTCCCTTGACCACCTCAGAAAAACCAGAAAGCGTCTGCAAGATAGCTTAGCGGAGTTGAAAACCGAAGAAGCCAACAGTATTGTGGAAAAAAAAGCTGTTGCTGATGTCAGTCAACCCCTTAAGCAGCCAGAAGAACAAGAGACGGTAGCTAATGTAGAAACAATAGAAGTTGCTGAAGCCATTGAGATTCCTGTATTTAGTCGGGAAACAGAATTAGAACAAATCACTGTCAAGGAAGAAACAGAAGAAACTTCTTCCCTGAAAGTATCAATATTAGAGGAAGAGGAGCAATCAATCCTTCCCGTGGTTCCTTCTCTACAACCCCAAACCACTGCTAAGCTTGAAGAGGATCAACCTATTCCCATCAAGGTTGTTCCAGCCCAAGAGGAAACACCTAGAACTCGTCAATCCATCGATGTGATCCCCCCTGAGCAAACCTCTTTTATACAACCTGAACGGCCGGTTGTGCGTCAACCCACGGCTCAGCCAGTCAGCAAAAAAAGCTACCGGGTTCGTCCAGGGGATACCCTTAACAGTATTGCTCGTCGTCACGGGATTTCTACCCAAGAATTAATTCGTGCCAATGGCATCAACAACGCCAACTTAATTCGAGTTAATCAAACCTTGATTATCCCTCAAAAAGCGGCGATCGCTCAAGCTCAACCCTCTCAAAAAACTACTTTACCTTCTGTATTTGACGACTTTCCGACAGAGAATCGCTCTCCAAGAAACTTTGTTTCTAATAGCAATGAAGAAAATCGCTCCCCAAGGAACTTTGTTTCTAATAGGAATACCGAAGCAGCAGAATTGGAAATTTCCACCGTTCAACAATCCCATGCCGATAAGTTAAAGTCTGACATTGTCACTTTACAACAGGATTATGGTGACAGAGGCTCAGACATTTCCCTTAATCAACCCCGTCCCTCCACTAAAACCGTAGTAGGAGAAGCCTTAAACCCTGAATGGTCTAGCGATCGCGCCCCAATAACCTCCCCTCAACAGGCCATCGAACAAAGGTTAGATAATAGACAACCTGAGCTAATCAGTGCTGCTCCCAGTAACCCTTCTATATACAACAACGCCTTTGAAGTTCCTATTGGAACCGCTGTGGGTCCAGAACTCCCTGGGATCTCCAACCCCGATGATTATCTTCCCGATGCTCCCATGAGATTTACCGGACATATTTGGCCGAGTAAAGGGGTTCTCACCTCTGGGTACGGTCCTCGTTGGGGCAGAATGCACAGGGGAATTGATATTGCGGCTCCTGTGGGAACTCCCATTGTGTCTTCGGCTCCTGGAGAAGTTATCAGCGCAGGTTGGAATTCTGGCGGTTACGGCAAATTGGTTAAAGTTCGTCACCCCGATGGCAGTGTTACCTTATACGCTCACAATAGCCGTATTTTAGTGCGTCGTGGTCAGAAAGTAGAACAAGGCCAACAAATTGCTGAAATGGGTAGCACAGGTTTCAGCACTGGTCCCCACCTTCACTACGAAATCCATCCTAAAGGTAGAGGCGCACAAAACCCCATGGCCTTCTTACCCAAGGATAGAAAACGTTAAATCATTAGCCCTGTTTTCAAATGATGGAATAACTTGAATCAGAGAAGGCAACACTTCTCTGATTTTTTTCGTGGGTAACATCCCAAGAAACAACTGATTTCTGCTAACATTGGACGTAAAAGTAAAGCCGATATCTTTGAAAAGAGGAAGGTATTAGAGGGGCAAATGGCGCGCTTCAAGACGATTCTTTATCGTGTAAAGAATCCCCAACTTCGCGCATTTGGGGTAGTTCAATCTAGTCAGGAGATAAAGGAATTAATTTACTCCAAGAAAATGGACCACAACCTCCTGTTGAGGGATTGGAGTCATCAGCAGGAGGCACTAACCCTGCTTCTTCAGAAGTTTCTGCATCAAAAACAACCTGGCAATACCAGAACTCTCCCTCAAACTCTGTCCAGTTAAATTGACTAAACCTTAGCATAAAAGAAAAATTTAGACAAATGAAGTCCACCTTAATCACTGATTCTAACAGGGCAATCAAGCTGTATTGTGTCTCGTTTTTAAATAGTAATTAGGGTTTGCTGAAAAAGTTTCTCCAAAATTTATGCCACTTTTGACCAAGAATTTTCTGACAAATCAATAAGTTTTAGTACATAAAAATTGTTTAAATTATAATCAAAATTAATGAAAGGCGGTTTGATGAGTTCCCCTGTTCTATTATTAGTAAATAAGGACAAAAAAAGCGACAAAAACTGCCTCAGAAGTTTACAAAGATTGACAACTAAAAATGTAATAGCAATAGATGTAATGGAGGTTTCAGGGAGTTTTGTCATCACGAGATTTAGGCTAAATCTTCGTTTAGCTTGTCCAAACTTTCCCTCAATAGCATTACGGAAGCATTCATCGGAGTGGGCTTGTTTCTTTTCTTCTTCACTGACATTTTTCGGAGGTCTTCCTAACTTCGGACCACTGATTCTTATCCCTCTTTCCTTACACCAATTTCTGTTTTCCCTAGTTCGATAAATTTTATCTACATGGACGGATTCGGGATAATAGCCAAACGTTTCTTTATACTTTTCTACTTGTTCTTTTAAATGACAAGATTCATTGAAGTTTTCCCAACTTATTTTGTCTAGAAACACATAGTTATCTACACAGCTTACTGAGAGTTTAGCTCCAAACTCTATTGTTTTTCCTGCTTTTCCCCTCACTATTGGACGAATATGCGGTTGAGTTAAACTTACAATTCTTTGAGGAACACTCTGGGTCTTATTCTCCCACATTGACTGTTGTTGTTCATAAACTTTTTTGATAGTCTCTAGACAATTTTTCTGTCTTTTACTCAGATTTTCCAGGGAAGCCCCAGCTTGAATTAAGTCTTCTATATTTCCTAAATTTTTCTTAAGGTATTTTAACTGTTTCCCGATAGCTTTTCTTCTTTCTTGATAAGATACTTTTCGTTTTTTAGCTACTTTTAAGTATTCCTTTCTAGCAATTTTTCTAGAAGTTCTCGGCTTTTTTCTCAATTTTACTCTTAATGGTTTATAAAGATTATCTATTATTCTTTCTGTCTCAATTCTGGCTTGATTTAATATGCCTAAATCCGTTGGGTATTTGATGTCTGCTGGCGCACAAGTCGCATCTAAAATTAGTTTACCTTGTAATTGCTCACCGCAATAAAGAATCTGTCTTGACAACATAAAGGTAAAATCGGGGATTTTTATGTATAGTGGGGGTTATGACCACAAATGCTACCATTGATTCAAAGCTAGTTAGAGCTATCGCCGATGAACAGTTGGCGAACAATGTCTTCATGATTGAGTGGCTAGTCAAGGCACAACAACAGTTATCTCTTCAACAAAGACTGATTGACCAGCAACAACAACAAATCTCTACACAACAGCAAGAAATTGAAAAATTGAAAGAAGAGAGAGATAAGCTAAAAAACCGTAACTCAAAAAACAGTTCAGTCCCCCCATCATCAGACCCACTAAAAAAGCCTTCTGACAAAAAGAAACGCAAAAAAGGATTTAAACGCGGACCAAAATATGACCACCTAGGGAAGACCCGTAATGGTTTTGGTCAGCCCGATAAGATAGTCCCTTTAGAACTAGAAAACTGTCCTGTTTGTGGGGGTTCAGTGGAACGAGATGAAGTAGTTCCCGAAAAAGTCCAGCAAGTGGCTGAAGTAGTAGACCAACCCATAGAAATCAGGGAATATCGTCGCGGATTCTATAAATGTCCTAGTTGTGGATGGTCAGATTACAGTCCTGTTCCATTGGGAGTTAAAGAAGGATTCAGTTATGGGGCGCGATTAAGTAGCATCGTGGGCTGGCTTGGCTATGGGGGTAATCTTACATGGCGTAAACAGGAACATTTTATAGAGTATGTCTTTGGCAT
>NZ_AADV02000036.1 GCF_000167195.1 Crocosphaera watsonii WH 8501 | reverse complement strand
CTCACGGGATGCACAAATGTCCTCTTTTCAAAACTTAGTTCGTCTGGGAATTAGAGAAGAAGTTAAACTAGAATCTATGGCACTGAATGACTTTCGTAGTGTGCTACAAATTCTTCATAAAACTGAACCAGATGAAGTTTATAATTTAGCTGGCCAGAGTTCTGTGGGACTATCCTTTGAACTCCCTGTAGAAACCTTGGAAAGTATTGCTACTGGTACCTTAAACTTACTAGAAGCTATCCGCTTTACTGGCGCACCTATTAAATTTTATAATGCTGGTTCTAGTGAATGTTTTGGGGATACGGATACAATTACTGCCGATGAATTAACACCTTTTCGTCCTCGTAGTCCTTATGCGGTAGCAAAATTTGCAGCATTTTGGGAGGTAGCTAATTA
This sequence comes from Crocosphaera watsonii WH 8501, assembly GCF_000167195.1. GTDB lineage: Bacteria > Cyanobacteriota > Cyanobacteriia > Cyanobacteriales > Microcystaceae > Crocosphaera > Crocosphaera watsonii. The sequence goes on along the minus strand of NZ_AADV02000036.1, from coordinate 25,994 downwards.
TCGGGAAGCTTACGGCATTTTTGCCTGTTCTGGTATTTTATTTAACCACGAATCTCCTTTACGCCCCGGACGATTTGTGACTCAAAAAATTGTCGCAACCGCTTGCAAAATTGCTCAAGGTCATTCCCATAAATTACAACTGGGAAATATCAACATCAAACGGGACTGGGGATGGGCCCCTGAATACGTCCAAGCAATGCACTTAATGCTACAACAGCCTCAAGCCGATGATTATGTAATTGCCACCGGAAACAGTTATTCCTTAGAAGCGTTTGTTATGGAAACTTTTAACTGTCTAGGCTTAAATTGGCAAGACCATGTAACCAGTGACTCCAGTTTGTTTCGTCCCACCGATATCACTTATAGTTGTGGAAACCCCAGCAAAGCTGAGAAAAAATTAGGTTGGAAGGCTCAATATAAAATGCCAGAGGTTGTTAGGATGATGATAGAAAATCGGCTCGGTTAATACATCGGGGTAGAGAGGCTCAATACAAGCTCTCTACCCCTTGATTGGTTAACTTAGTAATTTGAGCGACCACCACCGTTAAAAGAACCACGAGGTTCTCTTTCTTTGGCTTTATTAACCTTTAAGGTGCGGCCCATCCATTCAGCCCCATCCAAGGTAGAGATAGCTTCCTGTTCTTGGTCATCAGAATCCATCTCTACAAAGGCAAAGCCTCGCATACGACCTGATTCACGGTCTTTAGGAATATGAACACGCTTAACTGAACCATATTCTGTGAAGACCTCCTCAAGGTCTTCTTTATTCACGTCATAGGATAAGTTTCCTACATAAATTGACATTTTCGATTATCTCCGTTATTTAGAAGGATTGTAGAGCGTGAGTCATCGGAGAGAATCGTACAAAGGCTGAAAGGGGTACACCCGTCAATGCTGATAACAAAATCTACTACCGAATACTTAGTTGTCTCGATTTATAATATAACATATTTTTTCCATAACTATCTTAACCAAGAATGAAATTATTAATGATTTGTGCTACTTTTCCTTTTCCTCCCAGTCGAGGGAGAACTCAAGTCAGAACATTTAACTTATTAAAACAGTTAAGTTATTATCATGAGATTACTTTAGTCACCCAAAAAGCTGAAGATGTTACCGAAGAAGAAATAGAGGCTTTAAAGGGTTGGGTCAAAACTTTAATGTTATTTCCTCGTCCTAACAATCCTGAATCAGGGATTGTAGAAAAAGTCAAGCGTTTTTGTCAATTTTTGATAACAGGAACTCCTCCCAATGTTTCTTTTCTATACGATCAATCAATTCAGAACTGGGTTGATCAAGCTGTTAAGAATAATGATTTTGATGCCATTACCTGTGAACATAGTGTTAATGAAATTTATATTCGTCCTCACTGGAAAGAGAAGATAAAAACAGTTATTAATAGTCATAGTTCTGTGTATCGTACTTGTCAACATCAGCTTGATACAGCAACTTCGGAAAACTCTCAAAGGGATCGCCTTTATTTACCTTTGTTGAAACGCTACGAAAAACGAGTTTATCAGAAGTTTTCTCATGTGGTTGTTACCACAGATGACGACTATCAACAACTAAAAGAATTTAAAATAAATAGTCAAGTTTCTGTGCTTCCTAACGGAGTCGATTTAGGTATTTTTCCTGAGCGAAGTAGTGATCCAGGGGGTCATCATTTAATCCTCACAGGAGGAATGGACTATGTGACTAATATTGATGCTGCTTGCTTTTTTAGTCAAGAAATTTTTCCTTTATTACGTCAAAAATATCCTGATGCTATTTTAACTATTGTCGGGGCAAACCCAACAGAATCTGTGCTAAAATTAGGGAAAAATCCAGGGATTACAGTAACAGGAAAAGTGCCGTCAATGGCAGAATATTTACACAAAGCAACTGTTTGTGTTATTCCTTTAAGATCAGGTTTTGGCATTAAAAATAAGACCCTAGAAGCGATGGCAGCAGGGGTTCCTATCGTAGCAAGTGATCGGGGTTTAGAAGGAATGAAAGTTGATGGAGACAATACACCATTAAGAGCATTAAGAGCGAATAAAATAGAAGAATATGTCAAAGGAATTAGTAATTTATTTGAAGACAAAAAGTTGCGTCAAACTTTATCAAAAAACGGTCGGAACTATGTCGAAAATAATTACACATGGGAAAGTATAGGAAGAAAATATGAGAAAATAATTACCTATCCCCTCTAGTTAGGCACTGGAGCCAAAAATCTCTAGCTCCAGATTCTCTAGCTCCAGATAATGACCGGCAACAGTGAACCCGAACAAGAATCGTAAAGATCAGTGAAAAACTGCTAAATCAGCCAAATAGACGCTTATTATTGTATTTACTGCTAATCTCGAGAGTAAATTGACATTGTCAAATCAACAAAAGTATGCGTTCAAAAAAATAAAAAAAGAATTAGTCAAATAGTAAAATCTATCTTAAGATTAACGAATAAGAGAAATATTTTTCTTAACAACTTGCTTACAAAACATCTAATAAAGAGATTAGGAGGACATTTATGGCACTTGTACCTATGAGACTGCTTCTAGACCACGCAGCCGAGAATGGTTATGGTATCCCTGCATTTAACGTTAACAACCTGGAACAGATTTTAGCGATTATGCAGGCCGCAGACGAAACAGATAGTCCTGTGATTTTACAAGCTTCTCGTGGTGCGCGTAAGTATGCTGGAGAGAACTTTCTGCGTCATTTAATTTTAGGTGCAGTAGAAAGTTATCCTCATATTCCCATTGCCATGCACCAAGATCACGGCAACAGTCCTGCAACTTGCTACAGTGCTATCCGTAACGGTTTCACCAGTGTAATGATGGATGGTTCTTTAGAAGCAGATGCAAAAACCCCTGCTAGCTTTGAATATAACGTAAATGTAACGGCTGAAGTGGTTAAAGTCGCTCATGCTGTGGGTGCTAGTGTAGAAGGTGAATTAGGTTGTTTAGGTTCTTTGGAAACCGGAAAAGGAGACAAAGAAGACGGCCACGGATTTGAAGGAACCCTTAGTAAAGACCAATTGCTCACCGATCCCGACGAAGCAGTAGAATTTGTAGAACGTACTCAGGTTGATGCTTTAGCCATCGCTATTGGAACCAGTCACGGTGCTTATAAGTTTACCCGCAAACCCACTGGTGAAATTCTCGCTATTAGTCGTATTGAAGAAATTCATAGCCGTCTCCCCAACACTCACTTGGTAATGCACGGTTCTTCTTCCGTACCCCAAGAATGGTTAGACATGATCAACGAATACGGTGGTCAAATTCCTGAAACCTATGGTGTACCCGTTGAAGAAATTCAAAAAGGTATCAAGAGTGGGGTTCGTAAGGTTAACATCGATACCGACAACCGTTTAGCTATCACTGCTGCTATTCGTGAAGCTGCGGTTAAAGATCCTGCTAACTTTGACCCTCGCCACTTCATGAAGCCTTCCATGAAGTACATGAAACAAGTTTGTTCTGATCGTTATCAGCAATTCTGGACTGCTGGAAATGCTAGTAAGATCAAGCAAGAAAGTCTTGATGCTTATTCTGATAAATATGCTAAGGGTGAATTAAGCGCAGGAACCAAGAAAACTGTTGCTGTTTAATCAATTTACCTCTGATTATCCTTGAGGACTAAAAAACAGGGTGATTATTGATCACCCTGTTTTTTATAGCATTTCGCTAATCCCTGATTTATAGTAGTTTTTCTCATGGCACATTTTTCAGGCAAGTCACCATGATTATTTGAAATTTAGCTTAACCGCCAGAAGCCCCACGCTGTATTTTCCAAAAAAACACACAAATCAGCGTGGGATGAATGGCGGTGCGGAATGCACCTCCGCTTTCCTGCCGACTTGTAAAGTCGGCAGGGTCGGAGGTCAACTGAGGGGTTCGATGCCCCGAAAGTTGACAAACAATTATTTGCTAGGGATTGACATTTTTATCCTAAATGCTATACAATAAGTTTATGTTTGTTTAGATAGCGGAAGTGTTAAACCTTAATTAGGGTTTGCTGAAAAAGTTTCTCCAAAATTTATGCCACTTTTGACCAAGAATTTTCTGACAAATCAATAAGTTTTAGTACATAAAAATTGTTTAAAGTATAATCAAAATTAATGAAAGGCGGTTTGATGAGTTCCCCTGTTCTATTATTAGTAAATAAGGACAAAAAAAGCGACAAAAACTGCCTCAGAAGTTTACAAAGATTGACAACTAAAAATGTAATAGCAATAGATGTAATGGAGGTTTCAGGGAGTTTTGTCATCACGAGATTTAGGCTAAATCTTCGTTTAGCTTGTCCAAACTTTCCCTCAATAGCATTACGGAAGCATTCATCGGAGTGGGCTTGTTTCTTTTCTTCTTCACTGACATTTTTCGGAGGTCTTCTTAACTTCGGACCACTGATTCTTATCCCTCTTTCCTTACACCAATTTCTGTTTTCCCTAGTTCGATAAATTTTATCTACATGGACGGATTCGGGATAATAGCCAAACGTTTCTTTATACTTTTCTACTTGTTCTTTTAAATGACAAGATTCATTGAAGTTTTCCAAACTTATTTTGTCTAGAAACACATAGTTATCTACACAGCTTACTGAGAGTTTAGCTCCAAACTCTATTGGGTTTCCTGCTTTTCCCCTCACTATTGGACGAATATGCGGTTGAGTTAAACTTACAATTCTTTGAGGAACACTCTGGGTCTTATTCTCCCACATTGACTGTTGTTGTTCATAAACTTTTTTGATAGTCTCTAGACCATTTTTTCTGTCTTTTACTCAGATTTCCAGGGAAGCCCAGCTTGAATTAAGTCTTCTATATTTCCTAAATTTTTCTTAAGGTATTTTAACTGTTTCCCGATAGCTTTTCTTCTTTCTTGATAAGATACTTTTCGTTTTTTAGCTACTTTTAAGTATTCCTTTCTAGCAATTTTTCTAGAAGTTCTCGGCTTTTTTCTCAATTTTACTCTTAATGGTGTATAAAGATTATCTATTATTCTTTCTGTCTCAATTCTGGCTTGATTTAATATGCCTAAATCCGTTGGGTATTTGATGTCTGCTGGCGCACAAGTCGCATCTAAAATTAGTTTACCTTTATTTTTTATTTTTTCTCCTTTTTCTTGGAGACAATCCTTTTTTTTTACTTCTTTATCACTCTTGTCTATTTCTCTTTTTACTATTTTTTTATTGATTTTGTTTATCAATTCTCCATCAATTCTTTTCCTAAAATGAACTAGCATTGAAGATTCCAGTGGTGGCTCTTGTTGATAACAATTTAAACCTATAAAGTATTGTAGATAGGGATTTTCTCTAATCTGTTCTATAGTTTCTCTATCACTTGTTCCTAATTTTTCCTTAATAATTAATGTCCCTAATGCCATTCTAAATAGTTTGGCTGGCGCACCTTTTTCTGCTGAAAAAAGTTTAGCATATTCTTCCTCAAAATCATCCCAAGGTATCAACTCTGCCATGATTACCCAACGATTATTGGGGGACAATTTGCCCTCGAAAGGTAATTCAAATTTTTCTGGGGGCGGTAAAGGTTGCTCCTCTTTTCGATACATTTGTTCTTGACCAACAACTGGGAGGTGTTTCTACCAATTATAGCGGTTTGTAGCCGACAAAGCTGATCTTTTTTGCGATCGCGAATATGGGTGTAACCTTTTAAAGAATAGGGTTTTGCTTTTATTCAGCAAACCCTAATTAATTCTCATTAAACTTATAATTTTTATACTATCATGATCTTTGATTAATTGAACGTTTAGATAGTATTCTATCTTATATTATCCGTGACTCCTAATAATTTCTAGGAAACTTGATGAATAAAGCGGGCAAAGTTTAAGAGTTCTTGCTGTTGGTTTTCAGATAAGTTATTAATAACAGCATTTAATCTTTCTGAAACTGGTATCCAACTTTTGGTTTTGGCTTGCCAAACCACTATAAACTGCTTCTCTGAAAGAGTATATAAAGCAGTAGTTTCTCCCTCGTTATTACTAAATTCCACCTCATATTTTCCATCTTCAAAGCACTCAACAATACTTCCTTGACTGCCAATAAATTGTTTAGCTTCGGGTAAATTTATTAATAATTCAATAATATCAAAAAATTCGGGTTTTATCATGACCTTTTTTTTTATATATAGGGTAACTAATCTAGCTATATTGGTGTTTAGTTCTCTTATCCATCCCGTTCGCACAATTTCTTTTTGATAGGGTTGTATTCCTTTTATTTCTAAGTCAATTTGATAACGCTCCCCATGTTCATCTTTAAATTAAAAGGTGGCTTCTGCATCTAAAACTTGAGCATAGATTTGATTCAGTAAAAGTTGATAATTATCTTTATTATAGCCTAAGTGCCGTTGAAACATCAAAGCTTTATTTGCTCCTTTCGGGTTTTCTGGATCAAGGGCATATTCTGTTAGTTTGCGAGGGTTAATTTCTATGTGGTTAAACAGTTCTTTTGGTTTCACTTACCTCTTTTCTAATTATAATGTTTGTAACACCCTGTAGGGGTCAACGGCCGTTGACCCCTACAATATTAATAAGAACCCCGATAAATCCGTTGTGCCTGTTCCGGGCTAAACTGTTCATATCCTGGTAAAGAAGACCTATTACTGCCATTTTTACCGTTACCATTACTGCTTGCTCTAGTAGTTGCAGGACGTTTAAAGGGTGTAGATCCAGGAGCATGATTTCTAGGATGGAAACTATATTCCGGTTCGGTGTCTGTAATTGAACTTTGAGGGGCGATGAAATCATGGGACGCTCGATCGTATTCTAGAACTTCTCCTGTTTCAATGCGATAAATCCAACCATGTAGGGTTAATTTTTTTTGATGCAGACGAGAATGAATAACGGGATAAGTTTGTAAGTTTTCCAGTTGGGTTAAAACATTTTCTGCAACCGTAACTTCTAATAATTCTTCCCCTTCCAAATGACTATAATTATCCTTAACCAGTCTGCGAGTAGCTTCTGCGTGTTTTAACCAATCATAAACCAAAGGCATTTTTTCTTGTAAACTATTCAATTTTAACAGCCCTTTCATGGCACCACAATGGGAATGGCCACAAACAATAGCTTGCTGAATATCTAATGCAGAAATAGCATATTCTATGGCTGCACCTTCTCCACCATTGGCTGCACCAAAAGGAGGAATAATATTCCCTGCATTACGAATAACAAAAAGGTCCCCAACTTCTGCTTGTGTGATTAAATTAGGATCAACACGGGAGTCCGAACAAGTAATAAAAAGAATACGAGGGTGTTGTCCTTGGGATAATTCTTCAAATAATTCACGGTGAGAAAGAAAATAACCACTTTGGAATTTTTGTAGTCCTTCAATTAGTTTTTTCATGGAAAAAAATAGCTATTTCTACTTAGTTTTAATTTTCATCTCTCCTTAATTATCTCTTAAATTGGATATGTTGTATACCGTTTTCTATTTGATTTCTATAACCAATTCATAAGTTTTTATTAACAATTGCATAAAGTTTATTTGTAGGTGGGCAGTGCCTCACCCTACATTTCTAGTTATTAACAATAAGAATTTGTGAAGTTTTAAATCTATCCATCCACCCTTCTAAATAAGCCCTATTTTCTTTTTGTTCTTCAATATTTGTTGTGTCTAAAGGATAAGGTGCTAACCCTTTAATAGCAGCAGTTGTTACACAAAACATGGACTTTTGAAACGTTTGACAAATTTGTACTAATAAGTCATCTTCTTGACGAAAACTGTGGCGGTAAACTTCGTGTAAATATTCGGGTAAATGATGCCTCATATCCTGCATTAATAAAGTAGGAGGAATTCCTGCACCTCCTACAGGCAAAGGATCAGCGTATAACGCACCATAGGTAAAGATAGCTTGTTCTGAGGGTATTTGGTAGGATTGAGCGTTATAAGAAATGGTACCAGGAAAGGGGGTTCCTCTAAAAAATATTGCTTCTACATAAGGTACAGCAGTGTCCATCAAAAAGGTTAACTCTGCTTTTTTGGGTAGCACTTCATAGACTTCTTCTTTGATTTTTACTTGATAAGTAATTGGTTTTGCAGCATCTTTAACTAAACCATCTAATATGTGTTGAACGACATCAGCAATGGATTTAATTTCACCGTTATCATAGAGATCAGAAAGGTCTAAAAATATATCTGCCATCACTCGCCAAAATTGTCCCAAACCACTATAATAAGACATCATTCTCATGTGTTCAGGAAGGAATTCTGGGAAGATTTTATGCAGGGTTAACATTAAAAAGTTATGCTTAAATTTAGCTTGAATAACCTTTTCTACATTATTTCTAAATTCAGGGGTATCTAAATAAGCATCTAACTCACCTCCTCCATGCCACATCATTGCTTTCATGCAGTATTCTGCGTATTCAAAATTGGTTCTATTATGGTTCCAATGACTAAGTAATTTATCAATAGAAAACTCTCCATTGAAATATTTAAAGAAGGGAAATAGAATAAAAAATTGATGCTCAGAAATATAAATTAAGTTCCGAGAATATTGATCTAAAATAACACCATAACTTTTGAGAATACCCACCACTTCTATGACATTTTGGGGTGAGTCTTTGAGTAATGCTTGTCCATTTTCTAAGCGATGTATATATTCTGCTAAGGAATGACGAGAAGGTTGTATCTTTGTGTTAACCATATTTTATTTATGTTTTACTCTGCGGTTTCTTCTATTGTATCTATTATTTCATGATTATCGACTTTAGTAAATCTATAATATTAAATCTTTGGTTGATTCTTATATTTCATGAAAAATAATAATTATTCATCATTTCTTATTTAGCTTCCATCCAATTTTTACCCGTATTAATTTCTACTACTAAAGGAACAGTTAATGTAACAGCATTTTCCATTGTTTCTTTTATTTTATCTTCTAATTCTTCCCATTCTTGGTGTGGTATTTCAAATACTAATTCATCATGAACTTGTAGCAACAAGTTAGCTTGATAGTTGTCTAAAATTTCTTGTATTTTTACCATAGCAATTTTAATAATATCGGCACTTGATCCCTGAATGGGTGCATTAGCAGCAGCCCTTAATAACTGAGAATCATTATAATTTATATTTATTTTATTGAGATCAATATTTTGAGGATCATGACCACGAAAACGATATAAATTATCATCAAAAAAGTTAAAATAACGTCTTCTTCCTAAAATTGTGGTTACATATCCATTAGCGATCGCTTCTTTTTTCATACTCTCTAAATAGTCAAATACTTTGGCATAGCGTTGACGATATTTATTGATAAATTCTTTTCCTTCTACTGCACTAACTCCTGCTTCTCTAGCAAACCTCTGAGAACCCATTCCATAAATAACACCAAAGTTAATGGTTTTACCTAAAGTTCTTTCTTGGGGTGTGATTTCTTCTTTATCAAATAATAGTCTTGCTGTAACACTATGAACATCATCAGCATTTTTGTAAGCGTTTAATAGAACTTGTTCTTGACTTAAATGGGCTAATATTCTTAGTTCAATTTGGGAATAATCAGCAGAAACCAATAACCAATCTTGTTGTGGGATAAATGCTTGTCTTATTCGACGAGAAAATTCTGTTCTGATGGGAATATTTTGTAAGTTAGGGTTAGACGATGACAGTCTTCCCGTGGCAGTTACAGACTGATTGAAATTGGTATGTATTCGCTGATCTATTTTGTCAACTAATTCCGGTAGTGCATCAATATAAGTAGATTTTAGCTTAGATAAGGTACGGTATTCTAAAATATAATCTATGATAGGGTGATCCCCTTTTAATTTTTCGAGGGTTGCGTGATCGGTAGAATAACCTGTTTTGGTTTTCCTTGATTTTTTACGGTTTAGTTCTAATTTCTCAAATAAAATATGTCCTAATTGTTTGGGTGAGCCTAAGTTAAATTTTTCTCCTGCTGCTTGATAAGCGTTCTCTTCTAAACTCAATAAATGTTGTTCTAGTTCCTTGGACAGTTTACCTAAATATTCGCTATCAATAATAATTCCTGTATCTTCCATGATAGCTAAGACAGGTTCTAAGGGTTGTTCCACTTCTAATAATAGTTTGTCTAGGGTAGAAAGGGGTTTCAATTCATTTTTTAAAGGTTCCACTAATAAAAAGGTTGCATAAGCATCCATTCCACAATATTCTGCTACTGTTTCAATATCTAAATCTGCGATAGTTTGTTTTTTTCCGATACCTAAATCTTTATAATCAAGGGAAGTAATACCCTCTAAATATTGTTCACATAATTCACTTAGTTTATGACTCTTCTCTGGATGTAATACATAACTCGCTAACATAGTATCTAAAACCACACCATCTAGGTTAATTCCCTGATGTTTGAAGATGAGGCGATCAAATTTAGTATTCTGGAAAACTTTGGGATAGTTATTACTTTCCAAAATAGATTGTAATCTATCAAAAACCTGTTCTTTTCTCAGTTGTTTTCCTTGTTTATGTGCAATGGGAATATAAGCGATATCAGTGGGTTTATTTCCCCAACAACAACCAATACCAACTAACTCAGCTTCTCTCGGGTTTAAAGCTGTTGTTTCTGTGTCCCAAGCAACAGGAATATTCCCATTAGTATAGGTTACAAGTTTATTTACTAATTCTTCTAATTGTTCTATTTCCGTGATGATTTGAGGTTTAATTAAAGATTCTTTCTTCTCTTCTTCAATCTTATTAACCGTCTCTACTTGAGTCGATGAACTATCAAACAGTGAAAGTTGATGGGTTTCACTTCTATCAATTTTATCATGAAATTCTAAAGTAATATTACCTCCAAAATGTTCTTGTAATTGATTAATCTCTTTGACAAACTTTTTCAGTTCTAAGTTTTCTAATATAGGTTTAACCGCATCAAAATTAAATCCTTTTAGTTCACAATTTTCTATCTCGAAATCTAACGGTGCATCGGTAACAATTTTTGCTAAAAACTGTGAATGTTCCGCCTCTTTCTTCCCTTCCTTTAACTTTTTCTTATTTGCTCCTTTAATAGCTTCAATATTATTATATACTTCGTCTAAAGTTTCGTATTCATTTAATAGTTTAACTGCTGTTTTATCTCCTATTCCCCTAATACCGGGAATATTATCAGACTTATCACCACATAAAGCTTTATAATCAATTACTTGTGTGGGTTTAATACCCATTTTTTCTGTAACATCATCGAATTTAAACTCTGTATAACCCTCTCCTGAGGAACTTCTTACTGCATTTCTTTCTAAATATAAAACACTGAGATTATTCTGATCATTAACCAATTGAAAAAGATCGCGATCGCCAGTAACAATTTTTACTCGATAACCATTTTCTGTGCCTCGATTTGCCACCGTTCCCAAAATATCATCCGCTTCATATCCGGGTGCAGTTATAATAGTAATATTTAAAGCTTCTAATAGTCGTTGTAAGTTCTGAATATCCGGTATAAAATCCTCTGGAGTTTCTTTTCTATCTGCCTTATAGTTAACATCTGCTTCGTGACGAAAAGTCGGCTCACTACTATCAAAAGCAATAGCAATATATTCAGGCTTTTCTAACTTAATCACCTGAATTAAAGAATTAAGAAAACCAAAACAAATACTGGTAGGAATACCAGTAGAAGTTCTTAATGGCCCCCTTCTCGCTTTGGCAAAAGCATAATAAGCACGAAAGGCCAAAGAATGACCATCAATAAGCAGTAAAAGCGGTAAATTGCAAGGATTGGGCATAAGTAAAAGCAATTAAATATTTATGTACTGTAATTGTCGATTTGATTAAAGTTGATGCACTTTACTAAGATATAGGTAGCAGATTTAACCAACAGAACTATCTTTATGTTATCTCCCATCCTCGACTCATCGGTTTCCCAGACACCCACCATTGTTAATCTAACCAACGGCTTAACCATTATAGCTGAACAAATGCCCGTAGATGCAGTTAACCTCAATGTCTGGCTGAAAGTAGGATCTGCACTAGAGTCCAATGAGATCAACGGAATGGCCCATTTCCTGGAGCATATGGTCTTTAAAGGTACTCCAAACCTAAAAAATGGAGAATTTGAACAACGCATCGAACAAAGGGGTGCTGTGACTAATGCAGCTACTTCTCAAGAATACACTCATTTTTATATTACCAGTGCGCCCAATGATTTTGCGGATTTAGTACCGTTACAGTTGGATGTAATTTTTAATCCTATCATTGAAGATGGTGCGTTTGGACGGGAAAAATTGGTGGTTTTAGAAGAGATTCGTCGTTCTTATGATAATCCGAGTCGTCGCACCTTTTATCGAGCGATGGAAACCTGTTTTGATACTTTACCCTATCGTCGTCCCGTGTTGGGCCCAGCAGACGTGATCGAAGGGTTAACTCCTCAACAAATGCGGGAGTTTCATGGTAGTTGTTATCATCCCAACTCAGTCACAGCAGTTGCAGTGGGAAACCTTCCTGTTGAGCAATTAATTGATATCGTTGCTGATAGTTTTGAGAAAACTTATTATCAGACAGAAACGTTTTCTGATTCTTTGCAGTCATTAAGCTTTCCTGTGTCTCCAGAGTCACCTTTTGAGGAGATTATTCGCCAAGAATATGAAGATGAGCAACTACAACAAGCACGATTAATTATGATGTGGAAAGTACCTGGTTTGTTAGATTTAGAGGAAACTTATGGGTTAGATGTCTTAGCTTCTATTTTGGGAAAAGGTAAAACCTCTCGTTTATTTCAAGACTTACGAGAAGATAAAAACTTAGTCTCTCATATCAGTGTTAGTAATATGACCCAAAAAGTTCAGGGAATGTTTTATATTGCGGCAAAACTGGAAAAAGAGAATGTTCCAGAAGTCGAAAAAATAATCACTCAACATCTGCAAAGTATTCAGAAAGAGTCTATCAAGGAAGAAGAATTGAATCGGATCAAAAGACAAGCGGTTAATAGGTTTATTTTTAATAACGAAAGACCAAGCGATCGCACCAACCTTTATGGGTATTATTACTCTCAAATGCAATCGTTAAACCCTGCTTTATCTTACCCCCAAGTTATTCAATCCTTAACCACAGATGATATTCAAAATGCAGCACGGAAATATCTTGATCCTAATGCTTATGGAGTGACAATTGTTACCAACTAATAATAAACTATAAATGGGTCAGGAGTATCCCCAATTTGCCAATTGTCTTTGATGGATAATAGTTTTATTATTGTCAAACTCCAAAGATAATTTTCTGCAAATATGGAACGCTTTCAGTGGGTTAATTATTAAGGTCAAAAATAATGTGGACACAAATTTCTCAACATATTAGTGAAACAACAGGAAAACCCTTTACTGTCGAAAGGCAAAAATCTGTAAGTGGTGGCTGTATCAATCAAGGTTATTGTCTCATTGGCTCAGATATCAAATACTTTGTGAAGATTAACCATGCCTCTAAAGTTGAAATGTTTGCAGCAGAAGCATTGGGACTCAAAGAAATGGCACAAACCCAAACGATTCGAGTACCTAAACCGATATGTTGGGGTATGACAGAACGCTCTAGTTATATTGTTTTAGAGTGGTTAGAATTTGGTAGTTCTCATAATAGTGCTTGGGAAGAAATGGGGATAAAATTGGCTAAAATGCACAATTATCAAGGAGAAAATAAGTTTGGCTGGAGTGAAAATAATACCATTGGCTCCACGCCACAAGTAAATAATTGGACAGATACATGGTCTGATTTTTTTGCAAATCATCGCATTGGATTTCAATTAAAATTAGCCAATAGGAAGGGAGGAAATTTCGGCAATTATAATCAAATCGTAGATAAAGTAAGACAAATTTTAGCAAGTATTGAACCCCAACCTTCCCTAGTTCATGGTGACTTGTGGTCAGGAAATGTCGCAGTTACAGACGCAGGAGAACCTGTGATCTTAGACCCAGCAACCTATTATGGTGATCGGGAGGTTGATCTTGCTATGACAGAACTTTTCGGAGGGTTTCCTGCTGCTTTTTATCGGGGATATAACGAGGTATTTCCCTTAGATAAAGGATATAAGAAACGCAAAACTTTGTATAATCTTTATCACATTTTAAACCATTTTAATCTGTTCGGTGGTGGTTATGGTTCCCAGGCTAATTTTATGATTCAAGAAGTATTAAAGAATTAATATAGGGTTTCTCGGACTCATGGGGTACACCTAATATATATCTAACGTAACGGGAGCATCCCATTTTTTCAAAAAACGAGATGAATGGAGTTTGACGAGAAGATGGTGAGACGGGGGGAAATTCATCATATCAACTATTATCAATAAAGGAGAATTTGCAACTTTGGGATGCTCCCAACGAAACAAAAAACCCTCAAAAAGAGGGAAAATTTCCAAATCAATAACTAATTAAAGGAATCCATTCGTAACCATCTACAATACCTTGAAAATAATCGTTAATAGCTTCTCTAGAATAAGGTGTAACTCCCGTTTCTTCTCCAAACCATTTTTCATACATTTCTACTTGTTGCGGTTGATCACTAATAATACCTTCCATAAACTTAACTAAACTGTAATTTACCATACCTCGCCAAGCTGATTCATCTTCGGGAATCATACAAGCATAAGCTTCATAAACGTAAGGAAATTCTGGAACCACCTCAAAGCGATCGCCATTATTATTTTCTAATTGTAATGCCTGTAAAACAATCCCATCACCAGCAATAGCTTCAATTTCACCTTTTTTAAGCTTTTCTAACCCTTCAATTCTATTTTTAATAGGAACAATAATTGCAGCAGGTTGTTGAATTTTAATCGCTTGTTCATTAGTTGTATTCGGAATAACACCAATTCTCCTACCTGCTAAGGAGTCAATAGTACCTAAACTACTGCCTTTTTTCCTCATAATTTTTGTCCCACTAGCAAAATAACTAACAGAAAAATCAATAATCTTATCCCGTTCCCAGGTAAAAGTAGAAGAGGCACATTCTATATCAATCTCTTTATTTTTAACTTTATTAAAACGATTTTGTGGCGTAACTTCTACCAATTTTAAGCGAATAGGTTTCCCTAGTTCTTTTTCCACATTTTGACGAATAATCTCTAAAATATCAATAGAATAACCCACCCATTCTCCCTTTTCATTGATGTAGGCAAAAGGAGTTGCATCTTTACGAGTTCCTGCGGTAATAACCCCTGTTTGTCTAATTCTTTCGAGAATTTCTCCAGCCCAAACTGCATTTTGAGAAGTCGCAGTTAACAATAAAGTTAAAGCAAATAAAACAAATTTTTTTTTCATCATTTTTTTCCTCATACCATCCTAACCTCCTAGACTGGGAAAGGGTCAATTAAGTTTCAATTACAAATTGAGCAAAAATAAAATTATTTTTGTTGAAAAAAGTCGTAATGTGGGCAATATCTAAAATACTTTGTTTCGACCTTTTATTAATATTGCCCACCTCACGTTTATCTATAAACAGCTACTTATTGCCTATTTCCCTTTACCTCAGTTCTTGGCGACTGCTATCTATTCTACTGACAATATCAAACAGATTTGTTATGGTAAACATCTAAAGATATCTAGGATTAATGCCACTGTGAGTTCTAATAATCTACCCAAAACCACCGCTTATGTCCGTATTACTCAACAGTCTTGGCAGCAAGGACAAATGGAAGGAGAAGTAAGGGCCGCAGAATATCAATGGCGGTTTAAATGGCATTTTCGTCACGGACAGCTATTAGTACAACCGTCCCTAGGCCGTGCTTTAATTTATGAACCCTTGGGACGGTTTTTGGAACGATCTGACTATCAACTAGAACCTGGGGGAGATTATGAGTTTACCCTGCGATCGCAGCTTTAATTATTATGTTTGTGTTCACCCCTTTTCATCATCATCAAATTCCGGCCACAACAACCGTAAAGCCATTACAGCAAACCCTATAGCTGCCATCGCTTTTAACAGTTTAGTGGGCAGAAATTGAGCAATAGTTCCCCCAGCAATCACCCCCAAAAAACTCGCTAGAATTAAAGCAGTAATTGAGCCAAAAAATACCGCACGGGGAGACTTAGAACTACCTCCCAAAGCGATAGCTGCCAGTTGACTTTTATCCCCGACTTCTGCCAGAAAAACTGTAATAAAACTTAATCCAAATAATTGCCAATCCATGCTTAAATCACCTTAACTACTTAATATATCTCCTACCAATAACCCTGTAATTATTAGTAACAATAAAGCTACCGCTATATCTAAAGTTTTCGGAGATAAACGACGGGCTAACCAATAACCAATTAACACCCCTAATAAACTGGTCGCAATTAAAGCGATCGCTGACCCAGCAAATACTATCCAAGGGGATTGAGATTCTGCACTGATTAATAGGGTTGCCAGTTGGGTTTTATCACCCATCTCTGCTAAAAATATTGTCAAGAAAGTTGAACTAAAAACAGTCCAAAAACTCCACGTTCTTTGTTCTTTTGAACTCTCCTCAGAGAGAGAATTTTGCTGATTTTCAGTTTCAGTTGTTTGAGAAGCATTCATGATATAATAGGTAAGTAATCAATTATTTTGTATCTTGATAAGCCATGCCATTAGCTTCTGCGTAACGTTCCATAAAACGCATAAAACGATCCCAATGCTCATCTTTTTCAAGATCAAATCCGCATCTAACCTCTTTTAATTCATCCCCTTCATCCCCTCCCCAAATAATTTTTAAAGAAGAGGGAGTGACGCTAATTTCTCCTTCCGAGTCAATTAAACGTAAATCACCGTAGGTTTGATTTGTATAACTTCTGAACCTTTCTAAAGATTTTAAATTCTCAAAAATCATTAAGACATTACGAATCCCTGTTTGCTTACTCCGTCGTAAACTTACATTACTTAATTCCTCCGAAATGCCCACAAAGAACTCGATGGAAGGGGTGACATTACTCATACTTAATCCTTTTGATATTTTCTTAAAAACAGGGATTAAAACCAAGGAAGAAATTAAAAAAAGAACTCAATCTCTTCCCGATGTTTATAGCGTTTCTCGGACTCATGAGGTACACCTAATATCGAGCCTCCGAACTCCGAACTCCGAACTCCGAACTCCTAAAACTAGAAAACTCTGTACCTCACAAGTATGAGAAGTGCTATATATCTTATTCAGCTTCCCCTCCTTGAATTTTAAGAATGAGAAAGCCCCAAGCTAAGCCAAAAAGAACTAAAACCATTAAAACAACGGCACCATTAAACATCATACTTTCAGCAGTCATTTTTATTCTCCTAATTGAATGGATAAGTATTAATAATTGCGGGACAGTTTTAGCTTATCATTGAAGTTACCATTAAGGTAAAAGTTACTCAATTTTAGCCAAAGTTCACCCATGGTTATATATGTATTGTAAAGCACCAAGGTAAAATCACAAGATGCAATTCTCAGACTCCCCACAACGTCAACGTCCCCATTTAGCCTTAACCATGGGAGATCCTGCCAGTATTGGTCCCGAAATTATCCTCAAAGCCTTGGCTGATCCCACCATCAGCGAAACTTGTGATCTCACCGTCATCGGAACGCGATCGCTACTCGAAAAAACCTACCAGGAATTACACCTACAGGGACAGCCCTTAGTCCATCCCGACAACTTGTCAATAATTGATATTCCCCTCGATCCCAACACCATTGAGCAAATTATGCCAGGCTCCGGTAATGGGGCCAGTGGCAAAGCGAGTTTTCTTTACTTAGAAACAGCCATCGCCCATACCCTGGAAGGTAAGTTTCAGGGTATTGTCACCGCCCCCATTGCCAAGTCTTGTTGGAAAGCAGCCGGGTATAGTTATCCAGGACAAACAGAAGTATTAGCCCAAAAAGCCAAAATTGAGCGATTTGGGATGTTATTTGTGGGGCGATCGCCTTATACTGGTTGGACGTTACGAACCTTACTGGCCACCACCCATATTCCTCTCAACCACGTTTCTCAGACGTTAACCCCTCAATTAATGTCCCTGAAATTAGACCTATTGATTAACTGTTTGCAGCAAGATTTTGCTATTGAAAACCCGAAAATTGTCATCTCAGGATTAAACCCTCATAGTGGAGAAAATGGACAATTAGGAACAGAAGAAAAAGATTGGTTATTTCCCTGGTTAGAAAAAGCACAACAACAATATTCCCATGCAGAAATAGTGGGTTTAGTTCCCCCTGATACTTTATGGGTTAACCCGGCCAAAGCTTGGTATGGAGATACCTTAAAAATAACTCAAACAGGAGATACTGCCAGAGATCGACCGACATTAACTCTGAATAATGTCGGTGATGCTTATTTGGCACTGTATCACGATCAAGGACTAATTCCGGTAAAATTAATGGCCTTTGATCAGGCTATCAACACCACCATTGGTTTACCTTTTATCCGTACTTCCCCCGATCATGGAACCGCCTTTGATATTGCGGGAAAAGGTATTGCCAGGGAAACCAGCCTTAAAGCAGCCATCGAGTTAGCCGTTGAGTTAACTAAACAGCGATTAAGATAGATTTACCTATTCAAGTGATCAAGATCACATGATCAGTGGGGTTTAGATCAGTGGAAATTACAGATTTATAATTCATAATTGAGGCTGACTTATTGGAGTTATCTAAGTAGTCGGACATAAATAAACAGCACTGTATTAACTTATGTTAATAAGGCTATAACCCTTCCCTATTGCCTGTTCCCCGTTCCCTGTTTCCTTCCTTCACAGATAGCTTTAAATTTGTCCAACCACTTATATAATTCAACCGTTTATCCGCTATTTTTGAATCTTGTTATGCTTTATTTAACAGAAAAGAAGCAAAATATACAACATATCTTAGTTTTTAGTTTAACCAGTGGTCAACGAGTATTTTATCTGGAAGAACCCCAATATTCCATTGGCCGGTATTCCACAAATGCTACTGTCATCAATGCTGAAGGAATTTCTAGACAACACGCCACTCTCATTAAAACATCTAAAAATGATGAGCATTTTTCTTATGTTTTGATTGATGGCACTATTGAAGGGGATAGAAGTACCAATGGAGTCGTAGTAAATCGGGAAAAAATTGAGAAAACCGAACTAAAACATGGAGACAATATTTATTTTACTGGAGATGTAAAAGCCCATTATTATATTATTGATAACAGGAATCAAGAATGTGTGGATAAATTCAAGCCAAACCTTTTTATAAATTCTACTTCTCCTGATATAAATGGTTTTGCAAATCATACACAATTAAAAGAAAATAACATAGATATACCTAGCTTATCAGAAATAAAAAATCTAGCCTCTGTTGTAGAATTGAGTCCTATTCCTATTGTTGAAATTAACTATGAAGGAACCATTACTTACCTGAATCCATCTACTAATTTAAAATTTCCTAATTTACAAAAAAGACAAATTAAACATCCTTTGCTACAAGGATTGCTCGAAAAACAAGATTATAATAATGGGAGTTTAGTTATTCGAGAAGTTGATATAGAAAACCAAAGTTTTGAACAGCATATTCATTACTTAGCACAAGAACAACTAATCAGAAGCTATATATTCAATATCACCCAACGTAAACAAGCAGAAAATGAATTAAAGCACCATGCTTTTCACGATGGTTTAATAGGATTGCCCAACCGTAATTTTTTTGATCAACATATTTCTTTAATATCCAAAAATAGCCAAAGATATAATAAATTATTTGCTATTTTATTTATTGACATCGATAATTTTAAAAATATTAATGACACATTAGGACATAATATTGGCGATCAGATTTTACAATATTTTGCTAAGCGTTTAAACTCTCATATACGAAAAAGTGATTTCGTTTGTCGCTGGGGAGGAGACGAATTTGTAGTCCTTCTTGGAGAAATTCAAAATCCTGACCAAGCAGCTAAATTTTCTCAGAGATTGCTTCAAACCTTTGAACATCCCTTACAGATAGAAGGACATGAAATATATCTTAAATGTAGTGTGGGAATTGCCATTTATCCCGAAGATGGACAAGAAACAGAAATACTGCTCAAAAATGCTGATGCTGCTTTGTATCGTACCAAAGAATCTGGACGAAATCATTATCAATTTTATAACCCACAAATGGGTGTAGAAATTGCTGAGAATTTCACTCTAGAAAACCAACTTCATCAAGCTGTAAAAAATGGGGAAATGATTCTACATTATCAACCCCAAATTAATATCAAAACTGGTCAAGTTTATGGTTTAGAGGCATTAATTCGCTGGAAAAGTCCTCAACTGGGGTTAATTAAACCAGGTAAATTTATCCCTCTAGCAGAAAAAACAGGTTTAATCTTACCCATGGGGGAATGGGTACTAAAAACCGCTTGTCAACAAAATAAGAAATGGCAACAAATGGGATTACCCCCCGTGATAATTTCGGTTAATTTATCAGCACAACAATTACAACAACCTAATCTAATTGAAACTGTAGAAAATACCTTGGAATCTGTTGGATTAGATCCCAAATGGTTAGAATTAGAAGTAACTGAATCTATGCTGATGAAAAATATAACTATAGCCAAGAAAACCCTACAAGAATTAAGGGAGATGGGAGTTTATATTTCTATGGATGACTTTGGTACAGGATATTCTTCTCTAGGTTACTTAAAAAAATTCCCCTTTGATACCCTGAAAATTGATCAAAGTTTTGTGAAAGAACTTAATCAAAGTTCTCAAGACTTACATATTATTTCTGCTATTATGACCCTAAGTCGTGGCTTTAATCTGAGAGTTATTGCGGAGGGAGTTGAAAATCAAGAACAGTTAAAACTTCTGAAAGAATTGAATTGTGAAGAAATGCAAGGATATTTATTTAGTCGTCCTTTAAGTTCAGAAGATGTATTAAAGTATTTAATAGGTTTTCAGAAACAAAAAAATCAATTTCTTCTCTCAACTAACAATTGACAAAATATTTACCAAGCTTTTTCTTAAAAAAACCATACATAACATTATGAACACTCATATAAATCATTCTCAAAAAAGCCGCCAACTTCTAGTAGTCGAAGATCAAAAATATCGTCAAACCATTTCTTTAGAAGAAGAAACCTATTCTATTGGCAGACATACTAAAAATTCTATTGTCATTCATTCACAACAAGCTTCCCGTCGTCATGGTACATTAATGAGACGAAAACATCGTGATAATAATACCTATTCTTACTGGATTATTGATGGGGATCTAGATGGGAATAAAAGTCGTAATGGAATTTATGTTAATGGAGAAAAATGCTTAATCAAAGAGTTAAAGAATGGAGACTTAATTAACTTTGGTTGTGAAGTAAATGCGACTTATTATGCTAGTAATGAATGGTCTAATACTATCGTCGATATTATCAAAAGTAAACCGCAACAAGTCCATAGTGATTCCCCAGAATTGGATAGTCAATACACCATAGGAGCAGATCATGTATATTTTGGACTTCCCTCCCAAGCTCTCAATTCTAAAGATACACTTAAAGCTAAAGAATATCAAGATCCTTTAACCAAATTACCCAACAGGGTTTTATTCAAAGAATACTTTTTAAATTCTCTCAGCAATGCAAAGCAACATCATAAATCAATAGCGGTAATGTTATTAGATATTAATCACTTCCAAGGGATTAATAAAAATTGGGGCTATCCTGTGGGGGATAAAATTTTACTTGAAGTAGCTGAACGGATTAAAGCTAGTTTGAGAGGGAGTGATATTGTTTGTCGTTGGGGAGACGATAAATTTATGATTTTATTCCCTAAAATTAGTCATGGAAATGACCTTGAAAAAATCACTCAGAGACTTTTAAATAATATTGGCGAATCCTTACAGTTATCGGAAAAAGTTTTATATTTAGAGTATAGTATGGGTTGTGCTATTTATCCTCAAGACGGTCACGATAGTAAAACCCTTCTACGACAGGCAGAAAGTAGATTAACTAATCATAAAAAAGAAATGAGAGCAAAGAATAAAAGATATAATCTAACTATTGATCCCAAAGCATCTAAACTGTTAAAGGCAAAAACTGCTTTAGAAGAAGCATTAAAGCACCAAGAGTTAGAACTTTATTGTCAACCCCAAATCAAAATAAGGACAGGAGAAATTTCTGGAGTTGAAGCATTAATTCGTTGGAACCATCCAGAATTAGGTCAAATTAAGCCACAAAAATTTATACCTGTCGCTGAGCAAACTGATTCAATTATCTCCATAGGTGAATGGGTTTTAAGACAAGCCTGCCTTCAAAACCGTACTTGGCAGGATATGGGTTTACCTAATTTGATAATGTCGGTTAATTTGTCCCCATTACAATTAAAAGATACAAATTTTATTAATCTAGTTGAAAGCATATTAGGGGAAACAAAACTTGCTCCTCAATGGTTAGAATTGGAAATAACAGAAAAGGCAATACTTGCCAATACAGAAATAGCTCATCAAGTTTTGCAAAATTTAAGGCAATTAGGAATTCATTTATCTATGGATGATTTTGGAACCGGTTATTCTTGTCTTAACCATCTTCCTAAATTCCCCTTTGGCACCTTAAAAATCGCTCAGTCTTGTGTACAAGAAATAACAGAAAAACCAGAAAATATTGCTATTATTTCAGCAGCTATCGCTTTGGGAAACAGTTTGGACTTACGGGTTATTGCCGAAGGGGTTGAAACCAACAAACAACTCAAGTTATTAGAAAATTTAGATTGTCGAGAAGCCCAAGGGTATTTATTAAGTCAACCCTTAAATTATCAGGAAGCGACTAGATTTTTGGAGGTTTATCAACACCAAAAAGTTTCTTGTTAATTTTGCTAGAATGGGAGCATGGCCTTCTAGACTGTGACAAGCAGTCTTCTTGTGCTATAGTATTCACGACTCAAATGTAAACCATGTCTGAAGCAAGCGATCATAATTCTTGGAACTTTCCAGACTTAGACGAAGCGTTAGTGAGTTTTGATGAAATTCAAGAACAATTAAACTATCAACAAGCACAAGATAGTCTCAGAAATTTAGTTAACCATTTAGATTTAACCCATCGGGAACAAATTGGCTTAGAAAGTGAATTAAATAGCCTCACAGAAATGCTAGAGAAACTGGAGTATTCTTTAGTACAAATTGCTGCTTTTGGTATGGTGGGAAGAGGAAAATCTTCGGTTTTAAATGCCTTGATAGGAGAAAATATTTTTAAAACAGGTCCTTTACACGGAGTGACTCAAAGCATTGATACAGCAGACTGGAAATTACAACAAGATGAGCAGATAAAAGGGTTGCAAACAGTAGCCTTATCGGGGTGGGGAAAGTCTCAAATACAGTTAATTGACACCCCTGGTATTGATGAAGTAGATGGAGAAACTAGGGAAATGTTAGCCCATGATATGGCTAAGCAAGTGGATTTAATTCTCTTCGTTATTTCAGGGGATATGACTAAGGTTGAATTCGAGGCTTTATCCCGATTAAGATTAGCAGGAAAACCGATTATTTTGATCTTTAACAAAATTGATCAATATCCAGAAACGGATCGCTTAGCCATTTATGAAAAAATACGGGACGACAGGGTTAAAGAGTTGCTGTCTCCTGATGAAATTGTTATGATTGCGGCCTCTCCTTTAATAACAGAAATGAGTCAAGATGAACAAGGTAATTTAAAACAAAAAAGAAGCAGAGGAAAGCCAGAGATCGAGACCTTAAAGTCAAAAATATTAGAAATTTTACATCGAGAAGGTAAGTCTTTGGTTGCCCTTAATACAATGTTATACGCCGATGAAGTTAACGAGCAAATCATCGCCCGTAAATTAGAAATTAGAGAAAAAGCAGCTAACCAACTAATTCACAAAGCAGTGATGATTAAAGCCATGGCTATTGCTTTAAACCCCGTGACAGTGGTTGATTTATTTACAGGGGCAGTGGTGGATGTAGCGATGATTTTGGCCTTATCTAATCTCTATGGTATACCCATGACCCAACAAGCAGCGATCGCCCTTTTACAAAAAATTGGGGTGAGTATGGGGGGCATTAGTGCCACGGAGTTTCTCACTTCTTTGGGTTTGAGTTCCCTCAAAGGAATGTTAGGGTTGATGGTCCCCACAACCGCAGGGTTGTCTTTGCTTCCTTATATTTCCATTGCTATCACTCAAGGCAGTGTGGCCGGGGTTTCTTGTTATGCCATTGGCCAAGTAAGCAAACGCTATTTAGCTAATGGGGCAGCCTGGGGACCCGAAGGACCAAAAACAGTTGTGAAGCAGATTTTATTATCTTTGGATAAAACTTCGATTTTGAACCGCATTAAGTGGGAGTTGGGGGCTAAGTTGAAGCGAGATCAGGGTTTTAAGTTAAATCAAAGACTGTAACAGGAGATTCTTGTGATCCCCCCTAAGATTCCCCCCTTACTAAGGGGGGAATCTTAGGGTGGAGTGTGGGGAGTGTGGGAAGAATATTAGTCCAACCATAAGAGAGACTTTTGCTAAGCATTAAGAAAATTTACAAAAAGGGACTTGACGAATCCTTAAAATTTGCTGTAACTTTCTATAGTAATTAGGGTTTGCTGAAAAAGTTTCTCCAAAATTTATGCCACTTTTGACCAAGAATTTTCTGACAAATCAATAAGTTTTAGTACATAAAAATTGTTTAAAGTATAATCAAAATTAATGAAAGGCGGTTTGATGAGTTCCCCTGTTCTATTATTAGTAAATAAGGACAAAAAAAGCGACAAAAACTGCCTCAGAAGTTTAGAAAGATTGACAACTAAAAATGTAATAGCAATAGATGTAATGGAGGTTTCAGGGAGTTTTGTCATCACGAGATTTAGGCTAAATCTTCGTTTAGCTTGTCCAAACTTTCCCTCAATAGCATTACGGAAGCATTCATCGGAGTGGGCTTGTTTCTTTTCTTCTTCACTGACATTTTTCGGAGGTCTTCCTAACTTCGGACCACTGATTCTTATCCCTCTTTCCTTACACCAATTTCTGTTTTCCCTAGTTCGATAAATTTTATCTACATGAACGGATTCGGGATAATAGCCAAACGTTTCTTTATACTTTTCTACTTGTTCTTTTAAATGACAAGATTCATTGAAGTTTTCCCAACTTATTTTGTCTAGAAACACATAGTTATCTACACAGCTTACTGAGAGTTTAGCTCCAAACTCTATTGGTTTTCCTGCTTTTCCCCTCACTATTGGACGAATATGCGGTTGAGTTAAACTTACAATTCTTTGAGGAACACTCTGGGTCTTATTCTCCCACATTGACTGTTGTTGTTCATAAACTTTTTTGATAGTCTCTAGACAATTTTTCTGTCTTTTACTCAGATTTTCCAGGGAAGCCCCAGCTTGAATTAAGTCTTCTATATTTCCTAAATTTTTCTTAAGGTATTTTAACTGTTTCCCGATAGCTTTTCTTCTTTCTTGATAAGATACTTTTCGTTTTTTAGCTACTTTTAAGTATTCCTTTCTAGCAATTTTTCTAGAAGTTCTCGGCTTTTTTCTCAATTTTACTCTTAATGGTTTATAAAGATTATCTATTATTCTTTCTGTCTCAATTCTGGCTTGATTTAATATGCCTAAATCCGTTGGGTATTTGATGTCTGCTGGCGCACAAGTCGCATCTAAAATTAGTTTACCTTTATTTTTTATTTTTTCTCCTTTTTCTTGGAGACAATCCTTTTTTTTTACTTCTTTATCACTCTTGTCTATTTCTCTTCTTACTATTTTTTTATTGATTTTGTTTATCAATTCTCCATCAATTCTTTTCCTAAAATGAACTAGCATTGAAGATTCCAGTGGTGGCTCTTGTTGATAACAATTTAAACCTATAAAGTATTGTAGATAGGGATCTTCTCTAATCTGTTCTATAGTTTCTCTATCACTTGTTCCTAATTTTTCCTTAATAATTAATGTCCCTAATGCCATTCTAAATAGTTTGGCTGGCGAACCTTTTTCTGCTGAAAAAAGTTTAGCATATTCTTCCTCAAAATCATCCCAAGGTATCAACTCTGCCATGATTACCCAACGATTATTGGGGGACAATTTGCCCTCGAAAGGTAATTCAAATTTTTCTGGGGGCGGTAAAGGTTGCTCCTCTTTTCGATACATTTGTTCTTAACCAACAACTGGGAGGTGTTTCTACCA
>NZ_AADV02000037.1 GCF_000167195.1 Crocosphaera watsonii WH 8501 | reverse complement strand
TAGNTCTCACTCCTGCGTACCTTCCTTCCGTCGTGTTGTTACCCACACGTTTCTAGGGCAATCTTTCGGGAAGACTCCTGTGGGAAGAACCCCTTGAGAGGTCAATTACGCCTTGCGTAATTCGGGAACACGGTCCTCCCAATTTTTTGGACCACAGACTGTTCCCCGATAAAGGCTGGGGCAATGCCCCTTCCTAAGCGACCTTGGTAAGGAGCGTCGATAACGGCTAATTATGGATTCTTGGCCATTTTAAAAATAACTTCCATCAGTGAGCCTTAATTGAACCTTTACTAAAATTGGCAATCGGAATAGGGCATCTGACTGCCTCCAAGTATGTTGATTCCTCTGATAATTGGTTTAGAGAACAAAGGGTAAGTGCAGGAGAATATTTACAGGCTGTTCAGCAAATACAGATTTTTTCCCGTCAATTGGTGGTCTTTTTTGAGCATTTTGATGTCTTACTATTACCTGTTTATTTACATCAACCGATTAAAATAGGACAATGGGCGCATTTATCACCCCAAGAAACTTTAGAAAAAATAATCAATTGGATTGCTCAGACCTTGTCCAAAAAAAGTGGAAACTCGGCGATGAGTGCGATCGATATATTGATCGGGGATGACCATATCTAGGGGTTTAACCTCCTCTGGTTGGGGGCGATGTGCCAAGCAGTATTTTTTCTTATCTCTGAAACGCTTTCTTCTCCTGAATATTGGGGAAGATGGGACTGTGCTTCGACAATGGCAGATATTTTAAATCGTTTGGGCTATCGATTAAGACAAGTGGTAAAAGCTAAACCTAACACACATCTCGGAGACGGACGCTATCTTCGCAGAATATAGAGAAAAAAGATAGAAAAAAAGACCCTTCTGTGAAACGTTTAAGTATGGATTGTAAAGCAACTGTGGAAATAGGAGAATATTCACGTGGCGGACAAACTAGAGGTTATAATCAAGCTCAAGATCATGATATGGGAACTAAAGAAAAATACGTTCCTTGTGGGATTGTAGATGAAGATACAGGGTAACTTTATGTAACTTTTGGAAGTTCTTATAAAACGAGTGATTTCATGGTAGATAACTTGGAGCAATGGTGGACAAGTCTTAGTATAACTGAAAAGCAGCAACTAGAGAACATCCAAATTAAAGTTGATAATGGAGCAGAAAATAGTGAAATAAGAAGGCAATTTTTGAAGAGAATGGTAGAGTTTGCCGACCAAACTAAGAAATCTATTCAATTACTATATTTTCCTCCTTATCACAGTAAATATAATCCCATAGAAAGATGTTGGGGAATTTTAGAGAGGCATTGGAACGGAACACTTCTGAGAAAGGCTCAAACGATGTTAGCTTGGGTAAAAACTATGACATGGAAAGGCTTAAATCCGATAGTTAAGTTAAGTAAAAAAGTTTATCAAAAAGGCATTTCTTTAACGAAAAAAGAGATGAAGGAAATTGAGAAACATTTAGAACGTAATCCTCACTTACCTAAATGGGATATTTTGATTAGACCCAGTTAGTCTAAAAAGTTAATAAGAGTGTAAAATTAAGTGAATTTCCTTTTTAAAAATAGTCAAAGCTAATTTAAAAGTTAGCGTATTTCTTTCTTTTAGATAGGGAGGTTTTTGTTCGCGGAAAGTATCCGCGAACAACTTTTTATTTTTCCCTTTTCGCTTATTTGAGATGTTCTACAAACAGATTCTGAGAATGGGTGGGAAACTTTTTCTTGGAAATCACATTAGAGGTCCCGTATCACACACACGCTGGCCGTAACTATAGTGATCTTCATCGCTTTTATCGATATTGGTGACATCTTTAATATTAGGTCCTTCTTGCCAAGCTTTTCCTGTTTCGCATTTATGAGAACTACCATCAGCATAGCTATGGAGTACCCCTCTAGGCCGAAACGCATCAAAAGCAGGATAGATGTTTTCGGGTATATAATCTTCGTTTTCGGGTTCCTCTTCAGCGTTCAAGTGATAGAGGTTGCCGTAAAATTCGTCAAACCCATGATTAGTAGGCAAAAACTTATCCAAATCACCTAAATGGTTTTTTCCAAATTGACCGGTACGATACCCTAAAGGTTTCAGTAAGTCGGCTAGAGTAGGATCAGCTGTTTCCAAACCAATGGGAACACCAGGTAAACCTACTTTGGTCATACCAGTACGTATTGTGGCTTGACCACTGATAAAGGCAGCCCGACCAGCAGTACAGCTTTGTTCCCCATAGAAATCCGTGAACAAGATCCCTTCTTTGGCAAGCTTGTCGATAGAGGGGGTTCTATAACCCATCATACCGTTGTTGTAAGCACTAATGTTAAACCAGCCAATATCATCCCCCATCATCACGAGAATATTGGGGGGCTTGGATTCATCGGCAGTGGCAACACCAGTAGGTAGCCAGGGCAGTATTCCTGACAGCACAAACAACAGGGAAAGAAGCATACAAATCCCTGTTTTCATGACTTTTCGCATAAAAAAACTCCTATTGGGTTAATAAAAGGTTAAAAAGAATTAAAAGATCCTTAAAGATATTATTTTCTTTAAATAGTATCCTAAAGCTCTTTTACACTTGTAACACCATCGAAAACTGCATTTTTGTCAAGGGATATCTAGACAGATGAGTGATCTTGTTATATTTCTTTACAAAGAGGTCTTGTGTAGTTAGTAGGGTGGGCAAGAAGGAACAAGTTTGATGATAATCAAAGAATTTTCAGGGTTTGCCCACCTTAATGATGATCTATGGTGGGCAAAAGTTAACCGTTAAGTCGCCTCATCCTCTGTCTTAAGCATTTGCCCACCCTACAACTACTTGATCCTAACAAAGTAAAATGTGGTAAATATGTTCATGAATTACCGAATAATTAATAATTAATAGTTAATAGTTAATAATTAAGAGTTGATAGTCAATAATTAATTATTAATTGTTCATTATTAATTGCTGAAGCATTTGCCCACCCTACACAGTAGCTTGACTATGGTAAATATCAAAGTTTTCCTATCTTAATAATGATTATGGTGGGCAAAATTAATCGTTAAGTTGCTTCCTCCTCTTTCTTAGGCATTTGCCCACTCGACACAGGAGCTTGACGCAAAAATTGCTCGACGATCGCATCACTAATTTGATTACAAAGTTGATTTGTCGATTTCTTCAGTTTTATTGCTAAAAGTAACGATCGCTCCTACACTAAAATAAAGAGATATATTATTCTCTACTAATTTTTTAGCTAATTTCGATTAATTACCCCATGATTTATCCCCAAGCTTTTCTTTCTGAAGTCCAACAACAAAGACAAGAGTTTCCTGGACTAATTAATAAAGTATATTTTAACTTTGGGGGACAAGGTACTTTACCTCGTTCCGGGTTAGAGGCCATTATTGACGCTCATAATTTTCTCCAACAACAAGGACCTTTTTCCCTAAAAGTTAATGATTGGATTACCCAAAAAGTAGAGTTATTAAGACAAGATATTGCTCAAGAGTTAGGGGTTGAAGCATCCACTATTACTCTAACAGAAAATGTTACTGCTGGCTGTAATATTGCCCTTTGGGGAATTGATTGGCAAGAGGGCGATCGCATTTTAATTACTGATTGTGAACATCCTGGAATCATTGCTACAGTACAAGAAATAGCTAAAAGATTTGGGGTAGAAATTGATATTTGTCCTATCCTGAATACCCTAAATGAAGGTGATCCAGTTGAGGTTATTAAACATCATTTAAAACCCGAAACAAAACTCTTGGTTTTAAGTCATTTATTATGGAATACAGGACAGATTTTACCGTTACAAGAAATTAGTAATATTTGTCATAATTATTCTGGGAGCGGTCGCCCTATTTTAGTATTAGCTGATGCTGCGCAATCTGCTGGTTCTTTACCTTTAAATTTAGCAGAAACTGGGGTCGATTTTTATGCCTTTACCGGTCATAAATGGTTCTGTGGCCCTGCTGGAGTTGGCGCACTTTATATTCGTCCAGAAATTTTTAACCTATTGAATCCTACTTTTATTGGTTGGCGAGGTATTAATATTGATGAAAAAGGTCAACCTATTGATTTTAAAAATAATGGAGAAAAGTTTGAAGTTGCCACATCATCCTATCCTCAATATGAAGGTTTAAGGGCAGCTATTTCTGTTCATAATCACTGGGGAAATGCTGAAAAACGTTATCAACAAATTTGTCAATTAAGTGAATACTTGTGGCAAGATTTATCAAAAATCTCTGCTATTAATTGTTTAAAAAAATCACCCCCAAAATCTGGTTTAGTTTCGTTTACAGTTGATAGTAGTATGAGCCATAAAAGCATAGTTAACAAGTTAGAGAAGCAGGGATTTTTATTAAGAACACTTCGTGATCCAGACTGTATTCGTGCCTGTGTTCATTACTTTACTTTGCCGGATGAAATTGAACAACTAATTAAAGCTATTTCTTTGATAGTTTCTCAATAAAAGGAACACAAGTATCCTGCCTGTAACAACTTTCTAAGTCGTGCTATTTTACGAAATAGAACAATTATCGCTTTCATGACAACCAAAAGGATAAGGAGACTGATAAGTATTGTCTCTTTTTCCAAACCAATTATAACGGTTATCTCTCACTTGTTCATAAGTTTTATCCCCTAACCATTTCATTCCTGGTAAAGCACGATAAGCAATAATAAATGCTTGTCCTAAAGGCAATAAATTAACAATTTCTTCTGCTGCATCACTCCCTTGCCAACGTTTTTTTGAATCATTACTATCGATTAAAATCATCCCCATTTCACAATCTTCTGAGGTAATACTAAACTGTTGTAATGTTCCTTGATCTTGCATTGGTATATAATCAAAGATATTTCCTTGATCAAAGCGTGATAAAAGTTGGGTAAACGTTGCACAAAGATTACAGTTTCCGTCGTAAATAATATGATAAACCATGATATATTAAAACAATTTTCTTATAGCTTAACACATTTTTAGTGAACAGTTATGAGTTATCGTTTAGTTTATTAATGGCTTCTTCTTGCTTGTCAAGCTGGAGTCATACTAAAGGATAACTAAATTTTCTGGTGAATATCCTTGTTATTTTTCATGAAAGCTAACATAGTTTTCATGTATAACTTCATGTATATTTTCGCTAAAATAATAATTTTATGACAAACAAAAAAATATCTATAGCACTACGCATTATGATTAGAAAATTGATAGAACAAATAAACATTGTAGGCCGATGCACTGCCCACCTTACAGTAATGTCCCAGCTAATTTTTATAGCTATAATAATAATCGATTTGCTCTTGACTTTACCTCTACCTATCTGTATATTAAAGGCGTAATAAAAATTCAAGTAAATTTAACTATGAAAAAGCTAACGTTTTCCGCATTATTATCAACTTTAGCAATTGGGTTTATAACAACCTCAGCACAAGCTACAAGCGTTACTATTTTCAGTGAAGATTTTGAAGATGGTGTAGGGACAGGATTTTCTGGTGCAGGATCAGTACAAGGATCTCAAGGATATTCTAACTTTGGATTTGGTGGTCGATTTCTACGCAATGTTAGAGCAGGAAACCCAGCACCTAGCACTAGACTAACATTAACAGACTTGCCAAGTCATACCAGCATTGATATCAACTTCTTATTAGCTATTATTGATTCTTGGGATGGGAATCACCCTACTTTCGGTCCCGACTTCTTCAATGTTAAAGTTGATGGAGTCTCTATTTTTTCAGAAACTTTTGATCAATGGAATCGACCTAAAACTTATACTTCTGTACATAATATATTAACTTCCCGCACTAATTTAGGTTTTACTGGACGATTCCCTGATAGAGCCTATGATATGGCATTAGAAGAGGCTTTTCAGGGAATCGCTCATACTTCTGATACCTTAACCATTGAGTGGTTTGTTAGTGGTACTGGTTCGTTAGGTAATTTGAGTGAATCATACGATGAATCATTTGCCATTGATAATGTGGAAGTTGTCCTCAATGGAGTTGTTCCTGAACCCTTAACTATTTTAGGTGCAGGAACTGCCATTGGTTTTGGTGCTGCCTTCAAACGTACACTTGCTAAAAAAAAAGTCGATAAAGGTTAAAAAAGGTGGGCAGTGCATCGGCCTACGGCTTAATGACTACAGGTTAACGACGCACACTAAACATCATTTCACGAGGAAAAGTAGTCGGATTACCATTACGTTCTAACCGTCGACGTAATTCTAGTAATTTAGCTTCTTGTTGGGGTAAATTATCCACTAATTGATAGGGCAAAATCCCTTGTTCCATGGAAAAACTAGCCAAGGTTCCAGCGGCAGCACCCACGGACCATTCAAACCCATGCACCCGATAAGCAGCAGCAGCAATGTTACTGGTGGCAATACTTTTGCCCGAGACAATTAAATTATCGACTTTTTGAGGAATTAACGCTCTTAAGGGTATTTGTGCCGGATGCGCCCCAGCATGAGCCACTCGAACCCCTTGCCGTTCACGGTTTCCACGTTTTTCTGGGGGAGATAAGGTCATACAAGGATGAAAATCGATCATATACTGGGCAACCCCCACGGAGTCAGGATAAACAGTGGCATGAGTACGCCGAGTAACCATATAAGACGGGCGATCGTTCGGGGTTACAAACTTTGATTCTAAATTAGCAATGGTTGACCACACCAACTGATACATGGGACGGGGTAAGGAAGTCCGATAAAAATCTCCCCAATAATCTTTAGTAGAAATATCAATCTCGTTGATGGCAAAACCTTGAGGATGATCGTAAGAAGGTCTCCCAATAATGCGTCTTCCCTCACGAATATAGGGGTATTTTGATAACCCGTGAGCGGTTCCCATGGGGGAATCTAACCCTTGTAAAAAGCGATGATTGGGTGCTGGATGTTTGGTTCCATACCCTAAACGAGAGTCTGTCCTCCCGGCAACCAACCAATAGTAATACCCTTCAGAGAGTTCTTCCCCTTTACGCAGAGCATCTGTACGAAGTCCCCCTTTCCAACCCCCAGGTTCCAGTTGTCCCGTTTCTTCTAGTTGTCTACGACTATAAACCAGGTTATCTTGAGAGGTTCCCGGACGGTAATCATTGCCCCAGATCCAGTTTTGCATGGAAATGTCCCCAGGTTGGGGTTTTTGAACCCTCATTGGGCCTACTCTCACTGACTCTGCTGGTTTGGGAGTCCAGATCCGTCGATAGGTAAAAACAACATCAAAATAGGCTAAACGGCGATCTGTATCGTAACCGTAGTAGGGTTCGTACTGTTCGTAAAAGGAGGGTTTTGTCTGAGGTTGAGGGTTTGCTGTCCTTTCCATAGCAAAGGGATAGGTAAACCCTTGAACACAGTAGTTATCGCCTTTTTCCGTGGGAGAAGAGGGGTTAAGATGGTCACGGGGGTCCAGTCCTAAACGGTAGGGAATGTCCGCTAAAGCGATGATTTCCCCTGTTTCTGTGGCTTCTATTACAAACCAGTCGTTAGGATTGCCATTTTTAGACTTAGATTCAAAACGAATTACTTTCTTATTAAATCTTTGCGAGTTTTCGTAGCTATAAGCGTCTTCAATGGTTTTGGAAAGGGGTTCTTTATCGAGGTGACCGGTTCCAGGTTTGGGACTGTGTTGAATAGCGATCGCACTTTTTATTAACTTCCCATCTTCACTTAATTCTATGTCTTTAATTACCGTGGAAGGAAACCATTTTAACTGCCCTCTTCCTTGTTGTTGAGCATCGTTTAATTGTTGAGACAATAACTGATGACCATGATAGGGAATAAAACAACTTTCACTCACCCAACACTCTCCAGGGTTTTGTCGATTGTAGAGACGAGCAATATTATTTCTTAACAGATTATATCCTCTGGGAAAATGTTGTTGCGATCGCTGTTGTTTTCCCTCGTCTAAGGCTGAGGTTCCCTGTGAAGAAATTTGTCCCCCTACCCAATCGGTAATCTCCGTTAAACAAACGGTTTTTCCTGCTAATAAACCCTCATAAGCTGCTGCTGAGCCAGCTAAACCAGCACCCACGATCAACATATCACAATTGACAGTTTCTTCTGGTTTTCGGGAATTAGCTAAAACCGGAACAGTAGATTGTAAAGCAATAATTCCTAAGGAAAAAGCGGTTAAAATGCGTTTTAAGGCTTGGATATTATGGGGTAATTTTTTTGACAATAATTTCCCCGAGTTCTCGTGATCTCTCCTCAGTCTTTCCATCATTTGTATTGAGTGTGTGAGTGTAGTAAGTTAGATGATTAACTATTGTGAAGATAAATGGCTAATCATGTATTTTTCTTGCCTTTTGTTCTTTTAGTCTAGGGAAAATTTTGCTTAAGATAGCCATAATTTAAGTCTTTTTTCATATTTACAGAAAATCATCTTATTCCTTGACAATTATCTTTAGTTTGTCAATGGTTTCCATAAATATTTATTGATTTTAGTATTTCTTAATTGATTAAAATTACTTCTTTCTATACAATAACTTTACTAATAAAAAACTCATTGAATTCATAATTTTTTGCGCCATTAGTTACCCACTATAAGCACCAGGGCAAAAATAAACGTTACAGTGAAGAAGAGTTCCTTCTAGGCAGGAGCTATGCGGCTAACTGACACGATGCAACTCTAGGAGGTTTTTTGCGTCTCAAGTGGTAATTGAGATCAATGAAATATTAATAAGTTGAAATTATGCCGCGTCCAACTTCTCCTACTACCTCTCCTCAAGCAAAAAAAAGCGCACCTCGTCGGGTGAATAATAATCAAAGACAAACTCGTATCGTTTCAGGGAAAGGAAAAAATAGTAAAAAACAACTATCGAGAGAAAAAACCGTTAGTCAACCAAAAAAACCTCGCCCTTACCCTTCAAAACGTTCTCCTAACCTATTAATTCAATGTTTCTTGTATGTTTTGCGTATTGGTGTTATGGGGGTTGGAATTGGGGCGATCGCAGGAACAACCCTAACCATCATTAATCCTCAAGATATTTTGGCCGCTTATACCAAAGCTTCTCAACTCATTAAAACTTCCTCAGAAGAAAAATCAGAAAAATCAGAAAAACCAGAAAAACCAGAAAAATTAACCCCGAAGACTTCTGCAAGCGTTCCTGTTAGTAAAGAATTAACAGGACTCCAAGAAAAAATACAAAAAATTGATGCTAAATACCCCAATGTTAAACCTCAAGCTTGGTTTATTGACTTAGATAATGGATCTTATGTTACTTACAATGGAACTCAACCAGTTCCTGCTGCTAGTACCATCAAAATACCTGTTTTAGTTGCTTTCTTTGAAGAGGTTGATAAAGGGAATATTCATCTAGATCAAATGCTAACCATGACCAAAGACGTTATGGTTAGTGGCTCAGGGGATATGCAATATATGGGAATAAACAAGAAATTTACGGCACTAGAAGTTGCCAGAAAAATGATTGTTATTAGTGATAATACCGCTACAGAAATGTTAGTTAAACAGATGGGAGGGAAAGAAGTTCTTAATAAAAGGTTCAAAGAATGGGGCATGAAAAATACTGAAATAAACAATATTTTACCTGAGTTAGAAGGAACTAATAAAACCAGTTCTGAGGATTTAAGTAAACTTTTAGCTAGGATAGAAAGGGGTGATTTAATTAGTGCGAGATCCCGAGATCGCCTCATTGATATTATGGAAGGAACCCGCACCCGAACTTTACTGCCTCAAGGGTTAGAAAAACAAGCCAACATTGCCCATAAAACAGGGGATATCGGGACGATTATTGGGGATGCTGGTATTATTGATATGCCCACAGGAAAACGTTATATTGGAGCCGTTTTTGCCGAAAGAGCTTATAATGATGTGGCAGGCCGTCATCTAATTCAAGATATTTCTAGAACCGTCTATCAACACTTTAAACATTATCAACCTCGTCCCGTTCCTCAACCAATTTAAAAAACAGTTGAAAGTCAACCCCAACCCGAAGAACAACCCAACGATCAATAATGGAAAATGGATAGTGGATAATGGATAATGGATAATTATTCCGTAGAATAGGAAACTAAAAAGCAGCTTCAATATAATCCAATAAAGTTAGCTGATAGTTTCCCCATTGAATAGGTTGACCTATTTTAATGACAGAATAACTGTTTTTAGAAAAATTATGATTAGCAGGTTGATGATGAACTAAAGCCACATCAAAACGACAAAAAAAGTTAGAAAACTGGGAGTATTCACCTAAAAAATAATCGGCTGTTTGCCTTATTTTTGCTTGTTTTTGAGGGGTCACAGCTAAAATGCCATCTTGATTCCAGTTTCTAGTTTTCCTTGTTTTAACTTCAACAAAAATAACTATGTTAATGTCAAGCTGTTGGGCAATTAAATCAATTTCACCCCAAGGCGATCTCCAACGCTCGTGTAAAATCTGCCAACCTTGGGAAGTTAACCATTGAGCCACAAATTGTTCACCAATTTTGCCAATAGAAATCATGAAGTTACGGTAGGATAAGAAAGGATTAGAGTATTCTATTTCAGATAACGCTTTGTTATTTCCTGCGTTTTTAATTTAACTTTCTTATTCCAGGCTTTTATATTAAGTTTTCTTGAAATATATTCAGCTAAAAATAAACTTAGTCCAAAACGTTCAACACGAAACTTAACTTTAAACCACCAATCCTGTAATTTTAGATTTCTTCTCATTGAAGCAGTTAGTTGAAGAGATGGTAAGCCACTTAATTCATATCCTCTAGATACTAGTAAATCAGATGCTCTAGACTCTACTAATCTAATTTCCTCTTCAGATAATTTTTTTCTCCACTGTTGAATTAACTTTGGATCAGGTTTACTGTACGTTGTGTCTTGGTCATAGTTTAACATTGCCTTATCGTACTCTAGACCTATGAACTGGCAAATTTCAGTTAAAACCTCTGCTGGTTGAGTAATTAGATCTTCATAATTTACTTCTGTATACTGATCTGCTGATATTTTGGGCTTAAGTTCATTCCATAAAGATTCAGCTTCTAGCCATCTTTCCACACCAGTCCAGACATTACCAGACCATCCCATCCCTATACAGGAACGAGCTACATCCCTACCATCACGAATTAAATGAATAAACCGTGCATTTGGCCAAATCTTTAATAATCTATCAAAATGGCGATGAACAGTGGCACCAATCAATTCTTTTTTATCTCTTTGTTTTTGTTGAAGTAAAAAACTATTAACAAGTTGGACCTAATCAAAATTTTGATTTATTTCAAAGTTTCTGGCTTGAAAGATACGATGAGTTTCTAGCCATTCATAATATTGGTCCAAATTGGGAAGTTTTCCGTCATCGGTTACCTGATCAACTACATATTCAAATTCTTGACACCAAGAAAGCTGTGGATGATGAGAAAGCATTAATCTAAGCAGGGTGGTTCCTGAGCGTTCAGCACCAACTAGAAACATAGGTTTTTTAACAAACGATCGATGATCACTGAGCATAATTTGCCTTAAAATAAAACTGGTATAAAATCGAAGCAAAATTAAATATCAATTTATGGTTTTTAGGTAAGAGATAGGTTGAGATTTTCTCAAGGTTATCTGTGGTTTTGTCACCATAAATCCCGCTAGTGCAGCTTGGCGAAAGTAATCCACCAGATTTTTACAGAAACTTTCGTGACTAGCCACGACAATGTGTTTCAATGAAACTAACGGAAGAATCTCGAAGTTGATGTCCATGATAAAAGCATTGCCAATTAACCTCTCCAACCTACAGAAAACAGTACTCCAACAAATAGTGAGAGGGACAACAAACCCCTATCGCCTTGTTAGACGAGCCAAGCTAATCTTAGCCGCAGCATCAGGAGAGAGCAATAGTTCGATTAGTCGAAGATTAGAATTAGACCTAGTACAAGTGCGTCAGTGGCGATCGCGATGGTTTGAGGAGAGAGAAAAACTGAGTGCCGCCGAAGAACAACAGGTAACGGAGAAAGCATTAATGGTCTTGATCAAAGGAATTTTAAGCGATCGCCCAAGACCTGGAACAACAAAATCCTTTACGGTCGAACAAGTAGTCCAGATTGTAGAGATCGCTTGTGAAGAATGTGAAAAATCAGACAGACCAGTGAGCCATTGGACACCTTCAGAGTTGGCGGATGAAGCCATAAAAAGAGGAATTGTCGAAAAGATTTCCCCCCGTAGTGTGGGGCGTTTTTTAAAAAGAAGCGACATTACAACCACATCTCATTCGTTACTGGTTAAATGCCAAAATTGATGATCCCTTAAAATTTAAAAAGCAAGTCAAATATATCTGTGAACTTCATCAAGAAGCTAAAACTTTGTTAGAACAAGGAATTCATTTAATTAGTACAGATGAAATGACAGGGATTCAAGCTCTTGAGAGATTATTTCCGAACAAAAGAATCAAGCCTAAACAAGTAGAAAAAATCGAATTTGAATATGAAAGACACGGAACTTTAAGCTTGATTGCGAACTGGGATGTGGCAAGAGGAAAAGTCGTTAGTCCCTCTATTGGACCGACAAGAACAGAACAAGATTTTTCTGAACATATCCAGAGAACGATTAAGATTGATGAAAAAGCAGAATGGATTTTTATTGTAGATCAACTCAACACTCATAAATCGGAAAGCTTAGTCAAATTAGTAGCAGAAAGCTGTAGAATTACTATTGATTTGGGGAGAAAAGGAAAGGAGGGGATTTTGCAATCTATGGACAGCAGAGCAGATTTTTTATCAGATGAATCTCATCGAATTCGCTTTGTTTATATTCCCAAACATACATCGTGGCTTAATCAAATTGAGTGTTGGTTTTCGATCTTAGTCAGGCGTTTACTCAAAAGAATTACTGTCCGTTCAACTGAAGAACTATCCCAAAAAATTCTCAATTTTATTGATTACTTTAATCAACATTTTGCTAAGCCGTTCGTTTGGAAACTTAAGGGCTTTAAAGATCATAAGTGACTGGTGGATTATTTTTGCTAAGCTGCACTAGTGAGAAATAACATTGGAAAATCTTAGCTCTCATCTGATTACTTCCATTCCAAATAGTAAAGAATCTACTCAATACACCTAAATCTTGTTGACTTAAAATTAAAACTAATGAAGTGACAAAAGCTAGAACAATTGAAAGAATTATAGATGTGTTAAATCTAACTTTAAGATTATTAATAAATTCAAATCTAACATTATGATTTAAGAAATAAATTATTAAAATCAGGTTTACTATAGGGTTTGCTGAATAAAAGCAAAACCCTATTCTTTAAAAGGTTACACCCATATTCGCGATCGCAAAAAAGATCAGCTTTGTCGGCTACAAACCGCTATAATTGATAGAAACACCTCCCAGTTGTTGGTCAAGAACAAATGTATCGAAAAGAGGAGCAACCTTTACCGCCCCCAGAAAAATTTGAATTACCTTTCGAGGGCAAATTGTCCCCCAATAATCGTTGGGTAATCATGGCAGAGTTGATACCTTGGGATGATTTTGAGGAAGAATATGCTAAACTTTTTTCAGCAGAAAAAGGTGCGCCAGCCAAACTATTTAGAATGGCATTAGGGACATTAATTATTAAGGGAAAATTAGGAACAAGTGATAGAGAAACTATAGAACAGATTAAAGAAAATCCCTATCTACAATACTTTATAGGTTTAAATTGTTATCAACAAGAGCCACCACTGGAATCTTCAATGCTAGTTCATTTTAGGAAAAGAATTGATGGAGAATTGATAAACAAAATCAATAAAAAAATAGTAAAAAGAGAAATAGACAAGAGTGATAAAGAAGTAAAAAAAAAGGATTGTCTCCAAGAAAAAGGAGAAAAAATAAAAAATAAAGGTAAACTAATTTTAGATGCGACTTGTGCGCCAGCAGACATCAAATACCCAACGGATTTAGGCATATTAAATCAAGCCAGAATTGAGACAGAAAGAATAATAGATAATCTTTATAAACCATTAAGAGTAAAATTGAGAAAAAAGCCGAGAACTTCTAGAATAATTGCTAGAAAGGAATACTTAAAAGTAGCTAAAAAACGAAAAGTATCTTATCAAGAAAGAAGAAAAGCTATCGGGAAACAGTTAAAATACCTTAAGAAAAATTTAGGAAATATAGAAGACTTAATTCAAGCTGGGGCTTCCCTGGAAAATCTGAGTAAAAGACAGAAAAATTGTCTAGAGACTATCAAAAAAGTTTATGAACAACAACAGTCAATGTGGGAGAATAAGACCCAGAGTGTTCCTCAAAGAATTGTAAGTTTAACTCAACCGCATATTCGTCCAATAGTGAGGGGAAAAGCAGGAAAACCAATAGAGTTTGGAGCTAAACTCTCAGTAAGCTGTGTAGATAACTATGTGTTTCTAGAAAAAATAAGTTGGGAAAACTTCAATGAATCTTGTCATTTAAAAGAACAAGTAGAAAAGTATAAAGAAACGTTTGGCTATTATCCCGAATCCGTCCATGTAGATAAAATTTATCGAACTAGGGAAAACAGAAATTGGTGTAAGGAAAGAGGGATAAGAATCAGTGGTCCGAAGTTAGGAAGACCTCCGAAAAATGTCAGTGAAGAAGAAAAGAAACAAGCCCACTCCGATGAATGCTTCCGTAATGCTATTGAGGGAAAGTTTGGACAAGCTAAACGAAGATTTAGCCTAAATCTCGTGATGACAAAACTCCCTGAAACCTCCATTACATCTATTGCTATTACATTTTTAGTTGTCAATCTTTGTAAACTTCTGAGGCAGTTTTTGTCGCTTTTTTTGTCCTTATTTACTAATAATAGAACAGGGGAACTCATCAAACCGCCTTTCATTAATTTTGATTATACTTTAAACAATTTTTATGTACTAAAACTTATTGATTTGTCAGAAAATCCTTGGTCAAAAGTGGCATAAATTTTGGAGAAACTTTTTCAGCAAACCCTACTATAGTTGCTAACAATGCGCTTCTTGAGCCAGAAGTAAGAAGCATAAGAAATGCTAAAACTAATGATAGCGAGAGTAAAAATAACGAGAAGCCAGTCAAAAAATGACCTCTTTTTTTAAACAATTCATGTAGTCCATAACACAGAACAATAGGAATACAGATGGAAACGTAGAACCCTAACCAGTTAGGATTTATAAATCCCATGCTAATCCTAGAATTTAGACTAAAATCTTGGAAATGGATAAGGAAGACTATGATAGGACTAAGACTGAACACATAGAAAACTCTTTTGACCTGTACTAAACTGACTCTATTAAACTTTAAGGCAAGAAGGGAGATAATTACCATTAAATAGTCATAGTTGCTAACTGGATTTCCATACTGTGGGTAAATGAGTTTAGAATGTTTATTAACAAATATTTCTACTACAAAAGATATAAAAAGTGCAACAAAAAAGATATAAAAAATCTTTTTATTTATTGTATTTTTATTAGAAGATACGTTAAATTTTAACATGCTTCTGATAATAAAAAACCAAAAACAAGCCACTGCAATTGATACAGAAAATGGGAAAATTATCATTGAAGCAGAAAGTAATAAAACATCAACATTTAATATATAATTTTATACAAAACTATATATTAAATGTTGATATTGACTCTTGGTCAAAAAAGTCATCAGCTTTTACTCCAATAAAAACAAAGTATTTAGATATTTTGAGATAATCTCTAATTCAGAAATAATCAACTTCCTTCTCGTTGTAATTTTTGTCCAATTCTAGGTTCAGTTCCGGCGAAAATACGTATAATATTCGTCCGATGACGAAAAGTAACATAAACCCCGGCAGTTACCCCAAATAAGCAATAAGGCAAAGGTTGATTTAGCCCGAACATGAGAATATTAACGGCAATAACTCCAGTAATAGAACTTAAGGAGACGATCCGAGATAAAGCTAACATCACTAAAAAGCTGCCCAACGTACCTAAAGCGACAATGGGGTTAAGAACCAATAACACCCCTAAACTAGAGGCCACAGATTTTCCTCCAGTGAAATTAAGAAAAATAGACTTACTGTGACCAAAAATAGCAGCGATCGCCGCCAAAACCACTAACCAAGATTTCCATTCCAAGGGTAGAAGATCAGCAAATGGCAGCAAAAACCATAATTTAACGGCAGAAACAGCTAACATGGCTTTACCTAAATCTCCCATCAAGACAAATATCGCTGCACGTTTGCCAACAGTCCGTAAAATATTGGTGGCACCGGTAGACCCCGAACCATGTTCACGGATATCGATGCCTTCAAGATAAAATGCGGTCAAGTATCCTGTGGGAATTGAACCCAGTAAATAGCCGAGAAAAATCAGTAGTGCGCTAATCAAAAAAGCCATAAGTCATGAGTAAAATTGAATTTGATGAAAATTTTGCTTGCTTAATAGAGATAACTGCTCATTTGCTCTGGATCTGGGGCAAAAGCCAACCACAAGGGAAATTGTAGTAAGGAAAGGCTAATTTGTTCTTCTGCCTCATCGATGATAACAAGAGGTAGAAAATCCTCCTCTACTAATCTTTCTGCT
Organism: Crocosphaera watsonii WH 8501; assembly: GCF_000167195.1. Classification (GTDB taxonomy): domain Bacteria; phylum Cyanobacteriota; class Cyanobacteriia; order Cyanobacteriales; family Microcystaceae; genus Crocosphaera; species Crocosphaera watsonii. Next base: position 9,941 of record NZ_AADV02000037.1, on the reverse strand, counting down.
TTTTGAACCAAAGCATTTGGAGATTCAAAGAGAACCACCCCTCTTTCTGGTCCAAAATCACCACGAGAAATCCCTAAGCAGTCTTGGAGTCCTCTTCGCCATTCTCCTAGTCTTTCTGGGGTGTTGGCCAAAATTAGAAAACGAGTGCGATCGCCGTGCAGTTCATTTAAAATAGAAATGACAGCAGAAGCCACTAAAATATTTTGTAAACGACTGCCCATGGACTTAACTGTACCCCTTCCCCCTTGAGAGAAAAACCATTTCTGGACTCTTTCGGTGTGGATAGGTTCAAAGGTTCGACGTAACTGCCAGGGGGGTCCGTAGTAGTCAGGATTTTTGCGATACTGCTCTAAAATTTGCTGAATTTTACGGGTTTGTTCTGCAAACTCTTGGGGTGCAAATTGAGCATTTGAGCCACTCACTGAAGGAGAGTTGACTGGTTCTGAGGGTTGTTCCCAACTCTGTTGGCTTGGTAAGTCTAACTGTTCGGCCGCTGCTGCGAGATCCTGTAGACTCCCCACCAGATAATCCTTAAATCCTTGTACACGGATAGCCAAGTCTTGAGAGATTCCAGCAAAATTGGTTTTCATTTCCTCTCGAATTCGATCTCGACGACGTTCTAATTGTTCTACAGATAGTTCTAGGGTTTGTTTTTTTTGCTGAAGTTCCTTGAGTCCTTCAACAATCATTTTTTCCAGAGTTTCTTCTACAGTCTGGGTCTTTTCTGAGATTTTTTGAGCTTTAGTGACTTCTAATGATTCTATTTCAGCTATTAATCCTTGTTTCTGTTGTTTTAATATCTCAACCTCTTGAGTCAGTTCCTCAATAGTATTTTCTAAATCTACAGATTTAGATGACTCCTCAGTCAGATATAGTAGTTGATCTGATGGGTCAAGCAGTGGATTGTCCCCTTCTATATCGGGAATGTTTAAGGGTTCTAATCCTTCTATTTCCTCAATAAAAGTGTTCTCTTGAGGAGTATCAGGGGTAAGATCGGGGTTAGAAGATTGGGGAACGTCTGAGGTCATGGATTTAGATTTAAGTACAGAGTTCAATATTCGAGATTCTAATCTGTTTTTTGATTATTAGCTATTGACTATTTCTAGAGAGATTTTATCCTTGAGTTGGTGGTTATTTCAACCCATCGGCTTTGATTTGCTCAAGGGGACAAAACCGCTCTAAACAATTGGTAAGTGTTTGGGGGTCAAATATAATAGGTAGAAAATGAATGCTTTTTACTTCTTTAAAATAAAATAAAGTCGGTACAGGTTGCCAGAAAATTTCCCAGTTTTGCCACTCACTATAGGGAAAACTACGGAGACATTTATCAGAGCGATACACTTCTAAGCTGGTTGGGGTAAATTTTAAGCGAATGGTAACGGTTTGTAGCAGAAGGAATAAACCTAGTAGTGCTACGGGAAGACTAGCCCAAGGTTGTATGATGAAAATTGCGATCGCCATCAGCACTAGGATAACGGGAATTTTGTAGCTTGGAGCTAGTTCTATGGTTTGCCGGTTTTGATTGAGAGGGTTTACAGAAGTCATAGTCAGGGCAAAAATCTGTATTGAGTAGAACAATTATGGGACAATGGGAAAAAGGATAGATTATCGACAAATTAGCTTTTAGGATAACATCTATCCTTCAATTTATGTTTTTTTGAGAGTCAATGCTGAAGTTGTTATTTTTGTCAACCCCTGTTGGACCTTTAGGATCGGGGATCGGCGGAGGGGTTGAGCTAACTTTGCTTAACCTAGGCCAAGAAATGAGTCAACGGGGACATCAAGTAACTATTGTCGCGCCCGAAAGTTCAAAGGTTGATCATATTTCTTGTAAACAAATTTCAGGAACTTGTCAAGAAATGGCCCAACATAATCATCGGGATACACCGATTATTTTACCCGAAAATTCCGTTTTAGCTAATATGTGGGACTATGCTAGAAGGGTACAAGATGAGTATGATTTAATCGTTAATTTCGCTTTTGATTGGTTACCTTTTTATCTTACTCCTTTTTTTGCGACTCCTATTGTTCATCTTATCAGTATGGGTTCTATGACGGATGCTCTGGATGAGATTATGAACCGAGTTGCTAAAAATTATCCCAATACAATTGGAGTTCATAGTCATGCTCAAGCGGCAACTTTTCCTTTTAATAATATTTGTCGTGTTGTTGGAAATGGGTTAAATTTATCTTTATATAATTATTGTCATACCCCTGAAAACTATTTAGCTTGGGTGGGAAGAATTACCCCAGAAAAAGCCTTAGAAGATGCCATAGAAGCAGCAGCAATTGTTAATATTCCTCTGAAAATTTTTGGTAAGATTACAGATGAGCAATACTGGGAAAATATTCGTCAAAATCATCCTAATGCCCCCTATCAATACGAAGGATTTTTTAATACCATAGAATTGCAGGAAAAATTAGGTAAATGTCAGGCTTTGTTGATGACTCCGAGATGGGTAGAAGCGTTTGGAAATGTAGCTATTGAGGCATTAGCTTGTGGTGTTCCTGTTATTGCTTATCAACGGGGTGGCCCAGCAGAAATTGTGCAAGATGAAAGAACAGGATTTTTGGTTGAACCTGATAGTATTTCTGGGTTGGTTGATGCTATCGATCATATTGATAAAATTGAGAGGAAACAATGTCGCCAACAAGCTGAAACAGAATATTCTCTAAAAGTATTAGGCGATCGCTTTGAAACTTGGTTTTATGAGTTACTTAACAAATAGGCTCAAAAAGGCACATGAAATAGTATAATCAGGAATTGTTTATTATTCAACAAAGGAGCAGAATTGATTATGAATTTATTGGCTACCCCCACTTTCTTAAAAACTCATTGGGATAATTCATTTGACTTAAAAAATCATCTACAAGGGTTTCTAAACCTTGAAAAAGAAGTCTTAGAAAATGCTCTGATAACCAGTCAAGAAGAATTAGCCCAATTAGGAAAAAATGATTTTGATTGGGAAAAAGCAACACAATTTTATCGTGATAAGGTAGGGGATTTACATTTATTCGAGTTAGCAGCCTGGCACCTAAATAGTTCAGATTATATTAGAGATACATTACGTCTTATTTCTGATAATGTCAGAGGGAAAGTATTAGATTTTGGAGGAGGTATTGGAACTCATTCTATTGCTGCTGCACTTTCTCCTGAAGTAGAACAAGTTATTTATTGTGATATTAATCCCAGAAACCTAGACTTTGTTCAATATCGAATTAATCAATTAGGACTAACAGACAAAGTAACTTGTTGTTCTACAGTAAATAAAATAGAATTCTTTGACACTATAATTTGTTTTGATGTTCTAGAACATTTATCCGATCCTAGTCAACAATTGTTACTATTTAAGAAAATGCTTGCACCTCAAGGAAAGCTTATTATTAATTGGTATTTTTTCAAAGGGTTCAATCAAGAATATCCCTTTCATATCGATGATACTGATATTGTGGAGCATTTTTTTAAAACCCTTCAACATGATTTTTTAGAAGTTTTTCACCCTTATTTTATTACCAGTCGTTGTTATCGTAAAATGCAATAAGAGGTTAAGACAATAAATCAAAAATTTCGTGCTGTCCCTGAAGTGATATCAAACTCGAATCTATTCTCAAAATCCGTTACCCCATATAGATTCAAGCTAATGGTTGGCTCATTTCCTAAAGCTTCTATTTGATGAATAGCTGAGGGGAGAAAACAGATCATATCGCCCGTATTTAAGATTTGTTCCCCTACCTTTTCAATTTTATCAGGTGAGTTAGGTTGTGGGTTCCGTCGCCAAAAAGTATTTTTTTCTTGACCACTTAACAACGTAACTAAACCCCAACAACCATGATTATGAATTCTGGAAACAGTTCCTGAAGCCCACGCTACTAATTGTATAGTTATGGGAAAATAAGGTTCATCATAGAGTGTCATAATATCCCAGCCGGTTTCAGGATTAGGTGTGAGCATGGATAATAATAACCAAGGAGAATCATCTAATAATTGCCTAACTAAAGGGACAATTTTCCGTAAACGGAGATAGTCATCATCGATAGTTTCTAAAATATCTTCTAAGTCTGTCAAGACACGATAGAGACGATAGGGAGAAGATCGTTCTTTTTCAGAAGCGATCGTTTCAAAAATGTGGCACTGTCCCTTGTTTTCTACTAACAGATTTTGATTATCCATTGTCAAAATTCCTAACTTTAAGATAATTATTTGATTGTAGGATATAAAAGAATTTATAAAATTAATAAGAGATGAAAAAATAATGAGTTTTCTCTAAGGGTTTAGCTCTGCCAAGTCAACCCACCCCTAACCCCTCCGATGGAGGGAAATAGGAGGGGAAGCTAAAAAACTTAGACTAAGTTGTCAATTATTAGGTAAAAATTGGGTACTTATAGGATGTGACATACTTCTGCTGTTAGGCAAGAAGCTTCCTGCGCTGAACGTGCCATCACTGGTCTTACCTATTCATGTCTCCCAAGGCGTGAATTTCGGGATGCCCTCCCGTATCCTTCTACACTAGCATATTACGTCCTTTAGGACGGGGTTTTAGACCCTTGATTTTTCGATAAACACCGTCATCAACTCTTCAAAGGCAAACCATGTCAACAGATTTACTCAATAAGGGACTACAAGCCTTACAACAACAGCAATACTCCGAAGCTGTGAGTCTGTTAGGTAACTTTTGTCAGCATTATCCCGATCGCAACTCTGATTTCTATGTTCAAGGGTTAATTGCTCTAGCCAGGGCTTATCGGGGTAACGGACAACAGGAGAAAGCTATTACCCTAGCCCAAACCCTACAAAAGCATTCTAATCGAGAAATTCAACAATGGGCTAAGAGCTTTTTATCCATCGTTAATCAAGATGAGATCAATAGCAGTGGACATAGTAAAGAGCCTGAGTTTAATAAAATAGCAGGGAGAGCCGAGCAAACAGGTGTCAGGTTAATGATGCCAAAAGTCGCTGATAACCTGGCTTTTGCCTCTACTTTTACCATTACTCTCTTGTTGGGTATGGTGTTGTCTCTATGTTTAGGAGTGTTTTTAATCTCAGGTGGAGAAAACCCCCTATTAGGATTAATGATCTCTGTAGCTGTTACCCTGGTGTTTAATGGGGTGACATTTTTCCTGTCTCCTGTGATCATGGACTCTACCCAAAAATTGCTTTATCAGACTCGTTGGGTTAATTTAGCCGAAATTAAGCGTCGTAGTCCCGAAGCTGCTGAGATGATTTTACGGGTGTGTCGAGAAAGACAATTAGTCCATCCCCGTTTAGGTATTATTGATGACCAAAACCCCACCGCCTTCACCTATGGTTCCCTCCCCGGAAATGCTCGTATCGTGGTTAGTCAAGGGTTATTTACTTATTTAGACGATGATGAAATTGCTACGGTTTACGCCCATGAATTAGGTCATATTGTCCATTGGGACTTTGCTATCATGACCTTAGCATCTACCTTGGTACAGATTACTTACTTAATCTATTTATTTGCTCGTCGCTGGAGTCATAGGGGCAATAGTGATAATAAATTAAAAGATGGCTTAAAAGTTGCTTCGATTGCTGCTTATTTCTTTTATATTATTGGTACTTATTTAATGCTTTATTTATCCCGAACTCGGGAATATTCTGCGGATCATTTTGCTGCTGAGGTGACGGGAAATCCTAACGGTTTATCACGGGCTTTGGTTAAAATAGCATACGGAATTACAGAAGAATTAACTAACAATTCAGAACCTAGTCAGGTATTAGAAGGAACTCGGGCTTTAGGCATTTGTGATGCCAAAGGGGCTGCTACTACTGGGACAATCTATGGCAGTAGTGCCGAGGTGCAACGGTTAGGAAAAGTTTTTGTCTGGGACTTATTTAATCCTTGGGCTAAATTGGCTGAATTTAATTCAACTCATCCTTTAACAGGGAAAAGAATTCAAGCTTTGTCTACTTATGCAGAACAAATGGGTATCGGTTCTCAGTTTAATATGGCTAGTGTTATTAAAGAGGGAAACAAACTCAATAAACAAAAGTTGCTGAATAACTTTTTTGGAGAATTAATTATTAGTAATAGTCATATTATTGGTGGTATTTTGGGCTTTATATTCGGGTTGACATTAACAATATTTTTGAATAATACTGGCTTGTTAATTAGTTCTATTGCTTGGGGATTTGGGGGCGGATTTATTCTGAAAACTCTTCTACTTTATCCTGATTTTAAGAAAGCTCAATTCTCTGATATCCTGACTCTAATGTGTGACCCCTATGGTAGTCCTGTTAGGGGGAAAGCTGTTCAACTAAAAGGGACATTAATCGGTAGAGGAGACGCTGGTTATAGTTTTGGTTCTGATCTGAAATTACAAGACCAAACAGGGATGATTTTTACTCGTTATACTTCTCGTTTTGGTGCGATCGGTAACTTCTTTTTTGGGGCAAATCAAGTAGAAAGTTTAATCGGAACTCCTGTGGGAACTGTTGGTTGGTTTCGTCGGGGAGTTGCTCCCTGGTTTGATTTTATGGAGTTATATGGTAAAGAAAAAAATGTCAAAAGCTATCCTCGTTTTTCTGGATTAATCACAGGTTTTGGGATTATTATTTTGGGGATTGTTTTCACATTAAGAGTGTTCTAAGATATAAAAGTTAATAAATTTATTATTAAAAATACGTAAATAAAAACCCTATTTTTAAAAACTTAGTAGATTTTACTTAGTTACTTTTTCTGAATTTATCTAGTTTGTGATTAGGAACACTAATAATGTTTTTTCTAATCACTCTTTTCGAGAATTACTTAAAATATAATCGAAATTGTCATAGAATTCTAAGTAGTAATATATATGAGTAACTCACCTAATTTAAACAACTTAACATTTACCTTAACAGGTTCGAGTAATACAACAGATACTTATGGCAATGTGCTTTCCTTTAGTGAGGGAGATGTTACTGCTAACGTCAGAGGCTTTAGCAGTAATAAAAATGGAGGGAACTGGAAAACCGCTTATGTAGCATCTTTTAGTAGTGGTTTAGGAATTACCAACCGTAATGAAACTGATTCTCAGCATTACGTAGATAATAGCCATAGCCTTGATTATCTCGTTTTTGAATTTGATAGTAATGTCACCCTTAATAGAGCCTTTCTAGATTATGTGGGGGATGATAGTGATATCTCCGTTTGGGTGGGAAATGGAGATGGAGTTGATTTCTCCAATGGTAGTTTTCTTAATAGTTTCGTTAAAGAAAATAACTTTACCAACCATGGAGGCGATCGCTGGGCTGAATTTGACAATAATGAGTTAACAGGAAATGTTATTGTTATCTCGGCTTACACGGGTGGCAGTAATGATTCATTTAAGCTCAGAAAACTGGATGTTTCTGTTGTCGATGAAGACACTTCTGGAGGAAACCCACCTATCCAAACAGATCCAGGCATTGATATTGAAAAGTTTATCAACGATATTGATGTTACTGATATTAATAACCTACCTGAGATTGCAGCCGGAGAAGATGTCACCTTTTCCTACACAGTTACTAATACAGGTAATGTTGACTTCTCTGCTCAGGAAATCATGGTTACTGACGACAATGGAACAGTGGGTGATAGCAGTGATGACTTTAACCCCATACTCGATACCTCCACAGATATTGGTTCCGATGGTATTCTCAGTGCCGGTGAAACTTGGACTTACTATTCTGCCACAGAAGCAGCCCAAGACTTAACCCGAATTAGACAAAGATGAAAAGATAAATCAATCACTCATTTTTCCAAAAAAATTATTAATAAAATCTCTAATAGTACTAGATTGTTAGAATAAAATATGCTATAATTTAATTATTAAAGCAATTTACCTTAAACTGATTTAATGAGTCCCAGTCATCCCCGAACCCCTCGTCAAGTAATCAACTTTAGCAAACAGAAAGGAAAAGAAATAATCGCTAATTTTGATGGGGGACTAATCACTTCAGATGCGGGGATTGTCTGGATAGCTGAGTTGGATAAAAAACTGGGAATTACCGAGAAGTTTGGTAACTGTTTTCAAGATCATCGTCATCAATCTTATGTAGATCATTCCGTTCATGAGTTATTAGCACAAAGGCTTTATGGAATTATTTTAGGCTATGAAGATGTCAATGACCATGATAAATTACGTCACGATCCTGCCCTTAAGATCGCTTTAGAAAAGCTTAATGAACTTGAAGATAAAAAGGGATGGTTAGCTGGAAAAAGTACAATTAATAGATTGGAATATTGTCCTGAGACTATTCTCGACCAAAAAACGAGTCGTTATCATAAAATAGAACCCAACTTTGAAGCCATTGAAAAATCTTTTGTCGAATTTTTTTTAGAGTCTTATAAAAAACCTCCCTTAAGTATTATATTAGATATGGATGTCACGGATGACCAAGTACATGGTAATCAAGAAGGGGCATTTTTTAATAGTTATTATCACGGAGTATGTTATGCTCCTTTATATATTTTCTGTGGGCATCATTTATTAGTGGCTAAACTTCGTTCATCTAATGTAGATCCAGCCGATGGAGCCTTAGACGAATTACAAAGAATTATCGGACTAATTAGAGAAAAATGGTCAGAGACTCATATCCTAGTTAGGGGTGATAGTGCCTATGCCCGTGAAGAAATCTTCTATTTTTGTGAAAATCAGCCTTTAGTTGATTATGTTATAGCTATGGGAACAAATGGCGTTCTTAAGTTACGAGCGGATGATGTAATTGAAAAAGCCAAACATGAATATGAAAAAAAACTAGCTCCAATAACTGAATTAATGTATAGTTTATTTCAGAAAAAAGAAGATTTAGAAGAAGTTAAAAAATTAGTACCAATTTCTACTTGGTATCGCTCTATTCGTTATAAAACAGAAAAGTCATGGAGTTGTCAAAGAAGAGTAGTGACAAAAGTTTGTTATGGAAGTGATGGCTTAAAAATGCGCCATGTGGTGACATCTTTGCCCGCTTCAAAAATTCCACCCTCAAAACTTTATACAAAAAAATACTGTCCGAGAGGCGAGATGGAAAATCGGATTAAAGAACAACAATTAGACTTGTTAGCTCATAGAACTTCAACTCAAACATTTCAAAGTAATCAACTAAGATTATGGATACATTCATTCCTGGGCTTATGTTCTCATAAATGCTTTTCGTCAACACTGTTTAAAAAAAACTTCATTGGCTAAAGCAACTGTGGGAAGAATACGTCTAAATCTTCTTAAGTTGGGAGCCAGAATAAAGATTAGTTGTAGAAGAATTATTATCGCTATAGCTAGTGCTTGTCCTTATCAAGATATTTTGTCTATTGCTAACAAAAGAATTAAAACTATTCCTAATACTGGATAAGTAGAATAAGTTGTTTTTTAAAAAAGATATCTATCATAAGTTGTTGACTGACTGATACTTTCATTTAGTCTTATTTATCGTGGAGAAAATCAAAAGTTAATATAATTATTCCCTCTTAAACTCAATTTTTGGATAATCAAAGTCAATTTTTTTATTCATCTATATTCAAAATTTCTATTAGTCCTAAAAATTATCATTTTTCATCTCTGGATTGGGCTTTCAAATTAATTTGTGAGAAATCCGGGATTAGCGGTTGACTACGAAGTGGAGGAAGATTATCCCAAATTTGGTAATAATGACGAACGGGCAGACACCATTACTGCCAAGGTTTTGAGCGATTTTATGAACAATATCCGCAAAAACAAAACCTATCGTCAGGCAACCCTACTCAGTCCATTTAACCATCACTTCCAACGTGGTATATGGGAAAAAGACTGTATAACGGATGGCGTAAAGCAGAAACTTGCTCTGGTGCAACCCATGCCGGACGAATACAAGGTGCTACTTCTATGGTTCTATGCGAATACCTAGATAACGCTAAAGATGGATTTCCTATATTCTCTATTGTGCGAAGCATGGTATATGACGTGCAGACATATTAGTGGAAGTAGACGGG
>NZ_AADV02000038.1 GCF_000167195.1 Crocosphaera watsonii WH 8501 | reverse complement strand
CCATTGGACAGTTAAAGGAGCAAATAGGGATAACTTAAATATCCAGGGTATTCAAAGGCCAGAAGAAGACGACGTTAATTAGAGATTTTAGGGTGTATTAGTTAGCGTAATACTCCTAAAAACGGATCTTGGTGCGTTACGCAAGAAAAAAAGTATAGGGATTACCCCAAAAATCATAGTTTGCCTAACGCACCCTACTTAATGTTGTCTTTAGGAACTTTATTTCTGCTTCATGAAACCTATAAACGAAAAATCAAATAAGGTTTTAGAGTTATTTTTTAGAATAGTGGGACTTTAGCTAAATTCAAGCCCAATAAAGAAATGCCCCTAGACTTACTTGTATATCGAGACTTATGATCAAAAGACAGGTCTTTGTTGAAGAAAGAATCAAGCCATTAAGGAAAAAATTATGAGTGAGTCAGGATTCGATTATGATTTAATCATTATCGGTGCAGGGGTTGGAGGACATGGTGCAGCCCTACACGCCGTCAAATGCGGCTTAAAAACAGCCATTATCGAAGCAAAAGACATGGGAGGAACCTGTGTTAATCGTGGTTGTATCCCCTCAAAAGCCCTCTTAGCAGCATCAGGTAAAGTTCGAGAACTCCAAGATACTAAACATCTCCACAACTTAGGTATTGAGATCGATGGAGTAGACTTTCAAAGAGAAGCGATCGCCGATCATGCTACAAATTTAGTTAATAAAATACGCGGCGATCTGACCAATAGTTTAAAACGTCTCAAAGTCGATACCATCCACGGTTGGGGAAAAATAGTCGATACCCAAAAAGTCAGCGTTTTAGGCGATGATGGGGAAAAAATTATCACCGCCAAAGACATTATGTTATGTCCGGGATCGGTTCCTTTTGTTCCCCGTGGCATAGAAGTTGACCACAAAACCGTTTTTACCAGCGACGAAGCCGTAAAATTAGAAGTTTTACCCCAATGGATCGCCATTATTGGCAGTGGTTATATCGGTTTAGAATTTTCCGATATTTACACCGCATTAGGCTGCGAAGTGACCATGATCGAAGCCTTAGACACCTTAATGCCAGGGTTTGACCCCGAAATTTCCAAACTAGCAGAAAGAAGCCTGATCAAAGCCCGTGATATTGAAACCTACTCCGGAGTATTTGCCACAAAAATCACCCCAGGCGCACCGGTTACCATCGAATTAACCGACGCTCAAAGTAAAGAAGTGATCGATGTCTTAGAAGTAGACGCTTGTTTAGTCGCCACAGGAAGAGTCCCCGCTACCAAAAACCTTGGTTTAGAAAACATTGGCGTTGAAACCAACCGAGGTTTTATCCCCGTCAACGACAAAATGGAAGTCTTACGGGACGGGGAACCAGTTCCCCATCTTTGGGCAGTGGGAGATGCAAACGGGAAAATGATGTTAGCCCACGCAGCCTCCGGACAAGGAGAGATCGCCGTCGAAAATATGTGTGGACGGGAGAAAACCATCGACTATCGTAGTATTCCAGCCGCCGCCTTTACCCATCCCGAAATTAGTTACGTGGGCTTGACTGAACCAGCAGCCCGTGAATTAGGGGAGAAAGAAGGGTTTGAGGTCTCAAGCGTCAAAACTTACTTTAAAGGCAATTCTAAAGCCCTTGCTGAAGGGGAAACCGATGGGATTGCTAAGGTGGTGTACCGCAAAGATAACGGGGAATTATTAGGAGTGCATATCATGGGTATTCACGCCTCCGACTTGATCCAAGAGGCCGCTAATGCGATCGCTCAACGTCAAAGCGTTAAAAATCTTTCCTTCAATATCCATACTCATCCCACCTTATCAGAAGTCTTGGACGAAGCCTTTAAACGCGCTGAAGCTACAGTTTAGGTGGGGACACCGGAGACTGGGGGACTGGGGGACTGGGGGACTGGGGAGACTGGGGAGACTGGGAGATGGGGAGTGTGGGGGGAATATATTAACTCCGAACTCCGAACTCCGAACTCCGAACTCCGAACTCACACTTCCCACCCCATCCCCTTCTCAAAATTAGTTGACGAAATGGGGAAAAAAACCCGTAAAATAGGTAACGTTAGGTATCACAACCGAAAAAAGGGTAACAAATATATGACACCATCTTTAGCTAATTTCTTATGGAGCCTCGTTTTGGGAACCGTTATCGTCGTTATTCCCGCCACCATTGGATTGATCGTCATTAGTCAAAGCGATAAAATCAAGCGTAACTCATAAGCTTGTTTGAGTTGACCCCATCCCTACTTAGGTGGGGTCAATTTGTTGATTAGTTATATTAGTATTGACAATTATATATACCCCATTGGGTACTCTGATAATGAAAAATAAAATAAATTCGCTACCATTAGGAAAGGATAACGGAGAGCGAGAATGGTTAATTTTGGTCTGAACTCAGCCAGTGTTTTAGGAATTTTTTTAGCTGTTGCTGGTGCTGGTTTATACTTCCTGCGAAGTGTACGGCCAGAACTGTCGAGAGATCATGACATCTTTTTTGCAGCAGTTGGTTTATTGTGTGGATTGATTTTACTCTTTCAAGGATGGCGACTCGATCCAATTTTACAATTTGGACAGTTTTTGTTAACGGGATCGGCCGTATTTTTTGCAGTAGAAAGTATTCGCTTGAGGGGAGCAACCACAGAACAAGCAAAACGTAGCTCCTCTTACGTCGATGATGATCGCCGAGTTAGTAAAACCCGTGTCTACACAGAAGCTGAAATCGATCGCTTAGAACCCTACGAAGACGAAGAACCAATCTCTCGCAATAACCCTCGTTTAGAAGGATACGCCGATCCTCGTAGTAATCGCAGTTATAGTCAGGAAGAAACTCGGACTCGTAAACCCCGTCGTAGACCTTCTTCTAGTAACGATCCTTACGGCGATCGCCCTTCTCCAAGACGCAAACCCTCCCCAACTCGTCCCACAAACGATAACTACGATGCTTGGGATAGTAGGGATGATATGTGGGAAGATCGCCCGAAAAAACGTCGTCCCAGTCGTCCTCGTCCAGAAAACTCCTCTCCAGAAACCTCATCTGGTTCCCCTCGTAAACGTCGTCCTCGTCCCAGCAACCCAGAAAGACGTTATTCCTCTTCTGTTGAGGAAAGTCCTACTCCTACAGATTATGTTGATTATCAACCTATTGATACCCCTGAAAGCCCTAGAAAACGTGGATCTCGACCTTCAAAACCAGAAAATGATTATGACAGCGATCGCCCGTCAGATAGCTCCAATTTTGATTACTAAGAAAACTTGCGGAGAGGGAGCAAAAGGGGCTGAATCTAGGTCCTATCATCGCGCTTTGATGCAACCCCAAATTTTTAGGTGGGGTCTTCACCCGAAATTTTTGATAAAAATATAAAAAATCCCCGTCATTGTACGGGGATTTTGCAAGAGGAAACCAAATAAACTTGATTAAATGTGAGTTCGATCTAAGAAGTCTGAAGTCTCAAACCCTTATTCTCTCCTTGACAAAACAATAACTCCGAACTCCTAACTCTGAGTCACCGAACTCAGGTTGATTAACGTCCTAAAGTTTTGGAGTAGGAAACCATTCCAGCACTGACCACTTGTCCGTAGTTGTTGAGGCGATCCTGTTGTCCGGCTCGCGTAGGGGCTAAAAATGTATCGGTTAAACCCATAGCAGCAAACATAACAGTAGCAGTAAGAATAATGTAGTTACGGATGATAACGGTGTTGTTGGTGGTGCTGTTTAACATTTGTTTGACCTCTTGTCCTCTTGTTACTCTTATCTTATGAGGTGGTTAAGGGTGATGTCAGTCCCAAAAACCAAGTATATTCAGGGTTTTAAGGATTTTCATAAGTGGTACAAAGTGGAAATAAGTGGAACTTCTTAGATGCTTCCGAGTCAACATAACACTCTTAAAAAGAATAACCACAAAAATCAGGTTAATTTAGATATAAACAGAAATAAATATCTCATAAAAAACTAATAATCCAGTAAATCAGTATATCTCTTTGTTTTTAACCCTTCAATGTCACATCTCTCTTTCCACTTTCTCTTTCAAATTCTTTTTCTATGAAGTTTCTTTAATTTAAGTATCGAGAAATTTACCCTCGGACAACAAGGGGGAAAACCTCATTTTTCCCATCAAGTCAAGGTTGTAAGTGGATCAAGGCATATAAATCTTAAAAAAATATAAAGAAATACTGAGATTGAGCAACATAACTTTACAATGGACTCATAAGATAAAAACCGTCAGCCACTTAATATATAAGGCTGGTATATAATAAACCACCCCAAGAATGTACGTTCTTGGGGCATAATTTTTGTCCGGTCTCTAATACACTAAAGATAATGAAGATATTAATCAGTAATGATGATGGCATCTTTGCCTTGGGGGTTCGCACCCTAGCCAATACCTTAGCCCAAGCCGGTTATGATATCACTGTGGTTTGTCCCGATCGCGAACGTTCAGCCACAGGTCACGGTTTAACCCTTCATCAGCCCATTCGTGCTGAAATAGTAGAAGACTTTTTTGACCCCAAGATCACCGCTTGGTCTTGTTCAGGGACTCCTTCAGACTGTGTTAAGTTGGCTATAAGTACCCTTGTAGAAACCCCACCTGATTTTATCGTTTCAGGGATCAATCATGGTTCTAACTTAGGAACAGATGTGCTGTATTCAGGGACGGTTTCAGCAGCAATGGAAGGTATTATCTACAGTATCCCCAGTATTGCTATGAGTTTAGCCAGTTTTTCTTCCCGTCAATTCCAACCGGGGGCTGATTTTGCCGTTCGCTTGCTGCAACAATTACAGGATAAACCTCTTCCAGAGAGTACCCTGCTTAATATCAATATTCCCCCTGTAGCTGCCGATGCGATCGCAGGAGTGATGTTAACCCGTCAAGGGTTACGTCGCTATATCGAAAACTTTGAAAAACGGCTTGATCCCAGAGGAAAAAGCTATTATTGGTTAGCCGGAGAATTGGTGACAGAAGTAGAACAACCGGATCATATTCATCTACCGGCCAATATTCCCACCGATGTACAAGCCATTCAACAAAATTATATAACTATGACTCCCTTGCAGTACAATCTGACGGATGTGGCTAGTTTTGAGTATTTGCAACAAAATAAATGGTTAGATGGGGAGCTTTAAGGAAAATGAGTCAATATGGCCATGACAATTTATGATATTCTAATGCAATCCCAATCCTATTTAAAATCATGTCCTCTTTTGAATACAATCAAGAAAGGGATTCCGAAGATATCGATCGTGTTACTCTAAGTGATGAAAAGGGTTCTACCCTCGATTGCTACATAGAAAACGCTGTTGAAGGAAATGACGGAACTTATCTCTTATTAATGCCTGTCGATGTTCCTGTAGTCATTCTATCTTGGGATGGTGAGGAAGAAGACAGTAGCGATGGCTATGAAATTAGTAACGCTGTTTTATTAGAAGATCCTACAGAAATTGAGGAGATTTTTGCTGATGCTAAAGCGGTTTTAGCTGAATTAGATTTAACCTTAAAATTAACAGCTTTTACCGTGACTCTAACTGGAGAATTACCCCCCATAGAAGATGATGGTGTTCTTACCTTAGAAGTAGACAGCGATGAGCCATCCATAGACTCAGAAGAGTTACAATTTTTGAAAGATTTTTATCACAACAAACATAAATACTCTATCTATACTCCTTTATCTCCCCTACTCTTTTTAGCCAAATACAATTTACTGGGAAAAATCGAGTTAGTTTCTCCTGAAGATAAACAAATGCAAGTCATTTTAGAGGAATTATTATTTGATGAGATGGAGGAGTGATTAATTATTCATGAATAGAGTTTACAATTGATTTTAAAACATCGGCTGAATTTTGACCACCGTTCGCTCAATTTTTTCTTCTCCTGTTGCTGGATGAATCTATGTTACTTCTTCAAAAGTTACATTATTGATATTAGAAACAAGATTGGAAGTTAAATTATGGTTTGGAGAATTACTACTGATGAATTGTTGGCTCGGTACAAGGCTGGAGAACGCAATTTTGCTGGAATTGAGTTGATTCGTATTGTTGGGGAAATGGGTGAAAGGGATGGAATTAGTGGTTTGATTACTGGACTCGAAGGGGCTGACTTGCGGGGTATTAATCTGCGAGGGGCTAATCTTGAAAGGGTCGATCTTAGTGGGGCTGATTTGACTGGTGCCGATTTGTTTGGGGTTTATTTGGGCTCGGCTGGTTTGGTAAAAACCATTTTGAGAGATGCCAATTTGTTCTCCGCTAACCTGACTTGGGCTACTTTGAATGGGGCTGATTTGAATGGGGCTGATTTGAATGGGGCTGATTTGAATGGGGCTGATTTGGAGCAAGTGAATGCTAGTAGTGCTAGTTTTATTGATGCTACTATGAGCTATTTTCTGTATGCTGTTTTGATTTATGCCAATTTTCGAGGTGCGACTGATACTGGGGAACGTTCTCTCTGTAGCCGTTTTAATCTGATTTGTCATACTACTATGCCTGATGGAACTGTTTACAAAGGACCCGAATGTAAATGGAAATAATTCGGGCGCATCCCATTTTTGTAAGTAAATCTCTCAAAGCAACAGTAGATAAGGGTTTCATCTATTCTGAATCGGCTAATTTGCAAAATTGGGATGCTCCCAATAATTCTTGCTGAGTTGTAGCCATTAAAGGAGCAGGTTTGATAATATTAGGTAGTTTGGTTCTTATGTATTCCAACTCACGATCTTCAATCACTTTCTGAATTTCTGTAGGAATATTAGAAAAGAAATCATAACCAGTTATGTTTTCAATGTGTTTAATATTCAATAATCCATAATGTTTTTCCTTAAACAATTCATCATCTTTCTAAAAGTTTTTTTGACACCTGTTAAACGCTTAAATTCCGCTTGTGTTAACTTTTTTGCTTGCCAATATTTCATTATGGAATCAATTTTGTTAGGTTAGTAATTGTCTTTAATAATTATACAACTATTCTTGTTTTAAAACTTAATTGATTTCTTCAGATTAGCGGTGCGGCAGCACTCGCGCAGCGAGACCACTATTTCAAAAATGAATAGCCCTCCATTCTACCATGAAACACTTTTGCAAGAGGTCTTATGAAAGTGACTACCATGTGCAATATGATAGCAAAAAAATCAAAACAAAGAAAACATTAATTATATAATTTAATATTAATAGAAATAAGGGATAATCTTTTACTCTCAAATAAATTCAATACCATCCATAACTAAAAAAATATAGAGGATTTTGCCTTCTCCCCCTAAAACATCTTCTATGATCAACAGAAACTGGCGTGATCTGGGTAATCCATGGGGCCTCATTTAATATTTCAACGTTTTTATCGCTGGTTAAAATCAAGACTGCGTACTGTTGATGCCACTGACACCCGTTATGCCTTAGCAGAAGCCTGTTTAATTGGGATTTTATCGGCGATCGCAGCCTTAATTCTCAAACAAGGAGTAGGTTGGTTAGGGGGTAAGCGTGTGGCCTTGGCCAATCAATTTGGTGCAATATGGGTGCTACCCTTGGGAGGACTAATTTTAGGTTCCATGGCCGGTTGGCTCATAGAAACCCTCTCCCCCACAGCTACAGGGGGCGGGATGACTCAAGTAAAAGCCGCTTTAGCCCGGTATCCAGTTCCCCTCTCTCTACGGGTAGCACTGGTTAAATTAATCGGAACCATTTTGGTGCTAGGGGGCGGCTTAACCCTAGGCCGTCGTGCGCCTACTGTACACATTGGGGCAGCCTTAGCAGCGCAACTGAGTAGTTGGGTTCCCACTTCCCCGGAACATCGACGACAAATGATCGCAGCCGGGGCAGCAGCCGGACTAGCGGCCGGTTTTACCACCCCCATCGCCGGGGTGTTATTCGTCATTGAAGAGTTAATGCGAGATGTTTCTGGGTTAACCCTAGAAACGGCGATCGTGGCCTCTTTTACCGGAGCAGTTGTCTCCCAAATTTTGCAATCTTCTACCTTCAATTTTCCCTCCTCTTTGTTGGATCTGCCTGATATTGCTTTCTCCGCCTCAGAAATTCCCTTTTACCTACTACTGGGAATATTAGCAGGGATCTTAGGGGCTTTATTTAATCGGGGACTATTACTCAGCGTCAAAATACAAAAATATCTTAATTTACCTTTATCCTGGCGTATTGGCTTAATGGGCATGGCTTCGGGTCTAATTATTGCCATACTACCCCCTTTCTTTCGAGATAATACAGGACTGCGTATTGATTTAGTACAAGGAGAATTAGAATGGAGTCGCATTTTATTGGCTTTTGTAGCTCATTTTTTCCTGACTATTTTGGCCTATAGTGCCAATACCCCCGGCGGTTTATTCGGTCCGGCGCTGGTGTTGGGATCTGCTTTAGGGTATCTAGTGGGAGATTTTGAAGAATTATTAACTGGCACCGGCACAGAGACTACCTATGCACTGGCAGGAATGGGAGCATTTTTCACAGCAGTTGTTAGGGTTCCGGTAACGGCGATCGTCTTTGTCTTTGAACTAAATACGAACTTTAATATTGTTTTACCCTTAATGGTTACTTGTGCTGTTTCTTATATCGTGGCCGAAAGTGTCTCCAAGGGTTCTCTCTACGAACATATGTTAAAGGCTAGGGGGATCTATATCAATGAAGGGGCTACAGGACAGGATTTTCTCTCTAAATTAACCGCTTCAGAAGTAATGCAGTCTCAGGTGGAAACCTTATCCAGCGACTTCACTTTAGATGACGTACTACAAGCGATGTCGGCTTCGAGTCATCGAGGGTTTCCGGTGCTGGCCGAAGGTCAATTAGTGGGTATTGTCACTCAAACTGATCTGGCAAAATTGAAGAAAGTGCCAGGATACACCCCTTTATGGGAATTCATGACTCGAAAACCCATTACAGTACAAGCAGAGGCTTCTTTAAGCGATGTTTTATACCTACTTAACCGTTATCAACTTTCCCGTCTACCTGTGACAGAAGGGCATAAATTAGTAGGAATTATCACCCGAACCGATATTATTCGCATCGAAGCCAACCAGTTACAAGGGGATGATACGACTATTAATGAAGTGGTCCCCGATCCCTCCTATATTGCTTATCAAACCCGCGCCCCTTTAGTGGGAGTGGGACGCATTTTGTTACCCCTGACAAACATAAATACAGCAACTTCTTTGTTTAAAATTAGTGCAGCGATCGCCGAACAACAAAACCAAGAAATCGAATGTTTACAGGTAATTAAGATCCCTAAACATAGCGATCCGGCACAAACCACTGTAATCACCCAACAGAGTCGTCAATTATTACAAAGAGCAGAAAGATTAGGCCGTCAACACCAGATTTCTGTTCACACTCAAATTCGTGTTGCTCACGATCGCGCCCAAGCTATTTTAGACACCATTCGAGAACGACATATCAATCTCATAGTCTTAGAATGGAACCCAGACAAAAAGACTCCTGGTAGTGTTTTTGGGCCGGTGATTGATATTTTAATTCGTAGGGCCACTTGTGAGTTAGTTATAGTTAAGTTGGGCAAAGAAAAAGAAGCTTACCCCCAAACTTTAGATAAAGATACCACTTGGTTGATTCCTATTGCTGGTGGTCCCAATGCTAAACGGGCCATGGAATTATTACCAGGATTAACCCAATTATATACTCGTCCCCGTTCCCCCATTATTTGGTTATGTCAGGTGTTTTCTCCCCATAAACCGACTCCTGACTATCAATCTTTAGAAGCTAAGGCACAACAATTAAAAGAACAACTGGAACGCCCTGTAATTCCCCTTCCCATTCGTTCCCAGTCTGTCACTGATGCGATCGTTCATTTGGCCGAGTCCGAAAGCTGTGATGTGGTTATGTTGGGGGTGAGTAAAGAAGGGTTATTAGCTCAAGTAATGCAGGGCAATATTCCTAAAACCATCGCCCAGCAGGTCAAAAGTACCATGATTTTAGTGAGAGGAAAGTTGGACAATTAGTTAGGGTTTGGTGATAATTTGTAACTAAAAACTATTTACTTAAATGCTAATTTATGGTAATTAAATTAATAGAATAGTAATAGCATAATAATTACTCAGTTTAATGAATCATTTTTATTCTCGTCCCGAAGACTTACCCCCTCGCAACCCCGTTGATGACTCCTTGCAACGGAACCTTGATCAAGCTATCACTGGTTATTTTTATGAAACTTGTGATCACTTAACCCAACGAGTCTTATCCCGTGGTGGATGGTATGTAACCACCTGCGGCACGGCCTTGACTTTAGTAATTATTTGTGTTGATAGACGACATAATTGGGATGTATTGAAATATATGTCTTCTTTAGGTAAATATTTAAAAGAATTTGCCCCTAACACCAATATTCGCATTTATCCCCCACCAGGAGACGGAACCTCTCTACAAATGACCTTTAAGATGCCGATGATGTCTGAATGATTAAGAATTAACTGGGCCAGTTATCAGTCTTGACTGCAAAAATATTGTTGAAAATATTGTTGATATAAACTACAACTGATAACAACCTCATTGCCTTGAAAATTCACTAAACCTAAACTTTGTAACCTGATAGATTCTACAAAATCTAATTCAATGGGTTTAGGTGCAAAAACAACTTTTTCTAAAGCATCCAGTAAACCAGAGTTCTGTTTTTGTAAATTCCATAACTGTCGCTGGAGGTGATCAAGATAAATATTAGAAACAGCGTGAGTATCAGCAAGTAAAAGCTCGTCTAGGGTCACTTTTCCTAGAGAAATATTATACAAAGCTAATTTTAGTAAATAAGGATTACCTCCTACTAAATACATTAATTTTTCCTCTTGCTCTGGAGAAAAATCCAAGTTGTAAATTTTCGTTAAATTTTGAATTTGCTGATGTGTAAACATGGGCAAGTTGATAGGAATTCCTACATTAAAGGGAGAGTGGTTAACATTGAGAGGGATATAAACTTCAGCAGAATGAGCCACGATTAAACGTAATTTTTTCCAGACCTCCTTATTTTTTCCTTCTTCGTGCCAAGCTCGTAATAAACCAAAAAAAATTACGTTTAATCAGGATATTGAAATAGTAGGTCAACATCATCTAGTCCTAAGACTAAGGGAGTTTCTAAACTGGCTAGAATATACTCTTCCAAGTAGATTTTACAACTAATTTTACTTCCAAATAAATCATCCCAATAATCAACGACTTTATTCTCAATGTTTAAATTTAAACTAATATTAGCGCAGAACCATTGTAAAAATTTATCTAGGTCTTGAAATAACCTTGTATCTGCTAATTGAAAACTCAAAGAAACAGTAGCACAATTATTTTGACTTCCATGTTCAATGATTCTCGCAAGTAGAGAACTTTTCCCCATACGTCTAGGTGCTTTGAGTCGGATTAACGCTCCTGGTTGTAGAATAGCTTTGTAACATTCCTCTTCTATGGGCGATCGCTCAAGATAAAATTGAGAGTTAAGGGGAACTTGTCCTTCCGGTAATTCCAGTTCAGGGGACAAGGTAAATGAACTTTCTTCAACAGGAGATATCTGGGGATAAAAAAAGTCTTCATCGCATAGTTTTAACTGAAACGCTTTAAAACAACATTTTAGGGTTTGTTTATCTACTTTTGACTCACAAGCAAAGACTTTCATGAGGGTATCTATGGCTAACCCTGTTTTTTCGCTCAAATCTTCTAAAGTGTAACGTTTTCCCTGATTTTCTGTATATTCAGCTTCTACTTTGGCCTTGTGCAGTTTTTCTAACCCCATTTCTGTGAGAATCACTCCACGTCGTCTTTTTGGTTTTTTATGATTGTTTTCTATCATAATGATCAATATTATTTAAAGCGAGTGGCATAGCAGCAGTCAGGAGTTATGCTTTATCTTTAAATTTTAGCGAACTATGGAGTGCTTGTCTTGTCAACTTAACAATTGTTAGAAGAACCTTAAACAATAGTAGTTAAGTTTAGGCAGTTTTTATGAAACGTATAATTTCCCTGACTTGATGTAAAAAGTTGCTATCTTCGGTTAATTGAGAAATAGCTTTTCTTGCTTCTCTCGCAATTTCTTGATGCTCTAGGGCATTTTTAGCCTCAAATTTATCTAATTGGGCCCCGATTGTAATCAATTCTTTGCGAGTTACATCCCAATTATTTTGTTGTTTATTAACCCAGGAATTTGGATTACTTGTATTTAATTTACTTTGCAGGGAGTTGACTTGTTTTTCCAATTTAGTAAAGCGACTTCTTAATTCTATAATATCTTCACGGGGGTATTTAACTTCTTGTCTGATAGTGCTTAAGCGATAAGCTAAATACTGATAACCCCTCAGCGCAGGTCGTAATCCTGTTAATAATAATGTAGCCAAAGAACTGATATATCCAACAGAACTAATTCCCAGAGCAGCCAGTTCATAAAGTACCAAAGCAGACAATAAATGAAGGGCGATCGCTACGACAAAAGCCCATCGACTAACAGTAGTAATATAATCTAATTTTTTATGGTCTACAAAAATCCCCTTCTCTTGAGAAGTCCCTATTTCTGAGACAACTTCTTTGGCATCAAAGTAAACATTCCAAGGAATAGTAACAATAGCCAGTAACCACCAAAAACTAAGAATACCTATAACCCAATCGATAAAATTGCCCGCAGGAATTTGTAACCATTGTAGTAAAAAGAATGCGACTAAAATTAAAAATCCGAACCCACCACTAAAGCCAAAGTACCAATAATAACCGTAAGTATTTCTCATGATTTACTCTCAATAATTGAATTTCAATCCTTGATTCTAGTTTGGCATTTTGTCGGCAAAACGTAAATTGAGATATATGACGGTTTCTCAACTGTTCTATTATCCACTTTTTTAAGTCAATTAGTCTAATGGTGACAAGAACAAGGTAAAATAGCAGAGAATTACAACATCTAGGAGTATAAGAAAATTATGTCAGGACTCGCTATTGCTGCTTTTGCTGGATATATTGTCGCCTTCACAGCTATCGCCCTTGGATTCTATTTTGGTCTTCGTATAGCTAAGATTATATAATCACCTTAATGTCGCAAGGAGGCTGACGCTATACGAATGTTAGCGTTCAGAGGAATTGCGACCAATGTATTAACACGAAGTACGTTTTTTATGATAAGCTCTTCTCTGTGAGTTTTTAAAGGGTGGAAGTGCTTACCCCCGCACCCCCTCATGAATGGCCGCCAAAATATAAACCGCTAAGGGCAAGATTTCTGTGGACTAAGAAGAAAAATTAAGCTAAAAGCACTGTTGGAATACAGATTTGTAGTTCATCCTCCACTGATCTTTACTTTGTATCCTAAATCATCTAACAATTTTACTAACTTTTGACGATGATCTCCTTGAATTTCTAGGGTATCATCTTTCATTGTTCCCCCACTTCCACACTGACTTTTTAACTTTTTTAATAACTTATTTAAACTATCTGGGGACTGTTGAAAACCTGTGATCATAGTCACTGTTTTTCCCTTGCGTCCTGAACGACTTGCTTGTACTCTAATATTTTGTTGTTTTGGTGGTAGATCCGGTACAGATCGCTCTAATGCTTCTGAGTTGGATGTATTCCCAAACTCTTGATAAACGACAGATTTAGACTTATTTTTCTTAGAAGACATAATCAGAAAAAGGAGAACAACAGTTACTCCAATTATACATCAGTTAATATCTATTTCAATTGGTCAGGGGTCAACGCTTCGACTACGCTCAGCGTTGACCCCTACAGGGTTAATATCTGTGGTTTCAGTTGATAAAAATGGTATTATAATGGATAAATTATGTAATTTATTGTGTTAATTATAAACCCTATTTATTCATTTAACATTTAATTGAATTGAATAAATATAGATCCTAAAATAAATAAACCAAACCCTAAACGATACCAAACAAAAACCCAAGTATCTCGTTTTTGTAAATAACGAATCAACCAAGCGATCGCCACATAAGAAAAGAAAGCTGAAGAAATAACTCCAACAATTACGGGAATAATAATATCATTAGAAAGTCCCATATCAACCACCTCTTTTAACTCAACTAAACCGGCTAAAGTAATAGCTGGAATTCCTAACAAGAAAGAAAACCTAGCTGCTGTTGCCCGTTCCAAATTGAGGAATAAGCCAGAAGTCATGGTTGATCCTGAACGAGATACCCCAGGAATTAAAGCTAAAGATTGAGCGAGGCCCATTAATACACCATCCTGTAACCTCAATTGTTCAAAATTTCTTTTGTGGCTACTTATTTTCTCCGATAAAGCTAATAATAAAGCCATAACAATAGAAGCTCCAGCAATTACCTCAACACTGCGTAAAGGGGAATTATCCAAATCAGCAATTAAGAGTTTCATAGATAAGCCAAAAAAGACAATAGGTAAAGTGCCTAAAGCAATACCTAACCCTAAGCGAAAATCGTGGGATTGATAATCAGATTTACGAATAGCTGTAACCATTCCTTTGGTAATTTGACTCAAATCTGACCAAAAATACCACAAAACAGCAGCAATACTGCCCAATTGAATCACAGCAGTAAAGGCAACCCCAGGATCACCCCATCCTAATAGTACAGGAATCACCTTTAAATGGGCTGTGCTACTGATGGGGATGAATTCCGTTAACCCCTGTACCATACCTAAAATAATCGCTTGAAACCAGTTGAATTTAGCGATCGCAGCATCAGGGGTATCTTCTTGGTCCAAGGCAAAAGGAGACAAAGCAAGTAGAAACCCACTACTCAGGGTGATGAGATAAAATAATCTTTCGGTTGGGGGTTTAAGTTGAATCATGGCTGAGTATTTTGGGGGTAAAGTCTTAGAGATTTTAGCATCTGACATTAAGAAATTAAAAATAATTGTGAAAATTGAGTAAAATTTGTTATGCTTTCAAAGCATTATTATCAGTTGTTTCAGCATTTCCCTTCAGCCTTATGAGTAATATTCAGGTTAGTGTGAGAATACCGCCCCAATTATATGAAAAATTATTAGCTCATACTAATACTGTTGGTCTTTCTAAGTCTAAGGTAATCGCTCAAGCTTTGTCTCAATATTTAGAAGAAAATAAAAAAGAACCCTCCTCTTTAGAAGAAAGACTACTCAAGGTTGAAAAACGACTCAACCATTTAGAGTCTAATTCTCAAAAGGATGAACCGCAGCCGATGCTATCTCCCACAGAGATCAAGTCTGAAACCTCTGTTTCTTTTGAAACACCACCCCTAGAAGAATTTTCCTTTGAAAGACCAATAATTGATGAAACAGGAGCCATTTTAGAAAGGGTTGGGGGGACATCTCAATCTTTTCAAGAAGACTTGGGAGAAGGGGTTATCTTGGACATGGTTTATATTCCTGAAGGCACTTTTCTCATGGGATCATCTTTAGGGGAAGCCGGATCTCAAATATGTGAACAACCCCAACATTCCGTGAACTTAAAAGGGTTTTTCTTGGCTAAATTTCCTGTTACCCAGAAACAATGGGACATAGTCGCCCAATATCCTAAAATTAATCGAGATTTAGTTGTTGATCCCTCCGAGTTTAAAGGAAGCGATCGCCCGGTAGAGTCTATTTCCTGGGAAGATGCGGTGGAATTTTGCCATCGCCTTTCCCAACATAGTCAACGTCCCTATCAACTTCCCAGTGAGGCACAATGGGAATATGCTTGTCGTGGGGGAAGCACCACCGCGTTTAATTTCGGCCCCACCTTAACCAGTGATCTGGCCAACTATATGGCCAAACGCTTATATGCAAAGGAAAGTTCGGGACTTTATCGTCAAGAAACCACCTCTGTAACGGCATTTTACCCTAATTCTTGGGGATTATACGATTTACACGGTAACGTCTGGGAATGGTGCGCCGATGCTTGGTATTCTAGCTATGAAAATGCTTCAACCTCTGGTAAACCTCGGGTATCCTCTCAACATGAGACTCGTCGCGTCTTAAGGGGGGGTTCCTGGGATGAAGACGCTTATCATTGTCGTTGTGCATCCCGTTACGCTTATCATCCTCAAGCAGTTGGGGTGAGTCGCATTGGTTTTCGGGTGATGTTAATGACTTCTGCCATGTAAAACCGAAACCAACCTGAACCGTTTGCTTTACAAAGAGAGAAAATTAGGAGGTTGAAATGAAAACTATATTAACTATCATTCTCTCAATAATTTTTGCCGTAGGTCTACATACTTTTGTCGTTGATTCAGCATCAACTCTTGATGCTGAAAATTTTAAAAATGTTGGTTATTTTTTACCCCTTGATAATCAGGGTTGGACAACTTATCAACCCAGTATAAATTCCCGAATTATATATGTATCCAGTCAAGAAGGAAATGATAAAACAGGACAAGTATATTCTCCAAACTCAAAAGAGATAGGTGACAATCCCTTTCTTCCCCAAGAAGAAATAAAAGCATTTCAATCGATTTCAGCTGCCCTAAAAGAAGCAAAAGATAATTCTCCTGATTGGATACTATTAAAACGCGGAGATGTGTGGTATGAAAATCTTAAAGAATTAAAAAATGGTGAATCAAAAAATGCACCCTCAGTATTCAGTTCCTATGGTAAAGACATGGAACGTCCTCTGCTTAAAACGGATACAAGAGAGGGTTTTCAAGTCCCCAGTAATCTTAAATTTGCTGTTTTATCTGGTATCCATTTTCAAGGAATAAATAAAGAACAAAAACAATCTAGTAAAGATGGGATAAAATTGTTCAATAAAGAAGGAGAAACAATTGAATCTTTTTTGATTGAAGATTGTTTAATTGAATATTATAAACATAATCTTATTTTTATTAATAATGGGAGCCTGAAACATTTTGTTGTACGGAGAAATTTGATTCTTGATTCTTATACGAGTCCCAAAACAGAAGAAAGATCCCTAAGTCAAGGACTATTAGCTACTGGGGCTAATTTTTTACTAGAAGAAAATATATTTGATCACAATGGTTGGAAAATTCAACGTCAACCTCACAATGACTGGGTCGATCACCGACTGGGACAAGCCACTTGGTTAAATCATAACACTTATTTCCCCAACCCTAAAGGTGTTATTTTAAGAAAAAATATATTCCTCAGATCAAGTAGTATGCAAACTAAATGGACAGCAGAAAATGGACCGGGATCGGCAAAAGATGTCATCATAGATAATAATTTTTATATGGATGGTGAAATTGGAATTAGTATGGGAGGAAATAAGAAGGGTTCTCTGAGATTTGCAAATATTAAAATAATCAATAATGTCATGTTAAATATAGGTCGCTCACGACCTACTAATCGTAATTTAGCATGGTACCTAGACATTCAAGATTGGGACGGTGGATTGGTGGAAAATAATTTATTTATCCATCAACCAAAAACTGAAGTTGATTCTACCTATGGAATCTCAATAAGTGGTAGTTCCATTGGACACACAAGAAATGTCACTATTAACAATAATCTTTTATATAATTTGCATTCACGATTAGCTGGTATTGTTTTGTCTAGTCCAGGAAAACTGGAAAACATTCAGATTAAAAATAATCAGATACAATTTCCAAAACTAAAAACATCAATAATAAATTCTTCTGCAAATCTTAGAAATTTTAGCTTTGAAAATAATACATATTACTCAGATGCTACACCAGAAAAATGGTTTGGTTTAGTTAATGATCAATTTGATTATCTTCAGTGGATTAAGGATTCAGCAAGAATGGAATGGAAAGATATCCCCAAAAAAGAGATAGATTTGAAAACATGGCGTAAAGTCTCCCGAGATAAAACCTCGAAACAGCAAGCCGTAAAATATCCTCATCCTAATAGGACAATTGAAGAATATAATTCAAACGTTGGGGGAAAAGCTACCTATGACGATTTTTTACTCAATATACGTAAACAGTCAAAAAGTAATTGGCGACAAGAATATACCGCCGATGCTATCAATGATTGGTTTCGTGCAGGATTTAATTTTTAGACTCTAATAAAATCAACATACCATCCCCAAAAGAATAAAAACGATACTTTTCTTCGATAGCAATTTGATACAATTCTAATAATCTTTCTCTCCCAATCAAAGCACTAACTAACATTAATAAACTAGATTTAGGTAAATGAAAATTAGTAATTAGACCATCAATAACGCACCAAGAATAGCCAGGATAGATAAAAATATCAGTTTTTCCCCTAAACTCCATTAACTCTTGTTTTCCAGCCATTTCTGTTGCTTTGGCTGTACCTTCTAATGCCCTAACAACAGTAGTTCCCACAGCGATAACTCGCCCTCCATTAGCTTTGGTTTCTTTAATTTTTTCAACAATAATTTCTGGTACTTCTATCCATTCTTGGTGCATCTTATGTTCTTTAATATTGTCGATATCAACTGGTCTAAAAGTACCTAAACCAACGTGCAAAGTGATATAAGCTTGATTAATGCCTTTTTGTTGTAAGTTTTCTAATAATTCCTCCGTAAAATGTAGTCCGGCTGTGGGAGCAGCAACCGCCCCAGGTTTTTGCGCATAAATGGTTTGATATTGGGAGGGTTTAGCATCAGATTCAGTCACATAAGGAGGAAAAGGAATTTGTCCAATTTCTTCTATTTTTTGCCAAAATAAATCTAGGGAATCTACCTGAAATTTGAGTAATCTTCCCCCTGTTTCTTCGTCTCTATCTACCACAGTCGCAACCAAAAAATTATCTTCATCATCATCTAATCTAAAATAGATTTCACTGCCAATTTTAAACCGTTTTCCAGGTTTAACTAATGCTAACCAACAAAAAGGTTCTTTTTCTTCCAATAACAATATTTCCACCGGTGCGCCAGTAGATTTTGCCCCATACAGTCGCGCCGGAATGACACGGGTATTATTAAATACCAATAAATCCCCTGGTAATAACCACTGAGGTAAATCTCGAAAAACACTATGAATATGGTTTTCAGGAGAGTTAATCACCAATAACCTCGAATTATCCCGAGGAATAACGGGATTTTGGGCAATTAATTCCTGAGGAAGATAATAGTCGTAACTGGATAATAAATGCTCACTACTCATAAAATGACGGTTCCCAAAACAGCTTGATTCGTTGTATGCTAGATGAGTCATGTAAAATAAGATACATAATTAGGGAACCAATGTCAGTGTTTCCCCTGATAATCAGGTTACAGTCTTAAGATCACATCCGTACATACACCGGAACATATACCTAGTTGGGTAGTTCCCCCCATGAAACCACAGAAAAATAGGGGGGAAGTCCCCTACAACAAATGGAACAATCCTTGGCACACTAGAGCTAGAGGAATTGTTCGGTAGAAAATTTAAGGGGGAAAATGATGGACTATATTTACTTTTTGGCTAATGCTAGCTTAACTCTCAGGGTGATTGAATACTTACAACGGAAGTATGATCCCTCCAGCTGCTCCATGACTGTTATTCATCAGATTAATGGTTGGATTATTAAAATTAAGTTTAAACAGCCCTTGACTCCACAACAACATGGAGACTTCAAAGCTTTTATGAATGAACTAGGTATCCCCTACGAGTTAGAAATTCGCCTACAAATGGTATTTTGGAGTTTAGAAACTGGTCAATCTCCCATCGATGTCATGAGTCGTTATCAAGTGGCTATCGTCTCTTATGGTTCCCCTGATAGTAATGATATCGAAGCCTTTCGCCAACAATTTACCCGAGGATTAGGTTATTGCCCCGAAACCCTAGCTTAACCTATTGATAAAATCACAAGTGTGGCCACACTAAGCACTAACATCAAGCCGGCCGGCATAAATTTTCTGGTTTTCCATAACCTAATAGCTACGTCACAACTTTTGGGAGTGGCAATCCCCAACTTCAACTAAGTAAGTTGGGGTTGTTGAAGATATCAATTAGTGCTAATCAGTTGCAAAACCCTGGATGAGTCTCCCAACTCTCCTACTATTCGTCTGATGGGTTGAGGCCAAACTCTTACTAGGGTGGGTGTTGCAGAAACATGATGGGTTTCTGCTGCCTCTGGGTGTTTACTAATATCAATCACCTTTAAAGTGTAAGGGTGATTTAATTGTGTTTCCAACAGATGATGAATTTTTTGTAAAGTGTGCTTCGTAGAAGGGTTATTCCCTGAAACAAAAAGACGTAAAACATAACCCTGATGGGCGAGAGAATCCTCTTTTTTTTGCCTGTCTATAGGACGAAATTGGTTTTTTAGTTCCCTTTCCCAGCGTTCATCTAAACGGATTAATAAATCATGGTTTTCCCAAAGTTGAGGAAATCGAGAACGATAGGTTTCTATGATAACCGGATTACAAGCTTGTTCTTGCCAATCTGCTCTTTTCCAAACCACCTTGTCAAGATTAAAGAGAACATTTAGTAATGGTTCATAACGGCGAAGAGCAGGATATAGTTCAGCCACAGTTTTGACCCTTTTTTCTCTGGTACAAAACCAACGGTCAACGGTTGCCGTATAACCAGGAACAAGAAAGTGAGGGGGTTCTGATAACTTTAACAGTTCCTGGAAGACTAGGCATAGTTGAGAATGCCAATGGACTTGTTTGTTGCGATCGAGACAATAAACGAGATCACCACCTGGGGTAAAAAGGGCAATACCCTTAAATAAGTCCGGGACAACCTTTGTTGTTTCGGTCATGCTCGCTATTTTCTAGAGGAATGACGAATAGGGTGAAGGAATATTTAACTCTATTAAAACCGATTTTCTCCCTTGATCCCTATTTGTTTAGATTATTTTTGTTATTCTGCCTGTGTCTCCGAGGCAGAGAGGGAAGGGGGAGGTAGTGCGTTTTACTAGATGTCCTAGAAGTTCTACAAGCCTTTATCACGGCAAATCGTGTGAAAGTCAGAAATTTGGCGTAGGTTAGAGTTACACATAATCAAAATTTGATATAAGATCAATAGATAGACCTATAATTTATCGGGAAAATTGTTCATTATGTATATTGCATTAAACACTCTCTATTGGTTTTTTACCATCTATTACGTACTAATCATTGTTCGTGTTCTCTTGTCATGGTTTCGAGGCCAGGAGTGGTCCTATAACATTATATCTTTTTTAAGTCCCATTACTGACCCTTACCTTGACATTTTTCGTTCCTTTATACCCCCATTAGGTGGTCTCGACATATCTGCTATTTTGGCTATTTTTCTTTTACAATTTCTGGCAGATCGAGCCAAAGTCCTTGCTGTTTCTGCTGCGATTAGCAGTGGATTCCATTATGGTATGACAGGATTCTAAAATATCAGAAAATACCCCATCCGTAATTATTGATGGGGTATTTTTTTAAAAGATAGGTGTTACTTTTGTGGTAAACCCAGAAGCTTTAAAGTTCTTTAATTTTAAAGGAGTGGGTTGATTAGCCGGAACCGTAATTCTTACTTCAAAATCGCTCACTCCTGGGGGAACTTCTGCAATAGAACCCACACGGTTTCTATTTTGTAAAGTAGGTTCGTTATTAGCATCTAAAATACGTCCAAAGACATCGGCATCATAAACAGTTTTCCCCGATGTATTCTTAGCTTTTCCTGTGATAAGATAACAAGCCGCAGCAAGACTAGAACCCCCACTGGTAACGTTTCCTTCTGCTAATTCTGGGGGACAATCTTTATAGGAGAGATCCAAGAGTTTAATATTAGTTACAGCTAATGCTGCTGGACTCCATAAACTGCTAAATAGGGAGAGTATACACCCCATTATAATAGCGATCGCATAAGTTTTTATAGACTGAAACATTAATCATTTCCTCAACTTATAGTTTGAAGGTAATTTAACTTTCTTAATTATAATAACAAGATAAGTCGTCTCAACTTCTAAAATTATTTCATGTTTCGGCGTTTTATTCAATGTCTGCCTATTCTTGTAGCTGTCTCCTTATTAAGTCTTTCTATTGTCACTATTAGCAATGAGTTTCAAGCTCATAACCCTGCTGATATTTTACACTATATAAGTAACCTAACCACAACTCGCAAATTCGGTGTGATTGCTTTGACGAGTCTGGGGTATTTAATTATGACAGGTCACGATTTTTTAGGATTTTATTATATTAATTAATTCTTACCCCCTTCTAAAATTGTGATGACAGCTTTTATTAGTTATGCTGTGGGTAATACTATTGGTTTTACTGTGTTATCAGGAACAGCTATCCGTTATTGTTTTTATGGACGTTGGGGTATTTATAAACTAGAAATTGCCAAATTAATTATTTTTATTAATATCAATTTTTGGGTGAGATTATTAGGAGTTAGTGGGGTTGTTTTTTTAGTAGATCCTCTAAGTTTACCCAAGACTTTAAATCTCCCCTTTGAATCTGCTTATTTTATCGGTTTAATTTTTCTAACTTTGGTATCTATCTATTTTATTATTAGTTATTTAAGAAAAAAGCCCTTTAGAATAGGTGCGCATTTAATTTATTTTCCCACTTTTAAAGTATCATTAGCCTCAATTTTCCTAGCTGCAATGGATTGGGGAATTGCTTCTGGAGTGTTATATTTATTACTTCCTTTATCAGAAATAATCTCATTTTCTGTTTTTTTTTGCATTTACATTTTAGGACTAACTGCTGGTTTAATGAGTACAGTTCCTGGAGGATTAGGGGTTTTTGAAACAGTAATTTTATTTTCTCTACCTAATACTGTTTCTCAAGCTGATATTTTAGGAGGATTAATTGCTTATCGGGCTATTTATTACTTTTTACCGTTGATAGTTGCCATAGTTTTATTAATAATTAAAGAAATACAACAGCAAATAATTTGAATGAAAATAAACTTGTTATGATAAAATAGTTTAAAAATGAACTGTCAACGCTTATGAATCGATTAAACAGCCCCAAAAAAATCTTGTTTCTAACCATTATAGGTTTAGTTACATTTGTTTCATCTATACAGCCTATCCTAGCCCATAGTGGACACAATCATCAGCAACCTAAACAAAAAATCCCTCAATAAAGAAAATAATANGATCTTGTAGAAGAAGAAACTAAAGTTGATCAACAAAAATTAGAAACAAAAGAAACAGAAAACGAAACAATTAATATTACTTTAGAAAAAAATAAGGGAGTATTTTTTATTCCTAAAACATCAGAAATGCTATTTTTATTATTGGTTATCAATCCTATTCTTTTAAAATTCATTAAACACAAATACACAAATAAAAATGAAAATGACCCAAATAAATGAAACTGCTTTACGTCAATTACATTATAAAATCGCTCCGATTATGATCTTTCCTTTACTATTAACTGTAATCACAGGAACCTTATTTCAAGTAGCAGTAGTAACAGGAAATGCTGATAATTTTATTTGGTTATTAGAACTACATCGGGGCAAATTTGGACGTATTAACTTAGAAATGATTTATCCTTTTTTAAATGGGTTTGGTTTATTAATGTTAGGAGTTACAGGTGTTATAATGTGGTTAAACACCCAAAAAAGTAACTAGATAAACTTATACCCTGATACAGAAATAAAATTATGAATAAACTATATGATATTGACTTTAATCTTTGGTCAAAACAACAGGCTAAATTACTCCGAGAAGGTAAGTTTAATGAGTTGGATTTAGAGAATTTAATTGAGGAGGTTGAAGACTTGGGCAAGAGTGAATACAAAACTTGTCGCTCTTATACTATTCTGATTATTATACATTTACTATTTATTAATTATTGGGAAGCAGAAAAACAATATAATGAGAATCATTGGAAACGAGAAGTTTATAACTTTCGTCTTCTTCTTAAAAAGAATCTTTCAACCTCTATTAAAAATAAGCTAATAGAAAAATGGGAAGAAATTTATCAAGAAGCTGCTGAAGATTTTAAGGAAAAAGCTAACTTAACTGCTCCAGAAAATTGTCCTTTTCCCATAGAAGATATCTTAGGATAATAAAACGTAGGGGTCAACGGCCGTTGACCCCTACAATAATAATTAAAGTTCGTTTTTTGCTAACATTTGTATCAACCGAGGAGTCCCTGGATCAAACCCTCCTAAGTCCCAAGATAAAGGATCTTTCGGGTCAACTAAACTGATACCATAAGGGGCCAAAGTAACATAAACCGCCTTAACTTTAGGGTTAACTTTTTGACGATATTTTGCTAATGCTTGAGACGGATGTTTAGATCCTGCCCAACTTTCGCTATCAGTCCAAAAACAGATCACATTCGCTTTAAACTTGGTTTTTAATCGCCCAATCATAAGCTACACTGGCATCAGTTCCCCCAAAGTTGCGATCGCTGGATTTTTTCAACGCAGACTGAAAACTATCTTTTCGAGAAATGCCTAAATTGATAAATTTTGTAGAAAATCCACGAATAGTGTAGTTTTTCTCCGCTTTAGCAGTCACTAACGCCATCGCTGTTGCAATTTCGCAACAACTTAACCCAACGGAGTCCACTACTCCCCAAGACATAGATCCCGAAATATCCAGCGCGTGCAGAAACACTTTCCCTGTGGGTTGAGCAATATCAAAAGATAACTCCACCGCTTTGTCCAATATTTCCACAAGACGAGGAACTGGTTGCCAGTTTTTCTTACTACGCCCCAGTGTTCCCCCAGACTGGTAGGTTTTCAGAGCTTTTAGGACATCAATGGGATGAATACGCCCTTTTTTGAGACGGTTAACATCATTGAGAACATTTTCCACGCGATCGATATTTTCCGGTTCATCGGCCCGTAATACTCCCAACTCCGTCAAAGATCCCAGGTTACGCAACATAGCACCAATAGGCATCTCGTTAAACAAAAGTTGCCAAGCTTTTTTGTCCATTTTCCCCACAGGAGCAGCCATTTCGTGGGTTAAATGACCCTTTTTAATTGCCTTATGGGTTTGCTCAGGATGATGTTTTAACCATTCGTACCACCATATCTGCGTTAACGCTTCAGAAGGGATCTCATCGGGTAAATAATTATTCCATCCCTTCACCACCCAGTTAAATAGCTGCTGATGCTCATCGGTGGGGGGTTTAACATGAAACAAACGCAAAGCATCTCGGTTAGAAAAACCATACCGTTGTTGGTACTTTAAGAGTTGATAGGCCAACCCCTTGACATCCTCCCGTGATAACCATTGAGTCCCCACATCTTGGATGATCTTGCCAAACCCTCGCAAAGATTTGGTATAACTTAACCATTCATAAAAATGGCTGCCAGTGCGGACAACTTCGGGGAAAATAGCCCGAAATGCTTCTTTTGCTTCAGGAGTCTTACCCATAGACAGTAAAACTAACCCCAACAACGGCGCACTATTGTTGATAGAACGTCCATTACTGGCGTAAACTATCTCAGAAGCCACTCGACCCGGATCGGTGTCAACAGCTTGTTTGAGAACATCGATAAAATCGTCCGTTAGCTCCCGTTTTTGGGCGTAGTAGGTACTTTGTGCCGTGCCGATGAGGAGACAACGCCGTAAGAGTTTCCACAACCCGGCATCAAACATCCAACCACCCGATCGCCCTTGGATCATTTCTGCTTCTCGTCCAGGAATAGGTTGGTTTTGGGGAGTTCCTTTTTGTTTACGGGTAAAAAATTGATAATTCATAGTTATCTCCTCGGCCAGTTTCGGCAAAAAAAAAGACACGGCGAAGGTGGGGCTCGAACCCACAACCTTTCGATGAGAAGTCGATAACCCTCATTCTTCGGCCCAAAGGGCAAGGGATGAATAAGGATAAAATGTTCTGTCCGTTTGAACTACTTCGCCAAGTGGTGACGGAGGGGGGAGTCGACTCCCCCACAGTCTTGGTTTTTACGATAACCCTCATTCTTCGGCCCTTATAGGCAAAGGGTGAACAAGGATAGATTAAGATGCTATACCATCGGACCTTCCTCA
>NZ_AADV02000039.1 GCF_000167195.1 Crocosphaera watsonii WH 8501 | reverse complement strand
GCCCACGACTTAACCCTGTTTGGATTTATCGCCAGTTGCCGAAGATCAAGTATCGTTTCCCTTAGGTAAATTGGGAAATCCGGACTTTAGAAAATGCAGAAAGAATCTTAAAGGTGCTAAAACCGAAAGTTCCTATCAAGAAGAAGCAAGCTAATCGGGAACCAGTTAAATACCTTAAGAAAAATTTAGGAAATATAGAAGACTTAATTCAAGCTGGGGCTTCCCTGGAAAATCTGAGTAAAAGACAGAAAAATTGTCTAGAGACTATCAAAAAAGTTTATGAACAACAACAGTCAATGTGGGAGAATAAGACCCAGAGTGTTCCTCAAAGAATTGTAAGTTTAACTCAACCGCATATTCGTCCAATAGTGAGGGGAAAAGCAGGAAAACCAATAGAGTTTGGAGCTAAACTCTCAGTAAGCTGTGTAGATAACTATGTGTTTCTAGAAAAAATAAGTTGGGAAAACTTCAATGAATCTTGTCATTTTAAAGAACAAGTAGAAAAGTATAAAGAAACGTTTGGCTATTATCCCGAATCCGTCCATGTAGATAAAATTTATCGAACTAGGGAAAACAGAAATTGGTGTAAGGAAAGAGGGATAAGAATCAGTGGTCCGAAGTTAGGAAGACCTCCGAAAAATGTCAGTGAAGAAGAAAAGAAACAAGCCCACTCCGATGAATGCTTCCGTAATGCTATTGAGGGAAAGTTTGGACAAGCTAAACGAAGATTTAGCCTAAATCTCGTGATGACAAAACTCCCTGAAACCTCCATTACATCTATTGCTATTACATTTTTAGTTGTCAATCTTTCTAAACTTCTGAGGCAGTTTTTGTCGCTTTTTTTGTCCTTATTTACTAATAATAGAACAGGGGAACTCATCAAACCGCCTTTCATTAATTTTGATTATACTTTAAACAATTTTTATGTACTAAAACTTATTGATTTGTCAGAAAATTCTTGGTCAAAAGTGGCATAAATTTTGGAGAAACTTTTTCAGCAAACCCTAATTAGAATTAGGATTAGGGTTAGTTTCAAAAGGAACTAATGGGTTAGAGTTTTCTTCAGGAATTAATAAAGGATTAGATTCTTCTTGAGCCTCTGGAATAATTAGAGGAAGGGGTTCTTCCGACTCAGGAGCAACTGCTTCTGGTTGGGTAGGAGAAGGTGCCGTTTGAGCTTGTTGTTGAGCTTGTTTCAACTGTTGCAAAACTTGTTGATACTGCTCATTATCAGGCACTAAAGCTGCTAGTTTTTCCAGAGGAGGAATAGCACCTTCTAAATTTTGGGCTTGTATTTGCCTTGCTATCAAAACTCTAAGTGCTTCTTCTAATCCTTGTTTAGCAGTAGGATTATCTGGTTCTCTTTCCAAGACAGTTTCATATCCTTCAATAATTGATTTTAACCTTTCCTCTGGGGAAGGAGCAGTTCCAGAATTAGCTTGTTCCGGGGAAGAAGACGGGTTTTGTCTAAAGGAAAACCCAGCAGCAGTCATACTCACGAGTAGGGCTAAACCTGATACTATAACGATTATTTTCTGAGTAGATTTATTCATTTACCAGTTTGTATAAAGTTAATTCTAAGTTCTTTCAGTGTATCGTAGTATTACTTATTTTTTGAGGGTATAAACTGAGCCGCCCAGTTAACTTGTCGTAAAATACCTCGTAATAGGGCAACTTCTTCTGGGGTTAAGTTAGCTTTATTGTAGAGTCTGCGAAATTTCTCTAAACGGGCCTTTGCCGTATGGGGATAAAGATAACCAATTTTTAATAAAACCTCTTCTAAGTGTTGATAATATCCCTCTAATAGTTCAAAAGATGCCCCCTCAAAGTATGAGTCTGTTTCACTTTCCAGGGGATCTTGTGCAGCTTGATACAGTTCATAACTACAAACCGCCACCGCCTGTGCTAAATTCAGGGAAGGATAGTCAGGATTAGCCGGAATAGAGACAAATCGCTGAGCATATTTGAGTTCTTCGTTATTTAAGCCCCGATCCTCCGTTCCAAACATTAAGGCACTGTTTAACCCTTCTGCGAGTAACCAGGGTAAAGCCCCCCGTGGGGTTTCTAAATGGGTTGGCAGAGACAGCGATCGCCCTGTGGTGGCAATAATACGCTGACACCCCTGCAACGCTTCGGGAATCGTCTCCACCACTTGAGATTGTTCTAACACATCCACCCCATGAACCGCCATCAGTCTCGCTTCATCCCCGAGGCGATCGCAATGGGGTTTGACTAAAATTAGCTGATGTAAGCCCATATTCTTCATCACTCGGGCTACCGAGCCCACATTTAACGGTCCTGCTGGCTCGACTAAAACTATACGAACTCTAGCTAAAGCAGTCTCCTTCATCGGTAAGTTTCAGCCTGATTAATGGTGAGAAGTTTCTCTAAATCTTCAAAAGTAACCCCATAAGAAAGGGTTGGTTTCTCATAACCTTTAAGATTAAGGCTATATTCAGAGAAGATGCTGTCAATGTTCTTTAATTCTACTGAATGAATATAGGTTGCTTCTCCGATAGCCACATCCACCCCTAACTCTTTGGTGGCTGACTCTAAACGAAAGGCGGCGTTAACCGTGTCTCCAATGGCAGTATAGTCCGGGTGATCCCCACTGCCAGTATTCCCCACCATAGAATAACCCGTGTTGATGCCGGCTCCAATCTTTAATTCAAAGGGAACTGGATACTCTTGACTTAGCTGCTTTGTCATCTGATTGAGATCCCGTACCGCTTGGAAAACTTGAATCATATCAGTTTTGGTGACTTCATTTTCCCCATGAAACCAGATGGCCATCACCGCATCACCAATATATTTATCTACCCAACTTCCTGCATTACGAATAATCTCACCAGACTGACGAAACCAATTCCCAATTAAGGATGATAATATTTGTTCATCTAATTGTCGTGTTAGGGTTGTAAAGTTCCTCATATCTATTACCAATACAGAGGTTAAGCGACGTTCATGCAAAACCATCGTATCGCGATCGGCGAACTCTGGAGGGGTGATATCATTGTTATTACGTACAGGGGTATGAAAAGCAACCTCAGTCTTGCCAAATTTTACTTTATCTCCACTTTTTAGGGTAATAGGAATACCTACACGGCGATCGTTTACAAAGGTTCCGTTACGACTGCCTAAATCAATCAACAAAAAATCCCCTGTTTCTGTGCATTGCGAAATAGCATGGTTCCGAGAGATACAATGGTCACCAATGGCAAAGTCGTTATCTCTTCCTCGTCCAATTGTCCAATAGTTTTTGCCCGCTAAAGTAAAATAACGTTTACCCTTAGCGGTATTGAGCAACAGATGAGGTGTTTTGGCGAGATTATCCACAGACGTTTGATCGGGTGGGGTTAGGACAACAATCTAACAGTGATAGCCTATTTCATTGTAACCACTTACGCCAAAGAGGCTGCAAACCAAAATAAACTATCCACTAAGATTGTACTCAATACCGCGCCTCCTAATGCCCACCAATGGTGATCAGATTTTTGCATCGCCCATAAACCCATCCCTAACAAACAATTACCTAAAACTACTGCCCAACTCATTCCCCAAGGGGTTTGCACTTGTTCTAAGGCCGATTGGAAAATAGGGGTGGCTAAACTGGGATCAACTTGCATCAGTTGTCGCCAATGGGGAATTAATCCGGTTACATAAAAATAAGCATCGGTGATGGCTGTGCCTAACAATGAGCCAACATAAAAGAAATTACCCACTTGTCCCCATCCTCGCCAAAGACACCACAAAGCCACAGGAACACCTATAGATTCGATGGGAAGATGGATTAAAGGTTCCCAACGAAACCACCCCCAATAAATAGCGCCGGCTAACCAACTCCAACTAAAACCAAATAATAAATCTCCCCATAAATGGGTTTTAGGTTGCTTCATTAAATAAAAGGCTAACCATAACCACCCTGCGGTCATTATTACACTGATCTCAGGACAAAAGCGCACTAGAGGGGCTTCTATAAATACAGGGACGGACACTAAAAAGCCCGATGCTAGGAATGTTAACCAATTTTTGATGGTTTGACGGCTAAAAAAGCCTTGACCCACAGATGAACGATCCGAGGGGGTTAGGGGTTGGCTGGTGACTGTGGATGGAGGAGAAATCAACGTTCTGTTAACCTTTGTATCTGTTTATGAGTTTTTCTTTACTTTACTTAACTTATCGCAAAAATTGCTTTTAGGGTATATCCCCTGGGGGGGGAGGGGATATGTTTTATACTAACTAACTTTTCTGGGTTAGTCAATGGGGAAGCAATATACAGGAGTTCTCATACTTGTGAGGTACAGAGGTTATCACTTTGGTAGTGTTATTTAGGTATTATTAAAAATTCTGTCTAAACTATAGATAATTTCCCAGATTTGAAAACTATTTGCACCCCTTCCGCTGATTTTGATAGAAAATCAGGCAAAATTAGACTTTCAGCACTTATGATGCACTACCCAAAATCCTTTCCATTAACTTATCTAGATTAGGTAAATCTTTTCGTACTGCTAAGATATCTGTCCAACCTGAAGGTGATTCCATTACATTCTGAGAAAAAGTAATAAAAGAATCCATTTCTTCTCCAATAAAACTAAACTTCCACTGTACATTTTGATCAAGCGTTCTCATATTAAATAATTTATAATCCTTACTCAATTTATCAAGAACTTCTTCCCCCGGCATGAAATTCTTGAGGTCTTTAGGATCATACTCCAGAATAAGCATCACAACATCATAGTTTAGCAGCTTATTCATTCCTTGTAAGACCTGAAAATCACTACCTTCAGCATCAATTTTAACCAATAAAGGAGAACGAATTTGATGTTTTTCAACATAATTGTCTAACGTCATCCCATCTACCAAGTGACAGGAAGCCAACTGTAAGTCAGGATAAAATTGACGAAGCTCCTGTGTGCTATTAGACTCGGAGTGTTCTAGCATACTTTTAATAACAATTGGTCTATTTTGATTTCCGAGAGCAATTTTTTCCGGTTGAATGATATCAGATAATTGATTAATTTTAACGTTATGTTTAAAAAGCTCATAAACAAATCCAGGTTCAAAGGAAATAATAGGATTATGTTGTCCATATTTTTTGAAGAATTTTGCTGCTGGAATAGCTGTATTCCCATAATTAGCACCAATGTCAATAAAGACAAAATCAATCTCATTTAGCCATAGATGTAGAAAAAGGATATGCTTTAACTCTTGCTCATGAAGATGGGGTTTATCAAGTTCCAAAGCATAATAATCCTGTTCTAAATTTCCTGTATTTATATAATC
Source organism: Crocosphaera watsonii WH 8501 (assembly GCF_000167195.1). Classification (GTDB taxonomy): domain Bacteria; phylum Cyanobacteriota; class Cyanobacteriia; order Cyanobacteriales; family Microcystaceae; genus Crocosphaera; species Crocosphaera watsonii. The sequence continues at coordinate 20,290 of NZ_AADV02000039.1, read as the reverse complement.
CTGAGAAAAATCTGCAGCCGTTGGTTTGTAATTTTTAATAACAAGAGGTTCAGGAGAAAGGGAAATCCATTGGTAAGAGATATCTCGGGTGTACCAAAAGTATAATGAACCATAATAACGAACTAAATCAACTTCTTTTAGCACTGAATAATTATAAAGAGAATGTAGTTGGTTAAGTGCTTTCTGATAAGTTGATAAGGTGTGTTCAAGACTGTTTATTCTGTCATGTAACCCCGTAATTCCCAAAGCTTCTTTTAGCTTATTTTTTAATTTAGAAGGAAGAAATCGCTTAATCATGTTGATTTTTATAAGACTTTTAAATGGTCTTAGTTACACTAGCACATACTTCTGTCAATGTCCAATAAATTTGAATGTTGTCTTATGGTGTGTGAGGAATAATTTTACCCCCATCAAAAGCCATAGATTAAATATCTGAACTTCCCCCATACGTTTAATTATTAACTGTTAATTATTAATTGCTGAAAAATATGGGAGATGCTATATATGGATTTAGCTGAATAGTTAGGGGTTTAAAGGGGAATAAATACCCCCCTTTTTTTGTGGTAATTAAAGAAAACCATCAAGGAATGATTATCAATAATTAGCTATTTAATCAATACGAGAAAATAGCATTTCTCCTTGGGCTGCCAACTCTCCATCAACAGTTGCCTCACCTTTCATTTTGGCTATTCTCTCCCGTTTGAAGGCTAATAATTCCACGGTAATGATTAATTGATCTCCTGGGATAACCTGACGACGAAACCTGACTTTATCGATACCAGCAAAGGCAAAAAATATCCCTTTCATCCCTGGTAATAAGCTCAAGACAATCCCACCAACTTGCGCCATTGATTCCACGATTAAAACCCCTGGCATAATGGGAAGGGGAGGAATATGACCAGGAAAAAACGGTTCATTAATGGTAACATTTTTGATACCAACCGCTTTTTTCTCCGGTACATAATCAATGATGCGATCGACTAAAGCAAAAGGGTAACGATGGGGTAATAATTCTCGGATTTCTTGAACCGTAAAAGTGGTCTGAATGGTACTACTTTCAGGGGCGTTATCAACAGGGTTTTCGGTGACGTCAGACATACTAATTAAACAACCATAAATACAAATAATCCTTTCTCATTATTTCATCATTCAAGAAAATTTCTAAATAATTTTATATTTCTTTATTCCTGTCTTGACTGGAGAGTATGATAAATTCCTAGCTAAACTAAACAAATAGGTCAGTTTTTCTCATTAATGAGTTACAATGCTTAATAAGCGATCCCATGATAATCGGCGAGTCGTTGGATCTGTTAATATTAAATAAGGGTAAATGCTAGATAATTCAGATTTAATTTTAGTTGCAGGTGCTACTGGTGGTGTCGGTCAATTAGTAGTAGCTAAATTATTAGATAATAATCTTCCTGTTCGTGCTTTAACTAGAAATAAAAATAAAGCTAAACAGATGTTTGAAGATAGGGTAAATATTGTGGTTGGGGATCTTCGTTATCCAGATACTCTGACTTCAGCTATAGAAAATGTTACTCATATTATTTGTTGTACTGGCACCACGGCTTTTCCTTCTCAACGGTGGGATTTTGTTAACTTTTTCGATGCTAAAAATAGCCCTCAAATAGTGGAGGGAGAAGGGGTAAAAAACTTGATTTTAGCTGCTACTAAGAACCTGAAAAGATTTGTTTTTGTCTCTTCTTCTGGCGTTTTGAGGAAAGATAGTTTACCTTTTAATATTCTCAATATATTTGGTGTACTTGATGCCAAACTCTATGGAGAAAATGCCCTGAAAAATTCGGGACTACCTTACACAATTATTCGTCCTGGAAGATTGATTGATGGTCCTTATACCTCCTACGATCTTAATACTTTACTCAGAGCCAAAACCGATGGAAAAAAAGCTGTTGTTATAGGAACTGGTGATACTCTAAATGGAGAGACTAGCCGAATTGATGTAGCTAATGTTTGTGTTGAATGTTTGAACTATGAGCTAACAATTAATCAAGGCTTTGATATCATTAACTCAGGGAAAAGACCAGAAGTTATTGATTGGCAACAACTTTTTAGTCAAATTAGTTAATAGATTAATTAATTTAAAGGTTGGAAAATATGGAGTTGAAACTGTTGGGATAACTCCTCACAAACTTTGATTCCGCGAATACTATTACCCCGTTTATCAAGAGGAGGAGAAAAGACACCAATTCCCATTACTCCTGGAACCACTCCCAAAATACCACCTCCAACACCACTTTTAGCAGGGAAACCCACCTTATAGCACCATTCTCCAGCAAAGTCATACATCCCGCAAGTAAACATCACACTGAGCAAATCTTTGACATATTCAGGGTTGATAGCGCTTTGATCTGTGATGGGGTTAATTCCTTGATTGGCTAAAGTAGCGGCCATCACCGCTAAATCTCGACAATTAATAATAGCAGAACATTGTTGTAGATAGAGATCAAGAGTTTGTTTAATGTCCCCAGAAATCATGCCAAAATTACGTAATAAATAAGAGATAGCCCAATTGCGATCGCCTTGATTTTGTTCGGAAACCACAGCAGAAGTATCAACATAAACAGGATGACCCACATAACGTTGATACATTTTTAAGAGACGATTGAGCTTATGTGCTGGACTTTTTCCTTTAATTAAACTTGTCATAGCGATCGCCCCAGTGTTCACCATACAATTGTAGGGCCTTTTGGAATTTTCTTCTACCTTAATAATAGAATTATAACTATCTCCTGTGGGTTCCACTTCCACTTTTGTTAAAATGTAGTCCCTGCCGTGATCTTCTAAAGCCATTCCATAGGCAAATACCTTAGAAATCGATTGAATTAAGAAAGGTTTTTCGCTCTCTCCTACGGTATAAACTGTACCATCGACAGTTACAATACAAATAGAAAAACAATTAGGATCATGCTCTACTAAATCAGGTTCACTAACATAAATTTTTCCTTCTTGCAGTGGTAAATACTTGTCGTATAAATGCTGTAAAAAGCTAGGTAAATAATCTTGTTTTTTGAATAGAGAAGAAATTACTTTTTTCTTTTTATTAAGGGGATTATTAGAATAGTCGGGCTTAAAAATATGCAGTTTAAACCGTTGAGAAATTTCCTCAAATATTTTTACTCCACGAACACTTTTATTCTGGGTTCCTAGAGGAGGGGAAAAAACAGCAATTCCCATTTTATTAGGAATCACCCCAATGATCGACCCGGATAAACCACTTTTCGCTGGGAGACCAACACGATAAGCCCATTGACCTGAAAAATCATATAAGCCACTGGTAAACATGACACTGAGCAAATTTTTGGTATAATTTTCATTGATTGTTCTTTGTCCAGTAATAGGATTTAATCCTTTATTAGCCAATATGGCAGCTATTAACGCCAAATCTTGACAATTTACCAAAATTGAGCATTGTTGAAAATAAAGGTCTAATATTTCTTCAACATTTCCTTCAATTAGTCCAAAATTAAGCATCATATAAGCAATGGCACGGTTCCAACTATCTCCTGTTTTTCTTGACCAAAAAATTGACTCCTTAAGATTAACATTTCGCCCCAAATAACGGCTAAACATATTAAATAACTTTTCCTGTTTTTCCTCCAATGTATCTCCTTTAATTAGACTGGTAGTAATAATGGCTCCAGCATTAACCATCGGATTATATTTTCTTTCTTGAATTTCTCTAGGTTCCATAATATCATTAAAGGGTTCTCCCGTTGGTTCAACCCCAATTTTATTAATAACATATTCCTCCCCCAATTCTTCTAAAACCATGCCATAAACTAAGGGCTTAGAGATAGATTGAATGGTGAATAATTCTGAAGTATCTCCTATGCTATAAATTCGTCCCTCTGTGGTCATAATACTAATGCCAAATAAGTCAGGATCAGCTTTGGCTAGTTCGGGAATATAAGTTGCATTTTCTCCCTCTTTGACCTCCAGAAAACGTTGATATAAATCTTCCAATAAGTCCGTAAAAAAATCCTGAGACCCTATTTCTTCAGGAGCCAAAATTGACCATTCCTCACCCATCTTTATATTTTCCATTTTTTAATTGAAGAACCCCAGGTTTCCGAGGCTGATAAAACTTCTAATATCTTAATGTACAAATTAGTAATAAAGGAGTAATCTACAAGAGGAGCAAAACCTCAGTGTTCTTGTATTGCCCTTAATGGCAATCTTTGCTGTTTATTTAGAGAAAGATCAATGAAACCAGCTAACTCCAAAGAGTTTAAGACTTACACTCAAGCTGTCAAAGAAGGGAAATATGATTTATATGTTGGAAATTTGTTTGGTAAATACGATAATGTTCGTACCTATTGGGAAGATCAACTAACTCGCATCGTCTTGCGCCCCTTTTTACGAAACCTAGTAGAAACTAGACGTAGTGAAGGAAAAGGAGTGAGAATCGTTGACCTAGGTTGTGGTGCGGGCCAAGGATACGATATTATCACGAAAATTGACTACAATGACCTTGATTTAGGTTTACAACATAAACGGGTCTTACCGGATGAAGACATTTCCTTGTTTTTGGGTTTAGATATTAGTCAGGCTATGGTGACCAAAGGCCAAGACCTGTTTTCTGATCGACCCCATGTAGAATTTAAACAAGCGGATCTTTCTCAAGGTCTAGGAAACATTAAGGATAACGAATCTCCTTTTGATCTGTATTTTTCTTCCTATGGTTCCTTATCCCATTTAGCTCGCAAAGATTTAGTGGCGTTATTAGAAGATGTTGCTCATCATGGTAAGGATGGCAGTGTGATGGTGATGGACTTAATTGGCCGTTATTCTATCGAATGGCCTGATTTTTGGCACGGGGAGTCGGAAGACGAGAAGGTTCGTCAATATAATATGGGTTATCTATATTCCGAATCTGTTCGTCAAACCACAGATATTGAGTCCTTTCCGATTCGGTTTTGGACGGGACAAGAAGTTAGGGAATTAGCCCAAGAAATTAGCGAAAAAACAGGAGTTACCCTAGAAGTTAGCAAATTGGTCGATCGCTCCCTTTTAGTGGGTCGTCATACAGATACGAGACATTTTAACTCCAGACTTAAACCAACTCGTCGCTTGATCAATTCCCTTCATGAAGATTATATGCGCACGAATTTGGAAGAATTACTGTTAGATGCAAGTATCTTTCCAGAACATCCCTTTATTAGTCCCTTGCTAAAAGATTTGATTAGCTCGTGGAATATTTTAATTGAGTTTACCCAACACCGTCTTTCTCATAATTTTTCCCTTCCCGATGTAGCAGGATGGGATGAATTTCCCAAACCCTTACAATTTGCTTTAATGACCATTGATCGGGTAATAGCAGATGTGGGTTGGATGTGGTACGGTGACCCTCGGGCTAATATTATCGAACCCCAATTAGGTTATGCTTTGAGAACCCTGGAGTATGAAATGCAGCAAGGATGGGGGTGCGGTCATGGATTAATAGCCGTGTTGACAGTGAAAAAATAAGAAATTGATATCTTATGACAAAAATGCCTACCTACAATAACTGTAGGTAGGCCAAAATTTACCGTTCAAAGTTGTTTATAACAGCTTAGTATGCACGGTTGTTGGGCTTATGAACGATGAAACTCATGGTTTGACACTGTTTGATGTTGTCGAAACCAATTACACGAATATAAGCGTTAGGATACTCAGAACGACATTCCCGTACTTCAGCTAACACTTCTTGAGCAGAAACAGCATTAAACAAAGGTAACTTCCACATTGTCCAGAAGTGAGTGGTTGGGCTGGGATCTTCTTCAAACTCAACCCCAGGAATCATCCCTTGATCCAAGACATTCTGAACTTGGAGCAGAATTTGTTGGTCGGTTAAAGGGGGTAAATAAGAAAGGGTTTCGTAACGACGCTCTTTGGGTAATGTTTTCATTGTTGGTAGATTCCTATCTCAAGTTAATCACTATTAGGTTTTGAGTCATCATTCTCTGACTCAGAAGCAGTTGAGGACATTGAGGGAGAACCGGTAAGCCTTTCCAATAGCTGACGACGATGTTCTACATTAGCCTGATTGATATTATGCCTCACCATTTGGGGCATAAATTCCATCACCTCAGAAGCTAGATATTCCCGCACTTTGAGAATACGTAAGACTAGCTCTTTATCTTCCGCCATTAATCCCTCAATAAAGGCTTCTCCTTTTTGGATATTCTGGGAAGAGGCATATTGCCTCAGCCAAATCCCCTTTTTCGGGTTGGTTTCCGATAATTGGTCAATGATCAGACGCACCGCTTGATAAGTTAGGTAATTTTGTATTACTTCGGCAGTCTCATTCGCTATTTTTTTGGGATACATAGATACTTACCCGTCCCTCCTCGGACACAGTTGTCAGTTTTTAGTTTTTGATATCTTCTAAAAACTAACAACTATTCCCAAATTAGAGTGTATCCATTGCCTCAAACTCGAATTTAATTTCTTTCCAGAGTTCACAAGCAGCGGCCAACTCAGGACTCCACTTACAAGCTTCGCGGATAACTTGGTTACCAGCTTCACCAGATAAGGAACGACCTTCGTTACGAGCTTGGATACAAGCTTCAAGAGCTACACGGTTAGCGGTTGCACCAGGAGCGTTACCCCAGGGGTGTCCTAAAGTACCACCACCGAACTGTAAGCAAGAGTCGTCGCCGAAGATTTCTACTAAGGCGGGCATATGCCATACGTGGATACCACCGGAAGCAACTGGCATGGTTCCAGGCATGGAAGCGTAGTCTTGGGTGAAGAAAATACCGCGAGAACGATCTTCTTCCACGTAGTCTTCACGCATGAGGTCAACAAACCCCATAGTGATGCCTCTTTCCCCTTCTAATTTACCCACAACGGTTCCAGAGTGGAGGTGATCACCACCAGATAAACGTAAACACTTAGCTAAGACGCGGAAGTGGATACCATGATTTTTCTGACGGTCAATTACCGCGTGCATCGCACGGTGAATGTGGAGTAATAAACCATTGTCACGACAGTATTTTGCTAAGGTTGTGTTAGCTGTGAAACCACCAGTTATGAAGTCGTGCATGACGATGGGAGTGCCGATTTCTTTGGCGAACTCAGCCCGTTTCATCATTTCTTCACAAGTACCAGCGGTGACGTTGAGGTAGTGACCTTTAACTTCGTTGGTTTCAGCTTGGGATTTTTCGATAGCTTCTTGTACGAATAAGAAGCGATCGCGCCAACGCATGAAGGGTTGAGAGTTGATGTTTTCGTCGTCTTTGGTGAAGTCTAAACCACCACGTAAACATTCATAAACCGCACGTCCGTAGTTTTTAGCGGATAGACCTAATTTGGGCTTAATGGTACAACCTAAGAGGGGACGACCATATTTGTTTAATTTATCCCGTTCAACGGTGATCCCGTGAGGAGGTCCTTGGAAGGTTTTGATTAAAGCAACGGGGAAGCGGATATCTTCTAAACGTAAGGCACGTAAAGCTTTGAACCCGAAAACGTTACCTACTAAAGAGGTGAGAACGTTGGTGACAGATCCTTCTTCAAATAAATCTAAAGGATAAGCAATAAAACAGAAATACTGGTTATCTTCGTTGGGAACAGGCTCGATGTCATAACAACGACCTTTGTAACGATCTAAGTCGGTTAAGTTATCGGTCCAAACCGTTGTCCAGGTTCCTGTAGAAGATTCTGCTGCTACTGCTGCACCGGCTTCTTCTGGAGGAACACCCGGTTGGGGAGTCATGCGGAAGCAAGCTAAAAGATCGGTGTCTTTGGGTGTGTAGTCGGGGGTGTAGTAGGTTAAGCGGTAGTCCTGAACACCCGCATTAAACCCTGCTTTTGTGGCCTGTGGCATTTTTTTATTCCTCCATGAGTGGACATCGTTAATTTCTCATTTATCAGTTTGTAAGTCGGTTTCCCCTGACCTACCGGTAATAGAGAAAATTTTAGAAAGTTATGCGGTCGCTCAAAGTCGCTTGTAGCAAACCGTTTATTCACTTATCTGCTTTTCGAGTCCTTATCATATCACGATAGTTAGACCCTTTTAACATTCTTTTTTCTCTTTTTTCGGGAATTTTTTATTACAATTTGTAGACGCTCTGATTAATTAAACTAATGAGTCTTTATACCCTCATACCTCTTTCCTCATTTAGTTTTCCTCAATATCAGATATGGGGTCATTTATCCTAAAATATTTATAAATAGTTACATAAGTTTTATTAATACACTGAGTAAGATTGCTTAATTGTTGAGTGATAAGCAATAATATTAGTTCTCACCATTACATTCTTTACTAAGAACTTTTGTTTTTTATCTTAATAGCGATATACTTTGACTATGTATGCCACTCAAAAGAATCAACTTATTTGTCTCTTAAGAATCCACTCGCCATAAGGGCAGTGGAGTTGTCAACCTGCTTTGATGCAACGCCAAATAATAACATCCCTAACCTTTCGTAAACCCACCCTTAAGGAAAGTTAATATGATGATTCCACGTCGCTCACAAGCCCGACAAATCCGTGAAGATGCCGCCGAATTCGCTTATTTACGAGAACATCCCCCCCATATTAATAACGGGGAAGAATTTAGGTATCGTAGGGATGATAATAATAATACCCCCAGTCATATTGCTAACTTTACCAAAGGGTTACCCCACGAACCTAACACAGGATTATTACTTAATTCGGCAGATTATCGGGCTTTTGTATTAAGCATTCAATCAGGTAATACTACAGATTTCGCACGAACTCCTCTAGGACCGGCTGACCCCAACCTCACAGTTGTTCCCAGGACCCTCTATGTTGCTTTGATTACTCCTCAAACGGCTACTCCCAATAGTGTTAATGCTTGGCAATCAGCGATCGCTCAAGGTGCAGAGGGAGGCAACGGGGCCAACGTGCGAGCATGGGAAAGTGCAGGTGCTGGTTTAACCTTTGATTTAGAAGGCTTTGACGCACAAGCCTTAACGATGCCCCCTGCACCCACCCTAGATAGTCCTGAATTGGCGGCAGAAATCAGTGAAGTCTATTTACAAGCCTTATTAAGGGATGTTCATTTTTCTCAATTCCGAGATCCTAGTGCAGCTTGGCGAAAGTAATCCACCAGATTTTTACAGAAACTTTCGTGACTAGCCACGACAATGTGTTTCAATGAAACTAACGGAAGAATCTCGAAGTTGATGTCCATGATAAAAGCATTGCCAATTAACCTCTCCAACCTACAGAAAACAGTACTCCAACAAATAGTGAGAGGGACAACAAACCCCTATCGCCTTGTTAGACGAGCCAAGCTAATCTTAGCCGCAGCATCAGGAGAGAGCAATAGTTCGATTAGTCGAAGATTAGAATTAGACCGAGTACAAGTGCGTCAGTGGCGATCGCGATGGTTTGAGGAGAGAGAAAAACTGAGTGCCGCCGAAGAACAACAGGTAACGGAGAAAGCATTAATGGTCTTGATCAAAGGAATTTTAAGCGATCGCCCAAGACCTGGAACAACAAAATCCTTTACGGTCGAACAAGTAGTCCAGATTGTAGCGATCGCTTGTGAAGAATGTGAAAAATCAGACAGACCAGTGAGCCATTGGACACCTTCAGAGTTGGCGGATGAAGCCATAAAAAGAGGAATTGTCGAAAAGATTTCCCCCCGTAGTGTGGGGCGTTTTTTAAAAAGAAGCGACATTACAACCACATCTCGTTCGTTACTGGTTAAATGCCAAAATTGATGATCCCTTAAAATTTAAAAAGCAAGTCAAATATATCTGTGAACTTCATCAAGAAGCTAAAACTTTGTTAGAACAAGGAATTCATTTAATTAGTACAGATGAAATGACAGGGATTCAAGCTCTTGAGAGATTATTTCCGAACAAAAGAATCAAGCCTAAACAAGTAGAAAAAATCGAATTTGAATATGAAAGACACGGAACTTTAAGCTTGATTGCGAACTGGGATGTGGCAAGAGGAAAAGTTGTTAGTCCCTCTATTGGACCGACAAGAACAGAACAAGATTTTTCTGAACATATCCAGAGAACGATTAAGATTGATGAAAAAGCAGAATGGATTTTTATTGTAGATAAACTCAACACTCATAAATCGGAAAGCTTAGTCAAATTAGTAGCAGAAAGCTGTGGAATTACTATTGATTTGGGGAGAAAAGGAAAGGAGGGGATTTTGCAATCTATGGAGAGCAGAGCAGATTTTTTATCAGATGAATCTCATCGAATTCGCTTTGTTTATATTCCCAAACATACATCGTGGCTTAATCAAATTGAGTGTTGGTTTTAGATCTTAGTCAGGCGTTTACTCAAAAGAATTACTGTCCGTTCAACTGAAGAACTATCCCAAAAAATTCTCAATTTTATTGATTACTTTAATCAACATTTTGCTAAGCCGTTCGTTGGGAAATTTAAGGGCTTTAAAGATCATAAGTGACTGGTGGATTATTTTTGCTAAGCTGCACTAGAGGGAAAGTCACAGTTAATCATCTTATTAATCCTTTTGAATAATGTATCTTTTAGACACTAACCATTGTAGCTTAATTCTTTTGGAAAATTCGATAATTTTTGATTGTGTCGAGAGAGTGGGAGAAAGTAATATATCTACGACAATTGTGACGGTAGGTGAACTAATGTTTATGGCTGAAAATTCTAAGTATCGAGAACAAAACTTAACTCGTGTTGAGGAGTTTTTAGCAGATATTAGGGTTTATTATGTCGATGAAAAAACAGCTAAGATTTATGGACAGATTAAAGCAAGTTTAATTAAGGGGTTTGGACCCAAGGAAAAAACAAAACGAAAAACGACTAAAATAACTCAATTAGGGTTTGATGAAAATGATTTATGGATAACAGCGATCGCAATTCGTAATAAATTAACGTTGGTTTCTGCTGATAGTGATTTTCCTAGAATTCAAAGGATCATTAATTTTTCTTTAGAAAATTGGTTAGATAAAGGTTAGGACGCTAAAAATCTTACTAGGAAGTAGGTTTTAGGGTGGGCAATGCCCACCTGAGCAAATTAGTCGGTATCATTAGATTGGAACGTCATCCAATTGTGCAACTGCCATTTGTAGGGCATTAACGCGATCGCTGACTTGGTGGTTGCTAGGAACCCGATCTAGAATATTGAATTTTTCTAGTCTTTCTTGAACCTTACCTTCTCCACCGACGATGAACACCTCTAAACCCTTAGCGTAAGCATCATCGATAGTTTTCTCTAGTGCTAGGGTTGCGGTGACACCCAACAAAGGAACATCAGTTAAGTCAATGACTAACATTTTGTAGTTATCTAAAATGGCTTGACGTTGGGTGATAGCTTTAGCTGCACCGAAACTCATCGGACCGCTTAAGTCTAAGACCATAATTTTCCCTTTTGCTTGTTGAAGTAAATGTTTAGCAATGTCACAAGATATGGTGTCATCTTCGTGGGTATCAATAGCCTTCACTGCGTCTGCTTGAATATTGGCTAACTTTTGAATAGTTAAGACATTGGCCACAAACACCCCTAACCCTACCGCGATAATTAAATCGTAAAAGACAGTTAGTAACATCACCCCATACATGATAGATGCTGCTTTCCAAGACAGTTTATGGGCTCGTCCGAGGAATTTCCAGTCGATAATATCGATCCCCACCTTAAACGCAATACCGGCTAACACCGCTAAGGGAATATTTTGGGTTAAGGGGGCAGCCCAAAGGACAACAATTAATAAAATGAAAGAGCGAGATAAACCGGATAAAGCAGTTTGTCCTCCTGCTTGGATATTAACCACCGTTCCCATAGTAGCACCGGCACCGGGTAAGCCTCCGCATAACCCAGACACTAAGTTAGCTACTCCTTGACCAATTAATTCTTTATCAGAGTTGTGTTGGGTTTGGGTTAAACTATCCGCAATAACCGCCGTTAATAATGCGTCGATACAACCCAACATCCCTAAGACCAAACCATCGATAATCATTACATTGACTTGTTCTATGGTAAAGCTAGGCATGACTAAAGAAGGCAGTCCCGTGCTAAATTCAGGGATGGTTCTAATATTGGACCCTGAGAAGAAGAAAAGAGAAATTAAGGTACATCCAATTAAGGCCACTAACTGAGGGGGTACATATTTTTTCAATGCGGAAGGCATTAAAAATAAGACCGCTACCGTTAACACCCCTAAAATCACTTCACCCATATTTGTGCTGACAGACTGGACCACAAGGGGCAGATTTTTTAGGGCAGCAATGACCCCTCCTTTGGGGTTAGCCGTGCCTAATAACGGTCCAAACTGTAAGATAATGAGAATTAAGCCAATACCCGACATAAAGCCAGAAATGACAGTATAGGGCATCAACGTAATATATTTACCCAGTTTCAGTAAACCCAGGATAATTTGAAACACCCCTGCTATCATGACAACGGTAAAGGCCATGGCCAGTCCGTTTTCAGGGTTATCGGCGGTTAATTTGGTGATCACTGCCGTCATCACCACCGTCATGGGTCCGGTGGGTTCAGAGATGAGGGTGGGGGTTCCTCCAAATAAAGCAGCGAAAAAGCCGATTAAAACTGCACCCCATAAACCGGCAGCCGGACCTGCACCCGAAGCAACCCCGAAGGCTAAGGCCATAGGGAGGGCGATCACGGCTGCTGTTACCCCGCCAAAGACATCCCCCTTGACATTCCTAAAATGAATTCGATTAGTTATTTGCATGGTTCAATGTGAAATGATGGTGACAATTTTTTGTGTTAAGTTTATATTTGAGTAGTATTGCTTATCAAAATGGTTCGTTACATGAATGAATCAATATAACCAACAAAACCTGTGAGGAAGAAGATTTGTACAACTGGATTAGATGCACACAAACTTCCTTTCTTTGAGTAGTGTTGAACTAATTAATAATATGCTTTAAGTAACCTGTTTGTAAAGCTGATATCTTGCACCAGTACATAAAAACCAAACTAGAAAACAAGTAAAGTCAATAGCGATCGCATTTGCTTGGGTATACTTTGGCTCTACTTAACAGGTATACCTAACTCCACATACTAAGGAAAGATTAAGGATCAATTAAATATTAATGGATTTAGATAGTATGGAAATATCTAATCTATTTCTTTGAAAGTGTAGCATAAAACTTAATACAGAAGTATTTTTTATATTACATCCTCAAGCATCGTAACAAGATTTTAAATTTAATTGAATTGCTCAAGTAATCTACATGAATGAATCAAAATTAGACAGCAAAAACAATACATCTATTTCACAACAAGAATCAGATATTACTATAACTTTAAATTCGATTGAAGATATTGACAATACGATCAACACACTTCTAACAAATTTAAGTGTAAAATCCCAAGACATGGATCAAGATATCCAGATTGAAATATCTAACTTTTTTACTCTTTTTCGTCGTATTAAAAAATTTACTGCTTCCACCAAATTTAACAAAAATAAGCCTATTCAGGATGAAGTATACACCATAATGAAAAATCTGGTTCTTGCCTATGATATGCTTCAAAATAATAATAATTTAACTTTAGCAACTAATATTCGCATTGATGCGGAAAGGGCTTTGCACTACCCTGAAACACCATTGATTGGTAATATTTTAACTGTCTTTCATGGATTTCTTTCTAATTCCTCAACTGCCCTGAAAATATTAATTGGTCTAGCATTAGCTTTGCCTATGTATCTAAGTATTCCAGCCATTCTGTTTGTGGCATTAGAACAAGCTTCTTCTGATCTAACAGAGAGTGCTTTAATTTCGGAGTCAAAAGAAGCACGTGATGAGGATATACCTTCAATATATGTTCTAGACTTTAAGGAAGGTGCCTGGTTAATGACTTTAGCTTTTATTTCTGGTTCAACTGGAAGTGTAATTAGCATCTTAAGTCGTGTGGGTGAGTATAATAAACCTGAACACAAACATGAAAATACTGCCTCAATTCTACCTATTTTTATTGGATTATTTAAACCAATTATTGGGGGAGTTTTTGGTATTTTTGTATATGGAGTTATGAATACTGCACTATTAAATGATCTTCTTGATCAGAAGAGAACAGATTCCAAATGGTTTACAGTGATTTCAATTACATTTGTGGTTGGATTTAGTGAACGCTTAGCTCAAGATATGATCGGTCAAATAGAATATAAAATGAAAACAGACCGTTCCTCAGACTCATGATGTACAGATAAATCGTTTTTAGCTGAAATCAAAAGTATAAAAAGAGGCTGTTATGACAACCTCTTTCTAATCCTCAACCATCATAATCATCTGAAAATTATCAAGTCTTTTACTTGATAACTGCTACCACTGAAGAACTCTCCGAAGGGGTAATTTTAGGAGATAAGAAACCTTCAGCATAAATTTGAGGATTGTTTTCAGAGATTTGAGTATAAGACTCACGAACTTGTGTGTTTAAAGCAACAGTCTTAACATCATATAATTCCGTAGCTAGTTTGGGATACAAACCAACAGCAATAATTAACACTAGGAAAGAAAGGCCAATAAACACTTCTCTGGAGTTGGCATCGCTATATCTAGCTTGCTCCGGTAACACACAGTTGGTTCCAAAACACATGGCTTCGGCGTTATCTTGATAATCTTTGCGTTTGTCTGTATCTCCGATAACACAAACAGGAATTTTATCGGTGCCATAAAATAACTGTCTTAGCATGGACAGTAAATAAATGGGGGTGAGTATCAATCCTACCGCAGATAAAAAGACGGTAACAGTACGGAAAGAAGAACTATAAATATCGCTACTGGTAAAACCGAGGAAAACAGCAATTTCACTGGCAAAACCACTCATTCCAGGTAGAGCTAAAGATGCCATTGCTCCGGCGGTAAATAAGGCGAATACTTTGGGCATTTTTTCCCCAATGTCTCCCATATCGTTCAAAGCAAGGGTGTGGGTGCGATCGTAGGTGACACCAGCTAAGAAGAATAATAGAGCCGCGATTAAACCATGAGAGAGCATTTGTAACATTGCCCCACTCATCCCTAAGTCGGTAAAGGAAGCGATCCCTAATAGCACAAACCCCATGTGTGATACAGAGGAGTAGGCTAAACGTCGTTTCATGTTGGTTTGTCCAAAAGAAGTTAAAGCCCCATAGACAATATTTACCACCCCTAATGTGGCTAAAATGGGGGCAAAGTAAACATGAGCATCGGATAAAAGTCCCATATTGAGACGAATTAACCCGTAACCTCCCATTTTTAACAAAACACCCGCTAAAATCATGGAAACAGGGGCAGAAGCTTCTCCGTGAGCATCGGGCAACCAGGTATGAAGGGGAAATATGGCTAATTTGACCCCGAAGGCAACTAATAATCCTGCATAGAGGAATAATTCTAATCCTAAAGGATAATCTTTTAGTCCCAGTTCAACCATATCGAAAGTAACATTATCGCCTCCGTACCATCCCATTGCTAAAGCTGCCACTAAAATAAAAATAGATGCGGCCGCTGTATATAGCAAGAATTTCATGGCTGCGTACTGGCGTTTTTTCCCTCCCCATATAGAAATAAGGAGATAGACAGGAACCAGTTCCAACTCCCACATAATGAAGAGAAGTAGGATATCTTGGGCTACGAACACCCCTATCTGTGCTGAATATAGCATCAGCATCAGTACATAAAACAACCGAGGTTTGTGATCCACTTGCCAAGCGGAAAACATGGCTAGGGTTGTTACCAGTCCCGCTAAAAGAACCAAAGGCATAGAAATGCCGTCTACTGATACAGACCAACTAAGCCCTATGGCTGGCAACCAATCATATTTTTCTACTAATTGAAACCCTGAGTTACTGGGATCGTAATGCTGCACGAAAACGTAACACATTAACACAAAATCAGCGATCGCTACCCCCATGGCATACCATCGCACCTGTTTACCTTCCTTGACCGGTAAAATCGGGATTAGCAAGGAAGCTACTAAAGGGAGTAAGATCATCCCAGTTAACCAGGGAAATTGTTCTCCTATCATCATCATAAAGAAATTTATTAAGCTTGGATAGAAACATTATACGTTATTTTGTCAAGTTAAGTTTACAATTTTTTAATAGTTAAGTTATTAGCAGTGATTTATGATGATA
This sequence comes from Crocosphaera watsonii WH 8501, assembly GCF_000167195.1. Taxonomy (GTDB): domain Bacteria; phylum Cyanobacteriota; class Cyanobacteriia; order Cyanobacteriales; family Microcystaceae; genus Crocosphaera; species Crocosphaera watsonii. The sequence continues at coordinate 4,237 of NZ_AADV02000039.1, read as the reverse complement.
AAGTCTCTTATTATATGTCATTTCTGATTGCAGTTAAGTCATTATAACTGAGCATAATTGCCTTGATTTTTTATAGGTTAGTGTTTCAATGAACGATTTTTTATTACATAGTAGTTGGTTTATTCCTATTTATGGTTTAATCGGTGCGTTATTAACTTTACCTTGGTCTTTGGGTATTATTAAACAGACAGGGCCACGGCCAGCAGCCTATTTAAACCTCTTGATGACGGTATTATCTTTTATTCATGGCAGCATTGCTTTTAGTTTAATTTGGCAAGGAAAAACGGAACAATTAGTCTTAAAATGGTTGAGTGTTGCTGATTTAGATTTATTCTTGTCAATGGAGTTATCTCCTGTTAGTTTAGGAGCATTAGAGCTAATTACAGGTATTAGTCTCCTTTCTCAAATCTATGCTTTAGGCTACATGGAAAAAGATTGGTCTTTAGCGCGCTTTTTTGGCTTAATGGGGGTATTTGAGGCAGCTTTAGGTGGTATTGCTCTAAGTGACTCTTTATTACTCAGTTACGGACTGTTGGAAATTTTGACCTTATCCACCTACTTATTAGTTGGGTTTTGGTATGCTCAACCTTTGGTAGTAACGGCAGCGAGGGACGCATTCTTAACGAAACGGGTTGGGGATATTATTTTATTAATGGGTTTAGTTGCTTTATCCAGTTATGGGGAAGGGTTAACTTTCTCACAGTTAGAAAATTGGGCATTAACTAATCCTGTACCTCCCTTAACGGCAACATTACTGGGTTTATCCTTAATAGCTGGACCTACGGGTAAATGCGCTCAGTTTCCTTTAAATTTATGGTTAGATGAGGCTATGGAAGGCCCCAACCCTGCTGGGATCATGCGTAACTCTATTGTTGTCTCTGCTGGTGCTTATGTCTTAATTAAACTGCAACCAGTGTTTACCCTATCCCCTATTGCCTCTGATGTCTTGATTGTTTTGGGTGCTGTAACCGCTATTGGTGCGTCTTTAATAGCTATGGCTCAAATTGATATTAAAAGGGCTTTATGTCATTCTACCAGTGCTTATTTAGGGTTGGTATTTATTGCCGTAGGGTTAGGCCATGTTGATATTGCCTTTTTATTGGTGTTTACCCATGCGATCGCCAAAGCTTTATTATTTATGAGTGCCGGAGCAGCCATTATGACTACCAGTGACCAAAATATCACAGAAATGGGGGGTTTATGGTCAAGAATGCCCGCCACCACCACTGCTTTCGTGGTTGGCTCTACTGCCATGGTAGCCTTACTACCTATGGGAATGTTTTGGACTTGGGCTAAATGGTTTGATGGCTCTTGGAAAGTATCCCTATGGTTATTAATGATTTTAGTCTTTGTCAATGGTTTATGTGCCTTTAACTTAACCCGTATTTTTCGTTCTGTTTTCTTGGGGACACCTCAGAATAAAACACGCCGGGCCCCAGAAGTTGCCTGGCCCATGGCTTTACCTATGGTAACCCTAACCATTGTTACTCTCATTTCACCCTTAGCCCCTATTCGTTGGCAGTTACGTTTATCCCCAATTGATCCCATTTTAAATAATAGTTCTTCTGCTGTTCAATGGGCAATTCCTTTATTAATTCTATCTGGTTTATTAGGTTGTTTAGTAGGGGTTTTTCGCCCTATTCGTCGTGCTTGGGAACGACTGGCTAATTTTTATTTACGCTTCTTCCAAGATTTATTTGCTTATGACTTTTATTTGGATAAAGTTTATGAGGTTACTATTGTCGCCTTGGTAGCAAATATTTCTAAATTAACCGCTTGGTTTGATCGCTATGTAGTTGATGGAGCAGCCAACTTGGTTAGTTTATTCACTATTTTCAGTGGCAATGCTCTCAAGTATAATGTATCTGGTCAGTCCCAGTTTTATGTACTAACAATTTTTATTAGTATTGGTCTATTATTGTGGTTGATATTAAGCGGTCAATGGTCATTAATTCTTGATTTCTGGTCAAATTTGTTTAGGGGATGATCCCCCTTTCTGTAGCACAGGCATCTTGCCTGTTAGGATTACAGTCTAGAAGACTGTGTTACTATTTTTGTAGGAGAAAAATTTTAAACAATGCTCAGTGCTTTAATTATCATACCTTTAATCGGGGCTATTTTTATCGCTTTCTTCCCTGGTAAAAAGACCAGTAGCTTTTATCGCTTCTTAGCTCTTATTTGTACATCAGCTTTATTAGTTTTAACCTTAATACTTGGCTTCAAGTTTGATATCAATAATCCTAGTATGCAGTTTTCTGAGAATATTCCTTGGATTATAGATATTGGTTTAAATTATCACTTAGGGCTTGATGGACTGTCTTTTCCTCTGATATTTATTAACAGTTTATTAACCTTAATTACTATTTATACCAGTAGCAAAACTATCGAGCGATCGCAGTTTTATTATGCTTTAATTTTAATCTTAAATTGTGGAGTTTCAGGGGCATTTTTAGCTCAAGATGTCCTCTTATTTTTCTTCTTTTATGAATTAGAAATTATTCCTCTTTATTTCCTCATTGCTATTTGGGGGGGAGCAAAACGGGGTTATGCTGCCATGAAATTCCTCTTATACACTGCTATTTCAGGATTTTTGGTCTTAGGGTCATTTTTGGGCTTAGTATGGCTTTCAGGAGCATCTACATTCGACTATGAGCCATTACGCTCCCATAATCTCCCCCTTTCCACTCAATTATTATTACTTATTCCCTTACTGATAGGTTTAGCCATCAAAATACCTATTTTCCCCTTACATACTTGGCTACCGGATGCCCACGTGGAAGCATCTACCCCTGTATCTGTTTTATTGGCAGGAGTTTTACTAAAGTTAGGGACTTATGGACTATTACGCTTCGGTGTGGGTTTATTCTTCGATGCTTGGACTTATATAGCGCCTTGGTTGGCAACCTTAGCAGCCATTAGTGCCTTATACGGTGCCTCCTGTGCTATTGTGCAGAAGGATATGAAGAAGGTGGTTGCCTACTCTTCTATTGCCCACATGGCTTACATTTTATTAGCGGCCGCCGCAGCTACCCATTTAAGTATCACAGCAGCTACATTTCAAATGGTCAGTCATGGCTTAATATCTGCTATGTTATTTCTGGTAGTTGGCATAGTTTATGAGAAAACAGGCAGTCGGGATGTGGACTTCTTGCGTGGACTATTGAACCCTCAACGGGGTTTACCTATTACTGGCAGTTTAATGATCTTAGGAGTGATGGCCAGTGCTGGTATTCCGGGTCTAGTGGGATTTGTTGCGGAATTTTTGGTATTTAGAGGTAGTTTCCCTATATTTCCTGTACAAACTTTACTTTGTTTAGTGGGCAGTGGTTTAACGGCGGTTTATTTCTTATTGATGGTTAATAAGGTTTTCTTTGGTCGTTTGACCCCTGAATTATCGCAAATACCCAAGGTTTTATGGACTGAGCGTCTTCCTGCTTTTATTTTAGCTATTTTAATTGTGGTTTTAGGTATTCAACCTAGTTGGATGGTGCGTTGGAGTGAACCCCAGGCAGCTTTATTGTTAACAGGAGAGTCTCAACTAGAAGCAGTAGCAAACCCCGAAACAAGCAATAGTTAATGGTTTAATTCTAGGGCGGGCAAATCTAATTAGTTATGTAAAGTTCTTTTTAGTTTATTTTTGTTCACCCAATATCTTAAGAAATAATTAAGATATCTTTGTCCATAGACCACCTCTGTCTTTGAGTCCTCCCCACCCTCCTCACACCTCCCACAGTAGCCACTTATGCCATTCTCAGAACCTTTTGCCTCTCAACCAAATCAACCAGTAGGGGTTATTTTTATCTAGGCACTCATACCCAAGTCCCGAAAAAAAATTTTTTTATGTCGTTTGCTTTTTCTCGAAGTTTTTACTAACATAGATTTAAGTTAAGAAAAGTAACGTTTTCTTAGATTTAGTCTCCAGACAGACCTCATACTGTGGGGTTACCGTTTGCTAGACAATTTTTAGGAATAAATAAACTCTGTCCTTATGTTGATTCGGAGATAAGTTCATGACTATTGCAGTCGGACGCGCACCAGAAAGAGGATGGTTTGATGTCATCGATGACTGGTTAAAACGCGATCGTTTCGTATTCGTAGGTTGGTCTGGGATATTACTATTTCCCTGCGCCTACATGGCCCTCTAGTGGTTGGTTAACAGGAACCACCTTTGTTACCTCCTGGTACACCCACGGTTTAGCAAGTTCTTACCTAGAAGGATGTAACTTCTTAACCGTAG
>NZ_AADV02000040.1 GCF_000167195.1 Crocosphaera watsonii WH 8501 | reverse complement strand
ATCGCTGGTCCTTGATTTGTTTTCATTCTCCTCAATTCTTTTCCTAAAATGAACTAGCATTGAAGATTCCAGTGGTGGCTCTTGTTGATAACAATTTAAACCTATAAAGTATTGTAGATAAGGATTTTCTCTAATCTGTTCTATAGTTTCTCTATCACTTGTTCCTAATTTTTCCTTAATAATTAATGTCCCTAATGCCATTCTAAATAGTTTGGCTGGCGCACCTTTTTCTGCTGAAAAAAGTTTAGCATATTCTTCCTCAAAATCATCCCAAGGTATCAACTCTGCCATGATTACCCAACGATTATTGGGGGACAATTTGCCCTCGAAAGGTAATTCAAATTTTTCTGGGGGCGGTAAAGGTTGCTCCTCTTTTCGATACATTTGTTCTTGACCAACAACTGGGAGGTGTTTCTACCAATTATAGCGGTTTGTAGCCGACAAAGCTGATCTTTTTTGCGATCGCGAATATGGGTGTAACCTTTTAAAGAATAGGGTTTTGCTTTTATTCAGCAAACCCTAAATAGGGATACAGAAAGTGATGTAAGTTCCTAGTAAAGGCTTAAGCCTTTACTACAAGCTTAACTAACTGTTTCTGCTAGTTGATGCTGTTTCCATAAACGTTGATAAAGGCCGGGTTGTTTAACTAACTGTTGATGTGTTCCCATCTGAACAATTTTTCCGTGATCCATAACAAAAATGCGATCTGTTTGTGCAGCAGCAGAAAGTTGATGAGAAATAAAGAAAACTGTTCTTTGTTTTCCTTGAGAAAGACTTTTAAGGATATTGGTAGCTGTTTTATTATCCACACTAGATAAAGCGTCATCTAAAACTAATACAGGGGAATCCATCAATAATGCTCTTGCTAGTGCCGTGCGTTGACGTTGTCCTCCAGATAGAGTAATTCCTCGCTCACCAACCACAGTTTCATACTGTTGAGGAAAATTTAAAATTTCTTTATGAATTTCCGCCTGTTTAGCAGAAATTTCCGTTTCAAATTGTTCTTTTAGAGGATCACCATAACGAAGGTTATTTAGGATAGTGGTGCTAAATAAAAAGCTATCTTGGGGAACATAAGCTATGATATTTCTTAAATTATTTAGGTCTAACTCTGTAACATCATAACCATCAATAAATAGTTGTTCTTGATCAATATCTAATAAACGGGTGAGACTATTCGCTAATGTTGTTTTTCCTGAACCAATAGAACCCACAACAGCAATAGTTTCTCCTGGTTCAATCACAAAATTAATGTCTTTAATAGCTGGTTTCTCTTCTCCTGGATAAGTATAGTGTAAATTTTGAGCGATAATCTTTCCTTCTATAGATGATATAGGTAAAGCGATACTATTAACTGAACTTTTGATTTTTGATTCGGTTTTAAAAATGGCTTCTACTCGATCAACACTCACCTCTCCCTGTTGATAAGCGGTGATAGTAAAACCTAGTATAGCAGTGGGAAAGACTAATCTTTCTACTAGAATAAGTAAAGCGATAAAATCCCCAATACTAATAATGCCTTGAGTAATAGCTGAACTACCAAAAGCTAATAACATCAAGAGACTAATATAAGATAATCCTTCGATCAATGGGAATAAAAAGTTACGAGTTTTAGCTAGTTCTAAATTTGACCTAAGAAGCTGACTATTTTTCTCAGCAAATGCTCGTTTTTCGTTCTCTTCCTGAGCATAAATTTTAATCAAAGAAATACCACTCATATCTTCCTGAATGAGTTGACTGATATCAGATAACTTCTCTTGTATCTGCAACTGCTGTATCTGTAATTTTTTGCTAAATACTTGTACCGCAATTAACATTAAAGGATACACCGCTACAGCCAATAAACTTAAACGTACATTAATGGTTAACATCACAGGAAGGGTTAACCCATAGGCAAAAATAGTATTGGCTAAACTTAGTAAGGCAAAGCCCACCAGACGACGAACGTTGTCCACGTCGCTAGTAGCACGGTTAATTAGGTCTCCCGACGTATTTCTCGAAAAATAAGCCGGTTCTAGGGTCAATAAATGCTCAAAGATGCCTTGTTTGATACTGAACTCCACATCCCGTCCAATGCCAAAAATCCAGAGACGAGATGGCATCCGAATTCCCCAGGAAATAGAAGCTAAAACGACCAATAAGATAACCACCCCTAAAATTTCTTGAAAAGTGAATGATTGTCTTAAATTATCGATACTATCTCGGATGAGGAGGGGTATATAGACTCCTAGCCCATTTACCACCAATAAGGCGATCATTCCGAAGACAACGTTACGCCAATGGGGACGAAGATAATTAACCAGTTTTTGGAGTCTTGAAAGTACCATACACTCAATAATTTATTTTTTAGGGATGTTTGGGGAGGAAACTGCGATCGCTAGTCAAAGTTTTAGTATTTTGTTAAGTTTCTTATCATATCTTAACAAAAAAGGATCGCTGACACTCAGCGATCCTTGTTCGGCGTTCATATGAACTATCTAAGGGAAGAAAAGATTATTTCTTACTCTGATAATATTGTGAAAAGCTTTGATAATGTGTCTCAGGGTGATAGAGATGACACTGACTTGTGATTTCATCCATTAGGGGCCAAGAAAAGCGTAATTCACACAAATAATCACCCCAATTTTCTTTTAAACTTTGATGAGCCATTCTTAAATTATAACTGGGTATTCCCGTAGAAACGTGGTGGGGAATATGAACATTAATGTCATGACACAAAATTTCCACCCAACGAGGATAGTCACAATGGACTGTACCAGATAATTGAGCTTCAGCTTCGTTCCAGTCTGCTTCTTTTTTAAAGGGAATATTAGGGACAGTATGATGAACAATGGTAAAGGTACTCATCCAAAAATGGAAGACTAACCAAGGTAATAACCAAAACTTAATCACACCCCATACTCCTAGTGTAGCGAAGGCAATGGGAAAAGCAATAATAGCAGCAACAATGACTACCAAAGAAGAAAAGCGGATTTGTTCTCGTTCTTTTCCCTCAAATGTAGTCCAGTCAAAGTGCATCTTAGCCCAGTGTACCACAGAACCAAGCCACCAAAAACGACCTCTTAACTGCCGATAGCCCCACTTTTCAAAAGCAGAAAAAGTTTCGTAAAATTCTGGCATAAAAGGGTCCCAAGCATTATCAACATCTAATTTATTGGTATGTTTATGATGATAATTGTGGAGAATACGCCAACCATGAAAAGGATAAAACAGGGGTAAAAAAATGGCGTGACCAACGAAATCATTAACCTTATTATTATTAGAAAAAGAGCGATGACCACAATCATGGCCAATGACAAATAATCCTGTCATCGCTGTTCCTGTAAAAGCCCATAAAATAGGCAATAAGTACCAAGGAGAAACCGCCAAAGCAGCCCATCCTAAAGCCACCATAGAAACGGTAAGAATCACCTTGAACCAAGCTTTACGAGGATTTTTAATAAAGACCTCTTTTGGTAGGGTTTTGATAATGTCACGTAACCGAATATTTTCATCCAGTTGAGGAGAAACAGACGGTTGAGACTGAGTGAGCAGTGATGTCATGAATAACTTAACTATAGTACAAAGTGTCAACGGGAGAGTAAGTTATGGGATTTTTCGGTGGTAAAACCGTTACAATTACTCCTAGAACCCAAAAGACGGGTGAAAAAAAGATAATATTTCCCATAACCATAACTTTAATAGTTATATCACATCATCAGGGACATGGGGAACATCGAGAATCGAAAATTATATTTCCTAGATTCTAGATTAGCTGGTTTGTAACTATTTTGGGTTCTCTCTAGATGTTAGCTAGAAAGGTAAATATTGATTTTATTGCTTCGAGAAAAAATTAAATTATGAACCATTTAGTAACAGTGGAACTAGACAATAAACTCAGAAAAATATACTTAATAAAATCCTTGTCACATTTTTTAAAGAGTCAAAGAGACTCAAAACAGTTAAAATAGAAAGAGTCACTCATGATCTGACTAAGCAATGTAAAAAAAAAAGCCAGATTAGTACCGCATATAGTATTTATTGCAATGGTCAAAACTCCGATTTCACCTGCCCAAAAAGTTTCCAAACTAGAGAACATTAAAGAACACAGTAACTTTTTAAGAGAGCCTCTGGCAAGCGAGTTATTAGAAGATACTAACCGTTTTAGTCAAGATGCCATTCAAATACTCAAGTTTCACGGTTCTTATCAACAATATAACCGAGATAAACGAGCCAAAGGACAAGAAAAAGATTATCGAATGATGCTCCGCACCCGTAACCCGGGGGGGTTTATCTCCGCGCAACTCTACTCAACCATAGATGGTCTCAGTGACGAATATGGGAATAATACCCTACGAGTCACCACCAGACAAGGACTGCAAATACATGGCATTTTAAAGAAAAATCTTAAAGCATCCATCTCTGCCATTGTCAAGAGCATGGGATCAACTTTGGGAGCCTGTGGGGATATCAACCGTAACGTCATGGCCCCACCAGCACCCTTGAAAAATCGCCCTGACTATGGATATGCTTGGGAGTACGCCGATAAAATAGCGGATCTACTGCGACCCCAAAGTAACGCCTATTACGAAATTTGGTTAGATGGAGAAAAAGCCATCAGCGTCGAGGAAGATCCAGAAGTCACAGCCGCCCGTCAACGGAATATCAATGGCACTAACTTTGAAGAGGGAGAAGAACCCCTATACGGTCAGCACTATATGCCCCGTAAATTCAAATGTAGCGTTACCGTACCGGGGGACAACTCCATCGATCTCTACACCCACGATGTCAGCTTAGTAGTGATCACCGATGACAGTGGGGAGTTATTGGGCTTTAACGTTTTGACTGGTGGGGGTATGGGGCGCACCCACAACAGAGAAGAAACCTTCCCCAGATTAGCCGATCCCCTGGGCTATGTGGCCAAAGAAGATGTTTTCGATCTCATGAAAGCCATCTTAGCCACCCAAAGAGACTACGGCGATCGCGTCCAACGTCGTCACGCTCGCATGAAATACCTGATCGAAGATTGGGGAATAGACAAATTTAGGAGCCAAGTAGAAGAGTATCTAGGCAAGGCTCTAGAACCCTTTAAACCCCTTCCCCCTTGGGAATATAAAGATTTCCTCGGTTGGCACGAACAAGGGGACGGTAAGCTATTTTTGGGCATATCCATCGAAAATGGTCGTATTCAAGATCAGGGAGATTTTCGGCTGAAAAGTGCGCTACAAAAGATTACCAAAGAATACTCCCTGCCCATGCGTTTAACGGCTAATCATAACCTCATTTTCTACGAAATTAACCCTATTGATCAAGCCGATATAGAGAGCATTTTACTCCACTGTGGTATTGTCAGCGACCCCGAAAAAATAGACTCCTTAACCCGTTATTCCATGGCCTGTCCAGCATTGCCCACTTGCGGACTAGCCGTAACCGAGTCAGAAAGGGCATTACCAGGGATTTTAGAACGTATTAACAACGTTTTAGCCCGTGTCGGTTTAGCAGGGGAAGAAATAGTCATCAGAATGACAGGCTGCCCCAACGGTTGCGCCCGTCCCTACATGGCAGAATTAGGGTTTGTCGGTAGTGCGCCCGAAAGCTATCAAGTCTGGTTAGGGGGTGATGCCAACCAAACCCAACTGGCTCAACCCTACATCGATAAATTACCTGACAAAGATATCGAGAGCTTTCTCGAACCCTTATTTGCTTATTTTAAGCAAGACAAAACAAAGCAAGAGACATTTGGGCAATTTTGTCAACGAGTAGGCTTTGAGGCACTGAGAACCTTCTCAGAAAATTACACCCCGCCCAAACCCCGTAGGGTTCGCAAAAATCAACATAGAGTTAGTGTTCAAGATGCCATGTTTGCCCGTCTCAAACAAGCCTCCCAAGACGAAAAACGACCTATGAATCAAATTGTGCAACAAGCATTAGAAGCCTATTTTGCTGAGGAATAAATGCTTTTATCGAAAATAGTTGGGTCTAAAACCCCGTCTTTTAAGGCGCATAGTTTTTGAAGCAGAGCATAAATCTCTGTTTCAAAAACAACTTCTGACTTCTGACTTCTGACTTCTGACTTCGTTAAGGGGGGAATATGGCTAGATATCCCGACTTTTCGCAATACAACTACCAAATTAAACAAGTATTGGGCAAAAATACTACGGGAGGAAGAGTTACTTATCTCGCCTCCCATCTCGGTAACAAAAAAACAGTGGTCATTAAACAATACCAGTTTGCGAAAATCGGCCACGAAAGTATTTACCGCGCCCATCAAGGGGAGATTCGTATCTTGCGATCGCTGAATTTAGCCACTATTCCCCGTTATCTCGACTCCTTTGAAACCCCCAATGGCTTTTGTTTAGTTCAAGAATATAAACAAGCGAAGTCCTTGGGGCAAGTCGAAGATTTAAGCCCCGAAGAAATTAAACAAGTTGCCCTCAATATTCTCGAAATACTCATCTACCTGCAACAACAAAATCCCCCGGTAATTCATGGGGATATCAAACCCGATAACATTTTAATTGAGAGAGACTTGGGGTTAAAAGTTTATTTAATCGACTTTGGCTTTGCGAGGATGGGGAGTGCGGATCTGGGCATGAGTAGCAATATTCGGGGTACTGTGGGGTTTATGCCCCCCGAAGAAATGTTTAACCATCAACTCACCACTGCTTCTGATCTTTATAGTGTGGGGGCAACCTTAGTTTGCCTGTTGACTGGTACCTCAAGCCAAAATATCAACCAATTAATCGCCTCTCATAGTTATCAACTTCATTATCAAAACTTACTCCTCCATCTTCATCCCCGTTTTAGAGCATGGTTAGGGAAAATGACCGCATCCAAGCCCAGCGATCGCTTTGCCAATGCAGAGAGCGCATATCAGGCATTAGAACCCTTGAGCGTTGAAGGAAAAGGAGGGGTTTTGCCCTGGCCAATATTAGAGAGATATTCTCTAAAATACCTAATTTTAGCGGTGGGTTTTCTGGTGGCCATAGCTTTAGTGGGTATGGCAGGGTTAAACTATTGGCAAGGACGCACAGTCAGACAGTTATTGGCAACTAGAGACTGTCAGGGTTGCTATTTGCCCTATCTAACTCTACGAAAAGGAAATTTGATGGGGGTTAATTTAGCCGAAACCAACTTGAAAGATTCTAACCTGAGAGACTCTAACCTCGCTCAGGCGAACTTAAGAGGGGTTAATCTCAGAAATGCTTACTTAAAAGGGATTAATTTACAAGGAGCAAACCTACAAGGGGCTGATTTGCAGGGGGTTAACCTGATAGAGGCGAACTTACAGGGGGCTAATTTAGAAGGAGCCAACTTAGAAGGAGCAATTTTAAATGGAGCTAATTTGAGCCAGACTAATTTAAAATTTGCTAGGTTAATCAATGCTAAACTAAAATACACAAGGCTTGTTAAAAGTAATTTACAAGGAGCTAATTTAGGGGGTGCCAATATGGAAGGTGCTAACCTAGAACAAGCAATATTACCTAGTGGTAGCTTCTCTGAGTAGTCTTTATCTTTAATGTGGCCAGAGGACTCCCGTTACAGTGTCAATACTAACGCAAAAGTTAATTGGAGGTAAAGAAATGATCAACGTAGGTAAAATTCTAGTTTTTCTGGCCATAGGCATTGTCGTAGCCAAATTTGTAGCATCATTCTTCGGAAAAGGGAATATTCCTTGGCTAAATAAATTGGTGACGCTAATTTTATTTACATTTATAGGTTTTGAAGTGTATCAGATTGGTCAACTATTAGTTAATAAACCGTAAATATTTGAGGGGGAATTATGGTATCTCAAGGAATTTACACCCTAGCCAACGATGTAGTTTACGATCAGCTAATTGCATTACTCAACAGCATCGAAATTCATGTTAGTTCTTCACTTCCCATTTGTATTATTCCTTACGATGACCGTTTAGATAAAGTCAAAAGTGAGATTAAAAATAGACCTAATTTGAGTTTCTTTGATAATCAAGAATCAATTAACATATGGGAAGACTTTGCTCATAAAGTATGGGAAGCTCATCCCAGAAATAAAGAAAGTAAAGCGAGTCGCCCTAAATGGTATAAAGGTCATTTACATCGTAAATTTGTGGCTTTTGATGGTGAATTTGATACCTTTGTTTTTTACGAAGCTGATAATTTAGCCATGAAATCTGCCGAGGATGTGTTGACAAAATTGGAAGAGTATGATTTTGTTTTTGATGATTGGGAACATCGTAAACCAACGGAAAACACAGCCCTAAATCTTCCTATTATAGAGGCCAGTGGTTGTTACACAGAGGCAGAAGTTAGGCCGAAGATTCACGATGCTAGTTTTTTCGCTTCCAAATAAGGATTATTTCCTCCTCAAGAATTAGCAGAATTAGAAGAAAAATTAATTAGTAAAAAAGAAGTAGAATGGATTAATAGAATTGGCTGGTGGGATGATGTTTTTCTCTACAACTACCTTACTTTGCGTAGCGAAAGACCTATTTATAATTTTACCCAAAGTCCCAATGGACAAGATAGAACAGGAAATTGTGCCGATGCTGATCCCTTTGTCAATGTGGATAATGTCCTTTACAATGAGCAGGGATTAAAACCAATTCATCGTATTCATTACATGAATTATTCTTCAGCAGATTTTGCTCGTTTATGTCAAGGAGAAGACGCAAATATTAACTATAAAGATATATTTTTACACTATCGTTTCTTGAAAAATCCTGAGCAAAAACCAACTCAATTAGTTCCGCCCAATTCCCTCACGAAAGCAACCAGAAAACTACAAGGAATTATGGGAAAATTTAAGCGCACAATCTCCTAAAATATTATGGCTAAAGTAAGTGTTTGTATTCCCACCTATAAACGTTCTCATTATCTAACTTATGCGGTAAATAGTGTTCTTAATCAAACCTATTCGGACTTTGAATTAATTATCTGTGACGACGGTTCTCCCGATAATACTCCCGAGGTTGTAGCAGGGTTACAGGATAATAGAATTCGCTATATTCGTCATGAGAAAAATATAGGAAGAAGTCGCAATATGCGTTCAGGTTTTGAAGCATCTCAAGGAGACTATTTTATTAAATTTGATGACGATGATGCTTTGACTCCAGAGTTTCTAGAAAAAACAGTCAAAATATTAGATGAAAATTCCCAAGTTGATTTTGTTTGTAGCAATCACTGGATCATTGATAAAGATAGTCAAAGGGTAGAATCAGCGACAAAAGAAAATACCATTCGTTGGGGAAAAGATAGACTTAAAAAAGGTGTAATTGAAGACTTAGATTGGCAAACTTTTTATTATCAAAGTTTACAAGTAGGGTCAACTTTATTCCGTTATTCTTGTTTAAAAGAAGTGGATTATATGGACCCAAAAGCAGACGGATGCGAGGATTTTGACTTATTAGTTAGATTAGCATTAATTAATAAAATAGGGTATTTTTTACCCGAGTATTTAATGGAATATCGTTTTCATGGAGGACAAACCAGTTTAGGACAAAATTTACACTTTTTGGAAGCTAAAGTATATTGCATAGAAAATTATCAATTTCCTGATCAAGAACTAGAAGAAAAAAGAAAGATAAAATTAGCTCAAACCCAACAAAACTTAGGATTAAGATTCATAGAAAAGGGACAAACATCAGAAGGGAGAGAACTTTTAACTTTGTCAAAACAGGTTTTAGGAGACTCGAAAAGAACAAATTTAGGTTTATTACTGTCTTACTTACCTCTTAATTTACGCCAATTAATTTTAAAACAATTTCGTCAATTGAAACCAAAGGATTATACAGAAAAAGTTCGTTCAAAAAATAATAATTCTAACTTTTAGTTAGATAAAAATAGAGATAAAAGGCTCAAGAGTAGCCTTTTTCTCCCTATTTCCTAATCATTCAAGAAGAGGCTAAAGTAATAACCGTTAACTCAGGGGGACAGAAACATCGTCCTGGAAAATAAGTTCCCAAACCCCGATTAATATAAAGCTGATTTCCTCGAACATGATGCCATCCTTGATGCCATTGCCAGTTTTTAAGAATTCCGGAACAATGGTTAATATAGGGGATACATCCTCGTAATTGTGGAGGTATGTGTTGACGAACTTGTTGTAATAACATTAAACCTGGGCCAAAACCAGGGATAACAATTTGTCCCCCATGGGTATGACCAGACAACTGTAAATCTACACGCCAACGTTGTAAAATGGTGGCAGTGTCAGGATTATGGGACAAGACTAGACGAGGTTTAGACGGAGAAAGTTTGGACATAGTAGGTTCAGGGTTGAACTCTTTGGACCAAAAATCTGCTAAGCCAACGATGGGTAGATTATCCCCCAACGGACTAACAATTTCATTCCAGAGGACTTTAACGCCCACTTCTGTTAAAGCTTCTGTGATTTTTGGTTTACCATGAGCATATAAATAGTCATGATTTCCCAAGACAGCATAAGTACCCACTCGACTTTGCAGTAATTTTAACTTAGGGGCTAAATCATAGATTGTGTTGGGTTCGTTGGTAATGTAGTCTCCGGTTAGAACAACGAGATCCGGCTTTTCCTCGTTGCTTAAGGCGATCGCTTGAGTGAGTAATTGGGGGGATAAACACACTCCGTCATCATGCAAATCAGAAAGTTGCACAATTTTTGTTCCTTCTAAGAGAGAAGATAATCCCTTAATGGGAATGGTTAACCTTTCTACTCTCAAAGATTCGCTTAAAATAGGAGGAAGCATGAGTAAAAAATGCGTGTGTGAGATCAGTAGTCTTACTTCTCACCATAGCTAGAGATTAAAACGACCTCTAAAATTGACGCTATTGTTATAAGGTTTATAGGGTTATAAATTGGGGAGGATGTGGATGGTTCCGATACATCTTGTTCAACTCTGTCAAATCATGCTCAAACCAATTGGTTAGCCATTGAGAATAAGTTTCAATGAGTAACTCTGCATCTTGATTAACTAATTGAACGATTAAATGTCCTGCCATGATTCCCGACATGATTGCTTTTAAAACACCGTGAGAAGAAGCAGGATCGAGGACACCAGCAGCATCCCCGACTAAAAAATAACCTCGTCCTGCACAGGGAGAAACTAAACGCCATGTAACATCAGCAGATCGGGTTTTATACTTAGTTACCATGCCCTGAAATGCTTCAGGTTTCCAGTCAGAAGCAAGACGTTGCTCTGAAAAATTTAAGCGAGTCCATTGATAAAGATAGGGCTGAATTTTAGCTCTCCAAGTCCATCCTAATTGATCGGCAATTATTGCAGGTCTTTGATTTTCAATTAAACAATTTCCTTCAACATAGCCATAATAAGCGATTAAACGGGACGAAAAAAAATTTATTTTTAACCCCAATTTTTTCCCTAACCAATGTTGTCCTCCTGCTGCATCCACAACAAATCGAGATCGATAGTCTCCTTTAGAGGTGGCTACACCTATCACTTTCTCACCATTGATTAGAGGACGTAAAGCCCGACAAGGATGAATCACCTCAACACCTAATGCTTTGGCTCGTTCTAATAAAATCCCATCAAATGTCCCTCGCCAAGCTTGAAAACCCAACCAAGGACCCTTTTGATCCGAACCAAAAGGGATAAATATAAATTCCCCAGCATTGTTCCATTGAACTCAGATTCCGTCATGACGGATAAAATTGGCCTCTCGTATTTGTTGAGCAACCCCCAAGGTTTCCAAAAGCGTTTCTATGCCAGGGTGTAAAGTTTCTCCAGGACGATCACGAGGAAAAATACGAGACTCTAAGACAGCTACCTTAAGTCGGACTACTACAACCGGTTGCCCTCGAAGCCAATGTTCAACAGCAACTGGCAACAGCCAACCTCGAAGAGAGAATAAAGCTCTATCAAACCTATGATCTCTGGCACGAAAATTTGGATACTTTAGCTACCATGAGGCGATCGCAGCCTCAAAATTCTCGCGCATCCCAACAACTGGGACAGTTATTACAATCGGTGAAGTTAGACCCCAGTATTGGGCAACAACCCTTACTAGGGATACAAACCCTCACTTCACGTCGTTAGCTACGATAAAAAAGGGATGTGAAGAAAAATTGCGGTAAAACCAGCATTCTTCGCCAACGCCAAGGCTCTTGATAGAGTCGATATAGCCATTCTAGGTTATTGTTCCTTAACCAACCAGGGGCGCGACTTTTTGTCCCCGACCAAATATCGAAACTGCCTCCAACCCCCACCCAAATAGACTGAGGACACAGGTTTCTATTCTCACGAATCCATACTTCTTGGCGAGGAACCCCTAACCCCACCAAAATTAAGGGAGGTTGTTGGGCTTTGAGGGTGTTTTTCCAGGCTTCCTCTTCTTCTGGGGAGAGATAGCCATGAGCAGTAATAATATTCACTTCGGGGAGTTTAGCCCGCCATTGGGTAGCGGCCGCTTCCGTTACCCCTGGTTTACCACCATAAAAAGCAATCGGATTATTTTGACCATTGTTGGCCAACCCTTCGATTAAAGACTGGGCCAGTTCGATACCTGGACAACGTTGCTGTTGTTTTCCCCTCATTTTCAAATACAGAACCACACCAGCCCCATCAGGAATAACTAAATCCGCTTCTTTAACAATTTGAGCCACTAAAGGATCTTTTTTGGCTAACATGGCCATTTCTGCGTTAATAGTGACTACATGAACCCCTTGATCTTTTTGGAGACATTGCAGCAACCAATGGGTATAGTTATCGGATAAGTTAACCGGTAAACCGAGAACGGAAAAGGTTTTAAGCATGACTTTTGGTTGAGGGAGTTAGGGGGTGACTGGGTGACTGGGTGACTGGGTGACTGGGAGAGGGGGGGAGTGTGGGGAGTGTGGGGAGTGTGGGGAGTGTGGGGAGACGGGGGAGTTTAATCTTTAGAACGACCAATCTTAGGAGAAATAATCAAACCAATTAACCCTAACCAAGCTAAACCACTAATCCAGTTAGCCCAGGCTAACCCATGAAAGGTTGTCTTAATGGTGTAAGTACCTGGTTTGAGATCCAAACTGGTTAAATTATAGTCGTGATGATGAACAGCAAATGGCCTTTGAGAAGGCTGTCCATTCACCCGAACTTTTAGCATATCGGGATAATATAATACGGGTAACTGAACAATATTTGCTTCTTCTGTCACCGTGATTTCACACACCGTACTGACTCCCTTTTGCTCACAGTTAGGTTCTGTTTCGCTGACAGGCATTAAAGTATTCTTAGCTAACATTCCGTCTAAATATAATCTTTTGACTCGAATATTCAAGGGTTGGCCATCATGGGTTGCTCCATTGACCACGAATTTTAGGCCAAAATCATTTTTAGAATCGTCAAGGGGTGGAAGAGGTACCTTTTCTTTCAATTCACGGGAAACCAGAGGGAAAGAAGCGATAACCTTACCATCAAAATGAACTTCTAAAGCCGCAGTATTGGCTATTCTTTCTAGGGGAACTTCTCCTTCGATGAAAATAACAGGATTTTCTCCTTCTTCCCAAGCTGGATAACGTAATTCTGCGTCTAAAATTAGGGGATGGTTAACAAAAGTATTCCAAGTGCCATATCCAGGAATCCAATCGGGACTTAAAAGGGGTAATTCTGCTTTACCGTATAAAGTCCTGATGGGGGGACGATAGAGATAGTCTAAGGCACCGGAATAGCGGAATAAGGGTTCTTGTTTTAATTGATCAACGGTTAAATTACCTTTAGGTGCCGGGAGCCAAGGACGACTGGCTAAGACAATAACCAGAATACCAATAATTAAATGACGGCGATCGAGTCTTCTCCGAAAGATTAATACCATAGCGTAGGCGGTTAATAAAGAACCTGCCCACATCACATGGGTGAGAAAACGAAAGGTGAACTGAGTTACCCACAATTGACGGGGTAAAATACTCCAAATATCAACAGGACTCCAAGTTAAAAATAAAGATACACCAAATACCCAGAGCAACCCTAACATATAGGGGCGAGTTTCTTGCAATTTGGGGGGTAAAGAGGGAGCAAAATAATGATAGTACATAGTCACACCCCAAGCTGCTAATAAAATCCATCCTATTGCCGGATGTAACCCATAGGTACCAGCTAAACCGCTTTGTGAAGGTTCCGGGGGTAAGGAAGTGGGAGACAGTAAATTGGCAAGGGGTGTATAAGTATTGGTACTAAAAGGATTAATAACTTCGAGTTGTCTGCGAATAGAAAGATAAGGAGAAATAAAAACAACTGGTGCTAGGAAATAGAATCCCAGTAGCCATCCTAAACCGTAACTTTGAAAGGGAGCAATTAAACGCTTGAAGCTGAAGTCTGTTTTTCTGGTTTGGATAATAACAACTAGGGCTAAAAGACCAATGAATAAGCTGCCATAGACAAAGGTAATGATATGGGTGACTGCTAAACAAAACCAACTAATTGAACTGATTATTAAATAACGTCGTTTTCCTGTTAAGTAGCACTGAATGACATAGTATAAAACAACCGGTAAAATCCCCTGGGCAATGGCTTCTGTAAAGGCTCCTCTCGCATGAATATTATTCAATAAATAGGGAGCGGACATATAGGCTATTCCGCCTAAAATACTGGCAATACGAGATTTTGTTAGTTGATAACCTAAGCGATAAGTGTAAAATCCTCCGATGATTAAAGCAAGGATAATTACTAATTTATAGGCTTCGTAAGGATTGTTTGGGGTGACTAATTTATAAAACCAACCCCCGATAAAGTAAGGAAGTTGACTATAAAATTGAAAGCCTGGATAACGCCAACTGTTGCCTTCAAGGGGTGCAACTCTTAGGGGAAATTGACCTTCAATAATAGCGGTTCTTGCTTGAGCAACATAACCAACATGGGAAGCTGTATCACCAAACATCCCATTAATGATTCTTGATGAGGCCATTGGTGCCATTAATGATATGGCTACCACGGTATATAGTATTGCGATCGCTATTGAAATACGATGCTTATATAGCCATTCATTTAGGGTTTCTATTATGTCTTTTGGGGTCATATAACTAAAAAATATTAACTAATTTTGTAAATAAAAATAATATCATTTCGAGAATAAATAGGTTTATTATTGCTTAAAAAATTCCAATTTTCAGCAGCAATAGGATTGGTTTCTCTTTGGACATAAATTTTTTGTTTTACGGTACTGTCAATGAGTAGATATTGATGAGGAAGTTGAGTAATGGTTTCTGTTTCTGGATTAAATCTAGATTGAGCATAATAGGATTGAATATTGATGGGATAGTCTTGGATCTTAGTTAACAAGTCAAGGTATTGAACAAAGCCAATATTAACACCGAAAAGTTGATAAGTAATGGTGTTATCGTTATCCTTTGGTAGTAATTTATGGGTTAGCAGGTATTCTACTCCATGTTCTGTTTCTTGTCCCCAGTTAATGGTTGAATCATCCGCTAATTTCCATTTTTCTTGGTTCCATAGTGGGTTAACGTAGCTCAAAGATTGGGGTATTCCTAGCATTCCTAAGTAAACGTAAAGGGTCAATCCTCCTAGTAAGACGTATTTTTGCCATTTATGTTTCAAGAAGACTGTTAAACTTGCAATTAATAGATAAACAAATACAATAATAGGATAGAAATATCGATAACCAATGATAAAACGACTATCTTTAGTCAACCAAAAGTAAATCAGAGGATAAGCAGTGCCTAAAATTATTAAGGGTAAGTTTTGTCTATTAATATAATTTTTAATTACCTGTCTTTGATAAGTTAGTGTATAAATTAGAATTGAAAAAGTAAATAGTCCGAGCATAAACAGACCAGGGTTTTCCTTAAGCCAAAAAATTTTAACTAAATATTCTAGGGAAGTAATTGATACAAAGTCTCCATTCCAAAAAGGTTCTCTGATTCCTCCTGCTGTACTTAAATTCATCTTAATACCATCAATAAATACCCATATTTTATCAAATATGGATTTATTCGTTAATTTACCAAATGCCCAATTATACATAAATACAATTAGAAATAATTGTGCAAATAAGCTTGAAAACGTGAGTAATGAAAAGTTAATCAAACCACTTATATTTTTTTTCTTAAACAGCTTAAATCCTATCACCGTACAAGTTCCTATGGTGATAGGGAGTAAAATTAAATTACTAAACTTAGAACTAATTGCCACAAATAGACAAAAAGTAAAAACAATAAAATGAATTTCTAACAATCGATTTTCTCCATTGATTAAGCTCTGATAAATAACCATCAAAGTGAGAATAGATAACAAAGCAAATACACTAACACTAACATCGAAAGCTATCAGAAAATTATGACTATAAAAAGTTGGTGAAAGAACATATAAAATAGCGAATATAACAGAAACCTTCTCAGGCATTTTCTTGAAAATAAAAGTATATAAATAGAGCCAGAAAAAAATAAAACTATTAAAAAATAAATGGGGTAGTCTTAGATTAAATAAGAGTTGATGAAAATTATTAGACTTCTCCATCAAGAGATTGTACCCTAAATTAAAAGCAGCTAAGCGAGCCTCGATACTTTCTTCGCCACTAATAATATTAATACTAGGAACTTCTAGATTATAGTCAGAATAAAATATATTAAGAATGAGAGAATTAATCAACTTAAAAAAAAGAGGATGTTCTTGATTTAATCCTAACCCTTGAGTATAAGCATAAGCAGCCCCAATATAAGCAGACTCATCTGAAGTTATTGATGTATTTAACATCAAATATAAACCTATACTATAATAAATAACTATCAAAAAAATAAAAAACAGTTGTGGAGGAAGCTGCTTAAAAATTAGATATTTAAACTGCATAAATAAACTTTAGGTCAAAATCAAGGTCAATAAAAATGAATACCACAACTCAGTCATTTTGTCAAGATTAAAAAATTTTTTCTAGATAATTAGGATGAAACAGGAACTTTATTCATAGGTTGAGGAGTCATAAGGAAGAGAGATAAAAGCTTAATCCTCTATAATAAACTAATTAATACAATGATTGAGAATTGCTTAATAGCTGGAGAGGAAGGTGCGATTCGTTTAGCTAGAAAGCCTGTACTAAATACAGGTGTGTAGCTAGTCTAGAACCTAGAAAACTAGATAACTGTTGGTTTGTTGGCTAAAGGAGCCACACTCGGAATCAAGGGAGCAAT
This sequence comes from Crocosphaera watsonii WH 8501, assembly GCF_000167195.1. Lineage (GTDB taxonomy): Bacteria > Cyanobacteriota > Cyanobacteriia > Cyanobacteriales > Microcystaceae > Crocosphaera > Crocosphaera watsonii. The sequence continues at coordinate 8,485 of NZ_AADV02000040.1, read as the reverse complement.
CCTAAGAGTGACAACTTAACCCTCCGTTTTGGACTTAGTAAACTCAGGATGGAAGCAGGGTTAAAAGGGGAACCCGTCATGAAACAGCATGGCAAGTCGTTCCTCCAGTCAATTGGTCACGGTTAAGCATTACGCTGAATCATCGTCCTGAACCCTCAAGACCTCCAAGTAGCCAAATCTGTTCGACAGGCTGCGTTCAAAAGAACAAGGTGAAAAGTGGAGTTTTCTTCGTAACATCCACAACGATTCCTAAAAGTAACCTGGGGGAGAGATGAAACCTAAAACCAATACACCCAAACCAACGGAACGAATTAAGTCCATGACTGCTCTTACCATCAGGTCGATGATGTAAGTAGTGACAAACTTAAGCGCAAGGGTCATGGATGTGAGAAGCAATTAAGAAGCAAATGCCTATTTGTAATGAATATGGATAAGCTGACGTATTGCTGGTTAATTAGAAGAAATAGTCTCTATTAGAGGTAGTTAAATGTCGAATGCGAGTATAACCAAGACTACGCCAGAATGGAACACCATAAACTGGGCAAAAGTCCAGAGGAAAGTGTTTAAGCTTCAAAAAAGAATATTTCAAGCTGTTAAATCAGGTAATAAAGTCAAAGCTAAAAAGCTTCAGAAGTTACTGTTAAAGTCACATTACGCAAAGCTCTTAGCCATTCGCAAAGTGACCCAAGACAACCAAGGTAAGAAAACTGCTGGAGTTGATGGGAAAAAGTCATTACGACCTAACCAAAGATTAAAGTTAGTTAACGAACTAAGGTTAAAAGGTTACAAAGCCAAGGCACTCAGACGGGTTTGGATACCTAAACCTGGAAGAGATGAAAAACGTGGACTGGGGATACCCACCATGAAAGATAGAGCAATGCAAGCCTTAGTTAAATCAGCCTTAGAACCATACTGGGAAGCCCAATTTGAGGGTACATCTTATGGCTTCCGTCCAGGCAGAAGCGCACAAGACGCTATCAGTAGAATATTTTTAGCAATAAAAACGAATGCAAAATATGTTCTAGATGCAGATATCGCCAAATGCTTCGACAAGATTAACCATGATTACCTACTGTCCAAAGTAGATTGTCCACACAACATCAAAAGAATCATTAAACAATGGTTGGAATGCGGTGTAATGGACAAGGGCATTTTTGAGGAAACAGATTCAGGTACACCTCAAGGTGGTGTAATAAGTCCGTTATTGGCTAACATTGCACTACACGGAATGATAATAGACATAGAAAATCACTTCCCCCGTACAAAACGGAGAGAAGATGGCAGTCTTAAACAGGGATATAAACCCAAAATCATCCGCTACGCCGATGATTTCGTAATTCTTCATACAGATTACGATGTTATTCTACAATGTAAAAATCTAGTTGCACAATGGTTAGAAAAAGTCGGATTGGAACTAAAACCAGAGAAGACTTCCATAAGACACACTCTAAAAAGTATTGTCCATAATGGTAAAACCATTGAACCAGGCTTCGATTTCCTTGGATTCAATATTAGGTCATACCCCAAGGGTAAACACCACTCTAGTAAAACAGGTGGAAAAAATGCACAACTAACTGGATTCAAAACACTAATCAAGCCAAGCAAGAAAAAAATACTAGCTCACCATGAGGCAATCAAAGAGGCCATCAAGGCCAACAAGAAAGCCCCACAAAAAGCATTAATCACAAGATTAAATCCCATAATCCGAGGATGGTGTAATTACTACCGAAATGTTTGCAGTAAGAAAACATTCAAATCCGAAGACAACATATTATGGAATATGCTTAGAGCTTGGACAGTAAGCAGGAAAAAGAAAGAGACACCATTGATTAAAGCTCTTAAAAAATATTTCTCATACGGAAAACACGGATTCTGGACATTCCAAACAAAAGGAGCAGTCCTCTATCACCACGCCGAAACAGGAATATTGAGACACACATGGGTTAAACCTGAAGCTTCACCCTATGACGGAAACTGGACTTACTGGAGCAAAAGACGAGGTACATATTCTGGGACACCAACAAGAGTCGCAAAACTCTTAAAGAAACAAAAAGGTATATGTCCTCAATGTAAGCAATACTTTACACCTGAAGACTTGATAGAAGTTGACCACATTATCCCCAAATCGAAAGGTGGAAAGGATACCTACAACAATCTTCAAGCTCTACATCGTCACTGTCATGATGTCAAAAGCAAAAATGACTACCTCTACGATTGGTTAGAAAATGGCTATGAATGGAAAGACGATGTGTTAACAGTACCTATGACAAAGGACTAATTGCCGAGAGCCGTGTGAGGTGAAAGTCTCATGCACGGTTCGGAATGGGAGTCGTGGTAGGTGACTACCACTTCGACCCCTAATCTAGTGAAATTATCAAAAACCAACCACAAACACAACAAATTCCTATTATCATTTTGAGTGCTTATTCTCAAGAAGAAAAAGAAATAAATATCAAAGATATTAGTCACTTTTTTCTGAAAAAGCCCATCACCCGTGTTCAACTTCTACTAACATTGAAAAAACTTTTTCCGTTTACAGAAATAAAACCTATAACCACTGTTGCTGAAGACAATATCTCCAAATTACCTTTGATATCTATGCCAACCTCTCCCGAATTATTAGCAAAACTTCACCAACAAAAGGCAAAAGTATGGCATAATTTACGAAAGACGATGATCACCAAAGAGCTACGTCAATTTTCTCGACAGTTACAACGATGGGGAGAAGAATATCATTGTCAGACATTGATCGACTATGCTAACTGTCTAAAAAAGCAGCTACAAGAATTTGATAGTGACAAATTAGCCAAAACCCTAGAGAAATTTTCTAATCTGGTGCGATCGCTACAATAATAAGTTAATCAACCAATGTTCACTAATTATCTCAGAAAAATGAAGACTTTACACCCTTTCAACCCTGAAAAATTTTTGATTTTAGTTGTAGATGATATGCGCATAAACCGGCAACTATTAATTGAAATTCTAGATACAGCAGGTTATGGAACAACTTTCGCTATCTCAGGGAAACAAGCACTAGAACGGGTGAAAGTGACAGAAATAGACTTGATTTTGTTAGATTTAATGATGCCAGAAATAAATGGAATCGAAGTGTACAAACTACTGAAAGAAGATGAAAACACGGCACACATTCCTGTCATTTTTTTAACTGCTGTTACGGAAACTAATAATGTACTTAATGCTTTTGAGGCAGGGGCAGTTGATTATGTAACTAAGCCTTTTAGGACTCCGGAACTTTTAGCGAGGATTAAAATACATTTAGACCTAAAAAGAACTAAAGATGAGTTAGAAAAAGCCTACGAACAAATGAAGCGCATTGCTGCGACAGATGAATTAACAGGTATTGCCAACCGTCGTTCAATTTTTAACTTTGGTAAATAAGAATTTGCCCTTAGTCAACGCTATAAATCTCCTTTTTCTTTGCTAATGATCGACGTTGATAAATTTAAAACAATTAACGATACTCATGGTCATGATGTGGGAGATCAGGCTCTAAAAATGATGGTCAATATTACCTTAAAATGCCTTCGTCAAGTAGATTATATTGGAAGACTGGAAACTGAAGAAGATGCCCTAAGAAAAAAGGTTTGTTTGAGACAATTAGGAAACAATGGAGAAACTTTAGCCCAACAAAACGATTTAGAAGTACATTTAGGGAGATTAGGGGGAGAAGAATTTGTGGTTATTTTGCCCCACACCGATCTAAAAGGGGCTTATATAGCAGCCCAGCGTGTCTGCAAAGCCATGACTGAGGAAAGTTTGCAGGTAGAAGATAAAACTGTTAACATTACGGTTAGTATTGGCGTAGCTACCTATGACCAACAAGATAAAAAAATGGATGATGTCCTTAAACGGGCTGATTCGGCTCTTTTTGCGGCTAAAAGAAACGGGAGAAATCAGGTAGCAATTATGCACAATGAGAAGTTAACAATTGGTAAATAGCTGTTCATAATGGACAATGAATAATGGATAATTCCTTAACTAGAAAGTTAGTTTTAATTTTGACTCTTGGTGTCTTTTTAAATCTAGGCAACAATCACCTAGTAATTGCTGCTACTCTAGAAGAGATTAAAGAGAGAGGAAAGTTGCTTGTTGCTGTTAAAGATAATATTCGTCCTTTAGGTTTTCTAGACCATAAAAATCAATTACAAGGTTTAGAAATCGATTTAGCGAGACAATTAGCTCAAGATATTTTGGGTGATCCCCAAGCTCTTATTTTACAACCAGTTAGTAATCAAGAACGTCTGCAAAAAGTGATCGATGGAGAGGTGGATCTAGCGATCGCCAGAGTCACTATTAATAGCTCCCGTGGACGCTTAGTTAATTTTAGCCCTTACTATTATTTAGATGGCACAGGTATTATTACCAACAATGGTCGCATTCGCGCTGTAGATCATCTCCGGGAGTCAAAAATCGCTGTTCTTGAGGGATCTAGTACCATTGCTGTTATCCGTGCTGAGCTTCCCCAAGCAAAACTGATCGGGGTTAAGTCTTATCAAGAAGCCATGACTTTACTTGAGACAGAAAAAGTGGAGGCTTTTGTCGCTGATAATAGCATTTTAACGGGTTGGGTACAGCAATACCCCCAATATTATCGCCTGCCAGTACGTTTATCTGGGGAAGCATTAGGGGTGGTGATGCCGAAAGGATTGCAGTATGCTAGTTTACGAAGTCGTATTAATCAGGCCATTGGTCGTTGGAAAGCGTCTGGATGGTTGGCTGAGCTTCTGGAGCGTTGGGGACTTCCCTGAACTACCCCAACTAATACTAAATCCCATTTAGATACCCCTTTTGTCTTGCTAGTTGAGGAGGGTGGGGAGTGTGGGAAAGGTGGGGAGTGTGGGAAAGGTGGGGAGTGTGGGAGAAAGGAGAGCAAAACTATAAAGAGGTTTTGACAATCGGATTTGGTATAAGCTACGCTTCTGATAGTAGGAACTTCTGACGAGAAAAAATCACCACATATTGGAATGCAGTAATTATGAATGAAGTATTGCCAATTGTTTATTTATCGGGGATTGTTATTTTTTTGGGAGGATTAGCAGTTTTTCTCTTCCTACAAATTATTAAAACCCGTCGCACAGAAAATCGGTTCTATAAGTTACAGAAAAAGCTACAAAATGAAAAAGGAACCGCCGAAGAGTATTATGAGTTAGCTAGTTTATATCTGGATAAGAAGTTGTATGTCCAAGCTGTTAATCTTCTACAAAAAGGGTTAAAAACTGGCAAAAAACTTGAACCTGAAAATAAGGCTTTGATGTACAATGCTATGGGGTTCGCTTATTTTTCTCAAGAACAACTTGATCTGGCTATTCGTAATTACAAAGATGCCATTAAACTCTATCCTGATTATGTTATCGCTCTTAACAATTTAGGCAACGCTTATGAGAAAAAGCAAATGATTTCTAAAGCAGTTGAAGCCTATGAGGAAACCTTAAAATTTGATGAGGATAACAAGATCGCTAAACGTAGGGCTGACTTATTACGTAAACGTCTAGTTACCTCTAATTGAAATACTCCCCCAAAAACAAGTTACCCGCCTACGGAGGCGGGTTAATCAGTGTACAAAGGATATGGACTCCTAGAAATCTAAATGAATTGGTTAGATAGTGACTAACTAAAGTGTGTACTGACTCACAATGCTTTTTCTAAGACTCAACATCCTCTTTCCGACTCAGGTGTTGATCATGGCCGTTACCCTAACACCTCCTTAAAAAATAGCCTAAAAAGTTGCGGGCAATACCATCGTGTCTTTTACTGAATGTTGGCATTAAAAACACTGCGTCGATTTGAGTAGATGGTACAAACTCCCATCGATCTTTTTTGAGAAGCTTGGTGTACTTCTTTGTACCTGTCTTAATACTAGCATTAACCTTAGAAAAATTCTTAATTTTCTTTACAAAACTTCAAGATTAATTCGATTAACCTGAGTTCGATATAAGGAAATTTATAAACAACTGGTCAAAATCAAGAGTCTTAAACCCTGATTATCTCATGGAAAAAACTCCGAACTCCGAACTCCGAACTCAGGTTACCAAGGAAGACGACTTCCATCCCAAGAAAAGAATTGTCCTGTATCATTTTCTGTTAAGTTATCAATAATATTTAATAGTTGATTGACGGTTCTTTCCACAGAAAATAACTTTTCTGGGGGAACATTTCTTTGAAAAGGTTTAGATAAGTCTGTATCTGTTGTCCCTGGATGTAAAGCAACCACAATAGTATGGGGACAAGTCCTTTTATATTCAATAGAAATATTTTTCAGGAACATATTAAGGGCTGTTTTCGAGGCACGATAACCATACCAACCCCCAAGATAGTTATCACCAATGCTGCCAACTTTCGCACTAACAGCAGCAAAAACACTAGGCTCAGAATGACGAAAAAAAGGTAAAAAATATTTAGCTAATAAAACTGTTGCAGTACTATTAATTTTAAAATATGTTAATAAATTTTCGCTGTTAATATGACGAAGACTTTTTTCTGGTTTAATATTACCTTTTTGGAGAAAGCCAACACAGTTAACTAATAAGTGAATATCAGATATTTCATTTTTTAATTGTTTAGCTAAATTATCAATTTGTTCTTCATGGGTAATATCTAACTGTAATAGATTAAGAAATGAAGAATACTCTAACTGTAACTTAAATAAATCTCCTGCTGTTTCTTGATCTCGATAAGTTGCATAAAGTTTAATATTATTTTTTTGTTCTAGGAGCATTTTAACAAAGCCAAAACCAATGCCCCTCGATGCTCCTATAATAAGAATATTTTGCTGTGTGGGTGAGGTATTCATAAGTGAGATATAGTATTTATATTAATACATAAAAAGTAACCCAGCCTTCTATGCCGTAATAAGCAGTTAGATAATCAAAGACTAGAAGGACATAAAAAAGCTAGTTGACAATCTTGACAATTAGGCTTTCTTGCCTTGCAAATTTGCCGGCCGTGATAAATAATCCGAATGGAAAAGTTTTCCCAGTCTTTTTGTGGCAATAGGGGCATTAAATCTTTTTCTATTTTAACAGGATCAGTAGCTTTTGTTAACCCTAGTCTTTGACTTAAACGCTTAACGTGGGTATCCACTGTCACCCCTGCATTGATGCCAAAAGCATGAGCTAAAACCACATTTGCTGTTTTTCTAGCAACTCCAGATAATAATAATAACTCTTCCATAGTTTGAGGTACTTTGCCATTAAAATCTTTGACAATTTTTTGACAAGCTCCTTGAATATTTTTCGCTTTATTCCGATAAAAACCAGTGGAACGAATTAAGGTTTCTAATGTTTCTCTATCCGCATTAGCCAAAGCGATCGCATCAGGAAAGCGAGCAAATAATTCAGGAGTTACTTTATTAACCCGTTCATCGGTACATTGTGCTGATAATATAGTAGCCACTAATAATTGAACAGGACTGTCATAAGTTAAACTACAAGTAGCATCAGGATAAAGTTCTTTAAGAATAGTAAGAATTTTTAAGGCTTTTTGTTTTTTAGACGTTTTCATCTCAGTGTTTATATATTTTTCAGCCCACCTACTTAGGAATTTTAGGGGGACACCAAAAGAGATTTTTGCTGGATACTCCCAAGGAGTCAAGAATTGAACGTACTACCTCAGTACAGTGCATCCAGTAACCCAAATCCTCATACATATGATCAGGATTGAGATATAGATCATAATGCACCACATTGGTCAATTCCGCTAACTCTTCACTAGGTTGAGGAGAAATGATCAAAATCCGAAATGGCTTCCCTTGACACTTCTCTTCGAGTTTAGCAATAAAATCCTTAATTTGTTCTTTATCGACCATTCCTGTACGAATAAAAAGAACTTCATCACAATGGTTTAAGGTGTACAAAAATCGTTGCGATCGCCCTTCATAACGGTAGCGCATTCGTTCATAAACAGGAGAGAAATCATAAAGAGGATCGTCCATTTCCTCTATTTCGTGAGCAAAAGATAACCCCGTCCATTTGCCATGATAAATTCTTGCTTCTTCATGATTATAGTGAAGAAAATCGGGATTCCACATATCAAAAAAACCGTTTTCTATAATATCAGTTACATCGCTAAGATTAGTAGTTCTTGTTAAATCGAATGGATAAGCCGGCCCGTCATATTCCATTTTATGTAGAACCATACGAATAGCACAGCGATCGCCAATAGGGAGAATGGCCACACGGTTGATTTCCGATAAGGGACACTGGTATTTAAAAGAGAGAGAAGATAACGGAGGCACTTTCACTCTGCTTTCCAAACCATCTGCGCCGATCATCATAGTACGAAAGGGTAGATCGGGGTTAAGTACATCGGTGTAGACCCCTGAAACCTGTCCTTTCAGTGCTTGACGTACTTCCTTCCACATGGGTTGAAGATTATATTCGTGGTTTGATTCGTTGATTATTCGCAGAAGACTCTCTTCTTGTTTAAGAATAGTTATTTGTCCATCGTAAAAGAGAAACTGGGAACT
>NZ_AADV02000041.1 GCF_000167195.1 Crocosphaera watsonii WH 8501 | reverse complement strand
TCCCCGCGTAACCCCCCTCCCCCCCCACACACACGGCAAGAATGATTATCATTATTGTTTATTCTCAATAAGCCCTCTAGTTTTTGACAATTTATAGAGCGATCGCCACGGCTGAAACCCTCTTTCAATCAGGGTTTTAACGGGCTTGTCACCCCGTGAGATAAATATGTTGAGTAGCCGTGTGCGATGAAAGTCGCAAGCACGGTTTCGGATGGGAGGGGTGTGATGGTAACATCCACCTCGACCCCTTCTAGAAGTCAACTACTTGAAATGAGCTAAAGTAACCCCAGAACCCCCTTCTTTTTGAGGAGCCAACTCGAACTTAGCTATTTGAGGATGACGCTTCAAAAACTCATGAACTCCTTGACGTAACTTACCTGTCCCTTTGCCATGAATAATCCATAATATACCGGAGTCTGTGGCCTGGGCTATGGCATTTTCTAAGTCTGCCTCAGCTTCAGCTACACGACTACCCCGAATATCAATGGTGTTTTTAGAGGTACGGATAGTTGGGACATCTTTGGGTTTACTAGGTTGTGGAGGTGGAGGTGTAACAGCTTGTTTTTTCTCCTTAACTTTGGTTTCTATCTTCTGACCATCTAATGATTCAATATCCCGAAAAGCAACGGTCATTTTCATCAGTCCAAAGCGTACCATTACTTCTTCATCTTCGGCAGAAACCTCTAATACTTCGGCAGTTTGTCCTAAGTTGGAGAGACGAATTTTTTCGCCAACTTTTGGTTGATAACTGACCTTTGGTTTAACTTTTTTGGGTAACTGGCGTTGACTAATATTATTAATAGCTTCCGTTGCTTTTTGAGCATTTTGGCTGCTTTTATTGCCTTTTTGTAAATTACGGATAACTTTAGCGATCTCTTCTTTAGCATCGGCGATCGCTTTCTGCACTTCTAGTTCTTGATAACGTTTTAAGTCTTGTTCCCTCTCTTGTAAAGCTGTAGCTTTTTGTGTAACTTCACCATAGAATTTTTCAGTTTGTTGCAATAATTTTTGAGCTTCTTGGGCTTTTTCTTCCTGCTTTCTACGCTGTGCTTCTAAGCCGGCAATGACATCGTTAACATCTTGAGACAGTCCACCGATACGAGTTTTGGCCTCATCAATAACATCAACATCTAACCCTAGACGTTGAGCAATACTCAGGGCATTAGACCGCCCTGGAATGCCCCACAACAGGCGATAAGTGGGGGAGAAGGTTCGATCATCAAATTCTACCGAAGCGTTCTCAAAGCGAGAATCTTCGTATTTGAGAGCTTTTAATTCTCCGTAATGGGTGGTGGCAATGGTTAACCTGGCCTGATCTGCTAAACGGTTTAATAAGGCCATGGCTAGTGCGCTACCTTCAGCAGGATCTGTGCCGGCACCTACTTCGTCAAGAAGGATGAGACTGGGGGACGGGGAGTGGGGGAGAGTTTCAGGTGATAGTGTTGCCTGTTCTAATGCTTCTAAAATGCGAACAATACGACGAATATGACCGGAAAAAGTGGATAAATTTTGTTCTATGGACTGCTCATCCCCAATATCTGCTAGTATTTTCTCAAACCAGGGTATCTCCACTGGTTCTTTGGCCGGTACAAATAAGCCAACTTTGGCCATTAAGGCCGCTAAACCTAGGGTTTTCAGAGTTACGGTTTTACCTCCGGTGTTGGGCCCAGTGATGGCAATAACCCGAATATCTGGTTTAATTTGTACGTTGATGGGAATAACTGGCGAGCCTTGTTCGTGTTTTTCTTGCCAAACCAATAGGGGATGGTGTAACTGTCTAAGGGTTATGGTTTCTTTATCTTGGATAAACCTGGGGGGGTTTGCTCCCAGCCAGAAGCTATAACGGGCCCTAGCTGTGGCTAAGTCTAAAACCATGGCGATCGCTAATAAATACTCCAAGTCTTCGGCCACTTCTGCTATTTTTTCCGTCAACTGCCGTAGGATGGTTTCTTCTTCTCTTTCTTCCTGTCGCAAATATTGACGGCGTTTATTGCCCATCTGTACTACGGAGTTTGGTTCGATGTAAAATGTGCCACCTGTGCCGGAAGTATCGTGAGTAATACCAGGAATTTGCTCTTTTTGTCCTGCTTTAACGGGTATTACAAAGCGATCGCCCCTTTGGGTAATCACTGGTTCTTGGATCGCCCCTCCTTTTTGCTGGATAATGTTTTGCAGTTTCTGATAGATGCGATCCCTAACTTCTTTGAGATTATGACGAATACTCTCTAATTTAGGACTAGCGCGATCGGTTACTTTTCCTGCTTCATCTATACAATGGTGGATGGCTTTTTCTAGTTCGGGATAGGTGCGAATATCGGCGACTAATTCCTTTAAAACTGGTAATTCTTCACAATCATCGATAATGCGTCTTAAGCGTCGCATTCCGGCTAAAGTAGTGGCAATATTTAACAGTTCTTTTCCCGAAAGAATTCCTTTTAGGGTAGCCCTTTTTAGGGAGTCTCCCACATCTGTTATCCCTTCAAACGTCCATCTTATTTCTAAGTTTTGCTCTAAACCATAAATCTCTTGAGTTTGGGCTAATAGTTCTTTACTGTCTGCTAAGGATGTTGGTATAGGTAAATTACGGGCTGCTATGGCTCCCATTTTTGTGGCAGTAAAAGTTGCTAGATGCTGGCCAAGCCGTTCCCATTCTAATAAGTTTAAAGTTTCTCTGTAAATCACTTTTTATTAATCTAAAAGACTCATATAAACTATGAGTTAATTTTATTTATTCTATTATCCTAATTGAATCTATAGAGATTAGTCAAGTCATTCTGTTTTGAAGGGAGCATCCCAAAGTTGTAAATTATCCTTTATTGATAATTATGAAGCGTAGCGAAATACGTGGGTATGTCACCCCATAACTGATCACTATATGACTGTGCCAGAAAAAATATTTGACAAATCCCCAACATGTGTTGTTATAATAACAAAGGTAGCACCGTTGGGGTGTCGCCAAGCGGTAAGGCAGCGGGTTTTGGTCTCGCCATTCCTAGGTTCGAATCCTAGCACCCCAGTTTGAGGATTAACTTAAATTTCAACAGGATACTAAGCATATTCTGTATCTATGCCGCAGAAGTGTATTTCATAGTTTAGCCATAAACTATAGCGTTTCTCGGACTCATGAGGTACACCTAATATCGAGCCTCCGAACTCCGAACTCCGAACTCCTAAAACTAGAAAACTCTGTACCTCACAAGTATGAGAAGTGCTATATAATTAATTTTTCCCAAATTGTAAAGCTTTCCCTCTAACCTCTGTATTTAATTTTCCTCTTTCATAAACAATATTGCCCCCGACAATAGTAATAATAGGCCATCCAGTTAAATTCCAGCCTTCAAAGGGACTCCAACCACATTTTGTTTGTAAGTCTTCCCTTAAAACAGGACGATAATTATCTAAATCAACTAACACTAAATCAGCATCATACCCAGTTTTAATTAACCCCTTATTGGGAATTTTATAAGCTTCTGCTGGTTTAGTGGCCATCCAAGAAGACACCTGAGAAACACTACATTTTCCTGCCATCGCTTGGGTTAACATTAAAGGCAAAGAAGTCTCTACCCCTGGCATTCCCGAAGGGGAGTTAGGATAACCTTTAGCCTTTTCTTCTAGGGTATGGGGAGCGTGATCTGTAGCAATAAAATCGATCACCCCATCCAATAAAGCTTGCCAGAGAATTTGATTATTTTCAGGGGATCTTAGCGGGGGATTCATTTGTGCTAAAGTGCCTATTTTTTCATAAGCTTCTGTGTTCAACAATAGATGTTGTGGTGTTACCTCTGCCGTTACCCAACTGGGTTTATTCTCTCTTAAAAATTCTGCTTCAATACCAGTAGACAGATGTAAAATATGTAAGCGTCTTTGATACTTTTGGGAGAGTTTGAGAGCTAACTTGGTCGCATTTAAAGCAGCAGTTTCATCTTGAATTTGAGAATGAATTGCTGGATCAGTGATCCCTTTAAACTCTTGACGACGTTGTAAAATTCTTGCTTGATCCTCTGCATGGACTGCAATTAAGCGATCGCCTCGAGCGAAAATAGGTTCAATTTCAGCTTCTCGAGACACCAACAAAGCCCCATGAGACGATCCCATAAAAATTTTAATACCACAAACCGGATTAGTTGTTAACAAATCAGGCAAATTTTCAGGAGTCGCTCCGATAAAAAAGCCATAATTAACTAAACACTTTTCGGAAGCTAACTGTAACTTCTGGTCTAAGGGAGCCTGAGTGGTGGTTAAAGGCTTTGTATTCGGCATTTCCAAGAACGAAGTGACTCCCCCCTTAGCACAAGCACAACTCGCCGTAAAGAGGTTTTCTTTGTGTTCTAAACCAGGTTCTCGAAAATGCACTTGAGGATCAATCACCCCAGGTAACAAAGTTAATCCCGTAGCGTCTATGATATTACTACCATCCGGTGCTGTAATTTCTGGAGCAATCTGGACGATTTTACCCTGTTGAATTAGGATATCACCTAGCAAAAACTCACCATCAGGTAGAAGAATACGAGGATGACGAATAAGAAGTGCTGTCATTTGCGCAAAAACCCCCTAAAATAAAATCAACCATACTTTAATTGTCTCATTGACTTCGGTTTAGCTAAACTAAAATCAAATATTCGTTACCTTAAAATCTCAAAATATCGATTTCCTTAACTCCCACAATCTTTATATCCTATGAGTCGAAGCGTAAAACAAGATAAAAATAAACAGCCCCAATCTCCTAAACAAGAAAATCCTTGGGTTGAACTCACCCAAACCGTTGTGACGGCCGTTATTCTGGCTTTTGGTATTCGGACGTTTGTAGCTGAAGCGCGCTACATTCCCTCTTCTTCCATGGAACCTACCCTAGAAATTAACGATCGCCTGATCATTGAAAAAATGAGTTATCGTTTCCGAGAACCAGTTAGAGGGGATGTGGTGGTTTTTAATCCTACAGAAGCTTTAAAAGCTCAAGACTTTAACGATGCTTTTATCAAGCGCATTATTGGATTACCAGGAGAAACCGTTCTAGTAAGAGAGGGTAAAGTTTATGTTAACGGGGAGCAAATTACTGAAAAATATATTGCCGAAGATCCTAACTACGATTATGGTCCGGTCGTAGTTCCTGAAGGAGAATATTTAGTATTAGGAGATAATCGTAATAACAGCTACGATTCCCACTATTGGGGATTTGTTCCCAAAGATAAAATCATTGGTAAAGCCTTTGTTCGTTTTTGGCCTTTCAACCGTTTAGGTAGTCTCGATCAGCAACCTTTATATCCTGGAGAAAACGTGGACATGGACAGAAACCAGCAATCTTTTGTCCCTAAATATTAATTTTCAAGAATTAACTAGAAACGGGAGTGGATGTTTTATCGACTCCCGTTTTTATTTGGAAACGGAGAGGGAGGGATTCGAACCCTCGTTGCCTTGCGACAAAGCAGTTTTCGAGACTGCCGCATTCAACCACTCTGCCACCTCTCCTGGAGATTTTAGGTTTACACACCAATGATAATTATAGCAGGGAGAGAGTGAACTAAATATTATGTTAGATTATCAAACAAAATAAACTCAGTTGTTCTAAATCGATGAAAGAAACATTAACATTACTTTCTCCCAAAGATAATCAGAATTATAGTGAAGTTTATCTGTCTGTGATTGTTCCTATTTTTAATGAAGTTGAAAGTTTACCCGTATTAATTGCTAAAATTGCCGATGTTTTACAGGAAAGTAAACGATCATACGAAATTATTGCCGTCGACGATGGTTCTCAAGATGGTTCGGCTGAATTATTACAAAAACTTGCTAGGAGTCGCCATGATTTAGTTGCTATTATTTTTCGTCGCAACTATGGCCAAACCCCTGCCATGGCCGCCGGATTTCAATATGCCAAAGGAAAAATTATGATTACCTTAGACGGAGATTTACAAAACGACCCGGCTGATATTCCTAAGTTAGTGGCTAAAGTGGAAGAAGGTTACGATTTGGTGAGTGGTTGGCGCAAAAATCGTCAGGATAATCGTTTAACACGACTCCTGCCTTCTAAAATCGCTAATTGGATGATTGGTGGCGTTACAGGAGTTAAATTGCACGACTATGGGTGTTCCTTAAAAGCCTATCGTCGAGAAGTTATTTCAGACATGAATCTCTATGGGGAGTTACATCGCTTTTTACCTGCTCTTGCCTATATCGAAGGAGCAAAAATTACAGAAATCCCTGTTCGTCATCATGCCCGCCGTTTTGGACAAAGTAAATACGGTTTAGGACGAACCTTTCGGGTTGTCATGGATTTACTGACCATCTTTTTCTTGAAAAAATTTCTAACCCGTCCCATGCACATTTTTGGACTGGGTGGCCTTATTTTACTGATCACAGGACTATTGCTAGGAACTTATTTAACCTTCCTCAAACTAATTATCGGCTTGAGCATTGGCCATCGTCCCTTACTGATCTTAGCTGTGCTTCTGATCCTCACTGGTATCCAACTCTTGATTTCTGGATTACTGGCAGAATTAATCATGAGAACCTATCATGAGTCCCAAAAACGCCCCATTTATCGAGTTCGTCAAGTCGTTAAACCCTCGGATATTAAGTAATGTTACAATAATGCCGTCATACTGGCATAACAGCTTGACGGCTCAAAAAAAAATCGCTAGGATAATGACACATACCCGGGTAACCTCAGCTAGAGTGATATGCAAGACAAGCAAAAAGTCACACTATATCTCCCCCCTGGAATTCATCGGCAACTCAAAATTAGAGCAGCCATTGATGAAGATTCAATGTCAGCGTTAGTTGAGAGAGCAGTGGACTTTTATCTCAAGCACCCAGATAAGGTAGAAGAGATAGAGTCAGCAGCCTACGGGAAAACACACCAAGTCCATGTTTGTCCAGAATGCGACGCCGCTATGGTAATGCAGGATGGCAAGATGGTATCTCTGAAAAACCAGCCTAGTGTCATCACAGATGACTTTGCTTTGGATATCAGGGAGACTGTGTCAACCAACGCCGAAACTTCTGGGGAAGAAGCCTTAGTTCCCTGCTAAGTAGCTTAACTGTCCAACCATTATTTACAGGTCGATGCCATGAGAGAAGAGCTAAACATACTAATACAAGCTCAATACCCCTTAATATACCTTGTTACATCAGAAGAACAAAGAGCAGAGCAAGCCATAGCTAAAATAGCTCAACAATATAGTAAGAGTAGGCGAGTCTTTTCTTGGACTGTGACCCACGGAATGGTTGAATATGGACAGCCAGGAAACTCAACTCAACATAATACGGTTCATGCAGAACCAGCTATTAGTTGGGTTATGCGTGAAAAAGAACCAGGGATTTTCATCTTTAAAGATTTGCACCCCTTTATTGGTGATGCTAATGTCACCCGTTCTTTGCGGGATGCGATAATTAGCTTACGGGGAACAGAGAAGACAATCATCTTGCTCTCTCCCCTACAACAGATTCCTATAGAACTAGAGAAGGATGTTGTTGTTCTCGATTTTCCCTTCCCAGACTTAAGCGAACTCGACCAAGTTCTGTCACGACAACTAGAACAAAGTAGAGGTAATCGTATTAGCACCGATGCTCGTGAGAAACTGCTTAAAGCGACTTTGGGACTAACCAAAGATGAAGCAGAGAAAGTGTATCGTAAAGCTTATGTGAAGGCGGGTCGTCTGACAGAGGACGAGGTTAATATTGTCTTATCAGAGAAAAAGCAGCAGATTCGCAGGAATGGCGTTTTAGACTACATCGAAGAAGACGAAACTATCAATTCGGTGGGTGGTTTAGAAGAACTGAAAAAATGGCTCAAACAAAGGTCTGGGGCTTTTACAGAAAGGGTCAGGGAATATGGCTTACCGCAACCCAAAGGAATGCTAATTTTAGGGGTTCCAGGATGTGGAAAGTCCCTAATTGCTAAGACCACTTCTAAACTATGGGGTTTGCCATTACTAAGGTTAGATTTGGGTCGGGTTTATGATTCGGCTGTAGGTCGTTCGGAAGCCAACCTGAGAAACGCTCTCAAAACCGCAGAATCAATTTCCCCTGCCATACTCTTCATCGATGAATTAGACAAAGCCTTTGCTGGTAGTGCCGGATCAGCAGATTCAGATGGCGGGACATCGAGTCGTATTTTTGGCTCCTTTTTAACCTGGATGCAGGAAAAAACCTCGTCTGTATTCGTTATGGCTACGGCAAACCGTGTTGAACGGCTACCAGGAGAGTTCTTACGCAAAGGGAGATTCGACGAAATATTTTTTGTGGATTTGCCAAGTTTAGAAGAACGTCAAGCTATTTTCAATATTCACCTTAGTAAGCGTCGCTCAGAAATATCTCGCTTCGATATTGAGCAACTGGCTAAGGTATCCGATGGATTTTCCGGTGCAGAAATAGAGCAAGCTATCATTGCAGCGATGTATGAAGCTTTTGCTCAAGATAGGGAGTTTACGCGGCTTGATATTATTGCTGCCATTAAATCCACACTACCCCTATCTCGCACCATGACTGAACAGGTAACAGCCCTACGGGACTGGGCTAGGCAAAGAGCGCGACCTGCTTCAGCCTCCGTCGCTGAGTATCAGCGATTGGAGTTCTAACAAGCTTTCACCTGCTCCCAACAGGTGCAAAGGCTAGCTTTTGGCTAGCAGCCTATCAAAAGTCGTTCTCATGAAACGACCGAAATAAACCTAAATTGTCGTTGTTAACTTCTGTTCCACTGGAGGAAATCGAAAATGTCTCACTTTAGCACTCTCCGTACCAAAATTACAGATGCTGAAATTTTACAAGCTTCTTTACGCGACCTCGGTATTTTTGTAAAAACCGAAGCTGACGTAAGAGGTTATAACGGTCAGCGCGTTCGTTCTGATATCGTTGCTGTTCTTGATGGCGAATACGATCTTGGCTGGTCTCGCAATAGCGACGGTAGCTTTGACTTGATTGCTGACCTTTGGGGTGTTGCTAAGAAGCATAACCAAACCGAGTTAATCAACTCCATCAATCAAAAGTATGCTGTTAACAAGACCTTAGCAGAAGTTAAGCAGCGTAACTTAGGCACAGCTAATATCAATTTAGTTCTTCACAGCTAAGATTTAGCGCGCGTTCCCAAGCTTGGGGTTGACCACTGATAGGTTAACCCTTTTTTTGGGTGAGTATGGGAAAATACTGGCTCAAATCAATTGTTAGCAACATTCTACTGATAAGAGCCGTCATGATCGCAGACATGGACATACACTGTTGTGTTGGTCTTGTTGTGATTATGCAATGGTAGAGACTATGAAACTCACACTTATCCGTAAGCTTGTTGTTGTTAGCACCTTCGCTTTGACCAGTATAATTCCTTGGTTGGCTGCTGACGCATCTCCTTTTTATGAACAAGAAGTAAACCAAGAGGAATTTATGGCGATCGCCAGACCCTATGGAGGAAATAAATACGACTTACTGATTATACGACAAATCCCAGGAAAGCGACAGTGTTGGGCAGAAATACAATCAAACTCAGTGACCACCATTGATCCTTTGCTCCTCAACTTCAATTTTGCTGGTAGTTGTCAAAGGAGTACAGGTAGTAATGGTTATTCTCTTCGCATCGACGGACAAGACTTAGGACTCCACTATTTGTTAAGACTGGTTCGACGGAACGGGGAATTAGTGTTAGTGGGAACCCATCGCAAAGATCCTAGTCAACCGGATATAGTTGTAGGAAGAACCCAAGGAATGGCAGAAGGGTTTTTGAAGATTGATTTAGATCAGGGCTGGCGATTCACCCGACGGGCTTATAATGGCAGAGTATTAAGCCATGTCTACTTAACAGGGGATAGTACCGCTATTCTTGCCCAACCGGCTGATAATCCCAGTGATTCATCCACTATGGTATCTGAATTTGAGCCTCCTGTACAAGAACAAACTTTCACCGCAGAAACTCAACCCTCTCCTGTTTCTCTAGGTAACAACTTCAACTCTAGACCTTCTAATAGTAAGTTACCTCCTCCCCCAACCCCTTTGGTATCTAACGAACCCCCACCCTTACCAAATTTTTCGGAACTCCCTCCTCTGCAACCTCCAACTACTAAAAGTGTTAGTGGTGTGGTTCCTCCTCCTTCCCCCAATGCTATGCGATCGCCCTCTCGTTCCACAGGCACTACTCAAAGTTATCGGGTGGTGGTTGCGGTTAATAGTAGTAGAGATAAGACTCGGGTGCGATCGCTGTTTCCTGAAGCTTTTTCCACATCTTATCAAGGTAGATCTATGTTACAAGTGGGATTATTTAGTGATAAAGATAATGCTCAAAAAGCAGAACAAAGTTTGAGAGGTCTAGGTTTAAAACCCATTATTATTCATTGACATACTCCCCCGTTACAACGAAGTTTAACGGGGGATTCTTTCCACATCACTGCTAGAAATTCCTTGTTCAACGAGACAACTTAGATTATCAATGTTACCATTGATAATCCAGAGGTCGGACTCTCCCAAGGCGTTTGGGTACGCCAGTTGCTCTACTTGGGGAGACCCCAAGACCGCACTGGCTCCGGTTTGTGTATGCCCTACACTACCGTTGAGATGTTCTCCCAAATATTTCAACCCCTTCTTGATTCAGTCGCTCATGGGGGAAACCCCCAAGACCGCGCTGAATCGCTTTTTAAGAATATTAATTGCTGCGTTATGATCCCTATCTAAGACTGTTTTACAGTTCGGACATTGATGAGTTCTCGTACTTAATGACTTTTGAACTCTTGTGCTACAAACTGAACAGTCTTGAGTGGTGAAATGGGGAGGTACAGCAACACAAATGATGCGATAAATCTTAGAAAAACAATTCAACCATTGGGTGAATTGATACCAAGAAGCATCAGAAATCGATTTAGCAAGTTTACGGTTTTTTACCGCCGACCTACCTTGAATTGAATTCAAGGCGTGGAATGCGCTGCCGCGTTCCTGCTGGATTTCAAATCCAGCAGGGTCGGCAGTGGAAAGCGGCGGTGCATTCCGCACCAAGTTTCTAATTTTTAAAGCTTCATATACTACCAAATCATTAGATTGGACTAACGCCAAAGCATCCTTAATTGCTTTGTCTTTACGCTGTCTTGATACTTTAAGATGAAGCTTGGCAACTTTTACCCGTTGCTTGTGATAGTTGTTAGACTGTTTTTTACCTTTACGGAACCGTTTTGATAATCTTCTTTGCGCTTTTTTAAGGCGTTTTTCTGATTTCCTTAAATAGCGTGGATTATCAACAGTATTTCCCTGAGCATCAGTGTAGAACTCTTTTAAGCCCAAGTCAATTCCTGTTACTTGTCCCGTTGGTTTATGGTTTTCTTGACGTTCTACATCAATAAGAAACTGGCAATAATAACCGTCAGCACGTCTAACAACTCTTACCCGTCTAATCTGTTGTTCTGAATAATAAACTAATGTTCTTTGACTACACCATAAATCAAATTCTCCTGCTTTAAATCCATCAATGAATTTAATTTTACGTCTGTTATCAGATAGCTTATATCCTGTTAGTTTATACTCAACAGAACGACTATATTTTTTAAACTGAGGAAACCCTTTCTTCCCTGATATCTTGGCACGACTGCTTGGTGCGGCGACATGCGCCATGAGATGGCGCGTCGGCGCTCCGCAATTCTGGTAGAACCTGTTAATTGATTGCCATGCCCTATCAGCAGCAGATTGACGGGCTTGAGAGTTTAATAAAGTTACCCAAGGTGTGTCTTTATTTTTAGCTAATGTAGAGCAAAGTTTTTGGAGGTCATTACGGGTTATCCCCTTATTATCCATCCAATAACTCACGCAGGTATTACGCACAAACTGGGATGTCCTAATGGCTTCATCTAGTTTCTGGTACTGCTCTAGTGTTCCGTTTTTAAGTTTAGCTTCTACAACTAGCATTTATTAACCTTCGACCTCGGATAAATTAAGTCTAACATAGTTTACCCAAATTAGCGAGAATTAAAATCTTTGCTTTGCGTTAATTTATTGGTCGTATTTCATCCCCCGTGATCCTTCGCACACTCAGGACTAAAGATTTTGGTGAGTATTTAGCTCGAAAAATGTAGCGGGGGCATTCATCCGACATTGTAGGTAAAAAACTGTAGGGGCTTAATAATATTATTATTGGACTTTGGACAAAAAAAAGCTTGTTAGCGTATATTTTACGCTAAACTAAAATCCCAAAATATCGGCTCTGTATCAGTCAATAAAATTGGCTGACAAATAGGGCTAATCTATAGATTCTGAGGAAAACTAAGGAGCTTTTAAGTTTTTAGTTGATTTTTTGCTCCCTTTCTTGATAACATCATGACGAGTTCGTGGGGCTTTTTTGTAACCTTTAATACGTCCGGAAGAAAAACCTCGACGTTTGGGAAATTTGGCGAAAGTCCCCAAGGTCGTAATTATTCTTGAAAAGTCTCTTTGAACTAGACTAGGGGTGATTTTGATGGATTTATTAGTCTTCAAATACTGTTCCCAATCACGGGGTAAAACCACAGCTAATTTTCTGGCAGCCCACAAATTTACATAAGAAAGAAGTGTTAGTTTAAACCAATTTTCTTCATGATGTACATCGGGATTTAAATAAGATATCATCAATAATCTTTGTTTACCAAATCGAAAAAGATGTTCCATGTCATAACGTTGTCGATAACACTGATAACAATCAACTAAACTTAACTCATCGCGCCGAGAACCAATAACAATAAGCCACATAGTTTTCCAAATACTATTTCTTTCTTGAGCTCTGACAACAATCTGGAGTAAAGTAAAGGGGTGATTGTTCATTTTATAGTTTTTAGTTCCTCTCATTAACATCTGTTTCCATCCCGAAATAGTCACTGTTAATTGACGACCTTTTTTCGTTGTAAAGGGAACATGATGAACTTCATCAGGTTCAGTCCAAGTTTGGTCATCTTTAAGGTCAAATTTATCCCCATACCAACGGGGATGTCCCGAAGTCTTGGCTTGATTTGGGTCCCGAATAAATTGACGATAAAAAACTCGGTCACTTCTAACTCTTGTAATAGTAACTACGTCTTCATGCTTAACTTGTTCCCCAATAACATCCTTTTGGTTGTAGTCACTATCAGCCACTAAGACAGATAATTTATCAGAAAATAAAGAACTTTGCCAGATTTTTTTTAGTTGTTGATTGCCTTGATTTACTCCTTTATGTTTAGAGGGGACTCGCTCTCCTGATAAGGGGACAGCCCAAGGGACTTTTTCTGTGTCTATTTGGTCAGGTAAAGCGCAGACAACGGAATAACAATGTCCAATATTAATGGGTTTATTTCCCTTAATTGGATTGGGGTAATGAATAAAGGTTTTATCCGCTAACGTTTCGGCAAACCGTCGTGGACAGGGAGTTGTGTCAATACCAAATAAGTTATAATGTTTTGAAGTGGGAGGAATTGTTCTCGATACCGCTGAAAATAAAGTCTCAATTCTCTGTTCATAATTAGGGTCAGTTTGAGTGGGTAAAAACTCTTGAATTCCTCTATATAAACTGTTATAATCTCTTCTAAATAAAGGATTGAGAGACAATTCAACGACTGAGTGAGCTTGTTGGTTACTGGAGAGGGCATCGAGTAATTCTATAATAGTTTCTTTTCTAGCTTTTAGTCCTTGGAAGAGGTTAGACCTCCACACCAGGAATTCCTCGACAGACGTAGCCGTTTCATTTTTGGTCATTTTTAAAATTTATTACCTTATAAATTAGCGAAATATATACGCTAACATCAAAAGAGGTTGTTTGTTACAGTTAAGGCTAATGTCATCACATTCCGAACTTAAGACCAGTCAAGATGTCCACCTGAGAGCCAAACAAATTAAGAGTCTAATTCGCTCTCTTAAACAGAAAATAAAGAAAATTGAACGGGAAGGGGAAGTAGCACCAGCTAATTGTCATATTATTCGTTATCAGGTTAATGGAAAGGGAACAATCTACTGGTATTATAAACTACAGGCTGCTGAATCAATTTTTCCTATGGCCACTAATAATGAGAAAAAAACCAAATATAAATATTTAGGACGAGCCGGAAGTTCTGCTCATATTGATGCTGTAGAAAAACTCACTAGAAGAAATCTCATTGATGAATTAGAACGAGTCATTCAATCTCTAACGGAAAGCTACTTAGATATCTATATTGGAACCGAAACTGAATGAAGCTATTTAATATTTAAAATCCCCTAAAAAGATGGAAAGAGAGTTTTTAAAATCACCTTAATTCTCTATTTTAGCTCTGGAGATATGTTTAGCGTAAAATTTACGCTAATAATTGTTTTTTGTCCAAAGTCCAATTATTAAGCCCCTATCCATTAATTAGACAATGATAAAGTTATCCTCACTCAAACTATTTGCATCAACTCCAATCAGTCTGGCGAATGGATTGCCTCCGGCGGCAATTAAAGTGTCTCCGTTGGCATCGCTGATGGTCAGTTGATCGAAGTCGAGTGAAGCAATACCCAAGACATCTCCATCTATGTCGTTAAAGTCGTTGATGATGTTGAGAGACTCAGGAATATCAGATGCAACCAACCAGAATTCATCGGCTCCTGGACCCCCAGTGATGATGTTATCACCCCTTAAGAGGAAGAAACTATCTTCACCTTCTCCACCAAAGGCTGTATCATTGCTGCGGAGGATAAAGGTATCATTGTTCTGTTCCCCGTAAAGAGTATTACCACCGCTACCTCCTACGGTGTCAATCAGATCATCTCCTTCACGGGCGAATACCGTATTATTAACGCCATCGAAGCCAGGAGGAGTCAAACCAGCATCAAATATGTCTCGACCAGGTGTACCAAAAAATATGCCATCTACACCTTCAATGGTGATAGTAACACTCTCAGCATTGGGGTCAACAAAGTAATCTGGTTGCTCATCGGCCAAGGTATAGGTGAATTGCTCTTCCGCTTCATTTAGTCCATCATCAACCACAGAGAAGGTAATACTAGCGTCGGGGTCAATGAGAACAGCAGAAAAGTTAGTCTCATCATCTAAAATTGAGACGCTCTCAATGCCCACTGTGGTAAATAAGGGGTTGTTATTCTCATCAAATAACTCAAATTCAGCTAAACCTCCCAAGGTATCCCCATTAACAAGAATGGTTACAGGCTCATTAGGGGAGGGGAGCAGATCAACTCCTCCTAGAGCGTCGAAGCTAAAAGTAACGTCATCTCCTTCAATTAACTCCGTTTCGTCAACCTCGATACTTACAGTTGGTCTCCCGTCGTCATCCACGTTGATTGCAATGGGAATGGAGATGGCGATGGTATCGTCAGATTCTGCACTTTCTACCCTGACTGGACTTTCGTTGAGGGTGTTATAGATATCGAAGCTGACTTGATTCTGCTCAGGGTTGGTGGTACTGATTTGATAATCTGCATCTTCCCCTGGTTCGACTAAAGTAAAGAGGACGGTTTCTAGTCCTTCTGCCTCCCCATCGTTGGCTACTGTAGCCGTAATCGTTACTGTTTGTTCAAGAGCTCGGATGTCAATGGTTCCGGTATCGGTATTAACATTGACAATGTTCCCTCCTGTGGCAGTCAAACTATCCAGGTTAAACTCTTGTAAACCATCTGTTTGTACCGTTATCAGTATTCCTGCTTCTGGGGGGGTTCCGTCTCGTGAGGGAATTGGTTTTATTGCTGGAGGGGGAGAACTGAGATTGAGGGTAATGGTAGCGAGGGTTTCTTCTTCTGCAACTAGATCGATGGGGCTACTGTCGATGCTAACCTGAATTTTGCTATTCTCATCATCAGCTAACTCCAGAGAAATTCCCTGAGCGTCATCATCGATGGTGTATCCAGGGACAGATTGTAGGGAGAAATCAATGGTTTCAATGCCTTCCTCTATGTCGTCTACTGCCGCTTGAACGGTAATAGTGGCCGTGGGTTCGGTGACCTTGAAGTAAAAGCCTTCTCCGTCACCATCAGGACTGGGGAAAAGCCCTCCAACTACTTCGGCGTTGAGCAGATCGAACTCCCCTAACCCAGCTTCTTGATCGGTTTTTAGATAGGTGATTACCCCGTCTGTGGGTATTTCCCCTTCAACAGTAAGTTCCAAGGTAATGTCCCCTTCTCCTTCCACTAGGGGTGGCACTTGTTGACTAATACCGCCTCCAGCAATAGTAACTCCAACTTCTGGCAGGGGTTCTGGTGGTGGTGGTACTTGGTCTAATGTGTCATACACCGTTATACTGGCTGCTTCCCCAGTGGAAATATAACGGTCTCCCTCTTCAACAAAGAAACTGACTGTTTGGGGTCCGGTGGCATCAAAACCCACACCGTTCTGGAAATTCACAACAGTGTTGGGGTCATCCATACGAACCCGTAACCCTGTGGCGATTCCTGCTTCGTCGTAAATCGCACTAATAACTTGACCACCAAAGGCGATGGGATTAAATTGGGGTTCGTTGACTAACTGGGTGATATCTGCTAGGTCGGTATTGACATCAACAATCAAACCACCTTCGGGAATGGTACCATCTGATTCTAGCACCACACTTAAGATAGGAATTCCGTCTGCTTGTTCTACTAAGTGAGGGACTATTAAATCATTCCCGTTAAAGGTTCCACCCAACAACCCAAGGCTTATTACAGGAGGATCCTGAATGGTAACTTCTATGGCACTAGCCTCTGGGTCAATTTCGTATTGTTCCCCATCTATTAAAGTGAAGGGTAAGACTATGGTCTCTTGCCCCTCTTCTTCTAGCAACACAGGCAGTTCAACTGTTGCAGTGGGATCTGTGATGAGGAGGGACAATGTACTGGCGATGTCATCGGTGCCAACTATGGTTCCACCGGTGATATTGATTGGTTCGCTAAAATCAAACTCAGCAAACCCCTTGGGAGGTCCTTCTAGGAGTACCACTACACCTTCAGCGGGAATATCACCTTCGCTAGTGAAGGTCAGTTCCATCACTGTTTGTTCGTCTCGAATTAGGGTTGTGGAGCCGACGGTTACCCCAATGGTGGGACTGGTGGCTGGTTCAACTCCCTCGGTGAGGGTGAAGGTGCCACTATTAACATCGGGGTCAACAAGGTAACCCGATTCTACTGCTGATTCTAGTGCTGGGCTATAAGTAGGGTTTGCTGAATAAAAGCAAAACCCTATTCTTTAAAAGGTTACACCCATATTCGCGATCGCAAAAAAGATCAGCTTTGTCGGCTACAAACCGCTATAATTGGTAGAAACACCTCCCAGTTGTTGGTCAAGAACAAATGTATCGAAAAGAGGAGCAACCTTTATCGCCCCCAGAAAAATTTGAATTACCTTTCGAGGGCAAATTGTCCCCCAATAATCGTTGGGTAATCATGGCAGAGTTGATACCTTGGGATGATTTTGAGGAAGAATATGCTAAACTTTTTTCAGCAGAAAAAGGTGCGCCAGCCAAACTATTTAGAATGGCATTAGGGACATTAATTATTAAGGAAAAATTAGGAACAAGTGATAGAGAAACTATAGAACAGATTAGAGAAAATCCCTATCTACAATACTTTATAGGTTTAAATTGTTATCAACAAGAGCCACCACTGGAATCTTCAATGCTAGTTCATTTTAGGAAAAGAATTGATGGAGAATTGATAAACAAAATCAATAAAAAAATAGTAAAAAGAGAAATAGACAAGAGTGATAAAGAAGTAAAAAAAAAGGATTGTCTCCAAGAAAAAGGAGAAAAAATAAAAAATAAAGGTAAACTAATTTTAGATGCGACTTGTGCGCCAGCAGACATCAAATACCCAACGGATTTAGGCATATTAAATCAAGCCAGAATTGAGACAGAAAGAATAATAGATAATCTTTATAAACCATTAAGAGTAAAATTGAGAAAAAAGCCGAGAACTTCTAGAAAAATTGCTAGAAAGGAATACTTAAAAGTAGCTAAAAAACGAAAAGTATCTTATCAAGAAAGAAGAAAAGCTATCGGGAAACAGTTAAAATACCTTAAGAAAAATTTAGGAAATATAGAAGACTTAATTCAAGCTGGGGCTTCCCTGGAAAATCTGAGTAAAAGACAGAAAAATTGTCTAGAGACTATCAAAAAAGTTTATGAACAACAACAGTCAATGTGGGAGAATAAGACCCAGAGTGTTCCTCAAAGAATTGTAAGTTTAACTCAACCGCATATTCGTCCAATAGTGAGGGGAAAAGCAGGAAAACCAATAGAGTTTGGAGCTAAACTCTCAGTAAGCTGTGTAGATAACTATGTGTTTCTATACAAAATAAGTTGGGAAAACTTCAATGAATCTTGTCATTTAAAAGAACAAGTAGAAAAGTATAAAGAAACGTTTGGCTATTATCCCGAATCCGTCCATGTAGATAAAATTTATCGAACTAGGGAAAACAGAAATTGGTGTAAGGAAAGAGGGATAAGAATCAGTGGTCCGAAGTTAGGAAGACCTCCGAAAAATGTCAGTGAAGAAGAAAAGAAACAAGCCCACTCCGATGAATGCTTCCGTAATGCTATTGAGGGAAAGTTTGGACAAGCTAAACGAAGATTTAGCCTAAATCTCGTGATGACAAAACTCCCTGAAACCTCCATTACATCTATTGCTATTACATTTTTAGTTGTCAATCTTTCTAAACTTCTGAGGCAGTTTTTGTCGCTTTTTTTGTCCTTATTTACTGATAATAGAACAGGGGAACTTATCAAGCCGCCTTTCATTAATTTTGATTATACTTTAAACAATTTTTATGTACTAAAACTTATTGATTTGTCAGAAAATTCTTGGTCAAAAGTGGCATAAATTTTGGAGAAACTTTTTCAGCAAACCCTAGTGCAGCTTAGCAAAAATAATCCACCAGTCACTTATGATCTTTAAAGCCCTTAAATTTCCAAACGAACGGCTTAGCAAAATGTTGATTAAAGTAATCAATAAAATTGAGAATTTTTTGGGATAGTTCTTCAGTTGAACGGACAGTAATTCTTTTGAGTAAACGCCGGACTAAGATCGAAAACCAACACTCAATTTGATTAAGCCACGATGTATGTTTGGGAATATAAACAAAGCGAATTCGATGAGATTCATCTGATAAAAAATCTGCTCTGCTGTCCATAGATTGCAAAATCCCCTCCTTTCCCTTTCTCCCCAAATCAATAGTAATTCCACAGCTTTCTGCTACTAATTTGACTAAGCTTTCCGATTTATGAGTGTTGAGTTGATCTACAATAAAAATCCATTCTGCTTTTTCATCAATCTTAATCGTTCTCTGGATATGTTCAGAAAAATCTTGTTCTGTTCTTGTCGGTCCAATAGAGGGACTAACAACTTTTCCTCTTGCCACATCCCAGTTCGCAATCAAGCTT
This sequence comes from Crocosphaera watsonii WH 8501, assembly GCF_000167195.1. Lineage (GTDB taxonomy): Bacteria > Cyanobacteriota > Cyanobacteriia > Cyanobacteriales > Microcystaceae > Crocosphaera > Crocosphaera watsonii. The sequence goes on along the minus strand of NZ_AADV02000041.1, from coordinate 5,639 downwards.
AAAGTTCCGTGTCTTTCATATTCAAATTCGATTTTTTCTACTTGTTTAGGCTTGATTCTTTTGTTCGGAAATAATCTCTCAAGAGCTTGAATCCCTGTCATTTCATCTGTACTAATTAAATGAATTCCTTGTTCTAACAAAGTTTTAGCTTCTTGATGAAGTTCACAGATATATTTGACTTGCTTTTTAAATTTTAAGGGATCATCAATTTTGGCATTTAACCAGTAACGAACGAGATGTGGTTGTAATGTCGCTTCTTTTTAAAAAACGCCCCACACTACGGGGGGAAATCTTTTCGACAATTCCTCTTTTTATGGCTTCATCCGCCAACTCTGAAGGTGTCCAATGGCTCACTGGTCTGTCTGATTTTTCACATTCTTCACAAGCGATCGCTACAATCTGGACTACTTGTTCGACCGTAAAGGATTTTGTTGTTCCAGGTCTTGGGCGATCGCTTAAAATTCCTTTGATCAAGACCATTAATGCTTTCTCCGTTACCTGTTGTTCTTCGGCGGCACTCAGTTTTTCTCTCTCCTCAAACCATCGCGATCGCCACTGACGCACTTGTACTCGGTCTAATTCTAATCTTCGACTAATCGAACTATTGCTCTCTCCTGATGCTGCGGCTAAGATTAGTTTGGCTCGTCTAACAAGGCGATAGGGGTTTGTTGTCCCTCTCACTATTTGTTGGAGTACTGTTTTCTGTAGGTTGGAGAGGTTAATTGGCAATGCTTTTATCATGGACATCAACTTCGAGATTCTTCCGTTAGTTTCATTGAAACACATTGTCGTGGCTAGTCACGAAAGTTTCTGTAAAAATCTGGTGGATTACTTTCGCCAAGCTGCACTAGTTAACTTCCTAACAATATATACTGGTATCAATCATGATTCGTTACGAAAAGATTCTCATTTATTTATCAATTCCTTTTGTCTTAACAGCTGCTTATTTCTATTCTGTTATTACAGGAAATCAAGAACCTGGCCTTACAGCTACAAAAGACGGCATAACCTTTACTTGTGACCAAGACAAATATAAGGGTGAAATAGTTCCTGCAACGGTAGTTAATAAACCAAAGTCAAAGACACAAACAACGATTATTTCCTGGAAACCTGATAATTATTATTTTGGGAAAAAATGGAGTCCCGAAGAACGTTGTAAGGAGGTTGCTAAACGTTTTCAAAGAATATATAATCGTGATGGATTAAAGTATGTTGTTGCGGAAGTAGATACCTGGGTTACTGATAGAGATGTTAATGTAGTTTGTGCAGTTAAAAATGAAAATGCAGCTTGTAATGAAGATGATTTATTGTTTACTTTAGAAGGAAAAGATAATCCTAATGAAGTGTTAAGAGATTTGATTAATCGTCGTCAGCTTCCTAGTAAGGAACCTGTGTTAGTTAGAGGAGAAAAACAACCAGAAACTTTTGCAGAAGGTAAACGAGTTTATTATGATATGTCTGAAATTATTATTGATGAAGAACCTGAGTGCGATTCGATGAGTCAGAAAGCTGATATTTAGTACTAGACAAAGATACAGCGTGTGACTCGCTCAGAGGCTCCATAAGGAGTCAAACAAGGTGGAAATGACCAACTAGACCCTAAAGGAAAATCAGACCCACTAAAGGTCATCCTCGAAGGGGACAATCTAGGAAAGTCAAATGGACAAAAACCAAACATCAGGTAAAAGCCAACAAGTTTACAAAACTTAATGACAAATTACCGAACAAGCTAAGTAGGGATTACCGAACAGCATAAACACCTAATCTGAGTAACTGTCCGATTGATGGAGGTGAAAGTCCTCCCTGTCAAGGTTAGACATGACTCAAGACCTACCCTCAGTGACCCAACTCGGAATTTGGGAGGCTGAAGCAGGGAATAGGACGCAATCAGACACCGACTGCTGGTGACACTGGCGTTACAGGAGTCCCCACGATGAAACAGAACCTATAAAAGTGACTTACTTGAAGGCAGGTAAAGCAGAAAGAATAGTATCCCCTGACCTCATCGGAGCAACGTAACCCGTCAGCATCTTTCAGGTGTGACTGACTTAACCAAGGGTTTCCGATAGTCAAATCGGTTCCATCTAAAGGGACAATCAATCATCGGACGGAACGAATAAAAACGAATCTAGAGTCTCAGGAAATAGTCGAACCCTGAGTAGGCAAGACGAGATGCGGAATCCTCTAGATTCGGGTAGGACGAAGCGTAATTGCTTCGAGGCAAATAGAAAACGATTAACCGAGGTGAACATGGTTAGACACAAAATCATAGATTTTAGTGAACTCTGGAAAAACATTCCGTGGAAGAAATTTCGCAGAAATCTTTTCCGTCTCCAAAGAAGATTGTTCAAAGCCATTCAAGCAGAGGACACTAGACGAGCTAGGAACATACAAAAGCTTATTTTGAAATCCAAAGCTGCTAGACTACTCGCTGTCCGACAAGTATCACAGCTAAATACTGGCAAGAAGACCGCAGGAATAGACGGGATAAAATCCCTCAATTTCAAACAACGGTTTGCCCTAGCAGAAAGGTTACTCAAAGCTCACGACTGGAAACACTCTAAGCTACGAGAAATACCCATCCCCAAAAAGGACGGTACGACCAGAATGCTAAAGGTTCCAACTATGGCAGACAGAGCATGGCAATGCCTTGTGAAATATGCCCTAGAACCAGCACACGAAGCACTTTTTCACGCCAGAAGCTACGGGTTTAGACCTGGACGCTCAACCCATGATGCCCAAAAGATTCTATTCTTAAATTTAAAATCCGACTCAAACGGATTAAATAAAAGAATCTTAGAGCTAGACATAGAAAAATGCTTCGACAGGATTAACCACACCTCAATCATGGAAAGGGTGATAGCCCCCCAGACAATCAAGACTGGGATATGGAGATGCTTGAAAGCAGGTGTCAATCCAGAATTTCCAGAACAAGGAACCCCCCAAGGGGGGGTGGTAAGTCCACTATTAGCTAACGTCGCATTGGACGGTATAGAAGACATCCATTACAGTATCCGCTATGCGGACGATATGGTTGTCATTCTAAAGCCTAAAGACGATGCCGACAAGATACTCAAAGACATACAAGAGTTCCTAGCAGCCAGAGGACTAAAGGTAAGTGAAAAGAAAACCAAACTCGTCAGAGCGACAGAAGGATTTGATTTTCTAGGCTGGCACTTCAAAGTGCAAACCAACGGAAAGTTCAGATGCGTCCCATCAGAGGACAATTACAGAACATTCCGTCAGAAAGTCAAAGATATCGTCAACTGCTCGAATTATGGGGCTAAGGTTAAAGCTAAGAAATTAGCTCCCCTAGTCAGAGGATGGCGAAACTATCATAGGTATTGCAAAATGGACGGCTCTCGCTTCTCCTTATGGAGAACAGCACACAGAGCTTTCAAAGTCTTCAACAAAGAAAAGAAACTGAACCGATACAAGGCATCAGAACTTATCAAGAAGGCTTTTCCAGCAGTATCACGCAGTGAAAACAGCCATGTCAATGTCAAAGGCAACAAATCACCCTACGACGGAGACACCCTGTATTGGAGTAAGCGTAACAGTAAGCTCTACGACGGTGCAACCTCTAAATGTCTGAAAAGACAACACCATTCATGTGGACATTGTGGATTGAAGTTTATGGACGATGAGAGGGTTCAACTCCATCACATAGACGGAAACCACGATAACTGGGAGCCTAAAAACTTAATAGCAGTCCACCATAGCTGCCACCAGCATATCCACACGGGCAAGACTGGAAAAGTCTAACTTGTCGGGAGCCGTGTGCGGTGAAAGTCGCAAGCACGGATCTAAATGAGAGGGGCGAAGGATAATACCTTCCCTCGACTCAACCAGAACCCGCTTTTTAGATTTTTAGAGGGAACAGGGAACAGGCAACAGGCAACAGTTGGAGTTCATTATGGCTTATTTTTCAGAAAGGCAACGGGGAACGGGGAACAGGCAACAGTCAGAGTATCTTATGTCTGAAGTTAGGGATTTTAAGGATCTAAAAGTATGGCAAAAAGGTATGATTATTGCTGAAAAATGTTATGTTCTAATACAAAAATTTCCTAAAGAAGAAATTTATGGTATGGTTCAACAAATTAGGCGATCAGCAACTTCTATTCCTGCTAATATTGCGGAAGGTTATGGGAGAAGATCAACAGGAGATTATGTAAGATTTTTGAATATTGCTCAAGGTTCTATCAATGAATTAGAAACTCATCTTATTTTATCAGCAAGAGTCAATCTATGTAATTTTAATGATATAGAATCAATTATTGATGAACTTAAGCAGGAAAGCAAAATGATTATTTCTCTTATCAAGAAGTTGAAATCATAAAATTCTGTTCCCTGTTCCCTCTTGCCTCTTGCCTCTATCAACCATTATCTAATTACTATTAATCATGAAATTGTATCAATTAGCAACAGCAGCAGTTATTACTTTAGCTTCTATATTTTCTAATCCTATAGAAAGTTTACATCAGAAAAAATTGACTATTTCTTCAGCTTCAGCACAGTCAGCTTATGAAGGAGTAAGAATACCAATAACTGAAAATACACCAGTAGGTGAAATTAATCATTTTTTCTTTATGATAGATAATCTATGGAGATATAACGCCTATTTTTCTCAAGCAGATAAACAAGCAATGATAGAAGATTTAGATAAGATACAAACCCTCACAGAATATGATAATTATTCTTTGATATGTGATATTTACATGATTGCTGAAGCTTATGATAAAGCTGTCAAAGCGTGTGAAAAAGATTTAAAGGATGGAAAAGTAGAAAGTAATGGAATAGATAAAGCCTATATTGCAACGAAACAATATGATAAAGCAATTAAATCTATTAAAAAAGATAAACAAAATTTAGATGCAGAGAAAGATGGTACATATCTATCTCTCTTACATCAAAAACTAGGTAGTATTTACTTTACATTAGGTCAATATAATGAAGCCATAAAAGAATACAAAAAAGGATTAAAAATGTTGAAAGAAAATAAAGAAAAAATTGAGTGTAAAACTTGCATAACAGATTCATTTCAATTATCTAGTGCAGCTTGGCGAAAGTAATCCACCAGATTTTTACAGAAACACATTGTCGTGACTAGCCACGACAATGTGTTTCAATGAAACTAACGGAAGAATCTCGAAGTTGATGTCCATGATAAAAGCATTGCCAATTAACCTCTCCAACCTACAGAAAACAGTACTCCAACAAATAGTGAGAGGGACAACAAACCCCTATCGCCTTGTTAGACGAGCCAAGCTAATCTTAGCCGCAGCATCAGGAGAGAGCAATAGTTCGATTAGTCGAAGATTAGAATTAGACCGAGTACAAGTGCGTCAGTGGCGATCGCGATGGTTTGAGGAGAGAGAAAAACTGAGTGCCGCCGAAGAACAACAGGTAACGGAGAAAGCATTAATGGTCTTGATCAAAGGAATTTTAAGCGATCGCCCAAGACCTGGAACAACAAAATCCTTTACGGTCGAACAAGTAGTCCAGATTGTAGAGATCGCTTGTGAAGAATGTGAAAAATCAGACAGACCAGTGAGCCATTGACACCTTCAGAGTTGGCGGATGTAACCATAAAAAGGGGGATCCTCTAGGTCTCACGCAGCGTCAAGCTGGACTGGCCC
>NZ_AADV02000042.1 GCF_000167195.1 Crocosphaera watsonii WH 8501 | reverse complement strand
GATCAGTGGACTCTATTTTAATGTTGGATTAGTTGGAGATTTTCTTGACCATATAAAGCACTATCACAAACCATGATACTATCAAACTTTATTTGCTTTTTGAATTCTACTAAAACTTTTCCAAATACAGCTTTATCAGATTCATTTCCATCTCCTACTCTCACAAATAATGGAATATCTCCATCTTGGCTTGTTATTAAATCCAAGACACATTGTTTTAAGTCTGGTCTATGATCCCGAGAATATCCTTTCTTAATAAAAATTGGTCTTTCTTTAATAATTTTTTCTTCTTCCTGTTTCTCTTTATCTTCTTCCCTTTTATATTCTCCATCTAAATGAAATGATGTGGAATCTAAATGGGAGTATTTAAGGTCTATTTTAAATTTTTTAATTACTTCTAAAACTACTTCAATAAAAATATCATTTAGTCCATATTTATATAATTCATCCATTACTCTCCCAATTTTATCATCATTAAGGTAATCAGGTTTAATTCTTTCTCCTAACAATTTCTCAATGGCTTTATCTTGAAAAAACTGACTGAATAAATATAGAGGTCTTGAAACAAATCCTAGTCCATTGATTAAAATAGACTTAACTACTGTACCTGCTGAGATTTTTTCTCTAACATCTATTCCTAATTTATTATTAATTATTTTGACTATTCCTATTTCATCAATTAAACCAGCTACTATCCCTAAATGGTCTAAATTTTTAACTTGTATTTCTTCTAAATAAGACATTTTTCGCTCTTTTTTTACAGAGGAAACAACTTAAGCAATTATCCCACTTTTTTGTCTTCAAGAGCTTAAGCAATTATACTTAATTATTAACCCCAGGCTTGTAGTATTTAATGCTACTTTTTGAAGTGCGGAATCTGGGTTCAAAGTTTCCTGCGACTCGCAGATTACCACCATCTAATTCTGTCACCCCTTGGGATTGGGCAAAACCAGCTGTAAAGTATAGTGTGCCACTTTCTATGGAAATTTCACCTTGGTTACTGAGGGTTATTTCTAATGTACTTGTCCCTATACCTGCGGACTTTCTTAGTAGGCCGGCATTTTCCATCACCATAACTGTACAACTACGGTAATCGAGGAAAAGATCCCCTGCAATGTCTAATTCTGCATTTTGGCGATTAAACCAACTACCATTTGTGAAGGTGCGAATGGTTCCACTTGTCCAGGTTGCCAGTCCTTGGTTATCAATAATAGAGTTATTAATATCTTTAGTTGTGCCATTAAGAATAAGACTTTCTGATGCTGTAATATCCGTATCACGTAATGTTCCTCCTTGCCAGACTAAATCAGTAACTGCCAAAGGTTCAATAGCTTCAAAAGTTCCTCCTGAGATAGTTAAGTTGGCAAAGTCTTGGTCATAATTGACATTAACTGTACCTCCAGCACTTACAAGTTGCTCGACGGTTATATTATTATTGATATTAAGAGTTCCACCATTGGTGCGTAAAATTCCCCCAATGTTTACTTCTCCATTGAGATTTGTTGTTCCTCCCACAACGGTTACATCACCATAACCATTGATGCGAGAAGAATTTTCAAAGTTGTGATTTCCTGTTACTTGTAGTCTGGCATTCTCCGCTATGGTAAAGTCTCCTGTATGGTTACTATTTCCTGTTATATAGAATATTCCTTCATCAATATTTATTAAACCATTATTATTGACTGTTGCTTCTAAGGTTGCTGTCCCTGTATCTGTTTTATTTATTGTTCCTTGGTTGTCAAAGATTAAGACAGGATTGAAGTTATCTATGAAGCGCGCTCCAATAATATTAAATGTTCCTGTGTTTGTCCATTGGGATTGATTTGTATAAATCTGTATTGTGCCACTATCCCAATTTGTTACCCCTTGGGTTTCTATGTCTATTCCTGTTAGTCCTTTGGTGGTATTTGTTAGATTAAATTAATCGGTTATTGTTAGTTTTCCTCTTCCACTTATAATTCCTCCTGTCCAATCTAAATCGGTTATTGTTGTTTCTTCTTTACTGTTAAATGTTCCTCCTGAAATTGCTACGTCTGTGAAATCTTCAATGACGTTTATATTCGTTGTGCCACTGGTTTGAGTCAGAATATCACTATTTACTTCTGCATTAATATTGAGGGTTCCACCACTGGTAATTAGTTGGTTACTGGTAATGGATTGATTAACATTCAGTGTGCCACCACTTACTGTTATATCACCTCCAATGTCCAAGTTCCCATCGAGATTTGTTGTATTTCCTACTACTCGGAAATCTCCCACACCCATTATATTAGATGTTGCATCAAAGTTGTGATTTCCTGTTACTTGTAGTCTGGCATTCTCCGCTATGGTAAAGTCTCCTGTATGGTTACTATTTCCTGTTATATATAAGATTCCTGATTCTACATTTATTAAACCATTATTATTGACTGTTGCTTCTAAGGTTGCTGTCCCTGTATCTGTTTTATTTATTGTTCCTTGGTTGTCAAAGATTAAGACAGGATTGAAGTTATCTATGAAGCGCGCTCCAATAATATTAAATGTCCCTGTATTTGTCCATTGGGATTGATTTGTATAAATCTGTATTGTGCCACTATCCCAATTTGTTACCCCTTGGGTTTCTATGTCTATTCCTGTTAGTCCTTTGGTGGTATTTGTTAGATTAAATTAATCGGTTATTGTTAGTTTTCCTCTTCCACTTATAATTCCTCCTGTCCAATCTAAATCGGTTATTGTTGTTTCTTCTTTACTGTTAAATGTTCCTCCTGAAATTGCTACGTCTGTGAAATCTTCAATGACGTTTATATTCGTTGTGCCACTGGTTTGAGTCAGAATATCACTATTTACTTCTGCATTAATATTGAGGGTTCCACCACTGGTAATTAGTTGGTTACTGGTAATGGATTGATTAACATTCAGTGTGCCACCACTTACTGTTATATCACCTCCAATGTCCAAGTTCCCATCGAGATTTGTTGTATTTCCTACTACTCGGAAATCTCCCACACCCATTATATTAGATGTTGCATCAAAGTTGTGATTTCCTGTTACTTGTAGTCTGGCATTCTCCGCTATGGTAAAGTCTCCTGTATGGTTACTACTTCCTGTTATATATAAGATTCCTGATTCTACATTTATTAAACCATTATTATTGATTGTTGCTTCTAAGGTTGCTGTCCCTGTATCTGTTTTATTTATTGTTCCTTGGTTGTCAAAGATTAAGACAGGATTGAAGTTATCTATGAAGCGCGCTCCAATAATATTAAATGTCCCTGTATTTGTCCATTGGGATTGACTGCCGTAAATCCTAATTGTGCCACTATCCCAATTGGTTTCTCCTTGAGTAATAATGGTTTGACCTGTGATATCTTTTGTGGTGTTGGATAAGTTGAAATCTCCCTGAATAGTAGTTGTTCCACCTCCTGTTAAAATTCCTCCATTCTAGTTAAAATCTGTGACGATAAGATTGCTTCGTTGAGTCAAAGTTCCCGCAGTCAAGTCAAAAAGCAACAGCGAACTATTTGAGCCATTTAAGACCAAATTTCCACCACTCAAGACAACTTTATCTGTGGCAATTAGGTTATTAATTTCTGTTGTACCTGAGCGATGAGTCGCTATAATTTCACTTTCTGCAATGTCTATCAAAACATCATCTTGAGAACTTGTTGCCCCTGGTTTTAGGTTATCCTGCCAATTAGAAGCTAAGTCCCAAAACCCATCATTGTTTTCGGTCCAAATAAAATTAGACATTATAAGTATTTTGTATTTTATATAAGTGGTTCGACAAATTTAAAGTTATCTGTCAAAGAAGGGAATAGGGAACAGGGAACAGGCAACAAGTAAGAGTTAGAGCCTACTACTTACTTAGCTGTTAATTAAAAATAGGAATCAAAGGGGCGAATAAAAAAATTGAAATAAAACTTTAAAAACAGTCATAGTTTTCACTGAAACAGTCTAAGGGAAAAAGTATCAATAGTCAAGATTAACTAAGAACTATATTCAACAGAATAATGAAGTAAAGATAGGAAAATCCAAGTATAGGTAAAAAAACTCAAATATTTTGAGATCCTCATCCGCCTTTCAGAGTGGGTGAGGATCTCAAAAAGAATTCCCCAATCTTGTTAAATTGGGGAATTTGAAAGTTAAAGTTGGGCTATAAGGACTCAGCAACCTTTTCTTTAAAGAGTTTTCCGGCCGAGAATGCGGGAACAGTGGTTGCAGGAATAGTCATGGGGACTCCTGTTTGAGGATTCATCCCTTTGCGTTCCTTTCTGTCTCTGGGTTGTTTGGGTCGAAATGATAGTCACCTATCACCCCTCCCTTTCCGAACCGTGCGTGCAATTTTCATTGCACACGGCTCTCGGTAACCAGTCCCTTGTCATGGGTACAATCTCCTAAACTTAGGCAAGATCAACATATTTTTTTCGTCCCACTTGACGATGAGTAACTAAGTAATATCCCTCTTTTGTTTGGAAAGTCTTCGAAGCATTAACACCGTCTCGGAAATAAAGTGACATTTCTGTCTTTCCGGTGCCTCCAGTTCTGGTTTTTATCCATGCTCTGAGTTTGCTTGCTATCATCTGATCTAGTTTGGAGAAAACCCCATAACTAGACACTCTGCTATAGTAATCGCTCCATTGTTGAATAATTGGGTTTAATTGCCGTATCAATTCCCTTTGGGGAGCGTGTTTGTAGTTATTAACTACTTTAACTATCTCTTGATAGTGAGCTTGAATTGATTTCTGACTGGGTTTAATCAGGGTTTGATACGGTAAACATTCTCCCAAGCCATTTTTGGGGCTGTGGTGTTTTCCTCTCGGATACTGTCTGATGTTAAACCCGATAAAGTCAAATCCTGCTTTTTCTTGCTTGCCATCAATTTCAAGATCATACAGAGTATTAGAGATTCTGGTGGTCTCTGATGACAGTCGAAACCCTTTCTTTTTAAGCCATTGGCGAATCAATGTTTGACACTTGACAATGACTTCTTTTTTCTGATGCAAGATAACGAAATTATCCATATATCTGATCAGAATAGGTGGCTCACTTTCTTGTTTGCTTCCCCCAAAAGTAAGATAATCATAACCAGAAGAGATCGCCTCTTTGCTCATTCCCTCTAAGGCAATATTAACCAAGAAAGGGGATAAACCATCGTCAATAATTCCTGCTTTTAACCATAGTTTAATGGTTTTGGGACAATCTAGTTGAGATACTAGGTAACCCTGGTTAATCTGGTCAAAACAGTTCACAATTTTGCCTTTGAAGACGTATTTGGGACCGGGTGCGACCCCTTGAAACACCTTTTCAATAGCATCATGGCTCGATTGACGGAGACTAAAACCAGAGAATTCTCCTCTAAACCGACCTTCCCAATAGGGTTCTAGGGCTAATTTAAGCAAGGTTTGCATAGCTTTATCTCTCAGAATTTTGATTCTGAAAAAGAATTTCTGATCCCTTGGTGATTTAACCGTGCTTAGGCTGTGATGTGACTTAGTTTTGTCTCTTTTGAGAGTCAGAGAGTTAACCAGTGCCATGAGTTGGTCATTAAAAATAACTTTTTTGTCATGCACCGAACTGTTATTGGTTTGACCATCTTGGAGAGTTTGGCGTAGAGCTAAGAGCTTTGCCGAGTGGGACTTTAAGAGTAGTTGTTGCAGTTTTCGTGCTTTTGCCTTTTGTCCAGATTGGACTGCTCGAAATATTCTTGTTTGTAACTTAAACACTTTCCTCTGGACTTTTGCCCAGTTGATAGTATTCCATGCCTTCTGAGTGTTTAAACTAGCGTTGGCTGTGTTCATTACGACTAAAGACCATTTCTTCTGATTGACCATCTGGTATGTCAGCTTATCTACAACCATTACAGTTGAGCCTTTGCTTCTTACCGATTCCCACCGCCATGATTCATGGGCTTAAGTTTGTTGCTGCTCACCGTTTCGACCAATGGGTGAGAGAAATCATGGGGTTAATTTGTTCCGTTGTTTAGGGTGATCTGGTGTTAGGTTCATTAAGGGCTTGATTCCTCTTACCCTGTCTATCCTCCGAACTACTTTCGGGAATCTCTATAGGTAGCCTTTCGATACTCCTATCTTTCGTTATGTTCATTTTGAACGCAGCATATCAACCAACGTTTGCTACTATTTGGTGACGAAGGTTAAGACGGTTCGCTGTTCGCTAACCATAACCAGTTGACTAGAGGTGTCTCTTTGTTTGGTTCAAAAATTATCCCCGTTTCTCCCCGCTTCAATCCATGAGTTACTAATTCATAAACTGGGGGTGATGTCTTCACTCTTAGGTCAGTTATTTTACTTCCCTTGATTCCGAGTGCCACAACCTGATAGTGGACTAAACAACAGTTATTAGGTTCTAAGTTGTTCACTCATTCCCTAACGATGTACACGCTTCCCTCAAATCCTCTTGTTTATGGGATTTCAGGTCACTTTCTACATCAACAAATCGCACCGAAAGTTCCAAAACCAACTAAAACCACTTTATCTCCAGAGGCAACTGTTTCCATAATGGTCTCTGTGAGTGAATCAAGGATGTGAATCGTTTCTTTTTTGGTAAGACGAGTCTTAGCCGCAATCATGTTGACGAGGTCTTCTTTATTCATTGTTACTTGATAGACAATTCTGACTGAGCATGATTATAGCGGAAGATTAGCCATTAAGTCACTAGAAAAGAGACAAAAGTTAGTGTTTGTTTCACGAGTCCTATCTCTTGACCCCCCACCTATTTCTAGTTCCTAACACATTAAGCTTATTTTTTGGTTGTGGAATATTATCTATAATTATTACTGCTAATATAACTTATATAAAGATTCCTAAAAGATAGCGAACAAGCATAAATACTTAGTATACCTCGGTTCTAGATCAGAAAATCGAATATAGCCTAACGATGTATAAATACCCCAAGCCCGATTAGAATAATACCCCATAGTTTTTGTTCTCTAATATCTTCTTTTAAGATAAGTTTTGCCCCTAACATACTGATAATATAGGTTAAGGCTGTAGCTGGACGAACAAAGCTAATATCAGCCCAACTTAAGACAGATATAAAACTAAAAAAGGCAATTCCTTGGCAAGTAATACCACTGATGATAATCGGATTAGTAATTACTTTTATCACTGTTTTGGTGATTTCTGAGAAGGTTATTTCTTTCGGTTCGCCTATTTTTTTCATCCCCAGTGCTAACAGTAAGTCTCCACTTCCATCACAGACAGAACTAATTATAATGGCTAACCAAGTTTTGGAAATTGCTATACTAAAAGGGAGAAAAAATAGGGGCAAGTTACGAGACTTAATACTGCGGGGGTAATCTTCAGAAAATTGCGATGTTTGACTGTCACTTAAGCCCACAAATAAGACACCACAAGAGATAATCAAGGTACTCAACCAGCGCATTCCGACGATTTGCTCTCCTAAAATTACCCAGGCAAATAATCCATTTAAAACATAGCTAGAGGCGTGAATGGGTAAGACATAGCTAAGGTCTAATTTAGAGATAGCAGTTAGATAGAGACTTAGAGAAACTACCAGTATTGCTAATGCCATTAAAATCCAATAATTTGTTAAAATATAAGTAATGAGGTAGAAAATAATAGTAGGACTAGAAAAATCAAAGCCGACAAAATCCTTCATTCCTCGACTTAGAAGAATATCCCCTAATACCTGAGTTATTGATAAGGATGCTAATAAGAGAAAAGTTTTCACAGTGCTATAATAGTTACTCAATAATTTTAAAGCTAATAGGCATTTCAATAACCCATTGACAAACTAAGAAATAAACCGTAGAATTCTCCCTCCCCGAAGTTAGTTACAATCAGCGATTTATCTGCTTAACAGCTTACTGCCTTGCTCAATTGTCTCTTGTTTATCCATGAGATTTCTATTAATTATTTATTAAAAGGAGGCAGGAGTTGAAAGGCACTCAGCAGGAGGCCGGTATAGATGGGGATTTTAACCCACATCTAACCGGAGACCACCAAATCGAAGATTTTGGTGGGGGACGCGGGACCCGATTGGGCGAGGCACAAAGGCTTTACTTTAACTAAAAATCTTCCCTCCTGCCTCCTGCCCCCTGCCTTTCTCCGAGCCCGAAGGGCTGTTAAACCTCCTGAGCGTGACCGTGACTGTGTTATTGTCATTAGGGAATTGAAGCATAATAGTTGGTTTGTTTTGGGTTACAATAGCTGTATTCTAACAAAATTAAATTTTAAAAACCATTTTTAAGTTATTTGAGCAACAATAATCATTATTAATACTTTTAACTTTTGATTACTTCTGTTACTTAAGTCCAGTTTGTTAGACTGGGCTGAATTATTTTCTGTTCCATGAAAAAACCCGGTCCATAACCGGGCTGCACTAGCTTGTCGATAAAATAAAAAATCACTATCTAACAGATATGGCTACTTGATGCCTATTGGGCCAAATTACAAGTCAAAGGACAAGCAGCATAAACAGAAGTGTGAGAAGGAGTTGCTTCGCCGTGCAGCCATCTCAACCAATGAACATCTTGGGGATGAATTCCTTTAATTGTCAATAATGCTGCTCCCAAGAATACCGTTAATAAATTAACACCAATCAAAGAACCAACCACCAATAAAACAGCACTTACTGGTAAAACTGATTGTAAAACAATTGATGCTAAGGCCCCAAAAGTCGCCATCAAGACAACCAGGGGAAACCCAACTACTAATAAACAAACGATTAAAGTAAAACTCCACACCAAAAAGCTCTTAACTAATGTTAGAGATTCGAGTCTTTCCAATCTAGTCTTTTGCGCAAATTCCATAATTTTCCTCCAGAGCAAACCAGTAATTTTATCTACTTTGTTCGATAACGCTGTCTCAATTAGTATAAATAATTTCACAGGAAAAATGCGCTTTTTGACAAAAAAGTTTACATTACAAGGTTACTGTCTGGATTCAAGATTGCAAAATGTTGCAAATAAGTTTGCTCCCGACCAAATCATCGGGGATCAAGGCTATCGTCATAGAATTGAATGTAATCTTTTGTAATAATCATCAAGATATAGGTAACTTTGACTAATGCTACAACCCGACTTTTCTCTTTTTAATAACCCAATCACTAGCCAAAATTAATATCTTTAAAAAAGAGTAGGACAATTATACTGCAAATTGATCATCAGATTCACAGTCATTAATTAGGGTTTGCTGAAAAAGTTTCTCCAAAATTTATGCCACTTTTGACCAAGAATTTTCTGACAAATCAATAAGTTTTAGTACATAAAAATTGTTTAAAGTATAATCAAAATTAATGAAAGGCGGTTTGATGAGTTCTCCTGTTTTATTATTAGTAAATAAGGACAAAAAAAGCGACAAAAACTGCCTCAGAAGTTTAGAAAGATTGACAACTAAAAATGTAATAGCAATAGATGTAATGGAGGTTTCAGGGAGTTTTGTTATCACGAGATTTAGGCTAAATTTTCGTTTAGCTTGTCCAAACTTTCCCTCAATAGCATTACGGAAGCATTCATCGGAGTGGGCTTGTTTCTTTTCTTCTTCACTGACATTTTTCGGAGGTCTTCCTAACTTCGGACCACTGATTCTTATCCCTCTTTCCTTACACCAATTTCTGTTTTCCCTAGTTCGATAAATTTTATCTACATGGACGGATTCGGAATAATAGCCAAACGTTTTTTTATACTTTTCTACTTGTTCTTTTAAATGACAAGATTCATTGAAGTTTTCCAAACTTATTTTGTCTAGAAACACATAGTTATCTACACAGCTTACTGAGAGTTTAGCTCCAAACTCTATTGGTTTTCCTGCTTTTCCCCTCACTATTGGACGAATATGCGGTTGAGTTAAACTTACAATTCTTTGAGGAACACTCTGGGTCTTATTCTCCCACATTGACTGTTGTTGTTCATAAACTTTTTTGAGTAGTCTCTAGACAATTTTTCTGTCTTTTACTCAGATTTTCCGGGGAAGCCCCAGCTTGAATTAAGTCTTCTATATTTCCTAAATTTTTCTTAAGGTATTTTAACTGTTTCCCGATAGCTTTCTTCTTTCTTGATAAGATACTTTTCGTTTTTTAGCTACTTTTAAGTATTCCTTTCTAGCAATTTTTCTAGAAGGTTCTCGGCTTTTTTCTCAATTTTACTCTTAATGGTTTATAAAGATTATCTATTATTCTTTCTGTCTCAATTCTGGCTTGATTTAATATGCCTAAATCCGTTGGGTATTTGATGTCTGCTGGCGCACAAGTCGCATCTAAAATTAGTTTACCTTTATTTTTTATTTTTTCTCCTTTTTCTTGGAGACAATCCTTTTTTTTTACTTCTTTATCACTCTTGTCTATTTCTCTTTTTACTATTTTTTTATTGATTTTGTTTATCAATTCTCCATCAATTCTTTTCCTAAAATGAACTAGCATTGAAGATTCCAGTGGTGGCTCTTGTTGATAACAATTTAAACCTATAAAGTATTGTAGATAGGGATTTTCTCTAATCTGTTCTATAGTTTCTCTATCACTTGTTCCTAATTTTTCCTTAATAATTAATGTCCCTAATGCCATTCTAAATAGTTTGGCTGGCGCACCTTTTTCCGCTGAAAAAAGTTTAGCATATTCTTCCTCAAAATCATCCCAAGGTATCAACTGTGCCATGATTACCCAACGATTATTGGGGGACAATTTGCCCTCGAAAGGTAATTCAAATTTTTCTGGGGGCGGTAAAGGTTGCTCCTCTTTTCGATACATTTGTTCTTGACCAACAACTGGGAGGTGTTTCTACCAATTATAGCGGTTTGTAGCCGACAAAGCTGATCTTTTTTGCGATCGCGAATATGGGTGTAACCTTTTAAAGAATAGGGTTTTGCTTTTATTCAGCAAACCCTAATTATTAGATTACAGTATCAATAGGACTTAGGCATTAAATGTTCTACCACAAAATTAGTATAAACATCCCCTGCCAAAAAAGCGGGGGTTTCTAATACCCGTTTATGGAAATCAATAGTAGTTGGAACCCCTGTAATAGCACATTCTCTTAATGCCCTTTTCATACGCTTAATAGCAGTATTTCTATCGGGACCCCAAACAATTAATTTACCGATCAAAGAGTCATAGTAAGGGGGAATTTCATAATCTGTATAAACATGAGAATCCATTCTTACTCCTGGACCACCGGGGGGAAGATAACCGCTAATTTTGCCGGGATGGGGGCGAAAATTGAGATCGGGATCTTCAGCATTAATACGACATTCAATGGCATGGCCTTTTAAGACAATTTGCGATTGTTTGAATTGTAATTTTTCCCCTTGGGCGATACGAATTTGTTCCGTAATTAAATCTAATCCCGTAACCATTTCTGTCACTGGATGTTCCACTTGGATACGGGTATTCATTTCCATAAAATAGAATTTACCCTGATTATCCACCAAAAATTCGACGGTTCCGGCACCAACATATTTAATCGACTTAGCCGCTTTAACGGCAGCTTCTCCCATTTTTTTGCGAAGTTGGGGGGTTAAAACAGGACTAGGGGCTTCTTCTAACAACTTTTGGTGACGACGTTGAATAGAACAGTCCCTTTCCCCCAAATGAATCACATTCCCATGACTATCCGCTAATATCTGAAATTCGATGTGACGGGGACGTTCGATAAACTTTTCTAGATAAACCCCGCCATTACCAAAAGCCGCTTCTGCTTCCCCTTGTGCTGCCTGAAAGAGACGAGAAAACTCGCTTTCTTCTCGTACCAGACGCATTCCTCGGCCACCACCTCCGGCTGTTGCCTTAATCATCACCGGATAACCGATGTCACGAGCAACGTTTAAAGCTTCTTCTTCACTCTGTAGGAGTCCCCAACTACCCGGAACCGTAGGAACTCCTGCTTTTTGCATGGTTTTTTTTGCGGTAGATTTGTCCCCCATTGACCGAATAGACTCAGGAGACGGGCCAATAAAGACAATTTGATGATCGGCACATATTTCAGCAAAACGAGCATTTTCCGCTAAAAATCCGTACCCTGGATGAATTGCCGTGGCGTTGCGTGTGAGAGCAGCCGAGATAATGTTAGGAATATTGAGATAACTCTTGCCACTGGCAGGAGGACCAATACAGACACTTTCATCAGCCAATTGAACATGAAGGGCTTGACGATCTATAGTAGAGTGAACCGCAACGGTCCCAATACCCATTTCTTCGCAAGTGTGCAAAATGCGTAAAGCGATCTCCCCGCGATTGGCAATTAGGATTTTGGAAAATTGCATCATTTAATTTGTGCATAAACAGTCCTATTTAGTAGGATATCTGGTTTTGTGCCTCTAAGCATAGTCACAAGGAGTTGAATATGTTGAGACACCGGAGATGGGGAGACTAGGAGATGGGGGGACACCGGAGACACCGGAGACACCGGAGATGGGGGAGCAAAATATTAATATTGCTTCCCACACTTCCCATTTCATCAACTTTTTTGTGATTAATTAACTAATTGAGGACTAAAATCAATCACTTCTCCAGGGTTAGGAGTCATTACCTCCGTTGTCAGGCCATTGTCTTGCAACTGTTGACGAAACTCATCTATAGTTCCTTCTTGTCGCAAAATAGAGGCTAAGACTCCCTTATATTCGGTTTCTTTGGCATCAGCAGTGGGTAGAACAAATTTAGGTTTTAGGGTTTGACACAATTTTAGAGTGGTTTGTTGACCCTGCAAGACAGGGAGAAGGTGTAAAATACTTACTCCTAACACTGGGGTTAAAATGATGTCCACATTCCCTTCTTCGGATAACTCAGCACAATGATTACCGTGGGGTTCGTAGTAGAGTTTTTGCTTTTCTTTTAAATCTGTAATAATATAAGCGTTTTCTACTAATTGCGGACCGATTAATGATCCAGGTAAGGCTTTAATGGCTAAGGTTTCCTCTAAAGTATAGGTTTCCCCGTGAGACAGGGTATGAATATCGGTGTAACCTAACTCCTCAACAACTTTTGCTGCATTAGGAGACGCTACCACAGGAATATTATGGTCAAGTTCTTTTAGGGTAGGAATGTGAGCATGATCGTCTAATCCCTGAGATAAGACAATCAGATCAATGGATTGACCAATATCGTAGTTTTTGGACTTAGTACCCTTAAATAACCATTCTAAATTGCCAAAAACCAAAGATCCCACTAACCAGGGATCGAGGAGTATTTTTTTTCCAGAGATTTCCATTAACCAGGAGTTGTTATCAAGCCAAGTAAGCTGCATAAAGATTCTATTTATTAAACTGAAGACGTTATTATTTAAGTATATCTATTTTTTGGGGTTGGCGATGAGAAATTTTTGAGACCATTGTTACCTTCTGGACATTGAGTGGGAATACTAAGGAAAAATTCCAACCTAAATTATTACCACTCACATTAAATGACTTCAAAATCAATATATAGTAACTTAAATGTCTTCTCTAGAAACTAAACCATTAAGCGAAAGATTTGAACATTTATTATCGGTTATTTCGGGGCAGAAATTTCTTCAAAATCAGGGAATTGGCAATGAAGTTCCCTTTTTTATCTGCTCCTATGAACCTAAAGAAAGTATTGATATGGAACTGATTAAAAAGCAATTGATCAAGCAATTGCATCAGAAGGGAGTTCATGTACTAGAAATTAACCTCTATGATCTAGCTATTGAATTGCTCCAAGAACGGGATATATTTCAACAAATTCTTGAGATAGAATCTTCGGTATCTAAAGAGGAATTAAAAGAACTTTTACAAAATGTCTTGGATTCTGAGGAGCATCTAATTCCTGCTATTTCTAAAAAGCTTCAAGACAGTGACTTCAATATTCTCTTCTTATCAGGAGTGGGTGAAGTTTTTCCTTATATTCGCTCTCATAATGTTATCAATAATCTACAAAGTACAGCCAAGGATAAACCAACTGCGATGTTTTTTACAGGAGAATATACCCATTCTTTGGAGTCGGGAGCTTCCCTCGATTTATTTGGACTTTTACAGGATGACAAATATTATCGAGCATTCAACATTTACGAATACAAAGTTTAAGGAAAATTTTATTATGAAGTTAAAAACTATTTTTAATAAGCAAGTAAATCGTCCCATTGAAGGGGTAATTAAAGCTGATGCTAATGATGAGGTTAGTCTTAGTATTGAACTTGAAGAGTATGTCCTCACCAATGAAGTTGAAAAACGATTAGAGGATTTTTTAGAAGCTTACAACAATTATACAGGGGTCAACGGAGTCTGGATATCTGGTTTTTTTGGTTCTGGTAAATCCCATCTTCTGAAAATGTTGGCATTATTGTTAGAAAATCGTTATGTGAAAACTGTACCAGTTATTGAGAGTTTTTTACCTAAATGTCAGGATAACAAAATTCTCCAGGGGAATCTCAAAAAAGCCATTACCATTCCTGCTCAAAGTATTCTCTTTAATATTGATCAAAAAGCGGATGTTACCAGTAAAACAGAATTTGATGCTTTATTATCGGTGTTTTTTAAAGTCTTTAATGAAGCTTGTGGTTATTATGGGAAACAAGGCTATATTGCTCAGTTTGAAAAAGATTTAGATAGTCGAGAAGTCTATGGTGACTTCAAAATAGCCTATGAAAAGGGTTCTGGAAAACCTTGGCAAAGAGGACGGGAACAGGTTCTTTTAGAGAAGAAAAATATTGCCGTTGCTTATGCTGAAATCACAGGAGAAACAGTAGAAGATTCAAAAGGAATTTTAGATCAGTATCGTCAGGATTATAACTTGTCTATTGAAGGTTTTGCTAAAGAAGTTAAGGCTTTTATTAATAAACAATCTCCTAATTTTAGGCTTAATTTTTTTGTAGATGAAGTGGGACAATACATTGCAGAAAATGTCAAACTAATGACCAATCTGCAAACCATTGCTGAAAGTTTAGCGACTAAATGTCAAGGTCGTGCTTGGGTGATTGTTACGGCACAAGAAGATATGGAAAAGGTATTAGGAGAAATGGGAAATCATCAAACTAAGGATTTTTCCAAAATTCAAGACCGTTTTGCTAATCGCATGAAGTTAACCAGCCGTGATGTGGCAGAAGTTATACAAAAACGTTTGTTGATGAAAAATGAGGAGGGTATTAAACTCCTTGCAGAAATTTATGAGCGACAAAAGCACAATTTTTCCACTCTGTTTAAATTTACGGATGGTTCTCATCAATATCGTAATTTTCAGGATAAAGACCATTTTGTTCACTGTTATCCTTTTATTCCTTATCAGTTTACCCTGTTTCAGTCTGCTATTCGTGGACTGTCCCAACATAATGCCTTTGAAGGAAAACATAGTTCAGTGGGGGAACGTTCAATGTTAGGGGTTTTTCAAGAGGTTGCTATCTCTATTGAAGAACAGCAAATTGGTCGTTTGGCTACCTTTGATTTAATGTTCCAAGGTATTCGTTCAACCTTAAAATCTAATATTCAAAGTGCTATTATTCTAGCAGAAGATAATCTGACTAATCAGTTTGCTGTTCGTCTTCTAAAAGCGTTATTTTTGGTTAAATATGTAGAAGGTTTTAAGGCTAATTTACCTAATCTATCTATTCTCATGTTAGAGGAATTTGAACAAGATATTTCAGAGTTAAGAAATCAAGTTCAAGAAGCTTTAAGCTTATTAGAACAGCAAACCTATATTCAGCGAACAGGTGAGTTATACGAATATTTAACGGATGAGGAAAAAGATATTGAGCAGGAAATTAAAAATACAGAAGTTGAAGTAAGTAAGGTTTTAGAAGGTTTAAATACTTTAATCTTTGATGAGATTATTAAAACTTCAAAAATTCGTAATAGGGAGGGAAGACAAGATTATCCCTACTCTCGTAAAATTGATGGGACACTTTATAGACGGGAACATGAGTTAAGTATTCAGGTTATTACACCTTTTTCTGGGCAACATGACCAAGAAAAAGCGTTACAGATGGAGAATATGGGACGGGATGAGTTATTAATTATTCTTCCTTCTGATGTAATTGCTCACCGCAATAAAGAATCTGTCTTGACAACATAAAGGTAAAATCGGGGATTTTTATGTAGGGTTTGCTGAAAAAGTTTCTCCAAAATTTATGCCACTTTTGACCAAGAATTTTCTGACAAATCAATAAGTTTTAGTACATAAAAATTGTTTAAAGCATAATCAAAATTAATGAAAGGCGGTTTGATGAGTTCCCCTGTTCTATTATTAGTAAATAAGGACAAAAAAAGCGACAAAAACTGCCTCAGAAGTTTAGAAAGATTGACAACAAAAAATGTAATAGCAATAGATGTAATGGAGGTTTCAGGTAGTTTTGTTATCACGAGATTTAGGCTAAATCTTCGTTTAGCTTGTCCAAACTTTCCCTCAATAGCATTACGGAAGCATTCATCGGAGTGGGCTTGTTTCTTTTCTTCTTCACTGACATTTTTCGGAGGTCTTCCTAACTTCGGACCACTGATTCTTATCCCTCTTTCCTTACACCAATTTCTGTTTTCCCTAGTTCGATAAATTTTATCTACATGGACGGATTCGGGATAATAGCCAAACGTTTCTTTATACTTTTCTACTTGTTCTTTTAAATGACAAGATTCATTGAAGTTTTCCCAACTTATTTTGTCTAGAAACACATAGTTATCTACACAGCTTACTGAGAGTTTAGCTCCAAACTCTATTGGTTTTCCTGCTTTTCCCCTCACTATTGGACGAATATGCGGTTGAGTTAAACTTACAATTCTTTGAGGAACACTCTGGGTCTTATTCTCCCACATTGACTGTTGTTGTTCATAAACTTTTTTGATAGTCTCTAGACAATTTTTCTGTCTTTTACTCAGATTTTCCTGGGAAGCCCCAGCTTGAATTAAGTCTTCTATATTTCCTCAATTTTCTTAAGGTATTTTAACTGTTTCCCGATAGCTTTTCTTCTTTCTTGATAAGATACTTTTCGTTTTTTAGCTACTTTTAAGTATTCCTTTCTAGCAATTTTTCTAGAAGTTCTCGGCTTTTTTCTCAATTTTACTCTTAATGGTTTATAAAGATTATCTATTATTCTTTCTGTCTCAATTCTGGCTTGATTTAATATGCCTAAATCTGTTGGGTATTTGATGTCTGCTGGCGCACAAGTCGCATCTAAAATTAGTTTACCTTTATTTTTTATTTTTTCTCTTTTTTCTTGGAGACAATCCTTTTTTTTTACTTCTTTATCACTCTTGTCTATTTCTCTTTTTACTATTTTTTTATTGATTTTGTTTATCAATTCTCCATCAATTCTTTTCCTAAAATGAACTAGCATTGAAGATTCCAGTGGTGGCTCTTGTTGATAACAATTTAAACCTATAAAGTATTGTAGATAGGGATTTTCTCTAATCTTTTCTATAGTTTCTCTATCACTTGTTCCTAATTTTTCCTTAATAATTAATGTCCCTAATGCCATTCTAAATAGTTTGGCTGGCGCACCTTTTTCTGCTGAAAAAAGTTTAGCATATTCTTCCTCAAAATCATCCCAAGGTATCAACTCTGCCATGATTACCCAACGATTATTGGGGGACAATTTGCCCTCGAAAGGTAATTCAAATTTTTCTGGGGGCGGTAAAGGTTGCTCCTCTTTTCGATACATTTGTTCTTGACCAACAACTGGGAGGTGTTTCTACCAATTATAGCGGTTTGTAGCCGACAAAGCTGATCTTTTTTGCGATCGCGAATATGGGTGTAACCTTTTAAAGAATAGGGTTTTGCTTTTATTCAGCAAACCCTAGTTAGCTCTCGGGCAATGGTTGCCAACAACAAAGGTTTTTCATAGTCAGGATGATCAATTCTGACTACATCCAATACTGTATCAGCAACATCCTCAAAGTGTAGCTGTTGCCATCGTCTCAAACGGAGTTCTCCTTTAAGGTGCATGGCTGTAATATCCTCATCTGGGGGGATTTCTGGACTGTCCCATCCTGGATGAAGAATCTCCCCATGTTTTCTGGGGCGACCTGGCCCTGGTTGGGATGGACGTGGAGGTGGAGCACAGCGCAGTTTACTATTTATGCGTAAGCGTCCTAACAAAGCATCTTTGTCGCTGGCCGCAGCAAACTGTTGGCGGGTGGCAATTCCCGCATCTACTACCAATAAACGATGATTCTTAGACTTAGGTAAATCCTTGAATAGTTCTGCTACTGCGGCTTCACAACTGTCTCCAAATCTTACTCGACTCACTAGCCCCACTCGCACCCCAGAAATAAAGACTACAGTTGTAACTGCTGCAATGATGTTGGCTTTTATTGCTTTACCTGCCCGATGGTGGAAGCCTTTGCCTAACAAATCCATTCCAGGTCTAGCCCACCACCGAGCAATAGTGGAACTATCAATAGCTAGCACTTCTCGCTGTTTTTCCCCCAACGCCACTGGTTCCACTGGCAAATTGCTCAGACACCAACTAACGGCACGATCAAAGAGCAAGTCCAGAGGGACTTTTCCCCGCTCCATTGCCCGCTCTACCCGATGCCATCCCCATTTTATGTGGAAGACCAGAGGCAACACAGCCCTAGCTAGACTCCCCTTCGATTGTACCAAGCGACCACTCATCATCACTACTAAAACGATCCCGATACAATAAGCGGTTCCCTTTGGTAGTATCTTGATGAGATAATTGACAGCCTCTGCTGTCAGCTTGAGAGGTTCCGTTGTCGGTTTAGGAGAGGTTTCTGTTGATTGGCTCATGCCATCAGTATCTCAGATTTGCACTACTGGTACCTAGCGATCGCCCCTCAAAATGGTAAAACACGAGTTAAGATTGTATTAATTGATGTGAAAATTGATTTAGTGATGTAATATATTGATACTATAGCTTGTTTTTTTTTGAGGTTTTTTGTTATGAGAAAAGTAAATATATTCGCTTCTTCTGTGATTATTTTAATCACTATGTCTTTTGATGTAGCTATAGCTCATCGTGGACGCACAAATTCGCAAGGATGTCATAATCATAGAAGGACAAATACATACCATTGTCATGGTGGTTCCTCTGGTAGTGGTTCCTCTGGGAGTGGTTCTTCACGTGGTTCCTCTGGTAGTTCTTCACGTGGTTCCTCTGGTAGTGGTTCCTCTGGTAGTGGTTCTTCACGTGGTTCCTCTGGTAGACCTTTAACAATTGCAAATTTAGAATCCTGTAACGTATCTTTAAAATTAGGTGATACAGGTGAAGCTGTGGGACAAGTTCAAAAGTATTTAGCAAAATTGAATTATCTTCCAAGTAATTCTCCAGATGGCATTTTTGGTTCCCAAACAAATGCAGCAGTTTTAAAATATCAAAAAGATAAAAATTTAACTATTGATGGCGTAGTAGGGTGTGGTACTTTTTCTAGTCTAAAAAAAGATGTTAGTAATCTTCAACTCTCAAACCTTCCTACTTGTAACGTCAAACCAGGGTCAGTTTATGATGGGGATACTTTACGGGTCTTCTGTAATGGTCAAGAACTAAAAATAAGATTCGCTTGTATTGACGCACCGGAAACCAAGCAAGTAGGGGGAATAGAAGCCCGTGACCATTTGCGATCGCTTCTCTCAAACTCCAATAACCAAGTTAAGGTTAATGCTATTACCACTGATAGATACGATCGCACCGTTGCTGAGTTATTTTTTCTTAGGGGAAATGATTGGCAGCTAGTACAAGAATATCAAGCTAGAGATGGTATGGTGTGGGGTTATGACCGGTACAAAAGTGACTGTCCTTCATGGGAGGCGATCGCCACAGCACAACAAAAAGCACAGGCAGCTAACAGGGGACTATGGGCTGGTAATCCTACACCACCGTGGGAATGGCGAAGAAGTAATTAGGGTTTGCTGAAAAAGTTTCTCCAAAATTTATGCCACTTTTGACCAAGAATTTTCTGACAAATCAATAAGTTTTAGTACATAAAAATTGTTTAAAGTATAATCAAAATTAATGAAAGGCGGTTTGATGAGTTCCCTTGTTCTATTATTAGTAAATAAGGACAAAAAAAGCGACAAAAACTGCCTCAGAAGTTTAGAAAGATTGACAACTAAAAATGTAATAGCAATAGATGTAATGGAGGTTTCAGGGAGTTTTGTCATCACGAGATTTAGGCTAAATCTTCGTTTAGCTTGTCCAAACTTTCCCTCAATAGCATTACGGAAGCATTCATCGGAGTGGGCTTGTTTCTTTTCTTCTTCACTGACATTTTTCGGAGGTCTTCCTAACTTCGGACCACTGATTCTTATCCCTCTTTCCTTACACCAATTTCTGTTTTCCCTAGTTCGATAAATTTTATCTACATGGACGGATTCGGGATAATAGCCAAACGTTTCTTTATACTTTTCTACTTGTTCTTTTAAATGACAAGATTCATTGAAGTTTTCCCAACTTATTTTGTCTAGAAACACATAGTTATCTACACAGCTTACTGAGAGTTTAGCTCCAAACTCTATTGGTTTTCCTGCTTTTCCCCTCACTATTGGACGAATATGCCGTTGAGTTAAACTTACAATTCTTTGAGGAACACTCTGGGTCTTATTCTCCCACATTGACTGTTGTTGTTCATAAACTTTTTTGATAGTCTCTAGACAATTTTTCTGTCTTTTACTCAGATTTTCCAGGGAAGCCCCAGCTTGAATTAAGTCTTCTATATTTCCTAAATTTTTCTTAAGGTATTTTAACTGTTTCCCGATAGCTTTTCTTCTTTCTTGATAAGATACTTTTCGTTTTTTAGCTACTTTTAAGTATTCCTTTCTAGCAATTTTTCTAGAAGTTCTCGGCTTTTTTCTCAATTTTACTCTTAATGGTTTATAAAGATTATCTATTATTCTTTCTGTCTCAATTCTGGCTTGATTTAATATGCCTAAATCCGTTGGGTATTTGATGTCTGCTGGCGCACAAGTCGCATCTAAAATTAGTTTACCTTTATTTTTTATTTTTTCTCCTTTTTCTTGGAGACAATCCTTTTTTTTTACTTCTTTATCACTCTTGTCTATTTCTCTTTTTACTATTTTTTTATTGATTTTGTTTATCAATTCTCCATCAATTCTTTTCCTAAAATGAACTAGCATTGAAGATTCCAGTGGTGGCTCTTGTTGATAACAATTTAAACCTATAAAGTATTGTAGATAGGGATTTTCTCTAATCTGTTCTATAGTTTCTCTATCACTTGTTCCTAATTTTTCCTTAATAATTAATGTCCCTAATGCCATTCTAAATAGTTTGGCTGGCGCACCTTTTTCTGCTGAAAAAAGTTTAGCATATTCTTCCTCAAAATCATCCCAAGGTATCAACTCTGCCATGATTACCCAACGATTATTGGGGGACAATTTGCCCTCGAAAGGTAATTCAAATTTTTCTGGAGGCGGTAAAGGTTGCTCCTCTTTTCGATACATTTGTTCTTGACCAACAACTGGGAGGTGTTTCTACCAATTATAGCGGTTTGTAGCCGACAAAGCTGATCTTTTTTGCGATCGCGAATATGGGTGTAACCTTTTAAAGAATAGGGTTTTGCTTTTATTCAGCAAACCCTAATTAGTGGGACACTTGTTGCTTTAATTTATGCTTATCTAGTACGATTTTTACCCGTTGCTTTTAGCTCAGTTGAATCTAGTTTAGGTAAAATTCGGCCTAGTTTAGACGATGCTGCTAGAAGTTTAGGAGAAACCCCTAGCAAAATTTTAGTCAAAATTCATGCCCCTTTAATGACAGGGGGAATACTAACAGGAATTATGTTAGTTTTTGTGGATGTTATGAAAGAATTACCAGCTACTTTAGTGATTCGTCCCTTTAACTTTGATACCCTAGCTATTAGGGTATATCAATATGCTTCCGATGAACGCTTATCCGAGGCGGCAGCCCCTGCTTTAGCCATCGTTTTAGTGGGTATGATTCCTGTTATTTTTCTTAGTTGGCAAATTACTCAATCACGACGCAGATAATTGAAAATAGCCTTAAAATTAATTTCAAGGCTACTTTCAATATATTTATTTTTTCTTAGCTTTAGCTAATTTGCGTTTGAAACTTGCTCCAAAAGCGATCGCACTACCAGCACCCAGAATAGTTAAAGGTTCAGGTACAGCTTGAAACTCCGTGAAAACAACTCCTGAAATAGCACCGCTACCATCGAATTCTATACTAAAGTTTGCAACTTGCTTATCTGAGGGAATCGTAAAGAAAGTAAGATCGTTCTCTCCTAAGTTTGTGATCTCTTGTGTATATGATGTGCCATCGAGAAAATTAACGACAATCTCTCCTTCAGCATCATCAATAAGTCCGATTTGCCCAATCTTAACAGAAGTAAGAAGGGCTCGATTGAAGTCGAAGGTAATAGTTCCTCCACCACCGTCATCATCTGGTTCTCCATTACCAGGGTTTTCCTCAAGTATTAAAACATTACCTTGAGGGGGTGTATTATAGGTAATACTACCGTAACTTCCATCCCCCGTTGCTAAGTCAGGATCACCATCACTTGACGAAGAATTACAAGGAACTGTAAAACCGTCGTTTGATGTACCACCTTGTGGTAAACAGTTTGATTGAAACAATCCCAAGGGCGCACTGACATTGGTGCTGATGTCAATCCCGATACTGCTCCACAAACTACCAATATCAGTTCGATCATTAGCACCATGAGTATCAAGTGCTATGGCATCTAAAGCGTTACCTGAAGCATCTGTCTCGAAGTCTAAATTAAATCCAGCAGCTTGTGCAAGCTGTGATGTTCCCATGATTCCCAATGCACTGGCCACCCCTACCACAATGTTCAGTGTTTTCTTCATTAAGTTGTTCCTCAGTATGATTACTTAGTTATCCCTTATATTGTATTCCGCTAATTTCCCTTACCGTGTAAACGCAATGTATAACTTCGTGTCAATGCAATGCACAATATACAGTGACATCCTCCCACCCACGCCGCTAAGCTTTGTGCGGGGGAGGATGTCACTCCCCAATGTCATTCCGAGGTACGAGGAATCTCTCCTGAACTTATGGTGATAAGCAAAACTTATGATTCGTAGGATGGGTTAGGGGCAGGGATTATTTTGCGGGAAGAAAAGGAGAGTCCCCTGCCTTATCAGGGTGGAGATGCTGGAGCATAAAATCAACGGTGCTTTGGTTTAGCCATCCTTTGAGTACAGCTAAAGCTCCTATTCTCATCCACATTCTTCCTTGTCCCTGCTCTGCTAAAATGGCATCGAGTTGATGATCGTCGATTAAGCCCGCTTCTCTTAAATAATAGCCTAGAGATTGGGGTGTCCCCTGCTCAGCTTGTTCGATAACTTTCTCCCATTCCTCAGCAAAAAAATCCGCAGTTTGTTGTTGAACCCAACCCTTCTGGGCTAAAATCTCACCTAAACGCCGTTGAGGCTCCTTTTTTTGTTCCTCTAGCGCAGTCTCAAGCTGATATGGACTGATTAGTTTGGCCTCTTGTAAAATACTTCCTAAACGTTTTTTTGTTTGAGCTTTAGCCATCAAACTTTCTCCCTGCCACTAATATTACTTCTTTGGCCTATTATTCCCAAATTTGTTTGGTTAGTTTCACTTAGGAGAAATTTTTTTGAAAAAACTAAACACTACAACCCGAATTTCTCACAAAATCTGCGATCGCCAAACACAGAAGCCTTACAGGAAGTGGGTTTGAACAGAGCGATCGCAGATTTCCCCAACCAACAGTCTGTTGTCAGATTTTAAGTTAAAATCAACCCGAATTAGACAAAGATGAAAAGATAAATCAATCACTCATTTTTCCAAAAAAATTATTAATAAGATCTCTAATAGTACTAGATTGTTAGAATAAAATATGCTATAATTTAATTATTAAAGCAATTTACCTTAAACTGATTTAATGAGTCCCAGTCATCCCCGAAACCCTCGTCAAGTAATCAACTTTAGTAAACAGAAAGGAAAAGAAATAATCGCTAATTTTGATGGGGGACTAATCACTTCAGATGCGGGGATTGTCTGGATAGCTGAGTTGGATAAAAAACTGGGAATTACGGAGAAGTTTGGTAACTGTTTTCAAGATCATCGTCATCAATCTTATGTAGATCATTCCGTTCATGAGTTATTAGCACAAAGGCTTTATGGAATTATTTTAGGCTATGAAGATGTCAATGATCATGATAAATTACGTCACGATCCTGCCCTTAAGATCGCTTTAGAAAAGCTTAATGAACTTGAAGATAAAAAGGGATGGTTAGCTGGAAAAAGTACAATTAATAGATTGGAATATTGTCCTGAGACTATTCTCGACCAAAAAACGAGTCGTTATCATAAAATAGAACCCAACTTTGAAGCCATTGAAAAATCTTTTGTCGAATTTTTTTTAGAGTCTTATAAAAAACCTCCCTTAAGTATTATATTAGATATGGATGTCACGGATGACCAAGTACATGGTAATCAAGAAGGGGCATTTTTTAATAGTTATTATCACGGAGTATGTTATGCTCCT
>NZ_AADV02000043.1 GCF_000167195.1 Crocosphaera watsonii WH 8501 | reverse complement strand
AATCAGCTGGGGCTCCCTGGAAAATCTGAGTAAAAGACAGAAAAATTGTCTAGAGACTATCAAAAAAGTTTATGAACAACAACAGTCAATGTGGGAGAATAAGACCCAGAGTGTTCCTCAAAGAATTGTAAGTTTAACTCAACCGCATATTCGTCCAATAGTGAGGGGAAAAGCAGGAAAACCAATAGAGTTTGGAGCTAAACTCTCAGTAAGCTGTGTAGATAACTATGTGTTTCTAGACAAAATAAGTTGGGAAAACTTCAATGAATCTTGTCATTTAAAAGAACAAGTAGAAAAGTATAAAGAAACGTTTGGCTATTATCCCGAATCCGTCCATGTAGATAAAATTTATCGAACTAGGGAAAACAGAAATTGGTGTAAGGAAAGAGGGATAAGAATCAGTGGTCCGAAGTTAGGAAGACCTCCGAAAAATGTCAGTGAAGAAGAAAAGAAACAAGCCCACTCCGATGAATGCTTCCGTAATGCTATTGAGGGAAAGTTTGGACAAGCTAAACGAAGATTTAGCCTAAATCTCGTGATGACAAAACTCCCTGAAACCTCCATTACATCTATTGCTATTACATTTTTAGTTGTCAATCTTTCTAAACTTCTGAGGCAGTTTTTGTCGCTTTTTTTGTCCTTATTTACTAATAATGGAACAGGGGAACTCGTCAAACCGCCTTTCATTAATTTTGATTATACTTTAAACAATTTTTATGTACTAAAACTTATTGATTTGTCAGAAAATTCTTGGTCAAAAGTGGCATAAATTTTGGAGAAACTTTTTCAGCAAACCCTATGTAAGTCTCTCCCGTTAAGGTTCCTGTCCCCTCAATAGCCAAGAAACCGATGTTCTCTGTGGTATGAACGGTTTCGTCATCGAGACTGGTATCTTCCTCAATCTTGATTTCAACTGTGTCATTACTTAGATTCTGATAGAGCAATCCGGCAGAGTCTGGACCATCATAACTAGCAATATTTCCGAACAATTGAGGCAGGTTGTTAAAGGTATTACCAAAGTCAATTGTATGCCAGTTATCGGTGACTTGCTCCCCCGTATTACCTGCCACAAAAGCGTTGCCATCCCACTCACCTGTCCCTGAAGAGATAGCCATCCAAGCAATGGTTTCACTGCCACGAGTATTGTTAAGATTAAGTTCTTGCTCTTCTAAGGCAACCTCAAATCCATTTTTGCTAATATTATTCTGACGAGTTCGCACAAAACTAGGATCGTTATAGGTTTGTACTTGGGTTAAGACTATAGGAGTATTGGCAAAATCATGGTTAAAGGTAATACTTTCCCAACCGGATTTAGTGGTAGCATCGGTAGTGGTAGTACCCACTTCGATGATAGTGCCGTCAGACAGTTCCCAAATGCCTTTCTCAAGGGCTAAGAAACTTAAGCTTTCGTTAATATGAGTGCCATCAAGGTTCTCTGGTTCTTGAAGTTTCAGTGAAAACTCACCGCCTTGAATATCGGTAATTCTAGGGATGGAGGGATCACCATTATTAAAGGATAGAGTGTGAGCAAAGATAACTGGGTCGGTGAAAGTATGATCAAGAAGAGTGGTTTGATTGTTATGGTTTAAATCTGAGATTCGACCGACTTGAGCAATGACTCCACTAAAAGGAGGTTGAGGAGGTTTTGAGGGAGCCATAGCGAGGATAGCATTCCCTAAGTTGTCGATGTTTAATACTTTTCCTTGGTAGTCGTCCTCGTATTTAGTCGGAGCGAGAAGATCATCCCCTTGTGCGAGTAAAGTCTTAATTTCATCAAAAGTTAATCTTCTGCCTAACTCTTGTTCAGCCAATTGTTGTGCTACGGCGATCGCTCCACTCACCACAGGAGCAGCCATACTTGTTCCTGATTTAACCGTTGTTCCACCATTTTGATTGGCGGCTCGAATACCTTGTCCGTCGGCAAAGACATCGGTTAAATCGGGATGATGCTGAGAAAAAGAAGAGATTTTTCTATTAGTGTAATCATCTATGGAAGAAACAGCTAAAGAGTAAGGGTTGGCTGCTGGATAGGATACACCAAATTTTCCAGTATTACCGGCCGCAGAAACGGGAATAACATTCGCCGCAGCTAATTGTTGTAATTCATCTCCAATAATCCCAAAATTGGTGGGGTTTACATGGTTGCCTCCAGTGCTGAGGGACATATTGACACTGGCAATATTGTATTCTTGATAATTGGCAAGCACCCACTGTAAAGCTTGTTCTATATCCAAAAAATTCCCTGAATTGTTACTATCAAAAATTTTCAGGACAATAATATCAGCACCAGGAGCTATTCCTGGATAATTCGGATCACTTGAAGCAGCAATACTGGCTACATGACTCCCGTGACCGTTAGTATCACTAGCATCATCATCATCATTGTTTTCGGGATTGCCGTTATATGGTTTTGAAGCAAAATCAGACTGGGTAGCAATGCGATCTGAAATTCCATCATTGTTTTGATCTGGTCCAAAAAAAGGATGATCTAAGTCAATTCCTGTGTCTAAAATCACAATAGATTGACCAGAGCCATCGATCACTTGTCCATTTTTAGAAAAAACCATAGTTGTAATTCTCTCCTGAATATTTTAAATCGACTATGTGACCACAATTACCACAGCGTTTACTGCTAGGAAAATAGCGGTCAATTTTAACTAATTCTTTGCCGTACCATTCACATTTATACTCTAGTTGTCGATTAAATTCACCCCTTTGTATCCGACAGCATAACCCCTAAGTTGCTTAAATGTAAATAATAATTGCTAAATAGTTTAATTGTTTGACATTTACAGACTAATGTACTTGTGAATGCAAGATAAGCTTTTTGTTATAACCAATGAGAGAAAGTTCAACATTGAAGAGAGAAAACCAGTATGACCGGACAAGACTTACACGAAATTTTGTACAGTAAATGGGGCAGATCCTACGATATACAGTTAAGAAAGTTTAAAGGAAGGATTTTCTGTCAAGTTATGTGGAAATATCTTGAACAGGCTTCTTTTCCTATGACTGAACAGCAATATTTTGAACATTTGAATGCGATCGCCAATTATTTGACAGCTTGGGGTAGTCAAGAACAAATTATTAACTATTTAGAAACCACAAAAGAAAGTCCCCGTCTAGGGAAAGCAGTGAGTATTCCCTTAGACTTAGGGGACAAAAGTTCCGAGTGGATTTTAGACGAGTGATTGGGGATCTTCCCAAATTTGCTTTTTTACCCTTATTGATTGTTAAAAAATTGTGGATAATTCCAATAATTTTGTGTTACCTTCAAGAAAAATGAATCGAATTAGCTGTTTTTATGGAAGTTTTGACTATTTTTTTGTCGGGTTTAATCACCATCATTTCTCCTTTAGGAGTCGTGGTTGATAGTGTGGTTGCTGGGCAGTTACGTTCCCAAGTCAAAAGTGTCGAAGCATTAGCTGTTAGGGTTGATAATACCCCCAGTTATCAAACCGTAGCCGGAAAAGTTGATCGCATCCGCATCGCTAGTCGTGGAGTAGAAATTATTGATGATTTAAGGATAGATACCCTGGAAGTAGAAACCGATCCTCTTGATATAAATATTAATAAAATACAAAATTTAAGCGGTCTGGAAAGCATTCAATCTTCTTTAAATAAACCTTTTCAAGGAGGTATTCGCCTAGTTATCAAGGAAAATGATCTCAATTTTGCTCTAGAATCTGATAGCATTAGAAAACAATTACAAGCACTGCTTGATACGATTCTACCTCCAGAAGCACCAAGTTTTAATATCATAAAATTAAAGATCAATTTTATGGAGAAAAATCGCCTAGCTTTAGAAATAGAATTAGAACAAAATGGAGAAGAAGGGGAAGCCCCTACCCAATTAGCGATCGCCGCAGAAGTGGGGTTTGAAATAGAACAAGGAAAAAAAATTAAATTAACGGATCTCAGTGCAATTATTAATGACAGAAAGCTTTCCCCAAGATTTGCCAACATATTACTAGCAGGGATTAGTGATCAATTAAGTCTAGATATTTTTGCTGAGCAAGGATTTTTAGTTAGGGTTTTACAGGTGGATATGAACGAGGAAAGTCTAAACATTGCTGCTTTTTTTAGTCTTGCCCCAGTCAAAGAGGATGAATAATTTAGGATAAAGCAGGTGAGCGGGGCAAAATGATGATAAAAAAAGATTAATATTATAAAGATAAATGAGATTTAATAATTAGACAAAGACAAAGTCATTACTGTTTAAATCCAAGTTATTGCTATTTTTAACAATGGCTACTAACTCATCTTTCATCCCAGCAACTTCTAAAAAGATTCCTTGATCGTTACTATCATAAGGGGAAACACCGACGGAGTAATCACCCACTGCTCCGTATAGTTGAATAAGGTCTTGGGAGGAACTAAAACCAGAGATTTCCAGATAATCTTGTTGTCCGTAGCTATCATAAAATGATTTTTGCGCATCTCCCACAATAAAAGTGTCGTTATTAACGGTTCCTGCTTGGTTCACCACTAAACCAGTTAAAGCATCAGTATTCTCAGACCCTTCTAAGGTACCTGTTGCTTCTATGGCCAATAAACCGATTTCCTCTGTGGTATGATCGACTTCGGAATCCTTGCTGGTGTCTTCGTCAATCTTGATTTCAACAGACCCACTGCTGAGATTTTTTGCTCGTAATCCAGCGGAATCTGGACCATCATAACTAGTGCAGCTTAGCAAAAATAATCCACCAGTCACTTATGATCTTTAAAGCCCTTAAATTTCCAAACGAACGGCTTAGCAAAATGTTGATTAAAGTAATCAATAAAATTGAGAATTTTTTGGGATAGTTCTTCAGTTGAACGGACAGTAATTCTTTTGAGTAAACGCCTGACTAAGATCGAAAACCAACACTCAATTTGATTAAGCCACGATGTATGTTTGGGAATATAAACAAAGCGAATTCGATGAGATTCATCTGATAAAAAATCTGCTCTGCTGTCCATAGATTGCAAAATCCCCTCCTTTCCTTTTCTCCCCAAATCAATAGTAATTCCACAGCTTTCTGCTACTAATTTGACTAAGCTTTCCGATTTATGAGTGTTGAGTTGATCTACAATAAAAATCCATTCTGCTTTTTCATCAATCTTAATCGTTCTCTGGATATGTTCAGAAAAATCTTGTTCTGTTCTTGTCGGTCCAATAGAGGGACTAACAACTTTTCCTCTTGCCACATCCCAGTTCGCAATCAAGCTTAAAGTTCCGTGTCTTTCATATTCAAATTCGATTTTTTCTACTTGTTTAGGCTTGATTCTTTTGTTCGGAAATAATCTCTCAAGAGCTTGAATCCCTGTCATTTCATCTGTACTAATTAAATGAATTCCTTGTTCTAACAAAGTTTTAGCTTCTTGATGAAGTTCACAGATATATTTGACTTGCTTTTTAAATTTTAAGGGATCATCAATTTTGGCATTTAACCAGTAACGAACGAGATGTGGTTGTAATGTCGCTTCTTTTTAAAAAACGCCCCACACTACGGGGGGAAATCTTTTCGACAATTCCTCTTTTTATGGCTTCATCCGCCAACTCTGAAGGTGTCCAATGGCTCACTGGTCTGTCTGATTTTTCACATTCTTCACAAGCGATCGCTACAATCTGGACTACTTGTTCGACCGTAAAGGATTTTGTTGTTCCAGGTCTTGGGCGATCGCTTAAAATTCCTTTGATCAAGACCATTAATGCTTTCTCCGTTACCTGTTGTTCTTCGGCGGCACTCAGTTTTTCTCTCTCCTCAAACCATCGCGATCACCACTGACGCACTTGTACTCGGTCTAATTCTAATCTTCGACTAATCGAACTATTGCTCTCTCCTGATGCTGCGGCTAAGATTAGCTTGGCTCGTCTAACAAGGCGATAGGGGTTTGTTGTCCCTCTCACTATTTGTTGGAGTACTGTTTTCTGTAGGTTGGAGAGGTTAATTGGCAATGCTTTTATCATGGACATCAACTTCGAGATTCTTCCGTTAGTTTCATTGAAACACATTGTCGTGGCTAGTCACGAAAGTTTCTGTAAAAATCTGGTGGATTACTTTCGCTAAGCTGCACTAGTACCTTTTACCATTCAATATCAAGCTGCCTCTGGTGGAACTCTAACCTATACATTGGGTGGACAAGTCATCAGTTCAACAAATGTAACCGAAGCTTCTCGCTTTCCTAATAGACTTGATACTTTATATTTTAGAACTCGCTCCAATAATGAAGGAGATAGTGTTGAGTTGAGTGATCTGACAATTTTGGATGACAAAGGAAGTGTCAGCTATGGTGGTTCTGTGGGTTCAAGTGATGGTGATACTGTTAACTACCTGCTCATTAGTGATATTGAGGGAGATTTTACTTTAACAGGGAATGCAAATTTATCATGGATAGGTTCACCTCCCAATAACTCAAGACTGGCGTTTCAAGTCAAAGGTGGTGCAACTATTCCTGAACCTCTAACAATACTCGGAAGTGCCACTGCTTTAGGGTTTGGTACATTCTTCAAGAGAAAACTATCCAAAAAACAACGGAAAAGCTAGTTTTTACTAATGTCGAGGGACCCCAAGCTTAGAATTTGGGGTTTCTCATTCAAGCCTAATTAGGGTGAAAATAATTATATATTTCTGTTGCTAATGCTTGACCAATTCCCGATACTTCTTGTAATTTCTCAAGAGAAGCCTCCCGAATATAATCGATAGAATGAAAATGGGCAAGAAGTTGCTTTTGTCTATTAAAACCTAACCCTGGAATGTCGTCTAAACGGGAATGACGGCTTTTTTTTAACCGTTGTTGACGATGAAAAGTTACGGCAAATCTATGTGCCTCATCTCGCACTCTTCTTAATAACTGAACCCCTGGTTGTTCCGGGTGAGTAGCCAAGGGTTTAGACTCTCCTGGTAAGAAAATTTCTTCTCTTTTTTTAGCCAAACTAATCACTTTTAAGCCAGGGAAAAGATTCATTGTTTCTAAAATATTTATTACCGAAGAAAGTTGACCTTTTCCCCCATCGATCATAATTAAATTTGGATAATCATCTAACCCCAGTAACTCCGTTTCAGATTTATTTTTATAAGAACGAAAACGACGACCTAATACTTCTGCTAAACTGGCAAAATCATCGGAATGACCGATAGTAATATCGGGATTTTTTATTTTATAATGACGATAGGATTGTTTAGCCGGAACCCCATCAATAAAAACTACTTGGGAAGCAACAGCATTTGACCCTTGAATATGGGAAATATCGTATCCTTCAATGCGATGGGGAATAGTCTGTAAATCTAATAATTTTGCTAAATCTTCTAATGCCAATAAATTTTGTTGAGCATGACGTTTAGTTTTTTCTAGTTCATATCCTGCGTTGCGTTCTACTAAACGAATTAACTCTGCTTTTTGTTTCTTTTGAGGAACAATAATATTGACTTTTTTGCCTTTTTGTGAGCCTAGCCAATCAGCTAAAATATCCGTTTCGGGGAGTGGGTACTGTACTAAAATTTCACTGGGTATTTCCACAGGATTAACTTGTAGATAATGTTCCTCTAATACCCGTTGTAAAATACCTTCTGGGGTTCCCGAAACCGTATCAGCAAAAAAGCCTAACCTTCCCACCAAACGGCCTGCACGAATTTGGAATAATTGAATACAGGTGTAAGTATTATCAGCAGCTAGAGCAATGGCATCCCGTGAAATGGTATCATCTGGCAAAGTAACTTTTTGATCAATTCCTAACCCTTGAATGGCTTTAATTTGATCCCGAACTTGAGCAGCTTTCTCAAAATTTAACTGACTAGCTGCTAACTCCATTTGTGCCGATAGTTTTTGTAATAATTCCTCAGTTCTTCCTTGAAAAATCATGGCAATTTTTTCCACAATTTTATGATAGTCTTCAGTAGAAATTAACCCTTGACAGACCCCAGGACAACGACCAATATCATAGTTTAAACAAGGACGGTCTTTAAATAAAGGTTGGGGGCGTTGACGGAGGGGAAAAACCCGTTTAACCAACCGTAAGGTTTGCCGTAGTAAATGAGTATCGACATAAGGACCGTAATAGCGATCGCGTTGATGATTTAAACGTCGTTTGCGAGTGATGAAAATTCGGGGATAATTTTCAGACCAGGTAATACAAACATAAGGATATTTTTTGTCATCTTTGAGTAAAACATTAAAATAAGGTTGATGCCGCTTAATTAGATTAGCTTCCAAGGCCAAAGCCTCAGCCTCAGTATCCGTGACAATGAACTCGATGTTAGCCACCTGTTGCACCATCAAAGTGATGCGAGGACTATGGTTTTGGCAAGGCTGAAAATAAGAACGAACCCGCGATCGCAACCGTTTAGACTTACCAATGTAGAGAATATCTCCTTGATGATCTCGCATTAAATAGACCCCAGGTTCATTGGGAAGCGGTTTGATCTGCTCCTCTAACATTTCGGAAAGTGGTGACAACAACAAAAATCCTCCTAACCCGTCTATTGTCCATGTTAAGCAGAAATTAAGCTCCCTCGCAAAAATATAGTTTATGTGGCGAAATCTGAATAGCTTTACAAATGCTCAGAACAGAGCATCCCAAAAAGTTCTCATAACTTTTTTGGCAAACTAAATTGATATCCTGACCATACCTTATAAAAAAACCTATAGAAAAATGTCAACTCTCATCTCATCTTTAAAACTAGCCGTAACCAGCGCTGTCTTCGGTTTGACAGTTTTCAACATTAAACCAGTGGCAGCGCAAACCTTCTTTCAGTCAACGATAACTGCTGGTGCAGATAACTATTCTGATACCACTGGGAGTGGTGACACCAACGGATTCTCAAATTTCATTCAAGTGGGCAGTACATACGATCCAAGCTATCCTAATGATCCGCCCATTCTGCCACCCAGTCTGCCACTAATTATCGAAGAAGCCAGTTTTATTAATTGGAACTTGACCGATATTATTAATGATATCAATGGCATTAGGACGGATCTTGGTGATCCTGGTATTATTCTGGGCAATGTTGATGCTTTTGTGACCTTGACCCACACCAAAACTGATCCGGACAATCCTAACGACAATAATCCCCCACAATTCGGTCAAAATGGACGATTTTTGCCAGATTTACCGAGAATAGATAATATCAATGCCTATCAAGTTGTAAATTCTCAATCTTGGAGTGAAGGTCAAGCTATTGATACAAATAGCCGGCCCCAACGTAACAACTTAATTCTTTTTAATGGGAACATTCAAGCTAATAGCGATGAAGCACAAGATAACCTTGAGAATAATTACGGAGGGATTGGTCTTAATCAGGTGATTGCAGAGATTTTGAATAATAATCTTGATAGTGATCCAGTCAATGATGACCCCAATTTATCTATTACCTTGGAAGCAACTGAAATTTTGGAATTCACTCCTATTGGTTTTCATGGTCTTGAGAGTTTCTTCTCCCAAAACGGCATGGATGAGTCTGTTAAGCCGCAACTTACTGTGAGATATGAGCTATTGCAGGAGGGGAATAAAGTTCAGGGGGGTCCCAACTTCAAGGCTCAAACACGAGGTGGAGGTACGGTGGCCTCGGATTGGGAACTCGCAGTATTTAGCGGACAAAATCAGGAGCAAAAACAAGAAGAGTGGGTATGGACAAATAATGAGGAAGTAGACTTCGAGTTAGCTTGTGATCCCAATAATGGCAACGTAACTCTAACTTTGAGCAAAAGTGAAGGCAATAATCAAAGAACGTCAACAACCCCTAATTTTACGAATATTCCCTGTGAGAAAATTGACGGATTAAAGATTTTTGCCACGGCTCGTACCAATGGAGCCAAGATGGAGTACATGATCAATGAGTACACAACTATCAGTAACAACGTGATCAATATCTCTGATTTATCTGTGTTAGCTGAAGAACAAGGTTCTAAGTTTGTTGATGATTTGTTTCCTTTTCCAGGATTTGTAGACACACAACTGGGAACTAGAAACGTTAAAGGAACTGTAAGAATGTCCTGGGGGCCTGGAGGAGATCCTCACGGTAAAAATGATCAAGGTGACGACAATCCTTCCAGCGACAATCAGACTTTTCTGATTCCTTTAACCAAAATTTTCAACCTCAACCCTCCACCAGAAGGATCTCTTCCAGAGTTCAATAAACCAACCTCTGAAGAGATCCGAGAGCAAAGACGTGAGGAATTAGGATTGTCACCATCTGTTCCTGAGCCTAATTCCATAGTCGCTTTGGTCTTGTTTGTAACAACAGGGGGTGGATTAAAATTACTTGGCAGAAAAAGATAAAATTGTTGTCCCGTAGTTATGGTGATCAGAAAAATTTATCGAAAATAGTTGGGTCTAAAACCCCGCCTTTTAAGGCGCATAGTTTTTGAAGCGGAGCATAAATCTCTGTTTCAAAAACAACTTCTGTACGATAGTGCCGGAACGTAGTGAGGAACTTCTGACTTCTGACTTCTGACTTCGTTAAACCTCGTAGGGTGGGTGAGCGCAGGGTTGGTTTTAATGAAAACAAAATAAGTTTTGCCTTGTGCCTTGACCCACCATTTTAGGTCAATTTTTTTTACCCTTCGTTAATAAAATAGAAACCCCAGTTAAAATTACGGCGATCGCACTAGAAGATTCAGGTACTCCAGGGGGGTTAGGGGGATCTGGGGGAGTGATAGTCTCACTGCCTTGAAATTCAAATAGAGCATATATCCGGGGGATGGTTAGCTCCAGATCAGGAGTTGTATTTCGTTCCCAGGTATTATTAGTCTCGTTTGAGCTACGTAGATAAGAAAGATTGGGATCATTATCAAAACCTGTGGGAATCAGATACTCATTCTGTGCCGGATAATTAACTAGGGTTTGCTGAAAAAGTTTCTCCAAAATTTATGCCACTTTTGACCAAGAATTTTCTGACAAATCAATAAGTTTCAGTACACAAAAATTGTTTAAAGTATAATCAAAATTAATGAAAGGCAGTTTAATGAGTTCCCCTGTTCTATTATTAGTAAATAAGGACAAAAAAAGCGACAAAAACTGCCTCAGAAGTTTAGAAAGATTGACAACTAAAAATGTAATAGCAATAGATGTAATGGAGGTTTCAGGGAGTTTTGTCATCACGAGATTTAGGCTAAATCTTCGTTTAGCTTGTCCAAACTTTCCCTCAATAGCATTACGGAAGCATTCATCGGAGTGGGCTTGTTTCTTTTCTTCTTCACTGACATTTTTCGGAGGTCTTCCTAACTTCGGACCACTGATTCTTATCCCTCTTTCCTTACACCAATTTCTGTTTTCCCTAGTTCGATAAATTTTATCTACATGGACGGATTCGGGATAATAGCCAAACGTTTCTTTATACTTTTCTACTTGTTCTTTTAAATGACAAGATTCATTGAAGTTTTCCAAACTTATTTTGTCTAGAAACACATAGTTATCTACACAGCTTACTGAGAGTTTAGCTCCAAACTCTATTGGTTTTCCTGCTTTTCCCCTCACTATTGGACGAATATGCGGTTGAGTTAAACTTACAATTCTTTGAGGAACACTCTGGGTCTTATTCTCCCACATTGACTGTTGTTGTTCATAAACTTTTTTGATAGTCTCTAGACAATTTTTCTGTCTTTTACTCAGATTTTCCAGGGAAGCCCCAGCTTGAATTAAGTCTTCTATATTTCCTAAATTTTTCTTAAGGTATTTTAACTGTTTCCCGATAGCTTTTCTTCTTTCTTGATAAGATACTTTTCGTTTTTTAGCTACTTTTAAGTATTCCTTTCTAGCAATTTTTCTAGAAGTTCTCGGCTTTTTTCTCAATTTTACTCTTAATGGTTTATAAAGATCATCTATTATTCTTTCTGTCTCAATTCTGGCTTGATTTAATATGCCTAAATCCGTTGGGTATTTGATGTCTGCTGGCGCACAAGTCGCATCTAAAATTAGTTTACCTTTATTTTTTATTTTTTCTCCTTTTTATTGGAGACAATCCTTTTTTTTTACTTCTTTATCACTCTTGTCTATTTCTCTTTTTACTATTTTTTTATTGATTTTGTTTATCAATTCTCCATCAATTCTTTTCCTAAAATGAACTAGCATTGAAGATTCCAGTGGTGGCTCTTGTTGATAACAATTTAAACCTATAAAGTATTGTAGATAGGGATTTTCTCTAATCTTTTCTATAGTTTCTCTATCACTTGTTCCTAATTTTTCCTTAATAATTAATGTCCCTAATGCCATTCTAAATAGTTTGGCTGGCGCACCTTTTTCTGCTGAAAAAAGTTTAGCATATTCTTCCTCAAAATCATCCCAAGGTATCAACTCTGCCATGATTACCCAACGATTATTGGGGGACAATTTGCCCTCGAAAGGTAATTCAAATTTTTCTGGGGGCGGTAAAGGTTGCTCCTCTTTTCGATACATTTGTTCTTGACCAACAACTGGGAGGTGTTTCTACCAATTATAGCGGTTTGTAGCCGACAAAGCTGATCTTTTTTGCGATCGCGAATATGGGTGTAACCTTTTAAAGAATAGGGTTTTG
The DNA here is from genome assembly GCF_000167195.1 of Crocosphaera watsonii WH 8501. Lineage (GTDB taxonomy): Bacteria > Cyanobacteriota > Cyanobacteriia > Cyanobacteriales > Microcystaceae > Crocosphaera > Crocosphaera watsonii. The sequence goes on along the minus strand of NZ_AADV02000043.1, from coordinate 11,513 downwards.
CTTTTATTCAGCAAACCCTATATTAGGGGGAGTTGGGGGAAATGGAGGGAAAGTTATCTGTGGTACTCGAGGGGCCGCAATGTTCGCAATAGGATTACCTGATTGGTTATTAATTGCTGAATCGATTGCTGTCTGGGCTAACTCAGCTTTTGTTGTATTTTCCCAGAAACATAGCCGATTCACTGGAGCTATGAACATTGGGGTGTCTGGATCTTGTTCAACACAACCAGCATTGTTAGTGGCACCAGGTCCAAAAATGCTGTTAAAGCTGCCAAACAGAAAATCAATATTATAGGTTTCAAGAACTTTGTTTTGAGTCAGTTGGTTATCAGGTGTAGAACAAATAATAGGATCACTAATACAAATTACAAGGCTCTCAATACTGACATTAAGCTCATTAATAACGTTATTAAGATCACCAGGAACCTGTATACTTGCAACATTATTTAGTCTAGTGTTATAAGAAGGAGTTTCACCAGGACTCCCAAAGTTAACTGTAACTGCCTCAGCAGAAGAAACCACAGCAAAACTAAAGGGTATTGCAACCCAAGGAATCATTTGTTTAACTTTTAACATAATTTTGAGTTAATAATTCACCAATACTCACCCTTCTCTTATAACATTACCTTTCAAAATGCTATCTTAGATAGCTGATTTTTTTATATTTAAATCTAGCAAGAAACAAAATTGAAACTATTAGTAATTATTAGATAATATTCTATATTAAAGTTGTTTTTTTGTAGTTATCTTCAATATAAATCAACAATATAATATTCAACTTTAACTCTTTTAATAAAAACAATAAAAAATTTAGATTATATCTACTTATCTAATTAATTAGTTACTTCTGTTAAAGTAAGGAAATAAATTGTTACAAAATAGTATTCGTGTTCTATCCAGATAGCACTACCCATTATGGTGTTTTACGTTTTTCTCCTCTCTGTTGCCTGTTCCCCGTTCCCTGTTCCCTTTCAAAAAAGTTTATGTGTCCTAACTATTTTTTGTAGTGCTATATTTTCGATGAAAAACAACCCCCTATATTCCCGATTATGCGAATATAGGGGGGTTGGGTGTTTGATCAGTTAGAAAAATTCTTGATTTACCAGTTTATTTTTGTAGAGGATAAACCTAATGGAGTCTAATTTTTTTTACCCTTCGTTAATAAAACAGAAACACCAGTTAAGATTACGGCGATCGCACTAGAAGGTTCAGGTACTGCGGCGGGGAGAATAGTCTCACTGCCCTGAAATTCAAATAGAGCAGACATCTCAATATAAAGACGTAGTAAAATTACTAAACTGACTCTATATAAGTATCAAGAAATAACCTCAATGGAATTACTTATAAATACTTAAACTATTAATTACTATGATGATAAGTATGTTGATTTTACTTAGTAAGTAAACCATATTTATAGTCATAGAATAATTACTAATTAATGATTATTGATTGTTAATCACTGACTGTTTCTTGTGAAAAAAATGATTCCATTCATATTTACCTAAGAGTAAAGAAGCCACAGTTAAAGGCATAAAATAATAAATGCCACGATAAATCAATAAGGTTCCGAGTAAATCCTCTGAAGCAATAAAGGGAGCTAATAATAATATCATCACTGTTTCAAAAACCCCCAAACCTCCCGGAATATTACTGGCTAGTCCGGCAACTTGTGCTAACATATAAATTCCGAAAAAGGCAGAATAAGATATTGCAACAGAATGATGTAAAAGGGTATAAAAAACCGCCGCAGCTAAACACCAATCTAGAGCAGAAACAATCAATTGACCGGCTGCTAATTTAAAAGGAAGATGGGGAATAATCCACTCACCAATAATTAAAGGCTTTTGACGAATAACCGTAAGAAATAAATAGGCTAGAATAACAACTAAAAAAATAATTCCGATGGGACGCACCGAAAGAAAAGGAAAATCTATTAATTGGGGAATTGCTAAAGGCTCTTTCAGGAAAATTATACTACCGACTACAAATAAACCTAAACAAAATGAGAAATTACAAAAAGCAGAGATTTGGGCAATTTTGACCACAGAAAATCCCCAAGTAGAATAGAAACGATAACGAATCATACAACTACTTAAAACCGCAAATCCCACACTATTACTAATCCCAGAACAAATAATACCAACTAAGGCTTTTTTCTTGTAAGGAAGGGACTGACGAATATAAGCTAATCCTAAACATTCATATCCTGTCATGATTAAATAGTTGACTGCCATCAAGGCGATCGCCAAAATAATATGACTAGGGGGTATCTGGGATAAACTGCCCCAAAAATTTTCAGCTTGATAATGCTGTAAGTTGTGTTGTATCGTCCACAAGGATAAAGCAAATAGCCCAAGACTGACACAAGGGGGAAACCAACGTAAAATACTATTCTTAGCCATAGATAAAACCTAAAAAGACTTCAAAAAATTGATGTGATACCCTAAAAAGCTAGATCAGAATTTTCGATACCTTCCTTAAGTTCAGTATTTTTTTAGATTTCAAACCAGCAATGTTTATAAATCTCACCCATATCATAAAGGCTATCTGCTGCTACATAAAACTGATACAACGCGACATAATATGACACATTGAGGTTTACTTCCTGCTTCGTCCAGAACCGTCGGCGGCAACGGACTTCAATACGCGCCCACAGGTGGCGCGTCCAGTCCTCCTCTGTCCACAAGCTAACACGGTAGCGTTATCTAAATCAACAAAGGCATATTGATAAACTCTTGAAGATAATTGTGATTGCCAAATATAATGTGGTTTGACATAATTAGTGTAGAATTTTTTAAGTTTATTAGCTGTAGGTTTTAATCCCTCTTTATAGGTCACACTCCAAGCTTTTAGCCCCCAATTAAAAACCTAACGGCTATAACCCGCGTGTTTAGCCATGATGGTTTTTTGTCGATTATTGAGTTTTAGCTTAGTTTTAAAACCTAGTAGCATCTCTTAAAAAATTCCCAATGGTTCAATTATATCAGACTCAAGGTAAAGAGGAACAATCGTCCTCATTGTATCTACTTGTGAGGTTTTGTTCTATAAATCAGGGACTAGGGGAATGCTCTCGAAACCTGATCAATAAGCAAAGATTACGGTACTATTGTTAAGAGTCTTAACTTTTTCCTATAATATAGTCTCTTTTCCGCCTAATTATCATATAGAATAATCTATGTTTGGTTTAATTGGTCATCTTACAAGTTTAGAACATGCCCACTCCGTTGCTGATGCCTTTGGCTATGGCCCGTACGCCACTCAGGGACTTGATTTGTGGTGTTCTGCTCCACCCCAATTCGTCGAGCAGTTTCATGTTACCAGCATCACAGGACAAACCATCGAAGGGAAGTATATAGAATCCGCTTTTTTACCAGAAATGCTGATGAAGCGACGGATTAAAGCAGCAATTCGCAAAATATTAAATGCAATGGCCTTTGCGCAGAAAAATGACCTTAATATCACAGCATTGGGGGGCTTTTCTTCGATTATTTTTGAAGAATTCAACCTCAAAGGTAATAGACAGGTTCGCAACGTCTCCTTAGAGTTCGATCGCTTCACCACTGGTAATACCCACACCGCTTATATAATTGCCCGTCAAGTAGAACAGGCATCGGCTAAACTAGGTATCGACCTATCCCGGGCCACTGTTGCGGTTTGTGGAGCCACTGGAGACATTGGTAGTGCGGTTTGTCGTTGGTTAGATAGAAAAACCGATACCCAGGAACTACTCTTAATTGCTCGCAATCAAGAACGATTACAACGACTCCAAGACGAGTTGGGACGGGGTAAAATCATGGGATTAGAAGAAGCTTTGCCCGAAGCAGATGTTATCGTTTGGGTAGCAAGTATGCCCAAAGGAGTAGAAATTAATCCTGAAACCCTCAAAAAACCCTGTTTAATTGTTGATGGTGGTTATCCCAAGAATTTAGACACAAAAATTAAACATCCTGATGTCCATATTCTCAAAGGAGGAGTTGTAGAACATTCTCTAGATATTGACTGGAAGATTATGGAAACTGTCAATATGGACGTTCCTTCTCGTCAAATGTTTGCTTGTTTTGCTGAAGCCATTTTATTAGAGTTTGAACAATGGCACACTAATTTCTCTTGGGGAAGAAATCAAATTACAGTCACTAAGATGGAACAAATAGGAGGGGCATCTGTTAAACATGGGTTACAACCATTATTGAGTTGGTAACTGTGGAAATCAGGTTTCAGTTGTGAGACAATCAGGAGCAGAGTATAGCAGAAGTCAGAAGTTAGAAGTTAGACTACCTTTGTATCTAGGTTTAAGGAAAAGTGACTGTCCTCAACTATGCTTCGACTTCTGTAAAACATAGTTTCCAAGCCCTAGAATGACTTATTATTAGGGACATAATGCTATTATTTTCTGATATATTCTCGCTCCTTATATGTCATTACTGATTGCTTATAGATCATTAAGTTTTTTTGGGGTTGAATTATGGGTGTGATGGCTTTTATTAGTGATTTTTTGTCTGATTTATTAATTTGTGGGGCGACGTTGCTCGCAGTTTCTTTGATACTATCCACAGCAAAACGTCACAAGTCTTCTCCTCCCATTTTAAGGGGTCAACATAAACCGATCGCGTGTTTATTGGAGGATATTCCCCGAAATTATCTCAAAGGCCAATTTTACCCCTTAGCAACCCCTTTACTCACTCCCTTAACCTGTTTATTAGAAGATAGCCCTCAAACCTCTCTCAAGGGACAATTTTACCCCTTAGCAACCCCTTTACTCACCCCCTTAACCTGTGTTTTAGAAGATAGCCCTCAAACCTCTCTGAAAGGTCAATTTTACCCCTTAGCAAGCCCCTTAGCCTCTGTTTGGGAAATGGGTTGGTTTTCTTTTTATCGTCAACGTTTAGGACAACCAGGGTTTAATTATTGGGAATGGGTAGATTATCCTTTCTCTCAGGAATTTTCTCCCGAATTATCCAACTTATTGCAGTTACCAGAACCACCAAACCCAGTCAAAATGGTGTTAGAATCCTTGGCAGAAGAATACCATACCTTTTGGCAATGGGATAAACTTTGTGCCTTTAGAGAATGGCATCAACAAAGTGCAGATATTTTAGGGTTAACTCAACTCAAAAAAATTTATTATAGTTGTTATGGAATGCCTTGGGAAAAAGTTAAATTAATACTTTGGGATAGTTTGTTAGTGGTTGACCCCATTTGGCTTGATCCTGCTTCATCTTGGTGGAAAGTGTTAGGAATTACCGCATTTTCCCCTGCCAATAAAGTCGAACAAGCTTATAAAAAATTATTGCGATCGTGGCATCCCGATCGCACCCAACATCCTTTAGCCCATCAAATTACTGCCCGTATTAATACCGCTTACGAAGAATATCAACTAAGTCGTCAACGAAATGCTGAAAGGTTTGAATCTGTAGGAAAATGGTTTAATTCCCTTCGATGAACCTATGATAACGTTGAAAATAATTGCCTACCACAAAAATGTTTCTTGATAACAATCCATAGTTCCCTCGGAATCACAATCAAAATTATTAGAAGTTTCGCATTGACAGAAAATAAAAATTATGCTGTCAAAGAATTAGTGGGAGATAATTGTTCTAAAATAAACTCCCGTGCCACTTTTAAAGAAAGCTCTCTTTGGAGAGAATACCAAGACTCTATAGTTGCTTTAATTCTCATCAGTTCCAATTGACAAAATGCTCTTAAAGAACAGAAAATATGAGTAACAATAGCTTTTTTCGTTCTTACTTGAAACTTAGATAATCCACACAATTGTTTTAAAGCTCTATGATAGCATTCTATTCCCCAATGAATAGTTTGTAACTCTCTAAAATCATCGCGCTTCCAATCCATAAGTTTAGATTCATCATATAGAAAAGTAGCATAATAACGACAACTTCCGTGTTTAAAAGTCCTCTTAAATATTTTTACTTTTCCGAATTTTTTGATAATTACTATCAATCCATTATTAGGAATTTCCAACTCCTCTACTCTTTGATATTTACCTCCTTCTACTTTTACTTGTCTATTTTTGGCTATTCCTACTTGAAAATTCAGTTCTTTGTCTCTAAAAAATCTTAAATTCTCTTTAGAAGAATACCAACATTCTGTCGTTATAGTAGAAGGTTTTACCCCCCACTTGATTACTTCTACGATCATCTCTCTTAAGTAATCATTTTTTGTTTTATTATCTAGAGGATCATAAAGGCGATAATTAATAGGCATTGATTTTCCATCATAGTCAGTATAATACAAAGTAATTAAGTTAATTCCTTTGATGGCTTTTTGATGTTTTCCTGACCAATAATAGTTGATTAAATGAGCTTTTCCTACTTGAGAGTAGTGTTTTTCAATAACGGTATCATCCCCACTTAACACTCCTCCAATCAAATTAAGGTTTCCTTGAACTTCTCTAAATAAATCTATTGGTTCATATTGCTCTCTTAGTAAGAATCTATTGGTGCTATGACGAGAAATTTCTAAAATCTCAGCTAAACGGCAGCAACCTGTGTATTTTGGCTCTGAGAGCAAGAAGTATGTATATTGATCTAGATTACATTGGGCTGTTGATGGTTTACTCCGAAGTCTTATGATTTTTCTCCTTCATTAGCGATCACCTGAAAACATCATCTGCATATTTACGCTCTTTTGTCAATGCGAAACTCCTAATTGTTACCCCGGCATCAACTCATTATGATTTAATTAGGGTTTGCTGAAAAAGTTTCTCCAAAATTTATGCCACTTTTGACCAAGAATTTTCTGACAAATCAATAAGTTTTAGTACACAAAAATTGTTTAAAGTATAATCAAAATTAATGAAAGGCGGTTTGATGAGTTCCCCTGTTCTATTATTAGTAAATAAGGACAAAAAAAGCGACAAAAACTGCCTCAGAAGTTTAGAAAGATTGACAACTAAAAATGTAATAGCAATAGATGTAATGGAGGTTTCAGGGAGTTTTGTCATCACGAGATTTAGGCTAAATCTTCGTTTAGCTTGTCCAAACTTTCCCTCAATAGCATTACGGAAGCATTCATCGGAGTGGGCTTGTTTCTTTTCTTCTTCACTGACATTTTTCGGAGGTCTTCCTAACTTCGGACCACTGATTCTTATCCCTCTTTCCTTACACCAATTTCTGTTTTCCCTAGTTCGATAAATTTTATCTACATGGACGGATTCGGGATAATAGCCAAACGTTTCTTTATACTTTTCTACTTGTTCTTTAAAATGACAAGATTCATTGAAGTTTTCCTGCTTTTCCCCTCACTATTGGACGAATATGCGGTTGAGTTAAACTTACAATTCTTTGAGGAACACTCTGGGTCTTATTCTCCCACATTGACTGTTGTTGTTCATAAACTTTTTGATAGTCTCTAGACAATTTTTCTGTCTTTTACTCAGATTTTCCAGGGAAGCCCCAGCTTGAATTAAGTCTTCTATATTTCCTAAATTTTTCTTAAGGTATTTTAACTGTTTCCCGATAGCTTTTCTTCTTTCTTGATAAGATACTTTTCGTTTTTTAGCTACTTTTAAGTATTCCTTTCTAGCAATTTTTCTAGAAGTTCTCGGCTTTTTTCTCAATTTTACTCTTAATGGTTTATAAAGATTATCTATTATTCTTTCTGTCTCAATTCTGGCTTGATTTAATATGCCTAAATCCGTTGGGTATTTGATGTCTGCTGGCGCACAAGTCGCATTTAAAATTAGTTTACCTTTATTTTTTATTTTTTCTCCTTTTTCTTGGAGAAAATCCTTTTTTTTTACTTCTTTATCACTCTTATCTATTTCTCTTTTTACTATTTTTTTATTGATTTTGTTTATCAATTCTCCATCAATTCTTTTCCTAAAATGAACTAGTATTGAAGATTCCAGTGGTGGCTCTTGTTGATAACAATTTAAACCTATAAAGTATTGTAGATAGGGATTTTCTCTAATCTGTTCTATAGTTTCTCTATCACTTGTTCCTAATTTTTCCTTAATAATTAATGTCCCTAATGCCATTCTAAATAGTTTGGCTGGCGCACCTTTTTCTGCTGAAAAAAGTTTACCCGAATTTCTCACAAAATCTGCGATCGCCAAACACAGAAGCCTTACAGGAAGTGGGTTTGAACAGAGCGATCGCAGATTTCCCCAACCAACAGTCTGTTGTCAGATTTTAAGTTAAAATCAACCCGAATTAGACAAAGATGAAAAGATAAATCAATCACTCATTTTTCCAAAAAAATTATTAATAAAATCTCTAATAGTACTAGATTGTTAGAATAAAATATGCTATAATTTAATTATTAAAGCAATTTACCTTAAACTGATTTAATGAGTCCCAGTCATCCCCGAAACCCTCGTCAAGTAATCAACTTTAGTAAACAGAAAGGAAAAGAAATAATCGCTAATTTTGATGGGGGACTAATCACTTCAGATGCGGGGATTGTCTGGATAGCTGAGTTGGATAAAAAACTGGGAATTACCGAGAAGTTTGGTAACTGTTTTCAAGATCATCGTCATCAATCTTATGTAGATCATTCCGTTCATGAGTTATTAGCACAAAGGCTTTATGGAATTATTTTAGGCTATGAAGATGTCAATGACCATGATAAATTACGTCACGATCCTGCCCTTAAGATCGCTTTAGAAAAGCTTAATGAACTTGAAGATAAAAAGGGATGGTTAGCTGGAAAAAGTACAATTAATAGATTGGAATATTGTCCTGAGACTATTCTCGACCAAAAAACGAGTCGTTATCATAAAATAGAACCCAACTTTGAAGCCATTGAAAAATCTTTTGTCGAATTTTTTTTAGAGTCTTATAAAAAACCTCCCTTAAGTATTATATTAGATATGGATGTCACGGATGACCAAGTACATGGTAATCAAGAAGGGGCATTTTTTAATAGTTATTATCACGGAGTATGTTATGCTCCTTTATATATTTTCTGTGGGCATCATTTATTAGTTGCTAAACTTCGTTCATCTAATGTAGATCCAGCCGATGGAGCCTTAGACGAATTACAAAGAATTATCGGACTAATTAGAGAAAAATGGTCAGAGACTCATATCCTAGTTAGGGGTGATAGTGCCTATGCCCGTGAAGAAATCTTCTATTTTTGTGAAAATCAGCCTTTAGTTGATTATGTTATAGCTATGGGAACAAATGGCGTTCTTAAGTTACGAGCGGATGATGTAATTGAAAAAGCCAAACATGAATATGAAAAAAAACTAGCTCCAATAACTGAATTAATGGATAGTTTATTTCAGAAAAAAGAAGATTTAGAAGAAGTTAAAAAATTAGTACCAATTTCTACTTGGTATCGCTCTATTCGTTATCAAACAGAAAAGTCATGGAGTTGTCAAAGGAGAGTAGTGACAAAAGTTTGTTATGGAAGTGATGGCTTAAAAATGCGCCATGTGGTGACATCTTTGCCCGCTTCAAAAATTCCACCCTCAAAACTTTATACAAAAAAATACTGTCCGAGAGGCGAGATGGAAAATCGGATTAAAGAACAACAATTAGACTTGTTAGCTGATAGAACTTCAACTCAAACATTTCAAAGTAATCAACTAAGATTATGGATACATTCCTGGGCTTATGTTCTCATAAATGCTTTTCGTCAACACTGTTTAAAAAAAACTTCATTGGCTAAAGCAACTGTGGGAAGAATACGTCTAAATCTTCTTAAGTTGGGAGCCAGAATAAAGATTAGTTGTAGAAGAATTATTATCGCTATAGCTAGTGCTTGTCCTTATCAAGATATTTTGTCTATTGCTAACAAAAGAATTAAAACTATTCCTAATACTGGATAAGTAGAATAAGTTGTTTTTTAAAAAAGATATCTATCATAAGTTGTTGACTGACTGATACTTTCATTTAGTCTTATTTATCGTGGAGAAAATCAAAAGTTAATATAATTATTCCCTCTTAAACTCAATTTTTGGATAATCAAAGTCAATTTTTTTATTCATCTATATTCAAAATTTCTATTAGTCCTAAAAATTATCATTTTTCATCTCTGGATTGGGCTTTCAAATTAATTTGTGAGAAATCCGGGTTTACATATAGTCATATTCAAGGACATCTTAAACCCCTTAACCAAAATAAAGCTAATGGACTAACAACTCTCAAAGAAACTTATTTTCCAGAGTTATCTTACTCAGAAATCATGACAGTTGGGGATAGTCCTAATGATGAAAGTTTATTTGACAAAAACTTGTTTCCTATGAACGTTGGGGTAGCGAATATAGCTAAGTATCTAGACAGACTCGAACATCAACCTGGCTACATAACGAATTTATCAGAAAGCGATGGTTTTTGTGAATTAGTTCAACTAATAATTAGGGTTTGCTGAAAAAGTTTCTCCAAAATTTATGCCACTTTTGACCAAGAATTTTCTGACAAATCAATAAGTTTTAGTACATAAAAATTGTTTAAAGTATAATCAAAATTAATGAAAGGCGGTTTGATGAGTTCCCCTGTTCTATTATTAGTAAATAAGGACAAAAAAAGCGACAAAAACTGCCTCAGAAGTTTAGAAAGATTGACAACTAAAAATGTAATAGCAATAGATGTAATGGAGGTTTCAGGGAGTTTTGTCATCACGAGATTTATGCTAAATCTTCGTTTAGCTTGTCCAAACTTTCCCTCAATAGCATTACGGAAGCATTCATCGGAGTGGGCTTGTTTCTTTTCTTCTTCACTGACATTTTTCGGAGGTCTTCCTAACTTCGGACCACTGATTCTTATCCCTCTTTCCTTACACCAATTTCTGTTTTCCCTAGTTCGATAAATTTTATCTACATGGACGGATTCGGGATAATAGCCAAACGTTTCTTTATACTTTTCTACTTGTTCTTTAAAATGACAAGATTCATTGAAGTTTTCCCAACTTATTTTGTCTAGAAACACATAGTTATCTACACAGCTTACTGAGAGTTTAGCTCCAAACTCTATTGGTTTTCCTGCTTTTCCCCTCACTATTGGACGAATATGCCGTTGAGTTAAACTTACAATTCTTTGAGGAACACTCTGGGTCTTATTCTTCCAAATTGACTGGTGGTGGTCCTTAACTTTTTTGAAAGTCTCTAGACCATTTTTCTGGCCTTTACTCCGATTTCCCAGGAAGGCCCAAGTTGGATTAATCCTCCATATTTCTAAATTTTCCTAACGGAATCTACTGGTTCCCGGAAGGCTTTCTCCTTCTGGATAGAAACCTTCGGGAATTAGACACTTAAGTTATCCTTGCAAGCATTTCCTCTAAGGTTCCGAGTTGCCCAATTCCCCTAAGGCGTTAAGGATACTATAACTCCGGCCAATCTGGTGATTAATTCCTAACCGCGGAGAGAATTGTTGGCCAATTGTTAAAATATTACTTATTAAATTCCCTTTTTGGAAACCTTTTACCTTAGCCGGGATCCGGAAATCAGAGCGGAAATCCAAATTCCAAAGCATAAACGGGGCCTGGAAAACAAGGAAAGACCCTAACTAGGCGGCAAACCCCAAAGGCCTAAAAACCCCAATGGAATAGGA
>NZ_AADV02000044.1 GCF_000167195.1 Crocosphaera watsonii WH 8501 | reverse complement strand
TCAATTCTGGCTTGATTTAATATGCCTAAATCCGTTGGGTATTTGATGTCTGCTGGCGCACAAGTCGCATCTAAAATTAGTTTACCTTTGTTTTTTATTTTTTCTCCTTTTTATTGGAGACAATCCTTTTTTTTTACTTCTTTATCACTCTTGTCTATTTCTCTTTTTACTATTTTTTTATTGATTTTGTTTATCAATTCTCCATCAATTCTTTTCCTAAAATGAACTAGCATTGAAGATTCCAGTGGTGGCTCTTGTTGATAACAATTTAAACCTATAAAGTATTGTAGATAGGGATTTTCTCTAATCTGTTCTATAGTTTCTCTATCACTTGTTCCTAATTTTTCCTTAATAATTAATGTCCCTAATGCCATTCTAAATAGTTTGGCTGGCGCACCTTTTTCTGCTGAAAAAAGTTTAGCATATTCTTCCTCAAAATCATCCCAAGGTATCAACTCTGCCATGATTACCCAACGATTATTGGGGGACAATTTGCCCTCGAAAGGTAATTCAAATTTTTCTGGGGGCGGTAAAGGTTGCTCCTCTTTTCGATACATTTGTTCTTGACCAACAACTGGGAGGTGTTTCTACCAATTATAGCGGTTTGTAGCCGACAAAGCTGATCTTTTTTGCGATCGCGAATATGGGTGTAACCTTTTAAAGAATAGGGTTTTGCTTTTATTCAGCAAACCCTAAGTAGGGTTTTTCTTCTGATTAACCCTACTTCTTTTTCGCGAAAAGGCATTGTAAAATTAACTAATTACCATTGTAAACATTCCAAGCTTTCCAAAAGGTATAAACCGATAACATAGCTAACATTGCATAGAAACAAAAACGAACCACTTTATCAGGTAATCTTGGTAAAAATCTGGTACTAAATTGTACTCCTATTAATCCCCCAAACCCTAAAGTAATTCCTACTAACCAGACAACATTATTATTTAAAGCATGACCAAAACAGGAAGAAATAGACGTAATAACAATTACTCCCAAACTGGTTTGTATGGCAACTTTTATCTCTTCTTTTAACAATAACATTTGTAGAGGAACCATAATTACTCCTCCACCAATACCAAATAAACCAGCTAAAAATCCCACAATCACTCCTGTCAATAAACAAGCAACTTTTTCAGATAATCTTACCTCAGACACTTGATGAGGTGTGGTGACTAATTGACGACGTAAATTACTTAAAAAGATGTTGAAAATTAGCATACAAGCAAAAGCAGTTAATAAAATGAATTCAGGGATACGATTAGCAACAAGCACACCAAATTGTGTGGTTATAAGGGCAGGAATTCCCAATAAAATTACTCGCTGAAAATCCAAATATCCCATGCGCCAATTTTGAATACTTCCCGCTGAAGAAGTAATAAAAATAGCTAAACTACTGGTCGCAATTGCTTGTAATGACGTATAATCAAATGCAAGTAAAAGAGGAACTAAAACCGTTCCTCCGCCAATTCCTAACACTCCTGCCAGCAGCCCCGAACCCAAACCACTAAGAATTAAAATTACAACTTCATCTAACATTGTTTATTCATGATAAATTTTCCCTAAATATTTTAATTATTTCCCTCATTAAAAGGTTCAACTTCAATAGGTATTCCCACATAACCCTCTTCTCCAGAAGGAACAGAATTATCTAAATTAACCTGAGTTTTCTTCTCAGGAATACGCGAAAGTTCGTCAACAGAAATAAATTTACTATCAGAATCAAAAGTTTCACCCACAGAAGGATTGACAGATTTTTTAGGGAGTACACTATCAGAAGATTTAGCATTTAAAGGTGGTGCTTTATCTAATTTTTGTTGATGATTAGAATCACTATTTTTGCTGGTTTCTTGATCAGATATAGATTCAACTTTTGTCGGGGATGTTGACTTAATTTCCGATGATTGACAAGCAGCAGACGCTAACCCCAAATAACATCTAAACTCCTCTCTAGCTAAAGAAACCCCTATCCCTGCTACAGATACCATTAACGCTGCCATTGAGATAAAATACTTAAACATGGTTGCTACACCTCCTCACTTAGATCAAGGCAGTTTTTACCTATGCTATTTTAGCGCAAGTAAACAGATAAAAGTTTGTAGTCAAGGCTTCAGCCTTGATGCTCATTGACTATCAATAGATTTATTGGAGAAGATGCTACCATAAACATAGTTAGATTTTTCTCGAAAAATTATGCCTAACCGTCTGCCCAATACCCAAAGTCTCTACCTTCTTGACATACTCCCACCACTAATTGCTCCGCGCTTGCTACGCAATAGAGTGGGGGATTCTCTCCGTATCACTACGTAAACACTCTGAAAACCCTATAGATTGGTGGTATTGGTGCGAAGAAGCCATAGAAATCTCAAGAAATGAAAATAAACCCATTTTTCTGTCTATCGGCTATTTTAGCTGTCATTGGTGTACAGTGATGGAAGGAGAAGCGTTTTGTGATCAAGCGATCGCAACTTATCTCAACTTATTAGTTCGTGAACGCAGTTATGTCGATAATGCGACCCCCTCGGCTAATGGCATTGCTATTAGCAATTTAGTCATATCTTAAATCAATCTCCTCGCGCTTGTCCCAGTTTATTAACTGCCTTGGATTGGTATAACTTTGGCTGTTTAGTGAGAACGAATCAAACTATATTACCAAAGTTAATTACTCAATATTTCCCGACTACCGTTTATCGTTTAGATCATAATTTACCCGAGAATGCCATCGGTTTAGTCTGTCAAGGTTTATCCTGTTTAGAACCGGCCACAACCGAAGAACAATTAGTCAGACAAATGGTAGAAGTGGATTTAGGAATCTAATCGTTACAATTAATAAGTCCCTACCCATATTTTAGGTAAGGATTAATTTCGACAAATATTATTGATGTCACGCAGACTCGGGGGTGGCTAAAGAAGACGGATGTACCAATAACTCGGAGGTTGAGCGTTTTTCTACCATTTCCCCCGTAATCATGCACTTCTGAACATCTTTGCGAGAGGGCAACTCATACATCACATCTAACATTAATTCTTCAACAATCCCCCGTAAAGCTCTAGCACCTGTTTTCCGTCGATAGGCTTCCTGTGCGATCGCTTTGACTGCTTCCGGGGAGAACTCTAGTTCTACATTGTCCATGTTCAACAATTTCTGATACTGCTTAACCAAAGCATTACGAGGCTTGGTTAAAATTGCAATGAGGGTTTCTTCTGTTAAAGGATTTAAAGCAGCCATCACAGGTATTCTGCCCACAAATTCGGGAATCATGCCAAACTTAACCAAATCATCTGGCTCTACTCGCTGCATCAGGTCCGCTGTCCGTTCTTCTTTAGACTGCCCTTCCCCTGGACGAACAAAACCCATAGATTTTTTACCAATGCGTTGTTCTATAACTCGATCCAAACCAACAAACGCCCCACCACAAATAAATAAAATATTGCTGGTATCGATTTGAATACAATCTTGATAAGGGTGTTTTCTTCCCCCTTGAGGAGGTACATTGGCTACCGTTCCCTCTAGCATTTTTAGAAGGGCCTGCTGTACACCTTCCCCAGAAACATCACGAGTGATGGAGGGGTTTTCGCTCTTGCGGGCAATTTTATCGATTTCATCGATATAAATAATCCCCCGTTGTGCCTCTTCTACATCTAGATCCGCCACCTGTAACAATCTTAACAATATATTTTCTACATCCTCTCCTACATAACCAGCTTCTGTTAAGGTTGTCGCATCGGCTACGGCAAAGGGAACTTCCAAAATTTGGGCTAAAGTTTGGGCTAAAAGGGTTTTCCCTGAGCCAGTAGGACCCATGAGCAGTATGTTGGATTTTTGCAGTTCAATGTTGTCTTGATCCTGTTCTCCTTTTTTCCCTTGAACTAAGCTCAAACGCTTATAGTGGTTATAAACGGCCACGGAAAGCACCTTTTTAGCTTCGTCTTGACCAATCACATATTCGTCAAGATAATCCTTAATTTCCATGGGTTTAGGCAGTTCCTTGAGGGAACCCCCATTTTTGGCGGCACGGCGTTTGGGAGTCTGGGAATCAGCAGGATTACTCGGGTTCATCTCCCCTGATGTTCCCATTAGTTCTTCGTCAAGAATTTCGTTACAAAGCTCGACACATTCATCGCAGATGTAGACTCCCGGGCCGGCTATTAGTTTTCGGACTTGCTCCTGGGATTTTCCACAAAATGAACATTTTAGGTGGGAGTCGTATTTAGACATAAGCGGTTGAGTTAGTTGAGTGAGGTTACAGGAACTGTAGGATCGGATAAATCTGACCGAGAAATAACTTTATCTATCAAACCATAATCAACTGCTTCTTGAGCCGACATGAAAAAGTCACGCTCTGTATCAGCAGCAATGGTGTCAAAGGGTTGTCCCGTATGCTCAGCCAGCATATCATTGAGTCGTTTTTTGATGTAGAGAATTTCTTTGGCTTGAATTTCTATTTCCACTGCCTGGCCTTGCGCACCCCCAAGGGGTTGATGGATCATAATTCGAGAACTGGGTAACGCCATCCGTTTCCCTTTTGTCCCTCCTGATAAAAGGAAAGCTCCCATACTCGCTGCTAAGCCAAAGCATATCGTCACTACGTCAGGACGTATTTGCTGCATCGTATCATAAATCGCTAACCCTGCATAGACCGAACCCCCTGGAGAGTTGATGTAGAGTTGAATGTCTTTTTCTGGATCTTCTGCGTCTAGAAATAACAGTTGCGCCACAATTGAGTCAGCTACCTGATCATCCACTGGGGTTCCCAGAAAAACAATTCTCTCTCTTAGTAGTCTGGAATAAATATCAAAGGCTCTTTCCCCTACCCCAGACTGTTCTACCACCATCGGTACCACACTTTCAGGGGCTGCGTAAATTTCTGAAGGACGCTTACTTGATATTGTATAGTCTAGCGATCGCGATTCAATCATAGTCTTTAAGATTGGTTTAAATATTCCACCTATTGTATTACCTTGGCCTTTTACGGCAAAGTCTTCGTTGGTTCTATCCTTAAAAGTCTCACTGACCATAGTTACAGAACTGACCTTACTTAATTATAGGTCTTTTCCTGGAATTTTGTCGCTTTTATAACGGCTGATTGCCTTGATTTGTTTGGGATTTTCCTACTTGATCGTATTTTAACACATTTCTTGGCTAGATTATTACTTAATTTTGATTTCTTCTAACACTGTGGTAATAACTTCAGAGGAAATACTCTCACGTATTTCTACCTGGCCAATATCTGTGGGTAAAATAAATCTAACTTTCCCTGCTTTGACTTTTTTATCTAACTGTAAACTGTCTAAAATTTCTGGAGATTTTAACTTGTTATCAAAGGTCGATGGTAAGGCTGCTTTTTTAATGAGATTGTCTTGTCTTTCTGTCTTTCCTTCTTGCCACATACCTAGTTTAACTGCTATTTTTCCTGCTACTGCCATACCTATCGCCACAGCCTCTCCATGATTAATTTGACTATAACCTGTTAAACTTTCTAGAGCATGACCAATAGTATGACCGTAGTTTAATATAGCTCTAATTCCTGCTTCTTTTTCGTCTTGACTAACCACATCAACTTTCGCTTGACAGGATTTTGTGATAATTTTATCCATTACTTCTAAATCTATATTTTCTAAACTATCTAATTTTTTTTCTGCTTCTAACTGTTGAAATAAATCTTGATCCCAGATAACTCCATATTTAATCACTTCTGCCATTCCTGCTCGAAATTCTCTGATAGGTAATGTTTTTAATACCATTGGATCAATAAACACTAAACGGGGTTGATAAAAAGCTCCAATTAAATTTTTACCTTGAGGATGATTGACCCCTGTTTTTCCCCCCATAGAAGCATCTACCATGGCCAACAAAGAGGTGGGAACTTGCACAAAATTAATCCCTCTTAACCAAGTAGCTGCAGCAAACCCTGTCATATCTCCGATGACTCCACCTCCTAATGCTAACAGGGTCGATGAGCGTTCTAAACGATGTTTCAAGGCAACATCATAAACTTGAGAAATACTCTCTAATGTCTTATAAGTTTCTCCTGCTGGTATCAAGTGATAAAAAACTTTAAACCCTGCCTTATTCAAGGAATTAATAACAGTTTCTCCGTAGTGATTAAAAACTTCTGGATTGGAAATAACCAGAATCTTTTTACCTAACTGGAGTGAAGTTAAATGATTTCCTACATCTTCTAATGTGTTAGGAGAAATAACAATATTGTAGCTGGTATGAGGTAAGGTAACGTCAATGATAGAGGACATAAATTTTACTGTTTACTATCTCTACAAAAATAACAGAATAGAGAGAAAGTTGCTTAATTTTTAGGACTTGGCCACAGTCGTAAGGGAATTACGCCCCATAATGTTACGATTTTTAACTATAATGTTAGAACGATCTGTAATTATGTTAAAAAATCCTATGGAACCTGCAACTGTTTTAAGTATCTCGATTGGCTCAATTCTCCTTGCGATCACAACCTACGCTGTTTATACAGCTTTTGGTCCCCCATCTGCTCAGTTGAGTGACCCCTTTGAAGATCATGAAGATTAGATGCTATCAACGGATTATAACAAGATAAGAACAATTCCGACAGGGATTCGTTATAAATACCCCGTTTTCTGAACGGGGGAGCGTCAAAGGTTTTTTATCTTAATCAACAAAGGATAGCTTGAAAACTAAGAAGTGGTTGAGTTCATTATAAGGGATACTCAACCCTTTTTAGTGACTATTTGCTCAGTGCTTGAGAGCATACCAAAGTTGCTGTTTATTCTTTATTGATAATAGTTGAGCCGATAAATTCACCCCCTAGTCCCCCTCCCCAAAGAAAATATGATAATTTTTCTACAGAAATTGGATGCGCTCTACTGCTTGCAAGCCTCCGAAACCTATACTATTAAGAATAATTATCAATTGCAAGGCAGTATGACTGTCCAAATAAATCAAAATACTGTTAAAACTAGAGACTAGAAACATTAATCTGAATTTCCCAACTAGACTTAATCATTATGACTCATACCACCAGCGACATACAAGACTTTCTGCGTCATATAGACCCCTTTGATCAACTCTCGGAAACTGTCATTACCCAGATAGCCAACAAATCTCAAATTTGGCGTTATCGTATGGTTGGACTTTGGATAAAAAACAATTGTTAGCGTAAATTTTACGCTAAACATATCTCCAGAGCTAAAATAGAGAATTAAGGTGATTTTAAAAACTCTCTTTCCATCTTTTTAGGGGATTTTAAATATTAAATAGCTTC
Organism: Crocosphaera watsonii WH 8501; assembly: GCF_000167195.1. Classification (GTDB taxonomy): domain Bacteria; phylum Cyanobacteriota; class Cyanobacteriia; order Cyanobacteriales; family Microcystaceae; genus Crocosphaera; species Crocosphaera watsonii. The sequence continues at coordinate 16,663 of NZ_AADV02000044.1, read as the reverse complement.
ATTCAGTTTCGGTTCCAATATAGATATCTAAGTAGCTTTCAGTTAGAGATTGAATGACTCGTTCTAATTCATCAATGAGATTTCTTCTAGTGAGTTTTTCTACAGCATCAATATGAGCAGAACTTCCGGCCCGTCCTAAATATTTATATTTGGTTTTTTTTCTCATTATTAGTGGCCATAGGAAAAATTGATTCAGCAGCCTGTAGTTTATAATACCAGTAGATTGTTCCCTTTCCATTAACCTGATAACGAATAATATGACAATTAGCTGGTGCTACTTCCCCTTCCCGTTCAATTTTCTTTATTTTCTGTTTAAGAGAGCGAATTAGACTCTTAATTTGTTTGGCTCTCAGGTGGACATCTTGACTGGTCTTAAGTTCGGAATGTGATGACATTAGCCTTAACTGTAACAAACAACCTCTTTTGATGTTAGCGTATATATTCCGCTAATTTATAAGGTAATAAATTTTAAAAATGACCAAAAATGAAACGGCTACGTCTGTCGAGGAATTCCTGGTGTGGAGGTCTAACCTCTTCCAAGGACTAAAAGCTAGAAAAGAAACTATTATAGAATTACTCGATGCCCTCTCCAGTAACCAACAAGCTCACTCAGTCGTTGAATTGTCTCTCAATCCTTTATTTAGAAGAGATTATAACAGTTTATATAGAGGAATTCAAGAGTTTTTACCCACTCAAACTGACCCTAATTATGAACAGAGAATTGAGACTTTATTTTCAGCGGTATCGAGAACAATTCCTCCCACTTCAAAACATTATAACTTATTTGGTATTGACACAACTCCCTGTCCACGACCGTTTGCCGAAACGTTAGCGGATAAAACCTTTATTCATTACCCCAATCCAATTAAGGGAAATAAACCCATTAATATTGGACATTGTTATTCCGTTGTCTGCGCTTTACCTGACCAAATAGACACAGAAAAAGTCCCTTGGGCTGTCCCCTTATCAGGAGAGCTAGTCCCCTCTAAACATAAAGGAGTAAATCAAGGCAATCAACAACTAAAAAAAATCTGGCAAAGTTCTTTATTTTATGATAAATTATCTGTCTTAGTGGCTGATAGTGACTACAGCCAAAAGGATTTTATTGGGGAACAAGTTAAGCATGAAGACGTAGTTACTATTACAAGAGTTAGAAGTGACCGAGTTTTTTATCGTCAATTTATTCGGGACCCAAATCAAGCCAAAACTTCGGGACATCCCCGTTGGTATGGGGATAAATTTGACCTTAAAGATGACCAAACTTGGACTGAACCTGATGAAGTTCATCATGTTCCCTTTACAACGAAAAAAAGGTCGTCAATTAACAGTGACTATTTCGGGATGGAAACAGATGTTAATGAGAGGAACTAAAAACTATAAAATGAACAATCACCCCTTTACTTTACTCCAGATTGTTGTCAGAGCTCAAGAAAGAAATAGTATTTGGAAACCTATGTGGCTTATTGTTATTGGTTCTCGGCGCGATGAGTTAAGTTTAGTTGATTGTTATCAGTGTTATCGACAACGTTATGACATGGAACATCTTTTTCGATTTGGTAAACAAAGATTATTGATGACATCTTATTTAACTCCCGATGTACATCATGAAGAAAATTGGTTTAAACTAACACTTCTTTCTTATGTAAATTTGTGGGCTGCCAGAAAATTAGCTGTGGTTTTACCCCGTGATTGGGAACAGTATTTGAAGACTAATAAATCCATCAAAATCACCCCTAGTCTAGTTCAAAGAGACTTTTCAAGAATAATGACGACCTTGGGGACTTTCGCCAAATTTCCCAAACGTCGAGGTTTTTCTTCCGGACGTATTAAAGGTTACAAAAAAGCCCCACGAACTCGTCATGATGTTATCAAGAAAGGGAGCAAAAAAATCAACTGAAAACTTAAAAGCTCCTTAGTTTTCCTCAGAATCTATAGATTAGCCCTATTTGTCAGCCAATTTTATTGACTGATACAGAGCCGATATTTTGGGATTTTAGTTTAGCGTAAAATATACGCTAACAAACTTTTTTTGTCCAAAGTCCAATTTTGAACCGGAGGAGTTAGTAGCTCAAGTGGAGTCTTCCCTGAAACAGGCCAACCGTTTGATGCTTCATAAAGCTAATCTTTCTCTTGATGAGGGTAGTCGTATTCATGTTCCCAATCATGTAGAATTGACTCCAACAGAAACAAAAGTGGTTCAGTTGGTAGCCAAAGGTCTTTCTAATCGAGAGGTTGCGGAGAAACTTAGTGTTAGTCGACGCACTATAGAAAGTCATGTTTCTAATATGCTCAATAAGACGAGTCTGAAAAATCGGACTGAATTAGCTCGTTGGGCAATGGAAAATAGTATGGCTTGATTCGTGTTATTATCAGTTTAGAGTGACTGATTAAAAATCAGTTCTCAATCGCTTCCTTAGCTCAGTTGGTAGAGCAACTCACTTGTAATGAGTAGGTCGTCGGTTCAAGTCCGACAGGGAGCTTACTTCACTAGACAAAGGGTTTAGGACTTTAAGGAGGTCTACTATATTACCGTGTCAGATGCTTTGACTCAGAATTAATGTTAAGTTTTTTCACGGTACAATGCAAAATATTAAATCTCTTTAAAGACAGAGTATTTTTTTTGAGATTTGTGTCATTATTCTAAGTAACCATTTTGATCTCCGCGGGTAGTCCCGTCGGAGTTTTTGCTTATCTAGGGATTTTTTGCCTAAAAAAGTCGAAATCTACTAATTATTAGGAGATTTTGTCACAGGTTATCAGGAAAAAAGTAGGTTCTGAGGAGCGATCGCGCACCGTCCCATCATTCATAGGAAAGGCAAAGGGATCACCTTTGTTGGTTGTGCCTAAAATTGTGCCACCCATTAACATTGAACCTCCCGTCGCGAGAGGCGCGAGGGATTCCCATATAGACTCTTAACTAGACTACCGAAATAGTTCCCGTCAGACCGCCATTACTGTGCCGTATTATTTAACGTTCACGGGCGCACCGACCGCAAACGGATCTAAAATCTATTTAATTTTTTGGCTGTGCGTCACCGCTAAACCTAATCTACTTTAGTGGTTTCAAGTGGTGGATTGATAATTCTTAAGGAAAATGTAATATATCAAAGTTAATATTAAATAGGGTTTGCTGAAAAAGTTTCTCCAAAATTTATGCCACTTTTGACCAAGAATTTTCTGACAAATCAATAAGTTTTAGTACATAAAAATTGTTTAAAGTATAATCAAAATTAATGAAAGGCGGTTTGATGAGTTCCCCTGTTCTATTATTAGTAAATAAGGACAAAAAAAGCGACAAAAACTGCCTCAGAAGTTTAGAAAGATTGACAAATAAAAATGTAATAGCAATAGATGTAATGGAGGTTTCAGGGAGTTTTGTCATCACGAGATTTAGGCTAAATCTTCGTTTAGCTTGTCCAAACTTTCCCTCAATAGCATTACGGAAGCATTCATCGGAGTGGGCTTGTTTCTTTTCTTCTTCACTGACATTTTTCGGAGGTCTTCCTAACTTCGGACCACTGATTCTTATCCCTCTTTCCTTACACCAATTTCTGTTTTCCCTAGTTCGATAAATTTTATCTACATGGACGGATTCGGGATAATAGCCAAACGTTTCTTTATACTTTTCTACTTGTTCTTTTAAATGACAAGATTCATTGAAGTTTTCCCAACTTATTTTGTCTAGAAACACATAGTTACCCACACAGCTTACTGAGAGTTTAGCTCCAAACTCTATTGGTTTTCCTGCTTTTCCCCTCACTATTGGACGAATATGCGGTTGAGTTAAACTTACAATTCTTTGAGGAACACTCTGGGTCTTATTCTCCCACATTGACTGTTGTTGTTCATAAACTTTTTTGATAGTCTCTAGACAATTTTTCTGTCTTTTACTCAGATTTTCCAGGGAAGCCCCAGCTTGAATTAAGTCTTCTATATTTCCTAAATTTTTCTTAAGGTATTTTAACTGTTTCCCGATAGCTTTTCTTCTTTCTTGATAAGATACTTTTCGTTTTTTAGCTACTTTTAATTATTCCTTTCTAGCAATTTTTCTAGAAGTTCTCGGCTTTTTTCTCAATTTTACTCTTAATGGTTTATAAAGATTATCTATTATTCTTTCTGTCTCAATTCTGGCTTGATTTAATATGCCTAAATCCGTTGGGTATTTGATGTCTGCTGGCGCACAAGTCGCATCTAAAATTAGTTTACCTTTATTTTTTATTTTTTCTCCTTTTTCTTGGAGACAATCCTTTTTTTTTACTTCTTTATCACTCTTGTCTATTTCTCTTTTTACTATTTTTTTATTGATTTTGTTTATCAATTCTCCATCAATTCTTTTCCTAAAATGAAGTAGCATTGAAGATTCCAGTGGTGGCTCTTGTTGATAACAATTTAAACCTATAAAGTATTGTAGATAGGGATTTTCTCTAATCTGTTCTATAGTTTCTCTATCACTTGTTCCTAATTTTTCCTTAATAATTAATGTCCCTAATGCCATTCTAAATAGTTTGGCTGGCGCACCTTTTTCTGCTGAAAAAAGTTTAGCATATTCTTCCTCAAAATCATCCCAAGGTATCAACTCTGCCATGATTACCCAACGATTATTGGGGTGACAATTTGCCCTCGAAAGGTAATTCAAATTTTTCTGGGGGCGGTAAAGGTTGCTCCTCTTTTCGATACATTTGTTCTTGAGCAACAACTGGGAGGTGTTTCTACCAATTATAGCGGTTTGTAGCCGACAAAGCTGATCTTTTTTGCGATCGCGAATATGGGTGTAACCTTTTAAAGAATAGGGTTTTGCTTTTATTCAGCAAACCCTATTTAATTAGCTGAGGGTTTTAACTTTAGCGATCGCATCTTCAAGATCAGGTAGTTTTTTTCCCGATTTTTGAGCAGTTTCTAACCATAACTCTCGAACAATCATTAATTCGTGCAAGGTATCTTCTAGGGTTTCTCCTTGTGCAAGACATCCTTTTAAAGCAGGTATTTCAGCAACAAACCCTCCTTCTTCACAGGGATAAATAACCATAGAATAATTCATGTTTACTCTCCTTCAATTAATTGGATAACTCTTTTTTGATTTAATAGCTTGTTCTATTTTTAAATCAAAATCAGGATCACCAACTTTTGTAATAACTTGTTTTGGTTGTTGATTTCGTCTTTGGAAATAAGCTTGTAAAGTAGATTGCTCATTTTTATGTTCTAAGAAATATTTTCTAAGTTCTTTGTCTGACATTTGAGCATAATTAATTTCTGACATTAAATTACCTTCTCATCTTCTATAATTTTTACTTTTTGATAGAGACTATCTTAGGATTAATTAGTTCAAAGTGTAGTATCATAAATTGGTCAGCACTGAGTCCAAGAGATTCGTAAGTTCGTCCATTGCGATCGCTAAATTCAACCTCATAAGCTGTTCCATCGGCTAAAATATCAACAACTGTGCCGACTTGACCTTTAAATAGTTGCTCTTCAGGAAGATCAACAGTTAAGGCAACCACATCAAGTAACTTTATTTTATCAGTTTTCATTGTATTTGACCTCCACAAAATTAAAGGGGATAGCAAGTAGTTAATCTTGGAATTTTAGAATTATTTTCGATAATCCAACCTGTTCTAATTATTGCACTTTTGTTTTGCCATTTCAGTGTAAAATCTATGGTATAATTGGACTTTGGATAAAAAACAATTGTTAGCGTAAATTTTACGCTAAACATATCTCCAGAGCTAAAATAGAGAATTAAGGTGATTTTAAAAACTCTCTTTCCATCTTTTTAGGGGATTTTAAATATTAAATAGCTTCATTCAGTTTCGGTTCCAATATAGATATCTAAGTAGCTTTCAGTTAGAGATTGAATGACTCGTTCTAATTCATCAATGAGATTTCTTCTAGTGAGTTTTTCTACAGCATCAATATGAGCAGAACTTCCGGCTCGTCCTAAATATTTATATTTGTTTTTTTTCTCATTATTAGTGGCCATAGGAAAAATTGATTCAGCAGCCTGTAGTTTATAATACCAGTAGATTGTTCCCTTTCCATTAACCTGATAACGAATAATATGACAATTAGCTGGTGCTACTTCCCCTTCCCGTTCAATTTTCTTTATTTTCTGTTTAAGAGAGCGAATTAGACTCTTAATTTGTTTGGCTCTCAGGTGGACATCTTGACTGGTCTTAAGTTCGGAATGTGATGACATTAGCCTTAACTGTAACAAACAACCTCTTTTGATGTTAGCGTATATATTCCGCTAATTTATAAGGTAATAAATTTCAAAAATGACCAAAAATGAAACGGCTACGTCTGTCGAGGAATTCCTGGTGTGGAGGTCTAACCTCTTCCAAGGACTAAAAGCTAGAAAAGAAACTATTATAGAATTACTCGATGCCCTCTCCAGTAACCAACAAGCTCACTCAGTCGTTGAATTGTCTCTCAATCCTTTATTTAGAAGAGATTATAACAGTTTATATAGAGGAATTCAAGAGTTTTTACCCACTCAAACTGACCCTAATTATGAACAGAGAATTGAGACTTTATTTTCAGCAGTATCGAGAACAATTCCTCCCACTTCAAAACATTATAACTTATTTGGTATTGACAGAACTCCCTGTCCACGACCGTTTGCCGAAACGTTAGCGGATAAAACCTTTATTCATTACCCCAATCCAATTAAGGGAAATAAACCCATTAATATTGGACATTGTTATTCCGTTGTCTGCGCTTTACCTGACCAAATAGACACAGAAAAAGTCCCTTGGGCTGTCCCCTTATCAGGAGAGCGAGTCCCCTCTAAACATAAAGGAGTAAATCAAGGCAATCAACAACTAAAAAAAATCTGGCAAAGTTCTTTATTTTCTGATAAATTATCTGTCTTAGTGGCTGATAGTGACTACAGCCAAAAGGATTTTATTGGGGAACAAGTTAAGCATGAAGACGTAGTTACTATTACAAGAGTTAGAAGTGACCGAGTTTTTTATCGTCAATTTATTCGGGACCCAAATCAAGCCAAAACTTCGGGACATCCCCGTTGGTATGGGGATAAATTTGACCTTAAAGATGACCAAACTTGGACTGAACCTGATGAAGTTCATCATGTTCCCTTTACAACGAAAAAAGGTCGTCAATTAACAGTGACTATTTCGGGATGGAAACAGATGTTAATGAGAGGAACTAAAAACTATAAAATGAACAATCACCCCTTTACTTTACTCCAGATTGTTGTCAGAGCTCAAGAAAGAAATAGTATTTGGAAACCTATGTGGCTTATTGTTATTGGTTCTCGGCGCGATGAGTTAAGTTTAGTTAATTGTTATCAGTGTTATCGACAACGTTATGACATGGAACATCTTTTTCGATTTGGTGAACAAAGATTATTGATGACATCTTATTTAACTCCCGATGTACATCATGAAGAAAATTGGTTTAAACTAACACTTCTTTCTTATGTAAATTTGTGGGCTGCCAGAAAATTAGCTGTGGTTTTACCCCGTGATTGGGAACAGTATTTGAAGACTAATAAATCCATCAAAATCACCCCTAGTCTAGTTCAAAGAGACTTTTCAAGAATAATTACGACCTTGGGGACTTTCGCCAAATTTCCCAAACGTCGAGGTTTTTCTTCCGGACGTATTAAAGGTTACAAAAAAGCCCCACGAACTCGTCATGATGTTATCAAGAAAGGGAGCAAAAAATCAACTGAAAACTTAAAAGCTCCTTAGTTTTCCTCAGAATCTATAGATTAGTCCTATTTGTCAGCCAATTTTATTGACTGATACAGAGCCGATATTTTGGGATTTTGGTTTAGCGTAAAATATACGCTAACTTTTTTTGTCCAAAGTCCAAAACTAAATTAGAATTAAAATTCTCAAAGTAGGAAAGTCGCTCTTTATCTGCCTTTTCAATTTGTTGTTTGAGGTTGTATGCTTCTACTAATCGAAAGTAACTAGCAGGATATAGAGAACCGTATTGTGCGCGCATTTCTGGTACATGACCATAGAATTTATCATTAGCTGCATTACTTCCCACTAAACCATCTAATGAGCCATTCATCACATAAGTTGGATTGATTAAATCTGTTATCAAACAACTGTAACAGGAGTCCTCTGTCAACACTTAAGATAGAAAGATAACCACTGTTTAAAAGAATAAAAATGGATGCTTTTAGTCCCACTCCTCCACCTTGGACCGAAACAGCGATTCATGGGTTACAATTTTGTTGCCCTCGCTGTCATGCTAGTGCCAATAAAGCCCAAAAAGCTTGGATTAATCGAAGGGCCCCAGTAATAACCGAAGACTATGGCCGAAGATGGCAAGAATTTTATCTCTGCGAATGTGAACAAGCATGGTGGGCCTGGAGTAGCGATCGCCCCCCTTCTGGTTTCAGGGAAAATAAAGGATAAAATAAAAAATAAACCTAATCCCTACGATATTCAAACCCAGTTAAGGAAACGAACTTATGACAGCAACGTTATTACTATCCAAAGAATTACCTCAATTATCATATCAATCAAGTCGCGATCGCTTCGATAGCAGTTGGCAAGATCCCCTCTCCACCCTCTTAGGGTTAGGAAGGGCAGCAGGTGCAGACTTTTTAGAATTTTTCTTGGAACGGGTTAACTATATTAGCTGTTTAGCGGAAGAAGACGCTATTACCAGCATTTCCCCTCGTTTATCCAGTGGCGCAGGAATACGCATTTTTAAGGGCAAAGCGGACTGTTATGTTAGCACCAATGACCTCTCCTTTAAAGGGCTAAAAACGGCCTTAGAAAAGGGGTTATCCATCTTAGGTTTAACCTTACCCTCCCCTAACGCCTATATCCCAGAAATTAACTTGGAATTATTACGAGATTACGCCGTCACCAATAATAAAGAGGTGTGGTTACCCCAATGTAGTTCCATCGAAGAAATGGGAGACACCTTACTACAAGCTAACGGGAAAATGGCACAAAAAGCTAAGCATATCCAGTCCCGTCGTGCCATGTATTTCCGAGACTGGCAAGAAGTTTTAGTAGCAGCTAGTGATGGTACTTTTGCCAGAGATATTCGCCTTACCCAGTCCGTGGGTTACTCCTTATTCTGCGCAGATGGAGAACATCGCGCCTCTATTGGGAAACGGTTTGGAGATACCAGTGATCCTGGTTTCTTGCGTCAATGGGACTATGAAAACGCAGCCGAAGGGGTGGCGGAGTCTGCTGGAAAAATGCTCTATGCTGACTTTGTAGAATCGGGAAATTACCCCGTTATCATGGCCAATGAGTTCGGTGGGGTCATTTTCCACGAAGCTTGTGGCCATCTTCTCGAAACTACCCAGATCGAACACAAAACCACCCCCTTTATGGACAAAAAAGGGGAAAAAATTGCCCACGAAAATTTGACTGCATGGGATGAAGGTCGTTCCGATAAAGCCTTTGGAACTATCGATATGGATGATGAAGGAATGCCCACCCAACGCACTCTGTTGATTGAAAATGGCATCCTCAAGAACTTTATCGCCGATCGCACGGGATCGATACGTACCGGTCATCCTCGCACTGGTAGCGGCCGTCGTCAAAGTTATGCCTATGCTGCTGCTTCTCGGATGCGTAATACTTATATTGCAGAAGGTAATTTTTCTGTTGATGATATCTTTGCTTCGGTTGATAAAGGTATTTATTGTAAGCAAATGGGTGGGGGAAGTGTTGGCCCTACCGGTGAATTTAATTTCTCTGTTTCTGAAGCTTATTTAATCGAAAATGGGAAAGTTACTAAACCGTTAAAAGGAGCAACTTTAATCGGAACTGCTAAGGATATTATGAACGAAATATCTATGTGTTCTCAAGATTTAGGACTGGCTCCAGGTTTTTGTGGTTCCGTCAGTGGTAGTGTTTATGTTACCGTTGGTCAACCCCATTTAAAAGTAGATAAAATCACCGTTGGTGGTCGTTAATTCCCTTTATTTACCCCTCCTGGGAGGGGTGGGTAGGGGTCAACCCCTCGACTACGCTCAGGGTTGACCCCTACTGCTGTTAAACTAAGGTTATATTAATGTTATTAGAGTCAAAGATACCGATTAATTATCTATCTTTGGCTTTCTTTTCGTCTGAAACAAAAACCCATGCTTCCTACAAGTAATAATCCGACTAACGAACTTGGTTCAGGAATAGAATTAGCAGTAATATTATCAAAGTTCACATCTCCTGAACTGGCAATATAAACCTGAGTAATATCCTCAAATTCTGTCAGGTTTAAGGTTTGAAAGGGTAAACCTAATTGATTACCAAGAGAAACCTCTGTAAACTGTCCTAAAACCGGTTCAGTCGGATCAAAAGTAGTGCTAATTAAAATTTTGGTGTCATCTGTTGAATAACCAGCAATAGCATCACTGTTCTCCCTTAATTGATAGTCTAAACTTTCTAAAGAAAAAGTACCACCATCAACTAAAGTTAAATAAATGCCTAATAAGCGATCAACATCATTATAATGTTGCGCTTCGTAGGAATTACTTGCATGGAAATGCGCACCGTCACTATAAAAAGCGGCAGGAGTTCCTATACCTTGAGCAGAAAACGCTTCAACATTAAACCCATCTTCAACAAAACACTTTCCTCCTGTATCTGGTAATTGAGGAGTACAAGTATTAGGATTAGAAAAAGCATAAGTATCAGCATCAAAATTAATAATAGCAGCTTCAACTTCTGTGCTTACTCCTGTTACTAATGCTAGAGCAGTTGCAGCAGTGATGGTCATATTTTTAAAGGGTTTAGCGATAAACGAAAAGGAGGGTTTTTGATGTTTCATGAAATTATGATTAAGAAATTTTCTCCCATAACCTAACACAAGCTTTCTGAGAAATCAAAAGACAACTCGTCAAAGTTGTCTTTATTTTATGTCGATATTTTTTAGGTTTATTTAAGATTTAAACCCCTTAAAATGTATGAGGATTTTTTTTGAGTAGATGGGGCTTATGTTGAAGAAAGTCCCTAATATCTTGTGTTCCTTTTGCTTGGTTACATTGAGGACAAGCTAAAGTCAGATTTCCTATGGGATCTCCTGTCTCAAACTGATTTTGTGATCTACTGAGTTTTTGTAGGTCAAATCTTACAAGTTCAATCTCGATAGTTTTAATGGGACACCAAGACTTGACATCCTCACGCGCCCTGAAAGGGCGGTGATTCCTAAACCTCGCGATTTAGGTTTGGTGTTTCATCCACCGTTGCATACCATAGTTAAAAACCATGTACCGTCTTACACAGAGTCCACAGACTATTATCCCATTTCAGAGATCCGATCCCGAGAGCATCGTCGGTACGGTGTCAGCCAAAGCCGTTTGTACTTGCTGCTTGGATATTTTACCTGTACAAGCTTTTCTGTACAACTTAAACAATATGTTGAAAAACAACAATCTCCTGTTTAAAAGGACTCCCTACGGTCGGTTTATTTGCTGGTCGCAATTCCCCTCCCGAAAACACATTCGTATGACGGGAGACCCCTTGCGACATTAAGTTGGAGCGATTGAATCTTTTTGGTCTGTAACGCAGCAGGTAAGTTTTCTGATTCAGATCCAAGATTACTCAACATTGCTTTAACCAATTTCTTCATGGGGTTCATTTTTCTCTCCACTTTAATTAGTAGTATAGTTGAGAATTGTGCGACAGTTAGTTTGACAACAAGCATACCAGAAAAATTACCTGGATGGTATTTCACTGGCTTAAAATGTGTACTGTAACCCAGCCGTTAATTGCCAATCTGTTTCTAATTGTGGTCCCTGGAGTGCGCGATAAACAGGTACTTCAAATTCGATGGCTAAACGACCACTTTTTAAATCTCCTTCGGGGACAAAAAGATTCAGTCCAAAACCAATATCAATTTGAGTTCCTCCCCTTCGAGTGGGATCAGCAGTGGGAACTATATTAGGGTTGAGACGGGTATCTTTTCCGCTAATATTACCCCAATTTTTCCCTTTAATGCGTAAAGATGTACTAGCCCAGTTGCTCCATTTTCTTGCACCCCAGGCCGTTAACATAATCTGATCGCCAAATTTATAGCTATTACTATTTGTTCCTAAACGAAGGGTTCCTAATTATTAAACGTATTATTGAATAAGCACTATGACAAAATTTTTTAGATTTGTCAAAAGACAGTCTGTCAAAGAATATATCAACAACCAAGCAAAAGATAAGACAACTAAGAAATTTATTTGCATTTTTGGAAAATACTATGTTAGGATTAAACTCCGTGCGGACGTATAGCTCAGTTGGTTAGAGTACATCGTTGACATCGATGGGGTCACTGGTTCGAGTCCAGTTACGTCCATAGTAGTTATAATAAGTATTTCAGCGATTTCAGTAGGATGCACCTACAGTTAAGTGTAGCAGATTAGTCCCAAATTAGTCCCATAGTAGGGTTATTTAAGGGTACTGTTGAGTAATTATGCTTAAAGTAAATTTTTTTGGTTTAGTGTGTAGTATATCCAACCAAAATGTAATATAAAATACAAAGCTAAATTTACTAAAGTGACCTTGTAAACTGTAATTCAATACTGTAGTATCGCTCTTAAGCGATACCAAAACAACCACCGCTAAAGAACTAACCCTAAACTAAATAATCTAGTGGGCTATGCTAAAAACAACCTTAACAGTTGCAGTTATGACTCACGTATAATGTAAGACTTATTTTTTGATACCCGTATCACTGAAATTTTTATAGATTTAATCATAGTCGGTATGGATGTGATTTATTGAAATCTGTATCCTTAAAAATTATTTGATTGACGGTTAACAAAATTCAAAATACAATATTGATTATTGTTAACAAAAATCTAAAATACCTATGAATACTGAATCACCGAAAACGAAAAAATCAGGACGTGGTGGTAAGCGTAAAGGTGCTGGGAGAAAATCAACGAGTAGAACTACAAAATTAATGAGAGTCCCTGAAAATTGTCCACACATTACCCGAATTTCTCACAAAATCTGCGATCGCCAAACACAGAAGCCTTACAGGAAGTGGGTTTGAACAGAGCGATCGCAGATTTCCCCAACCAACAGTCTGTTGTCAGATTTTAAGTTAAAATCAACCCGAATTAGACAAAGATGAAAAGATAAATCAATCACTCATTTTTCAAAAAAAATTATTAATAAAATCTCTAATAGTACTAGATTGTTAGAATAAAATATGCTATAATTTAATTATTAAAGCAATTTACCTTAAACTGATTTAATGAGTCCCAGTCATCCCCGAACCCCTCGTCAAGTAATCAACTTTAGTAAACAGAAAGGAAAAGAAATAATCGCTAATTTTGATGGGGGACTAATCACTTCAGATGCGGGGATTGTCTGGATAGCTGAGTTGGATAAAAAACTGGGAATTACCGAGAAGTTTGGTAACTGTTTTCAAGATCATCGTCATCAATCTTATGTAGATCATTCCGTTCATGAGTTATTAGCACAAAGGCTTTATGGAATTATTTTAGGCTATGAAGATGTCAATGACCATGATAAATTACGTCACGATCCTGCCCTTAAGATCGCTTTAGAAAAGCTTAATGAACTTGAAGATAAAAAGGGATGGTTAGCTGGAAAAAGTACAATTAATAGATTGGAATATTGTCCTGAGACTATTCTCGACCAAAAAACGAGTCGTTATCATAAAATAGAACCCAACTTTGAAGCCATTGAAAAATCTTTTGTCGAATTTTTTTTAGAGTCTTATAAAAAACCTCCCTTAAGTATTATATTAGATATGGATATCACGGATGACCAAGTACATAGTAATCAAGAAGGGGCATTTTTTAATAGTTATTATCACGGAGTATGTTATGCTCCTTTATATATTTTCTGTGGGCATCATTTATTAGTTGCTAAACTTCGTTCATCTAATGTAGATCCAGCCGATGGAGCCTTAGACGAATTACAAAGAATTATCGGACTAATTAGAGAAAAATGGTCAGAGACTCATATCCTAGTTAGGGGTGATAGTGCCTATGCCCGTGAAGAAATCTTCTATTTTTGTGAAAATCAGCCTTTAGTTGATTATGTTATAGCTATGGGAACAAATGGCGTTCTTAAGTTACGAGCGGATGATGTAATTGAAAAAGCCAAACATGAATATGAAAAAAAACTAGCTCCAATAACTGAATTAATGGATAGTTTATTTCAGAAAAAAGAAGATTTAGAAGAAGTTGAAAAATTAGTACCAATTTCTACTTGGTATCGCTCTATTCGTTATAAAACAGAAAAGTCATGGAGTTGTCAAAGAAGAGTAGTGACAAAAGTTTGTTATGGAAGTGATGGCTTAAAAATGCGCCATGTGGTGACATCTTTGCCCGCTTCAAAAATTCCACCCTCAAAACTTTATACAAAAAAATACTGTCCGAGAGGCGAGATGGAAAATCGGATTAAAGAACAACAATTAGACTTGTTAGCTGATAGAACTTCAACTCAAACATTTCAAAGTAATCAACTAAGATTATGGATACATTCCTGGGCTTATGTTCTCATAAATGCTTTTCGTCAACACTGTTTAAAAAAAACTTCATTGGCTAAAGCAACTGTGGGAAGAATACGTCTAAATCTTCTTAAGTTGGGAGCCAGAATAAAGATTAGTTGTAGAAGAATTATTATCGCTATAGCTAGTGCTTGTCCTTATCAAGATATTTTGTCTATTGCTAACAAAAGAATTAAAACTATTCCTAATACTGGATAAGTAGAATAAGTTGTTTTTTAAAAAAGATATCTATCATAAGTTGTTGACTGACTGATACTTTCATTTAGTCTTATTTATCGTGGAGAAAATCAAAAGTTAATATAATTATTCCCTCTTAAACTCAATTTTTGGATAATCAAAGTCAATTTTTTTATTCATCTATATTCAAAATTTCTATTAGTCCTAAAAATTATCATTTTTCATCTCTGGATTGGGCTTTCAAATTAATTTGTGAGAAATCCGGGTTTTAGCGTAGCCGTTTCTAATAATTGAAAAATAGGAACATAGACATTTTGGGCAACGGCTCCACATCCAATAATCCCACAATTAAACTGTTTCATTTATTTTATGTTAAAAACTATTGTTGATAAGTGCAAAAACAGACAGGGTTAATTCTGTCTGTTTTTGACTAAAATTGGCTTAGTTGTCAAAGGAACTTAAAAGTTCATTTCAGCAGCTTGTACTCGTTCCACTTGTTTCTTCTTAATTACTAAGAGAATTTGGGCTAACATAATACCAGCTAAGAAAACCATTAAACCTTGAATACGGGCAGGGTTTTGTAGGACAACTTCTGTATCTTTTTGTCCAAAACCACCCACATTGGGATTATTGGTTAAAGCTTGGCCTGCTTCAACTTCTGTACCCTCAGAAACAATTAATTGAGGACCTGCAGGAATCGCTTCGTCTACATCACCTTCAGCAGAGGCAATAGTTACGACGTAGCTACCATCTTCTTGATCGCTAATGTTGCTAATGGTTCCAGCAATAGAGGCTTTATAGACGTTATTGTTGCTAGGTTGTCCTGTGGGATAAATTTGACCACGACCACGGTTTGCCCCTAGATAAACCTGATATTTCCCAAAGTTAATATTGCGGTCTTCTGCTGGGTTGGGGGATAAAACAGGGAAAACAATTTCTTGATATTGTTCTCCAGGTAAAGGACCAACGAGGATGACATTATCTTGACCTTCGCGGTAAGACTGGAAGTAGAGACTACCAACTTCTTCCTTAATATCTTCAGGAATGCGATCGGCAGGAGCAATTTTAAACCCATCGGGTAACATCAAAACAGCACCTACATTGAGGCCACCCTTAGAACCGTCTCCTAGAACTTGTTGGGAGTCGAGATCGTAAGGAATTTTTACCACAGCTTTAAACACTGTGTCGGGTAAAACAGATTGAGGAATTTCTACTTCAGCAGCTTTTTCTGCTAAGTGACAGTTAGCACAAACGATGCGCCCTGTAGCTTCTCTAGGGGTTTCTGGGGCGGTTTCTTGGGCCCAGAAAGGATAGGCGGCAGCAGTTTCAGCGAGAGTGAAACCATTGCCAATGGATAAAGAAATAGTTGCTAAAGCGATCAAGAAAAATCGCAGTAACATACGCTTACCTTGGGACAAAATTGCCGAAAAATCGGATATTTTCATTGCTCAGTCAAAATTATGTGATTCTTAAACAGTACGGGGGGTTATTAATAATTTATTCAGTTGTCAGTTACCAGTTATCAGTTATCAGTTAAGTTTATTTCTAACTGCTGAATGTTAACTGCTGAATGTTAACTGTTCACTGAAATTAAGCCCACCAGGGTTTTTCGTCGGTGCGGAAGTCAGTTTCTTTCCAGTCGCTGAAGATAACCTTATCACCCTCGTTGACGTTAACATGGGCTAACGCTAAAGAAAGGGGAGCAGGACCACGAACGACTTACCCTGAGCATTGTATGGAGAACATGACAGGGACAAATAAACTAATCTTCGCTGGCATTCCAGGAACAACGCACCTTAAGTGAGTACAAACGGGGTTGAAACCCTAGCCAGAATGGCGGTTTTCTCCTTCACCCCTAGGAAGGGGGAATCCCCTTTTTACCTTTGGGCTAAACCCAATCCCCAAAATTTGCCCCGCAAGAAATTTACTAGGGATAACTTCTTTCCCCAGACGGTTTTGGGATAAAACCCCCCCCGGGCCCCCCCCTGGAGGGGGGATTAAAATTTTT
>NZ_AADV02000045.1 GCF_000167195.1 Crocosphaera watsonii WH 8501 | reverse complement strand
CCTTATTGCTAATATCTTGCATTAAATGCCCGATATCTAATCTAAAATAATTTGCCTGATGTGTCAAGACTCGATTTCGGGTAGTGCCATTAAATAAAATGTCAACATTGAGCATCATAAATACATCAAGTTACATATTGATTGATTTTTAACATTTTCTTAATTCAGAAGAGGGATGTCCTTTCAAAAAATGAATCTAGAATTGAGGTAGATTTCCTAAAATTATTTCTCAATTAACCTTGATAACCTTTAGCTAATTAGGGTTTGCTGAATAAAAGCAAAACCCTATTCTTTAAAAGGTTACACCCATATTCGCGATCGCAAAAAAGATCAGCTTTGTCGGCTACAAACCTCTATAATTGGTAGAAACACCTCCCAGTTGTTGGTCAAGAACAAATGTATCGAAAAGAGGAGCAACCTTTACCGCCCCCAGAAAAATTTGAATTACCTTTCGAGGGCAAATTGTCCCCCAATAATCGTTGGGTAATCATGGCAGAGTTGATACCTTGGGATGATTTTGAGGAAGAATATGCTAAACTTTTTTCAGCAGAAAAAGGTGCGCCAGCCAAACTATTTAGAATGGCATTAGGGACATTAATTATTAAGGAAAAATTAGGAACAAGTGATAGAGAAACTATAGAACAGATTAGAGAAAATCCCTATCTACAATACTTTATAGGTTTAAATTGTTATCAACAAGAGCCACCACTGGAATCTTCAATGCTAGTTCATTTTAGGAAAAGAATTGATGGAGAATTGATAAACAAAATCAATAAAAAAATAGTAAAAAGAGAAATAGACAAGAGTGATAAAGAAGTAAAAAAAAGGATTGTCTCCAAGAAAAAGGAGAAAAAATAAAAAATAAAGGTAAACTAATTTTAGATGCGACTTGTGGCGCCCAGCAGACATCAAATACCCAACGGATTTAGGCATATTAAATCAAGCCAGAATTGAGACAGAAAGAATAATAGATAATCTTTATAAACCATTAAGAGTAAAATTGAGAAAAAAGCCGAGAACTTCTAGAAAAATTGCTAGAAAGGAATACTTAAAAGTAGCTAAAAAACGAAAAGTATCTTATCAAGAAAGAAGAAAAGCTATCGGGAAACAGTTAAAATACCTTAAGAAAAATTTAGGAAATATAGAAGACTTAATTCAAGCTGGGGCTTCCCAGGAAAATCTGAGTAAAAGACAGAAAAATTGTCTAGAGACTATCAAAAAAGTTTATGAACAACAACAGTCAATGTGGGAGAATAAGACCCAGAGTGTTCCTCAAAGAATTGTAAGTTTAACTCAACCGCATATTCGTCCAATAGTGAGGGGAAAAGCAGGAAAACCAATAGAGTTTGGAGCTAAACTCTCAGTAAGCTGTGTAGATAACTATATGTTTCTAGACAAAATAAGTTGGGAAAACTTCAATGAATCTTGTCATTTAAAAGAACAAGTAGAAAAGTATAAAGAAACGTTTGGCTATTATCCCGAATCCGTCCATGTAGATAAAATTTATCGAACTAGGGAAAACAGAAATTGGTGTAAGGAAAGAGGGATAAGAATCAGTGGTCCGAAGTTAGGAAGACCTCCGAAAAATGTCAGTGAAGAAGAAAAGAAACAAGCCCACTCCGATGAATGCTTCCGTAATGCTATTGAGGGAAAGTTTGGACAAGCTAAACGAAGATTTAGCCTAAATCTCGTGATGACAAAACTCCCTGAAACCTCCATTACATCTATTGCTATTACATTTTTAGTTGTCAATCTTTCTAAACTTCTGAGGCAGTTTTTGTCGCTTTTTTTGTCCTTATTTACTAATAATAGAACAGGGGAACTCATCAAACCGCCTTTCATTAATTTTGATTATACTTTAAACAATTTTTATGTACTAAAACTTATTGATTTGTCAGAAAATTCTTGGTCAAAAGTGGCATAAATTTTGGAGAAACTTTTTCAGCAAACCCTAATTAGGGTTTGCTGAATAAAAGCAAAACCCTATTCTTTAAAAGGTTACACCCATATTCGCGATCGCAAAAAAGATCAGCTTTGTCGGCTACAAACCGCTATAATTGGTAGAAACACCTCCCAGTTGTTGGTCAAGAACAAATGCATCGAAAAGAGGAGCAACCTTTACCGCCCCCAGAAAAATTTGAATTACCTTTCGAGGGCAAATTGTCCCCCAATAATCGTTGGGTAATCATGGCAGAGTTGATACCTTGGGATGATTTTGAGGAAGAATATGCTAAACTTTTTTCAGCAGAAAAAGGTGCGCCAGCCAAACTATTTAGAATGGCATTAGGGACATTAATTATTAAGGAAAAATTAGGAACAAGTGATAGAGAAACTATAGAACAGATTAGAGAAAATCCCTATCTACAATACTTTATAGGTTTAAATTGTTATCAACAAGAGCCACCACTGGAATCTTCAATGCTAGTTCATTTTAGGAAAAGAATTGATGGAGAATTGATAAACAAAATCAATAAAAAAATAGTAAAAGGAGAAATAGACAAGAGTGATAAAGAAGTAAAAAAAAAGGATTGTCTCCAAGAAAAAGGAGAAAAAATAAAAAATAAAGGTAAACTAATTTTAGATGCGACTTGTGCGCCAGCAGACATCAAATACCCAACGGATTTAGGCATATTAAATCAAGCCAGAATTGAGACAGAAAGAATAATAGATAATCTTTATAAACCATTAAGAGTAAAATTGAGAAAAAAGCCGAGAACTTCTAGAATAATTGCTAGAAAGGAATACTTAAAAGTAGCTAAAAAACGAAAAGTATCTTATCAAGAAAGAAGAAAAGCTATCGGGAAACAGTTAAAATACCTTAAGAAAAATTTAGGAAATATAGAAGACTTAATTCAAGCTGGGGCTTCCCAGGAAAATCTGAGTAAAAGACAGAAAAATTGTCTAGAGACTATCAAAAAAGTTTATGAACAACAACAGTCAATGTGGGAGAATAAGACCCAGAGTGTTCCTCAAAGAATTGTAAGTTTAACTCAACGGCATATTCGTCCAATAGTGAGGGGAAAAGCAGGAAAACCAATAGAGTTTGGAGCTAAACTCTCAGTAAGCTGTGTAGATAACTATGTGTTTCTAGAAAAAATAAGTTGGGAAAACTTCAATGAATCTTGTCATTTAAAAGAACAAGTAGAAAAGTATAAAGAAACGTTTGGCTATTATCCCGAATCCGTCCATGTAGATAAAATTTATCGAACTAGGGAAAACAGAAATTGGTGTAAGGAAAGAGGGATAAGAATCAGTGGTCCGAAGTTAGGAAGACCTCCGAAAAATGTCAGTGAAGAAGAAAAGAAACAAGCCCACTCCGATGAATGCTTCCGTAATGCTATTGAGGGAAAGTTTGGACAAGCTAAACGAAGATTTAGCCTAAATCTCGTGATGACAAAACTCCCTGAAACCTCCATTACATCTATTGCTATTACATTTTTAGTTGTCAATCTTTGTAAACTTCTGAGGCAGTTTTTGTCGCTTTTTTTGTCCTTATTTACTAATAATAGAACAGGGGAACTCATCAAACCGCCTTTCATTAATTTTGATTATACTTTAAACAATTTTTATGTACTAAAACTTATTGATTTGTCAGAAAATTCTTGGTCAAAAGTGGCATAAATTTTGGAGAAACTTTTTCAGCAAACCCTAAACTAACTAATGTTGATTTTAATGATGCTAATGTTATTAATGCAAGGTTCGCTGATAATCAAGGAATTAATGATGAGCTAAAAAATACTTTGATTCAACGTGGAGCATTTTTTGATAATTAGAACTTGTCAATCTAAACTTGTTGATGAACAACAGAGAAAAAAGCATCTTTAGCGGCTGCTTGTTCTGCCATTTTTTTAGAGCGGCCATAACCCGATCCTAGTTGACGATCCTTGAGCCAAACTTCTGCAAAAAATCGTTGATGGTGGCCTCGATTTTGATGTTGTTCGGCAACACGATAGTCTGGTAATATTTTGTATTGGCCCTGTGTCCATTCTTGCAGAGCATCCTTATAGTTTTGACGGGCTGGATCTGAGCGAATTTCTGCTGCTTTTTGCAATAATAAAGGGTCTAACCAAGGACGAATTAAGGTCATATTTTGGGTACTTAAATATAATGCCCCTAATACAGCTTCAAAAGTATCTGCTAACCAAGATACTCGACCTATTTTATCTTGGGCAACACTATCAATCATAAGGAGATAACGATCTAAACCATAATTATCAGCAAACTCAGCTAAGGTGCGATCGCTCACCAAAATAGAACGAATAGCCGCAAATTCGCCTACTAACTCATTGGGATAGGTTTCTAATAATATTTCAGCGGAAACTAATCTAACCACTGAGTCCCCCACAAACTCTAATTGTTGATAGTTATTTTCTTTGGAAATAGTAGGATGGGTTAGGGCTAAATCTAATAGTTTTAGGTCAACGGATAAGCTATTGGATACCCCTAATTTTTGTAAGCAGGTTTCTAACTGTTTTTTTCTACGATTATCTAAGAACACCATTATGAATGTTTTTTCTAATTTAGTTAGGAAAAGTGGGGAGTTCGGAGTTCGGAGTTCGGAGTTCGGAGTTCGG
Organism: Crocosphaera watsonii WH 8501; assembly: GCF_000167195.1. Lineage (GTDB taxonomy): Bacteria > Cyanobacteriota > Cyanobacteriia > Cyanobacteriales > Microcystaceae > Crocosphaera > Crocosphaera watsonii. The sequence goes on along the minus strand of NZ_AADV02000045.1, from coordinate 18,877 downwards.
AGTTCGGAGTTATGTTTTTTCTCCCCCTCCTCATCCAGTCCCCCAGTCCCCCAGTCTCCCAGTCTCCCAGTCCCCCAGTCTCCCCCTCCTCTCACCAAAAACTACTCATCTCCTAAATACTTAGCCACTGTTTGTACATCTTTATCTCCTCGTCCCGAGCAATTAATAATAATACGGGGACTGCCTTCGAGTTGGGGACAAAGGGTTTCTAAATAGGCGATCGCATGGGAAGTTTCCAGGGCTGGAATAATGCCTTCCAACTCAGATAACCGTTGAAAGGCAGCTATAGCTTCAGCATCGGTAACACTATAATATTCAGCACGGCCACTATCTTTGAGATAACTATGTTCGGGTCCCACTCCAGGATAATCTAACCCTGCACTGATAGAATGGGCTTCTATAACCTGTCCTTCTTCATCTTGTAATAGATAACTCATAGCCCCGTGTAATACCCCTGGACGACCTTTTGTCAGGGTAGCAGCGTGTTTTCCAGAGGCAATACTTTCTCCTGCTGCTTCTACTCCGATCAGCCGTATTTCAGTATCTTTGACGAACTCATAAAATAGTCCCATGGCATTAGAACCACCTCCCACACAGGCCAATAAAATATGGGGTAAACTGTCCCATTTTTCTTGGCATTGGCGACGGGTTTCTTGGCCAATAATGTCATGGAAGTCTCGGACAATCATGGGATAAGGATGGGGTCCGGCAACAGAACCCAAAATATAATGGGTTGTTTCTACATTGGTTACCCAGTCTCTAATGGCTTCTGAGGTGGCATCTTTGAGGGTTCCGGTGCCGGCTGATACTGGTTGCACCGTGGCCCCTAATAGTTTCATACGGAAGACATTGAGTTTTTGCCGTTCCATATCATGGATACCCATATAAATGACGCATTCCAAGCCAAAACGGGCGCAAACCGTTGCCGTTGCGACTCCATGTTGCCCTGCACCAGTTTCTGCGATAATACGCTTTTTGCCCATGCGTTTCGCTAACAAGACTTGTCCAAGGGCATTATTAATTTTGTGCGCTCCGGTATGGTTTAAATCTTCCCGTTTTAAGTATATTTGTGGACCCGTACCATCAGGACGAGCGTAATATTCGGTTAAACGTTCGGCAAAGTAGAGAGGACTGGGACGGCCTACATAATCTTTTAATAGTTGGGATAATTCTGCTTGAAACTCAGGAGCATTTTTGTAGCGATGATAAGCTGTTTCTAGTTCGCTAAGGGCCGGCATGAGGGTTTCCGGCACATATTTTCCCCCATACTTCCCAAAACGTCCGATTTCGTCAGGATACTGGGTTTGAGTTGCAGATGGGGCAATGGGTGTGGTTGTCATTTTTATTTTTGTCTTGGTGTTGCGATCTCAGGAAAATGCCTTTATTTATGGTAACTGGGTTATCGACTTTTTTCCATATTCTCAATGGGATCAACAACTGTTGACCCCAAGATTAAGCTAATTAATTTTAACAGGAGACTCTTGCCAAATTTGGTAAAGAAGGGATTCTAAGCGATCGCTTAAACGACAGACAAACAAACCTTCTTCGCTGGCCACATCTGCGCCTAACCAAGTGCCTTCTAAGACAACTTCCATCGCTTCATCATCACAACGGTTAACTTCTAAAATTTCCTCGGCAAACTGATCCACATTTTTTAATAATTGGTCTACGTAGGGTAAGTCTAAAGAAATTAAAAAGGAAGCACTACTCGGTTCAACACAAAGACTTGTACCTGCTCGTAAGGCTAAAATGACACGAGTTGTCACCCAAGCTTCTAAGGACTCTTCGAGATGGTCAATTAAAAATCCATCATGGGTATAAGTTAGTTTTAACATCTTCTTTTGTCGCTTTAAAATTGGCCAACATCATTGATGTGAGTGGATAAGTAAGATAAAAATAACGTTAGATACCTATCTTCTCCGTCAATTTTGGTTTTTCTAATCAAAGCCCCCACTTTCTACTAGGGAGTAAAGCGGGGGGTTAGACAAACCTTGAGGAGTTAGGTATTCATCTAGGGATAGGGAAGATTTGTCTTCGCCACCAGCTTGTCAGGTTTAGGGGTTTTCTTCTCTCTGGGAGTGTATTATCACCTAATAGGGAATAATCTCGGTTATATTGACTCCATATCGTAAATTTTAGGACTATTACTGGTTTTTGTGGGAGTTTACTTCTTTTTTCCAACTCATTCTCTTCCGTGATCCCAGGTTGCCACTGTTGACAAGCATTGGGGACGAATAGAAATAAACTGGGAACCGAAGAAAGTAACATGAAAGTTTTCAATCGTGTTAAAAGAGACTTTTTCATACTACACTGATATTACTGAAATGTCTACTTTTTGATGAGGAAAAAATCATGAAAACCCTTCCCCGTACTTCAACCACTGAAATGAAAGTTACCAGCATCCGTTTAGAAAGAACACTCAAAGATAAGCTCAAAGGGCTTTCTGGCAATCAAGGGTATCAAGCATTGATCAGAGATATTCTCTGGAACTATGTACAGCAAAAATCAGGGGACTATAGACCACAATTTTCGGCGGTGGATATTCGTGCTACAGTCGAGGCCAAAGCCAGGAAAGATGAAAGTTGTGTATTGACGGGAAACCTAATTCAAGCAGGGGAACCAATGTTACTGGGATTAACCATTTATGGTGATTTCGTCCCACTAAGTCCGAGCAGCATTAATAGAAACATTTAAAAGTTGATAAACCCTTAACCTGTATTGGTTAAGGGTTTATAGGTTACTATGGCCTTGAATTTTTCTTATAGTAGGGGGCAGGAGGCAGGAGGTAAGTTAGGTTGTTGAATTATCGTTTCACCTTGGGACGAGCAGGAGCTTTTGGTCCTTTAGGTGAGCTAATTTCTGATTTTAAGCCAATCCAGCCGATAACGCTGTAAACAATGGCTAACATTAAACTACTTAAACCAATACGAAGACTTTGCTTTAATGCTTGTGTTGTTGCTTGATCCTCAGCCCGTTTACGGCGTTCACGGAGTTGGGTTTCTAGTTGATTTTTCAACTCCTCTGTTCTTTTTTTGTACTCTTGGGGATTTTGGGCTAAATCTCGTAATCCTTGTAGTTGCTGACGTTGTTGGCGCAAAGTTTCTAACTGTTGAGCGTTCAACTGTCTTCCTTGAACTTGCCCTGCTTCGATAGCTTGATTAAGTCTTTGAAGCTGCTCGTTAAGTCGGCCAGGGTTTCTAGACAAAGTATCCACTTGGGTTAAGAACTGTTGAATTTGCTCCGCCCCTTGACCTGCACCTTGTTGAATTCTTTCTAGAGCGTCTGTTTTAGCACTGTTGAGATTGCTGAGGTGGAAAGGAACCGCCAATAAAAACATTAACCCTAAAAGAGCAGACAAAATATAAACTGGAAATTTGAGATTGAATCCTGATTTTTTTAATGGGGTAGTATTGGCTAAACCATCAATAAAATAGCCAACCAAAATAAAGGCTATACCAACCAAAGGCACAACCCCTCTATCAACAATCCCAGCTACCGCACCGATTTTCCATGATTGACTCTGTAAGTTGGGAGGAATCAGAATGGTTAGATAGTCCAACATGGAAGATAGGACAAAAATTACCCCGATAAGTTTTAGAGTTAAGGATGTAAATGCTGAATAATTCATTTTTTTATCAGTTTTTAGATAGCATTCTCTTAAAGATAACAGCTAACAGAGAAATTACTCTGATTGCCAAAGGATTCAATAACTAGGTGCAGGGAGCTTAGCAGAGGGTTTTAAGTAAATTCCTCCCCAATGTACAACATAAATTCCTCAATCTAGTCTATGAGCTTAAAAGATTTAGGGGAAATTGGCAAGGTCTACAACCGTACTTTCTACAATAATATTCTAAACCTTACTCAAAAGTTTCGTCGACGAGAATAGATTAGGAATGACACAAATACAAGTATTAACGGATAAACCTGCCCTGATTACTCATGCACTAGATTTAATCGTCGATAAAATTCATACTACCCTAGAGCAACAAGCACAATTTACGATCGCTCTAGCTGGTGGTAGCACTCCCAAACCACTGTACGAAGCCTTAGCCCAAAAATCTCTACCTTTAGAAAAAATTCATATTTTTTGGGGAGATGAGCGTTATGTTGCTGCGGATCATCCTGATAGCAACCAACTCATGGCCCGTCAAGCTTGGTTAGATCAGGTCAAGTTTCCTACTGTTAATATCCATCCTATGCCAACAGGTAGTAATGACCCCTCTGTAGACGCTAAAACCCATAACCAGGAGTTAGAAGAATTTTTTGGGGTCAAAGCAGGAGAATTCCCCACCTTCGATCTGATTTTATTGGGTATGGGGGATGATGGTCATACTGCCTCTTTGTTTCCCCAAACAGAAGCCCTAACCGTAAGCGATCGCTTGGTTACAGTTGGGAATAAGGATGGAGAACCTCGTTTAACCTTTACCTATCCTTTGATCAATAACGCTCGTTGTGTAATGTTTTTAGTGGCAGGAGACAACAAAAGGCCAGCATTAAGGTCAATTTTTTCCCCTAATGGAGATGAGAGACTATACCCTGCCAAAGCGGTCAAACCTCAAGGAGAACTGTTATGGTTATTAGATAAAGGAGCCGGAGCGGAATTACCGAAAAACTGGGTTTAAAGCCCCGTCCTTCTTGCTCCTTCCCTATGTCTGAGGGAACCTCAGACGGGGCGGTGCGCTTTTAGGACGGCTTTTTATGGTGAGAAATTGGTGTTGTCAATCTGACTTAGATGCGTTGTGCGTAACAAGAAACTAGCTAAGAGTATTAATGATGCTGGCTGGTCACAATTAAGAAAATGGATTGAGTATTTTGGGGTTAAATACGGTAGGTTAACTATTGCCGTTAATCCTGCATATACATCACAAGAATGTTTCAATTGTGGCAAACTAATCAAGAAATCACTATCTGTTAGAACTCATGTTTGTTCCTGTGGGTACTCTGAGGATAGAGACAAAATGGCTGCATTAAATATACTCAAAAAAGCGCACCGCCCGCGCTGAGGTTCCCTCAGCGTATAGGACGGAGCAAGAAGCTACGATAGGGCATATCGGAAGCTGGTCGGAAGACCTAAACGCTTGGGGAGATTCGACCTCTATTTTGGTTGGTAGCAATGCCTGTCAAGGTAAGTTGAGTCAGTGAACCAAGAATCCACTCGCCTTTAGGCAGTGGAGTGTCAAAATCTAAGTAAGCAATAAAGCCGTCCTAGAAGGACGGGGTTTCTATCCAATTTCTCCATGATTACTTGTCCAAATTGTGACCATGAAAATCCCGATGGAGCAGTGCAGTGTGAAGCCTGTTTTACCCCTCTTCCTCGGTTGGTTAAGTGTGGTAGCTGTGGTCTGCCATTACTCAGTAGTGCCACTTTTTGTGGGGAATGCGGCGCGCCCAATACTTTTTATGGTTCCATGACTTCAGTTGCAGAAACTTCACCCCCACCGCCTCCTATGAGTAATCTTCCAGAAGAAAGTTCTACACCACCCCCACCGCCTCCTATGAGTAATCTTCCAGAAGAAAGTTCTACACCACCCCCACCGCCTCCAAAACCAGCAGTCAGCCCAGCAACACAACTACAAACCCAAACCGCCAGTTTACTCCATGTTCAAACCAATACAACATTGGAAATGCCTCAAGGTTTAGAGATTATTCATATAGGTAAACCCAATGAACAGATCCCCCCGGATCTCGATGTCTCAGGATTACCAGATGCTGATGTGGTTTCTCGTATTCATGCTGATATTCGCAACGAAGCTGGCATTTTCTATATCGAAGATGTGGGTAGTTCTAATGGGACTTATATTAATTACAATGCTTTATCCCCAGGAAACCGTCACCGTTTGCACCCCGGCGATCGCATTTCTTTGGGTAAAGGGGATTTAGTTACCTTTATTTTCCAGTTATCCTAGAATGGTAAAAATTAAAGGTATGTTAGAGATCAATGACCCAAAACCTAGAAACCTGGTTAAAAGAAATCCACGTCCCTGCTGATTGGATCGGGTTACGCCAAGTAACCGAAACCTCTACCCTGCGTTATGTTAGGGATGGGAAACCCCAAAGTAACGGACGCACTCAAACCAAAGGGGTGATGGTGGAAGTCTTAGCCAAAGGACAAATGGGTTATTGTGCCACCAACCATTTAACAGCAGAGAATATTAAACTAGCAGCAGAAATTGCTTATCAACAAGCCATAACAGCGGCCGAGTGGGGAATCTATCCTTTCACTGTAGAACAACGCCCACAAGCAGTAGGAACCTATCAATCTCCCTACGTTAAACCTTTTGATGTTCTTAGTCCTAAAGATATTAACGATCTGCTACTCAAAGTTAATGAAACCCTAAAAGTTAACGATAAGATTGTCAGTACCTCTGCGATCGCCCGTTTGGTAGAAACAGAAATTCAACTGGTGAGTAGTAATGGTTCCGATGCTTATCAAAAGTTTCTCTTAATCAGCACCAACTCCACTGCAACGGCACAAGAAGGTAATATTATTCAAAAACGGACTGATAATGGATTTAGTGCGCGTTGTTATCAAGGGGGAGTGGAAGTTCTTGAGGAAGCGGAAATTTTAGGCCGCGCCGAAGCGATCGCCGAACAGGCTCTAGAATTATTAGCGGCTCCAGACTGTCCTAGCACTAATACTACTTTAGTGTTGGCCCCTGATCAAATGATGTTACAAATACACGAAAGTATTGGTCATCCTTTGGAACTTGATCGCATTTTAGGGGACGAACGGAATTATGCAGGGTCAAGTTTTGTTAAGTTAGAGGATTTTGGCGACTTGGTTTATGGTTCCCCTCTGATGAATGTTACTTTCGATCCTTCGGTGTCTGGGGAATTTGCTAGTTATCGGTTTGATGATGGGGGGAATGTCGCCACCCGTGAGTATTTAATCAAAGAAGGGGTATTGTTAAGAGGATTAGGCAGTAAGGAAAGCCAAATTAGGGCAAATGTGCCAGGAGTGGCTAATTTACGCGCTTGTTCTTGGAATCGTCCCCCTATCGATCGCATGGCTAATATTAACTTAGAACCCGGTGGTAGTTCTTTTGAGGAGATGATTAGTAATATTGAGTCTGGGGTGTATATGCAGTCTAACCGCTCTTGGTCTATTGATGATTATCGTAATAAGTTTCAATTTGGTTGTGAATACGCCAAGCTTATCGAAAATGGTAAGTTGACTAAAACGTTGAAAAACCCTAATTATCGGGGCATTACTAATCAATTTTGGCGTAGTTTATCCCAAGTAGGAGATCGTTCAACTTTGGGGATATACGGCACTCCCAGTTGTGGTAAAGGAGAACCCAATCAAGCGATCCGTGTGGGCCATGCTTCTCCTATTTGTGCCTTTGATAATATTGAGGTATTCGGTGGGGCCGGTTGAATGATGTTTTTCTTGTAGGGGTTAACGGCCGTTAACCCCTACGAAAATGTGTTCATCATACTATTAAAATTAGCATTATAATGATTGTTTCACAACGCCAAGCTGACTGCTATAGCTACCTAGAAAAACATAGCAATCGGGAATTATTTATGAGATATGATTTTTGTTTATCTGTTGCCTGTTGCCTGTTCCCTTGTACTCAAAGTTAATTCTCACAACTGATTACTAACTGCTATAGCTAGAAAAATACCTAGAACAAATAGCAAGCAAGATGCTTGCACTACTACATTTAAGCTTAATCTTTATCCGTTGCGATCGGATATTGTTTTAATACTTCTTGTAAATATTGTCCTGTGTAAGAGGTGGGATGTTTAGCTACATCTTCAGGGGTTCCAAAGGTAACAATATTACCCCCTTGGTCCCCTCCTTCTGGTCCCAAGTCAATAATCCAATCTGAACAACGAATTACGTCTAAATTGTGTTCTATGACTAAAATAGAATTACCTTTATTAACTAATCTTTGTAGGACATTTAATAAGTGATGAACGTCATAAAATGATAATCCTGTGGTGGGTTCATCGATTAAATATAGGGTTTTTCCTGTTGCCCGACGGGATAATTCTGATGCTAGTTTAACCCGTTGTGCTTCTCCTCCTGATAAAGTGGGGGCAGACTGTCCTAATTTAACATAACCTAAGCCAACATCTACTAGGGTTTGTAATCGTTTGACTGCCTTTGGTATATTTTCAAATACCCCTAAAGCTTCTTCTACTGTCATGTCCAAAACATCAGCAATGGAATGACCTTTATATTTAACTTGTAGGGTTTCTCTATTGTATCTTGCCCCTTTACAAACGTCACATTGAACATAGACATCGGGTAAAAAATTCATCTCAATAACATTAACTCCTTGTCCCCCACAATTTTCGCATCTTCCTCCTTTAACATTAAAGGAAAAACGACCCGGTTTATAACCCCTTGCTTTGGCTTCTACTGTCTGAGAAAATAACTCTCTGATACCATCAAAAATACCTGTATAGGTTGCAGGATTGGATCTCGGTGTTCTGCCTATGGGAGACTGATCAATGACGATTACTTTATCTATAGCATCGAGTCCCGTGACTTCACCTAAAGACTTGGGTAAGGGTACTTTTTTGGTTAGATGATGTTGGAGGGAAGGGTATAATAATTCATTGACTAATGTTGATTTTCCTGACCCTGAAACCCCAGTAATAGCGACTAATTTTCCTAATGGTATTTCTACATCAATATTTTTTAAGTTATTAGCAAAACATTTTTTTAAGCAGAATCTCTTGCCATTTCCTGCCCGACGTTTTGCTGGTGTTTCAATTGCTTTTTTCCCTGATAAATAGTCAGCCGTTACAGATGTGTCTGCCTTTAAAAGGTTTTCTAAATCACCTTGACAAACAATGCCTCCTCCATGAATTCCTGCTAATGGTCCAATATCAACTAAGTGATCGGCGGTTCTAATGGTTTCTTCGTCGTGTTCAACTACAATTAAAGTATTGCCTAAATCTCTCAATTTTTTGAGGGTATTTAATAACCTTCCATTATCTCTTTGATGTAGTCCTATACTGGGTTCATCTAATACATATAATACTCCTGTTAACCCCGAACCGATTTGGGTTGCAAGACGAATTCTTTGAGCTTCGCCTCCTGATAATGTTGCTGTTCCTCGGTTTAAGGTTAAATAATCTAAGCCGACATCAAGTAGAAATTGTAAACGGTTTCTAACTTCTTTTAGTGCGAGTTCACCGATTAATTGTTGTCTGGGTGTTAGGTCTAGGTTATCTATTCTGTACAAACATTTATCAATGGAAACACTTGTTAATTCATCAATGCTACATCCTCCCAGTCGGACGGATAAAGCTTCTGGTTTAAGGCGTTTACCGTGACAAACTTCGCAGGTTTGATCAACGATATATTTTTCCATCTTTTGCTTCATTATCTCTGAGCTTGTCTCTTGATAATTCCGATCTAATATTGCTAAAATACCATCAAATTTTTTATAGTATCCTTGACCACTATCAAAGCGAGAATCTTTTTCAAACCAGATGGGTTGATCGCTTCCATAGAGTAATAAGTCTTGTTGTTCTTTGGTTAAATGATTCCAAGCTGTTTGGATTTCAAAGCCGTGAGTTTGTCCAATACTATAGAGTAGGGATAAATAGTAAGTGTTATCTTTTTCTGACCAAGGAGCGATGGCAGCATATAAAGGAGCGTTGGGATCAGGTATGACTAAATCAGGGGAAAATTGCCGTAAACTTCCTAACCCGTGACAATTAGGACAAGCACCATAGGGAGAGTTAAAGGAGAATAAACGGGGTGATAGTTCTTCCATAACTGCCCCATGTTCGGGACAAGCAAAGTTTTCAGAAAACATGATTTCTGAAGGGTTATTATTGTCTTCTTGTTCGATAATATCTATGACTGCTAACCCGTCAGCATGGGTTAAACAAGTGCTGAGGGAATCTGCTAATCTTTCTTCTATTCCTTCTTTTTTGATGAGGCGATCAACAACTATTTCTATGTCATGATAATGATTCTTTTTCAATTCAATATTATCGGAAAGTTCTCTCACTGCTCCATCCACTCTTACCCTTACAAATCCTTGGCCTGCTAAACTGGATAGGAGTTCTTTATGGGTTCCTTTTTTCCCTCGCACTACAGGGGCTAAAATTTGGAATTTTGTCCTGTCTGGGAGTTCCATAACGCGATCGCACATCTCATCTATGGTTTGGGGTGCAATGAGGCGATCGCAGTGAGGACAATGGGGTTCTCCAGCACGACCAAATAATAAGCGTAAATAGTCGTATATTTCTGTTACCGTTCCCACAGTTGAACGAGGGTTATGGGAGGTTGATTTTTGGTCGATAGAAATAGCGGGACTCAACCCTTCGATCGCATCCACATCCGGTTTATCTAACTGTCCCAAAAACTGTCTCGCATAAGCACTCAGGGACTCAACATAACGTCTTTGTCCCTCAGCGAAGATGGTATCAAACGCTAAAGATGATTTTCCCGAACCGGATACCCCTGTAAAGACAATGAGGCGATCGCGCGGTAGTTCGAGATCGATATTTTTCAGATTATGTTGTCTCGCACCCCGGATACGTATGCTGTTTGATTCGTCCATATTCCCAAAGCTTAACACTCCTTAACCTTATTTATCATAACCTTTTTTTCTGTTTCCATCTTTGGTGTTGTCGGGGTCAACGGCCGTCGTCCCCTACGGAAATATGTAGCTATACTCTAAAAAATTGATATTGGGAAATCAATAAAGAGTTTGAATCAACAAAATATTAAAACCGTAGGGTGGGCAAATTATCAACTTATGTAATCTACTAATAAAATACAAAATTTTGCCCACCTTACAAACCCCAAATATGGCTTAATTTTCAAGCAATTTTAAACTGTTTCTTGGGTAATATTCTAGGTTCTTGTAAGGTTTAATGAAATTTCCTGTAGTGCAAGCATCTTGCTTGCTATGCTTGTATTTATTATTTATGTCTTTAGTAAGCAAGATATTTATAGCAATCAGGAATGATTCATGAGAACATCAAGATACCCCGTTCAGTTCCCCCCTTATTAAGGGGGGTTAGGGGGGATCACAATTCACTTAATTCTCACAACTGATAACTGATTGCTATATTATTTATATCTTTAGTGAGCAAGATATTTGTTATTTATGTCTTTAGTGAGCAAGATGCTCACACTCCTAATTTTTCTATTTAGTGAGCGATGGTCAAATTAGTAACTGGTCACTAATAAATATTTTAGTGGATTATTTTAGCTAAAATACTTGCTTATCCTTATGTTAAAACGATTGAGAGTTGATTATGACAATGGAATTAGAGCTAAAGTATTGCTATAATAACCTAAATATTAAATTATTGTCTTTTTAAGATTAGAGTGTATTTTGTTATGAAAGCTTACGAATTAACCGCAACTGTAACGGATAATGGACAAATTCAATTACCTGATTTTCGTTTAGCTTCTACTTCCTCTCAACCCTCAACGGTTAAAGTAATTATTTTAGTAGATGAAATTGAAGAAAATCAGAATGAGTTAGATACTTCTGATGAAAATTTTTCCGAGGAAAGCTTTAAACAATCTTGGCAACAAGCAATGACCGGAGATACTGTATCCTTATCTCAATTATGGGAGGAGACAGATATTGTTTGAAGTAATAGCAACTCGTGAATTTCAAAAAAAGGTGCGATCGCTATCTAAAAAATATCGTCACATTCAAACTGATTTACAGCCAATTCTAGAAAAGCTTAGATTAGGAGAAATTTTAGGCGATCGCATTCCAGGTATCAAATTTGTTGTTTATAAGCTTCGTATTAAGAATAATGATGTCTAAAAGGGCAAAAGTGGTGGATATCGTCTAATTTATTGGCTACAAACAACGGATTTTATTGTACTGTTGGATATTTATTCAAAATCTGAAAAAGATAATATTGATGTCACTAAAATTTCGCAAATAATAACACAATTTGAATAATAAATAATACTTTTATTATCTAATGAATCAAAGTAATGTTTAATTTTTAAGCAATTTTTAACGGCTTTTTGGGCAATATTCTAGGTTCTGGTAAAGGTTGATTTTCTTCTATAAGCATTTCTACAAAATTCTCGATAACTTCTTTTCCATTTCTCGCAGCTTCTTCATAAGTTTTGCCATGAGTATGAAATTGTTGCCAAGAAAACTCAGGTAAATGGACTAAAAATAGTTGATCTTCTTCTGACCATTGAATGACCATACTATAATGATATTTCATGATTCACCTTTCTTTTTTGCTTGTTTATCAAGTGCAGCAACTAAGACATATTATAGAAGACAAGATATAATATTTATAAATGGTCACTGATAACTGATAACTGATATGACAGAGGAAGAATTATTACAGGTTATTGAAAAAGCAGCAAAGGATAAAAGAGAATCCTTGGATCTTTCATTTAAAGGATTAACATCTATCCCTCCTGAAATTGGTCAATTAACTAATCTCACTTCACTTTATCTGTGGAATAACCAACTAACAAACCTTCCTCCTGAAATTGGTAAATTAACTAATCTCACTTCAGTTAATCTGTGGAATAACCAAGTAACAAACATTCCCCCTGAAATTTGTCAATTAACTAATCTCACTTCACTTAGTCTGTGGAATAACCAAGTAACAAACATTCCCCCTGAAATTTGTCAATTAACTAATCTCACTTCACTTGATCTGTTGTGGAATAAATAACTAACAAATATTCCTCCTGAAATTGGTCAATTAACTAATCTCACTTCACTTTATCTGTGGAATAAACAAGTAACAAACATTCCCCTTGAAATTGGTCAATTAACTAATCTCACTTCACTTTATCTGAGGGATAACCAAGTAACAAATATTCCTCCTGAAATTGGTCAATTAACTAATCTCACTTCACTTGATTTGAGGAATAACCAACTAACAAATATTCCTCCTGAAATTGGTCAATTATTAAATTTATATACTCTTGATTTAAGCGGTAATAAATTAACAAATTTACCTAAAGAAATTAGTAACTTATATAACTTGCGAAATTTAGAACTACGAGATAATCAATTTACAAAGCTTCCTCCTGAAATTGGACTATTACGGGTAACAAAATTAACCTATGGAAAGAACCCCTTACAATCTCCTCCAACTTCAATTAGGAAAAAAGGTGTTGCAGCAATACGAAACTATTTAAAACAACAATTAGAACAAGAAATTGAACATCTTTATGAAGCAAAATTATTGATTGTTGGGGAAGGAGGTGCAGGAAAAACTACCTTAGCACAAAAAATAAAAGATAATAATTATCAACTGAAAACCGATGAAGAATCTACGGAAGGAATAGATGTTATTCAATGGTACTTTCCTCTAGATAACGGAAAAAAATTTAGAGTTAATATTTGGGACTTTGGAGGACAGGAAATTTATCATGAAACCCATCAATTTTTTCTCACGGAAAGAGCCCTTTATACATTAGTTGCTGATACTCGTAAAGAAGACACAGACTTTTATTACTGGTTAAATGTGGTTGAATTATTGAGTAATAGTAGTCCTATTTTACTCATTAAGAATGAAAAACAAGAACGAAAAAGAGATATTAACGAACGACAATTAAGAGGAGACTTTACTAATTTTAAAGAGACTTTAGCTACCAACTTCGCAACTAATAGAGGTTTACAAGAAATTTTAAATAAGATTCAACACTATATTAGTAACTTACCTCATATTGGCGAAGAATTACCGGCATATTGGGTCAAAGTTCGAGAAGTATTAGAAAAAGATCCCCGTGACTATATCAGTCTTGATGAATATTTAAAAATCTGTAAAGACAAAGGATTTAAAGAGTTAGAAGATATGTTAGTTTTAAGCGGTTATTTTCATGAATTAGGGGTATTTTTACACTTTCAGGACGATGATATTTTAAAGAAAACTATTATTCTTAATACTGCTTGGGGAACCGATGCAGTTTATAATGTCTTAGATAATGAAACCGTCAGAGAAAACTTAGGTAAATTTGATCGCAATGATTTAAAAAACATCTGGAATGAAGAAAAATATATCACCATGCGTAGTGAACTTTTAAAGTTAATGATGAACTTTAAACTATGTTATGAAATACCAAGTCAACCAGGAAATTATATTGCACCTCAATTATTAAGTGCAGAACAAACAGAGTATAATTGGGATGAAGATAATAACCTACTTTTGCGCTATGAATATGAATTTATGCCTAAAGGAATTTTAACCCGTTTTATTGTAGAAACTCATGCTATCATTGAAAATGAGACTTGTGTTTGGAAAACAGGAGTTGTTTTAAATAAAGATGGTGCAAGGGCAGAAATTATTGAACGTTATCGTTATCATAAAGGAGAAATTCGGATACGAGTCTCAGGAAACCGTAAACGAGATTTATTAACCACTGTAAGACATGAGTTAGGGAAAATTCATGATTCTTATGAACGTCTTAAATATGAAACATTAGTTCCCTGTAATTGTTCAAAATGTAAAGGAAGTCAGTCACCTCATTTTTCTCTTTGGGATGTGCTTAATAAATTCATTGATGATCAACGTCCTGAAATTCAATGTATTAAGAGTTATGATATGGTGAATGTACAGGGTTTAGTCAACGATATTGTTAAACGTGATCTAAACCCATCTAGAAATAAGGAGGAAAGTGAAATGTCAAATAGTGGTAAATACAGTATTAAAGCTGATGTTGTCAACATCACTGAAACAAACTTAGGTGAAGTTATTGGCAAAAAGTACGCTTCTGATCCATCTATTAAAAATGCACTAGATGAAATCATAAACAAACTAACTGAATTAAATAATAAATATCCCAATGTTAGCGAAACAACAGCAACAGAAATTATAAATGCTGAGTTTAGAGGCATTCAAAAGAACCAACCAGAAAAATGGGAAATTATTAAACAAATATTTAATGGAAAACGCTGGTTAAATGGAGGGAAAACAGCATTAATAAAAATTGGTGAACACTACAGCGAAAATAATGTATTTTGTAAAGCAGTAGTGGGGTTTGGTGAAGGGTTTACAGACAGTTAATTATTAATATTTCACATTTGTAGAGACATTTCATGAAAAGTCTGTAGTGAAAGCTTTAGCCTTCATCATGAATGGTTTTCTAGTCCTAAAGGACTCACTACGAACTTGTGTTTATTTTTTCCTACCTAATAAGACAATTAAGGTAAGGTGGGCATTGCCCACCCTACTATGTGTTAGTCTTCTTTATAAGCGTCCATTCCTTCACAAGAACAAACTAGGTTTCTGTCTCCGTAAGCGTTATCAATACGTCCTACAGTTGGCCAGAACTTATGTTCTTTGCTCCAAGACGCGGGATAAGCTGCTTTTTCACGGGAATAAGGACGATCCCACTCTTGACAAATTACCATTTCTGCTGTGTGGGGCGCATTTTTCAAAGGATTGTTAGCAGGGTCAATTGTACCATCTGCGATCGCTTGAGCCTCTTGGTGAATGGTGATCATGGCATCACAGAAACGATCCAACTCTGCTAAGTCTTCGCTTTCCGTAGGTTCAACCATCATAGTACCACCAACAGGCCAAGACACTGTGGGTGCATGGAAACCAAAGTCCATCAACCGTTTAGCAATATCATCCACCCCTACCTCTGCTTGGTTTTTCAGGGGACGTAGATCAATGATACATTCATGAGCGACACAACCGGATGCACCTTTGAACAAGATGGGATAATAGTCAGCTAAACGAGAGGCCATATAGTTAGCGTTGAGGATAGCTACTTTTGTCGCCTCAGTCAGCCCTTTTTCCCCCATCATAGCGATGTACATCCAAGAAATGACCAGGATACTAGCACTACCCCAAGGGGCTGCGGAAATGGCTCCTATGGATGTGTCTACTTTACCATTACTGTTGGGGTCGGTGAATTTATCCAGGTTGGTTGTGGGTAAAAATGGGATCAAATGTTCTTTTACACCGATGGGACCCATTCCCGGGCCACCACCACCGTGAGGGATACAGAAGGTTTTGTGCAGGTTGAGGTGACAAACATCGGCCCCAAAGTCAGCGGGACGACATACCCCTACTTGGGCGTTCATATTAGCCCCATCCATATACACTTGTCCACCGTGATTATGAACGATATTACAGATGTTGATTATTTCTTCTTCAAATACCCCGTGAGTGGAAGGATATGTTACCATTAACGCCCCTAAATTTTCGGAGTGTTTTTCAGCTTGTTTCTGCAAGTCTGCAATATCAATGTTTCCCTCTTTATCACATTTAACGGGAACAACTTTCATCCCGCACATCACTGCACTAGCAGGGTTTGTGCCGTGTGCAGATTCAGGAATCAAGCAGATATTGCGGTTAGCTTCGCCACGATTTTCGTGGTATTGACGAATTACTTGAAGTCCTGCATATTCTCCTTGAGAACCAGCATTAGGTTGTAAAGAAATACCGTCAAATCCTGTTATCTCTCCTAACCATACTTCTAACTGTTGAAAGAGAATTTGATAGCCTTCGGTTTGGGATAAGGGGGCAAAAGGATGGAGTTTACCAAACTCTGGCCAAGTAACTGGCATCATTTCGGCTGCTGAGTTCAATTTCATAGTACATGATCCCAAAGGAATCATGGAAGTATTCAAAGCTAAGTCTTTGCTTTCTAACTGGTGTAAGTAACGCAGTAATTTACTTTCCGAATGGTACTGATTGAAAACAGGATCGGTTAAATATTCTGAGGTACGTTGAAAGAAGATAGGTAAGTCAAAATTAACTTCCTCTGCTATCTCTTCAACGGTGAAAGGTAACTCATCTTTAGCTGCAAAAATTTGCCACAACTCAACAACGTCATGAACTGTGGTAGTTTCATCTAAGCTAATACATAAGACTCCTTCTGTATATAACCTGAGATTAATTTTGCGTTCTGCTGCTGCTGCAATCACAGCTTTTACACTGGCATCACCTACCCCAACTCTAACGGTGTCAAAGAAGGGTTCATCGTTAACTGTGTAGCTTAACTTTTGTAATCCTTTAGCGAGAATTACCGTTAATTGATGTATTCTTTGAGCGATATTTTTAACACCCTCTGGTCCATGATACACCCCATACATTCCCGCAATAACTGCTAGTAATACCTGCGCTGTACAGATGTTACTGGTAGCTTTGTCTCTACGGATATGTTGTTCTCTGGTTTGCAGTGCTAATCTTAAAGCAGGGTTTCCTTGTGCATCCTTAGATACTCCCACAATACGCCCTGGAATCTTCCGTTTATAGGCTTCTCGGGTGGCAAAATAGGCTGCATGAGGTCCACCATACCCCAAGGGTACACCGAAGCGTTGAGTGCTGCCTACGGCGATATCTGCGCCAAATTCTCCGGGGGGTGTTAAGAGTGCTAAACTCAAGGGGTCAGCCGCAACGGTAACTAATGCACCCTTGTCATGTGCGCTTTCGATAAAGGTGCGATAGTCGTAGATGGTGCCATCGGTGGCAGGATATTGTAATAATGCGCCGAAAATTTCTTGCTCGAACTCAAAGAAGCGATGATCGGCAATAATTAACTCAATACCTAAAGGATACGCCCTTGTTTTAATGACTTCGATGGTTTGGGGGTGACAATGGCAGTCCACAAAGAAAGCATTAGCATTTTTGTTCTTACATAAACCATAACTCATGCTCATGGCTTCTGCTGCTGCTGTACCTTCATCTAGTAAGGAAGCGTTAGCAATTTCGAGTCCTGTTAACTCTACTATCATAGTTTGATAGTTTAAGAGGGCTTTGAGTCTTCCTTGAGCAATTTCTGCTTGATATGGGGTGTAAGCAGTATACCAACCTGGGTTTTCTAGGATGTTGCGTTGAATGACTGGGGGTGTGATACAGTCATGATAACCCATGCCGATATAAGAACGAAATATTTGATTTTTGGAAGCAATAGACTTTAATTGGGCTAATGCACCATATTCGCTCTGTGCTTCGGGTAAAATCAGGGTTTTACTAAGGTGTATTCCTTGGGGTACTGTAGCATCAATGAGTTTGTCTAGACTGGAAAATCCTAACACTTTGAGCATTTTATCAATCTCTTGGCTATTGGGTCCAATGTGTCGATTGATAAAGCTATCAGTAGGTGCTAGTGTGTTTTCAATGTTATAAGTTCTATTGTCGTTAGTTTTAGGTTGATTAGCAGTAATATCCAGGTTAGGCATATCAATGATGATGGTTGTCTTTTGTTAGAGTGTCACAAATGAGCGTCTTGGATACTCATTGTAATCTTTTGTAACATTGATCTGCAATGTTGGACGTTGGACTCGATAAGATCATTTATTGATAAATATCACCTCTAAAATTAACATTATAAATTTCTATATTTATTGATGTTAAATTAATGGGATAAATCACTTTTTTACCCAGTCAGTCATATCGATTAATTCTTCATTTTCATAGTCTTGAGGTTTACCGAGTTCCTGATCAAGTTCTTTTTGTTCTTGATCACTGACATAAGGCATTAACATATTACATAATAATAACCTTTCTTCTCTCAAAACTTCTCTAACGCTTTCTTTGATGAGATTTTTTAATTCTTGGGTTTCCATAAGCAATCACTTTCACTTTCCAACTATTATAGATCAATATTAGAGACATAACCTCAATACCTATCCTAAAGACATACCCTAAATACCTACCCTAAATAACTATGAATTTGATACATACCCTAAATAACTATCCTAAATAACTATGACTTTGATACATAACCTAAAGAGGTAACCCTAAAGACATAACCTATTTTTCATCTTAAAAATATCATGAATGAGCCGTCATTTTCCAGAAAAGCTATTGAAAAATAAAAATCTTATGCTATGATTTAATAACAACAAAAACCCGTCTTCCCATCACAGGCACACGGGCAAAATTCATGTATTTATTAATCTACTATAGCTGTTACACTTGCTATAGTCAATCTTTA
>NZ_AADV02000046.1 GCF_000167195.1 Crocosphaera watsonii WH 8501 | reverse complement strand
TCTAAAATGAGTTTACCTTTGTATTTTATTTTTTCTCCTTTTCTTGGAGAACAATCCTTTTTTTTTACTTCTTTATCACTCTTGTCTATTTCTCTTTTTACTATTTTTTTATTGATTTTGTTTATCAATTCTCCATCAATTCTTTTCCTAAAATGAACTAGCATTGAAGATTCCAGTGGTGGCTCTTGTTGATAACAATTTAAACCTATAAAGTATTGTAGATAGGGATTTTCTCTAATCTGTTCTATAGTTTCTCTATCACTTGTTCCTAATTTTTCCTTAATAATTAATGTCCCTAATGCCATTCTAAATAGTTTGGCTGGCGCACCTTTTTCTGCTGAAAAAAGTTTAGCATATTCTTCCTCAAAATCATCCCAAGGTATCAACTCTGCCATGATTACCCAACGATTATTGGGGGACAATTTGCCCTCGAAAGGTAATTCAAATTTTTCTGGGGGCGGTAAAGGTTGCTCCTCTTTTCGATACATTTGTTCTTGACCAACAACTGGGAGGTGTTTCTACCAATTATAGCGGTTTGTAGCCGACAAAGCTGATCTTTTTTGCGATCGCGAATATGGGTGTAACCTTTTAAAGAATAGGGTTTTGCTTTTATTCAGCAAACCCTAACTAGAAATACCAGTTCCAATTATTAATATCTAATGAAACCTGAGAAAAATTAGTGTATAACTGAATTTGGCAGTCTAAACTAGAGAAAGATTGACCCATGGCAAGTCCATATGAGCGTCTGCATTAACCCCCAATGTTCTAACCCTGAAAACCAGGATACTTCCTTATTTTGTCAAAGCTGTGGCTCTGAGTTACTGCTTGATGGACGTTATCGTGTTCTTAAAGAACTAGGCGGTGGCGGTTTCGGTAAAACCTACGAGGTACTGGATAGTAATCCCCAAAAATCCCAAACAAATCAACCAATCTATAAAGTTCTTAAAGTCCTTCTCCATAATCACCCTAAGTATGTTGAACTGTTTGAGAGAGAAGTTAATGTTTTGAGTCGTCTTAAGCATCCAGGGATTCCCAAAGTTGAACCAGATGCTCATTTCACATTTTTTGTGAAAAATAGTGATAAGCCCCTGTATTGTTTGGTAATGGAAAAAATAGAGGGGCTAAATTTGAGTCAGTATATTTCTCAGCAAGGTAAGTGTATTTCGCAAAAGATGGCTATTCAGTGGTTAATGCAGCTATTAAGAATTTTAGAAGAGATTCATCATCATAACTTTTTTCATCGTGACATTAAGCCTTCCAATATCATGCTGCGTTCTACGGGACAATTGGTTTTAATCGATTTTGGCACCGCTCGGGAGGTAACGGAGACTTATTTATCAAAACAATCAAGTGGAGGGGTTACAGGGCTATTTTCAGCGGGCTATAGCCCCATTGAACAGTTGAATGGTCAGGCAGTTCCCCAGTCAGATTTTTTTGCTTTGGGACGGACTCTTGTTTATTTGTTAACGGGAAAACATCCCAGTGAGTTGTACGATTCCCATGTTGATCGGTTAAATTGGCGAGAGGGGGTTCCGAACCTATCCCCTGAGTTTGGTGATGTAGTTGATCAAATTATGGCGCGTTTGCCAAATCAACGTCCTTCCTCGGCTCAAGTCGTTCTCAATCAGTTAGAGAATGTTTATCATAACTTGTATGGATCAGATAGCTTTTTGGATACTTTTAGCGTTAATTTAGACAGTGAAAATACAGATGATATGCCGACTCGTATAGCCCCCCCCAATAACCCTTTACCATTACCCCCTAAACCTAAATCTTTTGCCTTCAGTGGAACCCAGCCGGCTATTGATCCTAATTTTGTTGAAAAGTGCCAAACCGAATTGGCTGATTTAATTGGGCCGATGGCTTCTTTAATCTGTCAAAAAACAGTTAAGAAAAACCCGAGTATTTCTCCAACGGATCTTGTTAAGGCACTGGCTAGCAAAATTCCCGATCCTCAGAAAGCAGAAGATTTTAAACAAAAATTATTAAGTTAGTTCTTTATCAATGCTATGTTAACATCGACAGATTTTACGGGTTTAATTAATCGACGTTTTTTTAATAACTTTTTACCTATTCCTGCCACGAATCAGATTTTATTAGGAGGTAAAGCCCCTGATTTTACCTTGCCAGATATTACTAACAATGGAACAGTTAGATTAGGGGATTATTTCCCAGAAAAACCAGTGATTTTAGCTTTCACCCGTATCTTTACGGAAAAGCAATATTGTCCCTTTTGTTATCCTCATATTCTTAGTCTCAACAAGTATTATGAAAGATTTGTTGAGCGTGGTGTAGAGGTTTTAATGATTACCAGTACCGATGCAAAACAAAGTGAAATTGTAGTCAGAGATTTAGGCTTAAAAATGCCTTTATTGAGTAACCCAAATTGTCGGGTATTTAGAATGTATCATACAGGACAGGCTTTGGGCGCACCGCTTCCGGCACAGTTTATATTAGATAAGACTGGAAAAGTACAGTATAAGCATTTATTTTCTTTCATAGACCATAATGCTAGTGTTGATCAATTATTGCTAAAAATTTCGTAAATAGAAGGTGGGCAAATAAGCAGTTCTAATGCTTTCTTTATGTTATGCAAATTGCCCACCCTACGGGGGAAAAAATAGCGATCGCATTGTTCTAAATTGTTTTATTTATTCTCTAACTGACGACTTAATAAAGACATAGAGTAACAAAATACCCAATAAATAGCGGCTACAAAAATATAAACCTCTCCATAACGACCAATAAATTTAGGGTTAGCTAAAATAGATTGAGACATCCCTAATAAGTCAACTAATCCTACAATAGCCAGTAAAGAAGTATCTTTAAATAGACTAATAAATTGACCAACAATGGCAGGAATAACCACTCTTAATGCTTGGGGTAACACTACGAAAATTAGGACGAAAAAACCATTCAATCCTAATGCTTTCGCTGCTTCTGTTTGTCCTTTAGGAACTGATTGTAAACCTCCTCTAACATTTTCTGCTAAGTAGGCAGCACTAAATAATGTGAATCCGGCAATGGCTCGAATCACTCGTTGAATTCGCATATCTTGAGGTAAAATTAAGGGTAACATTACCTGTGCCATAAAAAGAATACCTATTAAAGGTAAGCCTCTAATTAATTCGATATAGGCAATAGATAACCAGCGAATTACGGGTAATTCACTCTGTCTTCCCAGTGCCAATAATACTCCAAAAGGAAAGGATAAAATAATACTAATAATAGCTACAAAAAGAGTTAATATTAAACCACTAAAATCATCTAATCTAACAGGACGTAAAAAGAAAGCTCCTTGTAATAGTCCTAATAAAAGAAAAAATGTTAATACCCAAATTAATGATAACCAATTACTAAAAGTAGGTAATTTTTTACTGGTTTGCTGACCGATTAAAGCAAAAATAACGAGTAATAACAAAATACCTAATAATTTAGCACTAGAAACTAAACTAACAGGGATAGATAATAATGTTATGAAAACAGTAATTGAACCTAAAATAAATAAGTTGATTGGCTTGAATAAATTAGAATAATATTTTATAGTACCCCAAGAAAATCCAATCAAACTAAAAATAATAGCTAAACTTGTCCAAGCTCTCCACAACAAACTAACAGGATATTGCCCAACAAAAAATAAGCGTAAATTATCCCCTATAACGCCCCATTGTGCCTGAAATATTGCCCAAGAAATTAAACCAGAACCCACCCAAAAAATGAAACTTAGACTAACTAAAGTCAGAAGACTATTAAACCAGTTACTAAAAAGATTTTTTTTAATCCAATTTATAGGAATATGATGATTAGAAAAGACAAGAGACATAATGATATTTTAAGTGATTTAATTTACTAAATATAATCTAAAATTTAGTAAAAATCAAGGTATAATCGATAATGTTTGATAAAATTAAATCTTAGACTGGTAAAAACTGCATCAAAGTATGACATATTATAGTTATCAGTTTATTAAATAATAAAATAATGCTATATTTTTTTCGTCAGATATTACGCAATGAGTGGTATTTTGTTTTGTTAATGGGTTTACTGAGTAGGGGAATTATCATTATTACAATGATGGGGATAACCCCGTTGCTGCATATAGGAGCAGATAATAATGGAGTTAATTTTGGATGGGAAGTGTTTTCTGCTTGGGATAGTGGTTTATATCAACAAATTGCAATAAATAGTTATGATACTTCAGATACTGAACCGGGTTCTAATGTTGCATTTTTCCCCTTATTTCCTTTGTTAATTAGACTAGGTACAGTAGTTGGATTTCCTTCTAATCTTGTAGGAATTATCATTAATAATACAGCATTTATTGTGACTCTTTTTGTTGTTTATATATGGGTTAAAAAGACCAATGATGACGTAGCTGCCCGTTGGGTAGTTGCTATTTTAGCTTGGTGTCCCTTGTCTATTTTTGGCACAGTTATTTATACAGAAGGAGTATTTTTATTATTTAGTAGTTTAGCATTATTTAGCTTTGAAAACAAACAATATACTCAAACAATTATCTGGGGAATATTAGCAACAGCTACTCGAATTACAGGACTAGCTTTAATACCTACTTTTTTGTTTATTGCCTGGCGTAAAAAGTTATCTTTCATGGCTTATTTTACAGCTTTTGCTAGTGGTGGAGGAACTTTTTTATATAGTTTTTACTGTTGGTTTTACTTTAATGATCCAATCGCTTTTATTACAGTACAGCATACAGAATGGCAACGAAAACGTGGAATTGATTGGGAAGGATGGGGGAGAATGTTAGCAGAAATTACTATTGGGGGAAAAAATTGGGCAGCAGGAAGCCTTGTTGATGTTTGGCATCCCCTTTTATTCATTTTAATTATAGTTATAGCTTACGGATTATGGTGTTATCGAACTTTTATTCCTAAAGTTTATTTTGATTATAGTTTATGTAGTTTATTCTTTTTATTATGGCTTTTAAGCGGAGATTCCTTACTAAATACCCTATCTGTTTTAGGGGGACTGGTATTATTATTGTGTTCTCGTAAAAGATTAAGTTTAGTAGTCTATATTTATGGGTTATTTGCGTTAGGATTATTATTATCTTCTGGGGGAACAATTTCCTTAAATCGTTTAGCTTATGGGATTATTTCTTTGTCTATTGCTTTAGGAGTAACTGTGTCGCGATCGCCCCGTTGGGGTTATTTTGTTCTAGGATTTTTTAGTTTATTATTGATTACCTTTTCCCTACGGTTTGCTCAAAATCAATGGGTAGCAATATTACCTTGAAATTGGTGCAATTAATAAATTGCACCAAAAATTAATCAACAACTAAACTTTCTGGGAGATCACAGCATAAAAAGGATCAGCACCCATCATCCCTAGCATTTGTAAAAAACTAGGTAAAGTAGAGACATTCATGACTACTTCAGGTTTACTAAACCCGGAAATTGACCTAAAATAGTTCTTAACGAATTGAATTCTTACAGCATCTGTACCATCACGCCAAGCAGAAATGGCTTTTTGATAGAACATTCGATTAGAAAAACTAACAATAACAATACCCCCAGGTTTGAGAATACGATGAATTTCCGAAAAAATAGCTTCAGGGTACTGTAAATATTGAACAGAAACAGCAATCAAAACAGCATCAAAGTCATTATCTTCTAAGGGTAATTTAGGATTTTCATTGAGATTCTGCACAAAATAATGATCAAGACGAGGATTTTTAGCTAACTCTTCTTGGTTCATTCCATGACCTTCTATATGGTCAAATTCTACCTCATCAGGAAGATGAGACACCCAACTACTCATTAAATCTAAAATGCGTGTTTGGGGTTGTAAACGTTCTTGATAAAGATTGCTTAATTGATCGATAAACCCCTGATCAACATGGGTTACAAAACGGGGATAATTATAAAATTCTTGATCGTTGCCGGGATCGAGTTTTTCTCTTTGATGGGGACTTAATAACATGAAATAAATTTATAGTATCTACATCAATAATACACAGTAAGTGACATCCTCCCAACCCTGACCGCTTAGGCGGTACAGGGTTGGCTTCCTCATATCTTTACGAGGCTTTCCTGCTTCTACGGGAGGCTCTAGATGACTTTTTACGGACATCCCCGATAACCTCGTCCTCCACAGGCAGCTTGACCCCCAGTCCGAGGGCTGCAAGTCCACGTTGCTCGACTATCATAGCAGCAGCAACGTCCCTATCAGTTACAAAACCACAATTAGAACATTCATGTACTCGTTGAGACAAGTCTTTTTTACCCGTCACTACCCCACAATTAGGACAAGTTTGACTGGTAAAATTAGCATCAACTTTCTCAAAGTAAACATTTCTTTTCCAAGCAACGTGGCTTAATATTTCCAGAAAACTCCCGAAACCAGCATCAAGAGTATGCTTACCCAACATTCCTCTCGACATGGCTTTTAAGTTTAAATCTTCGGCAAAAATGATATTTGCTTGGTCACAAAGATGATGGGCTACCTGATAATGAAAATTCTTACGAGTGTTATAAATATGTTCATGTAATCTAGCTACTTTTTCACGAGCTTTATGCCAGTTTTTAGACCCTTTTTGTTTCTTAGATAATCTTCGTTGCAGCCATTGAAGCTTGCTTTGAAGTTCTACAAAAAACCTTGGCCTAGCTATTAACTCTTGCTGTGAGGTAGCAATAAATTTTTCAAGCCCTAGATCAATCCCCAAGGATTTACCTTGAGGTTGAGGAGATGGAATTTTAACATCTGACTGAATACAGATAACAGCATACCAACCAGACGCTTTTTTAACTATTTGAACTTGTTTGACAACAAAACCATCAGGAATAGGTCTATGTAAGTTGATCCTTACGCTACCTATTTTTGGCAGTTTTATCTGATAGCCAGTTATAGGGTTTTCCTTAAACTGAGGAAAGTTGATTGAACGGTACTGACCATATTTTTTAAACCTTGGAAACCCGAAACTTTTTTTCCAGAAAAAGTTAAACGCTTTGTCCAGACGACCCATAACCTCTTGCAACACTTGAGACTGAACTCGTTTAAGTGAGGGATATTCTTTTTTTGCTTGTGTTAAAGCTTTTTTCTGTTTATAGTAGTCAGGAAAAGGCAGGTCAGTAGGAATAATATACTCAGAGTGAAGACTGCAAGCATTAACCTTACACTTACGAGAATTTATCCATTCTTTTCTTTCTCTCAAGGCATAATTATAGACACCTCGACAGATTTCTAGCCAGTTAAGTAATTCTTTTTCTTGACTGGCATCAGGATAAATTCGGTAGCAATAATTAAGGTTTAACACTTTTGCTATCTGAACAACATAAACTTATCATATAGTATTTAGGTAAAAATTGCAAATCCCTAGCAAATAATTGTTTGTCAACTTTCGGGGGATCGAACCCCTCAGTTGACCTCCGACCCTGCCGACTTTAAAAGTCGGCAGGAAAGCGGAGATGCATTCCGCACCGCTATTCATCCCACGCTGATTTGTGTTTTTTTTTGGGAAAATACAGCGTGGGATGAATGGCGGTTAAGCTAAATTTTCTACTTTACTCAATATTGATTAAAGGTTCTCCTAATAAACTTAAATTGAGAACATGACCCCCTGTGACTAAATAAGTGGTATCTACTATCGTTCCCAGTTGACGGGTTAAATGTCCTAAGCGATCGCGGAAAAGTCTTCCCAAAGGATAAGCTGGAACCACCCCCCAACCTGTTTCCTCGGCCACAAAGATGAGGTCTACTGAAGCTTTTTGCACAGTGGTTAATAACTGTGAGGCGATCGCTTGCCAACTCTCCTCATCTTGCTCCAACTCATTGGCAACCCAAGTTCCCAAAGAATCAACCAATAAACAACTTGGAGGTTTTGCCTGTTCAATGGTTATGGAGAGATCATGGGGAACCGATAAAGTTTGCCAATGAGAAGGACGACGGAGAAGGTGTTTTTCAATACGCTGTTGCCACTCAGGATCATCGGGGTTTTCTTGGGCCGTGGCCACATAAATCACTGGTTTACTAACTTTGTTTGCCAAAGTCTCGGCCCATTCACTTTTACCCGAACGACTAGGCCCCGTCACAAGAATATGTTTAGGCATTAACAATTAACAATTAATTAATTCAATGTTGAACTTTTGTAGGGGAATAATAGTATTATGCCCATTATCCCATTAGTTAAGCATTACCACGACGTTGATGATCTTGGATAAAAGACTCAACTAGACTAACATCTTCTTTAGAGCCAATAACCAAAGGACTTCTAGCATGGAGTTTATCGGGAACAACATCTAATATGGGTTTAACTCCGTCACTCGCTTTCCCTCCTGCTTGTTCCATCAAAAAGGCTAAGGGAGCAGTTTCATATAATAAGCGTAATTTTCCTTCGGGTTTTTTGACGGTTCCAGGGTATAAAAATACGCCCCCTTGCATCAAAATCCGGTGAATATCTCCCACCAATGCCCCACTGTAGCGCGCGGTATAACCTTCATGACGATGAACATAACGGGTATAGTCTCTAATAGCTTCATCCCACTGCCAGAAGTTTCCTTCGTTGGTACTATAAACGGGACCATGATCGGGAATTTGTATATTTTCTTGCGCTAAAATAAACTCTCCTAAACTGGGGTCAAGAATAAAAGAATGAACCCCATGACCGATAGTATAGACCAACATAGTAGAAGGTCCATAAACAATATAACCTGCGGCCAGTTGTCCCCTTCCATCTTGTAATAAATCAGTTGCTTCCCCGTCTAAGTCTTCCCCACTTTGTTGACGAATGGCAAAGATTGATCCCACATTCAAGTTAATATCCACATTGGATGAACCATCGATGGGGTCATAAAGTAATGTATAACGACCAATAGGGCAATTTTCAGGAATATAATAGGGTTTGTCCATCTCCTCAGAAGCCAAACGACAAACTAACCCACTTTGTTTAAATACAGAAATAAAAACATCATTGGCATATACATCCATCTTTTTGACGGACTCTCCCTGCACATTGGTTTCTCCTGTAAATCCTAAAACATCCGCCATCAAACCAGCCTGACTGAGACGGCGGGAAATCAGTTTGCCAGCTAAGGCAATACGATTCATAATAGCACTGAGATCCTGGGCTTCGGGGGAAAAACTTTGAAGTTGTTGCAAAACGTGCCGTGAAAGAGTAGTACATTCACGATCAAGGCTCTGTTCAGGAATTACAGGAATTTGTACACTTGTCATAATAAAAGTCAAAAATTTACACGATTAATAGGCGAACTTACTGAGGCTACTACTAATCTAAATCAAGGATAGGGAGATGCCCTGATAACTTTAGATGAATTTCAGGTTACGATTATTCTTGATCAACAGTAAAAAATTTATCAGTTATTAGTTATTAGTTATTAATTCTGTTGACACTCCATGCCCTAAAAGTACGTCGATTCTTAAGAGACGTAAATCCCTAAAAAGTTAGCCAACAACCCACGCTTACACTCGCTCAAACATGAATAAAACAATTATCATTACTTTAACCAGTATTACTACCCTTAGCGTCGGAGTCTTGTTTCCCGTTAATGCTTTTGACATTCGTAATATAGACGGTACTGATAATAATATTAGCAATCCTAGCTATGGATCAGCCGGCAGTGATTTAATTCGTCTTTCAGAGTTTGACTATGAAGATGGCTTTTCTGAACCCAGAGGAGGAGATCCCAGTGTTTTACCGAGTCCTCGTGCTATTAGTAACGCCGTTTCTGCTCAAACTTTCTCTATCCCCAATGCAAAAGGAGTAAGCGACTGGGTTTGGCAGTGGGGACAGTTTCTTGATCATGATCTCAGTTTAAGTCCCAGTGGCACAGAATCATTTAACATTCCAGTACCACAAGGAGATGAGTTTTTTGACCCCTTCAATACAGGTACGGCAGAAATTAGCTTGAATCGCTCAGAGTCTAATACCGATGGTTCTGGGGTTCGTCAACAGTTTAACGAAATTACTGCCTATATTGATGCTTCTAATATTTATGCTTCTGAGTCCACCCGTACTAATTTCCTGCGTAGTAATGACGGTACAGGAAAACTCCGTGCAACAACAGCAGACAATGGGGAAAAGTTGTTGATCAAAAATACAGACAATTTGGAAAATGAAACGGGAGGCAGTCCCAACAGTGAAGATTTTTTTGTGTCTGGAGATGTAAGGGCCAATGAACAAGTGGGACTTTTGACCGCTCATACTCTATTTATGCGAGAACATAATCGCCTCGCTGATGAGCTTAAAACCCGTCTTGATAATGGAGAAACTGCTTTAGTCAATAAACGAGATGCAGCGATCGCCGATACGAATAATAATGTTAATGATGAAGGAGATTTTATCTTTGAAGCAGCTCGTAAAGTTGTTGGCGCACAAATGCAAGTTATTACTTATGAGGAATGGTTACCGATTGTTTTAGGGAAAAATCCCTTAGTAAACTACAGTGGTTATAATGATACAGTCAATGCAGGAATTGCCAACGAATTTTCTACAGCGGCCTTCCGTTTTGGTCATACCATGTTATCTCCTAACCTCAATCGGGTTGATAATAATAACAATATTGTCGCTTCTTTATCGTTGTAAGAAAGTTTCTTTGATCCCGATGAAGTACAACAAAATGGTGTCGATACTATCTTAAAAGGTTTGGCCTTTCAAAAAGCTCAAGAAGTCGATACCTTTTTAGTAGATGATGTGCGTAACTTCCTATTTGGAGCACCTGGAGCCGGAGGATTTGATTTAGCTTCCCTTAATTTACAACGGGGTCGAGATCATGGTATTCCTGATATTAATACTGTTCGTCGGGCTTTGGGACTAAGCGGTTATAGTACCTTTTTGGAGCTTACTGGAGGTGATGAAGATTTAGCCAATGCCCTTGCTAGTATTTATAGTGACATTGATGAGGTGGATCTATGGATTGCTGGTTTAGCAGAGCAGAAAGTTAATGGGGGTTTATTAGGAGAAACCTTTAGCAGTATTTTAATTGATCAATTCAGTCGCAGTCGAGATGGCGATCGCTTTTTCTATCTTAACGAACTTGCTCACCTAAATATTTTAGATCCGACTTTGGAAACCCTTACCCTTTCTGAAATTATTCGTCACAATAGTACCATCGATAATATTCAAGATAATGCTTTTTTAGTGTCTTCCGTTCCTGAAGCTGATAATAAGTTAGGATTATTGACATTTTTTCTATTGAGTGTAATCGGCTCTCATTTGAGGTCTAAAAATAGAAAATAATGGAACTCAGGTTATTAAGGTTAGGTCATTTACAGACTGTCATAACCTTAATAAAAATATTTTTATGGTTAAAATATAGCAGTAGACAGGCTAGTTAGGACACATAAATTATATTTTAAGGGAACAGGGAACAGGCAACAGAAAAATGTCCTGCGGAGCCTTGGGGACTGCTATATTAGGGTTTGCTGAAAAAGTTTCTCCAAAATTTATGCCACTTTTGACCAAGAATTTTCTGACAAATCAATAAGTTTTAGTACACAAAAATTGTTTAAAGTATAATCAAAATTAATGAAAGGCGGTTTGATGAGTTCCCCTGTTCTATTATTAGTAAATAAGGACAAAAAAAGCGACAAAAACTGCCTCAGAAGTTTAGAAAGATTGACAACTAAAAATGTAATAGCAATAGATGTAATGGAGGTTTCAGGGAGTTTTGTCATCACGAGATTTAGGCTAAATCTTCGTTTAGCTTGTCCAAACTTTCCCTCAATAGCATTACGGAAGCATTCATCGGAGTGGGCTTCTTTCTTTTCTTCTTCACTGACATTTTTCGGAGGTCTTCCTAACTTCGGACCACTGATTCTTATCCCTCTTTCCTTACACCAATTTCTGTTTTCCCTAGTTCGATAAATTTTATCTACATGGACGGATTCGGGATAATAGCCAAACGTTTCTTTATACTTTTCTACTTGTTCTTTTAAATGATAAGATTCATTGAAGTTTTCCCAACTTATTTTGTCTAGAAACATATAGTTATCTACACAGCTTACTGAGAGTTTAGCTCCAAACTCTATTGGTTTTCCTGCTTTTCCCCTCACTATTGGACGAATATGCGGTTGAGTTAAACTTACAATTCTTTGAGGAACACTCTGGGTCTTATTCTCCCACATTGACTGTTGTTGTTCATAAACTTTTTTGATAGTCTCTAGACAATTTTTCTGTCTTTTACTCAGATTTTCCAGGGAAGCCCCAGCTTGAATTAAGTCTTCTATATTTCCTAAATTTTTCTTAAGGTATTTTAACTGTTTCCCGATAGCTTTTCTTCTTTCTTGATAAGATAATTTTCGTTTTTTAGCTACTTTTAAGTATTCCTTTCTAGCAATTTTTCTAGAAGTTCTCGGCTTTTTTCTCAATTTTACTCTTAATGGTTTATAAAGATTATCTATTATTCTTTCTGTCTCAATTCTGGCTTGATTTAATATGCCTAAATCCGTTGGGTATTTGATGTCTGCTAGCGCACAAGTCGCATCTAAAATTAGTTTACCTTTATTTTTTATTTTTTCTCCTTTTTCTTGGAGACAATCCTTTTTTTTTACTTCTTTGTCACTCTTGTCTATTTCTCTTTTTACTATTTTTTTATTGATTTTGTTTATCAATTCTCTATCAATTCTTTTCCTAAAATGAACTAGCATTGAAGATTCCAGTGGTTGCTCTTGTTGATAACAATTTAAACCTATAAAGTATTGTAGATAGGGATTTTCTCTAATCTGTTCTATAGTTTCTCTATCACTTGTTCCTAATTTTTCCTTAATAATTAATGTCCCTAATGCCATTCTAAATAGTTTGGCTGGCGCACCTTTTTCTGCTGAAAAAAGTTTAGCATATTCTTCCTCAAAATCATCCCAAGGTATCAACTCTGCCATGATTACCCAACGATTATTGGGGGACAATTTGCCCTCGAAAGGTAATTCAAATTTTTCTGGGGGCGGTAAAGGTTGCTCCTCTTTTCGATACATTTGTTCTTGACCAACAACTGGGAGGTGTTTCTACCAATTATAGCGGTTTGTAGCCGACAAAGCTGATCTTTTTTGCGATCGCGAATATGGGTGTAACCTTTTAAAGAATAGGGTTTTGCTTTTATTCAGCAAACCCTAATTATGGACGTATTTGCTTGCTTAACCGAGTGGTAGAGTCTTCTGATCGTCGTGTGGCTAAGTTAGGCTCATTTAAAGCTAATATCATCTATCTTTGGATCGGTATTCTTTGGGGTTTAGGAGTTAGTGCAGATTATCTAAAACAATTCTATGCTGAGATTCGTTGATTTATTATGAAAAATTTTGACTCTTTAAAGTGGAATTTATTAAACTGGCTCATTCAATTTCTATTTCCTCATATTAATCATATTTCTACTGAAGAATTGGCTCTTTTGTTATCTGATAAAGAGGAAAGACAACCCCTGATTTTAGATGCGAGAAACAAGATTGAATATGCTATTAGTCACCTAAAAGAAGCTTCTTTAATTCCCTATGATTCACCTGATATAAAGTCTTTAGTTCAATGTTCTTTGAACACTCCAATTATCACCTATTGTTCTGTGGGTTATCGTTCAGCTATTCTGGCTCAAAGACTGCAAAAAATGGGGTACAAAAAAGTATTTAATCTTCAAGGTTCTTTGTTTTTATGGTTTAGTGAAAATCGACCTATTGTCTGTGGAGAGGAAATTGTTTCATATATCCACCCATTTAATCTGTTTTGGTCACTTTGGCTCTGAAAAACATCTATCTAAAATTGCCTTAGCGATAACTTCTGCTCCATCTTTAGCTAGTATCTTACCGATCTTGGGAGGATTAGTATCTTGTTTTAAAAAGTCCCAGCTTCCTTGAAAAAAGCTGTCTGTTTCAACAATTTGATGCTCGGCATAATTAGTAATTCCTTCTAACAAAAAAGGAGTCTCAGCAAAATCATTTCTTACCAAAGAAATGATAGGAATATCTAAGCGCATGGTTTCCGCAAAAGTGCTAAAACCAGGTTTAGAAATTACTCGACTACACAGAGGCATGAAATCAACCGGACGATAGATAGAATTGCTGATTTTAATAATATTGTCTAACTCGGGTGCATTACTATCAAAAGTAATAAATTGCCAGTCAGAAAATTGTGCTAAATTAGCGTAAGGAATTTCTTGTAATCCTAAACCACCAAAGGTTAATAAAATTGTCTTTTCTGGGGGAGCATTTATGTTGAAATTGTTTCTTAAATCATCAATTTTGTAACGGTGATTACCACCAGTTAAGCCTACATCTGTGATAGAATTAAAAGTATTCATGGGTTCAGCCATAGGGAAACGAAATAGGCGATCGCATTGTTGATAACAGTCTCTAATCCAGTTAACAACTTCTTGCCATTCTTCTCCCCAAGCTTGATAAATGAAATCCCAGCCAAAATTACCCATCATCCAACAAGGTATCCCTGCTAACTTAGCAATAGGAGCCATTAAGGGAGGAATATCAGCTAAAATTAAATCAACTTTATTAGTCTTAAGAAAGTTGATTTCTCCTGCCATTAACCATTCTCTTTTTTTATAGAGTTCTTGAATTTTTTTGAGGGTAGCAACCTTATCCATTGTAAAACTATCTGATTGAATGACCCCCACATCAAAGGCCAACGGACGATAAATAAAATCCCCTGCAATATAAGATTCTAACAACCATCTTGGGGCAGTTGTGACCATAATGATCAAACTATCAGGACATAGTTTTAAAATAGCATCAGCCACCGTAGAAATGCGTACCGCATGACCAAAACCGTGACCCGTTGCTGCTAAATAAATAATCGGTCTTTTGTTATTGGTTAATTGTGTCATTTTTGAATAAAGATGTAACTCCGAACTCCGAACTTATTTTACCAATCTTGCGAGTTAACCTTCGGTCTAATTTTCAGACGGATAAAGACGGCAGTAATATTATCATGACCGTTATAATTATTAGCAAAATCGATCAATCTTATCATACCTTTATTTAAAGACTGGCTAGACTTAAGTAAGGGTAAAAGATAGGTTTCCCAATGATCCTCTACTAGATCGTTATCACATAATCCATCAGAACAAAGTAGAAATAAACTATCTTCAGCCAACTCTAAAAAGAGAATATCCGGTTGTACATACTTATTATTATGAGGGCCTAAAGCTTGGGTTAATTGATAAGCATCGGGTCTAGCATAAGCTAATTTGGGATCAACCCCATTTTGAATCGCCCTTTGTCCCACTTCGTGATCGATGGTCAGTTGTTGAACTCCTTGTTTGCGACTAATGGCATAAATTCGACTATATCCCACATGAGCAACCGCTACTTTGGTTTTATCTACTAACATTAAAACCAGAGTGGTTCCCATGCGTCCACTACCAGAACTAGCGTTTTTCTGATTGACATCGAAAAGATTTTGATTGGCTAATAAAATTCCTTTGAGAATGGTTTCTTCGTCGGGAAAGTCCTTTCGCCAATTTTCAGCGAAGAATTCTTCTAAGGTTTCCACAGCCATTTTACTAGCCACTTCCCCGGCCGCATGGCCACCCATACCATCACAGACAATATAAAGTCCTCGACCATCCACCACCTTACTATGATTAGTTTGGCGAATGTTCACCTGGGTATTCATGCCAAAAGAATCTTCGTTGTGATCCCGTTGTCGTCCTCTATCTGTACCTCCCAAAGCCGTTAAACTGGCTAATTCCATGGGTAGAACCGCCGTAGCATCACCACTAAGGTGATTTCCGAGAAAGCTTTTCCCATAGGGGGTAATCGCTTGGACTAAAGGCTTTCAAGAAATAAAAGGAACAGAGAGTTAGCAGATCTTGGTACACAACCTTAAAATTTCATAATTGGCTTGTCTGAAAAAACAGAAGAAATAGATTAAAATGAAGAGGTAAAAAGATTAGAGAGAGTAAATTGAAGCTAAAACAGACAAATCATCCCTTAACCCCGTCGATGGTCGATGATTTACGTTTAGCAGCCTCAAAAATGACGGGAGCAGAGCGTCGTTCATTTCAAGCTGAAATGTGTCTCAAGTATTGTGGAGGAAGTGCCAGACAAACCGAAATCGTGTTTGGTTGGGGGAGAAAAAATGTTCAACTTGGATTACATGAAAAACGAACTGGGATAGTGTGTTTAGGATTACAATCAGTCAATAGTGGATGTAAAAAATGGGAGGCAAGATACCCAATAGTTGCCCAATCATTGAAAGAAATAGCCGAAGCTCACGCACAACAAAACCCCACATTTAATAACCCCATTGCCTATACAAGATTAACGGCGGCTGAAGCCATTAAACAATTAAGAAATCTAGGATATAATGGAGAGGAGGTTCCTGCTGCTTCGACAATGGCAGATATTTTAAATCGTTTGGGCTATCGATTAAGAAAAGTGGTAAAAGCTAAACCTAAAAAAAAATCTCGGAGACGGACGCTATCTTCGAGAATATAGAGAAAAAAGATGGAAAAAAAGACCCTTCTGTGAAACGTTTAAGTATGGATTGTAAAGCAACTGTGGAAATAGGAGAATATTCACGTGGCGGACAAACCAGAGGTTATAATCAAGCTCAAGATCATGATATGGGAACTAAAGAAAAATACGTTCCTTGTGGGATTGTAGATGAAGATACAGGGCAACTTTACGTAACTTTTGGAAGTTCTTATAAAACGAGTGATTTCATGGTAGATAACTTGGAGCAATGGTGGACAAGTCTGAGTATAACTGAAAAGCAGCAACTAGAGAACATCCAAATTAAAGTTGATAATGGAGCAGAAAATAGTGGAATAAGAAGGCAATTTTTGAAGAGAATGGTAGAGTTTGCCGACCAAACTAAGAAATCTATTCAATTACTATATTTTCCTCCTTATCACAGTAAATATAATCCCATAGAAAGATGTTGGGGAATTTTAGAGAGGCATTGGAACGGAACACTTCTGAGAAATGCTCAAACGATGTTAGCTTGGGTAAAAACTATGACATGGAAAGGCTTAAATCCGATAGTTAAGTTAAGTAAAAAAGTTTATCAAAAAGGCATTTCTTTAACGAAAAAAGAGATGAAGGAAATTGAGAAACGTTTAGAACGTAATCCTCACTTACCTAAATGGGATATTTTGATTAGACCCAGTTAGTCTAAAAAGTTAATAAGAGTGTAAAATTAAGTGAATTTCCTTTTTTAAAATAGTCAAAGCTAATTTAAAAGTTAGCGTATTTCTTTCTTTTAGATAGGGAGGTTTTTGTTCGCGGAAAGTATCCGCGAACAACTTTTTATTTTTCCCTTTTCGCTTATTTGAGATGTTCTACAAACAGATTCTGAGAATGGGTGGGAAACTTTTTCTTGGAAATCACCTAAGTGGTGACAAACCTAAATTTGAATAAGACATCAGCAAACCTTTTTGTTCCAAGTTTTCTTCTTCAGCTAAGAAAAAAATTTCAGCCACTAAAAACTTAAATAAAATGGATGATCCGGTAAGACTTTATCCCGAACTTAAAAAATATAACTTTGATCTTAATGAAGCTATAAAAGAAGTTAATGGGTTAACCATAAGTGAAAAAGTTTATGAAGGAGGTGAAGTAGATTTAGGAAATAAAGATGGTGAATTTAGTCTAACTTTGTGGTATGATTCTCCAAGTTCCACAGAACCAAAGATTGCTGAAATTTCTTTTAAGTATAAAGATAAGACAAATGAAGAAGATTATTCAGAAACGGTTGCTAGTGGAGCAAAAAAAGTCTTTACAGCAATGCAGGGAATGAGTAACTGGGTATCGGATAAATCACAAACCAAGACATCTTATGTTTATCAATATGGTACTACTCCTTTTTGCAATAAAACTTAGAAGGTTGTGATGTCTTGAATTAGGAATTGGGGGGGAAACAAAAATTTATCTAATTAGTTTTCATGATTTATTTAATTATGGGAGTATCGGGTTCAGGAAAGACAACCATAGGTCAAGCATTAAGTCAAGAATTTGGTTGCGCTTTCTATGATGCTGATGATTTTCACCCCCCAGAAAACATTACTAAAATGAGTCAAGGTATTCCTTTGAATGATAGCGATCGCTTACCTTGGTTAAACGCTATAAAATTAGTTATTAATCAACATCAAGAAGAAAATAAAAATGCTGTTATAACTTGTTCAGCATTAAAACAATCTTATCGAGACTTATTAGAAGAAAATACAACAGATATCATCTGGATCTACTTAAAAGGAAATCATGAAACTATTTTAAACAGATTACAACAGCGTTCAAAACATTTTATGAAAGAAAATATGTTAATATCTCAATTTAAAACACTAGAAGAACCAGAAAATGCTGTGATAATTGATGTCAATTTATCCGTTAAAGAAATTTTACAGGAAATTATTGAGCAAACTTACGCTAAAATAGAAAGTAACAAGGATTTCTAAGTTTTCTGCCAATGATTACCACTTCAAACCCATCTCAACCAACAACAGAACCAAACTATGAGATAATTTTCCCTAAAGGAGAATTTTGGAGTAATGAACCCCCATTGGAAACCTATTTACACCTAACTCAAATTATTTTATTACTGAAATCTTTGCAATGGTTATGGCAAGATAGAAAAGACTATTTTGCAGCAGGAAACCTGACTATTTATTATAGTCCCAATCAGAAAAAATCAGAAAATTTCAGAGGTCCAGACTTTTTTGTAGTCTTAGGTACAAAATGGAATCAAAAGCGCAAAAGTTGGGTCGTTTGGGAAGAAGAAGGAAAATATCCCAATGTAATTATTGAGATTTTATCCTATAGTACCGCAGCAACAGATAGAGGTGAAAAGAAACAAATTTATCAAGATACATTTAGAACTCCTGATTATTTTTGCTTTGATCCCTATACATTAGAATTTGAAGGGTTTACTTTAATTAGTGGTAAATATCAACCCATTGAAACCAATGAACAAGGATGCTTATAGAGTGAACAGTTACAATTATATTTGGGAATTTATCAGGATAAATTACGGTATTTCACTTCAGAGGGTGAATTAGTACCTAGTCCCGAAGAAGCAGCGAGTAAAGCTGAAAATAAAGCAATTCAAGCTGAAAATAGACTTATTCAAGAAAGACAACAAAAAGAGTTAGCTTTGCAAGAAAATGAACAATTGAAAGCGAAATTAAGAGAATTAGGAATTAATCCCGATGAAATGTAGTTAAAACTTTTCTTATTAAGATTAGTTTAGTTACAAAATATAGATTAATATTTTATTTTGTTTACATTTTATATTAATTCTTAATGCTTTATTATCTCTATTAGAGGAATTCTAGGCTATACTAAACTTACATTAAAAATTAAATTAATTAAATATAGCAATAAGTAATGATTCATGAGAACCTCGATAAACCCCCTTCAGTTCCCCCCTTATCAAGGGGGGTTGGGGGGATCAGAATTCGATCTTTTCTCACAACTGATAACTGATTGCTATATTATAGAAATTAACTACACTTACAGCCAACTTTTACATTTAATTGGCATTTTTACGATGAGACATAATTAATTACTCAAGTACATCGAGGGACGCTTTATGATTAGTAATTCTCATATTACTCAAGACATTAATCTCAAAAGATTAGAAGAGTTACAAATACATTTATGGGGAAAGATTCAACCTCATGGGGTGTTATTTGTTCTGGATGAGTCTAACCTAAAAATTGTTCAAACTAGCAGCAATACTAAACAATTTTTTGGCATTATACCACAAGAAATTGTTAATCTAACTTTAGATGATATTTTTGATAGTTTCCAAATTGAACAGTTAAAAATAGGATTGGAAAATAACAACCTAGATTTTATTAATCCTACCAAACTTTGGGCAAGGGTTGATGGAGATAACTATGTTATTTTTGATGGTGTTTTTCATCGTAACGGTGAAGGATTCTTGATTTTAGAATTAGAACCCAGCTATTTCTCAAGAAAATATCCCCTTTTTAAGTTTTTATCACCTAGCGAAAGCATCTATTAGTCAATTACAAACCAATGCTAATTTAACGGAATTTTGTCAAATTATAGTACAAGAAGTCCGAAAAATGACAGGGTTTGATCGAGTCATGTTATACAAATTTGACGAAGACGATCACGGGGAGGTTATAGCGGAGGATAAATTAGCAGAATTAGAACCCTATTTAGGGTTACATTATCCTGCTTCTGATATTCCTTTACCAGCAAGAAGGCTGTTCAGTTCTAACTACATTCGTTTAATACCCGACGCAAAAGCAACTGGGATCGATTTATTTTCTAAGTTACATCCTCTCAATGATACAGCGTTAGATTTAACCCATTCTATCCTCAGAAGTGCCTCACCTTGTCATCTGGAATATCTCCATAATATGGGTGTAGGTGCATCTTTAACTATCTCATTAATTGACGATAGAAAATTATGGGGATTGATCGCTTGTCATCATTTAACACCGAAATATGTTCCCTACGAATTAAGAAAAGCTTGCGAATTTTTAGGACAAGTCGTTTTTTCGGAAATTTCTGCTAAAGAAGAAACAAAAGACTACGATTATCGCATGAAATTGACAAGAATACAGGGTGCATTAATTGAATCAATGTCCCAAGCAGATAATTTTATCGAAGGGTTGATTAATAGTAATCAAAACCTGCTAGACTTAACCAGTTCTCAAGGTGTGGCAGTTTGTGTAGGAGAGGAATATAACTTAATTGGAAACACTCCCAAGGAAGAAGAAGTTAAATATTTGCTGCAATGGTTGAAAAAAAATATTGATGAAGAAGTCTTTTCTACCCCTTCTTTACCTCATTTATACGCAGATGCGCGCAACTTTAAAAATGTGGCCAGTGGGTTGTTAGCTATTAAAATTTCTCACCGTAACTATATTTTATGGTTCCGTCCCGAAGTTATCCAAACGGTTAATTGGGGAGGAGATCCGTCGAAAGCTTACGAAATGCAGAAGATAGACGGAAATTTGCGCTTATGTCCCCGAAAATCCTTTGAATTGTGGAAAGAAACTGTCCGTTTAACTTCCCTGTCTTGGAAACCCATAGAAATTAAAGCAGCATTAGGTTTAAAAGAAGCGATAGTTAATATTATTCTCAGACAAGCTGATGAATTAGCGGAATTAGCCCATGATTTAGAGTTATCTAACGCAGAATTAAAGAAATTTGCCTATGTTGCATCCCACGACTTACAAGAACCTTTGAACCAAGTCTCTAACTATGTGCAACTGTTGGAAATGCGCTACGATGAAGCTTTAGACGAGGATGGCAAGGAATTCATCAATTTTGCTGTGGAAGGTGTCAGTTTGATGCAAACCCTCATCGATGATGTGTTAGCCTATTCTAAGGTAGATATTCGGGATATCAAGTTTGATTTGACCGAATCCGAAAACGCATTAGAAAAGGCGATCGCCAATCTACGGGGACGCATTGCAGAAACAAACGCTATTATTACCCATGATCCTCTACCTACCGTCATGGCTAATAGTACCCAATTAATACAATTGTTCTTAAATTTAATTTCTAATGCGATTAAATTCCGCAGCGAAGCAACCCCAGAAATTCATATTCAAGCGCAAAGGTTGGAGGATGAATGGTTATTCTCGGTAGAGGATAACGGTATTGGGATCGATCCCAGGTTTAGCGATCGCATCTTTATTATCTTCCAACGGTTACACACCCGTGACGAATATCCAGGGACAGGTATGGGTTTAGCTATTTGTAAGAAAATAATGGAGTGTCATCGGGGTAAAATTTGGGTAGAGTCAGAAATAGGCCAAGGTGCAACATTCTATTTCACCATACCAGTAGGAGGTACAGAACGTGATCGCAAGAGAGGGTCAACAAGATAAAATTATCCTCTTAGTAGAAGATTCTAAGGCAGATATTCGTCTGGTTCAAGAAGTGCTTAAAACCAGTACCGTTCCCCATCAATTAATGATAGTTCGGAATGGAATGGATGCGATGGCCTATTTGCGAAAGGAAGGGGAGTTTAACGAGTCTCCCCGACCTAATTTGATTATCCTAGATTTGAATTTACCTCGCAAGGATGGGAGGGAAGTATTAGCAGAGATTAAAAGCGATCCCGATCTCAAACGTATTCCAGTGATTGTGTTAACAACTTCTAGTAATGATGAGGATATTCAGGAAAGTTATGACCTCTATGTAAACTGTTATATTACTAAGTCTCGTAATGTAAAAGACTTGTTTAAGTTGGTGAAAGGAATTGAATCTTTTTGGTTAGATATGGTTACTTTACCAGATAATTAAAATCCTGTATTATCCCCCCTAACCCCCCTTTTTAAGGGGGGGGTTAACGAAGCCAGAAGTTCCTCACTGCGCTCCGGCGCTATCGCACAGAAGTCAGAAGTTCCTCACTACGTTCCGGCGCTATCGCACAGAAGTTGTTTTTGAAACAGAGATTTATGCTCCGCTTCAAAAACTATGCGCCTTAAAAGGCGGGGTTTTAGACCCAAGTATTTTCGATAAGCAGTACAACGAACATTAATATCCCAGATTCCGCACTTCAAAAAGTAGCATTAAATACTACAAGCCTGGGGTTAACAATTAAGTATAATTGCTTAAGCTCTTGAAGACAAAAAAGTGGGATAATTGTTTAAGTTGTTTCCTCTGTAAAAAAAGAGCGAAAAATGTCTTATTTAGAAGAAATACAAGTTAAAAATTTAGACCATTTAGGGATAGTAGCTGGCTTAATTGATGAAATAGGAATAGTCAAAATAATTAATAATAAATTAGGAATAGATGTTAGAGAAAAAATCTCAGCAGGTACAGCAGTTAAGTCTATTTTAATCAATGGACTAGGATTTGTTTCAAGACCTCTATATTTATTCAGTCAGTTTTTTCAAGATAAAGCCATTGAGAAATTGTTAGGAGAAAGAATTAAACCTGATTACCTTAATGATGATAAAATTGGGAGAGTAATGGATGAATTATATAAATATGGACTAAATGATATTTTTATTGAAGTAGTTTTAGAAGTAATTAAAAAATTTAAAATAGACCTTAAATACTCCCATTTAGATTCCACATCATTTCATTTAGATGGAGAATATAAAAGGGAAGAAGATAAAGAGAAACAGGAAGAAGAAAAAATTATTAAAGAAAGACCAATTTTTATTAAGAAAGGATATTCTCGGGATCATAGACCAGAC
>NZ_AADV02000047.1 GCF_000167195.1 Crocosphaera watsonii WH 8501 | reverse complement strand
GGTGAGATCAGAATCGAGCCGGNTACCACTTAATCCAAAAGTCTAGTACCAAGAAAATACTCTAACCCATTTTGTCGCCCACTTTGCCTGGGAACGATAAGCTAACTCAATAGCAACAACAATAAATAAGGGGATCACTAAATAGTGAAGTAAATAACGAACTTGTGATTGGACTTTGGACAAAAAAAGTTTGTTGGCGTATATTTTACGCTAAACTAAAATCCCAAAATATCGGCTCTGTATCAGTCAATAAAATTGGCTGACAAATAGGGCTAATCTATAGATTCTGAGGAAAACTAAGGAGCTTTTAAGTTTTTAGTTGATTTTTTGCTCCCTTTCTTGATAACATCATGACGAGTTCGTGGGGCTTTTTTGTAACCTTTAATACGTCCGGAAGAAAAACCTCGACGTTTGGGAAATTTGGCGAAAGTCCCCAAGGTCGTAATTATTCTTGAAAAGTCTCTTTGAACTAGACTAGGGGTGATTTTGATGGATTTATTAGTCTTCAAATACTGTTCCCAATCACGGGGTAAAACCACAGCTAATTTTCTGGCAGCCCACAAATTTACATAAGAAAGAAGTGTTAGTTTAAACCAATTTTCTTCATGATGTACATCGGGAGTTAAATAAGATGTCATCAATAATCTTTGTTCACCAAATCGAAAAAGATGTTCCATGTCATAACGTTGTCGATAACACTGATAACAATCAACTAAACTTAACTCATCGCGCCGAGAACCAATAACAATAAGCCACATAGGTTTCCAAATACTATTTCTTTCTTGATCTCTGACAACAATCTGGAGTAAAGTAAAGGGGTGATTGTTCATTTTATAGTTTTTAGTTCCTCTCATTAACATCTGTTTCCATCCCGAAATAGTCACTGTTAATTGACGACCTTTTTTCGTTGTAAAGGGAACATGATGAACTTCATCAGGTTCAGTCCAAGTTTGGTCATCTTTAAGGTCAAATTTATCCCCATACCAACGGGGATGTCCCGAAGTTTTGGCTTGATTTGGGTCCCGAATAAATTGACGATAAAAAACTCAGTCACTTCTAACTCTTGTAATAGTAACTACGTCTTCATGCTTAACTTGTTCCCCAATAAAATCCTTTTGGCTGTAGTCACTATCAGCCACTAAGACAGATAATTTATCAGAAAATAAAGAACTTTGCCAGATTTTTTTTAGTTGTTGATTGCCTTGATTTACTCCTTTATGTTTAGAGGGGACTAGCTCTCCTGATAAGGGGACAGCCCAAGGGACTTTTTCTGTGTCTATTTGGTCAGGTAAAGCGCAGACAACGGAATAACAATGTCCAATATTAATGGGTTTATTTCCCTTAATTGGATTGGGGTAATGAATAAAGGTTTTATCCGCTAACGTTTCGGCAAACCGTCGTGGACAGGGAGTTCTGTCAATACCAAATAAGTTATAATGTTTTGAAGTGGGAGGAATTGTTCTCGATACCGCTGAAAATAAAGTCTCAATTCTCTGTTCATAATTAGGGTCAGTTTGAGTGGGTAAAAACTCTTGAATTCCTCTATATAAACTGTTATAATCTCTTCTAAATAAAGGATTGAGAGACAATTCAACGACTGAGTGAGCTTGTTGGTTACTGGAGAGGGCATCGAGTAATTCTATAATAGTTTCTTTTCTAGCTTTTAGTCCTTGGAAGAGGTTAGACCTCCACACCAGGAATTCCTCGACAGACGTAGCCGTTTCATTTTTGGTCATTTTTAAAATTTATTACCTTATAAATTAGCGGAATATATACGCTAACATCAAAAGAGGTTGTTTGTTACAGTTAAGGCTAATGTCATCACATTCCGAACTTAAGACCAGTCAAGATGTCCACCTGAGAGCCAAACAAATTAAGAGTCTAATTCGCTCTCTTAAACAGAAAATAAAGAAAATTGAACGGGAAGGGGAAGTAGCACCAGCTAATTGTCATATTATTCGTTATCAGGTTAATGGAAAGGGAACAATCTACTGGTATTATAAACTACAGGCTGCTGAATCAATTTTTCCTATGGCCACTAATAATGAGAAAAAAACCAAATATAAATATTTAGGACGAGCCGGAAGTTCTGCTCATATTGATGCTGTAGAAAAACTCACTAGAAGAAATCTCATTGATGAATTAGAACGAGTCATTCAATCTCTAACTGAAAGCTACTTAGATATCTATATTGGAACCGAAACTGAATGAAGCTATTTAATATTTAAAATCCCCTAAAAAGATGGAAAGAGAGTTTTTAAAATCACCTTAATTCTCTATTTTAGCTCTGGAGATATGTTTAGTGTAAAATTTACGCTAACAATTGTTTTTTATCCAAAGTCCAATCAAAAGGCTTGACCATATAAACGTCAGCCCCGATGTGCAGTCCTTTTACTCTATCTTGGCTTTGTCCCTTGGCAGAAAGAAACATCACTGGAATCCAACTGGTACGGGGGTCTTGACGTACTTGCTCAATCAAAGCATAACCATCCATTTCTGGCATCATGACATCGCAGATGATCATATCAGAAATCTGTTCACCCAAGACTTTGAGTGCTTCTTTTCCATTGTCTGCTGTGGTTACCTCATATCCCTGCAATTCTAGATAATCTTTTACTAGCAAAACTAAATTGGGATCAT
The DNA here is from genome assembly GCF_000167195.1 of Crocosphaera watsonii WH 8501. Lineage (GTDB taxonomy): Bacteria > Cyanobacteriota > Cyanobacteriia > Cyanobacteriales > Microcystaceae > Crocosphaera > Crocosphaera watsonii. Next base: position 20,357 of record NZ_AADV02000047.1, on the reverse strand, counting down.
CATCGACTAATAATAAGTGCTTATTGTCTTTTTGAGATTTATCTTTTAAGGGTGCCATCTTTTTTTTTGGAGTAAATTTTGATAAGGATTCTGTTTAGAAGCATTTGTGGAGATCTAGACCGCTTTAATTTAATCTTAACCTATTTTGACCTTTTTAAAGGATATTTTATTATCTTTTTTGGTCTATTATCTCACTGTTAAGTTCAGTGGTTGGGTGAGATTTCTGAGAGGGTTCCGGTAAAGCATGAGTACAAAAGGCATAGTCTTCCACAACTTGATCCCCAATTAGATGTTCTTGAATAATACGTTCAATAACGTCGGGAGTTGCTTGGCGATACCAAACTCCATCAGGATAAACTATAAGAATTGGTCCTTCGATACAAACCCGTAAACAATTGGCCTTTGTGCGAAAAATGCAAGCCGGGTTAGCTTCTGTCACTCGATCGAGTCTTAGTTCTTTGAGACGACGTTTAAGATAGTCCCAAGCTTCTAGACTGGTTGCTTTGGAGCAACATTTGGGCTTAGTTTGATCAGCACAAAGGAACAAATGTCTTTGGATTTGATTAAGTCCCAAGCTTTGAGTCGTTTTTGATAAACTATCTGGGTATTTTAATATGGTTTGAATATGGGATGCCGTTTCTTCTGAAGTATTTATAATTGGTTTACTCATAGACATTTATTCCAGAAGGATTCACTTTTTATTTTAGTCTATAACGAGGTTTCTCGGAAGTACAATCGGACAATTCTTGAGAAAATTTATTTTAGTTAAATTAATCTAAGTAATTTTATTGACTCTTCTTTTTTCTCAAGGCAAACCTCTCAGTATTATCCCTATATATTGGCAAACATACTGGGTATTAATACAGTAGAAAGGGATTCAGAGAGTTAAGTTACCATTTTAAAACAGCAGCCTCTTCACCTTTTTCTCTTCGTATTTTTCCATCTTTTTCAAACCAATCAATAATTTGTTGATGGGTTAAATCTTCTAGAGAAACATCTATATCTTGAGCAATAATGGTTAATAATCTTAAGGAAGAAATGGTTAAACGAGTTAAAAATTTTTCTGGGGCAGTTAATAAAGCTTTATCGACATCGGCTGATTCTTCAGGAGCTAAAAATTGAGCAGGAGAGCCAGGTTGATTCATCTTTCTAGAAGTAATTATTTGAAGCTAATTTTACCATAGTCTGGGGTTGTATCTTTTTTTAATCCAAGCAGTATCCCTTATCTGTTCAGAACTTAGTTGAACCAATCAATATAAAATAGACTATCATGTAATTGGTCAGTTATATCTGGTGTGTAGAGAGAATCTATGATGTTAAACAAATTTATGACTAAAAAATTAGTGGTGTTATTAACCCTCTTAAGCACTAGCTTGGGCTTAACACCTTTAACTGTAGCTCAGTCCATTGATCAAGTGGATAAAGATCCTTATCAAAGCAATGAGAAGGATCCCAATGGAGACATCGGGAATTTTATGAATCCTCTAGACTTAATGCACCGAGCTAATTTGGAGAGAAGTCGTAATGGTGGTGAATTCGCCGAAGATACAAGGGATAGTCTCTCTGAGGCGGCTAAGTCTTTTCGAGAAGCACAAAGACAACTTTTAGAAGCACAGGATTCTGATAATTCTTTTGAGGCTGTGAATAGTTCACCATAATAGTAGTCTTAACTACAATATGTAGTGCTATAGGGGTCAACGCTTCGACTATGCTCAGCGTTAATCCCTACTTTCGGAAATTGGTATCATAAACATTCAACAGAAATATAGTCATATATAGTCAAATAAGGATAAATATGTCAAGTTATTTTGTACTTAACTAGAGCCTCCTTGACAAAAATTAATGACTCTGTAAGTCCCTTTAATGGTACAATGAAACCAACTCGGAAATCCAGGGGAATCCCTCTTTCTCCTAAATTCATCCATCACTTGTGTGCTTGGTGATTAAACAACATTTTTACTCCTTAACTTATGAGATTAGTTGAGAGACATATTATTAAAAAAAATCATCGGTTTTATGCTGAAATTGACCGACTATGTTTCTTATCAAAAAATCTCTACAACTATGCTAATTATTTAGTTCGTCAGTCTTTCATATTTGAAAACACTTATCGTAACTATCATGATATTCAGAAAACCTTGCAATCTCAATTAGACTATCAAGCAATGCCGGCTAAAGTTTCTCAACAAGTTTTAATGATACTTGACAGAAACTGGATAAGTTTTAAAGAGTCTAATTTAGCTTACAAAGAAACACCATCAAAATTTAAAGCCCGTCCTCGTCTCCCTGGATATAAACATAAGGTCAAGGGCAGAAATGTGGTGGTTTATACAGCGCAAGCTATCAACAAAAAACAGCTTAAACAAGGTATCATTAATCCCAGCCAGACTGCAATTTACCTGAAAACCAAGGTAGATACTTCAAAAATCAAACAATTTCGTCTTGTTCCCAGACTTAACCATTATGTCATTGAGGTCATTTATGAAGCAGATAAACAACAATACCAGTTAGAAGAAAATAATTATGCTAGTATTGATATTGGTTTAAACAATTTAGCTACATTAACTTTCAATCAAGCCGGAATAAAACCGCTCTTGATAAATGGCAAACCGTTAAAATCTATCAATCAATACTATAACAAAGTTAAAAGCGACTTACAATCTCTTTTAGGAGAAAATCAATCAAGCCATAAACTAAAAAAACTTTGTAATAAAAGAGAATTCAAGATTAATGATTATCTCCACAAAGCATCTCGTTTGATTATTGATACTCTGAGCAATCAGAAAATAGGAACTCTGATTATTGGCCACAATCCTGACTGGAAACAGAAGATTAACTTAGGGAAAAGAAATAACCAAAATTTTGTATCTATTCCCTATAATAAGCTCATAGGAATGTTATCTTATAAAGCAGATATGGTGGGTATTAAGGTAATTATTACTGAAGAATCTTATACATCAAAAGCTTCGTTTCTGGATAATGACCCGCTTCCTATTTATCAGAAAGGTCAAAAAAATAAAGTAACTTTTTCTGGGAAAAAAGTAAATAGAGGTTTGTATCGCACTGGCAAAAGAAAATTAATCAATGCCGATGTTAACGGGTCGTTGAACATCATGAGAAAAGCAGTACCAAATGCTTTTAGCTATGGGATAGAGGAGCCAGTGCGTTGGGCGGGTTCCCCGACTTGAAGCAACTGGCGTGGTGTTGTAGTTCACCCAGTCAGGGTAATACCGGCAAAATAAGGATATGTCATATTTGACTATATTTTTATGAACTATAAGTTAAAGAAGAATTTCTATAAGATGATGGTTACTGAGCTAAAAAACGAAATCGAATCAGAAATTATTTATCCAGACAGCGACGGTAAACCAATGGCCGATAATACCCTTCAGTTTCGTTGGATTACCATGATAAAAGCTAATTTAGATTGGTTATTTAGCCAAGATGATAATGTCTTTGTTGCTGGTGATTTACTTTGGTAGCCCTTAGAAGGTGACAATAAAAAAAGACTAGCACCGGATGTTATGGTGGTGTTTTGTCGTCCCAAAGAAGAAAGAGGTTCCTATCAACAATGGAAAGAAGATAATATTGCCCCTCAAGTAGTGTTTGAGTAATTGCTCACCGCAATAAAGAATCTGTCTTGACAACATAAAGGTAAAATCGGGGATTTTTATGTATAGTGGGGGTTATGACCACAAATGCTACCATTGATTCAAAGCTAGTTAGAGCTATCGCCGATGAACAGTTGGCGAACAATGTCTTCATGATTGAGTGGCTAGTCAAGGCACAACAACAGTTATCTCTTCAACAAAGACTGATTGACCAGCAACAACAACAAATCTCTACACAACAGCAAGAAATTGAAAAATTGAAAGAAGAGAGAGATAAGCTAAAAAACCGTAACTCAAAAAACAGTTCAGTCCCCCCATCATCAGACCAACTAAAAAAGCCTTCTGACAAAAAGAAACGCAAAAAAGGATTTAAACGCGGACCAAAATATGACCACCCAGGGAAGACCCGTAATGGTTTTGGTCAGCCCGATAAGATAGTCCCTTTAGAACTAGAAAACTGTCCTGTTTGTGGGGGTTCAGTGGAACGAGATGAAGTAGTTCCCGAAAAAGTCCAGCAAGTGGCTGAAGTAGTAGACCAACCCATAGAAATCAGGGAATATCGTCGCGGATTCTATAAATGTCCTAGTTGTGGATGGTCAGATTACAGTCCTGTTCCATTGGGAGTTAAAGAAGGATTCAGTTATGGGGCGCGATTAAGTAGCATCGTGGGCTGGCTTGGCTATGGGGGTAATCTTACATGGCGTAAACAGGAACATTTTATAGAGTATGTCTTTGGCATTCCCATTTCTCAAGGGAGCCTTGCCAAAATGCACAAATGGTTTCAAGAAAGTTTAGAACCCTTGACCCAACAGTGGTTAAAGTACATCCAGCAGCCAGGAATCCGATGTGTTGACGAAACCAGTTATTGCATCGATGGCATCAAGTATTGGGTTTGGGTAGCCACATCAAATGAGGTCTGTGTGTTGATGTTGGCTCCCACTAGAAGCTCCGCAGAAGTCGAGAAATTGTTAGGAGCAGATTTTAAGGGCATCCTCACCAGTGACTGCTATAGTGCCTACTTTAGACAAAGTGCGATGGCCAAACAGAAATGTCTTGGCCTTATGATGCACAAAGATTGATTAACCGTCTCAAACGTCATTGGGAAGAGTGGTTCACCTTTCTAACTTATCCTGAAGTCAAACCAGATAATAATGATGCTGAGAGAGCTTTACGTCCCATTGTCATTCACCGCAAAGTAAGTGGGGGGGCAAGAAGCGACTGGGGTGCAGAGTTAGTCACCCAAATGTTCAGTTTTTTAGAGACCATGAGATTACAGGGGCAAAATGCCATTGTCCAATTATGCGAATTATTTTCATTAGCTGGTCGGAGTCCCCCAGGATTAGAGATGTAAAAGGCTCCGGAGCCGATGGGGGATAGATTTTTCTTGATCGCCCTATCTCTCTGCACAAAAATACACAGAATTAGCGGATAATCTCCGCTAACAAAAAACTATCTTACTATTCTTTTTTTTCTCATATTGTTGTTTTTATTTGAGGTTTTAAAAAGACTTAATTCCGGGAATGTTAGTCATTAAAATAGCCGTAATAAATTAGCTTAAATTTTACGCTAAATCACAGGGCTTATATTTTTGTTGACTCAACTGATGTTGTTTGTAGTGCTTTTCAATAAGACTTTTTTGTTGCGGTGAGCAGTTACGAAATACCTGACAATCACACTGATATTTTCCAATAGATTCGTCCTTTTATTAAACCCATTAGTAAGTAGGTACAGATAAAAGTTCATAGCAAAGATTTAGCACTGATAGTTCACGTTATAGTCTCTGTGTTAAGTTTAGCTAAAATTAATTTAATTGGTTATTTACCAATGTTATAATGGGGCAAATGGGTCAAATACATTCGAGCAAATTCCCCTATTATTAATTCAGAATTGAAAAATACTCTAACCTCTTTTAGAGGAATTTCAGGGAGTGGCCATTGTTTATATGAGGTCTGATAAAAATGTCCCCATCACCCCCAAATACTCCGAATTCTCCAGATGATCCAGAAGTAACCGATGAAGATAGTCGATCTTTACTATCTTTAATCACCAATATAGTAGGTTCAATGGGAAATGCACTGTGGTCAAATATTCCCTTTTGCAACCCAAAGGCGACTGTTTCTGAATTTGTCATTTTGCTTGTTTTCGGGTTAATTGGTTATGGTATTTGGCATCAGTATGGCCCACAGGTTCCTTCTTTATCCCCTCAAGCTACGAAAGTTCAACAATTAATTACAGAACAAATTTCCGATATGGGAGGAGAAGTGCCTGAGCAGCCACCAACACTTACCGCAGAACAAATTGAAACCCTAAAAATAAAGGTAGAAGAATGGCAATCAGATTCAGAGAGATTTTTAGGAAAAATTGCAACAGTACAAACCCAAGAATTTAACCTTGTTTTACAAGACATAAGCAATGCTTTAAATAAATTATTAAACTTAGAAAATCAAGAAGAACAACAGAATATTGTAGTCGATATTGAAAAGGATTTGAACATTCTTAAAACTATACTTGAAGAACGTAAGACATTTTGGTCAGATAATAAGAAGTGGGTTGAAGTTATTTTTTGGACTATCTTTGGCACCCTTCTGTACTTAATTCAGCAAACGGCTGAATATAAATTAAGAGTGAATGGGGATGATCGAAAGCAAGAAGATACAGGACGAGCGGACAATTATCTGAAACGTTATAAGGCACAATACTATTCATATATTTTACTAAGTCCTTTTCTTTCTTTAATCATCTTATTTGTGTTAACTGGTGCTAATTTTAACATTGCTGGATTTTCTCTAGCATTATCACAGGTTAATGAAAAAGTGTTAGTATCCTTAGCATTTATCTTGGGTTATTTTAATAAACTTTCTATTACTCAACTCAATTTAATTGTTGCTTCTATTTTTAAAGATGCTTGGATTCGAACCTTCAGAAATATTGATGTTGATCCATCTAACCAAATAGTTGAATATGGAGGTTATTATAACTTCAATGTTATTCCAGATGTTAAAGTCAAATGGAGTATCCTTTCTGAACCAAAATTTGGGACGATTGACATAGCAACAGGTATGTTTATTGCTCCCCCTCAACCAGGGTATTATTGCGTAACAAATGGGGAAGGCCAACTAGAATGGAAAAAATTGACAGAAAAAGAAGGCGAAAATAATGACAATCATCGACAGGTTATCATTCGCGCAGTCAGAGAAGATGAGGATTCAGTTAGTACCATCGCATTAATTACTTTGACAGAAAAAGTAAAGGAAAATATGGAATTAGTTAATTTGACAGAGAATGTGAAAGAAAATCACGATAAAGCAATTGGCACTTGAGTCAAGGGTCATTAAATTTCATAATTATAGTGTGAAAAATTCTAAAGATTCCTATGGCTTTTACTCAAAATCCGATCAAATTTGGAACCGATGGCTGGCGTGGGGTAATAGCAGCCGATTTTACCTTTGAAAGAGTGGCACTGCTGGCTCCTTTGTGCGCCAAGATTTTAGAAGAAAATTACGGTACTTCTGACAGGGGCCGCAAGATTATTGTGGGTTATGATCGCCGTTTCTTAGCAGAAGAGTTTGCTGAGGTGACGGCCAACGCCATCATCGAGGCCGGCTATGATGTTATCCTATCCCAGTCTTATGCCCCTACCCCAGCCTTTAGTTGGGCAGCCAAAGCCCAAAACGCATTAGGTGCGATCGTTTTAACCGCCAGTCATAACCCAGGCAAGTATCTGGGGTTAAAGGTTAAAGGGGCTTTCGGGGGATCGGTTGCCCCAGCCATCACCCAACAAATAGAAGCATTGATTCCTAACCCTCCTCAATTTTCCGCTTCTCCTGGCAGTTTGAGCCATTTTGACCCCTGGGAAAGCTACTGTCAAGGCTTACGCCAAAAAGTAGATATCAAGGCTATTCAAGAAGCAATAACCGCAGAGAAATTAAGGGTGTTTGCCGATGTCATGCACGGGGCTGCGGCTAGTGGCTTAGAAAGATTGCTAGGCTGCCCCATCGAAGAGATTAACAGCGATCGCGATCCCTTGTGTGAAGGAGGTGCGCCGGAACCCTTACCTCGTTATCTTAGTAAGTTATTTCTTACCATAAAAACGGCTATAAGTCAAGGTGACAATAGTTTGAAAGTGGGGTTAGTTTTTGATGGAGATAGCGATCGCATTGCTGCGGTGGATGGACAGGGAAACTTCCTCAGTTCTCAAATTCTAATTCCTATCTTAATCGATCATTTAGCTAAGAGAAAAGGGTTCACCGGTGAGATTATTAAAACGGTGAGTGGTTCCGATTTAATTCCTCGTCTGGCTGATGTCTATAATTTATCGGTTTATGAAACTCCTGTTGGGTATAAGTATATCGCTGATCGGATGTTAGATTCCGAGACTTTAATTGGTGGCGAAGAATCAGGAGGAATCGGTTATGGTACCCATATTCCTGAACGGGATGCCCTTTTATCTGCATTATACGTTTTAGAAGCGGTTGTAGAAAGTGGTCAAGATTTAGGTCAATACTATGGTCAACTGCAAGAAAAAACCGACTTTTATAATGCTTACGATCGCATAGATTTACCCTTAGCTAATATGGAAGTTTGGGGTAAATTATTACAACGTTTGCAAACAGAACCATTAACAGAAGTTGCTGGTCAAAAGGTAGAAAGTTGTGATACAAAGGACGGTTATAAACATCGTTTAACCGATGGAAGTTGGTTGCTCATTCGCTTTAGTGGAACCGAACCTGTTTTAAGATTGTATTGCGAATCTTTGACCATGAAACAGGTACATCAAACCTTAAACTGGGCAAAAAATTGGGCTAATTCTGTGTAATGTTTCTTCTCTTTAACTATTAGGGATAATTAATAAATTATCCCTGTAATTCTATTTAAACACCGTCTTTAAAGATGGTGTTTTTAGCATTCCAAACTACCTTATCACCCTGTCCCCAAAAACCATCATATTTAGTTAATTTTAAGTCTCCATACACTTTAGTTTGACAAGCTAAACGGCGATTTTTTTCTGGAGAATGGGGAGGAAAAGAGCGTCTTGCTTTATCTTTCCAGTTAGCTTCAGAAACTAAACCCTCTATTTCTAAAGAACAAGTTCCGCAGCTTCCAATACCCCGACAATTGATTATTTTTGAGTTACCGTTATGAAGATCAATCTTATGATTAATAAGAACACGGCGTAAATTTTCCCCTTGATCACAAGTGATAGTTTTTCCTTGAGCAGCAATCTTAAACATAGAGTAATTAATTATCAGCTTTTTTACAAATTATACATTATCTTGGTGAATATAAATATGGTGCATGGTTTGAGGAATTAAACTTCTTACCAAGGAAGAAATTCACCATTAGAATGCCAAAAAGTACCAGTATTTTCTAGATTTAATTGGTCAATACGAACAATTAAACTTTTCACTGATTGTTCTGGAGTAATACCACTAGGAGTAAAATTAGTCATTCTAGTTTTAACCAACCCTGGATGTAAAATACCTACTGCAATATTTTTGGGTTTTAAGTCAATAGATAAAGACTTTCCTGCCATAGATAGAGCGACTTTTGACATTCGATAACCATAGGAACCTCCAGAGGTATTATCTTCGATTGAACCCATACGACTGGTCATAATAATGATTTTAGAACCTGCTTTTAAATTGGGCAGCAAAGCATGAGTTAATTTCAAAGGAGCGATAGAATTCACTTCAAATTGTCGACGAATACTATTAATATCTAAATTTTCTAGAGAAAATCTTTCTACAATAGCAGCATTGTTAATTAAAACATCAATTTTTTGGTAATCCAGTTTTTTTACTAATCTCTTCAAATCTGCATCTGAAGTGAGTTCAATTCCGCTTTCTATGGATACCCCCAATGCTTTTAATTTCTCGGAAGTTTCTCTACAAACAGCAATAACATCATCTCCTCTTTGTTTAAGTTGACTGCAATATTCTAAACCTATTCCTCGGTTAGCTCCTGTAATTAAATAAGTACCCATTTCATTTACTTTAATTCGACATATAGCAATCAGTAATGGTTTATGAGATTTTCGAGATCCCCCCTTTAGTTCCCCCCTTAAGACCCCGTCGTTAACGACGGGGTTTAGGGGTTAGGGGGGATTAGTTTCCACATTAATTCTCACAACTGATAAGTGATTGCTATAGTTTAAGGTTATCATGGAAAGCTATAGCGGTTGTAACTTGCAAAAATAACATTCTAATATGACTAACAAGCAAAAAAATTCTTCAGATATGATTAGACTGGGACAGTTTATGAAATGGCAAAATTTAGTGCAGAGTGGTGGTGAGGCAAAAATAAGAATTCAAGGGGGAGAAGTGATGGTTAATGGTTGTGTGGAGACACGAAGGGGACGACAACTAATTAGTGGAGATAGAGTGACTTTCAATGGTAAGCATTACGAAGTCACTTTATAACCAATGACAATCAGCAATCACCCTATTTTGTTGATAGAAGTTTCTTAATAACTTAAATATTAAATATTTCTTTGTTATACTACTCCAATAAATAGTTATATGACCGAGAAATATGTCTAAATTAGGTTCTATGTTGAATAAATTAATATTTAAAGAAAAGATTGACTTTTGGAGTAAGCGAGACTTTAAAAAATGGCTAATCATAGGACTATTCTTATTTTTATGTATAAGCATTTTTAGTCAATCTGTTTTACAAGCCCAGAATAATTCTAATTATGCTATTAGTATCCAAGCTGCCTTTAATCGCCCAGAATTTTTCACCCTTAACCAATCAATAAACCTCGACCAATATCAACCAGTGGCTGATTGGACAGGGAGATTAATCTTACCAACTCAAGAAGAAATACTTAAGAAAAAAGCACAATTGGGAGAAAAAGATTGGGTCAAAATTGAACTACATAATACTCCTTCAACCTTCCAACAATTAAGAGGAAAAATGGTAACTTTAACTTGGCAAGAGACACCCCGACTTAATTATGTAGAGAGAGTTACCACAGATATACAGTTCAACGATAGAGCCAGAAAAGCAAAGCTTATCAAAAGGGGGATATTGTCCCTTCTCGTCTCGATGGAAGGAAACAAGTTGGCCCTTTACAATCCTTAGCTGGCGCACGTCAATACGATGATGTAATAGTAAAATTAACAGGAAATGTATACCCAATTCTTAACGATGAAATATTAACAGAAAAACCACTGCTTAAAATTGAAAGAGAACCCGTACAAATAACCGGTCGCTATTATGGATTAGTACAAATAGAAGGGGAAGCTAAAGATATTACTAAAAACTCCCCAGAAGATTGTCCAGGAAAAAATCCCTGTGCAGGAGAATATTATCAAGTTCGTCACTACAATCGAGTTTCACAACTTTTTGATGGGCCGGTGGAAACAGTGAGAATTCCACAGCAACCTCGGGGTAATAATAGACGGTTTATTTCCACCCCTCGTTATCTTGAAAAGGCCGAAACTGGAAAAGAAGGGTGGTATGTTTACGGTGCTAAAGATAAGCAAGGAATTTTTACGGTACAGTCCTTAAAACCGAGAGCTTTAGTGCAACTAAAACCCGAAAGAGTTGAACTAAATCTACAGCCTGGTCAACGTTATATTGCCAGAGAAAATTGGCAAAATACTCCAGAAAGAAAAGGTACTTTTCAAAGTATTTTAATTGATACTTCTGCCCAGAATAGAGAACAAGCAATCAAGGAATGGAAAGAAGGAGACTATGGGTTAGTGATTCATACCTTTGGAGGAATTGGAGGAGATAATAGGGAAAGAATATCTGGAGGCACAGTAACTGGACATTTTTCTTATGGAGTGGCAAAAGTCGTTAAAGATTTTTTTACATCTGAGTTACAATTTGACATTATCTATTACCAAGTTTATGCCCAAAATCCACAAGGAATAATCTCTGGAAAAATTGACTGGTCAGCTTATTCAGGAGATTTACAAAGAGGATGGGTTGCTTCTCGCCCCTTTTCTGATGTAATTGTTAAGTTAGATGTTTTATCCGATTTGACAATAGCTAATCAAACCCTTTCTTTCGGTAGAAAGTTATTAGAATCTATAGAAATAATGATGGCCCGTTATCGCACAGGAGATGGCACTGGAGTTTCTTCTGTTACTCCTTCTACGTCTTGTGTTCAAGACTCTAGCCAAGCACTATATATTGCAATGCAAAAGTTAAAACAACAGGTCATTTCTTCTCCCGAATTAATCAACTGGTTAAAAGAAAATCCCTCACAAGTAGAAAATTCATTGTTTGGGCAACTCAAACAACTGGTTCAAAACTTAAATAAAATTTTAGTACCTTCTGGGGTTATTCGGGCTGACTGGCAGCAAAATGCCGAAGTTTTAGCAGGAGTGGCCGGGGGTGAACGTTTAACCACAGGTGAAACTGTTTTATCTGGATTGCGAAGTTGGCGGACTATGTTACCCCGTCGGGCCCATGATGAAGTGAGTTCTATTTTTTTACACAATAACGCCAGTTTATGGTTTTTAAGAACTAATCAAATTTTAGGCTGGGATGAGACTATTTTACCCCTAGCTCCTACTCTACTTTTTGGTCAAATTCCTTTATTTTCAACTGCATTCACCAGACTCATTTCAGCCCTAACTTACCCCCTTTCTCCTGAAGATTGGTATCTTAGTTTAGGACTTTTATTGATTTACGGGTTAATTGTTCTTTCTATTGGCTTTAAACTTGATTTTTTAACCTGGAAATTAGTTGATATTTCCCCTAAAAAATGTTTTACAATTCTACAACTTTTCTTTTTGCCAGCTTTCATTGAAGAATTGGTATTTCGGGTTCTTTTACTCCCCCATCCCTTTGAAGAAGTCAGTGGGATAGAATGGCTGTTTTGGGTAACTTTAAGTCTAAGTTTATTCATTGCTTATCATCCCCTAAACGCCTTATTATTCTATCCCCAAGGGAGAAATTTATTCAGAAAACCAATCTTCTTAGTCTTTGCTGGGTTATTAGGGATTGTTTGTGCTATCAGTTACGCAATAACCGCTTCTTTATGGCCTCCTGTATTCATTCATTGGTTGATTGTGGTGATTTGGTTATTTTTCCTGGGTGGAGAGCAAAAATTAACGATCAACTGACAATAATTAACTTTCTTGAGTTACAGTCACAGAAGATTTATGCTTTGTAGATAATATGGTTGACCACTTAGTTGTCAACAGTCGGGGAAGTAACAAACAAAACAGACTATTTAACAGTAACATTACCAATAATTGGAGATTGCTCATTTCCATAAGATAAAAGCCTCTTTTTTTGTTTATTTTTCCGCACCCTTAATTATCCCCAATATTGTTGAAAAAAGAAACAGCATTAAGGTTTAATTTTCTTGTTGGATAGATAAGTTTTTCTGAAGTTACAAAATATTAAGGTTTTATTCCTCTAGAATTCAATAAAACTTTACGTTTTTTTCTAGCAATTTCTTGTAGATCGATAATGCGATCTGTTTCATCAACTATTTCCCCTATTAATACTTCTAAAACATCCTCTAAGGTGACTACTCCCGCAACTCCACCGTATTCATCCAAAACCACCATTAAATGTTCGCGAGTATCTTGAAAAGTCTTAAGCAACTTATCTGCTTTAATGCTTTCAGGAACATAATAAACTTGACGAAGTAGCTGATTAATTTTTTGCTCTCCTTTGCCTTTAATAATAGCTGCTAGTAATTCATCTTTGAGGCAATATCCAATAACTTTATCGATAGATTCTTCAATAACTAAAATTCGACTATGTTCAGAAATAATGATTTCTTCTTGAGACTCAAGTAAGGTTGAGTCTCCTGGTAAAAAAGTAACAATCACTCTCGGAGTCATTAACTCGTTTGCGGTTAAATCATTGAGTTGAAAAACCCGTTGAATCATTTCCGCTTCATCGTCTTCGATAACCCCTTCTTTATGACCAATCATGGTTAAAAAACGGATTTCTGTTTCATTGGTGGTTGGCAAATTTCCCCGTCGGTTAAAAGGAGAAGTTATTTGTTCCATTAACCAAACTAGAGGCGTAAAAATTACCGTCAAAAATTGTACGGGGATAGCAACAGCTAAAGCTATGGGTTCAGAATAACGTTCCCCAATAGTTTTAGGAACAATCTCACCACAGACAATAATTAGAAAAGTTAAAACGCTAGAAAATAATCCTAACCAAGCATCTCCTAAAACAGTAGCAGCTAAACTCCCAATCACAATACTGCCGACGATATTAAAAATGTTATTGAGAATAACAATAGTAGCAATGGGACGATTCATTTTACTCCGAATTGACTGTAAAACTATTGCTGTTCTTTTTTTAGACTGTGCTAACTGTTTAACTCGAACCGGTGAAACTGAAAATAAAGCAGTCTCTGCACAAGCACAAACCGCCGAACCTGTTAAGACAATTAAAACTACAAAAATAATATTTGCCATGATACTCTTAATTTTAATTATTATCTATAATTTTATCCCGAATCATCAAAGCTGTTGCAGGAGCTAATAAAATACCATTACGATAATGACCAGTAGCTAATAAAACATGAGGATAGTTAGGAACTTCTTTGATAATAGGTGCTGCTTCTCCATCGGGACGGGGACGTTTTCCCGACCAAGTATTGATAATTTCACCTTTTTCCAAATTAGGACAAAACGAAAAAGCTAGTTTTTTGACTGTTTCTAATAGTTCTGTTTGTGCTGTAACTTCTCCCATCTCATCAGGAAATTCTACTGTAGCACCAACCCAATATTCTTGCTCTTTTAAGGGTACAATATGAACATCCTCTCCTGTAATAACTGGTTGAAAATTAATATCACCTAGATCATGATTTAACTTTATTTGTAATGCTTGTCCGAGAACAGGTTTAATTTTAACCATCGGTTGCAGGTGATCAATCAAAGGAGTCGAACCCAAACCAGCACAAATGATTAACCAATCTGTTTCTAGGGTCTGGTATTGGGTTTTTATCTGGTACGATTGACCATTATCTGAATCATTTATTCCCGTTGGTGTAATATTTTCAACTTTTACTCCAAACTGACAATTTACACCGTTTTGAGAAGCAGCTAAAATAAGAGATTCCGTTAAAATAGTGGGATGTATTTGTATATCTTGAGGGGAATAAATAGCTCCAATAACACGATTATTTTGTACTTGAGGACAGTATTTTAATAGCTTTTTTTTGTCCCAAATTTCTAGGGGGTATCCGTGATCATGACGAAATTTTTGTAATTTTTCCCATCTTTCTCGGGGATCATCAGGAAACCGTAACATTAAAATTCCTTGATGGTTAACAGGGATTTTTTTACCCGTTAATTCTTCTAACTCAGGAATTAAGGTTGTATAACGTTCTAAACTAAGCTGCCGAAATTTCCAACCCCGTCCCTTGGTTTTGTGGCTAATAATAGCCATTAAAACCCCTAAAGCTGCCCCAGTTGAACCAGAAGCAGGTTGTTTTTCATCAATTAAGGTAATATCTAAACCATTAATCAGACTTAATTCGTAGGCGATCGCTGCTCCAATTACGCCGGCACCAATAATAGTAACACGAGTCATATTATCACTGATCCAAATCTAACTATAATCTAAAAAATGTACTTAACTAGGGAATAGTGTTTGACAATTGGGACTGTAAATAAATATCTATAGGAATACCCCAATTATGACTATAACTTTCATCTAATGTAGGACAATTTTCATAGTCATATTGATTATCCCGATATTCTCCAGGTTTTCCATGAATGGCGACAACTTCTCCCTGCTCGTTAAATACTGCCGTACCACTCATGCCCCGAATGGTTGGGTTAGTATACTTCAATGTATATCCTTCATCATAATCTTTTTTGGGATTATCTGATTTCTCCTGATCGCTTTTAGACATTTCATTGAAGTTAGATAACTGTTGTTCAATTTGTCCAGTGTAGAAGTTTCGCATTGACAGAAAATAAAAATTATGCTGTCAAAGAATTAGTGGGAGATAATTGTTCTAAAATAAACTCCCGTGCCACTTTTAAAGAAAGCTCTCTTTGGAGAGAATACCAAGACTCTATAGTTGCTTTAATTCTCATCAGTTCCAATTGACAAAATGCTCTTAAAGAACAGAAAATATGAGTAACAATAGCTTTTGTCGTTCTTACTTGAAACTTAGATAATCCACACATGTTCGACCGTAAAGGATTTTGTTGTTCCAGGTCTTGGGCGATCGCTAAAAATTCCTTTGATCAAGACCATTAATGCTTTCTCCGTTACCTGTTGTTCTTCGGCGGCACTCAGTTTTTCTCTCTCCTCAAACCATCGCGATCGCCACTGACGCACTTGTACTCGGTCTAATTCTAATCTTCGACTAATCGAACTATTGCTCTCTCCTGATGCTGCGGCTAAGATTAGCTTGGCTCGTCTAACAAGGCGATAGGGGTTTGTTGTCCCTCTCACTATTTGTTGGAGTACTGTTTTCTGTAGGTTGGAGAGGTTAATTGGCAATGCTTTTATCATGGACATCAACTTCGAGATTCTTCCGTTAGTTTCATTGAAACACATTGTCGTGGCTAGTCACGAAAGTTTCTGTAAAAATCTGGTGGATTACTTTCGCCAAGCTGCACTAGGCTTTAGAGGAATATTCCAGGTTGGTTTTATGGTGCTTCTAGGATAATCAGGAATGAGTGTTGGTGAATTTACAGGAATAGTTTGTGATGTAGTTGAGCTTGATAAATCCGTTAGAATATCTTGTATAGTTAGATAACGATAATGGGAGTTTTCTTCTATCATTTTATTGACAATACGAACAAGATTATAACTAACATCTAAAGCTTTGTCTTGCCACAATAACTCATTGGTATTATAATTTCTCTGTAAATCTTTTGGTTGAATTGCTGTTAAAGCAAAAACTGAGGTCATTCCTACAGAATAAATGTCTGAACTAAATTGAGTGTTCCCAGATAACTGTTCGTTGGGAGCATAACCTTCTGTTCCAATACGAGTTGGATTATGTGGTTGATTTAATTGTCTATTAGCAGTGATAAATTGCTTAACACAACCAAAGTCGATCAAGACTAATTTATCATCTTGCCGACGACGCATAATATTATCCGGTTTAATATCTCGGTGCATAACACGGTTGTTATGAACGTATTGCAATAATTCTAAAATTTCTTGTAAAAATTGCTTTATTTCTTCTTCATTTAGCTTTCCTTTTCTCTTCAATTCTGAGGACAATGTTTCACCATCGATCCACTCTTGAACTAGATAAAAATCATTATCTTCTTCAAAGGAAGCTAGTAACTGAGGAATTTGGGAATGTTTTCCCAGTCGAGCCAATACTTTTGCTTCTCTTTTAAATAATTCTTTTGCTTTAGCTAAATCTTGAGTATCATTGCTAGTATATATAAATTTCTTAATTACACATTTTTTTCCATGAAGGTAAGTGTCTTCAGCTAAATAAGTTTCTCCAAACCCACCTTGACCTATTTTACTAATAACCTGATATCTTCCACCCACAGGGTGTTCATAATACGCTGTCATGACATCCTCCTCAATAATTTTACTCACCGTCACCGTTGATCATATATTAGATCAAAAATTAAAAAAGGGGCTTAATTATGCCCCTATAGATTTTATAGTAAAATGAGTTAGCTACTGGGTAGTAAATCTAAGAAACTTTGTAAATGCTGGACTGCTTCACCATATTGGCGTTGTGCAGCTACCGAGTTACGTTCCTTAGCCGCAGCATCCAAGCGTTCAAAGTCGCTGAATAAAGCCTTAGATAAATTTCTCGCTTCCTTTTGATCTTTCGGTAACAAAGAACGAGTTAAACTACTCATTTCTTGACGAAGACCCCCTAAAGGCCCGTGAATATAGGTACGGGTATCGATCCAATTTTTATCTGCAATAAACCCTTTGAGAACGTCTAAACTTTCTTTAGCTGTCTCGATAGGTTCGGCTAGCAACTGCAACTGCTCAATTTTCTCAGGGGAATAAGTGGTGGGAACAGAGGCCTTAGGCCCCCCACAACTTACACAGAAGATGGCCGCAGCCACCAGTAATAAAGACAAAATAGACCGAATACGTGGCATAACGTTAAGTTTTGTTAATGATATTAAGGAAACTCCTCAGTTGATTTTCTCAAGAATTGAGTAAATTGGTCAAGCAGAAGCAGACTGATCAACTGTAGGATCATTCAACTCTTTCACTTGTTGACGAACCAAACGGCAAAAATGACCAATAGGGGGAATAGCTATGCGATCGCTGGTGGAAACTAAAACCACTTGACGGGTTAATCGTTGAGGTGATTTTGGGTTAGACTGATCCACAATAGGAAGCAAAGGACGTACTGATAAACTATCATCTTTCCTTGTTTCCATTAACGCGGTTTCTGGTAATAAGGCGACTATTTCTCCTTGTCTAACTACCCCTCGAAAAGCATCTAAAGTATTCAATTCCATCACTGCATTGATGTTTAAATTATGAGTTGAACACCATTCTTGTAGTAATCTTTGCATTCCATAACCATCTTTAAACACCACTTGAGGATATTTAATCAATTCTGTATGGGGAACTTCTTCATAGCTAGTTAATGGATGATCCGCAGCCATTAAAATATCAATTTTTTCTTCATATAATAAATCAACAGTCATCTCAGGACTGGTGGTTAAAAAACGATTATTCATGACTATGGCAATATCCACTAACCCATCTCTTAATACCTTCAATGTGCGATCGCTTCCTAAGGCCGTTACTCTTAACTGTACTTGAGGATAATCTAGACAAAATTTTTGTAAAATCGGGGGTAAGAAATGAGAGCAAACCGAATGAATGGCCGCCACACATAATTCTGGTTGTTTTCCTGCTTGTAAATCTTTTATTTCTTGCCCAACCGTTACCCATTCTTGACAAATTTTTTTCGCTCTTGGCAACAATTTTTCTCCCGCCACCGTCAATCTCGCCTGAGTGGAGCGATGAAACAATAAAGCCCCAAAATTAGCTTCTAGGGCTTGTATCTGTCGGCTGATTGTGGATTGGGTAACGCCACATTGAGTTGCCGCTTGTCCAAAGCTGCCTGTTTCTGCGATCATTAGGAATGCTTGTAGTTGCTCAATTCGCATCAATGAGGCCGTTAAGTTCTAATATACTTTATCATATCACGAGCTTTGTTCCTTATTTCGTAGAAATTTATACTAAAATACTCAGTTATTGATAATTTTTTCCCTATTTGTACTATGGAGTTTTTGACATGGTTGGTCATATTTTTAGGAGGAGGTTTGGGGAGTTGTTGCCGTTATGCCATTAGTAGGATAATTAATGAGCAAATAGAAACCATGTTCCCTTGGGGAACTCTAACGGTTAATTTAGTGGGTTGTTTAGTAATCGGTGTTATAGTTGGTTTAATTGAGAGGTTCCCCATTCATCCTTATTGGTTACTCTTTTTAGTGACGGGTTTTTGTGGGGGATTTACAACTTTTTCCTCTTTTTCATTAGAGAATGATTTACTGTTGAGAAACCAAGAATATACCCTGTTATTAGTTTATACAATGATGAGTTTATTCTGGGGTTTTGCTGGCACTTTTCTCGGACTAATACTTGTCAAAAGATTTTAATTAATGATTTAAAATAGTAATCAATTCTCCGTTTTTTATTCATAAAAGATGACCACTATTTTAACAATTGATGATCTTAAAATTTTCGGTTAGATTTAGTGATTTATTACCATTCAAATTTAATCATTTGCCAAGAAAATTGTACTGAAATTGAAACAGCTTATGGAAAATTGTCTAGATACTATCATAATCTTAATCATCTCATTCATCTGATTAATTTAGCCCTTCAGTATAAAAATAATATCGAAGACTTTGAAACCTTGTTAGTTTCGATATTTTATCATGATTTCGTTTATGAAATTACTGGAAAAAACAATGAGTTTAAAAGTGCTGAAATAGCAAAAAAAAGATTATTAATGCTCAATTATCGGGAGCATCCCATTTTTGTAAGTAAATCTCTCAAAGCAATAGTAGATAAGGGTTTCAGTCATCCTAAATCGGCTAATTTGCAAAATTGGGATGCTCCCAAGAAAACTGTAGGGTGTATTAGCGTAGCGTAATACACCAAAAAGCAAGTTTTCGGTGCATTACAAAACAAAAAAATTATAGTAGGGGTCAACGGCCGTTGACCCCTACTACCAAAAAAATATAGTTTTCCTAATGCACCCTACTTAATATTTTGTTGAGGAACAGTCTCTTAAATCCTAATTGTATCCTTGAAAAAATAAGAACTCCGTACTCAGGTTGGTAATTAATTCAAGGTAGTTAATTGAGCATCTTTGTAGTAATGACTCAAAATCTGATAATAAGGAATACCTTGTGTAGCTAAATAATGGCTACCCCATTGACTTAAGCCAATACCATGACCATAACCTCTGCCTTGAATGGTAAAAGTTCCCCGATTATTGGAGATAGTAAATAGGGTACTTTTGAGCTTTAAAGCCTTGCGTAACTCATCATCAGTAATATTACGAGAACCCCGACTTCCGACAATTTTCATAGTAATAATGCGTCCATGAGGAGTAATTTTTTCAGGAATGAGCGATCGCACAGCACCAACACCACCGATGAAACGACCCATTTCCCAAGCACTAAAGGTTCGGTTCCATTGAAACACAGGGGCTAATTGATCGTAATCTACCACACCTCGTAAATAGGGCAGAGGAGAACTCCACCCATCCTCAACATTTTCTGTATGACCCCCAGAAGAGGAATGGAAGGCTGATAAAATCACTTTACCCTTATAATC
>NZ_AADV02000048.1 GCF_000167195.1 Crocosphaera watsonii WH 8501 | reverse complement strand
ACGCCCAAAGAATTTTTTTGGGGAACAAGTTAGCCGAAAGACGTAGTTCCTTTTCAAGAGTAGGAAGGGCCGAGTTTTTTATCGTCATTTATTCGGGATTCAAATCAAGCCAAATCTTCGGGACATCCCCGTTGGTATGGGGATAAATTTGACCTAAAGAATGACCAAACTGGGACTGAACCTGATGAAGTTCATCATGTTCCCTTTACAAAGAAAAAAGGGTCGTCAATAAACAGTGACTATTTCGGGATGGAAACAGATGTTAATGAGAGGAACTAAAAACTATAAAATGAACAATCACCCCTTTACTTTACTCCAGATTGTTGTCAGAGATCAAGAAAGGGAGCAAAAAATCAACTGAAAACTTAAAAGCTCCTTAGTTTTCCTCAGAATCTATAGATTAGCCCTATTTGTCAGCCAATTTTATTGACTGACAAATAGGGACGATATTTTGGGATTTTAGTTTAGCGTAAAATATACGCTAACAAACTTTTTTTGTCCAAAGTCCAATAAAGGTTATAGCCCTTGACGTATTCTTGAACCAGATAAAATTCTTTATTTTGTTCAAAAAAATCTAATAATCTAGGCACTTGGGGATGATTACCCACTTTTCCCAAGGTTTCTGCTTCTCTTTCAAATAATTCCTTCGCCATTTTATATACTTGGGGGTCATCACTGGCCGGCCGTAGCTGTTTGACAACGCAGATAGGATTGCCTGGAAGGGATAAATCAGCAGCCCCAAAAGTAGCCCCGAAGCCACCTTTTCCTAGAATACCTAGAGGTTGATAACGTTTCTTTAATCGCAGTTGAGAACCGCAAGATTGACAAACTGCCACATTATTGGGGTTTTTGGGTTGGGCGCAAGATGGGTTTACACAGTAGCTCATTCACTCTTACCGATGTCACGTTATGGACTTTGACCAATCGGATAGAAAAAGGGGTCAAGATCACCGTCATACGGTTATCCAGTTCTAATATGCCCGAATCTATCGGGAAAGTAACACCGGAGACACCTGAGTTTGGGAAGGAATATTACTTTTTCCCAAACTCCCCGCATCTTAATCAATGGATATGGTTTGTGGACCGCTACCGTTATCTGTAGTGTTATCACCATAGGTAAAATCGGTCATTCCCTGTTCTTGTAGCCAGGCTTTTAAAGGATCTTCTGATAGTTTTAGCTTAAGTGCGCCGGAAAGTAGTCCTCCAGCAAAGGCAAGGGGTTGCTGGATCAATTCTTTAAAAACGGGTTGTAGCTCGTCGAGAAACACAATTATTCTCCTTGTTTTGTTGAATAGTCTTCATTATAACTATGTTTAACAGAAGCAATTCCATGAACAACTTTTTATTTGACTTGAATTTTGTTAACTAATTCATTAAAAGGTTGCCAATTATCTTCATTCGCGATCGCTTCCCATACTAACTCAATTTGTGGTCTTAATAAGGGGATTTGACTATTAAATTGATTGATAGTTTTCCTGATTTGCTCTAATTTTTCTGGGGAGATTTTACTTAAAGTTTTACTATATATTTTTCGCCAATTTTTCCAATAAATGTCATCCAAATTACTATTTTCTAAGATAGTTGTTTCATTTTGCCACCAACCTAGATTAATTTCTGTCATCAAATCGAGGAAAAATTGATGATAACCAACTTGACTTTTCTTCAAGGCATCTACGGTTACCTCAACTAACTCTTTTCCATCTTCAACTAACCCGAAAAGCCCTAGTCTTTTTAACATTTCTTGAGTATAAGCTGTTTGATAATAATCATCAAACTTATTTAAAGCTGTTTCTAAAATTTTAGGAGAAATAAGGGTCATTAATGGTAAGTGTAACATCTCCAAGTTAACCCTAACAATGAATGATTGATTCCCATAGCAATAGCGTTTAGAATAATCAAAATAAGCTGCGGTAAAAGAAGAATCATAGGTGGGAATGAAAGCATAGGGACCATAATCAAAACTTTCCCCTGTAATGGACATATTATCTGTGTTCAATACCCCATGACAAAACCCTGCTGCCATCCATTGCGCTGTTAATTGGGCGTGACGTTTTACTAATTCTTGGTAAAATAAACTATAACAATCAGGAGATTTTAAGTCAATTTTTGGATAATAAATATCAATCACAAAATCCAATAATTTTTTGATTAAATCTGGCCTTTTGATATAGTATAAACGCTCGAATGTGCCAAAGCGAATATGAGAACGACTCATGCGAATCATAACAGAAGAACGAGTAGGAGAGGGTTCATCTCCTCTCCATAAAGATTCCCCTGTTTCTACTAAACTTAAACAACGGGAAGTTTTGACCCCCATTCTGTGTAAGGTTTCTGCTGCGAGGACTTCTCTTACCCCTCCTTTTAAGGTTAATCTACCGTCACCACCACGAGAATAAGGGGTTACTCCTGACCCTTTGGTGCCAAAATCGTATAATTCTGCATCTACTCCTCTGACTTGTCCATAGAGGAACCCTCTACCGTCTCCTAGAGAGGGATTATATTGCCCAAATTGATAACCATGATATCGTAGAGCAAGAAAGGGTCTGATTCCTTGAAATTTGCCAAAAGCTTCGATAAAATGTCTGTCATCTACATCGTTGGATGATAAACCTAATTGGGTTAATAAATCATCGTTACGAAACCTTAAAATATGTTGAGGAAATTGCGCTGCTGCTACTTGATCATAATAGTCTTCCCCTAAATTTTCTAAAGCGGGTTCGTAATTAAGATTGAGAAAAGGATTATCTCCGTTTAAAGTCATAAGGTTATTTCAGTTATTAGTAAACAGTTATCAGTAACCAGTTATCATTGTTTTAATTCTACCTAATATCTTGATTTATTGTTGTAATTGATCAGCTATCATTCATAATTCCTTGGGTATTACTGAGAATAACATCCCTTAGGTCTGCATTGGTTAGGTCTGCATTAGTCAGGTTTGCATTGGTTAAATTGGCACCGCTCAATTTAGCTTTCACTAAACTCACTCCCGTTAAATTTGCGTTTTCTAAATTCGCTGCAATTAGTTTAGCACGATTGAGGTTACTATATTGTAAATTAGTTCCTGATAAATTGGCACCGATGAGGTTAATATTTTCTAAATTGAGGTGTGGTAAATTCATGTTAGAGAGTTCCGCTTGTTGAAAATTTCTTTCTCCTAAGCGATACCTTTGTAATAATTCTGCTGCTTCTGTGACCATTATTTCTCTTTGTTCTGGACTCCGATAAGTTATTGTAAATTTATCTTTTTGTTTGAGAACATTTTCTAACTCTTGGTATAAGGAATAATTACCAATTCCACTCATAGTTAACCATCCCTGCGATCGCGTCATCGCAACGAATAATTGATTACGGAATAATAGGTTATCTTCTGCTTTAGAAATGTGATCTAATCCAACAATATAAACCATGTCTGCTTCTTGTCCTTTGGCACGATGAATACGAGAGATTGTCACTGCGCCTTCATACCAAAATTGATTTTTAAACCCCTCTTGGCTTAAATCATTACATCTTTTACTTCCTGGAATATAAATATCAATCCCTTGTCTCATCAGAAAACTAGCAATGGTTTGTTGTAAGCGAAAAGAATCAAAATAATCACCCAAAATCAAAACTAAAATCTCTTTACTTGGTCGAAGTCCATCCTGACGTAAATCATTATATATCTGTTTATATAAAGCACTAATTTCTTGTTGTCTTGATAAATATTTATTAAACTTAATCAATGAATCTTGACAATTATCATGCAAGGGATTAGGTGAATTTTCTAAAGGTCTAGTAATGGTTATCTTGTCCCCATCTTTTAACTCTCCTTCAACTTCATAACCTAAACTTTGCCAATCTTTTTTATCGCTTATTCCTGTTAATATTCCTTGGGTACGTAACCATCCCATTCCCATAGCGTGGGCAGCAATAATAATCAAATGAGGTGTCCTATAACAACGAGACATAATCTCTGTTTTATTAATTCCATTTTCATATTTTCCCGTAACAATATTACCTAATTCTTTGCCAAAAATTTCACTGGGATGGGGAACTTCTAGATTATCTAAACTCTGTAATTCATCATAAGCCCAAATCAATCTTCTTTGTTTAATGTCCACAGCATCAACGGGACGTAATGCTTGATAAGCTAACCAATAAAAAGGCTGTTTTTCTTGATAATGCCAATTTTTAACCATGAAATCTTGTCCTTCGTCTATTAAAATTGCATCAAAAATATGAGGTATAGCGGTTTGATTTAAGAGGCTAAAACAGACTTCCCCCAATGCTTCTGATGGTTGTTGAAACGTGGTTTGATTAACCCCCAAAGGAACCACTCCTGTTACTTGACACAAAAAGCGATAAAATCCCAATTGTTCTCGAGAACCCCAACCATGAAAAACTTGTAATTGTTGATTATTTATATTGTATGTTTGTTGTTGATGACTAAAATATCTAACCCATTGATCGATTTGTTGTATAATTTCTCCATAAAGACTACGAGAGAAGAAAACAAAAGCAATTTTCCAATCAGGATTCTTTAGGTGCATAATTGCTGCTTTTTGACAGAGTAAAACGGTTTTACCAGAACCAGATACTCCTCGTATTCGTTGAAAGCCTTTTGGAATTTGTTTGGCAATTTTTTCCTGTTCTAAGTCAAATTCATGAATATGATTTCTAATTTTTTGTATCATTTTACCTTTACTATTATTTCCTCCTAAAACTTTATGGTTTTTTTTACATAAAATAGGGGTTCCCGATAGAGTATTAAGAATTAAATTCCATTGATAGTTATTTATTTTTTGTCCGACAATAATTCCTGGTGCTTGCTGAATAATTTTCCGAGTTGTTTCTAATGAAAGAAGATGATCTTCAAAGAGAATAGGAGGGTTACTAATAAGTTTATGAAATCCTTTTGTTTGCCATTGTTTTGTAGTAATAAAAGGTAAAGCAATTAATACTTTGGCTGGAATTTTATTTGATAAACTGGGTTCTTGATTAAAGTATTCTAATAAAGAAAATAATTGATTTTCTGCTTGTTGATAAGGTTTACCTTCACCTGTATAAAAGTTTTGATAAGTCCAACAGTGTCCCTGAATACTAACAATTTGATCAATCAATAAAGACTTGACTTCAATAACTACTAATCCTAGCTCAGAATCAACGATTAAAATATCAGCTTCTTTCCTTATTTTTCCCCGCAAAGGAAAAATAGGATAACGCCAATAAATTAGGCATTTTCTTTGATAAAATGCTTGTTTGATTTTCTCCCATACTATCTTTTCTCCCCTCTGTCCCCTATCATTAAAAGCTCCAGTGGTAATAAACATTGTAGGCTATAACATAAAACTAATATAATTCTAATACTTAATAACTGGAAGCATCCTATTTTTTTCAAAGCATAACCCAGAATAACCATAAAACAAGGGTTTTAGCATATCTTAAAAAACTCTTACGGTAAAATTGGGATACTCCCTAATATAGCGTTTCTCGGACTCAATATGTACACCTAATATCGAGCCTCCGAACTCCGATCTCCGATCTCCTAAAACTAGAAAACTCTGTACCTCACAAGTATGAGAAGTGCTATAAACGACCTAAGCCTGTTGTTAATTCTTACTATACCAACGGAACAAAACTCGAGCTAATCGTTGGGGATTATGACTGACTTTCGCCGTCATTTCATCTTCATCCATAATATTAGCTAAAACAATACGACATCCTAAATTAGTTACATCTTCTTTGTCTAAAAATACAGGATGAGATTTTTCTTTAGCATAATGTTTTATGACGACAGGAGAAGGAGAAGTTCGTTGTACTAAAACAGCATCAAATATTCGTTTACCGCAAACACCATTAATAGCTTTAATATGATCAGATACGCTATAACCATCGGTTTCCCCCGGTTGAGTCATGATATTACAGACATAAATACGAGGAACTTTTACCTTAGCCAAAGCCTCTCTAATCTCGGGAACCAGAAGATTAGGAATGATACTGGTGTAAAGGCTTCCTGGTCCCATTACAATATAATCAGCTTCATGAATTGCCTGTAAAGCAGCGGGTAAACCAGGAGGATTTTCAGGAAAACAACCAATTTGACGTATTTTGCCGCCAGCTTCGGTAATATGAGATTCTCCTTCCACAAAACGACCATCATCCAACCTAGCCCATAAACGGACATCGCTTAAGGTTGCAGGTAAGACTTTACCACGAACAGCTAAAACTTTGGAACTAGCTGCGATCGCCTTTTCAAAATCTCGTCCGGTAATGGCTGTCATGGCCGTTAAGAACAAGTTACCTAAACTATGGCCTGTGAGTCCTTCTCCAGCTTGAAAGCGGTATTGAAACAACTCCGTTAACAACTTTTCTTCATCGGCTAAAGCAGCCATACAGTTACGAATATCTCCAGGGGGTAAAACCCCAATTTCTTCCCTGAGTCTTCCTGAAGACCCGCCATCGTCTGCTACGGTGACAATGGCGGTAATATTAGCACTATACTGTTTTAAGCCCCGTAATAGGGTGGATAGTCCCGTTCCTCCCCCAATGGCCACAATTTTCGGACCACGATGTAAACGACGATGGTTTAACAGGCGATCGACCAATTGTTGATCGCTATCAGGAAAGGCATCGGTTATGGACCCCACTGTACGACTTTGTCCCCATAGTAGGAGAAATAGTCCCAATAACACAGCCACAGGACCAGAAATATAGTTAGGAACGTAGGTGGTAATGATTTCGAGGAGTTGGGAGATTAAATCTAAAAGAAAATAAATGGGAGTCAGTTTTGCCCAAATGGCTAAGCCTAACAACGATAAAAATAAACCTGTGGCACTAATGAGTAACCAACGTTTGATGAATAGGCCAGGAGATAGCCATTTAAACCAACGATTAACCCGTTTTGGGGTTCTTTGACCAACCATTGACCATTTTCCCTGCTTGGGGGAAAGTTTGCGTATTGCTTGCTGTAAAGGGGTAATAGGCATAGGTCATGATCACCAGGAGTAAGTTATAAAGAACGTTAATATAATGTTTTATGGAAACGTTAGCACAAAATTTATAATTATGACGATTCCCAGTCTGTAAAGTTCGAGTCTTATGGGTGGTATTTTTATGAGTTCTCCGATTTATTGGCAAGACGCTAAGGAATATTTAAGGTCAAACGATGCTATTTTAGCCGATATCATTGCGTTATATCCATCAGAAACCATGATTAATTATCATGATGCTTTCTTAACTTTGGTTAAAGCTATTATCGGACAGCAAATTTCTGTTAGTGCAGCTAATGCCATTAATCAGAGAGTAGAATCTTTATTAGGAGAAATTACCCCTGAAAATTATCTAGAAACCGATCCTCAATTGTTACGCAAGTGTGGTTTGTCTCGGCAAAAAATTGCCTACATCACTAATATTACACAAGGATTTAAAGACGGTATCTTAACCCCTCAAGCTTGGTCAGAGATGACTGATAAAGCAGTTATAGCTCAATTAACTTCTATTAAAGGAATTGGTCCCTGGACAGCACAAATGTTTTTGATTTTTCATTTACATCGTCGGGATATTTTTCCTCTGGCTGATCTGGGTTTAATTAATGCTATTCAGCTTCATTATGGCAGTGAAAAGGCTTTAAGCAAAGGAGAAATCAAAGAACTTTCACAACGTTGGAAGCCTTATCGTACAGTAGCAACGTGGTATTTATGGCGTAGTCTTGATCCTGTACCTGTTCAATATTAACAAATGATAATTTTAGTCCTATTAAACCCATTAAAACCCAATTAGTATCATCAACTGTCACAAAAATTGTTACAATTAAGAGCCTATTATTATTAGCTAACTTTTATGATACCTTCCTACCGAAAAGACTCCCTTGAACAACATTATAAAATTATTAACCAACTCGGTAAGGGAGCAATGGGAATAACTTATGCAGCAGAAGATGTCAACACAGGTCAAAAAATCGCTCTCAAAGTCATCTCGTTACAGAATCTAAGCGATGCTAAACATCTAGAATTATTAGAACGAGAAGTTACAGTTTTAAAGCAATTAAATCATCCCAATATTCCTCAATATATTGATTACTTTCAATTAAAAGAAGATAATAAATTATACCTTGTACAAGAGTTAGTGCTAGGAAAAAATCTAAATCAGCAAGTAGAATCAGGACTGAGATTAACAGAAGGAGAAGTTAAGAATATCGCACAACAAGTTCTTTACATTCTTGACTATTTGCACAATTTTCAACCTAGTATTATTCACCGAGATATTAAACCCCATAACTTGATTCTTGGGGATGATGTAAAAATATTTTTAGTAGATTTTGGTGCGGTTCATAATGCTTATTATAATACCATGATAGGGGGAACAGTTGGCATTGGAACCATTGGTTATATGTCCCCGGAACAACAAATAGGTAAACCCGTTCCTGCTTCTGACTTATATAGTTTAGGGAGAACATTACTTTATCTATTAACCAATCGTCCTCCCGATCATTTATTGGCGCATAAAGAAACAGTTAATCTTGATCATATTCGTGATTATATTCAACTATCTGATGAATTTATACAGTGGTTAGAAAAGATATTAGATCCTGATGTAGATGAGCGTTTTTATTCAGCAAAAGAAGCATTGAACTCATTAAAAAATACTAAGTCAATTAACAAAGAAAAAAATAGTCAAATTGGATGGTTCGCTTTGATATGTCTAGGAGTTGCTAGTGTTACATTAGGGACTTTTTCTTATAATTAGGGTTTGCTGAAAAAGTTTCTCCAAAATTTATGCCACTTTTGACCAAGAATTTTCTGACAAATCAATAAGTTTTAGTACATAAAAATTGTTTAAAGTATAATCAAAATTAATGAAAGGCGGTTTGATGAGTTCTCCTGTTCTATTATTAGTAAATAAGGACAAAAAAAGCGACAAAAACTGCCTCAGAAGTTTAGAAAGATTGACAACTAAAAATGTAATAGCAATAGATGTAATGGAGGTTTCAGGGAGTTTTGTCATCACGAGATTTAGGCTAAATCTTCGTTTAGCTTGTCCAAACTTTCCCTCAATAGCATTACGGAAGCATTCATCGGAGTGGGCTTGTTTCTTTTCTTCTTCACTGACATTTTTCGGAGGTCTTCCTAACTTCGGACCACTGATTCTTATCCTTCTTTCCTTACACCAATTTCTGTTTTCCCTAGTTCGATAAATTTTATCTACATGGACGGATTCGGGATAATAGCCAAACGTTTCTTTATACTTTTCTACTTGTTCTTTTAAATGACAAGATTCATTGAAGTTTTCCCAACTTATTTTGTCTAGAAACACATAGTTATCTACACAGCTTACTGAGAGTTTAGCTCCAAACTCTATTGGTTTTCCTGCTTTTCCCCTCACTATTGGACGAATATGCGGTTGAGTTAAACTTACAATTCTTTGAGGAACACTCTGGGTCTTATTCTCCCACATTGACTGTTGTTGTTCATAAACTTTTTTGATAGTCTCTAGACAATTTTTCTGTCTTTTACTCAGATTTTCCAGGGAAGCCCCAGCTTGAATTAAGTCTTCTATATTTCCTAAATTTTTCTTAAGGTATTTTAACTGTTTCCCGATAGCTTTTCTTCTTTCTTGATAAGATACTTTTCGTTTTTTAGCTACTTTTAAGTATTCCTTTCTAGCAATTATTCTAGAAGTTCTCGGCTTTTTTCTCAATTTTACTCTTAATGGTTTATAACGATTATCTATTATTCTTTCTGTCTCAATTCTGGCTTGATTTAATATGCCTAAATCCGTTGGGTATTTGATGTCTGCTGGCGCACAAGTCGCATCTAAAATTAGTTTACCTTTATTTTTTATTTTTTCTCCTTTTTCTTGGAGACAATCCTTTTTTTTTACTTCTTTATCACTCTTGTCTATTTCTCTTTTTACTATTTTTTATTGATTTTGTTTATCAATTCTCCATCAATTCTTTTCCTAAAATGAACTAGCATTGAAGATTCCAGTGGTGGCTCTTGTTGATAACAATTTAAACCTATAAAGTATTGTAGATAGGGATTTTCTCTAATCTGTTCTATAGTTTCTCTATCACTTGTTCCTAATTTTTCCTTAATAATTAATGTCCCTAATGCCATTCTAAATAGTTTGGCTGGCGCACCTTTTTCTGCTGAAAAAAGTTTAGCAGATTCTTCCTCAAAATCATCCCAAGGTATCAACTCTGCCATGATTACCCAACGATTATTGGGGGACAATTTGCCCTCGAAAGGTAATTCAAATTTTTCTGGGGGCGGTAAAGGTTGCTCCTCTTTTCGATACATTTGTTCTTGACCAACAACTGGGAGGTGTTTCTACCAATTATAGCGGTTTGTAGCCGACAAAGCTGATCTTTTTTGCGATCGCGAATATGGGTGTAACCTTTTAAAGAATAGGGTTTTGCTTTTATTCAGCAAACCCTAATTACCTATTTGATACCAAACCCCAGGATATTTCAAAGGGCGATCAACCTTTTCTAAACCTAAAATATCGCCATAAAAATGCTCAGCTTTCTCTAAATCAGACACTAAAATAGCAGTATGAAGACATTGAATAATAGTCATTTTTCCTACCCTTCAATAAACAGTTGAAAACCGATGAAACAATAACTCCGAACTCCGAACTCCGAACTCCGAACTCCGAACTCCCATTAAGTAATAGAATCAGCGGTTTCAGGAGAATTAGCCAACTCTGCTAAACGTTCCTGTTGATCTTGAGAAATACAAGACTCAATAATATTATCAATATCCCCTTCTAACGCTCCCACTAGAGCGAAATTTTGACTCAAACGATGATCAGTAACACGATTATCCTTGTAATTATAAGTACGGATTTTTTCAGAACGAGATCCCGTCCCCACCTGCGATCGCCGCATCGAACTCACAGCTTCTTGTTGTTCCCGTAACTTCATCTCATATAACTTAGCCCGTAAAATTTGCATAGCTCGTTCACGGTTTTGCAACTGCGATCGCTCCTCAGTACAAAAAATCCTAATACCCGTAGGTTTGTGCATTAAATCAACTGCTGTTTCCACCTTGTTAACATTTTGTCCACCAGCACCCCCGGATCGTGCCGTAGTCATTTCAATATCTTTAGGATCGATTTCAATTTCCACGTCATCCACTTCCGGCATAATAGCCACTGTAGCAGTAGAAGTATGAACCCGTCCCCCTGCCTCCGTCACAGGAACCCGTTGCACCCGATGAACTCCAGCTTCAAACTTGAGCTTACTATAAACCTGTTCCCCAGTAATTTCGAGAATAGCCTCCTTAAAGCCACCCATATCAGCCAGAGACTCGCTTACCAGCTTAACATTCCATCGTTGGGACTCAGCATAACGAGAATACATCCTAACTAAATCTCCAGCCCAAATACTAGCTTCATCCCCACCGGTTCCGGCGCGAATTTCTAACATAATATTCTTATCATCGTTAGGATCACGGGGTAATAAAAGAATTTTCAGCCGTTCTTCTAATTGT
This sequence comes from Crocosphaera watsonii WH 8501, assembly GCF_000167195.1. GTDB lineage: Bacteria > Cyanobacteriota > Cyanobacteriia > Cyanobacteriales > Microcystaceae > Crocosphaera > Crocosphaera watsonii. Next base: position 11,449 of record NZ_AADV02000048.1, on the reverse strand, counting down.
TCTATATTTTCTTCCAACTCACTCACCTCCATAGAGGCCATTTCCCTCATTTCAGGATCGCTACCAGCTTCTTTAAGAATTTGTTTTGCCCCTTTTAATTCCTCTTGTGTTTCCTGCCAAGTCTGATAAGTATTAACAGTTTCCTCCAAAGAAGAGCGCAATTTTGCCACCCGTTGTAACTCATCGGGGTTAGTAGCGATATCAGGATCAGCCAAACGACGGGTTAATTCCTGATAAGTTTGTTCAACGGATTGTAATTTTTCTAATAAATAAGATTCAGCCATAATATTTCTCTAATTTAATAATAATTCGCTTAACTAGGTAAGCAAAAATAAACGGAAGCCTGTAGTGAGTCCTTTAGGACGATAAACATAGTCATCATCAAGACTAAAGCCTGTAGTTAGTCCTTTAGGACTATAAAGACAGTAATCATCAAGACTAAAGTCTTGACTACGAGCTATTCTATGTTCACTAATAAACAACAACCCAGCAGAAACTCTGCTGGGTCATATATTTGACTCTGTTCGCTATTTTTCGGAAGCATCTGTTTCGGCTGCTTTTTTCTTGCTTTTTTTGCCAATCATAGCGTAACGTTTTTGGAAACGATCAACCCGTCCCTCTGTATCAATAATCTTCTGGGTTCCGGTGTAGAAAGGATGATTACCAGACCAAACTTCAACATGAATCTCAGGTTGAGTCGATCCCACAGTCAGAACTACTTCTCCGTTACAAATAACCTTTGCTTCAGGATACCAAGTCGGATGAATCTCAGCTTTTGCCATAATTTTTGTCTCCTTATTAAATTTATCGTTTAGAGTATTGAGGAGCTTTACGCGCCTTGTGTAACCCATATTTTTTCCGTTCTTTAGCACGAGGATCACGGGTTAAATAACCTTCTGCTTTGAGGGGGGGACGATTTTCAGGGGCCAACTCACATAAGGCTCTAGCTACACCTAATTTAATAGCATCAGCTTGACCGGTTAAACCACCGCCATGAGCATTGACAAGAATATCATAATCACTTTCTAATCCTAACGTTTCTAGGGGGCCTTGGATATTTTGAAGATAGCTAGGGATGCGATTGAAGTAGATATTGCCTGGTTTTTTGTTAACCACAATTTCGCCACTACCAGGAACGAGACGGACTCTGGCCACTGCTGATTTACGGCGGCCTGTTCCCCAATAAACGACTTTATCTTTATTTTCGGTTGCTTCCATTATTTATCTCCGTTGGGAATAGTGTTTAAGGTTAATTCTTGGGGTTTTTGAGCTTCATGGGGATGGTTTGGCCCTGGATAGACTTTCAACTTAGTAAACAGTTGACGACCCAAAGCGTTTTTGGGTAGCATCCCCTTAACAGCTTTTTCGATAATGCGCTCAGGAATGCGTTTTTGTAGCTTCTCAAAGGTTTCTACCTTCATACCACCCGGTCTTCCGGAGTGACGACGATATAATTTTTGAGAGCTTTTGCGACCGGTAACTACTACTTTCTCAGCATTAATAACGATCACAAAGTCCCCTGTATCCATGTGGGGAGTGTAGATCGGCTTATTTTTGCCCCGTAAAATATTAGCCACTTCCGAAGCGAGTCTTCCTAAACGCTGATCCGTTGCGTCTATGACATACCATTGCTTGTCAAGCATTTCTGGTTTGAGGATTTCCTCTTTAACCATTTTAGGTGTGGGTGTAATTGTTTTGTTCATAGATAATACATAAAGTAAAAGATTAACTAGAGTGGTTTTTTGTGGAACTCAAAAGACAGAAGAGAAAAACTACTCCATAACTGCCCTGACATTTTCCCTGTACCCCCGAAAACAAAACAAGGGTTGAGTATCAAACCAAATATGAGAAGATAGGGGAAAATCGGGATAACCCACTCTTAATAAACATAAACCCTTAGCCGGGGCAGAATATTTAACCAGTTCACGCCGTTGGTTTTGCCAAATATCTGTAAAATTGTGCAGCGATCGCTTACCACTGCCCACTTCTACCAACATCCCCACTAATAACCGTACCATTCCGTATAAAAACCCGTTGGCTTGGATTTCCAAATGAATAAACGGCCCTTGACGATAACATTGAGTGTCTTGGACTTCCACCCAGGAATGATGACGGTGAGAACCGGCACGACGAAAGGCAGCTAGATGGTGTTTACCCAACAAAGGATTTAAGGCTTTTTGCATCAATTCCACGTTTAGAGGCTCATAATAATAGTGCCAACTAAAGGGCTTCACAAACAAGTTTGGGCATTTATCGGTATAAAAGCTATAACGATAACGTCGCCAGAGAGCCGAAAATCGTGCGTGCCAAGTTGCAGGAACCCCCTGTGAGCCTCGAATTAAGATATCTTCAGGCAGCCTGTGGTTTAAAATATCTGCCCATCGTTGGGGAGGAATGGGGCTAACATAGTCGAAATGGGCAACTTGAGCCGCAGCGTGAACCCCCGCATCGGTTCGGCCTGCTCCATGAATAGGAGTGTGATAGCCTAGAACCTGGGCAATAGCTGTTTCTATGTCTTCTTGAACGGTTCGCTGGTTAGGTTGTCTTTGCCAACCATGAAAACGACTTCCCTGATACTGGATCACCAGGGCAACTCGTTTTTGGTCGGGGTGTTGTTGTAAACTTTCCATAGACAAACCGTCTTACGGCTTTTAGCAGCCTACATTAACTCAATGATGGCCATTTCCGCATTGTCTCCCCGACGACGAACCGTCCTTACAACACGGGTGTATCCTCCCTTACGGTCTTTGTAACGTTCTGGGGCATTAGCAAATAACTTATGGACCAAATTTTTATCGTAAAGATAACTTATGGCTTTACGTCTAGCTGCTAATGACCCATCTTTGGCTAAAGTGATTATTCGGTCTACTTCAGAACGAACGGCTTTAGCACGGGTTTTAGTGGTTTTAATTTGACCATGACGAATTAACTCTGTTGCCAGCGATCGCAATAAAGCTTTTCGTTGGTCGGCTGGTTTGCCCAACTGAGGGACACGACACCGATGACGCATAGTTGTTTTTCCTCCCTAACGTAATGGAACAGTTATGGTTGCTCAAGCACTAAGCTTTGGCTTTTTCTTGGGGTAACGTAATCCCCAAACGTTTTTGTAGGGCTTCAATGACTTCTTCAGCCGATTTCTGCCCAAAGTTTTTAATTTCCAAGAGATCCTCTTGACTATAATCCAATAAGTCAGCCACCGTATTAATTTGCGCCCGTTTTAAGCAGTTGTAAGCCCTTACGGATAACTGTAATTCTTCGATAGGAATCTGACTTTGAGGATTTTCTTCGTCTGGGTATTCTTGAACGGCGGTTTCCAGTTGATTGAGGTCTTTGAGGGGATTAAATAAGTCCACCAAAATATCCGCTGCTTTGGATAAGGCTTCTTTGGGGTTAAAACTCCCATTAGTCCAAATCTCTAGCATAAGACGGTCTTTAGCTTCCCCTTCTTCTCCACGAATACTCTCTACACTGTAATTCACCTTGGTAACAGGCATAAACACAGCATCGATCTGTAAGAAGTCCAGGGCTGCCGGTTCTTCGCTAGACCTTTCTACTGGTACATACCCCACCCCTTTTTCGATGCGGAACTCCATCTCTAGTTTTGCTCCCTCGGTTAAGGTAGCAATAGGTTGGGTTGGGTTCACCACTTCCACTTCTGAGGGTAACTCAAACTGGCCGGCTGTGACATGGGCCGCCCCCGTAGCCACTAACCGACCAATCTGGGGCTGCTCTGTATAGCTTTTGAGAACGATCTCTTTCATGTTTAACATGATTTCTAAGACATCTTCTCTCACCCCAGGAATGGTGGCAAATTCATGATTTACCCCTCCAATGCGGATGGCTGTCACTGCTGCCCCTTCTAAGTTGGCTAATAACACCCGTCTCAGGGAATTGCCAACGGTTGTCCCTTGACCCCGTTCTAACGGTTCCAGGACAAATTTACTATATTGACTCTGATTTTTCTGAGTCTTAGATTCTATACACTCAATCTGAAATTGCGTCACGTCTAGTGACCTCCCTTCATTGTCAAATGCCTCCCAGACACTTTAAGAGCGTGTCTGTCCTAACGCCAATTATTCCTAGTCTGATGAAGATGGGTGAGGTTGGCTAAACTCTTCGTCTTTTTGGAGGACGACAGCCGTTATGGGGAATAGGGGTAACATCACGAATTAGGGTAATTTCTAATCCTGCCCCTTGTAATGCGCGGATCGCTGTTTCTCGACCGGCTCCAGGTCCGCTTACCATCACTTCTATTTGCCGCATTCCCTGATCTATCGCCCGACGGGCTGCTGAGTCGGCTGCGGTTTGAGCAGCAAAGGGAGTCCCTTTTTTGGCTCCTTTAAAGCCACTGGCTCCTGCTGAAGACCAAGAAACCACATCTCCTTTGGTATCAGAAATGGTGATAATGGTATTGTTGAAAGTGGATTGAATATGAGCCACTCCATTAGGAACGTTTTTCTTTTGTCTTTTTGGTCCGCCTTTTTTTGTTGGTCGCGCCATAATTTTTCGCTAAAATGTCTCTGTAACTGATCAATAGTAAACGAATGGTGATTATTTCTTGGAGGGAGCTTTTTTCTTCCCTGCCACAGTCACCTTCCTACCACGACGAGTGCGGCCGTTTGTTCTTGTCCGTTGTCCTCTCACTGGAAGTCCTTGACGATGACGACGACCCCTATAGGTACCGATATCCGCCAATCGTTTGATATTCATGGCTTCCCATCGTCTGAGATCCCCTTCGATTTGGTAGTTTTCTTCGATGCAGCCCCGTAGCTTGGCCACATCTTCATCGCTTAGGTCTCGCACACGGGTGTCAGGGTTGACACCTGTTTCTGCTAAAATTTCTTGAGCTCGTGATAAACCGATACCATACAGATAGGTTAAGCCGATTTCGACTCGTTTATCCCTTGGCAGGTCAACACCAGATATCCTTGCCACTTTTGTTTTCCCTCTTAGCTTGTTCTTGTTTGTCTATTGTTTCTATGGTATTTGGGAGAGATAATTCTAACCCTGACGATTCTTGTGTTTTGGGTTAGTACACAGTCCCCTGACTCTCCCACGCTGCCGTATAAAGCGACATTTTTCCGACATTTTTTTTGACTGATGGTCTAACTTTCATTGATTTTTCCACAGCAGGACTGCAAGCTTATTATTATAGCAAAATTTGCTTGTCGATGTCAGCTAAATATTGGTTTCAGAGTTGACTATTAGGGGATTATTAGTTATTTAGTTAACAAGATGCTGACTTTTTTAACAGTTCCCCCTATGTTACTTTTTACTCCCTTTTAGCCGATAGGTAATTCTTCCTTTGGTGAGATCGTAGGGGGTTAATTCTACTTTAACCCGATCGCCTGGCAGAATTTTAATATAGTTACGGCGTATCTTGCCGGAAATATGGGCTAATACATTAAACCCATTGTCAAGATCCACCCGAAACATCGCGTTAGGAAGTGACTCGGTTACGGTTCCTTCCATTTCAATTAGGTCTTGTTTTGACACAATCTGATTCCTCGAATAGTATATTTAGTTTAGGGAAGTGTGAATTTCTGTTCTAATCAGACTTTTCTTTATCATAAAAGAGGGATCACAGTCAACTTTCCCTTACATATCTTAGCAAACCTCCTTGTTACTATTGACTTTTTACCGAATTTAATTTCCATCTCAAGTCACCACTGCTTTAAGTGTTTTGGTAACTTCTTGCAGTTCACGGTTACCATCTACGGAAGATAGTCTGTCCTGTTGACGATAATAGTCAAGGACTGGTTGGGTTTTTTCTCGGTAAACTTCTAAACGACGGCGAATGGTCTCTTCGTTATCGTCTTTTCGCCCTTCTTTTTGCCCTCGTAATAACAAGCGATCGATAATCACTGGGTCTGGAACGTCTAAATTAATCGCTTGTTCGGAAAACTTGGCTAATTTATGGAGTAACTTGTCTAAAAATTCAGCTTGAGCAACGTTACGAGGAAAACCGTCTAGAATCCAGCCGTTTTCAGCATCTTTCTCTTTTAACCGTTCTTCGATTAAACCCAATAATAATTCATCAGGAACTAATTCCCCCTTATCCATATAAACTTGGGCTTTTTGTCCTAAAGAGGTTTGTTTAGCGATCGCTGCTCGTAACATTTCTCCGGTAGAAATGTGGGGAATATTAAGTTCTTTGGATAATTCTTGGGCTTGGGTTCCTTTTCCCGAACCAGGGGGACCCAAAAAAATCAATCCCTTCCCTGTACTCATAATTTTTTGTGTTCTCAGTTGTTGTTATTGTTGCCATGAGGTAGAGTTAAGGAACTTGAGACTCCTTAACCCTGATAACCTATTGTTTAATCATGCCCTCATAGCGTTGAGAGATGACATAGGTTTGAATTTGTTTAGCGGTATCGATAGCTACACCCACTAAAATAAGTAGAGATGTTGCCCCTAACCCCCGAAAGGTAGTGACACCGGTTGCCCCTTCCACCAAAGTAGGAACTGTAGCCACAAAACTCAAAAAGATCGCCCCTAAAAAGGTAAGACGGTTTAGTACCCCTTCGAGATACTGTTTGGTTTTTTCCCCTGGACGAAGACCTGGGATACTTGAACCCATTTTTTTGAGGTTTTTCGACACATCTTCGGGGTTAACGATTAAAGAGGCGTAGAAATAGCTAAAAAATAGGATTAATAAGGAATAAACTCCCACATAAACCCAAGTTCCGGGGCGCAAAGCGTTAGCAACTTGTACCAAAACTTCACTCACTGCTCCATCATTACGAAAAAATCCGGCTAGAGACTGAGGTAAAATCAAGACAGCAGAAGCGAAGATAATGGGCATTACACCCCCTAATAAAGTCTTAGGGTAAATAGCTGGTTCTTTCTCGGTAAAGCTTCCGTCCCACTTGACGACGGGCTGAGATAATAGGCACATGCGTCGGGTTCCTTCTTGAACAAAGACCAATACCCCAACAATCATCACCAAAAAGACTAACAAGAGGATCCCCACCTGTGCCGCCGCTTGTCTGCCTCCAGTTTGGGCATAATCGATAGTTTGTCCCAAGGTTCTCGGTAAACTAGCCACAATATTGACAAAAATCAATAATGATGCTCCATTCCCTATGCCTCGTTCTGTAATTAACTCCGATACCCACATAACGAACATGGAACCGGCCGTTAAGGCCAAAACTGTTTCAGGAACGAACCAAAAAGGATCTCCTAAAGCATAGGGACGTAGTAGGCCAATGGTAATGGCGGTACTTTGAATTACAGACCAACCAGCAGCCACATAACGGGTAATCTGAGAAATTTTCCGTCTTCCTGCTTCCCCTTCGTTTTTCTGTAAATCTTCCAAAGCTGGAATAGCTGCGGTTAACAACTGCATGATAATAGAAGCATTAATGAAGGGTAAAATCCCCAAGGCAAAAATACCTAATGTAGAAATACCTCCACCGGTGAAGATATCTAAAAAGCCCAAAACCGAATTATCGCTGATAGCTCTAGCAAATTCTGTGCGATCGATGCCGGGAATAGGAATAAAAATCCCAAAACGAATTAAAATTAGTAAGCCAATGGTAATCAACAACCGCCCTCGTAGGCCGGCGGCTTGAGCCATTTGTAAAAACGTTTCTTGTGCTGTAGGTGTTTTCTCTCTACTGACAACCATTAATGGTAACCTCAGTGATTAACGATATTTTATTAATTGTGACATTTTATCAAACAATTAATAATCGATAATTAATAATTGATAGTTGATAATTATGTTTTAGGGATGCTGGGATTGAGGAAAAATAAGTAATAACCCCAGGGAAATCAAGCCTCTCTATCTGAGTTCGGAGTTATTATTTTTTAAGGAAGGAGAGAATAAGGGTTTGATCCTTCTGATTTGATTCAGTTTTCTCCAATTTTCCTTATATCGAACTCAGGTTGACAATTTTTCTAGAAATTTCCTTATATCGAACTCAGGTTCTCTAAGAAAGGAGAGGTAATGATTCCCTGTCTATTATTCACTATCAGTAGGAGCCGGAGACGGTTGTGATAAGTCTTGACAACTACCTCCGGCGGCTTCGATTTTGGCTTTAGCCGATTTTGTAAAGCCCGCGGCTTTAACCGTCAAAGCAATGCTTAACTCTCCGTTTCCTAAAACTTTCAACGGTCCATCGTTACTGGTAATCAACCCAACTTCCATTAAACTCTCCAGAGTAACTTCGGTGTTAGCTGGCAGACTGTTGAGTTTACTGACATTGATAATGGTGTAATAACTAGGGTTAACCAGAGGAAAATGTTTTAACTTAGGAACCCGACGATAGAGGGGCATTTGTCCCCCTTCAAACCCTGCTTTAGTACCTGTTCCAGAGCGAGATTTTTGGCCCCGCATCCCAAAACCACCACTAGCTCCTTGGCCGCCGGAAATACCGCGACCAATACGGCGACGGCGTTTGGTTGATCCTTTTTGGGGGGTAACTTCGTGTATTCTCATGTTTATTTTCTTGAGATCAAAAACTGTATTTAGGTGTAAAGATGCTCTAGAGGAACCCCTCTTTCTTGAGCCACTTCCGAGAAAGTCCGTAACCCTTCCAGGGCGTTAATCACGGCTCTAGCGTTGTTAAGAGGATTATTAGACCCGAGTTGCTTAGCTAGAATATTTTTCAGTCCAGCCAGTTCTAATACGGTTCTCACGGCTCCACCGGCGATTACACCAGTACCAGGAGCAGCGGGACGGACTATCACTTTAGCCCCACCAGAGACCCCTTTAGCGATATGGGTAATGGAACTAGACTTAGTTAAAGAAACATCGATTAGCTGTTTTTTGCCATCGGCCACCCCTTTACGGACAGCACCGATCACGTCTCCAGCTTTACCCACACCAACGCCCACCTGGCCTTTTTCGTTGCCAACCACAACAATGGCGCGGAAACTGAGTTTTTTACCACCTTTAACCACTTTACTGACCCGACGAATTTGGATAACTCGTTCTTGCCAGTTGCTTTCTTTTGCCTTTTCTCGGCTATTTTTGCGATTTTTTGCCATAGTAATTACCGTTTAGTGTAAAAAATATAATTTGATTTAAAACTGTAATCCGGCTTCCCTAGCTGCCTCAGCCAAGGCTTTGACCCGACCATGATAAATGTTCCCACCGCGATCGAAGACTACTTGTTCGATGCCTTTGGCTTTGCCCCGTTCGGCTACTAATTTACCAACGGCCGCCGATGCTTCACAGGTTGCCCCGGAGGAAACACTCTTTTTGAGGTCGGGGTCAAGGGTAGAAGCCGCCGCTAAGGTATGTTGAGCCACATCATCAATAATTTGGGCATAAATGTGATGATTGGAACGAAAAACCGCTAAACGGGGACAGTCGGGGGTACCACTGACTTTTTTGCGAATGCGTCGATGACGACGTTTTAAAGACTCTCTGCGTGTTAGTTTCATTATTTTTTACCTGCTTTACCTGCTTTACGTCTGACAAATTCATCCACATAGCGAATGCCCTTACCCTTGTAGGGTTCTGGGGGACGAACGGCTCTAATTGTAGCGGCCGTGTTACCAACCACTTCTTTATTGATGCCACTAACGGTAACCATAGTATTGTTTTCAACCTTGACATTAACACCCTTGGGCATGGTCATTTCTACTGGGTTGCTGTAGCCAACGTTGAGGGTTAACTTTGTCCCCTGTGCCTGGGCCCGATAACCAACCCCTTGGATACTGAGGCGTTTTTCAAAGCCTTTAGACACCCCTTCGACCATATTGGCCACTAAGGTACGGGAGAGTCCGTGACGTTCACGGGCGGTACGAGAGTCATCGTCTGTTGTAACAACGACGTTTTCTCCTTCTTGCTTAACGCTAACTTTGGAGGGTAAGTCCAATTCTAGGGACCCTTTTGGTCCTTTGACTGCGATATGTTGCCCCTTGATGTCGATGGTGACTTTATTGGGCAAAGGAATAGGTTTTTTACCAATACGAGACATTTTTTTTATGGGTTATCTGTGATCAGTGAGTTATAACTAGGTTCTTTGGGATATTAAACATTTGCTTACCAAACGTAACAAAGAACCTCTCCCCCGACGTTTTGACGACGGGCTTCTCTGTCTGTCATGATCCCTTTGGAGGTGGAAATGATGGCAATGCCAATGCCTCCCAGGACACGGGGTAAGTCTTTGCGATTGGAGTATACTCGCAATCCTGGTTTACTAACCCTTTTGAGGGTATTAATAATCGGCTGACGGCCTCTTGATTTATATTTTAGGGAGATGACGAGATGTTTTTTGACCCCTTCTCCTGCTTCCTCAAACCCTTCGATAAAGCCTTCTTCTTGGAGAACTTTGGCGATACTGCGGGTCATTCTGGTAGTGGGAACAATAGTTGTTGGGTGGCGTACCGCACAGGCGTTGCGGATACGGGTGAGCATATCGGAAATAGTGTCGTTAGTTGCCATTATAAAATGATCGGTTTCTCCTGTAAGGTAAGGACTTGACTAGGTACGGAAGGGCATTCCCATTTCCTTGAGTAAGGCGCGGCCTTCTTCGTCGCTGTTGGCTGTGGTAATGATGGAAACATCCATACCCCGAATTTGATCGATGGTATCGTAATCAATTTCTGGGAAAATTAGCTGCTCCCTTACCCCCAGACTGTAGTTACCTCGTCCATCGAAGCTTTTGGGGCTGATTCCCCGAAAGTCTCTAATTCTGGGTAAAGCGAGGTTAATTAGGCGGTCTAAGAAGGCGTACATTTTTTCGGAGCGGAGGGTAACCATAACACCTACTGGCATTCCTTCACGAATTTTAAACCCGGCGATCGCTTTTTTAGCGCGAGTAACCACGGGTTTTTGTCCGGTAATGGTTTCTAGTTCGCTAATAGAAGATTCTAGGGCTTTGGCGTTTTGGGAAGCTTCTCCGAGTCCTCGGTTAACGGTAATTTTGATTACCTTGGGGACTTGATGAATGTTGGTGTAGCTGAACTGCTGTTGCAGTTTAGGCACAATGGTTTCTTGATAAAAGATTTTAAGTCTTGCTTGGGCCATGATTATTTTTCCTTTTCCCTGGGCTTGGTCAGGGTAACATGGTTAGTTTCTGGGAATAGAAGGGATTTTTGAGGTTCAAAAACCGATAATTTAGCAATTAATCGATTATTTCCCCTGTTTTTTTCAGCATCCGCACTTTACGGCCTTCTTCGGTGAAGGTGTAGCTGATGCGACTGGCCACCTGTTCTTTGGTGGAGTAGAGCATGACGTTAGAACTATGAATAGGAGCTTCAAAGGTGGAAATTTGACCTGATTCTCCCTCTTGTTGAGGTTTAACGTGCTTGGTGCGGACATTAACCCCTTTAACGACGACTTGGCCTGTTTTGGGCAGGGTTTGGGTAATCTCTCCCACTTTGCCTTTATCTCGTCCTGAAATAACTTGAATGGTATCCCCTTTCTTGACGTGCATTTTGTGCCGTTTGGGGGGAGATTTTTTTTTGCTCATTTAGAGTACCTCACGGGTGG